>JBPRGH010000076.1:0-3214 GCA_051418055.1 Candidatus Cyclobacteriaceae bacterium M2_1C_046 | reverse complement strand
TGCCACTCTCGATGAGCCTTACTTGTTCTTGCTTGAAATCTTCACTAAATCTTCTTCTACGTCTTTCTTCTGTAGTCATAATAAACTAATTTAAGAAAGTTATCCACAATTTTTGTGTCAACGTATTTCATGAGACAACATGAGCTTAAGTTATCCTTAGTCTTACCGCAGGGAGACTAAGGATTATACTATGAAAATGAGTGTCTCCGACACGGCTCCAGCTGCAGTATTGCAGGATTAAAGAAACTCAACCTTCACCAAACCTTTTATCCCGGCATAATCCCTGGCACTTGACCACCTATAATGCTCAGGCTCATCCACAATTCCTGCTTTTACGGGGTTCATATGTATATAATTAAGTTTTTGATCTTTGAACGCATTAGTCTCAAGTTCTTCAGGATGATTATCTTGTTTCCAGAACTGATATTTTTTGTTTCTACTGTTTTTTTCTCCTTTTGATTTAAAAATCCACATCATCCAGTTCCGTCTGCTTTCGTATTTAGTGTCTATTTCTTTTAATATTGTTGAGGCTGTGAATTTTTTGAAGTCTCTTATAACATCCGAAAGATCACCGTTTTTAGATGAAACTATTAAGTGGAGATGGTTGCTCATAATTACCCAGGAATATACAGTTAACCCTTTCTCTTCTATACAATAGTTAAGGCTTTTGACGATGATATAACAATAGGAATCCCTTGTAAAAACATCTATCCATTCTACAACTGTGATGGTTAAATAAAATATCCCTGCCTGATTTCTGATTTTATAACCGGTTGACATGCTGCAAAAATTAAATTTTATTGGTTCCGGGAAAATAATAAAAGTGCAGATAAGAATGAAATTTAGAGGTGATTTAGCCGGGTCAGAGACCCTGTGCTTCATTGGTCAGTCCCATAAAAGGGTCGTAGTGATCCTGCGGAACACTACGAATAACATTGGGTTATACTATGAAAATGAGTGTCTCCGACACGGCTCCAGCTGCAGGATTAGCAGGATTAAAGAAATTCAATCACCCACAAAAAGGATAAGGTCCACGCATTTTTCATACTCATGGATCTTATAAATTTTATTCTCGTCTTCTCCAGTGGAATATGTTGCTGAATCCTCATGATCATAAATAATATAAGCTCCTCCTGGTTCCCACTTCACATCCTCAAAAAGTTCAACAGGATATTCTTTTAAGTTTCCACCAGTCGTCATCCGGATTGTATCAACCGGACCATCTCCTTCCAGGTAGATCCAGTTATAAATATTATCATGGATGCCGTCTTTTGGAATTTCTACAAACTCTTCGGAATGAAGTATCTCAATTTTCTCATAATCTGTAAAAGTTGCAAATGAAAGGTTTATAAGATCAGTCTTTAATTCTCCTGAAGGAGGTTGCATGCATGTTTTTGAAGAAGACATTTCAGGTTCCTCACAAGATGAAAATAATGCCGGGATAATTAAAAACGATAATAGTAATACTGATACTTTCATGACATCTGATCTTTTACTAAAGACCCTGATTTCTATAAAAGAGTTGGAATGTGGTATTTATTTATGATGATGGGTATATCTGAAATCTCCAGCTTTAAAAGCTATTTATAAGAATCATCGTCTGAGAAAACCTGCTAATCCTGACGGATTGCACGAATTTAATGGTTCATAAGTAAGATCATTATTGATTAATGGAGTAGATATAATCGCTGCTGGTTATAATGGGAATACCTTGAATACGGCTGTTGATTACATCCAGATAAGAGGAACCATCCAGATGGTCGGTAAACTGGAGTATTTTATTATCCATCTTGCCCAAATTTTCAAGCTGTGGGATCTCTTTTAAAATTTCGCCGGGAATCTGGGGAAGCATAAACTCCAGCTCTGGTGGTGTGTTAACCAACCATGAAATAATAAGAGGTTCATCATTATATCTGAAGTACGCGAATTTTGAAGAATAAGATTGGTTGAAATGGTAGCTAAAATCTTCTACAGATTTATTTAAAACCTCCAATTCAAATTCCGGAATGGTGATGGATGCAGGAATAGTGCTGCTTAGCTCCAGGTAGTGGAACATTTTAAAAGGTCTATTGCAACAATCTGGCATATGTGAAACTCCTAATGAATAATAATTATAACCTTCAATATATCCCAGCACCTGAGGTTGAGATTGATCTGTTGATTTAGAATTTTGCCAGGTAAGGATATCCGAAAGAGCATCTGAAGGAGCTGCGTCTGGCTCGAATAATCCCCGCACATAATGTCCGGAACTGGCTTTTTTATTTAAAGAGATGGTTTTCATGGTTGAAAAAGAGGTGAAATCAATGGTGATATTATCCCCGGGCTTTATATCTTCTATAATGTAATACACAGGTACACTTTCAAAATAAGTGGTAACTAAGATATCAGAGTTCTGGGATCTCAGCTTTAATCTACCTTTAAAAGAGGAACCTTCAAATCTGTCGGATTCCGCCTCCAGGATACCGTTATATGCCGAATATCCATCACTAAAGAAAAACGACCAACGTGGATCTATACCATCAGAATAATTCTCAATTGTAACATCAGCTGTACCGATAATATCAGGATATGGTGTGGGTGTTCTTGGGATAAATTGATCATTCCATTTTGTGCCTTTTGGAAGACCCTGATATGTTTGCAGCGTAATTTGCTGCACATCAGAAAGAATGAAAACTGATGTAACGGACACAGTTTGGTCTGACGAAACGCCAATAAACTCCAGCAGGGTGCTTTCTTCAGTTACCTGCTTATAGTCTAAGACGCTACCACTTTCATTTGTGATAATAATCCACTTATCCTTAAATAGAGAAGCATCTGCTGAAAACAGAAGCTCAGGATCCTCAACCGGCTCATCTGAAGAGCAACTTAAAAACATAGCTGATATGAATGTTATGAAAAGGATCCCTTTGTACTTCATATACTTATTTCATAGACTATTAAATAAATATAAGCATTTGTAAAATGAAAAGTATTATCCTGTGAAGCAAAATGAGCAAAGGATGAAACTCTGTTAACTCATGTTTTAGAATAAACCGAAGGTCGAATCGATGAGCATTAGAATCAGGAATACCAATGGAATTGCAACAAAAAACTGGACAAAATATTAAGCTACTAGTTTAAGTGTTTGTTTGCTTTTTTCCATTGGTGAAGTATAATCAATTGAAGAGTGAATTCTTTCCCTGTTATACCATCCTTCTACATACTGAAATATTGT
>JBPRGH010000075.1:0-1219 GCA_051418055.1 Candidatus Cyclobacteriaceae bacterium M2_1C_046 | reverse complement strand
GCTGATTTCTATGACACTTGCAAGTTAATATTATACTTTTCTTGTTGTTTTATGATGGCAAAAATTCTATGAATGATCTTATTTCTTATAGCATTTAAGACACTCATTTTATTTTTGCCTTCATTAACTTTTCTATGGTAGTACTGTTTTAAGTCAGAAGGTATTTGGATAGCCCTCATTGCTGCTAAATGCAGTATTTTCTTGATACTTTTATCTGCATAGATAGAAACGGAAGCTCTGCCAAAAATAGAAGTCCCTGAACTTTTTGTAAAAGGTGCCACCCCTGCATAACAGGCAAATTTACGTGGGTTCGTTATGGACTTAAACGCATTTGTTTTAGTCAACATATTCCATGATAAAATAGGCCCTACTCCAGGAATAGCTGTTATTAAATGATATTGGTTCTTCAATACCTTATTTTGCTCAATAACTTGAGTTATTAACTTTTCGGTTTGTTTTATTTTTTCCGTTAGTAATTTAATAAGCTCAACTCCGTGCTCTTCCAGTTGTGGCAGGTTAAGATCTGCAATCAATAGGCTTTCCTTGTTTTTTGCTTTTAGCTGTGCTCTTTGCTTAATTAATAGATTTCTGTGGGACATTAGTGCTTTCAGCTTTTCTATTCCGGGTTCTGGCTTTTGATAAGGTTTAAGATCTTTGTAGTTCTTCTCTAAAAATTTGGCAATCCTAAAGGCATCTACAATATCGTCTTTCCCTCTGGTAAGGCCCATACTTTTATGTAAATGCAAAGGGTTTACTTCATAAAAACTAATATCTAAAGAGATTAAGACTTCAATAATCTTGCGTCCATATCTGCCTGTATTTTCAAAACAGACTTTTAATTGTGGGGGCTCTGAGGAACGAAAAAAAGCTTTAATCGATTTTTGATTATTCTCGATACGCTTCATTAGTTTATTCTTACCCTTTAAAGAGCAGATATCCAATGTGTTTTTACTGATATCAATACCTACAAAAGTCAACGAATTTTTCATAATTTTGATTTAAGTTATGAATGGATTGAATTAAATAGGACTCAATTCCTTAATAATGGGCCTTTAGTCCCGAATTTCTATTTGAGTTACTATTTAGGAAAAGAGTAGGTACTGAATCAGCTTATAGTTCTTATAACTGGAACTCGTTATAGTTAGCCTACTCTTTTTTCAATCCTTAATTTACTACTTTTACTTTTGCAAGTCTAAAGGAACTTGTTTCAGCTTCTAAC
>JBPRGH010000074.1:0-1928 GCA_051418055.1 Candidatus Cyclobacteriaceae bacterium M2_1C_046 | reverse complement strand
AAGCGCGTCATCGGTGACCCCGCACATGTAGAATTAGCAGAATTGCTGAAATACTTTAATTGATATTAAGTGCGGGGCACCTTAAACGTGGGGTCGTTAGGTACCCTTAGATTTCCAGTCGTATTAAGCCGGCTCTAGGCTGCCTTCCAATAATTTTCCAATTTCCTGCTTGGAAATACCTAGTCGAAATATTATGGGATTACATCGCTTCAGATCCTGATCAAGTCGATGTCCCTTATCATCAAAAGCCTTTCTAAAAGAAACGATTCAAGACTTGCATAATGCCTTTAAATGGTACCAAGATAATGTCAGAGAAATTTGAAGAGCGTTTGGGTGAAGTAACAAGATTTGTGATTTATGTGGTTGTCATGATATGCCATATTAATGAAATGTTGCCCTACTAAGTTTAATTTATAATGGATGGTTTAGAAGTATAATGCAGGGCATGTCACTTTATAAAAACATGGAATTGTTAGATATTGAATATGCCTTATAATTATATAGAGTGATTAATAATTGACAACAAAACACAGCATATGGGGTTCACGGCAATCAGCAGGTTTGAAGTAAGAAACAATATGGAAGATGAAGTCCGCAAAGCTTTTAAAAACAGGCCCGGACTTGTAGAAGATGCCGACGGCTTTGTAGGGCTAAATGTATTATCACCACAAAATAATCCCGCTGAATTTTGGTTAATTACCCATTGGGAAGACGAAGAGTCATTTCATCATTGGCACAAGCACCATCGCAGTGAATCACATCAAAATATTCCAAAAGGATTAAAACTAGTGAAACGCAGTTTCTCACTTGATTTCTTTGATCATATAACTTCATAAACCGAATTTTTCCTAGAATGGATCCCAAGTATTCATTGGTTTCAAATTTGAAGGAAAGCAGGCATGAGCTGGCTCAAGTTGTAACGGATCTTCATTTTAAACGCCATCCGGAACTAGAAGAACAGTATGGTGATAAAGGCAAGCAAAAATGTTATGACGATGCTATATATCATATCAGCTATTTAGAACAGGCTATTCGGGTTAACAGTAGCGCCTTATTCAGTAATTATTTGGATTGGGCTCGAACAATGCTCAAAGAACGAGGTATCCCCGAGAGTGATCTCATAGACAACATCGCTTTTTTGAAAGAGGCGATTCAACAGAAGCTGCCGGATGATGACGCCCAACAGTTGGTTGAATTTATTGATATCGGGTTGGAATCATTACAGAGCCATCCTTACAGCAAAACATTTTTGAAATCCGGCGAACCACTGGCAGAAGAAGCGAGAACCTATCTTAATCTGTTGCTGGATGGCAAGCGTAAAAAAGCTGCTGACCTTATTGAAGAATTAGTAGAAGAGGAGCGATCCATCAGGGAAATTTATGAGCATATTTTTCAAAAGACACAGTATGAAGTTGGGGCTCTTTGGCAGAATAATAAGATTTCGGTAGCCCATGAACATTATTGTACAGCGGCAACCCAGCTTATTATGTCTAGTTTATATCCCCGGATATTTTCTATGGATAAAAGTGGTAAAAAGATGGTTGCTTGTACTGTGGCTGATGAACTTCATGAAATAGGGATCAGAATGGTGAGCGACTTTTTTGAAATAGAAGGCTGGGATACTCATTATCTGGGTGCAAATATGCCTGACGAACATCTAATTAAATCACTTAAAGAATATAAACCAGATATATTAGCAATATCCGTGACTTTGCCCTTGCATATCGACAGGGCAGCTAAGCTAATTGAAAAAGTACGAGAAGATAAACAGACAGGTGAGATTAAAATTATGGTTGGTGGATATCCTTTTCGCATCGTGTCTGATTTATGGGAAAAGATAGGGGCAGATGCATCTGCAGAATCTGCAAAAGAAGCCATCGAAATTGCAAATAAACTTTCATTGCATTGACAGAATCAAACAAAACCTT
>JBPRGH010000073.1:0-1304 GCA_051418055.1 Candidatus Cyclobacteriaceae bacterium M2_1C_046 | reverse complement strand
TCAAGGGGCGTCTTTTCCACGGATCGATAACCCCAAACATCTTCAATCACTGCCCAAGTGGGCACGGAGGCAATTCCGGCATATATTGAGTGCTGTTCGTTACTCCATTTGAGGTAAGCATCCTTGAGTTCGGGTATTATTTTGGAGCTTGTAAAAAAATCACCTTCACTGCTCATATCTAACCGGAATCTGCTAGAAAAAGAATCGCTTAACTCACGGTCGTAGGTAAAACGTACACGGCGAAACCAGAAACCGTTATTCCCCTTAAACTCTGCATTATGATTTAATGGAATCCAGTAAAAGTCTCCAAATACGGTTCCTTTAATTGTCCCGGTCTCTCCAATATTTACCTGTGCCATGGCCGAATTTGTCCACATACCGATGACCATAAAGCATAGCAATACTAAGCGTTTCATATCTGTGCTGATCAATTATTTTTGTGCTGAACTTAATACCAAATGTATTTATCCCGACTACTTATATATAATATAAATGCTAAGAATCAGAGTTTTTATCCCCGTTATTCGACTTTTTCTTCTTATGCTTTAGCACCTTTGCTTCAATGTAAAAAATAAGCTCTTCTGCCGCATTTTTTGTCAGGTCCCCCACCCGCTCCAGCTTTCTTATGATGGAGAATAAATACAAATACTGCTGGGCTTCTTTTGGATTTTTCTCTAAAAGCTGTGCAGTAACAGCCGATGCTTCCCGGTTGATTTCATTCAACGTCTTATCTTTAGCGAATACTTTTCGAGCCAGTTGGGTATCTTCAGCAATAAAGGAGCTGAAGACATTGCTTAACATATCGATGGCTATATCGTACATTTCATCAATGCGCATTTCTTTAATAAGCTCCTCATCAATCGGGCCGCCAAAATCCAGTATATATTTTGCAATGCTGTTGGCATGGTCACCGAGACGCTCCAGATCTGAGTTAATTTTGAAAGAAGCTATCACGAAACGTAAATCCACGGCAACCGGATTAAAAAGGGCAAGTATATTTTCACAATCCCGGTCAATTTTCAGTTCAAGAGCATCTACCCTCTTTTCGTTAGCTGTAATTTCATGAGCCAGCTCCTCATCAAAATCCATTAGGGCTTCCCTGCCTTTTTCTAATTGTGTCTTGACGAGATACATCAGTTCAAGGATGTCGTCATTTAATAAACTTATTTCCGTGTCTAGATATGCCATTATGCTGATCGTATTTTTTTAATAAAATACATAAATTTTTATCCGAATCGTCCGGTAATATAATTCTGAGTTCGGTCTTTTTCAGGATTAGTAAATATTTTCTGTGTATCTCCGTA
>JBPRGH010000072.1:0-175899 GCA_051418055.1 Candidatus Cyclobacteriaceae bacterium M2_1C_046 | reverse complement strand
GATGAAAAATAACAAACTTTTAAGCTTTATCAGCATATAAATATCAATCAGGAATCATTTTGAATTAATGGAAATTTTAGAGTTAATAGGGCGACATGAGGAATTATTCCATAAGGATATTTCGGTTTATGAATATGAATTAAATCAGCTCATAGAGACTTCCAGCTTTCTAGTATTAGGAGGAGCGGGTTCTATTGGCCAAGCTGTTACCAAGGAAATATTTAAACGAAAGCCACTCAAGTTACATGTTGTCGATATTAGTGAGAATAATATAGTAGAATTAGTCAGAGATATCCGAAGTTCATTAGGCTATATAAAAGGTGATTTTAAAACCTTTGCGCTTGATATCGGTTCGTGGGAGTATGATGCTTTTATAGAAGCTGACGGTAAATATGATTACGTTCTAAACCTGTCAGCTTTGAAACATGTGCGTAGTGAAAAAGATCCATTCACCTTAATGCGAATGATAGAAGTCAATATTTTTAATACAGATAAAACACTAAAACAATCGATTGCTGCTAAAGCTAAAAAATATTTTTGTGTATCAACAGATAAGGCTGCCAATCCTGTAAATATGATGGGAGGTTCCAAAAGAATAATGGAGATGTTCTTGATGAGACGCAGTATTGATATAAGTATTTCTACAGCCAGATTTGCTAATGTAGCTTTTTCCGATGGTTCACTTTTGCATAGCTTTAATCAAAGAATTCAGAAGAAACAACCTATAGTAGCCCCTCATGATATCAAACGTTACTTTGTAACCCCAAAAGAATCGGGACAGCTTTGTTTATTATCTTGTATTTGTGGAGAAAATAGAGATATTTTTTTTCCAAAATTAAATGAAAAACTTCATATGATTTCTTTTTCAGAAATTGCAGAGCGATATCTACTGTCAATTGGCTATGAACCATATGAATGTGAAAGTGAGGAGGAAGCACGTAAGTTAGCAAAGCAACTTCCTCAAAAAGAAAAATGGCCTTGCCTTTTTACTGAAAGTGATACAACTGGTGAAAAGCAATTTGAAGAATTTTATACTGCAAACGAAAACTTGGATATGGAAAGGTTTGTTTCTGTTGGAGTTGTAAAAAACAAATTGAATTCTAATCCAAAAAAATTAGAATATTTTGAATCTGCAATTAATCAAATGCGAAACAATAAAATTTGGAGTAAATCAGAAATAGTGGAGTTGTTTCATGAGATGATACCAAATTTTGGACATTTAGAAACTGGGAAATATCTTGATAGTAAAATGTAATTAATTATTATTAACATATGTGAAATTTAATTATCATTTTAATGAATATCGAAGAAAATATCGGAAGGAAGGGTGTAGAAGTAAATATTTATCAACCTGTTACTCTAATTAAACCAGAAAATTTATATTTAAATAATTATATAATTATTAGTGAATATGCTTATATAAATGCAGGTTTAGGTACTTATGTGGGAAATCATATACATATCTCAACCCATTCAAGTATTAGTGGTGGAGGTTGGTGTATTTTAGAGGATTTTAGTGGATTAAGTGCTGGTGTGCGTTTAATAACTGGATCGGCTCTTTTTGATGGGGGAGGACTGGCGAACCCTACACTTCCTGAGAAATATCAATCAGTTAAAAAATCCTATGTTATTGTTAAAAGGCATGCGACATTAGCGACAAATGTAATTGTTCATCCTGGAGTAATTATTGAAGAAGGAACAGTAGTGGCAAGTGGAAGTGTAGTTACTAAGAATACAGAACCATGGTCTATATATATGGGAGTGCCTGCAAAAAAGGTAAAATCAAGAAGAAAAGAGGATATTTTTAGGCTAGAGAAGGATTTGTATGCTGAGCAAAATTTGATACCGACGGATTATTCTGAATTAATTAACAAGGTCATCAACAAAAATTCATGAAACAATTCTTAAGAAATGTTAAAATATTATCTACAGGGTCATATGTACCAGAAAAGATATATACGAATAAGTACTTAGAATCTGTTATTAATACAAATGATGAATGGATTCAAAAGAATTTAGGAATACGCGAACGAAGAATTGCGGCAGATAATGAAACGACAAGTGATTTGGCTGCTAAGGCTGCTTTAAATGCACTACAGAATTCTGGTATTAATAAAAATGAAATTGATTTAATTATTGTGGCTACTGCTACACCAGATAGATTAGCGCCTTCAACAGCTGCAATAGTTCAGGATAAAATTGAAGCTTATAATTCGGTTGCTTTTGATATTGCTGCAGTATGTAGTGGATTTTTGTTTGCAATGTCAGTAGCATCTCAATATGTAACATCTGGTGTTTATGATAATGTACTAGTAATTGGTGCTGATACTTTCTCAAGAATTACTGATTGGACAAGGCGTGATGCTGTTTTTTTTGGAGATGGAGCAGGGGCAGCAATTATATCTAATAATGATTTAGGTGAAGGTTTCTTGGCTTTTCGTTTATATACTGACGGCCGAGGAAAATGGAATTATACAATTCCCGCCGGAGGAGCTGAAATGCCTAGTAGTAGAGATACTGTTGAAAAAGGTCTACATTATTTTCAAATGAACGGCCGAGAAGTTTATAATACAGCTACTAAAGTACTTCCTATAGCAATTAATGAAGTTCTAAAAGATGCACAACTTTCTATTGAGGAGATAAAAATGATGATCCCTCATCAACCATCAATTAGAATTTTAGAAAAAACTGCAGAATTAATTAATTTACCATGGGAAAAGGTAATGACTAATATGGATAAATATGCAAATACTAGTGCAGGCACCATTCCTATTCTACTGGATGAAATTAATAATGAAGGGAAAATTAAAAAAGGTGATAATATTCTTTTTGCTGCAGTTGGATCCGGATGGACTTATGGTGCTTCAATTCTTCAATGGAGTTAAATTATTTAAAATTTAATAAATTATGATAATTATTACAGGTGCTTCCCGTGGTATAGGAAGATTTTTGTTGGAAGAATTTATAAGTGAAGGAAATACTGATGTTATAGGTTTTTATAATAAAACTAAACCAGCAGGCTTTTCTGATCATTATTATCAGTTGGATGTTCGTAATTATATAGATATTGAAAATTTTTTTAATTCAGTTGAGTCAGATTTAAAAAAATTGTCCCTGATCAATTGTGCAGGTGTAAATTATAATTCTTTTTTACACAAAAGCGATCCTGATCAGTGGAAGAATGTATTTGATTCAAATCTTTTTGGTTCCTACAATATGATCAGATGTTTATTACCTGTAATGAGAGAGCAAAATTTTGGGAGAATAATTAATTTTTCTTCTGTGGTTGCTCAAAAACCTACTCCAGGTGTTAGTGCTTATGCAGCATCAAAGGCTGCTTTATGGGGACTTTCTAAATCAGTTGCTGCTGAAAATGCTGCTAAAAATATTACAATTAATAATATTAATTTGGGGTATTCCAATTTAGGAATGATAAAGGAAGTGCCAGAAAAATTCAAAACTCAAATTATTTCTAATATACCTTCAGGTACTTTATGTGAATCCCAAGATATATTTATGACAGTTAAATTATTACTTGAAAATAGCTACATAAATGGATCTTCAGTAGATCTAAATGGTGGATTGGTTTAGATAATCTTATTAATTTTTATCTTTTACAAATTTAATGAACGAATACTGGAATCCATTTATGAGTAGTAACGAGACGCTGATTATTGCAGAAGCAGGTATAAATCACAATGGTGATTTGCAAAAAGCTAAAGATCTAATAGATGTTGCGGTAGAAGCTGGAGCTGATTATGTCAAATTCCAAACATTCAAATCTGAGCTGAATATTTCTGCAAATGCTGCTAAAGCAGTTTATCAGAAAGCTCTAACTGACAAAAATGAAAGCCAGTTAGAAATGGCGAAAAAACTTGAACTTACTTATGCACAGTTTGAAGAGCTGAACAATTATTGTAAAAATAAAGGAATAAAATTTCTAAGTACGGCTTTTGATCTTCCAAGTATAGATTTTATAAATGATTTAGTTGATTTTTTTAAAGTGCCAAGTGGAGAAATCACTAACTATCCTTATTTAAAGAAAATAAGCCAGTTAAAAAAACCTGTAGTTTTATCTACAGGAATGGCTACCTTGCAGGAAATAAAACAGGCTCTTGATGTTTTAACCTCTTTTACTTTAGAAAAAAATTATATAACTGTACTTCATTGCAATACAGAATATCCCACCCCTATGAAGGACGTTAATTTAAAAGCCATGACCACTATAAGAGACCAACTAGATATAAAAATTGGGTATTCTGATCATACTATTGGAATTGAGGTACCTGTGGCTGCCGTGGCTCTGGGTGCTTGTGTAATTGAAAAACATTTTACTCTTGATCGTAATCTTCCAGGGCCGGATCATAAGAGTTCACTAGAGCCTAAAGAGCTAAAGGAAATGGTGAAGGCTATTCGAAACGTTGAAATGGCTCTTAGTGGAAGTGGTAAAAAAGTACCTTCAACAAGTGAGGAAAAAAATATTCCAATTGCCAGAAAAAGCATTCATTTGGTTGAAGAATTAAAGGCAGGAGAAATATTAGAGGATAAACATCTTATTGCTTTAAGACCAGGAAACGGAATATCTCCAATGCGCTGGAATGAGATAATAGGCAAAAGGTTATTATTTACTCGCCCGAAGTATTATCAGATTACACAAGAGGATATAAAATAATTGTGAAAAAGAAATTAAAGATAGGTATTCTCACTAGTTCAAGAGCAGATTACGGGGTTTATACTCCATTATTTAGAGCGTTACAGTATGATGTAGAAGTTGATTTGCATATTATTGTTTTTGGCATGCACTTGTTGTCAAAGCATGGAGATACAGCAAATGAAATCAGGCAGAATGACTTTGGCGAATTACATTATGTTTATGGAATGCCTGAGCATGATGATCCTAAAAGCATATCAGAGGGATATGGAAGTATTATTCAAGAATTTAGTAAATTCTGGTCTACTGTGTCATTTGATTTCGTGATTGCGCTAGGTGATAGATATGAAATGTCCGCCGCTGTACAAGCCTCTATACCATTCGAAGTAACAATAGTACATATTCATGGCGGCGAAACTACTTTAGGAGCCTTAGATAATATTTATCGACATCAAATAACGTTAGCATCAAAAATTCATTTTGTGGCGACTGATTATTTTAAAAAACGTGTCGAAAATTTAATAAATAGTACTAATTATATTTATAATGTAGGAGCATTAAGTTTAGATGATATAGATACGATTCAACTACCAGAATGGCAAGAGGTAAGAAAAAAATTTAATATTCCTGATGAAGAATTTATACTAGTGACTTTTCATCCCGAAACTGTAGGTTATAATAAGAATATCGGATTTGCCAAGGAAATGAAAGAATCTTTAAAAACTGTAAGTTCTAAATATCATATAGTTATTACTTTACCTAATGCTGATGCTGCAGGATCAATATACAGGGAAGCTAATAAAGAACTGAAAAATGAATTACCTGAAAGATTTACACTAGTAGAAAATTTTGGGAGGATTAATTATTTTTCTGCGTTGAAAAACGCCAGATTTCTTATTGGTAATACCTCTAGTGGGATAGTAGAAGCAGCATCATTTGGAAAATACGTAATAAATGTTGGAGATAGGCAAAAAGGACGATTACAAAGTGATAATATTATAGATATCCCTTTTAAAAGCAATCAAATTATATCAACCGCTAATAAATTAGCAGAAACTGAAGATTATTCAGGTGAAAATATATATCAGGGTAAAAATACAGCTCAAGAGATAGTTAACACACTAAAACATCATAAGCAGATTAATGGAAACTAATTTTAGTGATCACCTTATCGAGAGAGATAAATTGATTCATAAAGCTTTGGAACAATTAAATAAACTTGCAAAGGATGCTATTTTATTCGTTGTGGATGAACGTAATAAGCTTATAGGTTCGTTGACTGACGGTGATGTAAGAAGAGGCTTACTTAAAGGACTGACTACAGATGATAAAGTAGAAGAATTTATTCAGCCTAATCCAAAATACATCTTAAAAAAATCTTACTGCATAGATGAAGTTATATCACTAAGAGAAAATAATTTTAAAATAATTCCAGTACTAAATGAAGGCCATGAAATTATTAATTTAATAAACTTTCGCTTCTTAAAATCTTACCTACCTGTTGATGCTATAATAATGGCTGGGGGAAAAGGAACTCGATTAAGACCTTTAACAGAGAATACTCCAAAACCTCTATTGCAAATAGGGGAAAAACCTATAATCGATTATGGGATAGATCATTTGAAAAAATATGGTGTAGACGATTTTTGGATATCGTTAAATTATCTTGGCCATCAAATACAAGAACATTTGGGAGATGGAAAAGAAAGAGGAATTTCTATTAAATACATTTACGAAAATAAGCCATTAGGGACAATAGGTGCAGTTAGCAAAATACAAGCATTTCAACATGATTATGTTTTAATAACAAATTCAGACTTGTTGACTACTATTGATTATGAAGATTTTTTTCTTGATTTCCTTAAAAAAGAAGCTGATATGGCAGTAGTCACCATACCCTATGACGTGGATATTCCTTATGCTGTATTAGAGACTTCTGGGGATAATATTTTGTCTTTTACAGAAAAACCAACCTACACTTATTATTCAAATGGAGGAATTTATTTAATTAGGTCAGAGCTCTTGAAGCAAATTCCCAATGAAAGCTTTTATAATAGCACAGATCTTATGCAAAAGTTTTTAGAGGAGGGTAAGAAAATTATTTCTTATCCGTTACGTCAATATTGGTTAGATATAGGTAAACCAAAAGATTATAAAAAAGCACAGGAAGATATAAAGCATTTAAATTTCTAATGAAGATATTAATTACTATATGTGCGAGAGGAGGGTCTAAAGGAATTCCAGGTAAAAACATAAAACCATTAAATGGTATTCCTTTAATTGCTTATAGTATTCGGGTTGGGTTAGAATTTGCAAAAAAATATAATGCAGATTTCGCATTGAGTACAGATAATGATACAATAAAGGAAGTAGCTGCCTCTCATGGCCTGAATACTGACTATACAAGGCCAACATTTCTAGCTTCTGATACTGCTGGAAAAATAGATGCTATAAATGATTTACTAGTATATCAAGAAAAGAAAAATGATTGTCGCTATGATTTTATCATAGATATGGATGTTACCTCACCCTTTAGGACTGTTGAGGATATTGAAGAAGCATTTCAATCTCTGAGAGAAAATCATGAAGCGAAGAATATTTTTTCAGTCAGTCCAGCATCAAGAAATCCATATTTTAATATGGTCGAAAAAAAAGATTCTTGTTATGTAAACTTAGTGAATGGAGGCAATCAATTTAAATCCCGTCAGCAAGCCCCAGTGGTATATGATATGAATGCTTCATTTTATATTTTTAGACGAATATTCTTTGATGAAAATCATCCAATTAGTATTACCGATAAATCAATGGCATATGTAGTACCTCATATATGTTTTGATCTTGATGAACCACATGATTTTATAATTATGGAGATTATGATTCGTGAAAATTTACTTGATTTTAAAATATGAAGGTACTGATAATTGGATTAGGATCAATTGCTCAAAAGCATATAAACGCTTTTTATAATTTATCACTGGACTTTAATTTATTTGCATTAAGATCTGGTAAGTCAGAAAGATGTATTGAAGGGGTAACAGATGTTTTTAGTTGGGAAGATGTTCCTGAGGACCTTTCTTTTATAATGATTTGTAATCCAACTAGTGAACATTATTTAACAGTAAAACAAAGTCTTCAATTTGGTGTACCATTATTTATAGAGAAGCCACCATTCATGTCGATTGCTGGGGTTGAACCGTTATTGCATGAAATAAGGAAGAAAAATATCCGCACCTACACCGCTTTTAATCTAAGGTTTCACCCATTAATATTATGGTTGAAAAATAATATTAAGGAAAAAAAAGTTCATGAAATTCAAGCTTATTGTGGGTCTTACTTACCTGACTGGAGAATAGGTAGAGACTATACAAAAATTTATAGTGCAAAAAAAGATTTGGGAGGTGGAGTCCACCTCGACCTTATACATGAATTGGATTATCTCATTTATATATTTGGATTACCTGAAAAATCATCTCCCTTTTTCTCTAAAGTATCAGATTTAAATATTGATTCATATGATTGTGCTCATTATTGGATGAAATATAAAAATTTTAATGCTTCTATAATACTAAATTATTATAGGAAATTTCCAAAACGTACTATTGAAATTATTTTTGAAGATGATGTTTGGAATGCTGATCTTTTAGATAATAAAATTATTAATGGTAAAGGTGAAGTCATTTTTTACAGTACTGAACAAATGATACAAACATATGATTCTCAATTAGATTATTTCATTAAAACATTAAAGGATGGTAAATCATTTATGAATGATATATTTAATTCAGTAAAAACCCTAGAATTATGTTTAGACGAAAAATATGTTGAATAATAAAATAATAATAGTAACAGGAGGTAGTGGTCTTTTAGGAAAGGCCATAGTTGAAGATTTGGGTAATAAAAAGGCAATTGTTATTAACCTTGATAAAGATGTTGTTAGTAATTTAGAAAACGGAACTTTTAGTTGTGATGTGACATCCATTGATGAGATAAGAGAAGCTATTGATCAAGTTGTAACTCATTTTGGTAAAATAGATGGTTTAGTTAATAATGCATACCCAAGAACTTCTGATTGGGGTCAAAGCTTTGCAGAAATGGATTCTACTTCATTAAGTACAAATATCGAGTGGCAGCTAAATAGTTATATTAACTTTTGTAGAGAAGTAATTAATGTAATGAAACAGAATGGTAAAGGTAGTATTGTGAATATGGCTTCAATATATGGAATTGTTGGAAATGATTTTAAAATTTATGAAGGAACTTCAATGGAGCCACCTGCAGCTTATGCTGCAATCAAGGGAGGAGTAATAAATGTTTCTCGATACTACGCATCTAAATATGGAAAATTTAATATTCGTGTTAATTGTATAAGTCCTGGTGGGATCTTTAATAATCAACATGAAGGTTTTGTAAAGGCTTATAATAATCGTGTTCCAATGGGAAGAATGGGAAATCCTGAAGATATCGCACCTGCAGTATCCTTTTTATTATCTGAAGAGGCAAAATATATAACTGGTCACAATTTGGTGGTAGATGGAGGCTGGACAGCTATATAGTTTTTTTCTAAATAATTCCATTCCATAAATTTTAAATCTTGATTTCCCTAATATTGAAATGTGTCGTCAATAGGTAAAATAAACTTTTGATTTTAAAAATGAAAAATATTGTAGTAATAGGAGCCGGACAATTAGGAACAAGACACCTACAGGCATTAGCATTACTTGAGGCGAGAGTTAATTTATTTGTTGTCGATCCTTCGGATGATCAAAAAAAACTAGCTAGTGAAAGATTAAAACAAATTAATCAAAATAAGCATGAAGTAAAGTATTTTAATACACTGGACGAGTTAACAGTTCAAAATCTCGATTTAGTTATAGTGGCAACTAATGCCAATATTAGATTTACTATAGTTCAAAATCTTCTAGAAAAATTTTCTGTGAAATATCTAATACTTGAAAAATTTTTGTTTCAGCGCCTGAGCGAGTATGAAGAAATAGAAAAGAGATTAGATGAAACGGGTACTAGTTGTTATGTCAATTGCCCTCGAAGGATGTTTGCATCCTATAAAAAAGTTAAATCTGTCCTAAAACAGAATGAGTCTGTTCAAATGGAGGTGGTTGGAAATAATTGGGGCTTAGGCTGTAATGGAATTCATTTCATAGATTTATTCCAGTGGCTTACAGGTGAGCCTGTAAATAATTGGGTGAATTTATTAAGTGAAGGCTTTATCAAAAGTAAAAGATCAGGATTTATAGATTTTTCTGGCCGTTTATCTGGATCCACCATAAATCACAATAACCTTATATTAACTTCCTTTGAATCGCATGCTACCAATGTATCAGTAAGAATTTCTACACCTTCATCCCGATTTGTTATAGCTGAGAGCTTGAAGAAAATGTGGCATGAAGAAATAGATAAGACTATAAGTTTAAAAGAACATGAATTTATTCCATTATATCAGAGCCAATTGACTCGTTTGGTAGCAAAAGAATTATTTGAATCGGGTACTTGTGAATTAACGAGCTATCATGAATCAAAACAAGCACATTTACCATTTTTAGAAACTTTGCTTGATCATTATAATATGTACAATTCTGAAAAAAGTGATATATGTCCAATAACATAGACATTTTGGTTATAGGTGCAGGTACAATTGCATCTGAATACGTAAAAGTAATAGAAGCAATAGGACATACGGCTATTGTGGTGGGTCGTGGAGAAAATAATGTTAATAAAATAAAAGAATCATATCCTAATATTAAGGCATATTCTGGAGGTATAAGAAACTGGTTGAATAACCCAAAACCACCGAAATATGCAATAGTAGCTACACCAATAGATTTTTTGGCAGAAGCAACTCATCTACTTTTAGACTCTGGTTGTAAGTATATTTTGGTAGAAAAGCCATTGACATATTCTGAGGACGAGGCAAAGTTATTAGTACAAAAGGCTGCTGAAAATAATGCATTCGTTCATGTAGCATTTAATAGGCGAAGCTATATTTCGGTAGAGAAGGCTAAGGAGTTGATCTTAAAGGATGGTTCAGTTTCTTCTTTTCATTTTAATTTTTCCGAAGCGGTTTTTCGAATTGATCCGGAAAACTATAGTAAAGAAACTACAAGATTCTGGGGAATAGCAAACTCCAGTCATGTAATAGATACTGCTTTCTATCTTGGTGGAGAGCCTGCATGGTTAGAGAGTAAACAGTATGGAAAAGCTGTTGGTTGGCATAAAGCCGGATCAGTTTTTACAGGAATAGGAGAAACAAAAAATGGAATCCCTTTTTCTTACCATTCGGATTGGGGCGCTCCTGGTAAATGGAATATTGAAATAATGACGAACAAAAGAAGATTATTATTTAGTCCAATGGAGGTGTTACACCAACAATTAAGCGGTGGGTTTGCCGTAGATTTAGTTGATGAAGACTATTCTTTGGATCAGAATTATAAACCCGGATTTTATAAACAGGTAGAAAAGTGGTTACATCAGAGGGAAGAATTATTTCAATTAAAAGATCTACCCAAAGAAATCACATTGTTAAATTCAATATTTGGCTATTAGGGCAATTCGGGTGAGATATTTATTTACTGTTCATTCACCTATTACTTTTTTGTCTGCATTGGCTGTAATAGAAAAGCTGAAGTTGCCAAATGAAGAGGTAATATTCTATACTAACAAATTTAAGATCCCACTAAATAAATTTACGCAATATGAAAATCTAGACCATCGAAATATTTTTCAAAAAATATTTAAACCTAATCTTCCAAAGGTGGTCGATAAGTATATTGATAAAATTACTGATGGAGAAAAATTTGAAGCTTTTTTCGATTTAATGTCTTATCAACAACGAATAATTGCAACGAATAAAAATTGTGTAAACTTCAATTTCATTGAGGAGGGGATGACTTGTTATTCTGACGAGGATGATTTTACGTTATACACTGCCATATTTAGAAACGAGCCGTGGAGAGTATCCAAGAGTAACGGATTAAAAAGCTCATTTAATTTACTGACGAAAATATTAAGTGGCTATAACTCAAGATTAATGTCTATTCCATTTAATCCCAACTGTTATTATTCATTTGGTGGAGTAAAATTTTATGGGTTTTCTGGTAATTCCTATAAATATGCGCCACGTGAAAAAAAACAGCTTTTATCTTTTGAATTATTAAAACCATACATCTATGACTTTAATATTAGTGCATTTAATAACGAATTGATTTGGATAGAAGATAGCTATACAAGAGCCTACAGTATTGATTATAATATTGAATCCGAAGCAATATTAAAATTTACAGATGTTATCAAAAAGAAGTATCCTGAAAAAGATAAAATTTATATAAAAGGAAGACCAAAAGGAAACATAAATAACAATTTACAAAATATTTTATCTAGTCAGGGTTTCAAGGTAGAGTATCTCTCGAATAACGAATATATAGAACTAGTACTTATGAATTCCAAAAATATATGTTTATTGGGCAATGTTTCAGCTGTTTTATATTATGGTGCTTTGATGGGACATAAGTCAGTATCCTATTTTAATCTTTTAAAAACTGATGTCAGAACAGTATATCATTCCATGCCCTCTTTTTGGGAGAAGGTTGAAAGATTATAACTTTTTGTTTACTAAAAATGCCCAACACGTTAGATCCTAGACCAATAATTTTAATACTTACAGATTCTGTTGCATTACCACGAAAGTTTAATAATGAACAAGTGAATTGGGAGGAAACCTATATATATAAGCTTCAAAAAAATCTTCCACAATATGAAGTGGTTTCTTTAAGTATTGGTGGGGCATCAATCGTAGATATTTTAAGCCAAATAAAATACTATGAGATACTTAAGGCTGAGATTGTGATTCTTCAATGCGGTATTGTTGATGCAGCCCCGCGTGCTTTTGGTAAAATTGAGATGGCCTTGTTAAAAAAATTAAAATTAATGCGTTTCTCAAAGCCTTTGGTAAATTTTTTAAGAAGATATAGACAGCATCATTATGTGAGTCCGACTCTATTCACGAAATCATTAAAAATAATAAAAACCAGGTTAAATACGGCTAAATTTTATGCAATAGGCATTTTGCCCATTTCTAAAGCTTATGATAAAAAAGCCCCAGGAATAAAAAAGTCTGTTGAAATATATAATAATATTTTAAAAAATGAGAGTCAATATATAGATATGGAAGCAATACCTGAAAATGGAATTTTGGATGATCATCATCATATAAATTCTGTAGGTCAGAACTTTATTTACGAAAAAATAAGAGAAGTAATAAAATTTCATTGAAAAAATTCTTTAAGCCTTTAATAGGAGGTACAGGAGGAATGATTGCAGCCGTAAGTAGCTCCAATTTCCTTTTCAGTATAGTAAATATTATCAGTGGCTTATTAGTGGCTAGATGGTTATTACCAAAGGAATTAGGACAGTTTAATGCCCTTTCAATATTTACATCTTATATTATTCTCGTACAGATTGGCATTCCTAGTGGATTAAGTCGTGAACTTCCATATTTATGGGGAAGAGGAAAATATAAAAGCGCCAGGAGATTAACCGCAACTGCTAAATTTCTTACCCTCTATAGTGGTATATTAATAGTTGTACTCTCTTTCGTGGTAGGAATATATTATTATTATCACGATAATTATATATTTTCTGCGGGTAGTATAGTCGTAGGTATAACCTCTTTTCAAGGATTGTACATCACAAAATACCTAAAGGTTTTATACCGCTCAAATGAGCATTTTAATAAACTGGCAAAAATTAAATTAATACTTTCTGCAGTAACAGTTGTATCCTTAATTTTTGTATATCATTTTCTTTTTTATGGTTTGTGTATTAGAGCCGTTTTGTTAGCCGTTGTAGATGGATACTTTACAGAAAAATGGAAGCCATTGAAGGTTAAAGCCTCTTGGTCTACGAAAAATTTTAAAGAACTTTTTCGAGTAGGTGCACCAATGTATTTTGTCTCAAACATTACAGGTTTATGGCCTACTTTTCAGCGTACACTAATATTATCAATGACAGGAGCTGTAGGTTTAGGACTTTATGCTATTGCTACCATAGTTCAAAACATGCTCTCTACTTTTAATAATTCAATAAGTTCAGTAACATTTCCGCAAATGAGTATGGCATATGGTAAAGGGGCTGGAATAAAATATTTACTTAAGATGCCTCTAAATTATATATATATATCATTAGCAGCATATTTACTTATTATTTTAATTGGATGGCCATTAATGCCTATAGTAGTGGATCATTTATTACCGAAATATAGAGAAGGTACAGAGGCTGCTCAATGGATGCTTTTAGTAGCTCCTATTAGTACAGTCACAATATTTGCGAATATTTATTTGGTGCTAAAAAAGAATCATCATCGTCTTATTTCGCAAATATTAGGAATTTCAGCATGGGCAATTTTTATTTTTGTTGAAGATGTAGAATCTAAAGATAGGTTGGAGGTTTTCTCGCAAGCTTTACTTGTTGGTTATGGAACAATGGGAGTTGCTGACCTATATTTTTATCTTTTTTATATTAAAAATGAAAAAAAGTTGAATTCTTAAATGATAAATATTTTATTTATAGCTCAATTTCCTATTGTACCTGAAGAAGGAGGAGTTCAAAGAGTGACTTTTACTTTAGCAGAAGAATTTCAAAAGCGTGGTTATTCAGTATGGTTTCTGACTTTGCAAAAAAAACCAGTTAATAAAGCAGGTACGGATAATAGACAACTATATCTTCTAGATGATAAGATAAATTCAATTAAAAATAAAGAATTTGTTTTGGAGCTAATTAAAAAAAAACAAATAACTGTTATATTCAATCAGGGAGGTATTTATAAACATGTTACTGATTTTGTAGAACCGTTACATAAGAAGGGTATAAGAGTATTTACTGTTCATCATAATTGTGTTTCTTGTCTAAACAAACGGTATAGAGAAATTATATTGGCGAATAAAAAAGGTAATTATTTTTGGAGGATAATTGATAAGCCAATCATTTGGAAAATATTAAAAGAAATAAATCGTATAAAATATGGACGCTTATTTAAAAGAGCAATAAATAATGCTGCAGGGCTAGTGCTTCTTTCAAGGTCTTTCATTAGTGAACTTGAGCATTATGGGGTATCTCCGGATAATAGAATTAAAGCAATATATAATCCTGCCCCTTTTAAGCCAGACATAAATGCTTTAGAAGAAAAAGAAAATAGAATTCTTTATGTGGGAAGATTACGAATAGGACAAAAGCGGGTTGATCGATTACTGAGAATTTGGCATCAGCTTCATACTGAATTTTCTGAATGGGAATTTGATGTTGTCGGTGATGGTGTTGAGCGGAAACAAATGGAGGATTACGTGAGCAAGCATAAATTAAACAGGATAAGTTTTTATGGTTTTACAGATCCCAGGCCATTTTTTCGTAAAGCAAAATTTTTCACATTAACGTCAGATTTTGAAGGTTATGGAATGGTTCTGGTTGAAGCCCAGGCATATGGAGTTATTCCTTTAGCATTTGATTGTGCTTCAGTTATCCATGAAGTTATTGCTGATCAAATTTCAGGTGTGATAGTAAAAAATTTTAATGAATCAATGTATGTTGATAAGATCAGGCAATTGATTAAGAATGATTTCCAGAGGGAAAAAATGGCATTGGCAGGTATAAAGCACATTACTTCTTTTAATATTGAGATAATTGTAAATGAATGGGAAAAATTATTTATAGGTGAAAGCTTCAAATAATCTTAGATATTATTGGGTACTTTTTATTATTTGGCCGTTTGCCTCATTCTTACTTGCTGTAAAAAAAGGGTTTAATGCAAATTACCAGTCTATTATACTGCTTTTTGCTTTTTTGTATGGATATTCAGTTTATCTCTATTCTGGAGATATACTTCGGTATGAGGAGTCATTTTATGCTGTTGCACAATATAATTGGAATGATTTCTTTTACCTGATTGCAAATAGATTGAATATTGATAATCTTACGATTTATTCTGAAAATGTTGTAAATAGAAAGCCAGATATTTTTGCTTTTGTTTTACAGTTTTTAACCTCAAGATTTACAGATAATCCAAGGCTATTTTGGGGAGTCGTTTCATTAATTCATGTAAAATTAATGTTAATGTTTCTGAATGAATGCCACAAACATTTTATTGGTAATTCATGGGGGCGTCTGCATTATGTTTTTATTGGCTTTCTTGTTTTAGTAGTACCTTTTTATGTAGGAGTAACCGGAGTTCGTTTTTGGCCGGCATTATTTTTATATTCTTATTTCTTATTGAAATATATTAATAATAGAAATTTTAAATATATTGTTGGTGCCTCACTGTGTGTCTTAATTCACTACTCTTTTTTTATTCCTGTTCTTTTCCTTCTTTTATTGCACATCCTGCCTTTTCTGAGACCAGCAGGGAAGATATTAATGGCAATAAGTATATTTTATTTTACTATTTCATCCACAACCACAATTTTTAATCAGCTAAATGAAGGTATAAAAGCTATTAACGATACGACAATAAGCAAAAATGTGGAAGGTTATGTGGATGAAGAAATATATGCAGAGAAACAACAAAAATTATCTCAACGTAACTGGTATGTTTCCCTTAAAACAGATGCTGTTTTCTATATTCTTGTTTTTGCTACATTACTGGAGGCTTTGGGAGTTTTTAAACTAAGAGAAACATTTTTTTCAAATCAGCTATTCTCATTTATACTGATCTTTTTTTGTTTTACATTAATTACATATAATCTAGGCTCTTTAGGCCGCTTTATGTATATCTTTTTTTTATTAGCATTTGCACGATACGCTATTATTTATACTATAAACAAAGATAAGTTATATATTAAGGCTTTGGCATATACCCTCTTCCCTACATTAATTCTGTATGTTTTAGTCTCTTTTCGTGCAGGTTTTTACACTGTTGATCCTTTGTTGCTAATTAATAATAGTATTAGTTTGTTTTTTATGGAATCAGAAGAAAGTCTATCTCAATTTCTTGTAGGACATTAAATTTTTTCTTTAAAAAGACGTGATAAATAGTCTCAAAAATAAAGTACTTAAACATTTAATAAATATGCCCGGGTGGCATACTAAGCGCAAAATAGTAGTTTTTGAGAGTGATGATTGGGGGATGAGTAGGATGAAATCTCCTGAAGCTTATAAAAGATTGTTAGCAAAAGGATACCCTGTAAATCAATGTGTCTATAATCGAAATGATACATTAGAAAATAATGATGATCTACAATTTTTATTGGAGATTTTAGCTTCTGTTAAAGATAAAAACGGCAAAAATTGTCTTTTTACATTAAATAATGTTGTTGCTAATCCACATTTTGAAAGAATTAAGAAAAATAATTTTCAACAGTATTATTATGAACCATTCACAGAGACTCTAAAGCGATATCCAAATCACGATAAGGTTTTAAATTTATATAAAGAAGGGATTCAAAGTAATTTGTTTCAGATTCAGTTTCATGGGCGGGAACATATAAATGTAAATCGATGGCTTAAAAATTTACAAGATAATAATCTTGTGCTATTAGATGCTATAAGAGAGGATATGTTTACAGTAGCAAATTCTCCTCTAGGAAGCGGCAGAAGAGATTTTCTTGACGCTTTTGGAGAAGGATACGAAATTGAATACGAGAATCTAAAAGAAATTCTTTGTAAAGGTGCAGACCTGTTTGAACAAATATGGGGCTTTCGCTCTAAATCATTCATTGCTCCATGTTATGCCTGGTCACCAACAATTGAAAACGTATTACGACAAATTGGTGTCAGATATTTACAAGGGACTCATGTACAAAGATTTTATAAAAAAGGCTCTACAAAGGTGTTTAAGAAATACCATTACCTTGGGCAGCGGAATCATTTAAATCAAAGATATTTAATCCGAAACGTTTATTTTGAACCTTCTGAATTTTCTGGCACAGATGTAGTTGATAATGCATTAAATGCAATTGATTTAGCTTTTAACTATTACAAACCGGCAGTAATTTGTTCTCACCGAGTTAATTATATAGGGGGGATTCGACAAAAGAACAGAGATCATAACCTAAAAAAATTAAAAATACTCCTAAAGAAACTTCTAAAGAAACATCCTGATGTGGAATTTATGAGTAGCGATGAATTGGGTGAATTAATTGAAAAAAAATAAATCATGTGTGGAATAACAGGTTTTATTAATTATGGAAGTAGGATTTCTCATGATGTAATCGCTAATATGGTTAGTAGCTTACGTCATCGTGGTCCTGATGATAGTGGGTTTGTTAATAAAAGTTTTAACTCTTCACAAGTTGGATTAGGTCACACTAGACTCTCCATAATTGATTTAAGTGTTGCAGGGCACCAGCCCATGCAGTATCGTCAGTGGCTTTTAGTTTTTAATGGTGAAATTTATAACTATAAAGAAATAAAAATTTTGCTAGAGCAAAAAGGTCACTCTTTTCATTCTAACTCTGATACTGAAATGATTCTTCATGCCTTTGAAGAGTGGGGTGTAAAATGCGTTGAAAGATTTATAGGAATGTTTGCTTTTGTTATCCTTGATCAGGATAAAGAAATTCTTTACACTTTCAGAGATCGGGCAGGAGTAAAACCTTTTTTTTATTATAGAGATTCTAATGTATTTATTTTTTCTTCTGAGCTAAAATCATTTCATGAGCACCCTCACTTTCATAAAAAAATTGATGGAAATGCATTAGAAAGTTATTTTCAATATGGATATATACCATCTCCTCATTGTATCTTTTCAAATTCATACAAACTGGAGCCTGGGCATTATTTAAAGATAAATATTAAAACCAAAGAAGTTAGTAAGAACTGCTATTGGAATGCTGCGAATTATTACAACAAGCCTAAATTATCTTTCTCTTATGATGAAGCAAAATATGAACTTTTAAAATTATTAAAATCAGCATTCAATTATAGATTAGTTGCAGATGTTCCAGTAGGAATTTTTTTAAGTGGTGGTTATGATAGTACTGCTGTAGCGGCTATACTTCAAAAAGATAACAAACGAAAATTAAAAACTTTTTCTATAGGATTTGAAGAAGGTAATAATGAAGCCCCTTATGCTAAAGAGACAGCTTCATTTTTAAGAACAGATCATCATGAATTAATATGTACATCACAAGAGGCACAAGATATTGTGATGGATTTACCGGATTTCTATGATGAGCCATTTGCTGATAGCTCAGCAATTCCTACAGTACTGGTTAGTAGGTTTGCACGAAAACATGTTACGGTAGCTTTATCTGCTGATGGAGGTGATGAAATATTTGGCGGATATACCCGCTATTTTACATTTAAAAAATATTTTGATTTCATTAGAAAAATACCAAATAATTTAAGCTCACCGAGTATAAAAGTGGCTCAATTATTTGCTTCATTTGTTCCAGATGAAAAAATTCATTGGAAGCATCAGTTACAAAGTTTTTCAGAGGTATTATTAGAACATCAGCAGGATAGAAGAAGCAATTTGTTATACAAAAAAATGCACTTGATGCCTTCTGAATATATAAACAAATTACTTAATCAATCAGTAAGTCCAGTTTCTACAGAATTTGATAAATATAATGATATTCAGGATATATTAGAACATCCACAATTAATCGATTACAAGATGTATTTACCTGATGATATTTTAACGAAAGTGGATCGTGCAACTATGTCTTGTTCTTTGGAGGGTAGAGAACCATTACTTGATCATCGAATAATTGAATTTGCTGCACGCTTACCATTGGAATATAAAATGAAAAATAATATTGGAAAGAATATTCTTAAAGATATAGTTCATGATTATGTTCCTAGAAAGATGCTGGATCGACCTAAAAGTGGGTTTAGCATACCACTTTCTTCTTGGTTCAAAAACGAATTAAGTTTTTTAATAACTGAAAACCTCAATTATGAAACAGTAAAAAAGGCGGGAGTTTTAAATCCACAATTTGTAACAAGTAGAATTAAGGAGTTCAATTTAGGTAATTTACATTATACACCACTTATTTATAAACTCCTCATGTTCCAGATGTGGTATAAAAAATGGTATTAAGAGATTCAAATGAATAAAACACAAAGAAAATTCAATGTAGTTTATATAGCAGGTAATGGTCATTCAGGATCAACCTTGCTTGATATTATTCTCGGAAATAGAACAGATGCATTTAGTGGAGGTGAATTAACAGCTGTTACACGTGAAAGCATATTAAAAGAATACTGCTCCTGTAATAGAATAATCTCTGAATGTCCTGTTTGGACGCAGATTGTTAATTTATGGGAAACTAATCGACAAATTTCATATTCTAAATATCAATATTTGAGAAATAAATTTGAACGGAATAAGAAAAGCTTAGTAACAATCAAGAATAAGTTAATTCCATCTAAAGAATTTGTAGAATATTGTGATGCAACTTATGAGTTACTTTTAGCCATACATACTGTGACTGGCGCTGATATGATTATAGACTCTTCAAAATCAGCACAACGAATTGCTGTTTTAGATAGAGTTGTAAACCTAAAGGTGATTCATTTATGTAGAGATTTTAAAGGAGTTTTAAATTCTGCAAAAAAGTCTTATAAAAAAGATATAAGCATGGGAATTGAAAAGAATTTGCCAGCAAGAAGGACCAGTAAGACATTATTAGATTGGGTGTTAAATAATTTTCTCTGTGAATTATTTTGTTTAGGTGTCTATTCAAAAAAAGTTTCTTATCAAAGTTATATAACGAATAAAGATAATATTCTGGGCCTTTTGAATGAAAAAAATGAAGAGCATTTAAATTATGCTGCAGAGCATATGCTGGCTGGAAATAGAGTTCGACTCAAACAAAATATCACCTTAAATCCTAATTTAGGATTTGCATATAATAGATTAAATAAACGTCAACGGCTTCTTGCTGATTTTATAGATAGAATATTTTGGTTCTGGAATTAAATGATAATTCTCTAGTATATGACTATTACAAAGCAAAAAAAGCTGGCTTTAATATTGCCCTCATTTTCTTCTGGAGGTATGGAGAGAGTAATGAGTCAGTTAGCCTGGCATTTCGGTCGTAAAGAAATACGTGTAGCTTTAATACTACTAACGCGAAGTGAAAAATTTTATACTGTACCAGATAATGTCAAAGTTTATGAACCAAGCTTTAATCACAGTAAATATAACAGGATTATATTTACTTTTTTAATTTATAAGTTTTTAAGAAAATCTTTAAAAGAAATTAAGCCTGAGGCCATACTATCTTTTGGTGGTAAATATAATTCATTTGTTTTATTGGCTGCTCAAGGATTATCCATTAGAACATTTATTTCAGATCGAAGTAGACCTTCAATTAGCTACGGAAAATTTTTAGATCTTGTAAATTCCAGATACTACAGAAAGGCTTCAGGAATAATTGCACAG
Source organism: Candidatus Cyclobacteriaceae bacterium M2_1C_046 (assembly GCA_051418055.1). Taxonomy (GTDB): domain Bacteria; phylum Bacteroidota; class Bacteroidia; order Cytophagales; family Cyclobacteriaceae; genus JBPRGH01. Next base: position 154,858 of record JBPRGH010000072.1, on the reverse strand, counting down.
ACTGTATTAGCAAAAGAACTTTTAGCGAAAAGAACTGGACATAGAAATATTCAGGTAATTGGTAATCCAATACGGAATATTAATTTTAATGAGATCTATAATAAGGAAAAGATAATATTAAATGTTGGTCGCTTTATTAGTTCGAAAAAACAGGAATGGTTAATAAATTATTTTACTGAATTAGATGTTGATGACTGGCAACTTTATTTTATTGGGGAGGGTCCGAAATTGGAAGATGTAAAGAATTTTTCGGCGACAAAAAAAAGGAAAGATCAAATTCATTTTTTAGGTAACATAAAAAACATAGATGAATGGTATTTAAAATCCTCGATATTTGCTTTTACAAGTCTTTCTGAAGGATTCCCTAATGCACTTGGTGAAGCAATGCGGGCAGGCTTAGCTTGTATAAGCTTCAATTGTGAGGCTGGTCCATCTGATCTCATTGACCACTGTAAAAATGGAGTGTTAATAGAACCAGCAAATCATATAGAATTTACTAAAAACCTAAAGCTCCTTTGTGAAAATGAATCAATTAGAATGGAATATGGGACAGCTGCTAAAATTAAGATGCGCCAGTTTAATCCCGATACTATAAGTGAGGCATTTTATAAATTTATTTTTAATAAATGAAGATATTAATAAATACAGCAACTTCTCATAAAGGAGGTGCTGTACAAGTGGCATTATCATTTATATATGAATGTATAAAGTTTTCAGAGCATGAATACCATGTGATATTAGGCCTTAGATTAAATGAAGAAATAAATAAAAATGCATTTCCTCAAAACTTTTATTTTTACGCTATACCTTATCGCCCAGCGACCAAAATATTTACTTTTAAATCCGCTGCTAGTTTTTTTAATAATATTGAAAGAAAAGTTCAACCTGATGTCGTTTTTTCTACTACAGGTCCTTCATATTGGAGACCGAAGGCAAAACATTTAATCGGTTTTAACCTTGCACATTATATATATAAAGAATCTCCATTTTATGATATCATATCCCCCTTGGAGAGAATTAAGTGGCGGTTAAAGGGGCAATTTATAAAATATTATTATAAAAGAGATGGAGATGCAATTGTTGGTCAAACTACTGATGTGACTGAGAGAGCTGGAAAATGGATTGGTAAAGAAAAATTATATACTGTTTCTAATACCTGTAGTAATATTTATAGAATAATTGGTGGTAAAGATGTTGATTCTTATAAAGGTCTACCTCCTAATGAAGGAAATGAATTTCGATTATTATTATTATCAGGATATCATAGACATAAAAATATAGAAATAATTAATGATATAGCATCTCTAATGGCAGAGAAAAATATTGAAGATGTTCGATTTATCTTAACTTTAAAAAGTCATGATTTCAATAAGTACATTTCTTTAAAAGCAAAAACATATACTTATAATGTAGGGCCAATTCCAACAGAAGAAGGTCCAGTTCTATATAACAATTCGGATGCTTTATTTCTTCCCACTCTTTTGGAGAGTTTTTCTGCTAGTTACCCTGAGGCAATGGTTATGCGAAAACCTATAGTAACTACAAACTTGAGTTTTGCCAAAAATATATGTCAGGATGCTGCTTTATATTATGATCCTTTATCAGGAAAGGATGCTTTAGCAAAAATTTGTATTCTAAAGAATAATAAAGATATATATCGGAGCCTTATTAAAAATGGAGAAGAAAGATTAAACGCATTTGATACTCCTGAGGAGCGTGCAAAAACATATTTATTGATTTGTAAAGAACTCGTTGATTGTAAAGCTTAATTTGTATTTTTTAATTTAATTATTAAATAATTTGGAATTTATTAAACAAAATATAAAAAATGTTCTTGGGTTTAGAACTAAGCGTAAAATAATTGTTTTTTCTGTTGATGATTATGGAAATGTTCGACTTGCTTCTAAGGAGGCAAGGCGAAAAATGGATATGGCAGGAGTAAAAGTAAGGAAAAGATATGATGCTTATGATGCCCTCGAAAATAAAGAGGACCTTGAATCTTTACTGGAAACATTAAGTTCTGTTAAAGATAAAAATAACAAAAATGCAGTATTTACTCCTTATGCGCTGCCAGCAAATATTAACTTTGAAAAAATAAAAACAGAAGGATATGCTAAATATTATTATGAATTGCTGCCAGATACCTTTTCAAAATTAAATGGCCCATATAATGGTACATGGGATTTGTGGAAAGAAGGTATGCGCAATGGATTATTAGCTCCTCAATTCCATGGCAGAGAGCATTTAAATCTTAAAGTATTTGAAGAAAAATTAAGAAAGAATGATTTTGAGGTTATTACAGCTTTAAAAAACAGATCATATACAAGCATTACTAGTAGTGGATATTCTTCAATTTCTTATACAGCTGCATTTGATTTTTGGGAAAGACATGAAAATGAGAAATTAAAAGACATCGCTAAAGATGGTTTAATATGTTTTGAAAAAGTTTTTGGTTATAAAGCATCATGCTTTACTCCTCCTGGGGGGCGAGAGAGTTCGGAAATCCATAAAACATTAAAAGAGGGAGGAATAGAGTTTATAGATACTCCTTTTATTAAGAATGAACATGTTGGTAATGGTAATTACAAAAAAGTGCTCAATTATACCGGAAAGAAAAATTCTCATAATCAATATTTCATTGTTCGAAATGTTGTTTTTGAGCCGCTTCATGATCGTGGTGTAGATTGGGTTAAATATGCCTTGCAACAAATAGAATCAGCTTTCCGCTGGAATAAACCTGCAAATATCAGTTCACATAGGATTAACTTTTCAGGACATATAAATCCGAAAAATAGAGAGATTGGGATAAGAAGTTTGAAAGCCTTACTAACAGAAATAATTAAAAAATGGCCGGAAGTGGAATTTATTTCTGCAGATGAACTTGGTAATATTATTAGATCTAAAAAATGAAAACTGTAAGAGAATCTATTTTTTGGCTGAAAGATTTTTTACAAGGTCAGCAAGTGAGGAGGCACTATAATGATCTTAAAAAGATTATATCAGATTACAGATCACCATATTCGAAAAGTCAACGCGAAAAATTTCTTAAAGAACTTTTTAAACATACTACTAGTACGGTTCCATATTATCAGAATATTAAAGCTGAAAAACTAGAAGATTTTCCAGTTGTGGATAAAAATATAATGCGGAATAATTTAAATTTTTTATCCACAGTATTTAAGAGGCATAATCTTTACTCTACAACTACAAGTGGCTCTACAGGTACACCTTTTACTATTTATAAGAATCCAAATAAAATGAAAAGACATGTGGCCGAAAATGTTTTGTTTTCTGAGTTAGCTAACTATGATATCGGCACAAAATTTTTTTATTTACGAGTTTGGAATAAAATAAATAAGAAGAGTTTGCTTGAAAGATATATTCAAAATGTTGAAGTTATTGAAATATCAAATTTGTCAAATGAAAAAATAGAAAAGCTAATAAATCAAATTCATGCTGATAGATCAAGGAAATGCCTATTAGGATTCTCATCAGCCTTTGAAGCAATTGCTAAATATATAGAACTATATAATCCTTTAGTAAAAGCTTCAAATATTAATTCAATCATCACTATGTCAGAATCTTTATCCGATTCGTCACGCAGTATCTTGCAAAATTATTTCAGTTGTCCAATAGTCTCACGCTATTCAAATATGGAAAACGGATTTGTTGCTCAGCAGGATATTAATATAAATAAAAAATATTTTATTAATCATGCGAGTTTTATTGTCGAGATTTTAGATTTGGAGAAAGATATTCCGGTTCAGGAAGGAAAGCTAGGTAGAATTGTAATAACGGATCTTTTTAATTTTGCTATGCCTTTTATTAGATATGATACAGGTGATTTAGGAGTGGTGCAAAGTATAAAGGAACATGAGGAGCGAGGTCCAATTTTAATGCAGGTAGAAGGTAGAAAAGTGGATTTTATTAAAAATACCGAAGGTGAACTTTTATCTCCTCATGCCATAACTAATACCATGTGGAAATATACTACCGTTTTACAATTTCAATTTATTCAGATTGATAAAAAAGAATATCAAATGAAATTAAATTGTTCAGAACCTTTAGAAAATGAAAATATTTTAATAAATGATCTAAAAGATTATTTAGGTACGGATGCAATTATAACAATAGAATATGTGCAGGAGATCCCATTACTTTCATCAGGAAAAAGAAGAAAAATCGTGAACTTAATGGATAACTAAAGAAGATGCATGCTAAAATTAATTGATTATTTCATTGTTACTAGAATTGGTAGGATATTTAGTGAGAAATTATTAAGATGAATTTTACCACAAATTGTTTAAATACTTAGTATAGATGCTTACTTTAAAATTCACGATATAAGATAAAGCAGCAAGAGAATTATATTGTGAAGCCAAGAATACCATGTATAGCTTAAACTGGTAAGTTTAATATAATTTAAGGAATAAAAATTTGCCTTGACATTTTTGAGCATAACACCTCCTTCATATTAATATTTAAAACGACTATTCTTTTAGTAAATCCTAAAAAACGGAAGAAATGTAGTTGAACTATTTAATAATAAAATTTTCTGGATAGAAACCTTAGTACAAGTCACTTTAACATAACAATATTAAAAATAAAGTATAATGAAAAAACTATTAGTAACAGGTTCATCAGGACTTATTGGGTCAGAGGTATGTGTGCATTTTGGGAAATTAGAATGGGAAGTACACGGGGTTGATAATAATCAGAGAGCAGTTTTTTTCGGTGAAAGTGGGGATACTCGTTGGAATCAGAAGAGACTAGAAAATGATCTGAAAAATTTTCATCATCATGAAGTTGATATTAGAGACAGGGAAAATGTTCTGGAACTTATACAACAATTAAAACCTGATGCTATAGTACATACAGCAGCTCAACCAAGTCATGATAAAGCTGCTTCTATTCCATTTGAGGATTTTGATACTAATGCCGTTGGAACTTTTAATCTTCTTGAAGCAACACGTAGATACAACACAGATATTCCATTTGTTCACTTATCGACTAATAAAGTTTATGGCGATGCGCCTAATAACATTCTAATGCGTGAATTACAAACTCGATTTGATTATGATCAACCAGAATATCAAAATGGTATACCTGAAACTTTTACCATTGATCAATCAACACATTCACTTTTTGGAGCTTCTAAGGTGTCAGCTGATATCAGTGTTCAGGAGTATGGTAGGTATTTTCAAATGCCAACTTGTGTCCTTAGAGGAGGATGCCTTACGGGCCCAAGTCATTCTGGGGTAGAATTACATGGCTTTTTGAGCTATTTAGTTAAAACAAATTTAGAAGAAAATGAATACACCATCTTTGGTTATAAAGGAAAACAAGTAAGAGATAATATTCATTCTTTCGATGTGGCTAGATTTATTGAGGAATTTATACAAAAACCAAGAATATCAGAGGTTTATAATTTAGGTGGAGGAAAAAATAATACTATTTCAATTCTTGAGGCATTTAAATTAATAGAATCCATAAGTGGCAAGCCAATGAAATATAAATATGATGAAAAAAATAGAATTGGAGACCATATTTGCTATTATAGTGATTTGAGCAAAATGAAGGAACATTACCCTAACTGGGGAATAACAAAAAATCTTCAAACAACATTTGAAGAGATTTATGAAGCCTGGTTGAAAAGAAAAAGAATACTCTCAAAAGAAAAGTAAATAAAGAATGAAAATATGGTTTATATCAATATTTGAGCAAACTCCTATCGATGAATCAAATATTACCCGATTTAATACTATTGCTAAACATGCCACAGATTTAGGACATGATATAACTTATTTCGCTAGCACATTTAAACATAATACTAAAAATCAAAGGTTTTCTGAAACTGAAACGATTCAGCTTGAAGATAACTTTGAGATGGTTTATCTGAAATCTCATGGGTATAAAAAAAATATTTCGGTAAAAAGATTATTATCGCATTATAAATATTCGAAGGATTTGCTGAAATTATTGAAAAAAAGATCAAACCCTGATGTGATTTTAGTAGCATTTCCTCCAATTTCACTTGCTTATGAAATAACAAAATGGGGTAAAGAAAACAATGTTCCAGTAATAGTTGATGTCATTGATCCTTGGCCAGATTTGTTTCGTGTCAGATTAGATTCATATCCTGATTTTTTGCTAAATCTTATTTTCAAGCCATTGAATAATAAAGTCAATGCCACTTTTAATAATGCCACAGCTATAACTGCCATATCAAATCAGTATTTGACATGGGCCAACTCATTTTCTAATTCAAATAAAGAAAATTTAAAAGTTTTTTACCCTGCACTTCCTGTATCTGAAATGCGTAAAAGCCTAAAATCATTTGACGGAATAATTGATAAAGATGATAATTTCTTTACAGTAATTTATGCTGGTAGTTTGGCAAGTTCTTATGATATACCGACAATTCTAGATGCGGCGAAAAGTTTAAAGGGTGAGAATATTAAATTTATTATCGCAGGAGCTGGGCCACAGGAAGCACTTATACAGGAATATATTAATGGTGGAGCAGGTAATCTCTCATATATTGGGAGGGTTCCACAAAAAGAGCTATTGAAGGAGTATTTTAAAGCTGACCTTGGGTTAACTCAACATATTAAAGGTGCTACTCAAACAGTTACGTATAAGCTGTTTGATCTCCTTGCTTGTGGTCTTCCTATTTTAAATTCTTTAGAAAGTGAAATGAATGATATTATAGTTAAAAACAAAGTAGGATTATTCAATGCTCCGGGTGATTCTGATATGTTGGCGGAAAATATTTTATTTTTTAAAAATAATCCTAATAAACTTTATGCTTTTAAAGAAAATGCAATAAACCTTGCTTCTGAAATTGGTGAAGCAGATATTGTCTATAAAGAATTTGTGCACTATTTAACCTATATAGCAAAAATTTCGAAGAACTAGTTTGCAATTAATGATAACGAATAAATTAAATGCAGATTCAGGAAAACCGAAAAATATAGCTAACCTTATGCAGGATAATATATGTTAAAAATCATAAATATTTAATGTACAGCCATTTTTTTAAACGATTGATTGATGTTATAGTATCCGGTTTTATATTATTGCTAATGCTTCCATTTCTTTTGATAATTGCTGTATTAGTGAAAATTGAGAGTCCAGGATCAATATTTTTTCTACAAAATCGGGTTGGCAAAAATCTTTCTTTGTTCACTGTTTATAAATTCCGCACAATGACTAATGAAAAACGAACAGTAGGAAAAAAACCTGTAATAGGTAAAGCTGCCGGAGTTACTAAATTTGGTTATTGGCTCAGAAGATTTAAGATTGATGAACTGCCCCAACTTATAAATGTATTAAAGGGAGATATGTCTTTAGTAGGTCCCCGTCCAAGTATTGCTGCACAACTTGATGATATGACAGATGAACAAAAGAAAAGATATTCTGTAAGACCAGGATGTACAGGATTAGCCCAGGTATCTGGGAATATTCACATGAACTGGGAGAGAAGGTATAAATTTGATCTGAACTATGTAAGGAATATCACTTTTACTAATGATCTCAAGATCTTATTCAGGACCATTTTTATAATTATAGAAGGAGAGGAGAAATTTATTAATAAACCTCTGAAGATTAAAAAACATCAATGAAAATGAGCCTCAACTTTTGTATCATATATTAGTTTAAAATAAATAGATAAATATGAATATTCCGGCAAATCCAAAAATTGGACTCGTAGGAAGTGTTAACAGCAGCCGCAAAACGCTTGAAAAGCTGATTCAGCATGATATGAATATCTGTGGCGTATGGGGACTTGATCCGGAGGCTACAAAAAATGTTAGTGGATATACAGATTTAAAGCCTTTTGCTTCTGAACATAATATACCATTCCATTATTTCACAAAAATAAATGATACTGAAACCGTTGAAACGATTAAGGAGGCTAAACCTGATCTGCTTTTTGTGATAGGGCTATCACAGTTGATAAAGCAGGAGTTGATTAATATTCCTACTGCTGGATGTGTCGGTTTTCACCCTACTAAACTTCCGGAAGGAAGAGGGCGCGGAGCTGTGGCATGGATCATATTAGGTAAAGCAAAAGGCGCAGCTACTTTTTTTTTGATTGATGAAAGCATCGATTCAGGGCCAATTATTGTTCAGGAGGAATATACTGTTAAAGATGATGATTATGCGAAGGATGTAATTAAGAAAATATTGGTAGCAATCGATATAGCACTGGACAAAGAATTGCCCAAGATAAAAAAAGGTAAGTTGCACTTAAAACAACAAAACGAGGAACAAGTTACCTACCTTGGAAGGAGAAAACCTGTTGATGGAATGATTGACTGGAATAAACCTTCAAAAGAGATTTATAAGTTGGTAAAGGCTGTTTCAAATCCTTTGCCTGGGGCATATACTTTTTTTAAGAATAAGAAAATTACAGTCGATAAGGCTTTGCCTGAAAAAAGCAACAGGTACATAGGTGTGCCAGGTAGAGTAATGGAAACAGATAAAGATAAAGGTATACTGGTGCAAACGGGCGAAGGATTAATATGGCTGACAGAAATATCCGGGGCATCATTAAATGATTTTGCAGTTGGCCATGATCTGGGAATTAATTACATGCAAGAGATTATAAATTTAAAATTTGAAATAGAGGAGATAAAGAAATTACTTCATGCAAAAGAATAAGATTCTTGTAATTGCTCCACATCCTGATGATGAAATATTAGGTTGTGCAGGTACAATGGCAAAAGAGATACAAAAGGGAAATGATGTTTTTGTGGCGATAATGACTAATGGTCATTTAGGTGCGCCAGAGTTATTTAAAAAAGAAGGCACAGAAAGAGTCCGTGCTGAAGCTGTGGCTGCTCATGAATTTTTGGGTGTAAAGGATACATTTTTTTTGGATTTCCCTTGCCCAAGATTGGATACTGAACCATCCTACAAAATTTCCATTGCCTTATCAAGAGTTATTAATGAAAATAATATCGATACCATTTATGTGACTCATAGAGGTGATATTCATAAAGATCACCGGATAACCTTTGAAGCTACCTTAGTGGCTGCTCGTCCTATTAATAATAATCCTGTTAAAAAAATATATGCCTATGAGACTTTGTCTGAGACTGAATGGGCAGTGCCATTTGGTGATGATGTATTTATTCCTGTAGTATTTGAAGATATCACTGAATTTATCGACCTGAAAATTAAAGCGTTTGAATATTTTACAACGCAAATTAAAGAGTTTCCTCATCCAAGATCTGTTGAATCCATAAAAAATTTAGCAAAATATCGTGGTGCTACTGTAGGTTTTAAATTTGCTGAAGCTTTTTCTCTGATTCGGGAGATCAGGAAATAAAAATGTATAAAAATTTTGTAAAGAGAATTTTAGATGTCTTTTTAAGTGGAATCCTGGTAATATTCTTTTTGCCTGTTTTTATTATTGCTATACCTGTTGCTTATTTCAATTTTGGATCTCCTTTTTTTATACAAACACGAATTGGGAAAAATAATAAGCCATTTAAAATTTTGAAGTTTAAGACTTTAAAAGATGAGGTTAATTCCAAGGGGGAGACTTTATCTTATCCGCAGAGGCAAACATCTACTGGAAAATTTTTTCGGAAATATTCAATTGATGAATTACCTCAACTTATTAATATAATAAGAGGAGAGATGAGTTTAATTGGTCCAAGACCTTTACTTCCTGAATACCTTCCTCTTTATTCAGAAAATGAGAAAAGGAGGCATAAAGTATTGCCTGGTATAACAGGCTGGGCTCAGGTTAATGGTAGAAATAAATTAAGCTGGAAAGAAAAATTTATTCTGGATCTCTTTTACGTTGATCATTTATCTTTTTTTCTGGATGTAAAAATAATGTGGTTAACAGTTTTGAAAGTAATGAGACCAGAGAATACAAGCTATGAAGAGGGAAAAGATAATCCCCCTTTTACTGGTAATAATTAAAAAGCATGATGAAGATATTAATCAACGGGGTGGGAGGCCCTACACCAAGAAGTATTGCAAGGGCTTTGCATTGGTATTCAAATATTAAGGATATAGAAATTATAGGGACAGATATTAATCCTCTCGCATATGGGCTTTATGAGAAAGAGCTATATTCCAATACATATCTCGTACCTAAAGCATCAGATGAAAAGTACTGGCAAAGCATCAAAGAAATTATTGATAACCATAATATTGACATTGCACTCGTACAGCCTGAATTAGAAGTTATAGAATGGGCACGATATGCACAGGAAAATCAACTGCCATGTAAAGCTTTACTTCCCGATTTTGCAATGGCCAATCTTCTTGTGGATAAGTCAAAAATGACTGATGCACTTTCTGATACCGGAAAAGTACCTGTATCGGTAACAATTGATGCAAATCAGGATAATTTTCAGGAAATTGAGAAAGAGCTTAATTATCCTTTTTGGATAAGAAGTACTTCAGGTTCAAGTGGTCTTGGCTCTTTGAAAGTGGAGAATAAAGAAGCTCTTAAAAATTGGATAACTATTAATCCGGATGTAAAAAAGTTTATAGCAAGTGAGTTCCTTCCGGGAAGAAATCTGGCATGTAAATTACTTTATTATGAGGGTAAGCTTATACGCGCTGCTTGCGGAGAACGGGTTAATTATATAATGGCAAAAGTAGCACCTTCCGGAATTACAGGGAACACCTCTTTCGGACGGCTTTTAAATGAACCTCAGCTTGTTGAAGAGGCACGTCATATAATGGATGTGCTATTTGAAACGGCTAATTCTAAAAAGCATGGATTCTTTACTGTAGATTTTAAAGAAGATAGTCATGGTAAACCTTATGTTACAGAAGTGAACGTTCGGCATGTAGCTTTTTCAATGTGTTTTGCAGCAGCCGGTGCTAATTTTGCAGAAGATACAATTCGTCTGTTAACCAATGATCCATCTTTTGATATCAATTTTAGTATGTATGAATTTGAACCTGAATCGATTTTTTTAAGAGATGTGGATGCGAAACCTATCCTGATGAAAGAGCATGAATTGCTTAAGAATTAAAATGAACCCCATTAAAAATAAATAAATTGAAGAAAGAAAAAATTTACCTCTCCTCTCCACATATGGGAGGGAAAGAACAGTCATATATCAAAGAAGCATTCGACACCAACTGGATTTCTCCATTAGGGCCAAATGTTAATAATTTCGAAGAAGATCTAGAAAGTTATAACAAAGTAAAACATGCAGCAGCTTTATCCAGCGGTACATCAGCTATACACTTATCTCTAATCATTCAAGGAATAGATCCTGGTGATGAGGTGATTTGCCAGTCCTTCACCTTTTCTGCCTCAGCCAATCCAATAAAGTATCAGGGGGCAACACCAGTATTTATTGATAGCGAAACGGCTACCTGGAACATGTCTCCTGGGTTTCTCAAAGAGGCTGTTGATGATCTAATTTCCAAAACCGGGAAAAAGCCAAAGGCCATTATTCCTGTTCATCTGTATGGCATGCCAGCAAAAATCAATGAAATAATGGCAATTGCCAATGAGTATGAGATACCTGTTATTGAAGATGCAGCCGAAGCATTGGGATCTACATATAAAGACAGGAAATGTGGTTCTTTTGGAAAGTACGGCATTTATTCTTTTAATGGTAATAAAATTATTACCACCAGTGGGGGAGGAGCCTTAGTTTCTGAAGATGAATCTATAATTAATAAGGCAAGGTTTTTAGCTACACAAGCACGAGATCAGGCACCTCATTATCAACATTCTAAAGTAGGTTATAATTACCGTCTTAGCAATGTGCTTGCAGGTATCGGCCGTGGACAAATGCAGGTGCTGGATGAAAGAGTAAGGCAGAGGAGAGCGAATTTTGCAAAGTATAAGAAATATTTTGAGGGGATTAATAAAAAAGGATTTGATATTGAATTTCAGCCAGAACAGGAGGGAAGCTATAGCAACCGCTGGCTAACCTGCATTTTGGTAGATCCAACAAAAAATAATGGTTTAACGAGAGAAGATATACGCTTTGCCCTTGAAGAGGAAAATATTGAGTCGCGCCCACTTTGGAAGCCAATGCATTTACAGCCGGTTTTTAAAGACGCTCCTTTTTATGGTGATGGGATAAGTGAGAGGTTGTTTGAGATTGGACTTTGTTTGCCAAGTGGATCTAATTTGACAGAGGAGGAATTTGAGAGGATATTTGATGTGTTGGATAAAATCTTTACAAATAGGTAACACCAGTCCCCGGACCTGTTCCGGGCCCTGTGGAGAAGAACCACAAATCGTAGCGCAGCGGAGATTCATGAGCAAGCCCAGCGTGCCTGCCATGCGGGAGCGAATAAAAAGAATTTATTACAACCACAACAATAACTAATGAAAAGGTGATCATAAAAGGTTGATAAAACTCTTAGCTTTAACATTAATAGCGCGTCAGGCTTCCCTTCAGGGAATAAAAGGGGCGCGTGGGGCAGTTGGCAAAGTAGATAAATTGAATCGAAATATTATTTTTTTTGTTACTTTTATATAAAGTAATTTGTAAGAATGGCAACCAAAGAACAAATTAAAGAAGAAATTGATAAACTACCGGAAAGCTTGTTAGATCAGGTTTATCTATTATTAAAAAAGATCAGATCTTCTTCAGAATCAACGGGTACAACTTTGACAATTCGAGATTTTAAGGGACAATTGGATAAAGTTGATATCCGAAAAAATGCATATGAATAAGATATTGTTAGATACTAATGTCTTTATTTATGCAAAAGATAAATGATCTATTTATCATAAATGGGCTACTGAACTTTTTTCAGGATCATTTCAACTTTATACCTCATCTAAGAATTTGTCAGAATATTTTGCTGTAGTAACAAGAGGAGAAAATCCTGTTCTTGAAGTTATGGATGCTTTGCAGGATATTTTAGAATTTCATCAGCTGTGTAATGTGTTATATCCAAATGATGAGAGTAATAAAAAATTTATCCATCTAATTAAGGAGCATAAACCTAAAGGCTTACTTATTCATGATTTTGAAATCGCATCGATTGCATTAGCTCATAATGTTTTGAAAATTGCAACTATTAACAAAAAAGACTTTGTGCGAATTAAAGAAATTGAGGTACTCCCAGTTTAATTTGTTCTAATGATGTTTAGAATTTTCAGAGTGAATTTTCACAAAATATTCTGGACTGGGAAGTCGAAGAATTGACACTTCATTCTCTGTCTGTCCTTTAGATTATAAATAAGATAACCAGTCCCCGGCCAGCCTGAGGAACGAAGGCGATAAGTGCCGGGGCCCCGAAAATAGAACAGCAAAAAGAACTTATTACAACCACAACAATAACTAATGAAAAGGTGATCATGAACCGTTGATAAACCCTCTTAGCTTTAATATTACTAGTGCGGCAGGCTCCCTTTAGGGAATAAAAGGGGTGTGTGTGGCAGATTTGGCAGCTCTAAAGTATGTAGAGCCAAGAATTCTATTGACCAGAACGAAAGATTGCCTCGTCGGCATGAAACTTCTGCAAAACAGCAGCTTACTGTGGCTTTTTGTCATAACAAAGAAATAAAAAATATACAACTTTAGATAAGATATTCCTTATTTTTAGCTGAAATTTAATAGCTAATGAAGAAAATAGCATTGATAGGAATGGGCGGCCTGGGAAAAGAGATTTATGCCTATATAAAAAATCTTGATAATTATCTTCACGTAGATGGTTATTATGACAATGAAAACAAGCAAATTAAACTATCTTATCTGGGTACTATAAAGGATATAAGAGAATCAGGTGTTTATGTTTTATCACTTTCTGATCCTTTTTTAAAAAAGAAAATTGCAGAGAAAACGAATATTACCTCCAGGACAACGATTCTCAACTACGGCACTTCATTTTCAGAAAAACCAATAGGCAAGGGATCTGTAATTTGTCCCGGAGTGGTTATTACTGCAGAGGTAAAAATAGGCAATTTTTGCTTACTGAACCTAAATGCTACTATAGGTCATGATGTAAAAATTGGAAATTATACATCGATAATGCCCGGCGCAAATATTTCAGGTAGTGTAAAAATAGGTGAATGCGTAACGGTAGGTACAGGTGCTCAAATTCTTCAGGGATTAAACATTGGTGATAATGCAATAATAGGAGCCGGGGCCGTAGTAACCATAGATGTCCCTGCAAATACAACAGTAATTGGAATACCTGCAAAACCATTTTCTAAATAATTTAATTACAAAACTCTATGCTCTCCTCTCTTCGCTCTACGCTCAACGAATTCAAACCCGCCCTTTTCTTTGTAGGTAAATTCCTGATAGTTTATCTTGTCCTCAATACCCTTTACGGTATTTATGTTACAAAATTTGAATATCAACCGGATCCGATAACTAAAGTAGTTACAAAAAATGCAGTGTATGTATTAAACTTATTTGGATATGAAGCAACAATAAAAAATACTCCCACCCCATATGTACCTGTTTATCTGGAGGGAGTAAGAACCGTCTCTGTTTTCGAAGGTTGTAACAGCTTAAATGTTATGATTGTTATGCTGGCATTTTTGGCTGCTTATAAAGGTCCGTTAAAGCATTATCTGTGGTTTATACCACTTAGTCTCATTATAATCTATATCTTTAATATTCTCCGTGTGGACCTTCTTATCCTCGTCAGTAGATATCTTCCGGATTATATGTATTTCACCCATAAATATTTTTTTACAGCATTTATTTATGCTGTTGTATTTATCTTATGGTTTTGGTGGGTTAAAAGTTTGTCTGATAATAGCGTAAAACAAATAATTAAAGATAACAAAGTTGAAGTCCATTGATGATCAAAAGAGAATGCGTTAATCAATCTTTTTCATTTGCCTACTTCTTCTTTCCTCCTTTTAATTTTTTGAGCTTCAAGTCATCTAATTTTTTAAGTCTCTAAATATGAATAGTTGGCTACGTGTTTTTTTAATTATCATTAGCATTACAATTATGGGAGTAGTATTCCTCTTTCAAAATTTTTCATTTTCACTAGTTTTAGAAGATCTTTTTAGCACTAATTTTGGTAGTAATGCCTCCTTTGTAATAAATAAAACAACTAGAGTATTAATTAATGATAATTCAGCTATTCTATTGATTTATGGTATTTTTTTAAAAAAGAAGTATGTTAAACTTGCTTTTGGTGTTCAATTTTTTGAGCTTTTTATTCTTTTACCTCTTTACTTTCTGATTAAACTTTCTGCCGAAGGGCCGAGTGAAATAAGTTCACCCATTCTTGCCCAATTTCATAGGCTAATTATAAACCCTACTTTAATGTTTTTACTTATATTTGGATTTCTTTATCAAAAAAACAAAAGAAAAATGTAATATAAATTTAGTGGTATCTTAGAAAACTTATTTATTTTTAAATTGTTTCTCTTGAAAGAAGGTACAGATAAAGAGAGAAAAAACAATATCTTCGGTTACCTAATTATGAAACAGCTGTATATAAAGCAACTTAAAAGCCTTAATTTTTTATGATATGAAAAATATTTTTTATTTAATAATAATCTTATTATTTTCAGTTACTACTATTTACGCTCAGGATACGTACACTACAATAGGTAGTGGTGATTGGTCTGATGCGGCAATCTGGTCTTGTAGTGATACTGATAATGATGGTTTATGTGCAGCTACTCCAGGGGCTGGCGATATTGTAAGAGTTGTAGATGGATATGATACTCAAGTAACGACAAGTTTTGAAGTTGGCTCATTGAGCATTACTGGTAGGGGTGGTACTAGCAATAATGTGTCTTTAGTTGAAATTTTTGGTGGGGTCTTACGCGTATCAGGTGATATCTCTCTTAACGAAAGTAATTTAGGAGCAGATGGGGTTTTAGCCATTTCATCAGAGGGTGTTTTACGAGTAGAAAGTAACATTATTAACAATGGAGGTAGGTTAGTTCCTAATATTACATCTAAAAGTACTGTTATATATCAGGGATCAGGCAATCAGAATATTTGGCCGGTTGATTATAGCAGCTTATCAATAATTAAATCTGCTGGAACTGCTAGTTTAATTTCTAATTTAGTGGTATATAGGTCGTTAAATATTTCGGCAGGTACTTTTGATAAAGGAGCCTATGATATAAATCTAAAGGGAAATTTACAAATTAATTCCACGATACTTTCATCAGGGGGAAATATATTATTTACTGGTTCAGCTAATCAGAATATTAGTGGCTCCACACCAGTAACATTTGCAGATATTATAATTGGCAATACTGTAATAAATAATCATACAGGTTTGAGTATCTCTAATTCAATTGTATTTACAGGATCAAGTAATATATTAGATCCTGATGGTTCTGACGGAACTGGAATTTTAAGATTATTATCTACTGCAGAAACAGGGGGCACCGCTTATGTTGGCGAGATGGTAAATGGAAATACAATTAGTGGAAATATTATAGTAGAACGATTTATCTCACAAGGGGAAAATTGGCGTTATTTTACTTCTCCTTTATCTAATGTTACCGTCGCAGATTGGCAGAATGAAATAGCAATTACCGGAACTTTTACTGGTGCAACAGATTGTGCTACTTTAGGCTTGGATTGTAACTCTTCTTCACTTTCATTATTTGAATATATAGAGGCATTTGATGGTAATGTAAGTGAAGGTTATGAAGGTTTTCCTTCTTCAAATAATTCTGAAACTTTTGAAAGAGGAAGAGGCTACGCTATATGGATAAGGGATTTTGATATACCCGTAACTCTTGATATGAAAGGCTCAATTAAAGGTAGTACATTTAATTTTCCTGTTACTTATAATGAGAATAATCAGGGTTTGGATCCGGAAGCGGTTGATGGTTGGAATTTAGTGGGTAATCCATTTTTATCAACTGTTACCTGGCCTAATGCCAATTCGACTGCTGTTAATGCAGGGTGGAGCTTTAATAATGTTTATGGAACAGTTTATATAAAAGATAATTACGGACAACAAACTACTGCAGGTGGCTATGTCACCCATAATGGAACTGTAGGAACAAATGGATGGAATGGAACGATAGCAATGGGCCAGGCATTTTGGGTAAAAGCATTTGCAAATAATCCGTCTTTTTCTGCGGCACAGTCTGTTAAAACCTCTGTGAATCCCGAGCATCTTTTTAGAGTTTCAGAAACTAATGATAAATTATCAAATGCACAGGAACCAAACAATGTATTAAGAGTTTATTTATCGCATAAAGAAATATCAGATGAGGCAATAATTCATTTTAGAGAGGGCGCTACTGAAGGTGTAGATATATATATGGATGCTCCAAAATTTTATAATCCAAAAATCAATTTATCTACTGTTGGGTCGGATAATGAAGATTTAGTTATAAATTCGTTGCCTTTAAATTCTTGTGATGTTAATGTTTCACTTTCATTACATGATAAAAACCCAAAAGGTGATTATAAATTGTCCTTTGCTGGATTTGATCTATTTGAATCAGGTTTTCAATTATGGCTGATAGACAATTATAATAATAAGAATGTTAAAATATCTGAGGGAGATACATATTCCTTTACTGTTAATCAAGATCCCACTTCTTTTGGAAAAGATAGGTTTAGGTTGAGCTTTAAAAATATCTCAAAAGGTAGCAAGAAGAGCTGTGACATGTCTTCCGCCAGAACAACTTTAGATAACATTGAAGAAGATATTGTGATCTATCCCAACCCTGTTTTTGAGAAGTTAACAATAACATTACCAGTAGAGTCTGCAGATGTTGAAATTATTTCTCTTGAAGGGCGAGTTCTACATCAGCAAAAGTTAATTAATGGACAGAACTTAATTAATGTTTCTCATTTAAATGAAGGAATGTATATCATTAAAGTTACTGGAGATACTGTTTCCTATACCGAACGAATAGTAAAAGAATAAGAATGAGAAAGTTTTTAGTTATATTTTTATTATTACTACCTATTTATGTAATTGGACAACCTGATAGTGGACCTGGAGATCCCGGCGGGGATCCTGATGATCCTATTCCAATTACAGGAATAGAGTGGCTAATTGCAGCCGGAGGTTTATTCGGTGCTAAAAAGATCTATGATAATAGACGTAAAACAAATAAATAATTTTGGTTTTACAACTTGTCGATAGGCTAAAGATCCTTCCCAGGTGGATTATTGTAGTTATTGACCTTTCAATAATAGCATTTTCCACTGCTCTGGCTTTTATGCTGAGGTTTAATTTTATACCTCAGGAAGCTATAGATAATAATTTTTTTATTGGCATCTGGGTTTCTGTGCTTTGTGGAATGCTCGCAATAGCTTTTACCCGGAGTTATGCAGGTATAGTAAGATATACTGGGATACAGGATGGGATCAGGATCTTTTATACTGTAGTCCTACTTTTTATATTCCTTGTCTTTTGTAACCTGATCTATCAGTATAACATTGATGCAAATTTAATTCCATATTCTGTTATTCTAATATCCTTCTTTACTTCATTTATTTTTTTATTCTTCTACCGGTTATTTGTAAAAAGTGTATTTGCTTATAACCAACGAATAAAAAGTAATAAGAGGTATGTTGCTATTTTTGGAGCGGGTAGTTTAGGAATGATCACTAAGCAGGTACTGGAAACCGATCCTAACCATAATTATAAGATAACTGCTTTTTTTGAGGATAATGAACGCAAGGTAGGAAAAGTTCTTAATGGTACTCCTATTTATGATGCGAAGAATGATTTGGAGTCACTTTTAATAGACCTTAAAATAGATGAGCTGATAATTGGAGTTAAAAGCTTATCCTTTGAAAGAAAGAATGAGTTAGTAGATGCTTGCTTAAAAAATGATATTAAAGTTCGTACAATCCCTCCTGTAGAGGAGTGGGTACATGGTGAGCTTAGTGCAAAACAAATTAAAGATCTCAATATTGAGGATCTTTTGGGTCGTGAATCAATAAAACTTGAAAATAAAGAAGTTGCTAAACAAATAGCTAATAAAGTTGTAATGGTAACAGGCGCTGCTGGTTCAATTGGCAGTGAATTAGTAAGACAGATTAAATTCCACCACCCTTCACTAATCATTCTTGTC
The DNA here is from genome assembly GCA_051418055.1 of Candidatus Cyclobacteriaceae bacterium M2_1C_046. Classification (GTDB taxonomy): domain Bacteria; phylum Bacteroidota; class Bacteroidia; order Cytophagales; family Cyclobacteriaceae; genus JBPRGH01. Next base: position 135,864 of record JBPRGH010000072.1, on the reverse strand, counting down.
GATCAGGCTGAATCTCCTCTTTATGAGTTACAGCGTGAACTGGAAAATGATGGCTTTGACGATCTTGTTGTATGTATTGCAGATATAAGAAATTCAAAGCGCATAGAAGATGTATTTAAGGAATATAAACCGGATATTCTTTATCATGCCGCTGCTTATAAGCATGTGCCAATGATGGAGGATAATCCTCAGGAGGCTATAGGCTGTAATATTCTTGGAACAAAGATTCTGGCAGATCTTTCAGTAACTTACAATGTACAGAAGTTTGTAATGGTGTCAACTGATAAGGCGGTTAATCCTACAAATGTCATGGGATGCTCTAAACGGATAGCAGAGATCTATGTGCAGTCTTTTAACAGATATATTTTAAACATGAATCAAAATGGTACTACCAAATTCGTTACAACCCGATTTGGTAATGTACTTGGTTCCAATGGATCTGTTATCCCTTATTTTACCAAACAGATTGCAGAAGGGGGTCCTATTACAGTTACACATCCTGATATCACCCGTTATTTTATGACAATACCTGAAGCATGCCTGCTGGTTCTGGAGGCTGGTGCTATGGGTAGTGGAGGAGAGATCTATGTTTTTGATATGGGCAAATCAATTAAGATTGTCGATCTGGCCAAAAAAATGGTACTACTTTCAGGATTAAAACCAGGTGAAGATATAGAAATTGTATTTACCGGCCTTAGAAAAGGAGAGAAGCTCTTTGAGGAGCTTTTAGCAACAAAGGAAAATACGGTTGAAACATACCATAAAAAGATCATGATCGCTCATGTGAGAGAGTATGCATATCAGAATGTGCAAAAGCAAATTAAAGCTCTATCAGAAGCAATTCAAAATGGTGATAAATACAGGATGGTTTCTTTAATGAAAGAAATTGTCCCGGAATTCAAAAGTCAGTCTTCTCCTTTCCAGGTGCTGGATAAGGAAAAGGTGGTGGCTTAGGGAAATTGGCGGTCGGAAGTCAGAGGTTAGATGTAGCTCAAAATCGTAAAGTTATGGAGAAATGCGGAGGAGGATGTTAATATATCCTCTGCGTCCATTGCGCCTTCTTCGGGCTCTTCGCGGTTTGAAATAAAGTTTTTTATGCACTGCTGATAAAACTGTCTGAATATATCAAAAGCTTCTGGTTAAATCACCTCAGAATAATAGCTTTATCGGCGGTTTTACACTTTCTACAACTAACTCAACTCCGCGACAATAGAAGCTGAAATAAATTCAGCTAGGCGATGTGGAGGAGGTGGAGGTAAAAATTTAACCTGCTGTTATTTATCTTTTAAACCCACCTCAGAATCATCTCGACAATAGGAGAGATCTTCCTCCTCGATTAACAATTCCCGTTAAATAATGAGTAAGATTTCTCACTCCGCTGACCTGTTGGTAATAAGCTTTAGGACTGATAAGCTACGTTCGAAATGACCATCTTTTTTAATGTTATGGAGGATACCACATTCTAGAGATTATTATTATTTCGTTCAGACGAGATGCGACCGAATTACTGCGCGCCAGCCTCCCTTTAGGGAATAAAAGGGTGCGGGTCCCTCAGCTTTAATCCTACTTAGTGCCTTCGATCCTTTGTGGCCAAAAATAAAAAAGCCCCGAATAATTCCGGAGCCTCTTACATCTTATATCTAAAATCTTATATCTAATTTACCTTCTTCTGCGAGGTGATCTCCTTTTAGGAGGCTTCCTGCTATAGCCACTACTAAATAAATCCCCGGGAAGATAATACTCTAATTTAAGGTTAAGAATGGCATATCCATCGTTATCTTCTGGATTACCCCTTATATGTCCAGGTTCCCACCGAGGCAGATCAACTTCTGGCCTTCTATCAGCTAATGCTCGTTCGATTTCGGGAGCTCCGCTCTTATCTACGTAAGTAGTACTGACATCATCCATATAATCTGTAAATGCATGTCTGTAACCTACTTCTATTCCAATATTTATAAATGGGCTTGCTTTAAATTTGACACCACCACCAAATGGTACTACAAATGCCACTCTGCTATAATCTACTCCTTCTGTCTGCAAAGGTTGTAATGCATAAGTTTCTCCCTGGTATTCAGCCTTTGGATTGAAATAAACAAGTCCCACCCCGGCAAACACATAAGGAGTTACTGCTTCCCTCTGGTAAAAACGTCTGCCATGAGGTATAATATCAAATATTCCAATTACATTTAGCTCAAAATTATTTGATTTAAATGAAAGATTTCTTGAAGGATAAACATCTTCATCTGTTCCTTCTAGCTGAAACCATGTAACCTCTGCCCTGGCACCAAATCTTTCATCAAAGAAATATTGCAGGCCTATATTAGCGTTAGGTTTACTATCAAAACGATCCCCCGGATCATTAAGATCACCAAAATAGCTGGTGGTACCTGTGCCTACTGTTAATATTGTAGACCTGTTCCTCCGGCTGCCATAAAAACTCTGAGCCTGAAGGGTATCAGTAATAAAAAGAAGTACAACAAGTATAGCTGTTATTATCCTCATAAATTGGGCATTTTTCTTAATAACTCAAAAATAGTGATTATGTTTTGCTTTTACTAATCTTGTTGATTAGAAATAAGATGTAAGATATTAGAATTTAGGCTTTTATGCAATTGTATTAGATATAAGATGTAAGATATTAGATTTTAGACTCTGGAAAAACAAAGACTGGAAATCAGAAATCTGAAAATCAGAGATCCGAGATCCGAGATCGAAATCGGCTTCGCTATGCTATACTCGCATTGAGCCGTCTGAGGATATCAATCTTTCCCCCCTCAATCCCATAGCTCTTAGCTCCTTGCTCTTAGCTCTTTGCTCTTTGCTCTTTGCTCTTTGCCCCTTGCTCTTAGCTCTTTGCCTACTGCTACTGCCAACTGCCAACTAGACCCTCTTAGCCCTTTCTTATTTCAGATTTCAGATTGTAAAGAACCTCTTTGCTCCATGCTCCATGCTCCATGCTCTTAGCTCTTAGCTCTTTGCCTACTGCTACTGCCTACTGCCAACTTGAATCCTCTTAGCCCTTTCTTATTTCAGATTTCAGATTGTAAAGAACGCTCCTTGCTCCTTGCTCCTTGCTCTTAGCTATTAGCTCCTCTTGCCTACTGCTACTGCCAACTGCCTACTGACCAACCGCTTCCTTCACCTTCTGCGCCGCATCCTTAAGCAATATCGCTGAAGAAACCTTTAATCCGGATTCCTCAATGATCTTAGCGCCCTCTTCAGCATTTGTTCCCTGCAATCTTACGATAATAGGGATATCTATATTTCCAATCTTTTTATAAGCCTCCACAACACCATTAGCTACCCTGTCACAACGAACGATACCACCGAAGATGTTTATCAGTATAGCCTTTACATTCGGATCTTTAAGGATAATTCTAAATCCTGCCTCTACAGTTTGTGCATTTGCCCCACCTCCCACATCAAGGAAATTTGCAGGCTCACCACCGGACAATTTAATGATATCCATTGTTGCCATAGCAAGGCCGGCACCGTTTACCATACAACCCACATTACCATCAAGCTTCACATAGTTAAGTCCAGATTTGCCCGCTTCAACTTCCAAAGGATCTTCCTCAGAAAGATCCCTCAGCTCTGCGAGGTCTTTGTGACGGTAAAGTGCATTATCATCAAGATTAACTTTTGCGTCAACGGCTAATATTTTATTATCTGAAGTTTTAAGGACAGGGTTGATTTCAAACATAGAAGCATCAATGCCATCATATGCATTATATAAAGAATAGATGAATTTCACCATTTCTTTAAATGCATTTCCCTCTAATCCAAGAGCAAAAGCTACCTTGCGAGCCTGAAAGCCCTGCAGACCTACGGAAGGATCGATCCATTCCTTAACAATCTTCTCAGGAGATTTTTCAGCTACCTCTTCAATATCCATTCCACCCTCAGTAGAGGCCATGATAACATTTTGACCTTTTGCACGATCAAGAAGGATACCCAGGTAATACTCTTTTGGCTCAGATTCTCCCGGATAGTAAACATCTTCTGCTATAAGGATTTTATTTACTTTTTTACCTTCTTCACCGGTTTGGTGTGTTACCAATGTGCCACCAAGAATATTCTTTGCTTTCTCAGGAACTTCATCTAAAGATTTCGCTAAAACAACTCCGTTAGAGCCTGTTTCTCTTACTTTACCTTTACCACGGCCACCAGCATGGATCTGCGCCTTGATCACAAACCATTCCGTGCCCGTTTCATTATTAAGCTCCTTAGCTGCTTCTTTCGCTTTCTCAGGATTATCAACTACAACACCGCGTTGTATTGTTACACCGTATTTCTTTAATATATCCTTAGCCTGATATTCGTGTATGTTCATTGAGTTTGAAGTTTAAAGTTTGAAGTTCAAAGTTATTAGAAATTTCTGTATTAACAGTTTGTGATGTATCTGTATTATTTTTTGCCTACTGCTACTGCCAATTGCCAACTGATTTACGCCACGAAACTAGCCCAATCGCCAAAATATTACAAAAGTGAGGGAATAAAACTTGCTTATTTGTTTATGTTTGAGAATCTTTTTTAATAATAATGCTAAAAGCAACCAATTTACATAAAAGGTACGGATCATTAGAAGTGCTGAAAGGGGTGGACCTTCATGTGGATAAAGCGGAGATTGTTTCTATCGTAGGGGCATCCGGCGCTGGTAAAAGTACACTGCTTCATATACTTGGTACTCTTGATGATGTGGACCAGGGAAATATTCTTATTAATAACAGGGAGATAAACCGGCTGAATAAAGAGCAGCGGGCACGATTCCGAAATGAAGAAATAGGATTTGTCTTTCAGTTCCACAATTTGCTTCCTGAATTCACAGCACTGGAAAATATTTGTATCCCCGGTTATATACAAAACGGCGGTAAGTGGAAAGTGGTACAACAAAAAGCACGTGAGTTGATGCGTGCTTTAGGTATTGAAGCTCGTGCGGATCATAAGCCTAGCCAGCTTTCCGGAGGCGAGCAGCAACGAGTAGCAATTTCACGCGCCCTTATCAATGACCCTGCGATCATTTTTGCTGATGAGCCCAGCGGGAACCTAGATTCAAAAAATGCAGAGGAGCTTCATCAGCTGTTTTTTGACCTTCGGGATAATTTCGATCAGACATTCGTCATAGTAACTCATAACGAGGAACTGGCAAACCTCGCCGATCGCCGCCTCGAGATTAAAGATGGATTAATTGTAGGCCAGCAGGAGCTGAAGTGAGCGGGAGAGTGGTCAGAGATTTATGTGTGACCATCCTCGAAATATGTCCCCGACAGAATACAATGAACAATGAACATATACCTGCCAGTGGTCTGTCCCCCGACAGAACACCACGGTACCCCCACAACTGTATTATCACTCCGCGCCTATAAAAAAATCATGCATGAGAAATAATTTTTCTTTAATTTCTCCTAAAATATTTGAAACTGGTTTATTTATCATTTAATTTGTGAACGAATTGAAAATATTAAAAAACATGAAAAAAGTTACATCGATTATGTTCGTTCTTGCTCTAATAGCATCAACAACAGCTTACTCCCAAAAGATTAAAGTAAAAGGTGATCTTAAGGAGATTACCAACCACAAAGAAATTAAAATTGAATACTACTATGAAGATATGGGAGTAGGGAAATTTGACAATGAGGAAGATTATATCAAAGAAAAAGTTGCCAAATACAACGAAGATGAAGCTGGCAAAGGAGATAAGTGGAAGGAGAACTGGTACGCAGACAGAGAAAATCGCTACCACCCAAAATTTCTGGAATTGATCAGTAAATATCTTGAGGATGCTGGTGTATCAGCAACACATGAAGGGGATGCTCCTGTAGTAATGAAAGTATATACTACTTTTACTGAACCAGGTTTTAACGTAGGTGTAATGAGAAAACCTGCATTAATTGATATGAGGATCGAGTTTGTTGCCGAAGGTAATTCATTAGGAGAAATGACTGTAGAAAAATCACCGGGAAGTGGTGCTATGGGTTATGATTTTGATGCCGGATTAAGAATTTCTGAAGCTTATGCAAAAGCAGGTAAAGAAGTAGGAAAATACCTTTCAAAGAAAGTTTATTAATTAGAAGAATAATAAAATTTTGAGCCCCGGTTGTTTTCAATCGGGGCTTTTTTATTGCTATCCCTCCGGTCTCTCTCCGTGGTCTGTCCCCCGACAGACCACTACCAAGATATGCTGTTTTCCCTCTCCCCCGAGTCACTCAAAGAGGACTCGGAGATTTTATCCCCTGAGCTCCTCCACCATGTTTCTTATATGCCCCTCAAAGCCAAACATCTCCTTATATGCTGCCTGAATTTTATGTTCCTTATCAATAAGATAAGTAATGCGTTTAGACATATTTAGTATAGGCACCTTTGCCTTATATAATCTGCTGACTTCACCTTTTGGGTCCGCCAATAGATGAAACGGCAACTGATGCTGTTTACGAAACCTCTGATGGGTTTCAATATCATCGGTACTTATGCCATAGATCATGATATCAAGGTCTTTGAAGGTTTCAAACTGATCACGGAATTCACAAGCTTCTTTGGTGCAAACCTTTGTAAAATCCTTTGGGTAAAAGTAAAGGATCAAGGGCTTACCAGCAGCATCTTTTGATAAAGTGAAATCTTTTCCCTCAGTAGAAGGAAGAGTAAAATCCGGTGCTTTTTTATTTATTTTTAAAGACATTATGAAACAAAAATAAGCAGAGTCAGTTAAATATTATTGATGTTTAAACATTTATTATGGCGAAGGAAATAAAAAAAGCTGATACAGAATTTAATATTCATCCTTTAATAACCAACAGGTGGAGCCCTCGTGCTTTTCAGCCTGACAGGGAGGTTTCACGTGAGCAGCTGTTAAAACTTTTTGATGCAGCAAGATGGGCACCATCGAGTTTTAATGAGCAGCCCTGGCGCTTTATAGTGGGCAGGAAAGGGGAGGAGAGTTACAATAAGATCTTTGAGACACTGGTAGAATTCAATCAGAATTGGGCAGAAAATGCACCTGTGTTGGTATTGGCCTGTGGTAAAAAAACCTTCTCAAAAAATGAAAAAGCTAATCGCCATTTTAAATACGATACTGGGGCAGCCATGACTACTCTGGCTTTCCAGGCCACTGAGGATGGCCTATTTATCCACCAGATGGCAGGTTTCGATCCGGATAGAGCAAGAGAAATATTTAATATTCCCGAAGATTTTGAAGCTATCGCAGCTTGTGCTATTGGATATAAGGGTGATCCTGATATGCTGGATGAAAAGAATAAAAAATCCGAAACAGCTGAAAGAAGCAGGAAATCACTTGATGAGATTGTTTATGAAGGAGATTGGGAGAGGGCATTTCAGACCTGAATTATAAAAAAGGTTTGGTCGTGGCTTTAACATTTAATGCCTTTTTCCAAGATACTTAAGAAGAAGGCGAGAGAAGCAAGTTACAAACTTGCTTCTATATTTCAGGTTTAAGTTACGCTTTGCTAAACTTAAACTAGGATATGGGTACTCGTTGTTTTACGGTCATCCTGAATTTATTTCAGGATCTAATACCACCGCCTGAAGATACCCTACAAAAGCAAAATAGAACCACAAAAAGAAGATATCAAAAGCTGAGGGTTAAGTTATACTCTAACTAAATACTTAGAATATAAAACTACATTATTACATCTAAATTAACTCCGCGAAATAAAGAAGCTGAAATAAATTAGCTTAACGGGAACTGGGGGTGTAGGTGAGATCATTCTCCCTCTCCTCCCAGGCGCTTAAAGAGGAGACTGGGAAAAGCAAGTTACAAATTTGCTTCTATTTTCAGGTTCAGGTTATGCTTTGCTAAAGTTAAACCAGGACCTACCGCCTCCTCCGAGTCACTCCCGCCCTGCCTCCTCCGAGTCACTCAAAGAGGACTCGGAGACTGTGAAGCTAAAGCTAGTCTATCTTTCTATACTCCAAACCCGGACCATCACAGGCGAGCCATGTATTAGACAACTTATTTTTCTCCAATTTAAGAAGTTCTTTAGGTTCAGTAGAGCAGCTTCCTGCCAGCTTATCATTTTCCAGAAAAGTTAATTCCAGGTAATCGCCGTCTTCCAAAGAAGTTGTGAAAAAGACTCCTTTTGCTTCTGTAGCTTTATTATTGTTTTCTCTTCGCTTTATAAAAGTATTATCTTTTTTAAATATATACTCCTCCTGCCAGTCCATAGCATCTCCGGTAACTTCCGAACTTTGCATGTTGCCACTCATTTTAACCAGCTTCCATTTCTGTGGATAAGTGGTCGATATTTCCTTTCCTTCATCAATTGAACATGAGAAAATAGCAGAGATTATTACTGTTACAATTACTCCACTTAATAAGATCAGGTTTTTCATTTGGTTGAATACTACTTTTGGTTCTGATTACAAGACACAGGTTGTTATCAAAGGGTTGTATTGGTGTGAGAAAAATCTTACTAGTCTGTCCCCCGACAGACCAGTAAGACCATCCGAGGGGTATTATGATTGATATAGTCGCAATACCTGCACCTCATGGTCTGTCCCCCGAAAGACCATCCGAGAGGGGTATTATGATATATATAGTCGCAGTACCTAAAACACATTTATCAATCCATAAAATTAAATATTGCTTTTCATCATTGCCAAAGTCAACCCTTACAAATCCTCAGCCTTCTATTCTTTTATTGCTGCTTCTTTTCATCTTAGAGCTTTAACAAATACAGGAAATGAGATTAAAAGATAAAGTAGCCATCATTACAGGTGGAGCCATGGGTATCGGAAGGGCAACGGTAGAAAAATTCGTTGCTGAAGGTGCCCGTGTAGCCATTTGGGACTTACAATCAGAAAAGGGAGAAGAGCTGGCAAAAAACCTTTCCTCTAAAGGGGAGGTAAAGTTTTACCAGGTTAATACCACCGATTTTAATGCTGTGGAAAAAACAGCAGCCAAAGTAAAGGAAGATTTTGGTAAAATAGATATCTTGATCAATAATGCAGGTATAACAAAAGATGCCACACTTGCTAAAATAACTCAGGAGCAATGGCAGCAGGTGATTGATGTAAATCTTAATGGAGTTTTTTATTGCACCAAAGCAGTTAGTCCATATATGGTCGAGCAGAATTATGGCCGTATCATTAATGCCTCTTCGGTAGTTGGAATATATGGAAATTTTGGACAGACAAATTATGTGGCAACAAAGGCCGGAGTTATTGGTATGACAAAAACATGGGCAAGAGAGCTAGGTCGTAAGGGCATAACTGTAAATGCTATAGCCCCTGGCTTCATTGCAACGGAAATGATAAATACCATTCCCGATAAGGTGATTGAGATGATCAATGGTAAAACACCGCTAGGTCGTTTCGGTAAACCTGAAGAAATTGCCAGTGCATATGCCTTTTTAGCTTCGGATGAGGCATCTTTTATTAGCGGTACCACTTTAAGTGTTGATGGTGCGGTGACTTTATAAAATGAGAAAAATATGAGAAAACCTGTAATAATAGGTACCGGATCATATGTGCCGGAAACCATCATCACAAACCATTATTTCAATGAACAGCTGGGTGAGGATGTCGATAGCTGGTTAGTTGAAAATCTCACCATCAGGGAAAGGCATTGGTGTAAAGAGAATGAATCTACCGCTGACCTTTGTGAACGTGCGGCTTTAAAAGCACTGGATGCAGCAGGGATTACAGCGAAAGAGCTGGATATGCTCATTATATCTACGGATACGCCGGAATACATTTCTCCATCTACGGCTTCTGTTGTGCAGCACAGGATAGGAGCTTTAAATGCAGGTACTTTCGATTTGAATACTGCATGTGCGGGTTTTGTTACGGCTCTGGATACTGCATCAAAATATATTATTGCCGATAACCAGTATAAGCATATATTAGTGATAGGTGCTTATGCCATGAGTAAATATTTAAATAAGGAGGATAAGAAAACGGTTACACTATTTGCCGATGGGGCAGGAGCTGTGGTCCTTCAGGCTGAGGAGAATTCTGAACGAGGGTTTCTGGGTGCTCACCAGATGACATGTGGTCAGTATAATGAGTGGATGGGCATTTATTCCGGAGGAGCAAAGACACCACTTACTGAGCAGGTTTTGAAGCAAAAAACACATCAACTACAGTTTGTTAAGAAATTTCCCAAAGAACTTAATCCTACTTACTGGACACAGATGTCTGAGCAGCTACTTCTTGAGAATGATCTTAAGGCAGAAGATGTGAAGATGTTTTTTATGACGCAGATAAATATAAAAAGCATTCATGAGATGCTGGATAACCTGGGGCTACCGCATGATAGGGCACACTATATTATGGATCGGTATGGATATACAGGGTCTGCAGCTATTCCTATGGCACTGGATGAAGCTGTCCGTGCTGGAAAGGTAGAAAAGGGAGATATAATATTCTTAATTGGGTCTGGCGGAGGCCTGGCCTTTGCAAGTGCAGCATTTAAACTATAAACTATGTCGTCAGCTTTAGCTACTGTTTTATTACTTGTTGTTTATGGATTGGTGGTGATGTTTTTCGTCATCAGGGGATCCGGAAAGACTAAAAACATAAATGATTATGCTCTTGGAAGCCTGAGATTTTCCCCTGCTTTTGTTGGACTATCTTTAGCAGCTTCCACAACAAGTGCAGCAACTTTTATTATTAACCCAGGACTGATTGGGGCATATGGGATCAGTGGCTTTATTTCTTATGGAATAGTTTTGCCTGTCGCGGCTGTCGCTTCATTAGTTGTACTTTCAAAAGGCTTTAGAAAATTTGGTAGCCAGGTGGCTGCTTTAAGCCTGGCCCAATGGATAGGGAAAAGATATGAGAGCCCAAATTTCGCTTTATTCTTTGCTTTCCTGTCGCTGCTGCTCCTTACTTTTATTGTATTAATATGCGTGGGTATTACACAGGTTTTATCTGCTGCCCTTAATGCAAATCCTGTTTATGTTTTAGCAGGGGTGATCATCTTTATTTTTGGCTATATGATGTTTGGAGGAGCCAATGCCATGGTTTACACTAACACAATTCAGGCTTTTTCTATGCTGATTGTAGCTTTGATTCTGATAGGCTCCGGAGCAGAATATTTTAGTGATGGCATCGATGGCTTCTTTAACAGGCTTGCGGCTATTAATCCTGTTTTGGCACAACCTTTAAACAAAGAAAGCTTTTTATTCCGTGATTATTTTGAAATAATCTTTTGTCAGATAGTGGTGGGAGTGGCAGTGATCTGTCAGCCTCATATTCTCACAAAATCACTTTTATTAAAAGAAGAGCGGGATGTAAACCGCTATTTAGTGGTTGGAGGGATCGTGCAGATGGTTTTTTTCCTGGTTATAATAGTTGGGCTTTACGCACGCCTAACTTTCCCTGACCTAACATATAACGGAGAACCTATCCCTGTAGATGCACTTGTGTCAACATATGTAGTATCGCAGTTCCCGGTATATATAATGCTGTTGCTGATCTTTGGGCTTATTTCTGCAGGGATGTCTACTCTGGAAGGATTGATTCAGTCACTATCAACCACCTTTACCTCTGATCTTATTGGAGGTATTACCCGAAAAACATATGGTAATGATGATTTTATCAATAAGCATGGTATATTGTTAAATAAAGCAGTCATTGTAATTATGGCTGTAGTGGCATTTTTATTATCCTATCAGCAGTTGGTAAATCCAAACCTTAGCGTAGCAATATTTGCTCAGAATGGTGTATATGCTTTTTTCTCGGCAGCATTTGTACCCGTACTTTTCGGCATGTTCTTACGAAATGTTCCTAAAATAGCTCCAATAGCGGCAAGCTTATCAGCTATTCTGATCCATTTTTCTATTTACTACCTGGAGATCACGCCATACATGGATACCCCGGTGAAGAACCCTGCCGTACCTTCGGCTTTGGCAATCACGGCTTCAGTAGTGATCGGAGGGGTCTTTTTTATTATATTTAAAAAGAAGAAAGCATATGATAACAGACTGGTTTCAACGATGGAGCACGTATCTGCCTGAGAAGATAGCTGTTAAAGATCTGTCTTTAAATACGTCCTATACTTATCGTGAATTGGATAAGGGAGGTAAAGGTCTGGCGGCCTGGTTTCATGGCAAATTAAATCTTCAAAAAGGAGATCGGGTATTTATTATTGCCACATTTGGTGCTGAATATTTCATGTTGCTTAGCGTTGCCCAAAAAATGGGAATTATTCTGGTGCCGGTTAATTATCGCCTGTCAGCTCCGGAAATCGCATATCTCATTCAAAATTCTGATCCTTCTTTAGTAATAGTTGAAAAACAGTTTGAAACACTTTTGACCGATATTCCCGGCCACATAAAGGATATAGCTATTTATTGGTCTGTGCTGTCGGAGAAAATTTCACAGGTGCTGGAGGAGGATACTAATTTTTCTTCAGTGGTCATTGAAGAAAGCCATCCCTGCATGATCCTATATACTTCGGGCACTACAGGTTTTCCAAAAGGTGCTATCTATACCCACGGCATGATGCTCTGGAATAGCCTGAATACAGCAATGCGGCTAAAAGTCACCAGCGATGACCGCACCCTGATGGTTATGCCACCTTTTCATACAGGAGGATGGAATGTGTTAAGCACTCCTTTATTACATTTTGGAGGGACTGTTATCCTGCAGTCAAAATTTGATGCTTCCCAGGCGCTGAATTTTCTGAAGGAAGAAGAAATCAGCATATTTATGGCCGTTCCTACCATGGTAAAGATGATGATGGATGCAGAGGAATTTAATACGACTGACTTCTCCAGTCTGCGTTATATGATTGTTGGGGGAGAAGCGTTACCTATACCTGTTATTGAGAAATGGGCAGAAAGGGGGGTTCCCATCAGGCAGGGTTATGGATTGACAGAGGCAGGGCCAAATATCACATCACTGGAAGCGGAGGATGCAATAAGGAAAAGAGGGAGTATAGGATTTCCAAATTTTTATGTGGAGACAAAGCTTATAAATGAAGCAGGTACTGAGACAGCCGCCAATGAAAGCGGAGAACTCTGGCTAAGGGGCCCAATGGTTACACCCGGATACTGGAAGAATGTCGAAGCAACTAAAAAAGCTTTTTGTGAAGGATGGTTTAAAACAGGTGATATCCTTAAAAAAGATGAGGATGGATACCTGTATGTGGTGGATAGAATAAAGAACATGTATATCTCAGGTGGGGAAAATGTATATCCCGCAGAGGTAGAAAAGCGGCTCATGCAGCATCCTGCGGTAAGTGAAGCAGTGGTTGTAGGCGTTCCGGATGAAAAATGGGGTGAGTCAGGGAAGGCTTATGTGGTTATAAAGCCTGGAGAAAAAGCAGGAGAGGAGGAGCTGCTGTCGTTCTGTAAAGCCGGTCTTGCAAAATTTAAAGTGCCTAAATATTTTGTGTTTATGAAAGAGCTACCGAAAAATGATACTGGTAAAATCGATCGTAAGAAGTTAACTGCTTTGGCCGGCCCTAAGTCAGCCTAAAAAAATGGTCATTTCGAACGTAGCTTTTTTACCGTCATTGCGAAGGAGCAGGAAGAATAAAAATCGCAGTGAATAATTAGAGAAGCGACTGCGGCAATCTGGTCAATCGAGGAGGAATCCTTCTACGCTTAAGCTTCGAATTAATAAATCTCTATTTTCATCATGATGACGGGAAAAGGAGATTTAGTTTTTTTATCGTCATTCCGAAGGAGCATGTAAATTATTGGGTTTTGCATGAGCAAAATGCGACTGAAGGAATCTCGTCAAATAAAAGGAAAGATTACTTCGTCGGCACAAAGCGCTAAATAAAATTCTTAAAGTTTACGATGCCTCCTCGTAATGACGATTTTCATATATTTCTCGGTCATTTCGAACGTAGCTTGCGAAACCTACAGCTTTATCACCAACAGGCTTGCGAAGAGAGAAATCTTACTCGGTTTATAGCACATATTTCTATTTGAAGCAGCTTAAATAATCATAGCCCGGGAAAAAATTATTACCCTTCAGTTCCTCTTTCTTAACTAAATAATTATCTTCAGGAATGAAGGTTATGAAGAAGAAAAAGCTTAAGAAGTTTACTGAATTTGCATCAGGTCTTTTACCACACGAATTGCTTTATTTGCTCAATATCCAGCAGTTCGATGACCTGGAAAATTTAAATATTTTACAGCAGACCCAGGCTTTTGTAAGTAAGGAAACCGATGAATCTGCATTTAGTACACATGTAGATAAACGTAAATACTCCCGTATGATGCGATGGATGCAGGGAAGGCTGGAGCAGGCGGATGTAGACCTGGAATTTGAAAAGCTGGTAAATCTGGAACGTCAGCTAATGAACGATGATCTTTCACAGGAGCAGGAAAAAGAGCTGCTTTCTATTATTAAAGAAACTAATCAGGATCACTACTATTTCATGAAGCGCTATGAGCTGGGACTGAATTTCCTAAACTTTCTGCTCGTGCGCATGCGTCATAAGGAATACAAAATAATTGTAGAGTTTATTCATCGCCATAAATCGCATTATGATCACTGCAGGCTGGTATATACACGGATCCAGGAGGCTACACATGATATTATTCAACAATATTCCTTTAATGAAAAAGAATCTCGTCAGTGGGAGAGCTGGTTATTAACCATTTTTCGTGATCCCATTATGGACGGCATGAACAGGTACTATGCATTGGTAAGATTGGTCTTTCTCTACTACAACTATAATTCAAAAGAAAAAATGGAGGCTCTTTTTGATGAAATTGAGCCAATCCTGATCTCCGGTCAGTTTTACAGCAGAAGAATTCTCATAAATTACTACGGAAATCGTCTTCTTTATCATTCAAAGGCAAACCAGCTGGATCTGGCAGAGAAGTACGGGTGGCTATCAATAAGTGTAAAGAATAGTGACTACATCCATTATGTAAATAATTTAACTGCTGTCCTTCTGAAAAAAGGAAAGGTGGAGGAGGCTCTGAAATTAATGCATAAGGTTTTTCCTGATACAAAGCATACTTCTAATTTTCACCACAGGACGAGCTTTACGGCAGCATATATCACATGTTTAACAAAGACAAATCAGCTGAGGGAGGCAATTCAGCATGCGGAGATATTCCTTCTTGCCCATAAGGAGGAAATATTACAGCACCGATGGCATCTGTATTTCAGCGTTTTCTTTCGTGCTTTATTTCTTCAGGGTGAGTATAAGAAGATACTTAGCTATATCGACAAACTTGGCTTGATAGAGAAAGAGAAAAAATACCTGCATAAGATAAATTCAACGGCCATAATTGAATGGTACCAGAAATGCTCCCTTTATAAAACTGAAAAGATTGAAATAAAAGCTGTCAATGATTTTTTAAATGAGTTCCTGAAAAGTAATGATAAGAAAAGCCATCAGAGTAAAGTGATATCAGAGCTTAAGGAGGAGGTGAAGAAAAAAATCCCAGAGGTTGTTTTGCCTTAGTCACACCTATTTATTTGCGTTAAATAATATATATACTGCAATTATTAGCATTTTTATCTCTCTGAAAGGATAAAAGTCAACCTCAGGGTAATTAAATTTTATATTTCTTCTTCCAATCAGATTAATACTTTAGCACTTAATAATTTTTGTTCACATTTATATGGCTGTAAAAGCTTTACATAAAATAATATTTTACACAATTATCTGTGCCTGCGGCATGTCATCTATGGAAACCATAGCACAAGAGAAGTTTGATGCTTTACAATATCCTTATGAAATGAAACTCCGTCAGTTAGACGGTGACCTGCAAATTGCTTATGCTGATGAAGGAGAAGGTGAGGTAATACTTTTTATCCATGGAATGGGCAGCTATGCACCGGCATGGTATAAAAATGTAAATGAGATTAAGAAGAGCTACAGATGTATTGTGGTTGATCTTATAGGCTACGGAAAATCATCCAAAGGAAAATTTGCAGCAGATATGTCTTTCCATGCCAACTCACTTTTTGAATTAATGGATGCATTGGAGGTAGATCAATTTAATATCGCCGGTCATTCAATGGGAGGTCAAATTGCGATTCATATGGCATTAAAGCAGCCTGAAAAAATCACTTCGCTGATGTTAATGGCTCCGGCCGGTATTGAAACATTCACGGAAGAGGAAAAGAGCGTTTTCTTTGCCATGACACCGGAACAGGTAGCAGGGGTTTCCGATGAACAGTATCGTAATAATCTGGCGCTGAATTTCTTTAAAATGCCTGAAGATGCAGAGTTCATGTATGATGACCGGATGATTATAAAAGAAGATATCCGGTTTTTAGACTACTGCCATGTGGTGGTGGAAGGTGTTCGTGGTATGCTTAACGAACCGGTTTTTGAACGTCTTTCAGAGATTAACTTACCGGTAATGGTCCTATATGGAAAAGAGGACCTGCTAATCCCTAATCGCTACATGCATCCTGCACTGACTACTGTAGATGTAGCTGAGCTTGCCCAAAAGCAATTTCCTTCTGCTACTGTAAAATTGATTGATGAGGCAGGGCATTTTGTGCATTTTGAACAACCGGAAATAGCAAATACATTAATTAAACAATTTTTAAACAGAACTAACCAGAACTAAACCAATACATTATGAACAAGTTTTACATCATAACCTGCGTATTTCTCTTTTTGGGGATTGCGCCCATTATGGCACAATATACTATCTCAGGAAAGGTAGTGGATGTCGAAAGCGGTGAACCTATGACAGGTGTCAACGTGGTGATTAAAGATACTAAAATAGGAGTTATAACTGGTGTGGATGGCTCTTATGAGGTAAAAGTAGCTAACAATGAAGGTGTTACTTTGCTGTTTAGTTTTATTGGGTATGAAACAATTAGTAAAGAGGTAGCCGGAGGAAGTGATATATCCCTGGAGACATTGCAAATGAATCCATCGATAAGTATGATGAATGAAGTTGTTGTTTCTGTTACCCGACGGGCAGAGCGTATAACTGAAGCTCCTGCATCTGTTTCTGCTATTACATCTAAAGATCTCGATCAGATCCCTACATATAATGTCGGTGAATTTTTAACAAGAGTACAAGGTGTAGAAGTTGTACGCTCAGGTGTCGTAGGTGTTGGTATTAACGCACGGGGATTTAACAGTGCTTTTAATGTGCGGATGCTTCAATTAAATGACGGCCGTAATGGTATGCTTCCCGGAGGTACCGGATTACCTGCTGGTATTTATAATACAATCATTAAAGAAGATATCGAACGTATGGAGGTAGTTTTAGGGCCGGCTTCAGCTCTTTATGGCCCCAATGCGCATGCCGGAGTTGTAAATACCATAACAAAAGATCCACGTACTTCTGAAGGGACGACAATAGTATTAGGGGCAGGGAATCAGAGCCAGACATCGTTCAGAGCAAGACATGCACAGGCATTTGACAATGTTCCTATTTCTTTTAAAGCAAATTTTGAATATACAAAGGGTGAAGATTTTGAATTTGTAGATAGTGTTTATGTTGCAGGTGTTGGTGCTGTTCCGGAATATGAGCCTGATTTTGGTTTTGAGATAATGAGATATAACGCAGCCCTTTACTATGAAGTAAATAATACAACGGATATCATCCTTGACTATGGTTACGGACAGGGATCTAATATTGGTGTAACGAACCTTGGAAGAAATCAGATTGACGGATGGAATTTTCAATATCTGAATGCGCGTCTGGTTTCTGAGAACTGGTATGCTACTGTTTATAATACCTGGAATGATGCCGGCTATACCTATCAGATCAACGGCAGAACCACAAATTATCATAGGTTATTGGCTGCTGGTGAAACTGAGGCTGAAGCAGGCAGGAAATCTTTACTTCCTGTAGAAGAGGGTGGATTAGGGTTCCCTGGTTTTATAGATAACAGCCAGCGTTTTAATGCTGAAGTGCAGTATAATAATACAATTGGTAAAGACCTTTATGTTGTTGGTGGGCTGAGTTTCCAGCGTGACCAGGCGGATAGTGAAGGAACATATTTATATGATGTAGACGGCCCAATTGAGTTAACGCAATATGGTGCTGTATTACAGGTTGAAAAACCATTCGCTGACAGGTTTAAATTTGTTGGTGCTGCGAGAGTTGATAAGCATGAGCTGTATGAAACACAATTCAGCCCAAGATTAGCGCTGACAGCAAGAGCAGGAGAGGGTAATTTCCGGATCTCTTATAGTCGTGCCTATGCTGCCCCTTCAATTCAATTCCTTCAGTTCCTGTATCCTTTCCCTGGTGGAGCCCTTATAGGAAGTGGCGAGGGTTTAACAGTAAGAGAGTACAGCCAGAGTTTAGTTACGGGACAGTTTACTTATGGTGATACACGAGTGATCGACCCTTTGCAGCCTGAAAAAGTACAGACCTATGAGTTTGGTTATAAAGGAGATCTAACTTCTAATTTATCTGTAGACTTTACTGCGTGGACATCTAAAAGCCGTGATTTCATAAGCCCTGCGGTTGCTCTTTTTGCTGTGGATTTACCTACATTATCTATTAATGGTGAGCAGATCTTAATGAAAGGAGATACGGAACTTCCTGCTGATTATGGTTATTTGCACCTTACTTACCTGAACTATGGTGAAGTTAATTCTTATGGTGGTGACATCGGATTGAACTATAGTCTGAATAAGAATATAAGTATAGGTGGTAAATACATGTATTTCAATTCTGATATCACAGATGAAGATAAGTTTGAATATGACCCTGCCTTACAGAATCTTTCTCCGGCAACAAGAGCCAGTTTACGTACTTTAAATGCTCCAAATCATCGTGCAAACTTTAATGTATCAGCATTTGATCTGTTGAATAAGAAATTTTCTGCCTCATTAAATGTACGATGGGTACCGGAATATGATTTCCGTTCAGGTCAACAAATAGCTACTGCCGAAGGAGCAGGGACCCGTGAATCTGGATTCCTTTATAATCACGGACCATTAGGTGGATTTACTACAGTGGATCTTGCTGCAGGATATAAAATAAGTGACACATTCCATTTCGGTACTTCAGTGACTAATTTATTTAATGTAGATCAGCGAGAATTTGTAGGTTCTCCAATGATCGGCAGGTTAATAATGGCCGAAATGAAAGTACAGCTTGATTGGAAATAATTTTTCTTGTTTTGGGTAAAGCTTAATGGCCTATTAGTTATAAAAAATCCCTGCCTTTTGGTGGGGATTTTTTTATGTCTGACTGAAAACACCCCACCAGTGGTCTGTCCCCCACCAGTGGTCTGTCCCCCGACAGACCACCCTTGAGGTTTTAAACCGAAATTTTCAAATAATACTTATCTCTCAGCCAGAAAGCAACACGTACCAAAAGAATTAAAGCAGGAACTTCAACCAAAGGACCTATAACACCTGTGAATGCTTGTCCTGAATTAATGCCAAAAACAGCAATGGCCACAGCAATTGCCAATTCAAAATTATTACCGGCTGCAGTAAAGGAAATGGATGCGTTTTTCTCATAATCTGCACCAAGAGCTTTACTGATGAAAAACCCTATAAAGAACATAGCAGCAAAATAGATCAGTAATGGTATGGCTATTCTCACCACATCCAATGGAATGCGAACTATTAGGTCACCTTTTAAAGAAAACATTACTACAATTGTAAATAGCAAGGAAATGAGTGTAATTGGAGAAATGGCGGGGAGAAATTTTTGTCTGTACCATTCTTCGCCTTTTACGCGAACCAGGATCAACCTTGAAAGAAAACCTGCTAAAAAAGGGATGCCTAAATAAATAGCAACACTCTCTGCAATGGTAGCAATGGAGATATCTATGATTGCTCCTTCAAAACCAAATATTGGAGGGAGTTTGGTGATAAATAACCAGGCATAAAAACTATATGCAAATACCTGAAAAATACTGTTTAAAGCAACAAGACCAGCACCGTATTCGCTGCTGCCTTCAGCAAGGTCATTCCATACCAGTACCATCGCAATACATCTGGCGAGGCCAATTAAAATAAGCCCTACCATATATTCCGGGTAATCGGAAAGAAAAGTTATTGCCAGCGCAAACATCAACAGCGGCCCTATTATCCAATTAAGCAGGAGTGAAATTGAAAGTACTTTTACGTTTTTAAACACTTTAGGCAGGAGGCTGTAATTAACCTTTGCCAGGGGAGGGTACATCATCAGGATAAGTCCTATGGCAATAGGGATATTCGTAGATCCATAGGAGAATGCATTAATGACTTCCGGTGTTGACGGAATAAGATATCCTATTCCTACCCCGATAGCCATTGCTATAAAGATCCATAGCGTGAGGTATTGATCCAGAAATGTAAGCCTTTTTGATGTTTTAGTAACCATTTTTTATGTTGATAATTTTGCTAAACGTAAATCAGGTTGTATTACCTTCTCCTCCGAAGTACCCGCCAGGGGACTCGGAGGAACTCCTCCCGCGGCCTGCCCCCCGGCAGGACACCCCCGAAGCCACTCCGAGGTTTTTTATTCGACTTCCCCTCCGGGTCACTCATCGAGGACTTCCCCTCCGCGTCACTCATCGAGGACTTCCCCTCCGGGTCACTCATCGAGGACTTCCCCTCCGGGTCACTCATCGAGGACTTCCCCTCCGAGTCACTCATCGAGGACTTCCCCTCCGAGTCACTCATGGAGGACTTCCCCTCCGAGTCACTCATGGAGGACTCGGAGGTTTAGAAACATCAGATAAAACATCTCTGTTGCAATCTGGCGGCAGCGTTCATCATATACATTAGATTCAGCTTTTGTAGCATCAGCTTCTTTAGGATCAGTATAAGAGAGAGGGATCCGTAAGTCTGCTCCGGGAATTAAAGGACAATTTTCATCAGCTTCTGTGCAAGTCATAATTGCAGCAAAATTATCATTAGGATTTACCGGATGGTCATATTTTTTAGAGAAGCATTCCATTACAGGGCCATCTTCAGAAAAAGTTATTTTATAAACAGGATTCTCCCGATCTACCGTCGGATTTTCAACTTTAAAGCCTGCACGTTCTATTGCAGCCACGGCACGAGGATTAAAAGCTGTTGTTTCGGTGCCACCAGAGAATGTTGAGATATTTTTAATATTATAGTAATATGCTGCGGTTTCTGCCCAGATCTGGCTTAGATGACTTCTTCGGCTGTTATGCGTGCAGATAAAAACAAGCCTTGCAGATTTTCCTGATTTCTCCTTCTTTTTTATATAAGCTGCAATTTTTTGCAGGATGATTTTTCTTTCATCTGAAATGATAAAAAAATCTTTTGCTATTTCTTCAATATAAGCGCGTAGACCGGGATACATTATAATTGAAATAATAAGACATGAAATAATAAGTTTTTTTAACAGCAGTTATCATCTGTAGAATTTGAATATTGCTGAAAGATCCCATTAAAAAGATCTTTTACTTGCATCCAGGTGGTTGGATTTATACAGTAGTTTACTTTTGGCCCATCAACCGTTCCCTGAATAATACCGGCATCTTTTAATTCCCGCAAATGCTGGCTTATTGTAGCTTGTGCAAGTCCTAATTCCTGAACAAGATCTGTGTTAATACACGAATTAATCTTAAGCAGGTGCTGAATGATTGCAACGCGTGCAGGGTGAGCGAAAGCTTTGGCTACCTGTGCCAAATGATTTTGGTCCTTTGTGAAAAGATCAGCTTTAGTAACTCCCATAGATTTAAAATATATTATTGCAATATTACGATAATTAGAGTTTATTCTCAAATTTTCCTCTTGGTTTAACTCGTGGTCTGTCCCCCGACAGACCACAAAAACAAATCCGACCAAATCCGACTGAATCCCCCCGACAGACCACAAACCAAATTTTTCATCATTTCTTAGAAAACATTCTCTTTATTTTACTCCAGGTAATAGCATGTTTCTCTGTCCCTTTGTTACTTAACAAGAATCCTACAGGTTTTAAGAAGCTAATATTTTCAAACATTATCCTGATCATAGCCATAAAGGGTACAATCAAAAACATACCTGCAACACCCCACACCATACTGCCAAGGATAAGGCTCAGAATAGTAATAAAGGGATTTAATCTTACAATCCCACCTGTAATATTTGGAGTAAGGATGTTATTTTCGACAAACTGTATAATTATAAAATAAATAAGTACCCAAAGTGCATAGTCTGGTGAAGGCATGGCGAGTATAGCATATAGAAGCGGAAAGGCAGCGCCAATTAAAGTCCCAAAATATGGGATAAAATTAAACAAGGCGGCGGTAATACCCAGTAAAATTGGATAGTCAAGGCCGATAATACTTAATCCTATAGAATTCAAAACCGATAGGATGATAACAACTATAAATACCCCTGTCATATATTTTTTAGCAACCAGGTTCACCTCTTTTAATACTCTTCTTGATTTTTCCTCCTGGTTATCCGGTACCATTGCTATTATAAAGTCATGAAATTTATTCCTGTAGTAAAGCATAAAAAATATAAAGACAGGCATTAAACCAATGCTTACTATTGTACTGGTAGTGGCGCTAAAAAATGATTGAAAGAATTCGCCTGAAGATTCAAAGAAATTCTTTAAAAAATCCTCACCCCACTTCTCAAAACGCTCGGGGGATATTCCAAGGGAGTCGGAAATACTGTCCCTCATATTTTTAAGATTTTCTGAAGCCTGTTCTTTTATTTTTGGCAGGCCTTCAGCAAAAACTGAAAATTGGTCTGAAAGAAATTTTACAGTCAGAAAAATTATAAAACCTCCAATTATTATCGCCACAAGATTTGCCAGGATCCTCGGGAATTTATGCTTCTCCAGAAGATTTACGATGGGATAAAGTAAATAGGAGAACAGGACCCCCAGCAAAATTGGAACTAGAAATTTTTGTGCTTGTATTAAACCATAAAATAGAACAATAAAGAAGATAATGAGAACAGTAACCTTCTTTAAAAATTCATATCTTTTATCCATGCTATATACCTCTTTATTATAATTTATTTTCCTTTAAATGGAGAACAAATATAAGTTTCAACAGGAGGGTTTTCCCATTGTTTCCGTATAGGTTCATATCATTCGTTTCATTGAATTAATTGAATTAACAATTAATTCTGCATTTGATTATATATAGCAGGAGAAAATGAAAAAATCTGGCAGGTGGATTTTATCAAAATTAGAAAAATATTACCTGGAGCTTTAACATTCAGAATTGTTCTTACCGCTACCCCAAGAAAGCTTGCTAAAGAGTTGGGGAATTCCATAGAGAAAATTAAGGCAAATAGAGAAAAACATCAAAACTTCCTGATGTTCTTAAAGCCACCACCAATTGATAACAGGATTATCAGCCAGTTTGAGCCCCGACTTTTATGCTCGACCCTGATTCAAACAAGAATAAATATCCGTCACTTTACAAGGAAGTTATAATCCTTGTTCATCTTAAATGGGAGATAAGATTTGCTCTTTCAGATTTCAGCTTTCCTATTTATCATGCCAGTGACCATGCTCAGCAGACCATACTTTCCCTGCAGGAGCTTCACCCGGAGGGGCAGTTGTAGTTGTAGTAGTTCTGGTGGTAGTAGTAGAATCAGATTTAGAATAAATTAATAAGGCTGCAATAGCAATGAAAGCAATTATTATCCCGGCTACAAGATAGCTTTTGTTTTTACTATCCTTTTCATGGTCGGATACGAGGTGACAGTTTTTATATTTTTTACCGCTACCGCAATGACAAGGTGCATTTCTTCCGATATTTCCCATTAGCTATGCATTTAAATTAATTTCCATTAATGATTCACTAGTAACAAATATAAAGCTAAGATAATTTCTCTTTTTTGTCTACAATTATTTTTTAAAAGCGGGTGACCATGTATAAATGATCATTTTGTTTAAAAAAATTAAAATAGATATTACAATTAGTTTTTGCTTGACTTTGGGTTATTATCTCGTTAACTTCTTTCAAAGATGTCATTGACAACCAAAAACCCCTTGATCATGACTCAAATAAAAAATTTCTTACCAATAATCTTCATTATTTGCTTATTTTTCAATTTAGATTCGCATGCGCAACACCCTGGTGAATCTTCTTTTGAAGGAGAGGAGGCTCCTTCATTCGTTCTCTCAGATCTGAATGGTAATGAAATAAATTCCGAATCATTTAAAGGAAGTTACCTGGTAATTCACATTGCTACAACCTGGTGTCCTTTTTGTAATGCAGAAGCACCACATCTTGAGCAGCTTAATCAGGATTATAAGGATAAAAATGTAAAGGTGCTGATTATAGATGTAAAGGAGCCTAAAGAGCTGGTGCAATCCAAATTGCAGGACCGTTTTAACTTTACTTTTCCGGTTTTACTGGATCATGATGGAGCTGTAGCGGCAAGTTTTGCTCCGGAAGGGGTGCTCCCCGATTTAGCCAGGGATGAGGTAATGCTGGCTTCAAATATATTGATTGATCCGGAGGGAAAAATTCGTTTCCTTTCCCTGCTGGACTCTAAAAATTTTGATGCGAAATTGGTTGAATTACGAGCCAGGCTTGATGAATTACTTGCTAATGAATAAAAATCAGATACTTTGGTTTATCCTGTTTTTGAATATTAATATAGTTTATGCACAGGAAGCTTCTTTTATAAAATTAGTAGGTGAGCCTGAATTTACTATATCATCAGGTGATGAGAAGGAGATTTCTCTTGTTTTTCTTATTAAAGAAGGTTATCACATTCAGGCAGCTGAGGTAAAAGACGAAAATCTTATACCCTCTGTACTATCCTTTGATTCACCTGATGAGATGATAATAGAAGATCCTGTTTATCCTAAACCTATTGAATTCAGGATGAAAGATGTAGAAGAATCCCTGCTCGTCTATAGTGATGTCCTGGAAATTCATACTTCTGTAAAAGCATTAAATTCTACTGATAGAGGAGCCTATATTGTCAATGGAAAATTATATTACCAGGCTTGCGATGACTTTAAATGCTTTTTCCCACGTAATTTTAACTTTAAGATGATTATTAATATTGAGTGATTTTAGGAGAAAGTTTATTTAACATTATTCTTAATGGTCTGTCCCCCAACAGACCATTTTGAGAAATTTCATGATATGATAACCATGATCTGTCCCCCTACAGACCATTTCGGTATAATTTCTTAACTTTATTTTAAAATTTCATATATGAAAAAAATAACCTTTTTCACTTTATTTAACCTGTATATAATCTTTGGGTTTTCCCAATATTTTCCTGCCGAAGGACAGTGGGAAGAGAAAGACCCGAAATCACTTGGTTTTAACGCGGGAAAGTTAAATGCTGCAGTTGCCTACGCACTTGAGAATGAATACACAGGTGAGAAGGATTTGCGTATAGCGATACTAAAGGCGTTTCACAGGGAACCTTACCATGAGATTAAAGGACCGGTGAAGGAAAGAGGTGGTCCCACAGGGTTAATAATTAAGGATGGCTATGTTGTAGCCTAATGGGGTGACCCTGATCGTGTGGATATGACCTTCAGTGTTACAAAAAGCTATCTGTCAACAGTAGCAGGCTTAGCCGTTGATAAGGAATTAATCGATGATGTAAATGATAATGTACATGAATATGTATGGGATGATACATTTGAAGGAGAGCATAACCGGCAGATCACATTGCACCATCTCCTGAACCAGAGCTCTGATTGGTCAGGCAGCTTATTTGGCATGTACGACTGGGCCGACAGGCCATCATCAGAAGGAGGCATTGATGGATGGAGAAGGAGGGAACTAAATAAACCGGGAGCAACATTTGAATATAATGATGTACGTGTTAATGTACTGGCATATTCACTGTTGCAGGTCTGGAGAAAACCCCTGCCGATAGTCCTTAAAGATCAAATAATGGATCCAATTGGTGCGTCAACAACCTGGCGCTGGTATGGATATGAAAATGCATGGGTTGTGGTTGATGGCCTTCAGGCACAGTCAGTAACCGGGGGTGGACATTCAGGGGGCGGATTATTCATTAATACCTGGGATCACGCCCGCTTTGGCTATCTCTTTTTAAGGAATGGAAAGTGGAACGATCAGCAGCTTATTTCAGAAGACTGGATCTCTATGTTACGAAAACCTTCTGAAGCTAATCCATCTTATGGCTATATGTGGTGGCTGAATAAAGGCAATAAAAGTTATGAAGGCATTGATGAGGACGTATATTATGCCGCCGGTTTTGGTGGTAATTATATTGTAATAGATGAAGAGAATGACCTCCTGATAGTTACCCGATGGCTGGAACCTTCTAAGCTGGGGGATATGCTTAAAATGGTAAAAGCTGCTATGTAAGGATGGTGCGGCAAAATAGAATAATAGAAAATGTGGTGGTGAAACCTGTGGCTTATTTCTTTCTTTTAAAGATTTTAGTGGTAATTCCAGCAGCCAGACCACCTAAGAGATAATATCCAACAGTAAGTGCTTTTTTAGTATCAGAAGTTTGGACATATCTTTTATTCAGCCCAAATAGTTGAGGTGAAAATACTGTCATTACTCCAGCTGCTGCACCCATTAAAGCCCCGGTTAATATAGGTCGCTTTGATTTTGCAATTACCCCATAATAAATAGTATTGCTTATTAGGTCACCTGCGAGGGTTCCATAATATAGCTTCTTATTATCATGCTCTGCTTTTCTATCTCCTTTGAGCTTTAGAAGCACCTGTTCCCCGAGAAGATCTACTCTTGGGGTGTTCTTTCTATCCTTTAAAGCCTGGTGAACACCTGTTAATGCTGTTGATCCGGCTAATCCTGTTATTACATAGTCTGCTACATTCATAATTTTTCTTTTTATTTTCTAACCTGAAAATAATGATGATGGTTTAGTGAAGATGGAATAAAGGAAAGGTTTAAATTATCGGAAAATGATAATAGACTATTATTTTATCTTGAGGTTGTGATAAATAAAGCCTCACCTCCAATTCGTTGTAGTTTAGCGAAGCGTAACGAGGATGAACGAGAATGGTGTTTGAAACGCCGTGCAGAATTTAAGAGGATTTAATATCTTAATTCCCCTGAAATTTAATGATATAAATAATTGATAGGATGTTATTAATTCTTTCTTAGTAACAAATAGTAACGAGAATAGAGAAATGAGCCGAAATTCTTATCATTCGGCTCATTATTAAAAATTACATTCTTAGCTCCCCTTGAATATATTCTTCAGTACGAACTTTAATTCCTAATTCGTTATAGAAATCCTGAACGCCTTCTTTTTTACCCTCTGAATAATTGATAGTGGTCTCTAATTGCCCATTTTCAAAGTACCAGCTCCAGATACCATTGCGTTCATTATTTTGAAAATAACCATCAGTTTGATTGACACCTGATTCATAATATGTTTTAAATATTCCTTCCAATTTCCCGTCCTTATAATTACTCTCAGCCATTAAGGCTCCTGTAAAGGAATAATAAGTATGCCATAGGCCCTCTTTATATCCATTAACAAATAAACCCTCTTCAAAGGCACCATCGGAGATTTGGTAGTGGTTTATTTCACCATTACCATTCTTTACTATTTGATAATTATTTTCATCAAAATAATCATTTACAACCAGAATATCATTCTGATCAAAAGATCCGGTTAATCTTATTTTTCCATCCGGATAATACATTTTCCATTCTCCTGTTTTTTTTCCATTTAATACCTTTCCTTCTTCGGAAATATTTCCATTAAAATGATAAGTAAGGAAGGTGCCATTTCCATTATGGATCAGTTGATTGCCATTTTTATCCCATAAAGAAGTTATATATGCTTTCCCTTCTTCATCATATTCTATCTCATTCGCGATTTGACCATTTTCATAGTAATTTTTCCATAGTCCACGGGTGTGATTCATATTCATTTCCCCTTCACTCGATATCTTGCCATTGGGATATTTATAAACCCAATGGCCTTCCATCCTGGCATTTAAAAAATTTCCCGAATCCATTAAAGTACCATTATCATAAAATTTTAACCATACCCCATCAGGGATACCATTTTTATAGCTACCTTTTTTCGTTATCTTATTATTTGCATACCATGTCCATTCGCCTTCCTCAACATCATCTTTAAAATCTCCAGCTAGAGACAAATTTCCTGCCTCATCATAATATTTCCAGGTACCATTTAACTTGCCGTCTATAAGATTCCCTTCAGACATAATATTGCCATTTTCATAGTAATATTTTTGAATTCCACTTACAGTGCCGGACAGACTAAAATATGCTATTGATAAGAAAATGAAGGTTCCAATAACAGCCGGAAGTCTGTACTGTTGATTTGCAGGGACGGGAATATAATCCGGTGTACTATTTAGTTTTGAAATTTCAGATGCAGATATACTTCTAAAAGCAAACCTATATCCCTCATAAGCTGCTATACCGTAAAATACAAGATCAATTCCTGAAAAAGTCTCCGTAACAATAGTTATCATAGAAGTTAAATCCAGGAGTTTGAATGCGTTCATAAAACTAAGCGACTGGTATTCAGCTATAAACCAAACCTGCGTAAAAAGATTACCTAAAAAACAACCAATTAAAGCTGAAATAGCCCCAATAACTCCGAAAGGTTTATCTACTCCTGCTCCAAAATATCTTACGGCAAAGCCAACTGCAAGGCCAACACCTATCGCCATAAAGCCAATTTGATAGTTTGTCGCTACAGTAATGGCAGCCCATAAAAATGCACATATTAAAGCAGTGGCCATACCACCTAAAATGGCATAAAGATAATCCTGTGATTCGCGTAATCGGGAAATTGCATGAGGGTCGAGCTCCTCTATGATTTGAACCGGTTCCTTTTCTTGTGTTTCGGCAGCTGCAATTTTTTCATTTTCCAAAGCAGCTTCTTTTTCATCAATTTTAAAATCTTTACACTCATCTTCGAATGTAGCATGTTCTCCTGTAAGACTGCAGACCAAACCCTTCTGGGGATTCATTTGTCGATTAAGGCAGATTTGACAGAATTTTAATTGCTCTTTCCGGTTCATTTTTTTAAGGTTGATTGTTGAACTATGCAAGATATTGCGTCAATTAATATTTGCAAGAAATATTTAAATTTTCTGCAATTGAGGAATTTTATTCTGCGAAATCTTCAATTTTTAGCGAAGGGTGAAAAAGCTGATTGAGATAAAGTTAACAATCAAAAAAAATTATTCGGCTGGAGTATGAGCAGGGAATAAAATAGAATTACTGGAAAGAATGAAAAAATGCCTGGAAACGGAAAAATAGAAAAAAATCTCGCTAATCCCGTGATGTCATTCAGGTGAAATGAACTCCTGGCTAATATGGAAAAGTAGAAGCTTTATAACTCAAAACTCAAAACTTAAAACTTTGAACTTGAAACTTGAAACTTTTAACTTTGAACATTAAACTTTAAACTCCAATCTCACTCATCATGCCAGTGTCCATGCTCCGGTGACCACACTTTTCCAGCTGGCGCCGGACCGGGGGCTTCAGAGTTAATGGCAGGATTTGGTTCATAGGAAATTATCATGGCCGAAAGCAGGATGAAAACAGCCAGTATTACCCCTATTAGAATACCTCTGTTTTTACTTTTATGTACACCATCTTCTTTTAAGTGACAGTGCTTGTATTTTTTGCCGCTACCACAGTGGCATATATCATTTCTGCCTATATTGGACATAATTAGTCAGATGTTTCGAATTTTAAATTAATAAATGGTTTTAGGTAGAACAAGAATATGATTTTTTTAATTCGTTGAGTATATTACTTAACAATATTGTAAAATTAAAAAATATTAACCTGGTAGACTGACCTTTTTTATTGAAAATTAAAATTTTAATTTGTTCTAAAATATCCG
The DNA here is from genome assembly GCA_051418055.1 of Candidatus Cyclobacteriaceae bacterium M2_1C_046. GTDB lineage: Bacteria > Bacteroidota > Bacteroidia > Cytophagales > Cyclobacteriaceae > JBPRGH01. The sequence continues at coordinate 106,199 of JBPRGH010000072.1, read as the reverse complement.
TGGTCTGTCCCCCGACCATAGCCGTCAGGTTAAGGAGCCAAAACCGATATACGTAGAACACTTTTTGGAAAGGATACAGGTATCCTGCTTGGAGACCTTAGTGTTTTTTTCCATTTTTGATTCTCTATTTATTAATAATTAAAAAGGGGCTGGAATGGGATTTTTAGCCCCTTTTTATATTATAAAGATAAGAAATTCCAAGGAAAAAAACCGAGTAATATCTCCTAAAAGTGTAATAAAATACCATCAAAAATTAAATGAAAATTTCAAAAAGTGGTTATCTGATAATTATTTACTTGAAGAATCTAAAAAATCAAGTTTTGTAACAAGAAAATCAAAGCTCACCGGCAAACATCTCCTGGAAATGCTGATGTTTTGCAATAATAATGTAGCTCCCGTGAGCCTTAATGATTTTTCTGCTTATTTAATGGATGAGCATAATATTGAAATCAGCAAACAGAGTATTAATGAGCGTTTAAATGAGGAGGCTGTAGTTTTTTTACAAAAAATTTTAACCACACAACTTAATAATGCACTTAATTCTCCTCAATATAAAGCTGGTTTACAAGAAAATTTCTCTCGAGTGCTTATTAAAGATTCAACACGCTTTAATTTACCTGAAGCGTATTCAGAAAAATATAAAGGGCATGGAGGATGCACAGCTAACTCAGCTTCCATGGTTAGTATTCAATTTGAATACGAATGTTTAACTGGAAAAGTATGTGATTTAAGATTAACCTCTGGAAGAAGAAATGATCAACAAGATGCTAGAGAAAGTATGGATCATATTCGGGAAAATGATCTAAGAATCAGTGATTTGGGCTATTCTACAATGGCTTATATGAAAGCTTTATCTGAAAAGAAAGCTTTTTTTCTAAACAGATTTCACCCTCAATGCAGTGCATACGATCTTAAATCGGGTGATCTAATAGATTTTCAAAAACTCCAAGAGAAGATGAGGAAAAAAGGTATTTTATATTTAGAAAAACAAGTACTGATTGGCAGTAAATATAAATTACCATGTAGGATAGTCATTGCCTTAGTAGATAATGACGTTTATATTCAACGCATTAGAAAGGCTAACAGGATTGCTAAAAGCAATGGCTATCAACTTTCAGAAGATTATAAAGCAAGGGCAGGTTTAAGTATTTTTGTGACAAATGCACCCAGTGCTAAAATTACTTCTAAACAAGTAATTGATTTATATAGATTAAGATGGCAAATAGAACTGATCTTCAAAGTATGGAAATCCCTTGGTAAAATCGATCAAGTACAAAAAGTAAAACTACAAAGGTTCGAATGCCAGCTCATTGCAAGATTAATATGGCTAATGACCAATTGGAGCATATTTTTAGTCATTAATCAGTGGATGATAAATCGTAAAGGTCAAGAAAAAGCATGCAGTATCTGGAAATTTTTTAAACAAGCCACAATTAATTCACAAAAATTAAAAATAGCTCTTTTTCAAAAACAGTCCAGCCATGAGTGGCTTCAAACTTTATTTAAAAAAGCAGATCGTAATCTATTCCGAGAAAAGCGAATAGGAAAATTACCCTCACTAGAAATAATGAATATTCTGTTAACCTGACGGCTATGGTCCCCCGACAGACCAGAAAATTGATTAACTGATTTAAAATTGTCCAATATGAAAAAAATTGCTGTTTCATTTCTTTTTATAATGATAAACCTGTGTGGAGATATTTCATTTGCCCAAGAAGAACAAAATAAAGTATCAGATGAAGTTTTGCTGGAGCTATATCGTGGTGCCCGTGTAACGGATGTAGTTGATGGCCTGGTAACAGTTGGTTATATGGGAGTAGGGGTAATGGATCCGAAAATTGCCCCACTATGGCGAGATGTGAAAACAATGGATCACCGGTTTTCCGGAATAGCCGTGACAGTACGGTATGCGCCGACCAACCGGCCCATGCATCCGGGCGCTGATCTGACCAAGCCGGAAAATTACCAGGAGTACAGAGACTGGAGGGGGATGTGGTATTCCCAATTATCCACTGAGCCATTTCAGCAGTATATTAAAGAAGGGACAGTTATAGTGATGGATAATAAGGATGATAATGACACAGGTTCCACCGGATCAAAGAATATTATGGACTGGCAGGCAAAAGGAGCTGTTGGTTTAGTAGCAGCAGGAGGAGTAAGGGATATTGATGAAATAATATTGCAAAGGAACCCTGTCTACATGAATTATAAGGAAAGAAGGAGAGGAGAGCGAATAGGCAGGAATGAAGTGATTGATGTGCAGAGGCCGGTGGTGGTCGGTGGCTGCCTTGTTTATCCGGGTGATGTAATAGTGGCTGATTCGGACGGTGTTGTTGTCGTTCCTCGCAGAGTGGCGGCAAGAGTAGGCCAGATTGCTTATATGGAATTAGTGGATGATATAAAAGGCCGCAGGAAATTTTACGAAGAGCTGGGCAGGGAAATTGACGAAACAGTTGCCGGTCGTGAAGAGCCTGCGGAATTTTTTAAAAGATTAGGTTTGCCTGCCGACCCTAATGTTCCTGGAAAATAATTTCCAAGGCTGTCCAAATTACAAAGGTCTGTCCCCTCTACATAGGTCTGTCCCCCGACAGACCTTTAAGCATAACCAGGATGAACGAGAAAGGTGTTTGTAACGCTAAATATCCGTGGTCTCCCCCGACAGACCACCAAATTACATAGGTCTGTCCCCCGACAGACCTTTAAGCAGCGTAACGAGGATTAACCAGAAAGACGTTTGCAATGCCAACTCATTCACAACAAAGTTTAAAGCTGCCAACCTTTAATAATTCCTTTATTTTAGCTCAAGCATCACCACAGAAAAAGGAGGCAGTACTACTTTAATCGTATTATCTTTTAATTGAGCGCCTTTAAAAACTTGCGGTTTTATTTTATCAGGATTGTCAAAGCTGTTATAGTCCTGAAGCTTTTCAGAAGTAAGGATCTTTCCGGCAACTGTTTTATATTTAGGATTTTGAATTTGTACAGTTACCTCTTGCGATTCATCAGCATGAATATTCACGAGGCTTAGGTGAACAAATCCATTTTCATCACGTGATGCAGAAGCTGATACAGCGGATAATTTTTCTCCATTTAATTCATAGTCATTGCTCTGCACCTGTAAAGGCAAAAATGTTGCATCCTGATGCACTTTATACATTTCCATTACATGATAAGTAGGTGTTAGCAGCATTTTTTCCTCCTGGGTAAGAATTACTGCTTGTAGCACATTAACCGTCTGTGCAAGGTTTGCCATATGTACTCTGTCACAATGATTGTTGAATATGTTTAATGTGCCACCTGCAATCATGGCATCCCGCATGGTATTTTGCTGGTATAAAAATCCGGGGTTTGTTCCGGGCTCTACCTCATACCATCCGCCCCACTCATCTACAACAAGGCCTATCTTCTTCTCCGGATCATATTTATCCATTATAGCGCCGTGTTTTTCAATTAACTCATCCATCCAGAAAGCTTTTTGAAGCGTACCAAAATATTGCTCTTCTGAGAATGTTGTGGACGGTCCTTTATCTGACCAGTCGGTGACGGCATAATGATGAAGCGCTAATCCTTCCATCAGATGTAGCGGGATCTTTTTCATCAATGTTTCCGTCCAGTGGTAATCATCCCCAGCAGGGCCTGATACAATACGATAGATACCTTCTTTTCCTCTGTAGCCGTTGCCCAGATAGGTGGCATATTGCTTGTACAGGTCAGCATAATATTCGGCAGTCATATTTCCGCCACACCCCCAGGGTTCATTGCCAACACCCCAGTATTTTACATCCCACGGCTCTTTTTGGCCATTTTTTTCACGCAGTTTAGACATCTCGCTCTCTCCGCCAAAGTTGGTATACTGCACCCAGTCCATCATTTCCTGCACAGTTCCGCTACCGACATTTCCTGCGAGATAGGGCTCAGTTTCCAGCACTTCGCACATATTTAGAAAATCATGCGTTCCGAAACTGTTATCTTCCGTTACCCCTCCCCACCAGGTATTGACTATTGTTGGCCGCTCATCTTTGGGGCCAATTCCATCTTTCCAGTGGTAGGTATCTGCAAAACATCCTCCCGGCCAACGGAGATTTGGGATGTTAAGGTTTTTTAATGCATCAATAATATCATTCCTTACACCTGAGGTATGCGGTATCTCCCGATTATCCTCACCGACATAAAAACCTCCGTAGATGTTACGGCCCAGGTGCTCAGCAAAATGTCCGTAGATATGTCTGCTGATTTTTAAACTGTCCTTTACACCTGCATCGATATAAATAATATTCTGGCTAAATGAAAAATTGCTTATTACTAAGGCTAATAAAAAAGGGATTAAAATTTTCATATTCTAATTTAAAAAGAATTTTTATTTGTAAAAATATAAATCAAATGGTTATGGATTGTTATGGTCTGTCGGGGGACAGACCAAGGAGTTTGCAATGCGTCCTCGTTTAGCGTAGCGCAACGAGGATGAATGAGAATGGCGTTTGCAACGCCAATCGTATTAAGTATCTTTTCTCCGGAATTTTTATACCTTTAAATCGTAACTTGTGCAGGCTTAACCGGTTCTGGTTCAGGAATAGGTAATTTTATTTGCTCCTCCGGCTTTGTTCGGCTGGTTGCAAGTAAAAGCAAATACATAATTGAAGCATTGATAACAATCAATTCAAATCCCAGTACATAGCCTGTCCAGGAAAAGGAGTTGCTATCCAGGATAAAGGTAATAATCGGTGAGGCAATACAAAATAAAGGAACCAACCGATCGGTCACCGCCCGGCGGTTTGCCATGCCAAAGGCAAATATTCCAAGCAAAGGACCATAAGTATACCCTGCGGCCCTGAAAATAGAATTTACTACGGAATCATCATTAATTACCCGGAAAACCAGGATTACCAGCAGCATAATGAATGAAAAAACCACATGTACAAGGTGACGGGTGCGAATAAGCTTTTGATCATTCTGATTATTTTTTTTATCAAACCCCAGAAAGTCTATACAAAAGGAAGTGGTTAAAGCAGTAAGAGCCGAATCGGTAGTGGCAAAAGTAGCAGCCGTAAGTCCCAGCATAAAGATAATGGCTGGTAACATATCAAGGTAGTTTAAAGCAATTTCGGGGAAAAGATGATCAGGAGTGCGTAAGGTTGTTAAATCCAGGCCCTGTGCGGCAGCATACTGATAAAGTAAAGCGCCAACACTTAAAAAGAAAATATTTATAAAGACAAAGATAATGGTGAAGGTAAGCATGTTCTTTTTTGCTTCACCAATATTTTTACAGCTAAGGTTTTTCTGCATCAGGTCCTGATCAAGGCCTGTCATCGCGATGGTAACAAAAATACCTCCGATAAAATGCTTAAAGAAATGGCTTTTGTTTCCCATAAAATTTTCCCAAAAGAATATCTTTGAATAGGAGCTTTCTTTTACCGCTTCAAAAGTTTCAACAAGGTTTAGATTAAGGCTTCTTGAAATAAACCAGATTGAAAGAAGAACAGATGACAGGAGGAAAAATGTTTGAAGTGTATCGGTAATTACAATAGTTTTTAAACCACCTCTATGCGTATATACCCATATGAGCAGCAGGCATATGGCCACTGTTATAACAAAGGGTATATCCCAGGCATCGAATATGAATTTTTGCAGCACAATGGCTACCAGGTATAATCTGAAAGCAGAACCAATAACCCTGGAAATCAAGAAAATCATTGCTCCGGATTTATAGCTCCAGTATCCTAGCCGCTTCTCCAGGTAGGTATAGATAGATATAAGATTCAGGCGATAATACAACGGTAGCAGCACGAATGCAACAATTACAAAGCCTACAGCATTACCTAAAACGAACTGAAAATATCCAAAGCTGCTATTGATCACTGCCCCGGGCACGGAAATAAAGGTTACTCCTGATAAAGCAGTGCCGATCATGCCAAAAGCGACAAAGTACCACTTCGAATTTCTGTTTGCTATAAAAAAACTTGAATTGTCGGAAGCGCCTTTAGACGTAAAGTGGGAAATGCCAATCAATAGGGCAAAATAGCCAACCAGAAAAGATAGAAGAACTATCGGTGTCATAAGGATCTTTTATAAATTTTTATAAGAAATAGAATGAATGGCTATTTGAAAATGATCAACGTTTTCAGGAGGAAGTATGTGGTTGTCCTGATAAAATTGGGCTGATTTTAGCCAGAACAGTAAAAAAATAGTATAAGGTCATAAATATTGAAGTTGGATTTACTAAAGCTAGTAAAAGAATTTAGATAAATTATAAAATCTTTATTTATGCTAAAAAATATTTTCCACCTGTCATAAAATGCAGGCAAAATATGTAGCATATTAATTTTTATTAACCTTTTGCAAAGTTGAAACAGAAGTTATTACATTTAATAAACAGAATACTACAGTATGACATGTGCACATTGTTGCGATACAAATAAATTCTTTGATGACAAAACTGCCAGAAAAGAATTAAAGCACTATAACAAAAAAGGACCCACCGGCACCACCAGGGCAATCTTAAAAGCACTTTCTGAAATACCTAAAAAAGATAAAACCCTTTTAGACATAGGGGGTGGCATAGGGGCCATCCAGTGGGAGTTTCTAAAAGAAGGTGCTAAACATTCCACAGATGTAGATGCCGCAACAGGATATATCGAACATGCCCGTTCAGTTGCAAAAGAATATGGTTATCAGGATAAAACCACGTTTCTACAAGGAGATTTTAATGACGTGGCAGATCAATTGCCGGCTTTTGATTTTGTAACGCTGGACAGGGTAGTATGCTGTTATCCGGATTACGAAATGATCTTAAAAAATTCAACAGCCAAAGCAAGGGAGTATATCGCGCTGAGTTACCCGATAAGCAACTCCATTTCCAGGGCACTGAATAAAATTGGAAGGTTGTATTTTATAATTAAGAAAAGTGAGTTCAAAACGTATATCCATCCGGCTAAAAAGATCGAAGAGCTAATTGAAAATGAAGGTTTTCAGGCTATTCATAACTCAATGAAATTTCCGTGGCACATCAGAGTGTATAAGAGATCATAACAGTTCGTCCTCGTTTAGCAAAGCGTAACGAGGATGAAACGAGAAAGGCGTTTGAAACGCCATAAATAAATCCGAATAAAATATCATTTTCAGAATAATACCGAAGGTCCTTCTGGAAAAAGTTTCCCGATGATATGATTAACTCAGCACCTCTTCAAAACGGATCTCTTCAGCTGCAAGAACAAAAACCTTGGTTTTTAAAGAGGAGGTATTACGTTTCAGGCGCGTATAATACTCTATGAAGTTTTCATCGGGGTTTGCCAGTCCAAGCATCACCAGGTCACTCTTACGGGATTCCCGCTGAAGGATGCTCCAGAAACTTTCTCCTTCGGAGACAATTACGTGATAATTAAAACTCAGGCGCATATTGGCGAGCATGTTTGCCAGGTTGTTTTTTGCACTCTCTGAGGCTGCTGTAGAAGGTACCACAATTTTGATATTAACATCTGAGTGCAACCAGTCATAACTGTTTTGAAGTAAGTGGCCCAAAATAATCATAAGGCTGCCGTTGTCTTTAAGGCCTCCCCACCAGATGTCTATCACTTGCTTTTTATTAAATCCCTTTTTTTCATCGGCCTGTACTATTACTACATTCCGCTTTGATTTGTTAAAGTGGCTTATTAACTCAGCATATTTTTCATGGTGTGCTTCTTCTTGCGTATCGCCCAGTACTATTGTGTTGGGGACAAAAGGCCCAAGCCCATAGGCACTTACCAGCTGCTCTGAGCCTGCAAAAGGATCTTTTGCCCTGATTACCCGCACAAGGGCTTCTACATTTTTTGTAAGCAGGAAATCAGAAATACGCCGTTCATAAGCTCTGATCTTTTCCTGTGGCACTGTGTCTTCCTGTAGTATCGTAGCAACCGTAAAAAGAGAATTACCATGCGTCAAAGCGTTTGCAAAGTCAATTAATCTCCAGCGCTTGGTGGGCGCTCCGGACAATACAAGAATATTAGGGCGCCAGCTTTTAGCAACCACCACTCTTTTGTCAAGACGAAGTATGGCATATCGTATCAGCGAAAGAAGAACACCACTGCTGATATCTCCCCAGGTTGATTTTATTCTTCTGCGCTTCAGCCAAAGGAAAATTACCACGATAAAGATAGATGCAGCAAGTGTGGCTAAGGCATTTATCAGTAACATTACCGCAATACATCCAAAAGCTCCCATCAATGAAAATAGCCAGTGAACTTTAAATTTTGGCCTGAAGGAAGGACTTTTTAAAAACTCTTCCATCCCGGCAGTGATATTAAGCACTCCATAGGTGGTCAGGAAAAACATGGTAAGTATAGGAGCAATAAGGTTTAGGTTTCCAAACCATACACATACCAGTGTCAGGACAATAGTGAAAACAGTACCCGCGCGAGGTATACGCTCTTCGCCAGATTCTTTTCCGAAGAAATTCAGCTGCCGTGGCAACACGCGATCTTTTGCCAGCGCCTGCAGAACACGTGGAGCGCCTAATAAGCTACCTGTAGCACTGGAAAGTGTAGCGCCCCATACACCAAGTAGGATTGCACCTCCCCAAAAGGCTATCCGTTGCATAATTAAGGGGTCAGCCACTAATGTAGAAGCATCAGCCCGGCTTGCAAGGATTATTGGCAGCACCATATAAATAACATAACCCACGGCCACCGCCATAAATGTGCCTTTAGGAATGGATTTAGCCGGGTTTTTGAGGTCACCGGACATATTTACCCCTGCCATTATACCGGTTACAGCAGGGAAAAAGATGGCAAACACCTGCCAGAAACCTTCTGACTTATGGGCGGGTACTCCCCAAAGCTCAATATGGGATTCTTCAAGGGGCTGGCCGAAAACCAGAGACAGCAAAGAAATAGCAATAACCCCCAGGATAACAAACTGTACCTTGATAGTAGCCTTTGTTGAAAACAATGCCAGGGTGCCAAGCAGCAAAGTAGTGATCACACCGATCCAGCGGATATCCAGGGAAGGCATAATAGCCACCACACTTTCCGAGAAACCAATCACATACAATGACACAGAAAATGCCTGGGCAAGGTACAGCGGTATTCCAATAGCGCCGCCAATCTCAATACCTAACGAGCGGCTGATCATATAGTACGCCCCACCACCCATAACAGGAGCATTGGTAGACACTGAAGCAATAGATAACGATGTAAGGAAGGTAATGGATGTAGCAAGCGTGACAATTAGAAGTGTACCTAAAAGGCCTACATTTCCAACTACCCACCCAAAACGAAGGTACATGATCACCCCCAGGATGGTGAGAAGGGAAGGAGTAAATACACCACCAAATGTGCCTAGCTTATTGCTCAAAATAGTCTTTTTAAAACTTTAAACTTAACCCTTTCCAATGAGATATAATATATACCCGGTGAAGAATAAAGAGAAATTATCATATATAACTGCAATTTGCTATGAGGGCGCCATTTCCGGCTGTTCGCTACTACTCCGGGCCAGCTGCTCCTCCAGCCCCTGCCGGGGTAACCGCTGCCATCCGGGGCGCGGGCTCATCGCATAAATGCGGATTTAATGGACAGCTATAAAAGAATTTGAAAAAGAACTTTATAATAATATTGCTTAACTACCACTTTTAAAGAAGCTTTATGAAAAACAGTCGACAAGTAAATAACAGAAAAGAACTAAAAGGATTTAGAAAGGAGCTAAGGAATAATGGTACAGCTGCAGAGGCTACCTTATGGACACACCTGAAAGGCAGACAGCTGGAAGGGCGAAAATTCCGAAGTATTCGATGCGCTGGAAAGTGTGCTGGAAATAATAAAAAGTAATTTTACCACCCCTGACCCCTTCTAAAACAGGAGGGGAACAGTTAGGTGATAAAATCTAAAAAGCAGCTCCCCTGTAATAGGGGAGCTGTCCGAAGGACTGAGGGGTTAAAATCTTGAAATAAAAAACAAACTGCCATGCCAAAGGCATAGACAAACTTGATTAAATAAAAATAACAACCAATATTAAGCATTTGTAACGCCATGAATAAACTCAACTCATCCTCGTTTAGCGAAGCGCAACGAGGATGCATGAGAAAGGCGTTTGCAACGCCATAACTAACTGGCTTCCTCACAACCTACTTTATTTACAATGAAGTTGTATCGATGATCAGGGTGTGATCACCTGTGGCATAATTTAATCGTTTTTAGCATTGTGGTAGTCCAAAAGGAGTAAAAGATACTTGTAAAATTTTCTTTCAAAAGCTCGAAAGTAAAAATTTAGCTTACTGCAACTTGACGGTGAGTCAGTTGCAAAACTGCCTGCTTGAATTCATCACAGAAATTAGTCCTCGTTGCCTCATCCAGCAGGTCAAGCGATAAGTAAGGGTTAATATCTTCAAGCTCCATTAGCAGTAACTGACCATCTCTTGTACGTGCAGCGTCTACTCTCTGTATGCCATGTGCCATTGAATTCCAGCTGATGAATTTCTGGGCAAAATCAAGATCTTCAGAAGAGGCAATATATTGCTGTAATTTCCAGCGCTGATTTTTTTCAGGAGCGTATAAAGCGTACTGAAATCTATTGTTAAGGAAATAAAATGATACTTCATACTGGAAATCGATCAGGGGCTGCAGGATTTGGCCTGTTGTGTCAATTTGATAAAGAGAATCAAAATCCAATATCTGCATCCCAATGGAATCAGCACCATCAAATGGCTTTACCACGATTTTTTTTGAGCTTCGGAGCACCTCATTATCGCTGTCCCGAAAAGTAGGAATTACGGGATATCCAAGGGTAGTGAGCTCCAGAAGGTAATTTTTACCAAGCATGTCGGCCTTTCCGTCAAAGGAATTAAAAGTGACATAGCCGTTTTGATGCACGCGGTTGTAAAAAGCCTGATAATCCTTTTTGTATCCTGCTATTGCTCCGGAGTTGCGGATAACAATCACATCGGCACGATCCTCAAAAGGCTCAGAATGTGAAGGATGAGTCAGCAGCACATTCGCCTCATTCCTCAGCTTTCCGCTTAAAAATATATCTTCTTTATAATACTCACGGCTTCTGGCCGGGTAATAAAGGTCTGTAATGTAAAGTATAGTGGGCTTTTTATTCACTGTTTCCAAATGAAATGCAATGATAAAAAATTCCCGAAATGTTTACCGGGTATTATTTGCTGATGATCAAATCTTTTTAATTTATTGGTTTGGCATTCTCTAATTAATAGGCTCATCTTTTAATTTAGAAACTCATATTTTAGCCCCTGATCTATTAAATGCTTTTGATGTAAATGATAAATTTTGCTATTTTGACTGATTATTATTAGGATGTCACTTACCATTTAAATTTAATGGGCAGCTATAAAATAATTGGGAAAAGAACTTTATAATAATATTGCTTAACTACCACTTTTAAAGAAGCTTTATGAAAAACAGTCGACAAGTAAATAACAGAAAAGAACTAAAAGGATTTAGAAAGCAGCTAAGGAATAATGGTACAGCTGCAGAGGCTACCTTATGGACACACCTGAAAGGCAGACAGCTGCAAGGGCGAAAATTCCGAAGGCAATTTAGTGTGGAGAATTACATTTTGGATTTTTACTGTCCTTCTGAAAACCTGGCAATTGAACTAGATGGATATTATCATTTCACATCAGCCGGATTTGAATACGATGAAATACGGACAAAGTTCTTGAATACAAAGGGTATAAAAGTAATAAGATTCGAAAATTCAGAAGTATTCGATGCGCTGGAAAGTGTGCTGGAAATAATAAAAAGTAATTTTACCACCCCTGACTCCTCCTAAAACAGGAGGGGAGCAATTAGGTGATAAAATTTAGAAGTTTGTTAAAATTAAAAAATCTCTGCCTTACTAAAAGCTGCTCCCCTGTGATAGGGGAGCTGTCCGCAGGACTGAGGGGTCAAAAACGTATATAAAACACCAAACTGCCAATGCCGATAGGCACACGCCTATAGCACACAGAACATATCTCAACTCAGCTTCATTTAGCCACAGCGCAACGAGGATGAACGAGAAAGGGGTTTGCAACGCCATAAATATCTTACAATTAACCGGAATTCATTTTATACAAGCCTATAAGTTGCGATTATTATAAGGTTCTGTTATCTTTCTCGTTTTTATGAATTTGAATTAATCTATCAAAATGTCTTCTGAACCTCTATATTATATTATCAAAATAAACAACAATCAGCACCTGATCCACCGCAAGGGATATAAAAATGCAGCTTTTGGTGATTTGCTGCTTCGAACCTTTAAAAATGAAGATATGGAGATAAATCTACTTTGCAGAAAAGATACGTCCCACATCTATATCCCTTTTGGCAAATCTGACAAACTGATTGATATCCTTACTACTCGCGGAGTCAAGCAATCCATTAATACTATACAATCAGCAAATAATGAGCTAAATTCATTTGTGCTATCCGGTGGAGATGAATTAAAGATCAATGAAATAACCCGGGAAAGTGGGACATCCTTAGAGTATAACCTCAAGGGCCTTTCAGGTACTTATTATAAAGGATACGCCGCGTTTACTCCTAAAGATTATGTTAATGAGGAGGTAGAGTTCTTATTTGAAGGATCGGCAGTAAATAATAAACCTCCGCAGGAAGTAAAGGATTTTATATCCAGCCAAAATGCCAAAAAGAGTCAGGATAATATGACAACCATTATAATTTTCATTTTAATATTGATTGTCCTGGCCTGGATAATGTTCTAATATACCCATAACTCATCCTCGTTTAGCGTCAGCGCAACGAGGATGTATGAGAGAGGCGTTTGTAACGCCGTGCCACATTCATTAATTGGTCTACTTAATAATTATGTTCCTTTAACCAGTTTTTCGTTTGCTTCATGCCTTCGTCCAGGCTGGTGGTAGGTTTCCAGTTTAATAATTGCTGCGCTTTATCTGTGGGAAACAATTTTTTAGATGTTGCCATTTCAATGAATCCCTTGTCAATAGGTGTTTTGATTCCAGGGATTTTGTTGGCTGTAGCCATTATTTTTGCAATGAAAAGGGGAATACCTTTAGCCTCTTTACCACATAATGTTCCATAGTAACTCATAAATTTTATCCATGTAGTAGCTTCAGCAGAGATATTAAAAGCTTCACCTGCAACACCGGGAGCTGTTGCTGATTTTATTATAGCATCAACTACATCATCAAGATATACAGGATTGAAGCCATAGGATCCATCTCCGAGAAAAACAGGATTACCTTTACTAACATTCTGATACATCATGGTCGTCCATACACCAGCACCTGGTCCATATACCATTGATGGACGAAGGACCACGACCTCTATATTATATTTTTTACCCTGTTCGAATGCTGCTTTTTCACCACGCGCTTTTGTTCGAGGATAGGTGGAAGAATGATTTAATGTAAGAGGTGTAGATTCTTCGACTACAGGAATATTTTCCATATCGTAAGCTCCTACAGTGCTTATGTGGATTATACGTTTCACCCCCTTTTCAGCAGCCGCTTTTACAATCTCTTCAGTTGCTTTTACATTTATAAGCTCTCCGCTTTTAGCATCTCCCTGTACAACACCCGCACAGTGAAATACATATTTCACCCCATTTAATACTTCCCTAAGTTCAGATTGATTTGTTAGGTCAGGAGATACCAGCTCCACTCCAAATTCCTTTAATTTTTCCGCTTTCTCAAGTTTTCTTCCCGTACCGATAACTAAAGCTTTTTCCTTTTTAGCTAATATTTCAGCAAGTCGATAACCAATAAAGCCAGTGGCTCCTGTTACTAATACCTTTACACCTGTTAGATCTGAAGAACTCATAACAATTAATTTTTGGTGGGTCTGGAGAGTAATTTACCTTTAATTAGTAGTAAATGCTAATATTTTGCTAATTGTTATAGGCCTGTATCCAATACATATTTATGATAAAATGCCTTACCTGATCTTTTCAAATTTTAATCTTTTACCTTTTGAAGTGCCAGAAATCTTTCCGTTTTCATACACTAAAGCTCCATTGACCCACGTGTGAGTGACGCTGCTTTTGAACTGCTGACCTGAAAAAGGAGACCAGCCACATTTATACAGCAGGTTTTGAGCGTTTACCGTCCATGGGCGGTTAAGGTCCGCCAAAACCAGATCAGCATAATATCCTTCCCTGATATAACCTCTTTCCTTTATGCGGTATGCTTCAGCTACATGGTGGCTCATTTTTTCTGCTATCTTTTCCAGGCTAATTCTTCCATGATGGTAAAGTTCAAGCATAGTGACCAAAGCATGTTGTACTAAAGGTCCTCCGGAATTTGCCTGAAAATAATTACCTGCTTTTTCTTCTTTTGTATGAGGTGCATGATCCGTAGCTATTATATCTAACCTGTCATCTAGAAGAGCCTGTAGTAAGCCATTTGCATCCTTTTTGGTTTTTATAGAGGGGTTCCATTTAATTTTAGCTCCTAACTGCTCGTAGTCCTTGTTTGTAAACCAAAGATGATGTACACATGCTTCAGCTGTAACGCGTTTGTCCCGGATCTTTGTTTTATTATCCAGAAGGTTTGCTTCTGCAAGCGTGGAAATGTGAAACAGGTGGAGACGGTTTTTATGTTTATGAGCAATTTCTAAAACTCTTTTGGTTGCCTGTACACAAGCTTCCTCACTTCTTATCAGCGGGTGGCAGTCAAATGGGATATCATCACCATATTTCTGGCGGAAGATCTCAGTATTCTTTTTAATGATGCTTTCATCCTCACTATGCAGGGCCACTAAAGTGCCGGTACGGGAAAACAGCTTTTCCAAGAAATCAGGATAATTGGCCATTATTCCTTCATCAGCATGAAAGTAGAGACCATCATCTGTTATTCCACAAACAGTTTCGGTATCTGTTTTTAGCGCCTCTTCCAGGTTATTCTTACTGATCCCCATAAAGAAAGAATAATTTGCATGGGACTTCTGTGAAGCTAAACTATATTTTTCTTCGAGCAACTCCTGCGTCAACGTATTAGGAATGGTATTTGGCATATCCATAAAAGAAGTAATGCCACCGGCAACGGCCGCCTTTGATTCGGAGGAGATATCTGCTTTATGTGTAAGGCCGGGTTCCCTGAAATGGACCTGGTCATCAATAACACCAGGAAACAAATAAAGTCCTTCGGCATTAATTTCCTGGTAATCAGATACTCCCGGAAGTGATATTTTTTGATCTATTTTTTCTATTCTGTCTTTTGAAATTAACACATCGGAAACAAATGTTTTTCCTTCATTAACTATGGTAGCATTACGTATGATTGTCTTCATTTTACTGTTGCTTTACTCAGGTGATGTTTAAATTTTCTGCTAAGGATTACATAGATCACAATACATCGGCTCCTCGCTGGTTTTTCCATGAGGATGAAGTTGTTCTTTTGTAAAGGCACATTTATTGCAAATGTAAAGATAACTGAGAGTAGAGCGGGTAGGGGAATCACACCATTTACAGGGTAGGCCCACCTTTACTTCGGTAACCCCAAAACCAGGTGTGGCACATTGTGGACAGCAGGATTTTATCTTTTCCAGCAGCTTTTGCGTTGCCTCCTGTATTACATTCATCCTCATAGGATTGTACATGGCTCTCATATCCGTTTCAATATATACACTGCCCTGCTTTTTCAGGAAACGATGAAAACTCTCTTTAAGAAGCTCCCAATCTGTTATTCCTTTTACTATTTCTTTGGTCGTCGATTTTTCACTGCGAAGTATCAACGCATGTGATGGGAACTTTGCTCTTTCCGCAAACTCCACCAATTGCTCTTCTTTGCTGATTTCCTCACCGGCAAAATTGGTTTCTGTGCTTATCGTCCTTGTAATTATTTCCAGGTCATTTAACCGGTCGATAAAAACCAGTATCTCTTCATCGGCAGGTACAAAGAGCAGGTGAGGGTGAGGCCCGAAAGAACCTTCACTGGCAATGCTCAGGTCACAATCATAAAGATCCATTGCTTGTATACATTTTTTCCTGGCAGTGTTCAGGGGATTATCTTTCCTTTCTACTTCCCCGCTAAATGTTCCCAGTGTATCGGTATCAAAATTTTCCGATACAATGACCTCTACACCTAAATTTTCCGTAAGGAGAGGGGCAATAGCTTTTTCCTTCTCGTGTTTGGTTGCTATAAGTAATTTTCTGCCTTCAAACAACTTCATTTTCTTTCCACATACTTTTTGCTAAAAGAGAAAGGCTAAATAATGATCCTGATCAATTTTGGAAAAGAACTGCTCTCCACCTTTGTCTAGTGCTGTTTATAATGCTGCAAAGCTCCCGAATACTCTCAATTAATAAAAATTTATACTTTTTATGTCAAGCATAAACATGTATTATGCATTAAAGAGCTTGCTGACCTTGTAACGCCATGAAGAATTTAATCAGGTATAGAATAAAGCAAAAGGGCGATAAAATCGCCCTTTCAAATATGTAAGTATCTTTTAGATTAGATATTCTGTTAGAAAAAATAATTGAAGCCAATACTTATTACACAATTGGTTATTTTTTCATCTTCAGGATTAAATTCTGGTTCCGTTGCATCGTCAGGTGTAAGATTAACAAAACCTTTTGAATAGGAAAGGGTAACTACACCCGGACCAATCTCATATCCTAAACCTAATCGTATCCCTGCGTCAAAACCACGGATTTGTATCTTGTCAGGATGTGAACCAGCATCAACTTCGCTGGTGAATTCTATCTCTTCAGAATCGGCTTCACGGTCATTTCCTATTGTCAGATCATAATCCTGTTCCCCACTTAAACCAAAAGCAAGGTAAGGGCCTGCCATTATTTCAAAACCCGATAATTTGTAAACTCCTGTAATTGGAATATCAAGATAGTTAATTATAAACCTGTTATAACCGTCTATAGTAACCGCACCTCCGACAAGTTCTTCCATATCAATACTAAATCCCTTACTGGAATAAACCAATCCTGATCTTAGGGATAGATTATCATTAATAGAATAGTCAGCCACTACACCAATTTTAATTCCCAGACGAGGGTCTGTTGGAATTTCATCTTGTGGGTCGGCAAAATCCTGAGAAACATTTGCAATGTTAGCCCCGGCGGTTACACCAATTTCAATTTGCGCTTTGGTTGTTATTACACCTAAAATGCAAACAACAAGTAATAATAATTTTTTCATAGTAATCAATTATTTAAATAGTTGGAGATCTAAATATAGATAATTATTGAATAAGTTGCTCCTTTTATAGTTTTACTAAATGAAATGAGATAAAAAGGAGATCACTGATTACTATGCGAGAATCTTAAATAATTTTTTTTTAGCGTCAGCGTAACGAGGATTGATGAGAGGCATTTGTAACGCCGTGCAGTAGTTAAAATGCAATCCTAAATTTCTCTATATCGATGCTTTGGCTCTCAGGCCGATAATATCTTCCGGGGTTGTTTATTATCTGTAAAAAGAAGGTTCTTTTCAGGCATCCGTTTTCTTTTAAAAACCTGATTAAGCAGATGTTGAAATAAAAAAGCAGGAAGTATTTTCCAAAGCCAGTAAATGCCATGATTGTGCCAGCCGGGAATAATCATAAATTTTCTTTGGAACAAATGCAAGAGAGCTGTTTTGGCTACTTGTTCCGGTGTTTGAATAAAAATATTATGGCTATATGGAGTGCTTTCAATATTCAATAGGCTTCTTTCACTTGTCCTTGTGCTTCCTGGCATCAGGCAGCTCACGTGGATGTTGAAATCCTTAAGTTCATCTCTCAGAGATCGTGAAAAAGAAAGCACGAGGCTTTTTGTGGCAGAGTATACAGCCCGACATGGCACCGGCCGAAATGAAGCCATACTTGCAACATTTAAGATATATGCTTTTTTGCTTGTCTTTAATAGTGGCAAAAGGTGATACGTTAAAAGAATTAAAGCTTCTGAGTTTAGTTTGATCATCTGTCTGATTTCAGATGGATCCGATTCTTCAAAGTAACCGTTTGTACCTATTCCGGCATTATTAATCAGAATATCCGGAACGATGTCATGTTTTATGCAAAAGCTATGGACCAATTCAGGAGTTTCCTCTAAAGTAAGATCAAGCTCCAGGAAATAAACTTTAATACTAAATTCAGCCCTGAAACGCATTACCTGTTTCTGGAATTTAGGGTCGGGCAGAGCTATAATTAGAAGGTTTATCCCTTCAAGGGCCAATTCCCGAACCATAGCCAGTCCTATTCCCGCACTGCCACCTGTAATAATACACCATTGCGGCTGCTCTTCATCTTGAGGGGGGTAGAAGAGTATTTTAAAAGCTTCAACCGGAGACCTGGATTTTTTTAAGTCCCTGTAGATATTAAGCCATTCATGAAAAATGATAACGAAAGGGTTATAGCTTTTTAATCCTGCCTTAATACCATAAATAGGTTTCTCTTCCTCCTTTTGGAAAGTACCAAAAATACGGTCCCAGATGATGAGGATCCCACCGAAATTTTTATCGATGTATTTATGATTTGTTCCATGGTGGACGCGGTGATGAGAAGGCGTATTAAATAAATATCCCAGATAACCCAATGAACCTACAAGCTCCGTATGAAGATAGAAGGTATAAATATAAATAATGGACTCCACCAGTAGTATATGTAACGGTTCGAACCCCAGTAATGTAAGCGGGGCGTAGAATAAAAACCTATAAAAAAAATTGGTAAGGGGAGCTCTTACTGCAGTAGTAAAATTATAATGCTCAGAAGAATGGTGGATCACATGCGAAGCCCAGAAAAACCTCGATTTATGGCTTATATAGTGGAATGAATATGAAATGAAGTCGCAAAGAAGAAAAAGAGAGATCCAGTAGAGGACTACAGGAGTGTTATGCATAACGGTGGGTTGATAGAGCCAGGAAAAGAAGACAATAACCGTTCCCCGCACCGTCAGGTTGATTGCCATTGAAGATGTAGCAATAAAAATATTCGCAAAAGTATCAGGGCCATGATATAAGCGAAGGTTTTCTTTTGTAGAGAGATAGGCTTCCCATATTATCAGGAGCACGAATACTACAAAAATTACGGAAAGAAAACTGATGTACATCTTTAGTAGATTTTGGTTCTTTCCAAGACTATGTTGTAGCTGTTAAGAATGAAATTAAATGCACAAGCGGCAAATTTAATTTTACGAAAAGTACAAATAAATATACCGATTGCAAACATTAGATGTAAATTATCTGATCAGACCTTTATCTTAATGCAGAGCTTCCTCAAGATCCTCCACATTTTCCTTACAGTTTCATTTTAATCCTGAATTAAATTAACACATAATTTTGTATACTTATACTCCGGAGATGACCCCCATACAGTAATAATGAATAAAAAAGTACTTTCAGAAAGAGATATATGCACCAAGTTTTATTAGCCCTTCTATTGAAAATGCCGGATGGGATCTCAGGGGATAGGTAAGGGAGGAATGAAAGCATAATATAAACCCATCATGAGTGTATTCACCTACCATTTAGTAAAAACATCCTATTTTTCAGCGCTTAAAGCCATGTTCTTTCCACCTAAAGCTGAAAATACACCTGGCTTGATACATGCTGAATGCATGACCGTAATGACTTTAGGTTCTCCTGTTTTTTCTCCATCTCGTATGTTGGTCCGGCAGGTTGCTGTATTTGCCCAGTGGGAAAGCGAATCAGCCATCAACAGCTTTTTAGAAAATGATAATTTTGGAAAGATATTAAAGAAAGGTTGGTATACCCGCTTAACTTTTATGAGGCAATGGGGGAAAATAAGTGGTTTTGAAATCCCAAACGAGGAACATCAATTTGAGTCTCCGGATTCTCCGGTGGTTGCGGTTACACTTGCTCGTATGAAATTACCTGAAGTACCAAGGTTTATACATTGGGGCAGACCTGTGGAAAAGTTAGTTCGTGACCACCCCGGTACAGCATTATCACTGGCTTCTATCGGGCTTCCCAGAACTGTTTCAACTTTTTCAATTTGGAGATCTCAAAAAGAAATGACAGATATGGTGCATGGCCATAGTGCCGTTCCTAACCCTAAAAGGCATTCAGAGGCTATGAAAGAAAGGGACAGAAAGGATTTTCATTATGAGTTCACAACATTACGGTTTAAACCTATTTCAGAGTTTGGTGAATGGGGTAGAAGAACGAACATCATACCTAACCTCAAAAAAAATTAACAGAAATGGGGTTGGCTTATCCAATGCAAAAATTTCAGGATTGGTTTACCCAGCAATGGGCTATCTTTTGGGGCATAAAAATTGATCCTGAAGATTATCCATGGCTAATGGGGCCATTTGGAAACTTAAGCGGGATTGGTGAGGGGATTATAAATGAGCTGGCGGAAAAAGAAAACTTAATTGTTGAAAGGGACTCAAGATCACATGGCCTGATCCCTTCCATTGATCTGTTGGACCTCTCCGAAACTGAATTATCCAATTTATCTAAAAGTGTAATTGATTTCTACGAAAACACAGCTCAATATAACCTGGCATTTACGGTAAAATGGAATCCTGTTTTTAAGCTATTCGGAATTATAGTTAATAAATTATTCAGCAGCAGGATAAACCAGTTAAATATTCCTACTAAGGATATAAAAAACCCGGAAACCGTAAAAAGCGAGATCATCACCCTTTCAGATCCGAAGACAAGAGAAGTTAAGTATACCATCTGGTTCAGGACCAATAAATCAAGTGGTCAGACCATTTTTTCAGGTGTATATGGTACATGCACATTGCCTTCCGGGAAAACCTGTGTCAAAGCGATATTTCCTTTGCCAAAAGGTAATGCCACAGTAATAATGTCTCCAAGTGTAGGAACAAATGGAGAGTTGATATTAGGATCATCCGGGAAAAAATTCGGTGACGCCGGATTTTATTTTTTATTAAATGATTCTAAAGGAAACTACTGGTCACAATTCATCGGATCTTTTCGTGACCGAATAGTTATTAGTCAGGAAAATGACGCCATTTTATCCAAACAAACATTAACACTTTGGCATTTAAAGGTGGTTGAATTTAGCTATAGATTAAAAAAACAAAATTGACTAAAGATGGAGCTATAGCTTGTGTACCATAAGCCCTTACTTTACCTTCTTAAATTTCGTTTTCGTTAATTCATGTTTTACACCTAGTTAAGGGCTCCCCAATCTTTACATTGCAACCATCCTGCAATTCCAGGCCTTTGATGCGCATTTAAAATCTCACTTCTCAATATAGAAAGTAATATATAATGAAATTCAACCCTTCTTCTGTTGATTATATATTGTCATTTTTATAATTCATTTTAAAATATTTTTTTATCTTGAACTTTATTCCGCAGTCATCCTACCACCGGTTTCTTTTTGTGCTGTGGGATTGAACGAGCGAAGCTTTGGCAGGAAATTATGCACCATATTTACAAGAGGAATTAATGAAAAGAATATTAACCGCTCTGTTGCTGGGAACGCTTATTTCCTGCAATTCGAATAACGACCTGAGCAATATTATCCCAATTGAAGTAGATCAATTTGCAAGGACCTTCATCACAGATATTCAACAACACCAAATTGATGAATGTCTATCTAGGGTGGCCGACAATATGCGGAACGAAGAAGGTAGAAATTTCATGACGAACGTTGCATTTGGTATCAGTTCACTCCAATTAGATTCGCTGGACATGATAAATGCTCGCTACACTTCTTTCATGGGCAAAAATCCAACAACAAACTACATTGTCGAATATGAGCAAGAACTTGATGAGCAGTCAATTTATTTCTTCTTCAATATATTGGAGGAGGGGAACAAGCTAACTATTATAGGGTTTGACGCAAGATCGATGGAAATACCCTTGAAGAAAATCCACGCATTCACATTTGCCGGAAAACCAATGATAAACTATATATTTTTTGCTATCGCCATTACCTCTGTTGGATTTATCATTTTCACTCTAATAGCAGCTATCCAAACACCAATCAAGCGAAAATGGCTTTGGATCATTGGAATTTTATTTGCATTTATCAAATTTAAGCTCAACTGGACTACCAGCGAATTTGATTTTCAACTAATAAGTTTTCAACTTCTTGGGGCGGGCTTTTCCAAGTCCGGTTTAGCAGCTCCCTGGTTCTTAACATTTTCAATTCCTGTTTTTGCTATTGTATTCTGGGTGAAGAAATTTCAGAGGGAGAAAGAAGAGGCTGAAAGTAAGAAAATGGAGAATATAATTACTCAACACAGCAACTACGAATCGGATACAGGTGCATAACAATAACTGTATTCAATAGGGCGTGTAGTGGTGTAGGTAAGTTCGGTTCTTTTAGCTACTTTTATTTCGGAGGCAGTTATTCACTTCGAGCTCCCATACAGTGTATAGACTTAGCGTTGTAGTATATTAGGTACGGTAAAGGGATTTCGTTTACAAAGTTAAAGGGACATAGTTTACACTGTTTAAGCATTAATTTGATAAAAAAGTCAGATTGCCATGCCCTGGAAAGAAACAACAACTATGGAACAGAAAGTATAATTCATTTGTGAATGGCATCCTCAAAATAATACCATTCAATTTATCTTTAAAAAAACAAAATGAACCCAAGAATCATAATAACCTTAATATTATTTCAAGCTAATTTCACCTTTGCCCAGACATCTTTCCAAGGAATAAATTTGGAGAGTTGGATAAAATTTCCCTACTCATGTTTTTAAGAAATGTTAAATTCAAATTTTTTAAAACATGAAAAATATAATTTCATGTCTCCTTTTAACAATTATACTTCCCTTTATATCCTGTACCGAGGATGTTACAAGGGGAACAGGGGGGATTTCTTTTAAATTGAATAATGTGTATTATACAGCTGCATGTGAAGGGGTTATTGGCTGTGATCCGACAATAGCAGGTGTTAAATCTGATACATTTGCCTTGTCAGCCAAATATTCAATTGATACCTACCATTCCGTTGGGTTTAAAATAAGCAACTTCAGTGGACCAGGCCATTACGAACTTAATATGAAATATGTCCCTAGTTATAATTCGATAAATTATGGTCGTTACAATGGGCCAGGTAGAATTTTATCATCAACAGATTCCTTGCATCGGGGAATAGTTAGGGTAACCTATTATGATCCCACTAACAAAATAGTGTCAGGAACATTTGAATTTAATACCATTGATACGGATACGGGACTAGAATATAAAATATCAGAGGGAAATTTTGATACAGGATTCATCTTTTATGAGTAATTTATATTTAAGTGAGGATATGCTAATACTCAATAGGGAGTGTGGTGGGTTAGGTTCTTTTAGTGGTTTTATTTACTTTTACTACAGGGGCAGGTATTCACTTTGAGCTGTCCTACTGTTTATAGCCTGGACGATATGGCCATTTCGAATAACTACTCTCTAATCACTACAATTATGAAAAAAATTAACCACCTCATTTTATTCCTATCCATTCTATTCCTTTATTCCTGTGTTAGCAATCCAGGTGACAACAACAATGATGATTATGGGACTAAAACAAAAGAATTAATCAATCTTGTTAACCAAAACTCAGAATTAAAATCATTGCTACTAGCTTCGATAGAACAGGCTAAAAAAGTAAATCCAGATAAACAAACAAACCCGGCTCAAACATTAGAAGAGTATTACGAATTTGTTGCATGGACTGAAAATGCTATGCCCTGGGAATTTTTGGAGCTTGATTATGCAAATACCCTGTACGACAAGATTGATCAAAGCCTGTGCTACTTTTTTTTTATAAATGATCAACCCCTTGAAGCGCTTGAAGGTAAAGGCTATTTTAATAATTCTTTGCAATATCATGATCCTTATAAATCATGGCTCACAAGTTTCAACAAAACCTATGGTGAGTTTATGGATTCAGAAAAATCCTGGAATGAGGACTATTACCAAATTGCGCTTAAGGATGGAATTTTTGGACTCCAAAACGACTGGTATGAAGACGCATCAAATTGGAAAACATTCAATGATTTCTTCGCAAGAAATTTAAAATCTCCGAATGAAAGACCAATAGCTGACCAAGCCGATAATTCCATTGTGGTATCTCCGGCAGATGCCCAGCCCCAAGGAGTTTGGGCGATTGATAGTAATTCTATGATTGTCGAAAAAGAAGGAATTGCTATCAAATCCGGAACATTATATAATGTTAAAAAGCTTATCGGAGACGATAGTGAGTTTGCGGAATCCTTTGCTAACGGAAAATTCACACATTCATTTTTAGATGTAGGAGATTACCATCGCTATCACTTTCCAATAAGTGGAATAGTCAAAGAAATCCGAATCATTCCTGGCGAGAGTGTTTCAGGGGGATATACTACGTGGGACCCAATAAATAAAAGATATAAATTTGATGCTTCTTCTGTTGGGTGGCAGTCAATTGAAACGAGAGGATGTGTGATCTTAGAAACCGAAAATAACGGCCTGGTAGCATTACTTCCAATCGGTATGTGGCCAGTATCCTCTGTGAATTTTGAAGATTCCTTTCAAATAGGCTCAAGAGTTTCCAAAGGAGATATGTTAGGTTATTTTCTTTTTGGAGGCTCCGATTTCATAATGATATTTCAAGAAGAAGCACAATTTAACTTAAATGCCCCTAAAAAAGTGGGTAGTGAGTCCTATGAACATCAATTAATGGGAGAGCGACTGGGTTATTTTGGGAGCAACAATGAATAACGAAGCCAACAAACACTAACATCCATAAGCTAACAGAGCTGTCTGCAGTAATTTGTTTGAAAAAATGAGATTGCCATGCCCTTGAAAGAAAACAACAACTATGGAACCGAAAGTATAATTCATTTGTGAATGGCATCCTCAAAATTATACCATTCAATTTACCTTTAAAAAAACAAAATGAACCCAAGAATCATAATAGCCTTAATATTATTTCAAGCTAATTTCACCTTTGCCCAGACATCTTTCCAGGGAATAAATTTGGAGAGGGGAGAGTATAATGTAGGGTTTAAACATTATACGATCATTGATAGTACAAGAACATATCAAATCCATAATGAATTTAACAACCAGTTCATTTACAGGCCAATTCCTATTAGTGTATGGTATCCCGCTAAACGTGAAGATGGCAAATCCAGGCAATTGATTATTTTAGACTATTTGGAAGTTTTAAAGGAAGAAGAAGAATGGAAAAATTTACCTAATGAGTTTTTATTAGACTGGTTTCCCTACTTATGGAACACACCTCAAAATAAAGCGCATTTAGACGATAAAACGAATGCTTTTTACAATGCCAATTTTGTCGAAGGAAAATTTCCTGTCGTTGTTTACGCACCTAGTTACCAGGCATCCTCTATTGAAAATTTTGCGTTATTCGAATATTTAGCGAGTAATGGTTTTATAGTGATATCAAGTCCTTCAAGAGGAACAGATACAAGATGGTTAGAGGGTGCAACTATAAAAGATATGGAAACACAATCCAGAGATGTAGAATTGCTCTTAAAGGAAATTCATAATTACCAGACAATAGATTCTGATAAAATTGCACTAATGGGATTTAGCTTTGGTGGTCTTGCTAATGCGGTCACTGTAATGAAAAATCAAAATATCAAATTACTGGTTAGCCTTGATGGAACTGAGAGATACAGATATGATTTATTGGAAAAATCCCCCTACTTTAACCTTAATAAGTTGAATATCCCATATGTTCACTTTGCTCAAAAGGATATACCGGAAATTGTTCTAAAAGAGGATAATATTCCCGAAGAACTAAATCACAAGTTCCAATTGTATGATTCTTTAAAATATAGTGATGTTTATAGTTATAAATTTCACGACCTAACACATTCCTATTTTAGTTCTTTTGGTGTTTTATTTGGTAATAGAGATAGGAGGCAAGATAAGAGTGATAATAAAATTATGGCTTCTTATAAAATCCTTTCTGATCATATATTACAGTTTTTAAATGCAACACTAAAAAATGATGCCGAAGCAATAACATTTATCGAAAACGAACCTGAAATAAATGGTTTTACTGAAAACCTGATTTCAAACAAGGTAAAAAATTCACTCACCTCTGATTTCGACTACAAGGATTTCAATGATTTAGCGAAAAATCAGAATTATCAGGATTTGATTTCTTTGTATAAAAATACATTGGCAAAACATCCAAATTTAAAACTAGAAGAAGGCATGTTGAACACGCTAGGATTAAGATTCACATTTAATCCTGAAAAGGTTGAGCAAGGAATAAATGTGTTTTTATTGGCTTTGCATATCTATCCAGGATCGGCAAATTTACATGATAGTTTGGCGGAAGCATATAGACACAAAAAAGATTATAAAAACGCTATTTTTAGCTTTAAGAAGTCGTTGGAATTAAATCCTGAAAACCAAAACGCAATTAATAAACTCAAACAGTTGAAAGAATAAAGCCAGCCACTAACAATAGCTATACTCATTCGGGGTTTTTGGGTTAGGTTCTTGCAGTAGAATTAGTTGTTTTGTTACTGGGGACAATGACTCATTTCGATTACCTTACAGGGTATAACCTTAGCTTTAGGGCACACTTAAATAGTGACAAAATGTACAGAACAATTTACACCTTCTTAATATTTTTAATCGTACACGCAGCTAATTCACAATCAATACTTGATATTAATTTTAATTCAATAAAAACCGGAAAAGTAATTCTCATTAACTCTACCAATAATCGATTTGATACAGTAAATATTGAAGGAGGTAATTTTTCTTATTATAACAGAATTAATCATCCGACTCTTTATTCATTGATAATCAACGGTTTTAATGATTCTCGTCCTATTAATTTTATTCTATCTAATGAAAAGACAGAGATTGTATTTGATAATTTCAAACAGGTAATAGAAAGCCAAAATATTAAAGATATTTACCCAAATCTACCGCACTTTACAAAAGACCCTAATAATAATCAGGCCTTTTATAAATTCCATTCAGAATGGATGATTTTCTATGATAAAATTAAAAAATTTTCGACATCTGACTCAAATGAGTTGCTTGAAAAAAGAAAGGAAGTATATCACTCCTTTTTAAAACAGTGTGAAGCAATAATCAAAAACAATAAGGATAAATATGTTTCCGCAGTAATAATTGATTATTTATTAAAAAATAATTTACTTCCGTTAGAGACCATTCAAGCATTTTATGACTATTTAGAACCAAGTGTCAAAAACAGCTTTTTTGGGATTAGAATAGGAGAATATGCTGGTAAAGCAGGAAAACTAAGCCCTGGAAATCCAGCTCCTGAATTTGAACTATACGATATTAATAATCAAAAGTACAATCTAAAAAACTTCAAAGGCAAAAAAAAAATACTCCTTCATTTTTGGTCTTCATCATGCGCTCCATGTATAAAGGAGGCTCCTGACTTAATTCGTTTTTCAAAAGAAAATGAGGATAATCTAATTGTAATAAATATTTCTTTGGATACTGATGAAAGCAAATGGAAAAAGGGAATTGAGCGAGCTGCCATAGGTAAGATGAACAATGTCTGTGATTTTAATGGAGTTAGAAGTAAAATTGCACAGGATTACGCAATTAAAGTGGTGCCTACTTATTATTTAATTGATGAAAATGGAAAAATCATTATAAAAGGGAGCCTCAATCAAATAGAAGAAAGCGTGCTCTAACAATGTATATACTCGATACCGCTTCCACTGGGTTATCTTAGTTGTGGTTCTATTTAGGGGCTACGGGGGAAATGACTCCTGCTTGGCAGCGGTACTGAGCTTACATTGAGCGTTAGCGGCAATTATAATCAATAGTTTTAATTCATGATATTAAAATCATTATACATTTGTGTTACCCTTTTAATAGGCTTCCCCTCTCCAAATAAACAACCTTTAAAATTTAAAGACGTGCCAATACTGATTTTACCTTTAGGGGGAATTTCAGATCGTGATATCGGTATAATTAAAGATACCATTAGTAGTTTTTGTAAGTGTAATGTAAAAATATTAGATAGAATTGTCGATCCTTATCAGATAATAGCCTTTGAGAATACAATCAATCCTTTCAAAAATACCGTTTTAGATTTTCTTAGCAGTTTTGCTACTGAAACTAAAGTGAAGATTATTGGTATAACAGATATTCCTTTTGGACTGACACCTAACGTTTCAAGCGAAAATACTATAAGAGGATTCAGTAAACTTAATGGAACAAGCACTATTATTTCAAATGAACAAATAATTAGAGATGCATTAAAATACGACATAAATTACCATACTTTATTAGTTAAAGTTGTCAGACATGAATTAGGACATCTTTATGGGATTGAACATTGTTCGGATACTTTATGTATAATGACTTCATCATTTCCAATTCCAGATAATTTTATAAAATCAAAAGTATTTTGTGATAGCTGCTCTAATGCACTACCAAACAAGTTTAAGTATAATTGAATCATAACTAACTACCGCTAACAATAGCGTTGGCAACAATTGGGTACGGTAAAGGGGACATCGTTTATAAATTTAAAAGGACATCGTTTACACTATTTAGGCGGTAATTTGATTTTAAAAAATCATCAAAAGAAAGAATATTACTTTCCAATACAAAACTTACTAAATATATTCTCCAACAAATCATCAGTAGTGATCTGGCCGGTGATCTCGCCAAGGAAGTGCAGTGCCTGGCGGATGTCCATGGCTAAGAAGTCTCCTGTAACGTCATTATCAATACCATTTAGCACATCCTGAAGGGCATTCCTGGTTTTCATCAGGTTGTCGTAATGGCGGATATTGGTGACGATGGTATCTTCGCCGGGCTTTAGCTCACCTGTCTTTACGGCATTTAACAATCGCTCTCTTAGCTGTTCGAGGTTTTCCTTTTGAGCTGCAGAGATAAATAAGATACTTTCATCTTTCTTTAGCTCATCAAGGATCTCCTTTTGTGCTTTGTCAGTTTTGTTGGCTACTGTAACCACAGGAACTGGCTCTTCCCTCAGTAGCTTCCGCTCGGTTTCTATTTCCTCCAGTGTGGCGGTGCTAAGGTCTATCAAATGAATGACCATTGCTGCTTTTTTCAGCTGCTCTTTGGTACGCTGCACGCCAATCTTTTCGATAGTATCCGTTGCTTCCCTTAAACCGGCTGTGTCTACAAAACGGAAGGAGATACCACCGATCTTAACCTCATCTTCTATAAAATCCCTGGTCGTTCCTGGGATATCGCTGACAATTGCTTTTTCTTCATTCAGCAGGGCATTCAGCAGGGTAGATTTACCGGCATTGGGCTTTCCGGCAATAACAGTTGCCACACCTTTTTTAATCACATTGCCAAAATCAAAGCTTTCAAGGAGCTGGTTTATAACATTCATTAATTCGCTTACAAGGTTCACCAGCTGTTGACGATCTGCAAATTCCACATCCTCTTCGCTGAAATCAAGCTCCAGCTCTATCATGGAGGCAAAATGCACCAGTTTCTCGCGCAGCTCTGCTATCCTTAGTGAAAAGCCACCACGCATCTGCTGAATGGCGGCTTTATGGCTGGCTTCACTATCTGCATTGATCAGGTCGGCAACAGCTTCGGCCTGGGCAAGGTCAAATCGTCCGTTAAGGAAGGCCCGCTGGGTAAATTCACCGGCACGGGCAGGACGGGCTCCTGCATCAATAAACACTTTGATTATCTGCTCAACAATAAAGGGGCTGCCATGGCAGGAGATCTCTGTAGCATCTTCTTTTGTAAAAGAGTGGGGCGCTTTAAAAACGGAAACCAGCACCTCATCAACCACACGGCCATCTTTACGAATCGTTCCGAAATGAAGAGTGTGTGAATTAGCTTTTGTAAGATCAGCACCTTTAAATATGCGGTTGGTAATTGAAATAGATTCCGGTCCGCTCATCCGTATGACCGAAAGAGCGCCAACACCGGATGGAGTAGCGGGGGCTACTATCGTGTCATTATTAATCATTTTCTGCCTTTTCTTTTTTTAGGAGCTCAAATAAATTATTAATCACATCATTATAATTTTCCTCAGAGATTGAACCAATTTTACCAATGGCCAGGGAACGATCAATGGTTGCTAACTTAGAGGTCCTGACTAAAGATGGCTTTTTAAGGCCATTATATTTATCAGGTATTAATAAAACATCTGATTTACTTTTCCATTTTACCTGAGTTGTTAAGAAGTTCACTGTAATATCAAATTCTGTTACTATCAGAGTTAATGCCGGTCTTAGTTTATTACCAGCGAGATCGGTAAAAGGAAAAGGTATTAATATTATATCTCCCTGCTTCACTTAAATTTTTCTTTAAGGTCTGCTCTGGTGTAAAGCTCCTCTTCATCGTTAAGAAAATTCAAAGAGTTAGAATTTTTCATCAATTCTGCGGATCCCTTTATTATAATTTCATCATCAATTTGCTTACGTAAAAAATCAGTGAATTTATACACCTGATCAAGCTCAGCGTCAGGTAAACGATGCAAAATTTCTATTGTCTTATCTATAATTGCTTTACGAGTCATCATTCAAATTTAAATTAAAACATGATTATTATACTATAAATTCATGAACATTACAAAATGGCTTTTCTTACTAAAAACCTCCAATACATTTTAGGTTTATGTTAAGTTGTAATTTCATATTCTTACTTTCCTATCTAACATTGAACCATTTTTAGTTCTTCGACCGCAATTCTTCTTAAAATTTATTATATTGAATTTAAATTAGCATTTATTTTTTAAGTTTATCTCATGAGGCGTTCTTCGCTATTTTTTATCCTGTTATTTTTCTATTCTGTATTAAAAGGACAGGATCCTACACAATTGGCTACAGAATACCTTCAGCAGGCAGATCTTATTTATGCTGAGCAGAAAGAAGCTATTGAGATTGCGAAGGAGTTATATATTCTGGCAGCAGAAATTGATACCAATCATCTCCGGGCAAACTGGATGGCAGGGCTGCTGTTTATTGAAACCATTAATAAAGATCAGGCTTTGCCGTATTTTTTACGTGTAAAAAGGATTAAAAGCAGCTTTCGTTTTGATATCGATTACTATATAGGAAGGGCCTATCACTATGGGCTTGATTTTGAAAAGGCGCTGGAATATTATGAGGCATATAAGAGAAAATATATGGCAAACGGTACCTACCGCGGGAAGGATAAAGTGCCGATCGGGGTAGTAGAGCGAAGGATCCGGGAGAGTAAAAACGGGATGGAGATAGTGGGGAGGCCGAGCCGTTATTCTATACATGCATTGGGAAATGAAATAAACTCAGAGTGGCCGGATTATGCTCCTGTAATCAGTGAGGATGAAACTTTGCTGATCTTCACCAGCCGCCGGCAGGAGGGAAATATGAGCGCCGATGTGGACCGTGATAATTTTTATTTTGAGGATATCTTTTATTCGGAAAAAGTAAATGGCGAGTGGACAAAGGCCAAAAACATAGGAGCGCCCATTAATACCACTTATCACGATGCGAATATAAGCCTGTCATTTAATGAAAAACGGCTGTACCTGTATAAGGATGAGAACAGAGGGGACTTGTATTATAGTGACTTTATTAACGGACAGTGGACTGAGCCGGAAAGAATGAGCAGCAGGATCAATTCCACCACCTTTGCTGAGCGTTCGATCACCGAAACTTCTGATCCGGATGTGATCATCTACAGCAGCGACCGGCCGGGAGGAGTAGGGGGGATGGACCTTTATATGGTTTCAAAGGATGAGAAAGGGAACTGGTACAAAACAAAAAGCCTGGGGCCAAAGATCAATACAAAATACGATGAGGATAGCCCTTTTTTGCTGCATGACGGAAAAACCTTATTCTTTAGCAGCAGTGGACAAAAAGGATATGGTGGCTTTGATATTTTTAAAAGTGTTTATGACAGTACCAAAAGAGAGTGGGGGGAGCCGGAAAATTTAGGCTATCCTGTAAATACCCCTGATGATGAGATTTATTTTACCGCTACCAGGGATGGAAAAAAGGCTTATTATGCGTCTATTCGGGAAGAAGGTAAAGGGCATACCGATATTTTTCTTATAAAGCTGCACGATGAGGCACGTGAGTATAATTTTAAGCCGGAGCCACAGATCACTGCCAGTGTAGAGGATGAACCTGTTACTCGAAAACCACAGCTTTCGGAAGCTATATTTAATTCCGTAGAGTCCATTTATTTTGATGTGGATAACTATACCATTCGCAAAGATTTCCTTCCCTTAATGGATAGCATAATGAATCTAGCTGATCAGTACCGGGAAATCGTTATTGATATTTCAGGGTACTCCTCCATAGATGGTAATCCACGGTATAATATTGAGCTAAGCCAAAAAAGAGCGCTGGCTGTAAAAGATTTTCTTATAAATAATGGAGTCAGGGAAGATCAGATAATAGCTCGCGGATTTGGCTCCAGCGATCATTACGAAGAAAAAGAAATGAACCGCCGTGCGGATATTAAGCTTCTTTACCGGGGGCGGAAATCTGATATTCAGCCGTAGAAGTCGTCCCGGCTGGTTTCCTTTTAATCATTCCATGCGTAGGAGAGAAGATAAAGGCAAGGCCGAAAAAGACACCTGCCATCATAGCCATAGCGCCTGCAATTGAGGCATCAACCCAAGCGGCAATAAAATACCCACTGATGGATATAGCAACTCCTAATATAGTAGTAATAATCAGCATCTTTTTAAAATCCTCTGTCAGCAGGTAAGCGGTAGCAGGAGGTGCAATTAAAAAAGCAACGACCAGTATGGCGCCAACTGCCTCAAATGAAGCTACAGTGGTAAAAGATACAGCTCCCATTAACAGGTAATGCCACAGTACCGCATTAATTCCTGTGGCAGCGGCAAAAGCGGGGTCAAAGGTAGTGATAAGAAGCTCTTTGTACCCGACTATAATGAAAATAAGGACAAGGAGTAGAGCAATCCCTGTTATAATAATTATTCGTGGCCCAATGATCACTCCGGTATCAGTGATCCAAAGATCCAACGGCACATAAGCGATCTCACCATAAAGCACACACTCCTGGTCAAGGTCTATCTGGCCGGCAAACGCGCTGATCAGGATAACACCAAGGGCAAATAAGCTTGTAAAAACAACACCAATAGAGGCATCTGATTGCAAATTCCCTTTCCTGTGCAGGAATTCAATAAGGAAAGTCGTGAAAATACCCACAAATCCCGCTCCCACAAGCATCCATCCGGTATCCCGTGAGCCACTTATAAGAAAAGCTATCACTATCCCCGGCAGTACCGCATGAGAAATTGCATCGCCGATCATAGCCATTTTTCTTAAAATAAGATAACAGCCCAATAACCCACAGGCTATGGCTACAAAACTACCGGCTAATATAATTTGAAAAGCGTCCATTGTATTTTAGCATAGAGCAGAGGGCAAAGAGCAAAGAGTAGATTAACAAAAATTCTACACTAACACCTATGCTTTACCCTCTTCACTCATAAATATTTTATTTTAATGATCTTTTAAAGCTTATTATCATTCTGCTTAATTCATCCAACTCAAGAATATAAGAATCTTTTTTACTATTACTTATTTTTTTTCTTCTATTGAGAATAATGACAATATTGACCACCTCAAACAAAGATCTCCTGGAGTAATTTAGAAATTTCGCAAAATCTTTATTAGAATCTGATCCTGAACCCTCTGATATATTGTTAGAAATGCTTAATACAGCCCCACGTAATTGCTCGGCAAAACGATATAATTTTTCTTGTTCTAACTCATCTGCAATATCAAACAATTGATCGGAAAGCTCAATTGCTCGCTGCCAGATATGAAGGTCCATAAATCGAAATGTTACTGTTCTCATTGGTTTAGGTTTATATAGTTAAAATAAATTTTCCATAGTTTCATTCAATCACTTTTGCCCTTTACTCTTAATTCTTAACTCTTTGCTCTTTGCCCTTGGCTCTTCGCTCTTAGCTCCACGCTCTTAGCTCCACGCTCTATGCTCTTAGCTCCACGCTCTTTGCCCTTAGCTCCTAATAAGGAATTTTCGTCTGATGCGGATCCACCTCAGGTTTATCCAGCAGTGTCTCCAGTCTTTTCTCCATTTCAGGTGTAAGGATATGCTCGATTGTTTCGGCATCCTCATGCACATGGTCCGGAGCAATGCGCAGGTATTTGGTGAGGTACAGCTCCCAAAGCCTGTGCAGGCGTACAATCCTTCTTCCTTTGTCTTTTCCTTCTTTTGTTAATTTTATTTTATTGTTTTTCTGTTTCAGGTATCCCTGCTGCTTTAAATTTCTAATGCCATTTTGAAACTGCTGCGTGGTGAAGAAGCGTTTATCCAGGACTTCATTTTTTATCCTTGGTGCATAAAAATCCTGATCACCTTCTCCAAGGTGGTAAAGCGATTTAAGCAGGTTTTCTTCATTCATCCTTTTTTGGAACCTGTATCGCTTAAACATTCTGTAAAGGATACCTTTTTTCGGGGCTACAAGAAAAGATACGAAAGCTATAAATGAAACTACCAGCACAATCCACGGTCCTGTAGGCATGGCAGGGGCAGCATAGCTGATAAAAGCACCGAATACTCCGCTTATGGCACCAAAAACAGCGGCAAGGATTATCATTACAATAAGTTTATCAGTCCAGAAGCGGGCAGCTGCGGCAGGGGTGATGAGCATGGCGGCCATTAATACAACACCAACGGCCTGAATGCCTATGACTACAGCCATTACAGTCAAAGTGGTTAATACCAGCTCAAGACGACGCACCGGCAAACCAATTACCTTCGCATATTCTTCATCAAAGGAGAGTATGGTGAATTCTTTAAAAAAGATCAGAAGTGCCAGCAGCAGCAGAAAAGCTACAATACCAAAGCTGATCAGGTCTTCTCCGACGAGCGAAGCTGCTTTACCAAAAAGGAACTGGTCCAGGCCTGTTTGTGCAGCACCACCTGTTTTTTGAATGATAGTAAGCATAAAAATGCCTATTCCAAAGAAAACCGCCAGTACAAGTCCGATTGCCGTATCCTCTTTTATTCTGGATTTGCCGGAAATATAGTCAATGATCACGAGCGCCAGCCATCCGGTAACAAAAGCACCTATGATCAGGTAGAGAGGGTTTTTGGTGCCGCTTAAAATGAAAGCAAGGCATATTCCTGGTAAAACAGCATGTGCCACAGCATCCCCGACAAGTGCTTTTTTTCTCAGGAAGGTAAATGTGCCTACCGTGGCAGCTGTCGCTGTAAGTATAACGCTGCCAAAGGTTACAAACCGTACATTTGGATCACTAAAGGAGAAAAAATCGAGTAACAGCTCCATATAGTTATTTTGATTTTATCTTTTCCCTCTGAGGCAGGTTTTCCTGCTGCATTAGATTTCCAACATCACTT
This sequence comes from Candidatus Cyclobacteriaceae bacterium M2_1C_046, assembly GCA_051418055.1. GTDB lineage: Bacteria > Bacteroidota > Bacteroidia > Cytophagales > Cyclobacteriaceae > JBPRGH01. Next base: position 70,999 of record JBPRGH010000072.1, on the reverse strand, counting down.
AACAGCGTAAGCTTTCCCCCATAGGTTTCTTGAAGAAGCTTTGTGGTAAATACTTTTTCTACCGGACCGGAAGCTACGAGTCGCATGTTTAGGAGGATCACCCAGTCAAAATACTGCTTTACGCTTTGCAGGTCATGGTGAACAACCACAACTGTCTTATCTTTATCAGCCATTTCACGCAATAGGGTAATAATAGCTTTCTCAGTAGCAGCATCTACACCCGCAAAAGGTTCATCCATAAGATATAGATCTGCCTGCTGCGCAAGGGCCCGTGCAAGAAATACCCTTTGCTGCTGTCCTCCGGAAAGCTGTGCGATTTGACGGCTGGCAAAGTTCTCCATGCCTACTTTTCTAAGGCTATCCCAGGCGATCTCCTTATCTGCTTTGCGGGGAGTTTTAAATAAACCCAGTTTGCCATAGCGGCCCATTAATACAACATCAAAAACAGAGGCAGGAAAATCCCAATCCACAGATTCCCTTTGTGGCACATAGCTGATCCGCTGGCGTACCTCTTTAAAATCTTCATCGAAAAATTTCACGTAGCCGCTATCCAGGGGGAGGAGGTCCATGGCGGCTTTTATCAGAGTAGATTTTCCTGCTCCGTTAGGGCCTATGATCCCGATCAGTTTTCCTTTTGGAATAGTAAGGTCGATATTCCATAATACCGGTTTTCGATTGTAACTGACAGTTAAATCGTGAATTTCCATTACCGGATTTTCTATATGCTCGATCATATTATCTATTTTAGAGCTTCTACAATTGTTTGTACATTGGCATTTACCATTCCGATATAGGTGCCTTCCGGTGTACCGGCTTCACCCATTGCATCAGAATAAAGGCTGCCACCTATTTTCAGATCAAAACCACGTTGTTTTGCCCCTTCCACCACTGCACGAATGGCCTTTTCAGAAACTGAAGTTTCTACAAAAACTGCCTTAATATTATTTTCTACAATAAAATCCACCAGTTCCTTTATGTCCCGGATCCCAGGCTCGGAGAGGGTAGAGATGCCTTGCAAGCCTTTTACCTGTATATCATAAGCTTCTCCAAAATAGCCAAAGGCATCATGGGCGGTTATAAGCACCCGCTGTTTTCTTGGGATTGTACTGATCTGTTGCTTTACCGCTTCATGTAGTGAATCAAGCTTTTGAAGATAATTATCAGCATTTTGGCGATAAGCCTGTGCATGTGCAGAATCCTGCCGGATCAGCGCATCGCGTGTTGCTTTGACAACTTCTTTCCAGAGGCTGGCGTCAAACCATACATGAGGGTCAAAGTTATTGTTGTACTGCTGAATGCGGTTTAACTTTTCTTCGGGTATCCCGTCTGCTACCGGCACTACAGGTTTAACTCTCTCCATCTTTTTCAGTACTTCTCCCATCTTACCCTCCAGCTGCAATCCGTTGTAAAGAATAAGGTCAGCATCGCGAAGTCTTTGAAGATCTCCCTGTGTAGCTTTATAAAGATGGGGATCAATTCCCGGCCCCATTAAAGCCTCTGCCTCTACATAAGGGCCACCTATATTTTGCACCGCATCCTCGATCATTCCGGTAGTGGTAACCACGTAAAATGTATCTTCATCACGGGTAGAGGGCACACAGGCAGAAATAAATAAAGCAAATGCGAATATTATTATTCTGATATCCATATATTTTCCGAAACTTCCTTAGAAATAAAAACTTTATCCTTATTATCGATCTGGATCTCCAGGGAATTATCAAACTCTACCTTTTCGATAACCTTCACTTTCGCACCAATATATGCACCTATCTTATCCAGGTATTTCAGGAAGGAAGAGCTGGTGTCTTTTACGCTGACCAGTATCCCGGATTGTCCCTCTTCGGCATGGCTTAACTGCAGCTTTGGCTTTGCTTTTATTTCTCCATGTTCATCAGGGATAGGATCACCATGCGGATCAACTTTTGGGTGACCTAAAAATGCATCCAAGCGACTTATAAGAAGTGAGGATTTTATATGTTCCAACTGTTCAGCAACCTCGTGTACCTGGTCCCAGTTAAACTGAAGTTTTTCCACCAGAAAAGTCTCCCATAAACGATGTTTCCGAATGACCTGGAGAGCTGCTATTTTTCCTTTTTCTGAGACATTTACTCCATTGTATCTGCGGTAGGTGAGGAGGTCTTTGGAAGCCAGCTTTTTTATCATGTCGGTGACTGAAGCAGCACGGGTTTCCAGCCTGTCGGCAATGGCATTTGTAGTGACCGGTTGCTTGCCACCCTTAGATAAATGGTATATCGCTTTCAGATAATTTTCTTCTGCAAAACTGATCATAGTAATTTTCTTAACGGTTTCGGGTCAGTATGGTTTAGGCAAATCTAAAAAATATTTTTTACTTAGTATAAAAATCTAATTAAATTATTGATTAGAGTATAATTAATAAGATTTTTAGCTGTTTTAGGTTAGTCTAAAAATTATAATGGTTACCTGCTCCTGAATGGCTATTTTAGTATAAGTAAAGGTTTATGATAAGTTTTCTAATATATTGAATAACAGAAAGATAAGTATGATAATTCTAACACGGTTCGGTGACAGTAGAAGCTAAGCCAGATACGATCACGGGATAGCTTGCCGAAATTTTTCATTTAGGCCATCCTGAATTCATTTCAGGATCTAATACCACTGCCTGAAGATAACCTGCGTTAGTAGAATAGAACTACAACAAGAAGATATCAAAAAGCTAAGAGTTAAATCACCTCCAATTGAAGGTTTGGGTAAGACTAGAGTTATTACATCTAACCTTGCTCCGCGATAATAGAAGCTGAAATAAATTCAGCTTAACGGAAAAGGTCGGATAAAATCAGACGTCTCTCCAAGATGACTCTGATGTTGCCGAATAATAACCTTACAAAAAATTAGGGATATCAAGCTTTCTGCTGATCCTGTATGCGGCATTAACCAGGCCTACATGGCTATATGCCTGCGGGAAATTACCCCACTGGCTTCCTGTCCTTGGGTCTACATCCTCTGATAGCAGCCCAAGGTGATTTGTGTGCCCTAAAAGATTTTCAAAAACTGTTATTGCTTCATCCACACGCCCTACACAGGTCAGGGCTTCAACATACCAGAATGCACAGATCATAAAGGTAGTATCAGGCTCTCCAAAATCATCGGCATGCTTATACCTGTAGAATAAACCGTTGCTGCTCCTTAGCGCCTCTTCATGTGCTTTTAAATGGCTTTTGGCAGCATCACTATTCTGATCAATATAGTTCATAATGATCATTTGCAAATTGCTCGCATCCAGATTATCTGTTCCAATAGCCTGTGTGTATACTCCTTTTTTAGGATTGAAACATGCTTCTATCTTTTCCTGCGATTTTTTAATAATATTATCCGCAAGAACATTTATAGCTTCATTATTAAAAGCTTTGGCAATCTTTTTACTGGCCTGTGCCCCTGCCCAATGGAACAAATAGGTATAGCAATGGAATTGACTTATATTCCTGAATTCCCATAAACCGGCATCAGGCTCATCTATTATGGCTTCTACTTTTTTAAGCACATCATAGATCAGGTTCAGGGAATTGGCGCGTTCGATATTTATAAACCGGCGGTCTACATAAAGGGGAAGAAGTGCAATCAGGATCTGTCCATACACATCATTTTGAACATGTGTATAGGCCTGGTTCCCTACCCTTACAGGCTGGTTTTCCAAATAGCCTACAAGATCTAAGATCCGCTCGGTTATTTTACTCTCACCAGAAATAGTATATAGTGGCTGAAATCGTTCTTCTACCCTGACACTAATATTTACTATATAATTAAAATATCTCTCCAGCTCTTCAAAGTGGCCGATGTTATTAAATGCGTTAAGGATATAGTATGCGTCCCTGAGCCAGCAGTAGCGGTAATCCCAGTTACGGGTACTTCCGGGGCTTTCAGGTAAGCTTGTAGTTCCTGCGGCGATTATAGCCCCTGTATCTTCAAACTGGTGGATCTTCAGGCATAAAGAGCTTCGTATAATTGCTTCCTGATGAAAGCTGCTGACACTCATATTTTTCACCCAGCTCCGCCAGTAAAGAATTGTCTTTGTCAGGAAATCCTCTGCTGTACTAACCAGTGGGGCCTCCAGAGGAGCTCCATAAGTTAGCACCAGGTATTTTGGTTCATTCAGGACCACATAATCATTATCATGGATATAGCTTAGCGGAATATTTGTTGTTAGCCTAACTTGCTTACCAAGTCCTAAAAATTCAATATGGTTGCTTCCCTGATCGTGTTGTGGCTGAATCTTACCATAATCACCAACAGGAGAACATTTTATCCTGATGCTCGGCATTCCCTCCATTGGCTCAATTTTCCTGATAAGCATTAAGGGCTTAAAATACCTGTCATACTGATAGAATCGTGGGGCATAATCCGTAACTCTGTAGCGGCCGTCACTGGTTGAAATATCAGTGCAGAGGATATTTGTATTTTCCATATAGTACTGGGTGGAAAAGTTGATCCCATGCTCCGGTTTAACAGAAAATTCACCGCCTTTATCGCCTGCTACAAGGCTTCCGAAAATAAAGCTACTGTCAAAACGCGGCCAACACATCCATGCTATGTTAGTATCATCCTGAATATGTGCCATAAAAGCACAATTACCTACTATGCCCAGATTATAGGTATGCCGCATATCTTAATCTTTTATTTTATCTCTAACTAAACTACTGGCGCCTAATATAGGAGCACTTTGATTCTGAAGACCTGAAGGTAAGATTTTCACTTTGTTTCTGAAAACCGGCATCAGGTATTCTTCCATATACTTTTTTGTTGGATTGAAGATCAAATCACCGGCAAGTGATAGTCCTCCAAACATAAAAATAGCTTCAGGATCAGTGTGTACTACGGTATCTGAGAGTTTAGTGCCCAGGATTTTCCCCGTATACTCAAAAGCTGCCAATGCTATAGGGTCGTTATTTAAAGCTGCCTCAGTGATCATTTTCGGGCTTAGCTCATTGAAGCTTACCCCACGCAATTTGCTATCCTCCAGCCTGTCGGCCAATAGTTTATATACTGTTCTTTTAATACCTGTAGCAGACACATAAGTTTCCAGGCATCCTTTTTTTCCACAGGAGCATTGTCTTCCGTCAGGATTTACAAGGACGTGCCCAAGTTCTCCCGCCAAACCATAATGGCCATTGATTACTTTCCCGTTGGAAACTATCCCGCTTCCCAATCCTGTACCGAGTGTAATGACTAAAAAATCTTTCATTCCTTTGGCTTTTCCGAAAGTCATTTCACCAACAGCTGCCGCATTGGCATCATTGGTGATCACTACGGGTACATTAACTTTTTCTTTAAGCTTTTCAGTGAATGGTATTATTCCTTTCCAGGGCAGGTTAGGGGGTTTTTCTATAGTTCCTTTATTTGAATTTGCATTCGGGGCTCCCACACCAACACCAATAATCTTAAGGTCCTTGTTAGTGCTGCCAATAGCATTTTGCAGAGCTTTATGCAGTGTATCCAGATACTCATCGAAATCAGGATATTTCTGAGTGGGTAGTTTACCCTGAAAGATAACTTCTCCATCTTTTGTTACCAGCCCATATTTTGTGGAGGTGCCCCCGATATCTATTCCTACTATTACCTGATCCATTGATTAGTAATGTTTTTTAATTAAATATTCTACTAAACCGTTAATCGGCTCTTTTATAAATTTCCCCACCTGAATTGATTTTTTTTCAGCTCTTTCCCGAATTATAGATTCAAAATTTGAGGCAATAGAGCCTACAAAATGGGTTTTGATCTTTGTGTACTGTGAATAGCAGGTAACGTAATATTCAAGAAATTCATCAGTGCCTTTTTTAACTTCTTCTGCAATAAAAGGATGGTCTTTATTTGCTTCTATAAAAGGCATAAAAGAGGCTAAATAAACATTGGCATGTGATTGAAAATAAACCTTATCAAGCACTTCACTGGCAGTAATTTTGTAATTCTGCTCAAATTTTTCCGACAGCTCTTTCGGAAGATGCTTATAGAGATAATTCTTTATAAGCCATTTTCCATAATAGCTTCCACCACCTTCATCACCCAAAATAAAATCAAGAGCCGGTACTTCCTGTTGCACAATATCTCCATCAAAATAACAGGAATTGCTACCTGTTCCTAATATGCAGGTAATTGCAGGGGAACCCTCATAAGTAGCGAGAGCAGCAGCTACAATATCATGGTTTACATAATGGTAGGCACGCGGAAAAACTACACTTAAAGCTTTTTGAACGATGAGGCGGAGAGGCTTACTGGGGCAACCGGCACTGTAGAGGTAGACGACTTTTATATAATCTTTATACTTATCAAATTCATCAGCCATCTGGATGTTTTCAACAATTTCTTCTTCAGTATGTACAAAGGGGTTTATGCCTTTTCCACTAAAGCTCTTATGTATTTCGCCTTCTTTGAGTAACCGCCAGTCACATTTGGTGGATCCGCTGGTGCCAATAAGGATCATATTGATAGTATTTTTGCTATTCTTAATTCTTCCATGTCGATTTTGTTTTCCATCTTTTGCATATCCTCAAATGAATTATAAACCATTTTATGGTTTATAATTCCAACCATTACATCATTATATCCTTTTAAAAGTCCTTCAACTGCAGCGATGCCCATCTTACTTGCCAGAACACGATCGAAATAGGTTGGTGCGCCGCCTCTTTGCAGGTGACCAAGAATAGTAACTTTAGTTTCGTAGTAGCTAAACCTTTTATGCACCTCTTCAGCAATCTCCATAGCACTGCCGCTCTTACCGCCCTCAGCAACAACCACTAAACTACTTTTCTTATTATGCTTGGCTCCTTCATCTAATTTAGCAACAAGATCGTCAATCGACGTATGTTCTTCCGGAATAATTACTGCAACTGCACCACCGGCTATTCCTGCTCGAACAGCAATAAAGCCTGCGTCCCTTCCCATGACCTCAATAAAAAAGAGCCTGTTGTGGCTTAAAGCTGTATCCCGTATCTTATCAATAGCATCTACAGCAGTATTTGTGGCTGTATCAAAACCAATAGTATAATCTGTTCCCGGCAGGTCATTATCTATTGTCCCCGGAATACAAATGCTAGGGATACCATATTCCTTATAAAAAACATGAAGGCCGTTAAAGGTACCATCTCCACCAATGGCAATAAGAGCATCAATCCCTTCATTTTGTAAAGCTTCATAAGCTTTCTTGCGTCCTTCTGGAGTGCGGAACTCCTGGCTTCGGGCCGATTTTAAGGTAGTACCACCACGCTGCAGGATATTACTCACCGAACGTGCATGCATCTTTTGGATGTCACCCTCAATCATCCCTTCATATCCCCTGTATATTCCATATACCTCTTTTTTATAAAATATACAGGCTCTTACTACTGCCCGAATGGCCGCGTTCATCCCCGGGGCATCTCCGCCGGATGTAAATACACCTATTCGCTGTATGTTTTCCTCCATTTATTTTTTTTCTTAAATTGGCGCTAAAATAGTGTATGTAGTACACTTAGTCAAGCATAATATATGATACAGTTTCAAGGTAACAATTTAAACCCACATGTTTCTGTAGATTGTGCCATTTTTGGTTTTGATGATGAAAAACTGAATGTCCTTTTAATAGAAAGGCAGCAGGAGGGCAGGCATGTGCTGGCTTTGCCCGGCGATCTGATCTCAGATCAGGAAAACCTTGATGATGCAGCAGCGCGGGTTTTGTCAGAATTAACTCATGTAGAAAATATACCTTTAAAGCAATTTGAGACATTTGGTGATCCCGACAGAATAAAAAAGTTATCAGATATGGAGTGGCTGGGCCGCGTCAGGATGCAGCCATATGCACGCGTGATCACCGTAGGTTACTATGCATTGACATTAATGAAGAATATAAATCCTTCTCCCTCCTCGTTTGCCAGAAATGTAACCTGGCATCCGCTTTATAAACCTGTCGAGTTGGCTTTTGATCATAATGATATTGTAGATAGCGCATTGAATCAACTGAGGTCGAAGCTTAAATCATATCCCGTTGGCTTTGAATTGCTTCCGAAAAATTTTACTGTACGTCAGCTGCAAAAGCTTTATGAATCGATACTGGATAAAAAGCTGGACAAGCGAAATTTCTACAAGAAACTTTCTGCAAGTAAAATACTGATTGATACCGGTGAAAAAGAGCAGCAGGTGGCACATAAACCGGCTAAATTATACCGCGTGAATTATAACAGGTTGAAAAAAATCCAGCAGGCGGTGCAATTGTGGTAGACAACCTGATCCTCTGTTTTTCAATAATATATACGCCTGAATTCTTATAAAATTTAAGCAACTTTGCAGCTGCAAAATCAGGCACTGAAATTATATTTTATCATCAATAGTTATCGGTTATGTTTTACTTAAACCGTTCATCAAAAATGAATGATTAGGTGAACGTAATTATCCGTCAGGTAGTAGTAATAAAGTTAAGTGCAGATTACTTGTCCCTGTAATAAATAGAAGTTGATTCGTAATGGAAAAAAGGCAAATTATTATTGTAGCCTCCGGTCTGGCATTATTAGCCATATCATATTTTGGAATGGTTTACTTAGGGAATCAGAAGGAAGAACCGGAAAAAAAAATTCCTGCAGAGCTAAAAAGATACGTTAAAACCGATCAGGTAATTTATAAAGATGTTCCAACTGAAATATTAACTTTTGGTCGGGTAAGTACAGCGGAACATCTTGATTTAATAGCCCAGGTAAGCGGTACAATGGCACAGGGAAATATTCCTTTAAAGGAAGGTCAACGGTTTAAGAAAGGAGCTCTTCTTTTTAAAGTTGATGATGCAGAAGCAAAATTGAACCTTCAGGCACAGAAGAGTAAGTTCCTTAAAGATCTGGCTTCAATACTACCCGATCTGAAAATTGATTATAATGATAATTATCCAAATTGGGAAAAATACTTTGAAGCTATAGATACAGAGAAAAAATTACCGGCACTTCCTGAAGTAAAATCTTCTAAGGAAAAAACATTTTTAGCCACCCGGGATATATTCAGCAGCTTCTATAGTATAAAAAGTTCAGAAGAGCAATTAAAAAAATATCGCTTCTATGCACCTTTTGATGGCACCTTTTATCTGGTTAACCTTCAGAATGGCAGCCATGTAAACCCGGGAAGCAATATTGCCCGCATTATTGAAAGTGGAAATATTGAGGTAAAAGTTGATGTGGATGTAAAGGATGTCGAATGGATAACTGTAGGAAGCCCTGCATATTTATCTACTGAAAGTGGCGCCGGCAACTGGATAGGAAGAGTGACTCGAGTTAGTGATTTTGTAAATCAAAATACTCAATCAATAGATGTTTATATTGAGGTCCAGAAAAACAAAACCCCTATATATTCAGGTCAATATCTTCAGGCTGCAATACCCGGTAAGCAGGTGCCGGGAAGTATGCTAATCCCACGGGAAGCATTATTTAATGGCAATGAGGTTTTTCTGCTACAAGATACCCTCCTGAAGGTAAGCGAGGTCCGTATCCATAAGATCAATCCCGAGACGGTAGTAATAAATGGAGTGCCGGAAGGTTCCGATATTGTAGTGGAGGCGCTGGTAAATGCATATAATAATATGAAAGCCTATAAGCTTGACGCTACACGTAAAATTGATGTAGAAGAGAAAAGCACAAATACTGAACTGGTTAATAATTAATTTTCAGTTAAACCATCATGCTTAGAAACACAATAGCTTATTTTGTGAAATATCCAATACTGGCGAATATCATTATTGGTTTAACTCTTTTGGGCGGGATACTTGCTTTAGTAAGTACGAAACAATCTTTTTTTCCTTCAAGAGAAGTGAATACAATACGTATTCAGGTAGTTTATCCTGGGGCAGCACCGGAAGAAATGGAAGAAGGTGTTACTACTAAGATTGAAGAAGCAATTAAAAGTACAGCAGGGATAGATGAGCTGACTTCTTCCTCTTCAGAAAATTCTGCCTCTGTTACAATCACCGTTTTAGAAAACTACGATATTGATGAGGTTTACACGGAAATAAAAAATGCAGTTGATGCAATTAGTTCCTTTCCAGCAAATGCCGAAAAGCCGGTAATTTATAAGATTAAACCAACAACACCATCACAATGGCTTGCTATAACGGGTGATGTTGATCTTCTGACACTTAAAAAGTTTGCTGAAAAAGTTGAAGATGACCTGTTGGCATCCGGTGTAGTGAGCCAGGTATCATTAATGGGATTAAACCCAAGGGAGATTTCAATTGAAGTTTCTGAAAATGATCTTAAACGTTACGGGCTTACATTTGATCAATTAGCAGCTGCCGTAAGGTTGAATAATCGGGATATTTCTGCAGGAAGCATAAAATCAAAAAAAGAAGAGATCTTAATCCGGTCAAAAGCAAAGGAAACAGATGCTACATTAATAGGGGAAATAGTATTAAGAAGCAATCCTGATGGAAGTAAACTTTTATTACGTGATGTTGGCCGCATAAAAGAGCAATTCTCTGATCAGCCAAATAAAGCCACTCTCAATGGTAAAACAGCTGTTTTTATTCAGGTATTAAAGCTGGAAGATGAAGACCTTAAAGAGATTTCTACTTTTGTTAGTCAATATGCCGAAGAATTTAATGAACCAAACAAGGCTGTTCAGTTGGTAGTGGCATTCGATTTTATGGATTACCTGCAACAGCGCCTCGATATGCTAACAGGTAATGGCATTGTGGGGCTTTCTTTGGTACTGATTGCTTTAGGAACATTTTTGAGCCTCCGCTTATCTTTTTGGGTGGCATGGGGGATCCCTTCCTCCTTCCTGGGCCTATTTATTGTTGGTGCTTTCTTTGGCTTTACGATAAACATGATCAGCCTCTTCGGGATGATCCTGGTAATAGGTATCCTCGTAGATGATGGTATAGTAATAGCTGAAAATATATACTCTCACTTTGAAAAGCACGGAAATCCTGTAAAAGCAGCTGTAGACGGAACCATGGAAGTGTTGCCTGCAGTATTTACTTCTGTATTAACAACTATAGTGGCTTTCCTTCCTTTATTGTTCCTTACCGGGGGGTTTGAATTCCTGAGGGATATGGGCCTTGTGGTGATAATAAGCCTTGCCTTTTCGCTGGTTGAAGCATTTTTTGTATTACCGGCTCATTTGGCTAGTAAAAAGGTGTTAAGTATTAAAAAAGAAGATACGCGCAGCTTTAAAATCCGAAAGAAAATAAATCAGGGGCTGGATTATTTACGCTATAAAATATATGGAAGGCTCTTAAAGGTAACAATGCAGTACAGGTTTGTATCTGTTTGTTTTCTTCTTTCGCTATTTTTAATAGTTGCCGGACTTTTACAGGGTGGCTTCATTAAATCCACTTTCTTCCCACAGATCCCTTTTACAAATTTTAATATAAATGTGTCCTTTAAACCGGGTACACGCGAGGATATGACTGAGGCATATCTGCTGAAATTTGAAAATGCCGTCTGGCAGGTAAATGAGGACCTTAAAAATGATTTAAATGATGATGAAAACTTTATAACCTTTACCTTCAGTAATCTGGGAGGTAACCAGATGGGTGATAATGGCAGCCATGCAGGAAATATTACCGTTTTCCATAAAGAACTTGATGATACCGGAATAAATAGTTTTGACATTATAGAGCGTATAAGAGATAAGATAGGTCCGGTGCAGGAGGCTGAGAAATTTAATATTGGTGGACAAAACAGATTTGGTAAACCTGTTTCGGTTAGATTGTTGGGCGAAAATTATCCGGAACTACAAAATGCCAAAGAATACCTGAAAACCGAGTTGAATAAAATTACAGAACTTAAGGATGTTGAAGACAATGTTCAGGTAGGCCGGAGAGAAATGCTTCTTGATCTAAAACCTGAAGCTTACTTTTTAGGACTTACCCATAATGATATTACCCGCCAGATACGGCAAGGGTTCTTCGGAGAAGAGGTTCAGCGCCTGCAAAAAGGAAGTGATGAAGTAAGGGTTTGGGTACGATACCCTGAATCTGACAGGATAAATGTAGGGCAGCTTGAGGATATGAAAGTAAAAACCGCTGCAGGAGCACAATATCCATTACGTGAGTTGGCTGATTACTCCGTAGATCGCAGCATAAGTGGCATCAGACATTATGATGCAAAACGGGAAGTAACAGTGGAAGCTGATATGATTGATCCTTTTGGCGAAGTACCTCCGATAATGGAAGAAGTTAAAAATGAAATTGTTCCTAAGCTTCAAACTCTATTTCCTACTGTTTCTGTTGATTACGGAGGTCAGTCAAGGGAGAGTAGCCGTGCTCAGGGACAGATAGGGCTTTATTTCGGGGGTGCCTTTGTTTTAATATTTTTTATCCTGATGATCACCTTTAAATCATTCTATCAGGCAATCCTTATAATAGCAATGATACCACTCGGGTGGATAGGTGCTGCTATTGGACATGGTATTGAATCTCTGCCTATATCACTGCTTTCGGCATGGGGAATGATAGCCTTATCAGGTGTAATTATTAATGACGCAGTGGTATTTCTGGCTAAATTCAATAGCCTGATTAAAGATGAAGGGCAGTCGGTGGAGGATGCAGCATATAATGCGGGTATTGCGAGATTCCGTCCGATCATGCTAACTTCCATTACTACTGTTTGCGGTCTCTATCCTTTAATTATGGAAACAAGCTTTCAGGCGCAGTTCCTTATCCCTATGGCTATCTCTGTGGCATATGGGGTGCTAATTGGAACGGTGATAATTTTATTATTCTTTCCGGTACTCATCCTGTGGTTTAATGATGTCCGTATGTATGCCAAATGGTTTTGGACAGGCTATAAACCATTAAGGGAGGATGTAGAAAGAGTGATCATAGATGAGAAGAGGCTGGAGGAGTATAAAGAACATGCTTAAGAAGTTAATGATGAACAAAATAATACTTACAATTTGCTGCTTATTCTTTGTTGGGCAGTCATATGCACAGGAGGTTTTAACCCTGCAGAAAGCTATTACTAAAGGGCTTGCAAATAATTACGATATTAGGATTCAAAAAAGTAATATTGAAGTAGCTGAAAATAATAATTCATTGGGCGAGGCTGGTTATTTACCTAATGTCTCCCTGAATATCAATCAAAATAATACAATTACTGATAATGTTAGGATAGCCAATCCCTTTCAGCTACAGGGTCAGATCATCTCGAATAGTTTAAGCCCTCAGGTTGCTTTAAACTGGCAGCTGTTCAACGGGTTTAGTGCTCATATAAGCAAAAGCAGGCTTGAAACCCTGCAACATGAAGCTGAAGGGAATGCTGATATCGTAATTTCAAATACTGTTCAGGCAATTCTTTTAGGTTACTATCGTGCAGTCCTTGAGGCTGAGCGGATGGAGGAATTTAAAAAGCAGCTTAATTTTTCTGTCGACAGATATGAATACATTAAGATAAAAGCAGAATTTGGAAGTGCCATGACAAATGAGCTGCTTCTGGAGGAAACTAATTATTTAACTGATTCTGCAGAATACATTAACCAGATGCTAAATTATGAAAATGCATTAAGGGATCTGAATTTTTTAATGGGTGTAAAAGAAGTTGATACACAATATGAATTAGTTAGTACATTGGAATATGATCCAAAAGAATTTGATTATGCCGAATTGAGCAGTAAAATGTACGACGGTAATGTGGACCTTAAGAAGCAGTATCTGACAAATAGAATATTGGAATATGATCTTGCTTTACGAAGAGCAGAACGTTATCCATCCTTAAATTTCAATGCCGGATATTTTGATAATAGAAGCCGGAATGACCTGAGCAATGCTTATCAGGTAAATCAGGAGGGGGAAAGAAGGTATGGCCCCTCAGAGCCATTGAATGCTGTCACAGACTATTATTTTGCCAACCTCACCTTGTCCTTTACATTATTCAATGGGAATAAGATTAATAGAGCAATTAAAAATGCCGTTATTAGGGAAGATATACAGAATATATCCACAGATAAACTAAAAAACAGCCTCAACCGTGATCTTTCAAAAGCAGTTGCTAATTACAACGTGAAGAAACAGCTCTACCTGGTAAATGCTAAAAAAGAGGAAGTGGCCAGGTTGAACCTTGAATTGTCAGAAGAGAAATTTAAAAGTGGGACAATAAATTCATTTGATTACCGCACTGTTCAGAATAATTATCTTACTTCATCTATCCAGAGGCTACAATCAGCTTATAATCTAATTGATGCGGAAGTTACCATCTTACGCTTATCCGGCGACATGCTGGATCAGTTAAAGTAGAAGAAGATTATTAAATGCCGAAAAGCCCTTAAAGTATCAGTGCTTTTTTTATTTTTGGATTTCACTAAAATCTCAATTATGCAACAACCAGATGCACTTAATCAGGTCGCAGAATTCCATAAGACATTTCAGCACCCAATATTGGAGAAACCCACCATTCCTGATGAAAAACGTTGTCAGCTTAGAGTATCACTTATTGCAGAGGAGCTTAAGGAGCTTGAAGAGGCCATAAGGGATAAGGATATAGTGGAAATTGCCGATGCTTTATGTGATATACAATATGTACTTTCCGGTGCTATCCTGGAATTCGGGCTTGCCGATAAGTTTAAAGCTTTGTTTGACGAAGTTCAGAGATCAAATATGAGCAAAGCCTGTCGTACGGAAGAAGAGGCAAAAGCAACAGTAGATTACTATAAAAATGAAAGAGATACTGAATGCTACTACAAAAAAGCTGAAGGTAACTACCTTGTATTCCGTACATCAGATAATAAGACATTAAAGTCTGTTAAATACTCACCTGCTGATCTAAAATCACTGTTGAAATAGGTTACTATTTTTGATTTTTGCCAATTTATTGGTAATATTTTTTATATTTAGTGCAGAGGATAATTTTTTACCGTGTGGATATTCCAAACGAAACTACATTAACAGCAGCGGAAAGAACTTTTCGGGATATATTCAATTATAGCTCAGATCTGATCTATATACATGATGAGAATGGTGTGTTCATAGATGTCAATCAGACTGTGCTTGATAAATATGGATACCCCAAAGAGGAGATAATAGGTAAAACACCCGGTATTTTTGGCGTTCCCGGAAAAAACGATATTCCTGCTGTTATGCAAATGATAAAAATTGCATGGGAAGAAGATATACCTCAGCGGTTTGAATGGTGGAGTTTAAAAAAAGACGGTGAGGAATTTTTAAAAGAGATTGTAATCCGGAAAGGCAGATATTTTGACAGGGACGTATTAATTGCTACAGGTCGCGATATTACGGATAGGCAAAGGGCTGAAATGCAGCTAAAAAAGCAAAACCAGGAGCTAAAGCAACTTAATACTGCATTGGATGCCTTTGTTTATAGTGCTTCACATGATCTGAAAGCCCCATTATCTTCAATGAAAGGATTACTGGACCTGATGAAGAAGGATGATCCTGCCCGGATAAAAGAATATATTAGTAAATTAAAAGAATCCGTCAACCGGTTAAATCAGTTTGTATCTGATTTAATTGATTACTCTCGTAATGCAAAAACAGGGGTTGAATTTCAGAAAATAAAGATCAATGATAGCATAAAACAAATTGTTAATCAGCTTAAATATGCTGAGGAAGCTGAAAATATTGTATTTGATCTGCAGACAAACGCACCGAAGGAAATTAAATCCGATCCTTTTAGGATACGTACAATACTTTCCAATCTGATCTCAAACTCTATCAGGTATCATGATAATCAAAAGAAAAATAAATATATCATTATCCGCTCCTCAGTAGAAAAAAACCACCTTATTTTAGAAGTGATAGATAATGGTATAGGGATAGCCAGTGAACACCAGGACAAGATCTTTAAAATGTTTTACAGGTCCAAAGAGAAGGATATATCCGGATCAGGCCTGGGTCTTTTTATGGTAAAAGAGGCAGTGGATCTGCTGGAAGGGACTATAGCAATAAACTCTACTCCGGGGAATGGAACTAAAATAAAGGTATCACTCCCTCTTATCAGGTAATGTTATTAAAATAATATTAAGTTTCCTCTACTTATTTGAAGGCAAAATATAATTCTCTATTTTAGTACATTATGGAGAGATTTTAATATTTATCATTTATGATACTAAAGATGAAGTTTGTAATTATCATCTTATTTATATTTCTGAAAGCAGCACCATTAGTTGCTCAATCGTGGGTTAGCCAGTTTCAGGAATCACTCTCTCATCGTGAAAGCGGTCAGACTACTGAAGCTTATAACGCTGCTAAATCCTGCCTGGAAAATTATCTACAGGAGGATGGAGCGGTATCTGAAAATTATGCAGGGATATTATTCCTGTTAAGCACCATTTGTTATGACAGTTCTCTGTATGCTGAAGGGGTTAACTATGCAGAGAAAGAAGTTAGCGTACGTTTGCAACTGGATAATGAACAGCAAATCTCATTGGCTAATGCATACTATAATTTAGGTGCACTTCAAAATGCCAATCAACAGTATAAGGCTGCAGAAATTGCTTTTGGAAATGCATTAAATATTTATCAGGACTATTTTGAAAAGGATCACGCGGATGTGATTACTACTTACTGGAAATTGGGTACTGTAAATATGGACCAGGAGAAGTTTTCTCAGGCATATGCTTACTTTTCAGAAGGATTTTCTAAATATGATTTTAGCGAAATAACAATGGATTTTTTATCGGCTGCGTATGATATGGGAAAAACCGCTATGGCGTTAAAAAAACCTGATGAAGCCATAAAATACTTTTTAATATTGAACGATTTTTATGTTTCACAAGGATATGAAACTTCTGTAGAAAATATTTATATTGTTTTGCACCTCGCAGAGTCATACCAGGCTAATAAAAACAACACAAAAGCATTAGCACATTACGATAAAGTGCTTCAATTATCTGATGCCGCAGAATTTAAGAATATAAGGAACCAGGCTTTAAAAGGTAAAGCTTTTAATCTACAGGCACTGGGACGGAATGAAGAAGCTACTGCTATATACAATGAAGAAGTTGCTGATGAGCCTATGGCTATGAATAATGCTGCCGCTATTGAATATCAAAAGGGAAACTATCAAAAAGCGGAGGAGCTGTATATTAAGGCCCTGAATACCATGCTTAGAGATACCGCAGCCTATTCAAGTGATTTTCTGGAGATAACTAATAATCTTTCAGGATTTTATTTATCAACAGGTAAATTTGATGATGCCGAAGCAGTATTGTTAAGAGCTTTTCCAATCGCCGAAGAAATGGGTCTCTCAAGAGAATCTCTCTATGCTTCCCTGTTAATAAAGCAGGGTCAGGTAAAGCAAAGAAAGCAGGATTTTATAAATAGTGAACAGTTATTAGCACAGGCTGAGGCAATTCTGATCAGCAATTCACGGACCAATTCTAATACTTATATTAGCTTATTAAATAATCGCGCTGCCTTATATCATGAGCAGGGAAATTTTACAGCAGCGCAACGTATCCTTGAAGAGGCGTTAAGAAAAATAACGATAACCGAAAGTAATAGTAATGAACTGGTAGGATTATACATCAATTTAGCTGCTCTTTATCAGGAGCAGGGTAATTATCGGGGAGCAACAAATTTATTGGAAGAGGTATCGGATAATATAAGGGAGCTGTCAGGTGCTTCATATGCAAATTTACTTCAGCAGCAGGCATCATTATACATTCAGCTCGGGGATTATAAAAAAGCTGAGGATAAATTAAAGGACGCAAAACAGGCTTTGATAGCTTTATTTGGTGAAGGTCATGCTCAGCTTGCAATGCTAAAGGTAAATATGGCAAGGCTGCATCAGGCAAAAGGTAGCTATGCTGAGGCAGAAAAGTTATTCCTGGAATCTGTAAATCAGCTTGAAAAAGAACTGGGAAATGAACATCCGGATTATCTTTCTGCCTTAAACAGCTTCGGTGTGTTGTATCAGACAATGGGTAATTATTCTGCAGCATTAAAACATTTTGAGGCAACGAAGAATGGCTATGCTGCCGTCTATGGCACATATCATCCCGGATATTCAACTGCTATTGAAAATATATCATCTACTTATCAGCTGATGGGTGAAATGGAAAAAGTGGAGCCACTTTTAAAAGAGGCAATCCAGGCTGATAAAGTGATTTATGGTAGTGATCATCCAAAATATGCTGTTTCCCTGCATAATCTGGCAGCGCTTTACCAGAAGCAGGGGGATTTTGAGCAGGCATTACCATTACTTCAGGAGGCACTATTAATATATGAAAGGAGTTATGGAAAAGATCATCCTTCATATGCTTCTTCTCTCTTTAATCTTGCCGTGGTAAATCATGAAAGTGGAAATTTTGAAAAAGCTGAGGGATTATTTCTGGAAACTTTGGGAATAAGGAAGAGGATCTTAGGTGAGGCACATCCTGAATATTCATTTTCACTCTATGGTCTTGCAGCATTATATCATAATAAAAATGAGTTTGAAAAAGCAAGGCCTTTATATCAGCAGGCAGTAAATCAATACCTCTTCCAGATTGAAGAATTTTTCCCTTCGCTGAGTGAAAAAGAAAAAAGTGCTTTTTATGCAAAAATAAAACCCGTCTTTTCTTCATTTGCAGATTTTGGCATAAGTTATTACCTGCAATCACAGGATCCTGAGATCTTAAAATCGCTCTACAATATGCAGCTTTCAACTAAAGCTATTTTATTAAATGCTGCCAATAAGGTACGGAATAGGATCTTTTCCAGTGGGGATAAGGAATTAATAGCAAAGTATAATGAATGGACCGCTTTAAAGGAGCAGGTGGTAAAGCATTTTTCAATGACTGCTGATGAAAAACTAAAAAATTCACTGCCCGAGCTTGAGAGTAGAATAAATGATCTTGAAAAGCAGCTTTCTTCACAGTCATCACTTTTTGCTTCTACCTTTGAGCGCCAAATAGTTGACTGGTCTGATATTCAAAATGCATTAAAAGGCAATGAGGCAGCTATAGAGATCCTGAGAATAAATAAAAAGTTTATTTCTGACTCTGTTTATTATGCTTCTTTAATATTAAAAGCAGGTCAAGATGCACCCTTGGCAGTTGTATTGCCTGAAGGAGATCGTATGGAGACCAGGTTTTATAATTATTTTAGAAATGCAATAAAATTCTCTGAGGCTGATGAGATCAGCTATAATATATTTTGGAAACCAATTCAGGAAAAAATTAATGGTGTAAAAACGGTATTTGTATCTTCTGATGGAATATATAATAAATTAAGCTTACCCACACTTTATAATAAAAATGATGGTAAGTATTTGTTGGATGTATTAAATATTCGATTGGTAAGCAATACGCGTGAACTTGTAGAGCTCTCAA
This sequence comes from Candidatus Cyclobacteriaceae bacterium M2_1C_046, assembly GCA_051418055.1. GTDB lineage: Bacteria > Bacteroidota > Bacteroidia > Cytophagales > Cyclobacteriaceae > JBPRGH01. The sequence goes on along the minus strand of JBPRGH010000072.1, from coordinate 51,745 downwards.
CTTCAAAAGAAACAGATCCACAATTATATGCAGCTGTCTTCGGTTCTCCTGATTTTAATTCAGGCACATCCTATAACAGCTCCATAGGAGGTGATGAGCTTACAAGGATGATGGGCTTCCCAACTGAAGGTATCCCTGAATTACCAGGCACCAGACAGGAGGCTGTAAACCTGAAGCATATCCTTGACCAGAATAACTGGAGTTCTAAAATTTACCTGGAGCAGGATGCTTCGGAAGAGAATTTTAAGTCTGAAGAAAACCCCTTTTTATTGCATGTAGCTACACATGGTTTCTTCCTAAGTGACCTTGAAAATGAAAAAAATAAGATCGGCCTGCACCTTAATAATTCTGAAACTAACCCGCTGTTCCGTTCCGGGTTGCTGCTAACAGGAGCTGCTAAAGGAATGAATGAAAGAGGTTCATTAGACAGTGAGGATGGGCTCCTAACGGCATATGAAGCAATGAACCTTAATCTGGATGATACAGAGATCGTTATTTTGTCGGCATGTGAAACAGGTCTGGGTGAGATAAGAAATGGTGAAGGAGTTTATGGTTTGCAGCGCTCTTTTATTGTTGCGGGTGCCAATAGTATAATGATGAGCTTATGGAAAGTCAATGATGAAACAACGATGGAGCTTATGACGCATTTTTATGAAAAGTTATTGGAAGGTAAAGAAAAATTCACGGCTTTTAAAGAAGCACAATTAATGATCCGTAGCAAATACGATGATCCTTATCACTGGGGGGCTTTTATAATTTTAGGGAAATGATAGGAAGGTATTTTGGGTCAATTTTTATAGTATTTTTAGCATCTACTTTTATTTTGGGACAGGACGTTGATAATCAGGACCAGGTTCAGTCAACAGTAGATACTAAAAAACCTGTTGATGGATTGAGCAATGCGGAGGTTATAGAATTTGCACCCTCTATTAGTGCTGATGGGAAAACAATAATCTTTGAGACAAACAGAGGGGGGAGCTATGCATTATTTGAAACAAGAAAACAGTCTGACGGATCCTGGTCAACACCTCGTTCACTGGAGTCCATAAATAATTACGGAGACTCAACGGATTTAATTGCTGGTCCAAGCATTAGTTTTGATGGAAACCTGCTTTATTTTTCAGCCTCTATAGGAATGGGTAATTCCATGGATATTTATGTTTCGAACCGTACCTCAGAAGGATGGAGTGCCCCTGAAAAACTGGGAGAAAACATTAACTCACCTCAGGGGTATGAAGGTTTTCCTTCAATTTCAGCCGATGGTAAAACATTGTATTTTGTTAAAGAAAATACAGATGGCCCGCGGGATAAGGAATTGCGTGAAAACGTTGGATTTTGCCTGTCAATATTTAAATCGGAGCTTCAGGAAGATGGTTCATGGGGAAACCCAATAAAATTACCGGGACCAATAAATCAGGATTGTGAAAAAGCCCCGAGAATTATGGCTGATGGCAGGACTATGATCTTTTCATCTAACAGGCCTGGAGGCAAAGGTGATTATGATATGTATCAAAGTAAGCTTAACGAAATTGATGAGTGGTCTTTACCGGTGCCCCTGAATTTTGTCAATACACCTCAAAGTGATCAGCTGCCCTGCATTTCTGCAGAGGGTGATTTGATGTATTATACTTATGATAATAAAGATATTTATTCTGTAGTCATTCCTGCTGAATTACGTCAATTTAAAAACATAATTATCCAGGGAAAGATAATTGATCAGGATTCAAAAGAAGGTATTAAAGCAGATATCCTTGTCAAAGATGCATTGACCTCAAATGTGATTATGAAGCTTGATAATAATGCTGACGATGGTCATTACCTCATAGTACTACCTGCAGGAAATACCTATAATATTGATATAAGTGCTCCCGGGTATAGTGGCTTTTACACAAATATTGATCTTCGTAACATTGAGAAGTATGAAGAGAGATATCTTGACGTAGAATTATTTAAAAGTGTGCGAATGGCCATAAATATTAGTGATAAAGAATTATTTACACCCATTCCCGCTATAGTTCAGGTGAGGAAGAAAGGAGAGGGGAGGTTTCTAAATGAATATAAAGATATACATGATGGTCGGATAATTGTGAACCTGCCAATTGGTTCTGATTATGAATTTATAGTTTCTTCGGAAAACTTCAAGAGTGAGATTTTTACTTTTAATATCAGCGGACTGGTGATGTACAGGGATTTTGAGCAGGAGATTGAGCTTCAGCCTGAAAAAGTCGATGTGAAAATCAATGTCGCGGATATGATGAACAACAGCAAGGTCCGTTCAAAAATTGTATTGCGAAATAAAGACCGTGATGAATATATTGAAGTAAGCGGTAATGAGGTAGTAAGGTTAAGAGCAGGTGATCGATATGAACTTGAGGCTACAAGTGACCAGGGTTATGCATTCAATTCTACTGTAATTGATGTAACCAAAAATATGGATGACAAGCTGGATGTAAAGCTTCAGAAATTGGAAACAAATGCACGGTTAACGTTAAAAGATATATTATTTGAAACAAATTCAGCAGCATTAAATGAAATAAGCTATACCGAACTGAACAGGGTAGTACAAATGATGAAAGAGAACCCCTCCCTGCAAATAGAAATAGCAGCTCATACAGATGATGTGGGAAGTGATCAGTACAATGTTTTGTTATCTCAGAAAAGAGCTCAGAGTGTGGTGGATTATCTTATGGAAAACAGAATAGAAGCTGAGCGCTTTGTAGCTAAAGGTTATGGTGAATCACAGCCAAGAGTAGTAAATGATACGGAAGAAAATCGTGCAATCAATCGTCGGGTGGAGTTAATAATCTTGGGTGTATGAAAAAACTGATTATATATATACTATTGTTAACGCCTTGTCTTCTTAATGCTCAAAAGTATAAAGATGTTTTCCCTCTTATTACCAACTCTTCTGATGAGGAGGCTAAAACAAGATTAATCAATTACCTATTTACAGATCTTGATCATCCTAATGCTAACTTAAGGTTAGGAATGATCTATGAAAAGAATTATAAATCAACCGATGTTCTTACTAATTATAAGCGGGCGTTGGCTTTTGCTGATAAATGTAAGCTGCAATACATTAAATGCAGAACAATTATTGATGAAAAGGAGGTTTCCAGGAATGATGAATATTATGAGCCTTTTGCTACATCCTTTGATAAAAAAGGCCGCCCAGTAGTTGATTTTGCTACAGTAAAAGCTAAAATTTATGACGGTTATGATTCGGCAGTATTATTCATAGAAAAAATCCCTCCTATTTATGAAAATTTTACCTTCGCTGTAGATAATTATGGTGAGGCCTATAAGCTTTTCTATGAGATAAATGATGAATACAAAAGCCTGGATGAGCTTATGATGCTTTATAATAAGGACCTTGAGCAGAAGCTTCTAACGATAAAAGCTAAAATGGATACTTCTTTAGCAAGGTTTGAGAATTATAAGGCCCTAATAGCTGATTACCCGATAAACTCTTACCATCAGCAGGTTTCTTTAAAACCCCTTAATTATTATCGCCTTGATGGTTTATCCTCAGAAAGCAGCTTTCTTCAAAACGATATTGTGCTTTGGGACTACAGCAAATGGGTGGATGCAATTATTAATTTACATAATAACGATATAAGGAAGCTTCGCCAGGATATAATTACGCTTGAAAATGATCTGAATAATACCTTAGAGCAGCTGGAAAAAGCTAATGTTGCGGAAGAGGAAGATTTTATCACTCCGGAAAAAGAATTCATACATCAGCTAAAAAAATATGATTATCAATCAGTTACTTTGGGGATTTTTGAATATAAAACTTTTAAACAAAAGCTGATCAGTAAGAAAAAACAAAAGCTGTTCTATGATACAGTCTCACAGCAGAACGATTTTAGCAGGTTTAATTTTTATAGTGAGCTTATAAAGCAGCAGGTTTTAGCCGATAGTTTCCTAATCTCCCTATCTGATAAGGTAGAGGAAAATAAGATTGCCAAACATCAGGAGTTTATTGATAAATACTATGGTGGTAGTGTGGGTTTAAAGAACTTTATAAAGAATGAAAAGGAAACCGGTGTTAAGGATTTTAATTTCTATAAGCTTAAGCTACGTAACGATATTCTTGATGAAATTAATTCAACTTCAAAAAGTGATCAACAGTGGGTGAAATTTGATATATATAATTTGCCTCTATTTAAGAATGAAAATGACTCTGCCTCACTAAAGAACTATTTAATTGTAACTACAGAAATTGAGTACCGTGCAGATAGCAGTATGTATATTGCTGGATATCTATATGGTAAAGATACCTCGCGGAGCAAAGGGTATATTGCTCACTTAAATCCGGATAAAAAAGTAAAGTGGGTAAAGGAATTTGATATTTCGATAGACAGTGGAGCTGTTGATTCCTCTACTCAGATAGCAGAAATAGAAGTTTCAAAAGATGGATGTGCATTAGTTGCCAGATCTGCCCATATAAATATGCCCCTGGCAGTTAATACTTTCATCTACTTGGATGATGATGGAAATGAAAAAGTAAACTTAAGACTGGAGCAAGAAAGCTACCCCAGAAAAATACTATCTGATCAGGATAAAAACCGATTTCTATTGGGTTTAAAGGGGAATGAAAAGGATCAAATAATTGAAAAAGAAGAAAATTTCAGCTTAATAGCAATTAATACCTTAGGAGATAAATTATGGCAAAGGGATTTTTCTTTTTCAGGAACTGTTGAAGATGTGCTAAATGTACAGAATGGTTATTTGCTGGTTGGAAATTATAGAATGATCAAGGATCATCAGGGGAAAATTTACAGGACGGGTATAGACGCTGGGGGTACAAATGGTTTTGCTTTAAATTTTACAGAACAAGGAGATATCCTAAAAGTCATTGTCTATGAGAAGCCGCATCCGTACCATATATCAAAGGTTTATAAAGTTAACGATGGGAACATTCATCTTTTTGGGTTTAAAGAAATGATCCAGGGGGATTTATCCTATACAAATGATAACTTATTTCATCTGATGATAAACAAGCAACTTGAAGAGATAAGGATCGATTGATTATTGGGCGTTAGTAAAACAGTAACTAATTATATTAGCTCCCATTTTTAAAGCTTTTTCGCGTACAGATTGAGAATTATTATGAACTGATTGATCTTCCCAGCCATTTCCCAGATCACTTTCATAGGAGTAAAAGCTAACTAACCTGCCTTTGTAAATCAGGCCAAATCCCTGTGCCGGATCACCATCATGTTCATGTATTTTAGGTAAGCCATCGTTAAAGTCATACTTCTGATGGTATATTGGGTGATCAAATGGTAACTCAACAAATTCAAGTTCAGGAAATACTTTTTTCATTTCCAACCGGATAAACTGATCAAGTCCATAATTATCATCAATATGTAAAAATCCACCGCCGATAAGGTATTCCCGAAGGTTTTGCGCTTCAATATCTGAAAAAACTACATTACCATGTCCCGTCATATAGACGTAAGGATATAAGAAGATCTCACTGCTGCCTACCTCTACTACTTCTTCCGCCGGCTCAAGGTTCATATTTAAATGAGTATTGCAATACTGGATCAGGTTCGGTAAGGCTGTTTTATTAGCATACCAGTCGCCACCACCATTATACTTTAATTTAGCAATCTTCACTCCCTGAGCGTGCGAAAACGAACAGAGGAAAATAAGTAATAAAGATATTATCGTTTTACTATTCATAATAATTACGCACTTCGTAGAGAAAGCTCAACAGAATCGGGCAAAAAAAAGTTGCAGCGGACTTATTCAGATTAAATATAACTAAGTGAAATACAGTTTGTTGTAAAGGTAATACTACGGGCTATTAAAATTTCCTGTATTTGGATAATTTATTGAATTTAATTTATTAAAAAGAAATAAGATCTTTTATGAAAAAGGACGAAAAATCTAAGAAAGCATTTAAAAAATTAGGATTTTCAAAACTGGAAACAGCAGAGATAGTACAAAAAATGAATCTGCTGCTTGCCAATTACCACGTACACTACCAAAAGCTAAGGAACTACCATTGGAATGTAAAGGGCCCGGATTTTTTTGATATTCATGAGCAATTTGAAATTGCATATGATGAAGCTAAAGTCAATATTGATGATATAGCTGAACGTATTCGTGTATTTGGGCAGACACCCATGAGTACATTAAAGGAATATTTGGAAACATCCGAAATAAAGGAAACAAACACAACCCTTACGAGTAATGAAATGGTTAAAGAGATATTAAATGACTTTGAGGTATTATTGTCGTTTATGTCTGAAGTGGTTGATGCGGCTATTGAAATAGGTGATGTTGGTACCGAAGACCTAATGAAGGATTTTATGAAAAGAATAGAAAAAACTCATTGGATGCTAACAGCCTTTATTTCTAATGAATAGAATAAATGGAGTTTTATCCGTATATTACATATATAATTAAGAGTGTAAGAATGAGTTGTGATGGAAGAGATGAAAAATTTATTGGTGCCTGTAACGGCAGAAACTGAATCACCACCAGTACAAAAGCTTATAAAACTGGCCGGAGGAATGAATTGTAAAATTCATCTGGCCGGATTTATATCCAATGCAAATCAACAGGTAAGTCAGCTAATGAAACAGACTGTTACATTAATGCAGAAGGTTGATGATACCACCAAACAAATAAAGGAAAGTGGCGGTGAAGTAACTTCCAAATTATATATGCATGCTTTTAAACGAAAAGCAAATGAAGTTTTGACTGATCATAATATTGGTGTTATAACTTCTTCACCAGATACATATCGTGAAATTAAAAGTGATAAACTGGAGACTATACACCTATTATTGAATGGTAACAGTGAAAATGGTCAGCATCACGATATTCTTGTGTTAAATACAGTAACAAAAGACCAGGGAAAGCAGATAGCGCTTATATCCCGAATTTTTGGTGATAGGATTTATACTTTATCCGATCTAAGCAGAGAAACAGCGAAGGATATTAGAAAATATTTTAAAAAAAGGGTTGACTGTAGGTTGGACACCAGAGAGCTGAGGGATTTATTAATTAAGTATGATCCGGCACTTATTGCAATGAAAAAAGAAGAATACAAGAATAAAAACAAAAGAAAAAAAGTGCTTCAGGAAATTGATGCACCTTTATTACTGTATTAATCAAACGAAAATCCTATCATCAACCCGGTACGGATACCTAACCCTGCAGTCTGTACAAATTGTTCAGGAATTGTAAATGAGCAGGAGGCTTCCGAAGTTACATGGCCATAATAAGGGCCTAAAAACATTTCAAGGCTAAAAAAACGCCCAAATACCCATTGATAACCAGCTACAACTCCACCCGCAAATGTAGTGCTGTATTCCACACAAGAGGCTTCCTGATATTTATATTTTTGATAGCGGACATACGGCGACACATAAAAGCCTGCCGGAGCTTTATCGCCGAAATAATGCATATATTCAGGAGAAATGCCATATCCACTTAAGATAGCGCCGTCAAAATCTAAATAGGTAAAGTAAACCCTTAGCTGGGTTGCAGAATTTGGTGAATTTGCCGTTTGATATGCTATATTTAAAGTATTTATAAGAAGAGCGCTTGGAGGATTAATTTTAATGATCCTTGAAGGCCGCCAATCTTGTGAATTACCGGTGAAGGAAACAAAAAAGCATAAAAGAAAAAATACAAGGAAGTTATTTTTCAAAATATATTATTAAAATTTGAATCCAGGGCTTTTTTCATGTATTTGTTTTAATTAAAATACAAAACCAATCGTAAAACCTGATCTAACTCCAAATCCATCCAGCGACCCTGTTTCAATATCGGCCTCAGTGCCTTCAACTTCACCAAAATTAAAAGCAGGCCCTAAAAAAAGATCTAGGGAAAAGATATCGCCAAAGATCCAGTGTACTCCTGTGATTACACCTCCTCCAAAAGTTTCAAGGCGTCCTGTTTCCGTTTTATCACTAGAGGTAACTTCAAGATCCTGATATTTAAAAAATGGCGCTGCATAAAATCCTTTAGGGGAATTTTTAGAAAAGTAAACGCGATATTCAGGAATGATCCCGTAGCCTTTTACACCGATATCATTTATTAACCATGCCGATTCCATATCCATATAAAAACCGCGTATCTGAAAACTGGAGCTTTCTGTAACTTTTTTTTCAAACGCAACATTTGCAGTTCCCACAGCAAAACTTAAAATATTAAACTTAATAATGTTATTTTGGGCATTAGCTCCTAAAAATGTAAATATAAATAGAACTATAATAAGCGTTTTTTTCATCGGAATAGTATGATTTAATTTCTTTGCAAGATAAATACTTCATTTATTACTTCAAATCTTTAGCAGCAAATTTCTGTACGTATATCTGAATTTATAGTTACTTATAACAGGAAGAAAGTATAAAAGAAAAATGAAGAAATAAAGTTATTCTTCCATTTAAAATCAATTAATTAACAAAATGAAAAAAGTTATTTTATTAATCCTTGCTGCAGCTATAGTTTTATCCTCTTGTGATACAGAAGAAATATCTCTTGTAGAAGAGCAGGCCACAGTTAGTGATGAGGCGATGATTGAAAGCGCTTTTGAAGAAATTGATGATATGACCTTCGCCGGGCTTTCGGAAAATGGCGGTAGGATAGAGGGAGATGGAAGATTTTCTTGTGCTACCATAACTACCGCCACAGATACGATCTTTATCGATTTTGGCACCGGGTGTGAAGGTCCAAATGGCCGAATCAGAGCAGGTAAAGTAATTATAAGCCGAACAGCTCCGTTCTGGCAAAAAAATGCTGTGATCACAACTGCATTTGAGGATTTTTCTATTGATGGTAACCAAATAACAGGTGTTAGGTCAATTACAAATCTTGGATTAAATGAAAATGATAATCATGTATTTAAAGTTACACTTACTGATGGTAATATCATATTTACCGATGGCACTGAGATAACAAGGGACTCCGAATTTACAAGAACATGGGTACGAGGTGCTAATGTGCTGCTTGATGAACTTCATGTAAATGGAAGTGCAAGTGGTGTAACCAGAGAGGGTAAATCATATTCAATGACCGTTATGGAATCGCTGGTTTATAAAGTCGCTTGCAGAGTTGAAGGTTTTCCCATTGCAGTTCAGGGTATAAAGGAGATTACTTCTGGTGATAAACAGATATCAGTTGATTTTGGTGATGGTAATTGTGATAATGTTATTACTATAACTTATAACGGGTTTAGCAGAGATATAGAGGTTGACCTATAATATATTTGAAAAAGCCGGTTAAAGCCTGGCCTTATTTAATGAGGTCGGGCTTTTTTATTTGATTCTTTGAAGGAAAGAAAAGTACAACCAGTACAGGAAGTAATGTCAGGTCCACCACTAGAGCCATTATCAGCGTAATCCCGACCAGAAGACCTGTATAGAAGGTCCCTCCGAAGGATGAAAACAATAAGATCAGAAAACCTCCTGAAAGTATCAAAGTGGTCAAAGTAAGCGCTTTTCCTGTTGATAAATAAGACCTTTTTAATGCGTAGAGTACGGATTTTCCCTTAGACATTTCAAGCCTTAGTTTACTAAGCATATGAATCGTATCATCTACAGCAATACCAAAGGCAATGGTAAAAACCATGGAGGTAGATAGCTTCATTGAGATTCCAAAGTATCCCATTATACCTGCGGTTATTAGAAGGGGTAGGATATTAGGAAGAAGGGTAATAAGCACCATTCTCCATTGAAAAAACATTAAGCCTGCTATTATAGCTACTACAGCAAAAGCTATTGCCAGTCCATAAAGCATATTACTTACCAGATATTCATTATTCTTATCTATCAAAAAACTACTTCCGGTAAGCTGTACCTTGATTAAAGACTCATCTATATGTTCTTCAATCTCTTCAACTATTGTTTGGCGCTTCTCTAAGCTAATGCTACTCCCTATATCATCCATTCTTCCCGATATGCGAGCCTGTTGCCCCTCTTTATTTATTAGCTCCCTGATCTCCGGCCGCTTCTGAATGCGTTTTACATAATTCTTTATCCTTTTCCAGTCTCTTTCATTATCAGGAAGAGCAAAAGCATCAGCATCACCTCCTTTTAAAGCCTGATTCAAAGTTTTTATTACAAAAACAGGGCTTATAAGAAAACTTGTGGGAAGTGTTGAAGAAATAATACTTTCCACCTCATTTATTTCCCGGATCACTTCTTTGTCAAAAAAAGAATAGCTTGTATCGGAGAGGGTAATAGACGCTTCTAAGGGCCTGGATCCACCATAATTCTCATCAAAGAAAACGAAATTCTCCTTTAAAGGGTCACCTTCAGGAAGGTCTTCAATCAAATAGGTATTAACCTTAATTTGCTCAATACCTATAACTGAGAGTAACATCAAAACGAAGGTAATGCTCATTACCAGTCTCTTATGATGTAGTACCCATATGAAAATGTTACCCAGATATTTATTCCATTTTTGCTTCAGGTGAACCTGGCTGGTAATACGTGGTTCCTTTAAAAAGAAGAGAACGGATGGGAGTAAGGTAAAAGCAATAATATAGGCAAAGAAAACACCTACGGCTATGTAAAACCCAAATTCCCTCACAGGCTTTATACTTGCGGTCATCAGCGTAAGAAAGCCAACTGAAGTAGTTAAAGAGGTAAGGAATGTCGCCAGGCCTATTTCTTTTATTGTAATTGACAGTGCTGGGATTTTACCTTTACCTTTTCTTAGTTCTTCAAGGTACCTGCTTAAAATATGCACTACATCCGACATTCCCACAACAAATAGAATGGTAGGCATGAGAACCATTAAAAGGTCCAGCGATTTATTGGTCATAGCCATAAACCCGGCAAGCCAGATAATAGATAAGCCTACCACCACCAGAGGGATAACAACAGACCAGAAGCTTCTGTATATCAGTGCTAAAAAAAGTATGACTAAAATGACTGATAAGCTGAGAAAAAGTATAAGCTCCTCCTGCATTTTTTTTACATACACATGTTGGGCATATACTTTACCCGCAAGATAGGAGTTCGTAAATCCATGTTCTTTTAAGATACCTTGTACATTATACACATAGTTATCAGCTTTTTCTTTATCAAAGAACGGTTTATGATGTACCAGGATCATTATTGAAGAAGCGTCTCCTGATATCCACATCTCCGGTACCCACTCGTTTTTAAAGATACGAATGCTGTCAGAGGAGAATTTATCCGGATCTTCAGGATGGAGGAGCGGGAGATTAATTAGTCCTGCAGGTGAAATAATAGGGATGGAAATATTATGGATAGAGCTCACTCTGGCTGTTGATGATAATTGCTCAAGTTCTTTTATTAATTCCTCTGTGCGGGCTAAAAATAAGGAATCAAAAACTGTTGGTTCATGAGGTAAACCTATCAGTAGGTAATTATTATCCTCTTCGAAATTTTCCTGAAATTTTTTATAAATCTCCAGCTCAGGATCATCTGTGGGGAAAAAATCCTCAAAAACGTAATTAAATTGTAAGTTTGGAATAAACCAGGCAAAAATTGCTGAGGCAATAAAGACAAAAAATATTCCGCTTGCGGCTAATACTCTGTTCACTTCAATTTAGAATAACGAGCTGAAAAAATAATTGTTATAACACTTTTGTGAAGCTATAATTAAATCTGTAAACAATCATTAATTTTACCCTTATGAAGGACGTTAAAGTACAAGCTATCGAACTTCTGCGGATAAAACAGGGGAAATCTGTAATCGAATCTGATCTGCTTGCAGTGGAAGAGCCGCTGGAGATCCGAATAGGATATGGTGAGCAGCATGCGAGGGAGCAAAAAAGCCTTTCAGTGACAATGCGCACACCGGGTAATGATTTTGAACTGGCAGCAGGTTTTCTTTTCACGGAAGGGATTATTTCTGATTTTTCCGATATTGAACATATTCATTATTGTAAGACTGCAAAAGAAGAAGAGCAGCGTAATATTCTTCGTGTGGAGTTAGGGTCATCTGTTGCAATGGACTGGCAAAAATTACAACGTCATTTTTATACTTCCAGTAGCTGTGGTGTCTGTGGGAAATCATCTATTGAAGCCGTAGAGGTTTCCTGCAGTTTTAATTCAGATCCTTATGTGGTGGAAGAGGCACTTATTTATGAACTTCCCGACAAACTTACCAGTCACCAACCTGTTTTCAATTATACGGGAGCCTTGCATGCTTCAGTTTTACTGGATGGAAACGGTGAACTTCTTTTTGTCAGAGAGGACGTGGGGCGTCATAACGCGTTGGATAAAGTGATTGGGGCAATGGTAATGGCAAAAGAATTAACCGCTAAATTATTGGTGGTAAGCGGCAGGTTAAGCTTTGAGCTGGTTCAGAAAGCTGCAATAGCTCAAATTCCTGTTATAGTGGCCGTAGGTGCTCCTTCAAGTCTGGCAGTGGAGCTAGCTAAAAATTTGGGTATTACCCTTATAGGTTTTACCAAAAAGGATAGGTTTAATATTTATTCAGGGAAACAGAGAATAAGATTTCAAACAGGAGATTAATATTATAAGTACCTGTTTAGTTAAATAAGAGCAGATTGTTAAAAAATATATTTTTATGAAACTAAGAATAAAAGGAAGCACAATAAGATTAAGGCTTTCAGAACCTGAAGTAAGCAAAGTAATTGATGGGTTAACTGTTCAGGAAACAGTTTATTTTGGACGAGAAAACATCTTTAAATATTCCGTTATACCTGATGAATGCGATAAGATATGTGCTGATTATACGAAGAATACAATAAAAATTTCAATTCCTAAAGATAAAATTAAAGAATGGGGCCAGGATGATGAAAAAGTGGGCTTCGATCATACGGAAAAATTTGCAGAAGGAACTTCGCTTTATATTCTTATTGAAAAAGATTATAAATGCCTGACTGACAGAGATGAGGATGAATCTGATCTTTTTGATAATCCGCAGGAGAAGCATAACTGCTAAATTTTTTGTATGGTAAAGAATTATTATCTTCCCTTATGACTAAGAAAAAGGAAGGCTTACATGCCCAGCCGCCGGAGGAGCATGGTAAGTATAAAATCAAAGACCCTAAAAAAGGCGCCGGTGGAATGGGTGCCGTTACATATGCTATGCGCCATGTTTATGGGCAGGTGGGTGTCATCAAAGGTACCAAAGCATTACTTGGCCTGAATCAGTTTAAAGGATATGACTGTCCGGGGTGTGCCTGGCCCGATCCTGATGATGAACGTGCTGTAGTAGAATTTTGTGAAAACGGTGCTAAAGCAGTGGCCGAAGAGGCTACAAAGGAAAAAGTCGATGCAGATTTTTTCCGGAAACACTCTGTTCAGGAAATTTCCTCCTGGTCTGATTATAAAATAGGAAAGAGCGGAAGGATATTTGAACCAGTAATCCTTCGTGAGGGAAGTGATCATTATGAGCCTTTAGCATGGGGTGAAGCTTTTTCAATTATTGGAAAGAACCTTAATTCATTGCCTTCTCCCGATAATGCAATTTTTTATACCTCAGGACGCACAAGTAATGAGGCAGCCTTCCTTTATCAGCTTTTTGTACGGCAGTATGGTACAAACAATCTCCCTGACTGCTCTAATATGTGCCATGAATCAAGTGGTTCAGCTTTAACAGAGACAGTTGGTATTGGCAAGGGTTCTGTAAAACTTGAAGATTTTTATGAAGCTGAGGTGATTTTTATAATCGGACAGAACCCTGGTACGAATCACCCGCGGATGTTAACGGCATTGCAGATAGCAAAGAAGAAAGGTGCCACTATAATAACCGCTAATCCACTTAAAGAAGCCGGCTTATTAAATTTCAAACATCCACAAAAGCCGGCTGATGTTCTTGGTAAGGGAACATCACTTACGGATCTTTATTTGCAGGTAAGGATAAATTCGGATGTTGCCCTTCTTTTGGCAATTAATAAAATCCTTCTGCAGAAAGAAATGGAGCAGGGGGGCGTGCTGGATCATGATTTTATAACATCAAAAACTTCCGGTTATAAAGAGTATAAAGAAACTTTAGGATCTTATGATCTTGAAGATCTGATTAGGCAAACCGGGATTCCTGCAGGTGAGATACATAAAGCAGCAGATATTATTGCCGCTAAAAAGAAGATCATCGTTTGCTGGGCAATGGGGCTTACGCAGCATAAGAATGCCGTAGATAATATCCGGGAGATAGTAAATATGCTGTTGCTGAAGGGTAGCATTGGTAAGCCTGGAGCAGGTACATGTCCTGTTAGGGGGCATAGCAATGTTCAGGGCGACCGTACTATGGGAATATGGGAAATTGCAAACCCTGCATTTATTCAGAAGCTTGAAGAGGTTTTTGAATTTGATGCCCCTAAGCATAATGGTTATGATACGGTGCATGCCATAGAAGCAATGGCTAATAAAAAGGCCAATGTGTTTATCGCAATGGGAGGTAATTTTCTGAGTGCTACTCCTGATACGGAATATACTGCAAAAGCTTTACAAAACTGTTACCTTACGGTACACATTAGTACCAAACTGAACAGGAGCCATGTTATCCATGGGAAAACATCTATTATACTCCCTTGTCTTGGTCGTACAGAGAAGGATATGCAAAAAGAAGGAGAGCAATTTGTAAGTGTTGAAAACTCTACCGGAGTAGTTCATACTTCTCAGGGAAATAAGAAGCCTGTATCGCCACATCTTAAAAGCGAACCTAAAATAGTTGCCGGTATTGCAAATGCTACTTTACCAAACAGCACAGTAGACTGGGAGGGTATAACAGACAATTATGACAGGATCCGTGATCTTATAGAAAAGGTGATCCCCGGATTTGAGGATTATAATCGTCGCGTAAGGAAACCTGCCGGATTTTATTTGCCTAACGGTGCTCGTATTGGTGATTTTAATACTGATATCGGAAAAGCTTTGTTCACTGTTAATAAACTTCCGGATTATCAACTTCAGGAGGATGAATACCTGATGATGACAATTAGAAGCCATGATCAATTCAATACTACCATTTATGGTATGGACGACCGCTACCGGGGCCTCTATAATGAAAGGAGAGTGGTTTTTATGAATCCGGCAGATATGAAAAGGGCCAACCTTCAACAGGAGGATATCGTTGATCTGGTAAGTAACTATAAAGGAGTAGAAAGAATAGCAAAGAATTTTTTAATTGTATCTTATGATATTCCTACAAAAAATGTGGCTACATATTTCCCTGAAGCAAATGTACTGGTACCGTGGGATTATTACGCAGATAAAAGCCATACACCTGTTTCAAAGTCGATAATTATAAGGATAATCAAGAGAAAGTAAACTATTTACCCTTCTGTTTGTGTTATGAATTTGACAATGAGTTAAAGATTCCGTAACTTGGACTTAACATATTCTTAACATAGAAAAGGAGGAGTAATGAAAACTGAATATGAAAAGATGTACAAATACGAACTGAACAGTGTCGTATTTGGCAAACCGAAAAAGAAATTTGCTAAGTTTTATATAACCTTAGCCTTAGTAATACCATTATTAGGCTGGGCATTTAGCAGTCTCTTTTAATGAAAGCTTTCCTTAATGGAAAGCTTTTTTTGTAATAACTCTCCTCTAAAGTTCACCTACAAATTAGTTTAAACAAAATGAGTCTGTTATTTTTGCGGGATGGCAGACCAGATACTGATCCTCGATTTTGGATCTCAATATACTCAGCTTATTGCGAGGCGCGTTAGAGAGTTAAATGTTTATTGTGAAATTCATCCGTTTCATGAGCATCCGGAGATCACCGATGATATTAAAGGTGTAATTTTATCAGGTTCCCCCTGCTCGGTCCTTGATAATTCTTCCCCGCGGATAGATCTTTCAAAATATCTTAATAAGGTACCTGTATTGGGGGTTTGTTACGGAGCTCAGTTGATGGCTCATGTATCAGGCGGAAAAGTGCTGCCTTCAGAAATACGTGAATATGGCCGTGCACGATTGTCCAATATTGATCGTCATAACCCTTTAATGAAGGAGATGGTGCTAAATACACAGGTTTGGATGTCTCATGGGGATACTATTGCAAATCTTCCGGATAATTATGAAGTAATAGCCAGCACACCTTCAGTTTCTGTTGCTGCATATAAGGAGAAGGAGAGAGAAGTATACGGCATACAGTTTCATCCTGAAGTTACTCATACCGAACAGGGTAAGATACTTCTTAGAAATTTTGTAGTACATATTTGTGAGTGCAGTCAGGATTGGACACCGGATATATTTGTAGAGGCAACTGTTTCAGGTCTAAAAGATAAAATTGGAAATGAAAAAGTAGTAATGGGTTTATCCGGAGGTGTTGATTCTTCGGTAGCCGCTACTTTAATACATCAGGCAATAGGTAAAAACCTCTTCTGCATTTTTGTTGATAATGGGTTACTTAGAAAGCACGAATTCGAACAGGTTTTACGTTCTTATGAAGGAATGGGGCTTAATGTAAAAGGAGTAGATGCCAGAGAACGTTTTTATAATGCCTTACGTGGGTTGAGCGATCCGGAAGAAAAGCGTAAAGCGATAGGTAAAACCTTTATTGAAGTATTTGATGAGGAGGCCCATACGATTCAGGATGTAAAATGGCTGGGACAGGGTACTATTTATCCGGATGTCATTGAATCTGTATCTGTGAAAGGACCTTCTGCCACCATTAAATCACATCATAATGTGGGTGGTTTACCTGAAATGATGAACCTGAAAGTTGTAGAACCATTAAATACATTATTTAAGGATGAAGTAAGGGCGGTAGGGGAGACATTAAAAATTGATAAGTCCATTTTAGGCAGACATCCTTTTCCGGGTCCCGGACTTGCAATAAGGATTTTAAGTGATGTAACACCAGAAAAGGTAAGATTATTGCAGGAGGTTGATCATATATATATTGAAGGCCTTAAACGTACAGGCCTTTATGATGAAGTTTGGCAGGCAGGTGCTATTCTGTTGCCTATACAATCGGTAGGTGTAATGGGAGATGAACGTACATATGAGCATGTTGTGGCTTTGCGTGCAGTAACGAGTATTGATGGTATGACGGCTGATTGGTCACATTTACCTTACGATTTCCTGGGAGATATCTCTAATGAAATTATTAATGCTGTAAAAGGAGTTAATAGAGTTGTTTATGATATCAGTTCAAAACCTCCCGCTACTATAGAATGGGAATAACAGGAATCTACTTGTTAAATTTAATGTTAGGAAAAATAATAAATTCTTGTATATGAGGTTTAGCAGGATATTATAAAGGAAATTATGATGAAGAAGGTATTTTTTGTATTTGTGTTGTTGGTGGTAACTTTTTCCGTGTACGCACAGGATTACCAGCAGGAATATTTACGGGGTAAACAGTTTTTTAAAGAAGGCAAACATAGCCTTGCCATGGAAACTTTCAAACCATTAGTAAAGGTTGACAATCAAAGTCCTTTGGCAAAATATGCTATGTTTTATTATGCCCTTTCTGCTTATGAAGAAGGTTATCAGGCCCTGGCAAAAGATATGTTGCTGCAGATACAGGAATTATATCCTCGATGGAATCAGCTGCCCGAAGTTCAGCTATGGCTGGCGCGGATATATTTTGAGGATAAACGTTTCAATCAGGGGATCTATGTGCTTAATAATATTAACAACAAGAAGTTAGAGGATGAGAAAGTGCAGATGATGAAGGTTCATCTCGAACAGGTAAAAGATGTATTCCTTATTTCAGAGCTTTTTGATGCACACCCTGATAATGAACATATTGCTCATCGTTTTGCAGAGTTACTTGCTCAGCAACCTTTGGAGGAGCAGGACCAGGAATTATTAACATCAATAATTAATAAATTTAATTTCGATCCATCGGAATTTGATGCAGGCATTGTAACAAAAACTGAATTTAAAGATAGTTATAAGGTGGCAGTAATGCTTCCTTTTGTATATGAAACGCTTGATCCTGATTTAAGGCGTAAGAAAAATCAGTTTGTGCTGGATATCTATAATGGTATAAGGATGGCATCAGATTCGCTGAGGCAAAGAGGGATCAATATAGATGTATTTGCTTATGATACAAAGCGTGATGCACAGGCCACAAAAGAAATTCTTGAAAAGGAGGAGCTGAAGACGATGGATCTTATCATTGGTCCCCTGTTCCCCGAACCCCTTGAAGTAGTACAGCAGTTTTCTTTTGAAAATAAGATCAATATGATCAATCCGCTTTCAAATAATCCGGAGGTGATGGCAAATAACCCTTTTTCTTTTCTCTTCAAACCTAGTTATACTACAATGGGTAAGGCAATAGCAGAATTTGCTACAAGCCAGGTGAAAAATCCATATGGAATTATCCTTTATGGAGAATCAGAAACTGATTTGCTTTTAGCTAATGCTTATAAAGAAACATTTGAGGCTGATACTTCTTTTCAGATTGTAATGATGGAAAAGATATATTCAGGTGAAGAACGTAAAGTGCTTGATATACTTACTTCTGCAGGAAAAAAACTTAAAGAATCAGGCGATGAGGAAAAAGAAGTGAAATTTACTATTCCATTGGATAGTATAGGAAGCATATTTGTGGCTTCAGATGAGGGGTTGATAATTACGCGGGTTTTAAGCGCTATAGAAACACGTCGCGATACAATTAAAGTTTTTGGTTCAGAAAAATGGCTGGATATTAAGGCAATCGATTATGATGCGCTTGAGCGCCTTGATGTGGCAATGACTGCCCCTACATTTTTCGACTATAATAAAGAATGGTTTAGAAAATTTAGAAATAAATATGTTCAGACGCATAAAATAGTACCTTCTGAGTTTGCGATACTCGGTTACGATATAATGATGTTTGCAGGAACTGTGCTAAATAAACATGGAAAATATTTTCAGCTGGCCCTTAAGGATGAACCTACCCTGGATGGCTTCTTATTAACCGGCTATAATTATACTATTGGTAATGATAATCAGGTGGTTCCTATTGTAAAAGTAGTTGATAACGAACCTCAAATAATTGTAATAAAAAATTATGCTGCAGACGAGCAAGAGTAGATCTTTATTTCAGGAAGCACAAAATTATATACCCGGCGGGGTAAACTCACCAGTAAGAGCTTTTAAAGCTGTTGGCGGTGACCCTCTCTTTATAAAGTCGGCAAAAGGTGCCTATCTGTATGATGAAGATGGTAATTCATATATTGATATGATCAATAGCTGGGGCCCTATGATCTTAGGCCATGGCAAAGAAGAAATACTGGATGCCATCAGCACAACAATATCTTCAGGGATCTCTTACGGAGCCCCAAATGCTTCCGAAGTTGAAATGGCCCGGATAATTTCAGAAATGATCCCTTCTGTTGAAAAGGTACGGATGGTAAATAGCGGTACAGAGGCAACGATGTCTGCAATCCGGCTTGCCAGAGGTTATACCGGAAGAGATAAATTTATAAAATTTGAAGGCTGCTATCATGGGCATGGTGATTCTTTTTTAATTGCTGCGGGTAGTGGTGCGGCTACTATGGGAACACCGGATAGCCCGGGTGTAACGAAAGGTACTGCAAAAGATACTTTACTGGCTGCTTTTAATGATCTTGAGCAGGTAAAATCATTGGTAGAAAATCATAAAGATGAGATAGCGGCCATTATTCTGGAGCCGGTAGCAGGCAATATGGGTTGTGTTACTCCTGAAGAAGGTTTTCTGCAAGGTCTTAGAAAAATTTGTGATGAAAATAAGATACTTCTCATTTTTGATGAGGTAATGACCGGATTCCGCCTGTCTCCTGGAGGGGCCCAGCAACTTTATGGTGTTACACCAGATATTACTACCCTTGGTAAGATTATAGGAGGAGGAATGCCGGTTGGAGCCTATGGTGGTAAAAAAGAAATCATGGATTACATCTCTCCGCAGGGTCCTATATATCAGGCGGGAACATTGTCAGGAAATCCGGTGGCTATGGCTGCAGGTCTTGCCATGCTGAATATCCTTCAGAAAGATGCATCCACTATTTATAAGCAGCTGGAAGAAACTACAAAAGAAATTGTTGGCAGAACAAGAAAGCTTCTTGATGAAAAAGGATTAAATTATACACTTACTCAGGTAGGATCTATGTATAGTCTTTTTTTTACTGAAAAAGAGGTGAAGAATTTTGAGGATTCAAAAACAAGTGATACAGGCTTATTTGGTAAATTCTTCAGAAGTATGCTTGAGGAAGGGGTGTATCTTGCGCCAAGTCAGTTTGAAGCTGTGTTTGTTTCTACTATGATTAGGGAAAAAGAACTTGAAACAATAGAAAATGCTACTCGAAAAGCATTTGATAAGCTGTTTTCTTAAAATCCATAGATAGTTCTTAAATTGATTTATATTACATGGGAGGTAGAAGTTAAAAATTTACATTTCGAATTCCTGAAAATTTTTCATACATTTATGTTGCTGATTTTAATCTTTTAGCCGGTGAATAAGATTTTTTTAACTTTTACAGTTCTTCTGGTATTTTCAATTGTTGGTTTTGCTCAGAACAGAAAGGATAAAGCCCCAGTGACTTATGAAGAGCTTTATGACGAGCCTTATGCCATTAATAAGCTATTCGTCCAGTTCCAGCCTATCTATGGGGAATTATTCGCTACAAATGTAAATGCTGGATTTGGCCTTGAAGCTACCTATTTCTGGAATGATAAAGCGCACTTTAGGGCCCATGCACGAAAGGCTTATGCTTCTAAATTTGATTTTACACGGGAGCTTGCAAAACAAACCTCTGATGTTGAAAATGTACCTGAAGTTTTTAATTATTATGAGTTAGGTGGTACTTATCACATAAAAGATTTCGAACAGAGCTCCAAAACCAAAATGGTGCTTTATAAAAAAAGCTATAAAGGAGATCGCTGGGCTGCACGTGTTCCGTTAACAGCTGAAATACCTTCCAAAGTCCGAAAAATTTATGGAGGACGTCTGGGTGGATTTGCCTATGATAGTAATGTAGACGTTAACCGCGCTTTAACTGCACAGGGGAAAACATTAGCTGATCTTGTAGATGAGTCAGGGGAGCCTATTCCACTTACTATAGAAACAGAGGATGGCTCATTTGATGAGACACATGTTTTTACTGCTATTGATGTAAAAGGCTTGTATCTTGGTGGTTCTATGACATGGATCAGAAACATTGCTGTTGATTTCGATAAATTTGAAGAAGGTGTTGATGACCTTATTTTAACAGCTTTCTTTGATGTAATGGTGGCACCATGGACAAATCTTGATGATATTATCTATAATGATACCGATCCTAATACCGGAGCAATAGTGAGGCGCAGGTTTTCTGCTGATGTACTCGATACGCGACTTTTTGGTTTTCGCCTGGGTGTTGATGGTAAATTTAACCGTACCCTTAGCTGGGGTTACGGAGGGGAATTTGGCTATCGCCCGAGCCTCCAGGGAAGGGGATTTTATATGTTGCTAAAAATCAGTTTTCCCGTTTATAGCACAAATATCGATTATGGCGTAGAAGCCTTTGGTAAGTAATCCTTAAATTTGTGCATGGCACAAATTCTTATCACAAATATTAAAGGCCTGGTTCAGGTCCGGCAAAATCATATTTCCAGGGTTGAAGGTGCTGAGATGGGTGAGTTACCCGTCATTGAAGATGCTTACCTTATTATTACCAATGGATTAATATCAGAATTCGGCACAATGTCATCTTTATCCAAAAAAGATGCTGACGAAGTAATTGATGCTTCGGATCGTTTCGTACTTCCTGCCTTTGTTGATTCACATACACATTTAGTTTTTGCTGCCAGCCGGGAGGAGGAGTTTGTTTATAAGATAAAGGGAATGAGCTATGAAGAAATAGCTAAGCGTGGAGGAGGAATATTAAATTCTGCTAAAAAATTACAGGCTGCTTCAGAGGATGAGTTGTTTGAAAAGACAATGCACCGTGCCCAGGAGATTATGAATACCGGTACGGGTGCCGTTGAAATTAAAAGCGGCTATGGCTTAACACTTAAAGATGAGCTGAAAATGCTTCGTGTTGCAAAGAAAATAGGAGAGGCTACTCCATTAACTGTCAAAACTACCTTATTAGGAGCACACGCAGTTCCTAAAGATATTTCAAAGGACGACTATCTGAAGCTGGTGATCGAAGAAATGATACCCGCAGCAGCGGATGAGAACCTTGCCGACTATGTAGATGCTTTCTGCGAGAAAAACTTCTTTACCCCTGAAGAAACAGAAGCGGTAATGGAAGCAGGCAAGAAATATGGTATGACACCAAAAATACATGCCAATCAGCTTAGTATAAATGGTGGTGTGCAGGTAGGGGTCAAGACAAATGCCATAAGTGTTGATCACCTCGAAAATATAGGAGAAGAGGAAATAAATGCTTTAAAGGGAGTAAAAACTATAGGCACTTTATTACCTGGTGCTGCTTTTTATCTGGGCACATCATTTCCTCCGGCCCGGAAAATGATTGAAGCGGGTCTTGGAGTTGCACTGGCAACGGATTTTAACCCCGGAAGCTCCCCTTGTGGCAGTATGCCTTTTATGTTGTCCCTGGCATGTATTAAAATGAAGATGTTGCCGGAAGAGGCCATTAACGCAGCCACTATAAATGGCGCCTATGCAATGGAACTGAAAGATCATGGTCAGATCACCAAAGGATTTGCAGGAAGTGTTATTATTACCAAAAAAATTCCCTCTTTGGCTTATATCCCGTACGCTTTTTCCAGTGATCAGATAGACGAGGTGATAATAAAAGGGGAGAGGGTAAGTAAGGTTTAGAATCTTACTGTAACTCTTCCTCTTAATATAATGAGACTGCCGGTTTAAAATCAATTTCCCCAACAGGAAATAGTATATATTTTAATTATGATGAAAATGCTTTACATCAGGAAACATTTGTATATGCCGCCTGCACATCATCATCCTCTTCGATCTTATCCAGCAGTTTTTCTATGTCCACCATTTGTTCTTCGGTATACTCAACAGGAGAGGTAGGTATTCGCTGAAGATTGGCTTTCTCTACTTCAATATTTAGCTCTTCCAGCTTTTTTGATATACTTCCAAAATTTGTATAGTCACCATATAAAAACACCTTGTCATCTGCGGTTTCAATATCCTCCAGGCCGGCATCAATAAGCTCAAGCTCAAGAGATTCAAGGTCTTCGATTTTTTCTTTCTCTATTTCAAATATTGCCATCCTGTTGAACAGAAAATCAAGTGAGCCGGTAGGGACAAGAGCGCCACCGGTTTTATTAAAATATGATTTTACATTGGCTATCGTGCGGGTAGGATTATCTGTTGTACATTCTATTACCACGAGCACTCCATGTGGGCCTTTTCCTTCATAGACAATCTCCACATATTCGTCAGCATCTTTACCCACAGCACGCTTAATGGCAGCTTCTATATTATCTTTAGGCATATTCTGCGCTTTGGCATTTTGAATAGCCGTACGGAGCTTGGCATTCATTTCCGGATCCTGACCTCCTTCTTTAGCCGCAACAGTAATTGCTTTTCCTAGTTTTGGAAAAATTTTGGACATCTTGTCCCATCTCTTTTCTTTCGCTGCCCTGCGATATTCAAATGCTCTTCCCATAGTAGTTCAAAATTTTGCGAAGATAGGCATATTAGAGAGATAAAAAGAAGTGGTAAAGTAAGAAAATGTTAGTCGGTGCAGACATATACATTCTTCAACGGGATTAATTCAAAGTAACGATTTTTAACAGTTATTGATGAAGGGCTGTCTTTCCAGGCTTCTTCAGGTGGAAAATCTTTATTTACCGCTTTATTATAAAATTCAGTTTTCTTTTCTACCAATTTTCTCCTATCTGTTATAATTATAAAAGATTTACTAAACTGCTGGCAAGCCAGCCATAGAAGATAGGTTCCGGTTTTATTTACAAAATGTGATTCTGTTATCACATCGGCACCTGTTATTACATAATCGCACTCCTTCATAAATCTGGGAATATCCGCTTCAGGAAATAAGGTGACTTTAAAATTTTCAGCCAGTGCTTTTGCTTGCTCACGTCCTTCCAGTGCTGGTCTTGACTCCGTTTGAAAGATTTGGAAGTTTAGCTTATGTTTTTTCTTTAGAGCTGTTAATGTTTTTATTACTGTTCCACTCTGGCTGTGCAAAAGAAGCTTTTTATTGTTCAGTTCTTTTTCCTGATATAACTTTTTAGCTATTTCTCCTTCAATATCAGACCACCTTGACCGATATGAAACAATAATTTTTGAAAGGTCTTCATTAGTGTTCGCTGCTTTTCTAATTTCAGAGACAAAATGGCTTATAACTGGAAATAACGGCCAGTTATCTTCCAGTTCCTCTAGTTTATTTAGTGCCTGTTTCTCCTTTAGCTCTTTAGGATGCTCTTTTATTATCTGCTGTAATTTTTCCAGCAGCTGTGAAGATCCCGAAGTATTGTCTTTTGATAGGCTTTTTAATTTTTCAAAAATACTCAAGGCAGTTCCACTTCGGTTGAAAACGTAATAGAAGAGCGAAGCGAGCTTCCTACAGAACAATATTTTTCAACAGCAAGACGGGTTGCTTTTTCCAGCTCATCATTATTGGCATCTGGAGATATGAGCTTAAAGTGGATCCTGATATCGGTGAAATATCGTGGAGGAACAGGGTTACGATCGCCTTCCGAAGTAATAACGAGATTTTTAACAGTTTTACGCCTCTTTTTGATCATTGAGACCACTTCTACAGCGATACAGGAAGAAAGTGCAGATAATAAAAGCTCCATCGGAGACATATTGCTTTTCTTTTCTACAGGCCGCATATCAATTGTGGCCATTATATTTTGATCGTTCCGAGATTGGAACAATTCATCTTCAATAAATTCAGTTGTTATAATCATTAATACTTAGTTTTGAGGTTATGAATTTGACAGATAAATTAAAAGCTACCGTACGTGAAGTTAAGGATTTCCCTTCACCCGGAATTTTGTTTAAAGATATTACACCTATTCTTCATGATCCAAATCTTTCAAAAGAAGTATTAGATGCGTTTGCCAATCATTTTTCCCAGCCCAAACCAGATGCTATTATTTCAATAGAATCGCGGGGCTTTATGTGGGGTATGCTGCTGGCTCAGCATTTTGGGGTTCCGTTTGTACCAGTAAGAAAGAAAGGGAAGTTACCGTATGAAACCATAAGCCAGGCTTATGCGCTTGAATATGGCACTGCAGCTATGGAGATGCATGTTGATGCTTTGGAAAAGGACTGGAAAGTCTTGATACATGATGATCTTTTAGCAACAGGAGGAACGGCAAATGCCGCTGCTGAACTTGTTAAAAAAGCCGGGGGAGAGGTTCTGGGATTTTGCTTTCTAGTTGAGTTAGGATTTTTAAATGGAAAAGAAAAGCTAAAAAAACATTCTAATAATATACAATCACTTGTAAGCTATTGAGATAAAAAATAACAAGCTCTCTAGAAATACTTCTTCTTTATTTCCAGTAGCTTGTCCTGAGTTAATGGCTTGGTAATATAATCCTCCACTTCTTTATAGCTATTGGCTTTCTCCAGGTCTTCCTGGTAAACGGAAGAGGAGAGCATGAAAATGCTGGTTTTTGATTTAATATCTTCGGGTAATTTCTGATAATGATCAAGAAAATCCCAGCCTGACATCAATGGCATATTTATATCTAAAAAGATGATTTCGGGTGGATTTTTATCATCTGAATAACAATTTTTTAAATATTCCAGGGCTTCAGATGCTGATTGGAGTGATTTTACATTATTAGAGATATTTGTATTAGCAATAATTTTGGTATAAATAAAATTAGCGATTTCATCATCATCTATTAATAATATACTGTCCAGCTTATTGGAATGCATTTAGAAAAAATAATTAATGAGGGAAATATACAGAAAATTTTGTACCTGAACCAACTTCACTGTTAACCTCTATTTTACCACCTAAACTCTCAACCTGTGATTTAATAATATATAAACCTAATCCTTTGCCCTCGCCGGTTTGATGTAGCCGTTGATATAAGCCAAAAAGTTTCTCACCATATTTAGTAAGATCAATGCCAATACCATTATCCTGAACCTCCAGTACATCGTAATTTCCTGTTGTGAAAGTTCTGATCTTTATGACCGGTTTATAATCTACCTGAAAATATTTTAGGGCATTTGATACTAGATTATATATAATACTCTCCAGGATGGGCTTTTTGATTTTGATCTTATTCAGCTGAAGGTCAAGTTCGATTTTGGCCTCTGTATCCCGTATGGTTTTATCCAGGCTTCTTAACACAGAATTAATTACAGTTTCAAATTTTACTGTACGGTCACCGGTCGATTCGCCTTCTTTTACATTTACCAGTTCAATAAGGTCCTGTAGTGTATTTTGTAGTTGTTTAACTGACTTTTCTATATTATCAATTATTTCTTTATTACCTGGGTCTATCTCTTTTGATCTGTCATAAAATTCCAGGAGAGAATTAATATTTACAACCGGACCTCGGAAATTATGTGAAGTTATGTATGCAAATTGCCGAAGGTCTTCGTTGGTTTTCCTCAGGTCTTCAGTAAGAGTAATAAGGTCTTTTTCTGCTTTTTTTCTTTCAGTGACATCAAATATCATGAGTAGGGCCGCCTTTTCTTTGTCTACTTCGATTATCTCACCAGAGATCATGATATTCTTAATTTCACCATATTTTGTCTGAAGAAGGGTCTCGTACTGCTCAACCCTTCCCGACTTTATTAGTTTGTCTAAAAATTTTTGTTTTTCAGAGCTTTTTTGCCAGAAATGTAATTTATCAACATTTTGATCAACTATCTTCTTTTTATCAAGATCTACAAGTTTCTCAAATCGATTATTTACATTTATTACATTTCCGGTTTTTAGGTTTACAATGGCTTCCGGGGTAGGGCTAATATGAAATGCTTTATAAAAACGCTCTTCCGAAGCTATCATCCTTTTTTCAATTTCCTTTTCAACTAATTTGTAATGTCCGGTGATATCCAGGCAGGAGCCTATCAACTCTGCACCATCTCCCTCAATATCTCCTATGGCGGCTCCCCATAATTTAACTTGTTTAGTTGTTTTATCAGGTAAAATAATATCCTGGTGAAATGAAAATGAAGATTTGCTGTTCAATGCTATGAGAAACCTGCTTTTAACTTCTTCTCTGTCATCTTTGGGAAAATAGTCAAGATAGGATTTCAAGTCACCTTTGAAATTTCCTTTCTTTGTACCATGTATCTTATAGAGATTTTCGGACCAAAAAAAATTATCCTCTTTAGGTAGCCACTTCCAGACTCCCAGGGTTTTGTTTTTTTCCATTTCCGGAAAAAGCAACACTGAAGATTTATCCGATAATTTTTTCAATATAATAGAATAAGATTGACCAATCAGGAAAATAGTAACAAAAATCTTTATGGCATGTTATTTCTGAGATGATGGGCACTGTCAAAATTCCTTTATTTCCGTTGGGTATTTTACCGATACCAAAAGAGCTCATTCCTTTGCATATTTTTGAGCCGCGGTATCGTCAACTCCTTCAGGATATTCAGAATAATCCTGATATGTTTTTTGGGATACTTTTTGACCATCCTTTGAATAAAGATCAACTTGGGGCTATTGTCAAACTGGAAAGTATTTTGAAAGAATATGAGACAGGGGAGATAGATATTGTTGTTCAGTGTGTATCAAACTTTGTGCTTGATAAATATTACTCTCGATTCGATTCCAAACTTTATCCAGCGGGAGAGATTATTCCTGTTAAAAATAAAAAAACACCAATAGCCAGTAAAACATTAAAAAAGCATTTTGAGCAATATCTTTGCCAGCGGGATGAAGAAGAAGCTGATAAAATGTGGGAATTACATGATATAGCTAATATGCTACATCTTGAAATAAATGACCGGATGCGGTATATTAAATCTTTTGGTGATGATAAAAAAGAAAACTTTCTTCATAGGCTGATAAAATATCATAATTTTATTTTTGAGCAAGAGAAGAAAAGCAATTCGAGTTTTCATCTGAATTAGGCTAATTTAATATCTGTTTTTTACCCTAAATGAAGATGGCCTATGTTTCCACAGGCCATTTAAATAGTTTCACATCAAATAAATTTACATATTTCTTCTATATTGTCCGCCTACCTCGAATAAGGCAGTGGTTATTTGACCAAGGGAGCAATATTTACAAGCTTCCATGAGCTCGGCGAATATGTTTTTGTTTTGAATAGCAGCTTTCTGTACATCCTGTATGGATGATCTTGCTTCTGTTTCATTGCGTTTATGTAACCTGCCCAGCATATCAATCTGATACTCCTTTTCTTCTTTTGTAGCTCTTATCACTTCTTTAGGTACAATAGTAGGGGAGCCTTTTGAGCTGAGGAAAGTGTTTACACCAATTATTGGATACTCCCCGGTATGCTTCAGCGTTTCATAATGAAGACTTTCTTCCTGGATCTTGCTTCGCTGATACATAGTTTCCATTGCGCCTAACACGCCACCACGTTCTGTGATCCGGTCAAATTCCATCAGTACAGCCTCTTCCACCAGGTTTGTAAGATCTTCAATAATAAATGATCCC
Organism: Candidatus Cyclobacteriaceae bacterium M2_1C_046; assembly: GCA_051418055.1. Lineage (GTDB taxonomy): Bacteria > Bacteroidota > Bacteroidia > Cytophagales > Cyclobacteriaceae > JBPRGH01. Next base: position 23,301 of record JBPRGH010000072.1, on the reverse strand, counting down.
TGTAACGGGTTTTCATTTTTGGCTAATCCAAGCTCTTTATTTATAATAAGCTGGATGGCCATTGCACGTCTTACAGAATCCTCAGTAGGTGTTGTAATAGCTTCATCATAAGCATTTGTATGAAGTGAATTACAGTTATCATAAATTGCATATAAGGCCTGTAAAGTAGTTCTTATATCATTAAAATCTATTTCCTGAGCATGAAGGCTTCTTCCTGAAGTCTGTATATGGTATTTAAGCATTTGTGAACGTGCATCGGCACCATACTTATTTTTTAATGCCTTTGCCCAAATACGTCTTGCCACTCGCCCAATAACGGAATATTCCGGATCTACACCATTCGAAAAGAAGAAGGAGAGGTTAGGAGCAAATTTATTTATATCCATTCCTCTGCTCAGGTAATACTCTACATATGTAAAACCATTTGCCAGTGTAAAAGCTAACTGAGAAATAGGGTTAGCTCCGGCTTCAGCAATATGGTATCCACTGATAGAGACAGAATAAAAATTTCTTATATTATTTTCAATAAAATATTCCTGAGCATCCCCCATCAGTCTTAGTGCAAATTCCGTAGAGAATATACAGGTATTTTGTGCCTGATCTTCTTTAAGGATATCCGCCTGTACGGTCCCACGAACAACTTTAATAGTATCTTCTTTTATCTTTTGATAAACATCCTTAGGTAGTACTTTATCACCGGTTATTCCAAGCAGCATTAATCCCAGTCCGTCATTACCTTCAGGTAATTCCCCCTGATATTTTGGTTGCTCCTGGCCTTTGTCTTTAAAATAGGTGTCTATTTTTTTATTAACTTCTTTTTCAAGTCCATTCTGTTTAATATAGATCTCACACTGCTGATCAATGGCCGTATTCATAAAGAAGCCCAGTAACATTGGGGCAGGCCCATTAATTGTCATTGAAACAGATGTCATTGGGTCTGCCAGATTAAAGCCGGAATAAAGCTTCTTTGCATCATCAAGGCAACATATTGAAACACCGCTATTACCGACCTTTCCATAAATATCAGGTCGATAATCCGGATCATTACCGTATAAAGTCACAGAATCAAAAGCCGTTGAAAGCCGGTTTGCGGGTGTATCTCTACTCAGGTAATGAAAACGTTTGTTTGTACGTTCCGGCCCACCTTCTCCTGCAAACATCCTTGCTGGATCTTCACCCTGACGTTTAAAAGGATAAATACCCGCAGTGTAAGGAAACTCGCCCGGTACATTCTCCTGCAGGTTCCATTCTAACAGGTCTCCCCATGCTTTATATTTTGGAAGCGATACCCGTGGGATCATATTTCCTGATAAAGATTTTGAATGGGTTTCGATCTTTATTTCCTTATCACGAACTTTAAATGTATAAACCGGCTCAGTGTATTTGGCAACTTTTTCAGGGAACTGCTCAAGCAGCAGCTTATTTCTTGGATCAAGATCCAATTCCAGTTGTTCATATTGTGCCTGAAGGCCTTTTATGATACGGTCTTTATCGTCAATAGAAGATTCTTTTAAAGTTTCTATAGATTTCTGAATGCTGTATAATTTTTGGGCAACCTCAGCCTGTTGTCTTGCCCAGTCATCATAGCTTCGGTTGTTTTCAGATATTTCAGATAAATAACGTGTTCTTTTTGGAGGGATAATAAATATTTTTTCAGACATCTCCTTTGTTGTTTCAAAGGTAGATTTCAATTCTGCTCCCGTCTTTTCAGAAACCTCATCCATAAGCACTTTATACAGTGTATTCATGCCGGGATCGTTAAATTGAGAAGCTATTGTACCAAATACCGGAAGCGCGTCATCAGGAGTTTCCCATAAATTATGACTTCTTTTATATTGTTTTTTGACATCACGAAGAGCATCAAGAGCACCACGTTTATCAAATTTATTTATAGCTATAACATCAGCAAAATCGATCATGTCGATCTTTTCCAGCTGTGTGGCAGCTCCATATTCGGGAGTCATCACATAAAGGCTTACATCCGAATGATCTGTGATTTCAGTATCAGATTGCCCGATACCTGATGTTTCAAGAATAATCAGATCGTATTTGGCAGCCTTTAAAATCTTAATAGCTTCATTAACATGTTTTGACAGTGCCAGATTAGATTGACGCGTTGCCAGGGAGCGCATGTACACGCGATTGTTCTTTATGGCATTCATGCGTATCCTATCGCCTAATAATGCTCCACCGGTTTTTCTTTTAGAAGGATCAACAGAAACAATAGCTATATTTTTCTCTGGAAAGTCGATTAGAAATCTTCTCACAAGCTCATCAACAAGGGATGATTTACCGGCACCACCTGTTCCTGTAATACCGAGAATTGGAGTTGTGGATTTTTTGGCTGAAGATTCAATGTCTGAAAGCTTTTTTATGCTTTCAGGAAAATTTTCAACTGCAGAGATAAGCCGTGCGATTGATTTTTTATCTCTTTTTAAAGCTTCATTTACTTCACCGTTTATATTAGCGCCTGTAGGAAAATCGCATTGCTCCACAAGGTCGTTTATCATTCCCTGTAATCCCATCTTACGTCCATCATCCGGTGAATAGATACGTGTTATTCCATAATCATGAAGCTCCTCGATTTCTTCGGGTAAGATAACACCACCGCCACCGCCAAAGATCTTGATATGTCCTGCATCTTTTTCCTGCAGCAGGTCATACATATATTTAAAATATTCCATATGACCTCCCTGATAGGATGTCATTGCAATAGCCTGGGCATCTTCCTGAATTGCCGTATCTACCACTTCTTCCACACTACGATCATGCCCCAGGTGAATAACTTCACAACCGGTTGCCTGAATGATCCGACGCATTACATTTATTGCAGCATCATGTCCATCAAAAAGGCTTGCTGCGGTAACAATTCGAACTTTATTTTTTGGTGTATAAGGAGCTACTTGATTCATATATAAAGTATCTGATTTTACAGGGTGCAAAATTAAAGATAAAAATACTATTTAACTAACGAGCATTAGGTAGGGTAGAGTTCAAAATCCATTGTTAGTCTATAATGGCTATAAATAAAAAAGCCGTCCCGATTGGATCGGGACGGCTTTTAAATATTTTATTATAGTTATTGATTTTCTTCTTCACCAAGATCTTCAAGATCCTCTAGGCCACCTTCATTTTCTATTTCGACATCACCTTCTTCTTCACCACCAAGATCAAGGCCCGGCATCAGGTTTTGTTCCTGACGAGCTCTTTCAATAAATTCATCAGTTTGCTGGGCAGGTGTAAAATCAAGTAAAAAGCTGCTGCTAAGTACGAGTAAAAACAGGACTACTGTTAATCCCCAGGTGATTCTTTCCAAAAGGTCCCCGGTTTTCTTCACACCGATCATATTACTTGCACCAGATCCTCCAAATTGAGAAGAAAGTCCTCCTCCTTTTGAATTCTGTGCAAGAATTACAAGTACGAGCAATATAGCTACCAGGATAATTAGTGATAATAAAAAAACATACATTGGATTCTGACCCTCCTATTTATTCAATTCTTCGATTCGAGCTGCAAAGTAAGCCTTTTTTTGTGGATATTTCCAAATTAATTTTTTATAAATATCAATTGCCTTCTCTATTTTTCCCTGGCCCACCATAATTTCGGCAAGATTTTCAGAGATCAGGTTCTCACCGAAGGAGGTACTGGGAACTGAAAGATCTTTTTGGTTAGGATCTACGGCAGGGGGGTTGGCGGCTTTTGCTTTTATAGATGGACTTATTTCGATAAATTTTTCAATAAGCTCCTGTTGCTGCTTTACTTTACTTTTTGCGCCTAATTCTTTATTTTTTTTTACAGGTTTAGGCTGTTCTTTTCTTTCTGCTGATTTTTTTGATTTAGCTGTAATTTTCTTTTTTTCAGCAGATTTAATTTTTTTATTCTGCGTGCCGCCAGTAGCTTTAGCCGAGGCGCTTTTCTTTACGCTTTTCTTTGGTGGGGCAGGTTTCTTTTCATTTTCTAATTGTGCATCCTCTTCTTTCTGCCACCTTTCTTTAGCAAGCCTTAAATTCTCAAGGTTCTTTATCAGATCTTCTCTAAGCTGCTCCCCATGATCCTCTGAGGGAATAAAGGTTATTGCTTGTGTTGCTGGCTTAGCTTTATCGTCTTCTTTTTTTACCGGAGGGGATTCTTTTACAGGAAGCTTTTCTTCAGCTTTTACCGGAGCAGTTTCTTTTTTTACTACTGGTATAGTTTCTGGTTCTTTTTCTTCCGTAGTAACCTCCTCCTTTTTTAAAGGTAAAGTCTCCTCTTTTTTCTCCTTTATCGGAGATTCTGCTTTTACAGGTGGTTTGGATGCTTTTTTTGCAGGTGCTTTAGAAATCTCAGATTTTAGCTTTTCAGGTTCGTCGATAATATCCTTTAGATTTCCACGATCCGCAACATGCATAGCAGCGTAATTCAGTGTTTGCCCTGCACGCTCTGTCTTTGCCTCTTTATTAGCAAGCGCCACAAGAACATGTACCGGCTGACAATAAGGAAATTCCGCCTCAAGCTCATGGAGGTCAAAAATATCGTCCTTTAGCGATACCGGATCTTTCAAAAGCTTTATAAAATGCTGTTTATTCAAAATCCTTTTTTTTGGGGGAAGGTAAAATTATATAAATTCTACCAATTGGCAACAGTTTCATTAAATATATCAATTATAAGCTTTTCAAAAATTACATCCAGAAGCTGATCTTCGATAGCTGTAAAATTCTGCTCATTGTTAAATGGTTCAAATTGCGTGAAGGTTTTACCTTCGAAATTAAAGGTTTCATCATTTATGTTTACATAACTGACTTTTATTGAAATAGTAAGTTTTGTATCCGCAGAAGTATCTACCTGACGGTTCCCCACCGATTGCTGTGTAGCTCCCAAAGGTTCTAACCTGTATTCAGTAATTACACCTTCTACAATAAGATCACCATTGTCAGGTAATAAAGTAAGGCCCGTATTCCTCTGGTAGTAGTCCTGTAAAGAATTGGTAAATCTTTGCGAAAGATCGGGAGGCCCACCTAATGCATCATTAAAAAATGTATTAACTGTAATAGTGGAAGCATTTACAGAAACACCTGAAAAAGAGTAAACCCCACATCCTGTCACATGGCCCAGCATCAAAAATATAACTATGCTGGCTAAATATTTATAATTCTTCAAGATCATACTGTTTTATCTTCCTGTATAACGTCCGCTCTGAGATCCCAAGATCCTGAGCCGCATATTTCCTTTTGTTATTGTTCTTCCTTAATGCCTTAATTATCATCTCTTTTTCTTTGTCCTCAAGTGATAATGATTCCTCTTCTTCCTGAGCCTCATGAACAATATCTTCTATTTCAGTATTATCTGAAAACCCTTTTTCTGTGGGTTTTTTACCTTCAATATTTAAAAGGTACGGTTGCTGAGATTCAAGAGACGGTTCAGTTCGTTTCAGGTCATCCAGATCCTTATCTAGATCTTCAAAAAGATCCTGATGCTCACGAATAATTTGTGGATTTGCTTTTCCTGAAGAAGAAAATTCATAAACCACCTTTTTCAGCTCAGTCATATCTTTACGAAGATCAAACAAAATTTTGTATAGCAAATCTCGTTCCGAAAGTCCGCCCTTGCCTCCCTCAGGGTGATAAAGAGCAGGCAGTGATTTACGATCAGCAGGAATATATTGCAGCAGCTGTTCAGCATCAATAGTTTTTTCTTCGGTTGTTAAAACCGATATCTGCTCCACAAGATTTTTTAGTTGCCTTATATTACCTGGAAAACGATATTTTTGTAAAACAGCTTCTGCATCATCTGTAAGTTTTACAGGCTTAACTTTATACCTTTCTGCAAAATCAGTTGCAAATTTTTTAAACAGGATCACCACATCATCACCACGGTCACGCAGAGGGGGAACAAAGATTGGGACGGTGCTTAACCGATAATAAAGATCTTCCCGAAACTTTCCCTTGTGCACAGCGTCCAAAAGATTAACGTTTGTGGCTGCTAATACACGTACATCTGTTTTTTGAACTTTTGAAGAACCTACTTTTAAAAACTCGCCATTCTCCAGCACGCGTAAGAGGCGGGCCTGTGTTCCAAGTGGCATTTCACCTATTTCATCGAGAAAAATAGTACCGCCATCAGTAACCTCAAAGTATCCCTTGCGGGCTTCGTGTGCTCCGGTAAAAGAGCCTTTTTCATGACCGAAAAGTTCTGAGTCTATTGTTCCTTCAGGTATTGAGCCACAGTTGATAGCAATAAACTGCCCGTGCTTACGGGGGCTCAGTGAGTGAATGATCTTGCTGAAGGATTCTTTACCCGTGCCGCTTTCACCTGTGATCAAAACAGTCATATCAGTAGGTGCAACCTGCATTGCCACACGTATGGCATGGTTCAGTAATGGTGAATTACCAACTATGCCAAACCTTAGCTTTATACTCTGAACTTCTTTGTCTTCTATCAAAGGTTTAAAAAATTTATTATTCAACAACCTCTCCAATTAATGTTGCAGGGGTACATTCTGTTACTTTTACATTTATGTACTGTCCCTTTTGAAAATTATTCCGTGGAAATACGATTACTTTATTTGCCGTATTCCGTCCCTGAAGATGCTCAGATGATTTTTTTGATTCCCCTTCTATTAATACTTTAAATACTTTTCCTACATCCTTCATATTACGTTCAAGTGAATGTGTTCGCTGGAGCTGTATTATTTCATTCAGCCTTTGCTTTTTAATATTTAGGGGTATATCATCTTTTAATTTTTTAGCAGCCATTGTTCCCGGACGTTCGGAATAGAAGAACATGTAGGCAAAGTCATACTTTACATAATCCATTAGACTAAGTGTTTCTTTATGTTCTTCTTCGGTTTCCGTACAAAAGCCAGTCATCATATCAGAAGATATGCCGCATTCCTCACCAAGAATAGAACGAATGGCATCAATTTTTTTCATATACCACTCACGTGAATAGGTACGGTTCATGAGTTCAAGAATGCGGGAATTGCCACTTTGTGCAGGCAGATGGATATACTTGCAGATATTTTCATACTTCTTCATGGTATGCAGGACGTCATCTGTAATATCCTTAGGGTGTGAGGTAGAAAACCTGACCCGCAGATCAGGGTGGACCTTAGCCACCATTTCTAAAAGATTTGCAAAATTTACTATCTCACCTATTTCCTGTTTTTCAAGTCTGGCTTTATTATTTTCTTCTGCTGACCATTTGTAGCTGTCTACATTCTGGCCTAAAAGTGTAACCTCACGATATCCCCTGTTGAAGAGATCCTGAGCCTCAGCAACAATAGAATGAGGGTCCCGGCTTCGCTCACGCCCACGAGTGAACGGAACGACACAAAAAGAGCACATGTTATCACAGCCTCTCATTATGGAAATAAATGCTGTGACACCGTTGGAATTTAATCTTACAGGACTTATATCCGCATAAGTTTCTTCCCTTGATAGAAAAGTATTTACTCCCTTTTCTCCATCATCTGCCTTTTTTACAAGAAGTGGCAGGTCACGATATGCGTCTGGTCCAACCACCAGGTCTACAATTTTTTCCTCCTCAAGTAACTTACTTTTGAGGCGTTCGGCCATGCAACCCAACACACCAATAATAAGCTCCGGCCGGTTTTTCTTTTCAGTATTAAATTGAGATAACCGTTTCCGTACAGTCTGTTCGGCTTTCTCGCGTATCGAACAGGTATTTAATAAGATCAGGTCAGCATTGCTGAAATCTGAAGTAGTATCAAAACCTTCTTTTTTTAATATAGAGGTGACAATCTCACTATCTGAAAAATTCATCTGGCAGCCATAGCTTTCTATATAGAGTTTTCGGCTATTCCCACGAAATTCATCAGCAGAAATTTTCATTTCACATGCTTCTCGCTGTCCGTCTACCAGATCTATATCTTCAATCAAATTTTGCATGTTGGTTCTTTTATGAGCTGCAAAGTTAATAATATAACATGATTTTATGACAAAGTGTCAGATTGAAATAACTGAAAATTTAATGGATAAGTTCTTTAGCGGAAGATGCTGAAAATAGCTTCTGCCTTCAAAAGGCATTCATCATGTTCTTTTTCCGGAATGGCATCAAAAGTAATGGCACTTCCAACTTCAAAGCTTAAAATTTTTGTTGCCTCATTGTAAAGCAGGCTTCGGATCACAACATTAAAATCAAAGTCACCATCAGGAGTGATATAGCCAAAAGCTCCACTATAAACCCCTCTCTTTGATACCTCATATTTCTCTATCAGCTGCATAACTTTAATCTTTGGAGCGCCGGTCATACTGCCCATTGGAAAAGCATTTTTAATAGCATCTACAAAATGAATTCCGGGATTAATTTTTGAACTAATAGTAGAGATCATCTGATACCACTGACGGAAAGGGTAAATCCCAAAGATTTCTTCCACCTTTACTGAACCAAATTCAGATGATCGTGCAAGATCGTTCCTTACAAGGTCTACGATCATCATATTTTCTGCACGCTCTTTTTCATCCTGCCTGAGTTGTTCTTTAAGCTGCTCATCTACTTCCGGATCCGGGCTTCTTCGGATTGTACCTTTTATAGGCTGTGAAATAAGCTCATTGCCGGATTTACGTAAAAATCTTTCCGGCGAGGCACATATCAGATAATGTTCTTTATTTCTAAAATAGCCTGAAAAAGGAGTGGGAGAGCTTTCAATTAATTGTAAATATGCTGTAAAAGGATCAATTTCTGAATCTTTGGCATAAAATTCCATGCATAAGTTAAGCTCATAAATATCTCCTTCAAGAATATGATCTTTAACATCTTTAACTTTTTGGATATATTGCTCTTTGGATATTACCGGATTAAAAGCGATGGACGGAAGCTGTTTTGATGGGATTTGTTGTTGGTTGATCTCCTTAAATAATTCTTCCGGAGATTGCATCGAAGAGAAAATCTCTACAATACCCTCTTTAAAAAAGAGAATATATTTTGGCCTGAAAAAGAAAATATCCTGATCTCCGGTTCGTGAAGGATGATTGCTTGAAAGGTCTTCAAGTTCATTTTTCAGATCATAGCCAAAGTAACCAAAGTACCAGTCAGGGTTATCCTGTATTTTATTTTTAAGCTGATCAAATTTTTCCTGATCATTAAATTCAATAACTTCAATAGCATCAGCAGCCAATATTTCATTAAAGCCACCAAAAGGAAAATTTTGCCTGCAGGGATTTGTATATGCAAAAATATCTTTTTGGGATGCCCAATAAACTGCTTTTTTTCTAAAATCGTTAACGATCTCAAACGTCTGGGATTTTCTCAAACTTATAGGTAGGTTAAAAATTCTCCTGTATAGGCTTAGCTAAAATTCCTATATCAATGATTACGTCATTGTAAATAAGCTTATCCTGGGCCTTGTTTTTAAACTCAGCCTCTTCACGATATTTTACTCCCCATTGCGTTCTGTCAATTGAGAACTTAGCTGAGCAAATTATTTTTTCATCCGTTATCTCTAAATAACCGGGGAATTTAATGCTCAAAGTTTTACCTCTTAATGTCAGGTTTCCTGTAATAATATGAGTAGGTGTTTTTCTTTCACCAAGTAATTCTGTCGTAGGTTTATTTTGTTCTGTGTAGTTATACTCCTGTTCTTTTATGTCGGCAGGGTCAAGAGGTGACAGGGAGGTGAACTCGAATACAGAATATGGATGTTTCTCTACATCAAAGAAATCTTCGGATTTAAGATGTTCCACCAGTTTCATGTAGCTATCTTCATCACTTCTAAGATCCACGACATCAATATCATCCATGTCAATAATTACCTTTCCACTAATAATAGAATCCTCCTGGACATGTATAGACCCATTTTCTATCCCTAAAGTACCATAATGTTTTCCAGTAGGTTTGCTTCCTATCCAGTTTACCTCGCTTTCAGCAGGTCGAACAGCATATCTTTTAATATTAACTTTTTGTTGAGGTTTTATCTCTTTTACCTCCTGAGCTTCTGTAACTTCAGCAGCTTTCTCTTTAGGTTGTTCACAGCCAACCAGAATGATGGATAAAAGAAACAGGATAGGGATAAATTTATTCATAGATGTTTAGATTCTACTGCTAATTTAATACTTTCAAATAATATTTACAGATAAATCGTAATATGGCTCTAATAAAAGAAGTAAGAGGAAAAAAACCTGTTTTCGGTAGTAACTGTTTCCTGGCTGATAATGCAACGGTGGTAGGGGAGGTTATAATGGGAAATAACTGTACCGTATGGTTTAATGCTATAGTAAGAGGAGATGTACATTATATAAAGATCGGTAATGATACGAATATACAGGATGGTGCTATTATCCACTGTACATATGAAAAAGCTTTTACAGAAATAGGGAATAAAGTCTCTATAGCACATAATGCAATTGTGCATGGATGTGTTATTGAAGATGAGGTGCTGATTGGCATGGGCGCAATAGTAATGGATAATGCAAAAATTGGCAAAGGTTCGGTTATTGCTGCGGGAGCCATTATCCTTCCTGGCACAATAGTGCCTCCGGGTACCGTTTGGGCAGGTGTACCTGCACGACAGGTAAAGGAAACCGGTGATGAGATGAAGGAGGTGATACAAAGAACGGCAAGGAATTATCCGATGTATGCCTCCTGGTATTCACCTGAGAATTCATAAAAACTTAATTAAATAATATTGTACATTTAGTCATATTAGCATATATTCATTCTTCAGATAATTAATTTAAATGACTACCGAAAACCAAGGATTTGATCCTCAAGTAATTGAAACGTACCGGCAAAAAATGAAAGCCGCAGGGACTCCTTATCTTATTGAGGATTCAACGGATAATAGTGAAGAGTTTGTAAACTTCTTTTTTATTGGAAAATATGAAAGTCGTGAAGTTATTTATGATGCTGTTATTTATACCTTAAGGTTGCATCATGAAAGTGAGTTATATGAAATAGCTGAACATAAAGCGGCACAACATTTTCCTTCATTTAAAAGCATTAAGTATAAGGAGGATGAAAATGGTGACCTAATGGCTCTTGATGATAAGGAGGAGGAAATTGGTCTTTATATTACAGAAGTTATGACTGAGCTTGAGGAAGAGGGTGAAGTAAAAGTTCAGGAACATGTGGAAATAGATACTAATATTGATTTTGGGATAGGTTTAAATGCTGGTTTGAATATTGAAGAAGTTACACCTAAAGTGATAAAAAAATTTATTTCTGATTTTAATGAAGATAAATTGAAACTTGATGATACCCTCTATTCGTTTCAAACTACAGAGACTTGATTAAAAGCTATTGAACCAGGTAAATGATAAAATAAAATTTAGAGCAGGAATTTATGTTGGCGTCGCTTTTGTTTTCATAATTGTCATTTTTGCTTTACTGGGAGGTTTTTATGATGATAATTTACAGCACCTGGGCATTCGGCCCCGAACGTTAATTGGAGTGCTGGGTATATTTACAGCCCCGGTAGTACATGGCGATCTTTATCACTTACTTTCTAATGCCTTTCCTTTATTATTTGCCATACCAGTGCTTTTTTATTTTTATTACCGACACGCAATTCCGGTTCTTATAACAGTATATATTCTCTCGGGATTTTGGGTCTGGCTAGGGGCGCGTGATGCCGTACATTTAGGTGCAAGTGGCGTTGTGTATGGTTTAATATCTTTTTTATTTTTTGCCAGTTTGCTACAAAAGAGTAAATCAGGGACTGCAATGGCTTTTGTAATCCTTTTTCTTTACGGTGCTCCGTTAGTAACAGGTTTTTTTCCTTCCCCGGGGATATCTTTTGAGGCTCATATTTCCGGAGCTGTAGCAGGTTTGTTTATGGCTGTATTTTTAAAATTTTATGTTGCTGAAAAAAATATAAAAACTGAAGAGGCCACGGCAAATATTAATACTACTTCATCTGAAAAAATATCTTTTACATATTTTTATAAATCTTCTTCTGATCCTGAAAATAATAGAGATTAAAATTATATTTGCAGATTGTTAAATAAAAAAACCGTAATTGTGAAATCACTTTCAATCATTTTAAATGTAGTTCTAATAATAGCAGTTGGAATTTTATACTATCTGCATTTCTCCAGTCAGACATTAGCTTCTCAGGAAGCTGCTATTCAGGATTCTGTGGCTACTGAAAGTCCGGTGAATATTGCTTATGTTAATGCCGACACTGTTTTGCAGCACTTTGAATTTTTTCAGGAAAAAAGAAAGGAACTTGAGGCAAAGCAGCAGAAGCTGGAAAATGAATATAGGAATCGTGCACAGGGCCTTCAGACTGAAGTAAGTAATTTTCAGCAATCATTACCAAATCTCACTATGGGACAGGCAAAAGCTTTGGAAGAGGACCTGATGAAAAAGCAACAAAATTTAAGAGTATATCAGGAGAGCCTTACACAGGAGCTAATGAAAGAAGAATCAAAAATCAATATTGAGCTTTACGATCGTGTAACGTCATTTATTGAGGATTATAGTGCAGAAAACGATTTGGAGCTGGTTGTTAAATACAATCAGGGAAGTGATATTTTATATGCCAGTGGAGATATGGAAATTACCTGGAAAGTAGTGGAAGGATTAAATAAAAAGTATCAGGAAGAGAAAAATATTTCTCAAAAGAAATAGCTTTTTCTTTAATTTTTTTACTTTTCAAGATATAATTTTTATATTTCTCTCTTAATTGGGGAGGATTTTTTATGCTAAGAGCTCTTTACCGAGCCCTTCATGTAAAGCCAGCTGAAGAACAGCAGGTGGTTTTACTTTTAGCTAAGGGTTTTTTTATGGGGGTTTTCATCACTACTTTCCAGGTAGTTGCAGAGACCCTGTTTATGAATAGGCTCGGAGAGTATCTAAGGGAGGCTATATTGGCTTCAGGGGCTGTAGGTATTTTTGCTACTTACATTTTTGCTAAACTGCAGGAGAGAGTCCGATTCACCTACCTTATCTTAACAACCCAATTAATTATATTCTTTATAACACTAGCCTGCTATCTGGCTTTCTTATATGCACCAGAGCAACATCAGTCGTATGTTGTATTTTCAATGTTTGTGCTGAGTGGCCCTTTTCTGGCTATTTTGCTTTTGAGTTTTTGGGGTGTTTTCGGAAGGATGTTTGACCTCAGGCAATCCAAGAGGATCATTGGCGGAATTGATATAGGTCAGCTTTCAGCAGCTATAATTGCCAGCTTTTCAATACCATTACTAGGAAGATTTATTCCATATACTCAAAATTTCCTTGTTATATGCTGTTTAAGTATATTATTTTCTGCCTTTTTTGTTTTTTTGATTCAAAGCAAGTTTGATCTTACACAAGCTGAAATATCGAAAATCGCCAAACGAAAAATGACCTATGGCAGAATGTTTAAGGATAGTTATATCAGATTATTATCCTTATTTTTAATCTGCTCGATGGTAACCTTCACTTTTGTGCAGTATTCATTCCTGGAAGTTGCTGAAAAGCAATATCCTGATGAAAATGAACTGCGGAATTTCTTTGCTATTTTTCATGGCTCAATTCTTATTCTGGGTTTGTTACTACAGACTTTCGTTAATGAAAAGATCATAAGTGAATACGGAATGAAAGTCTCCTTAATGATCCAGCCTATTATCCTTGCTGTATTTACTTTTGCGGTAATTGGGGTTGGAAAATATTTTGGTATTACAGATGGTTCTGAAGGAGAAACTCTCCTCTACTTTTTCCTTTTTATTGCTTTAAGCCGACTTTTTAATTTCAGTTTACGTGATTCCTTGGAGAATCCGGTTTATAAGCTTTACTTCATGCCACTTGACAATTCTGAGCGCTTTGATATTCAAACTAAAGTAGAGGGAGTAGTTAATGAATCAGCAAGATTTGTTGCCGGTCTCCTGATAATAGGATTATCCTACTTTACTTTCGTAGAACTTATTCATTATTCTTATGCTCTTATTTTCCTGCTATCCGGATATTTTTTAATAATTGGAAAGCTTTATAATGAATATAGAACTAAAATAAAAGTTAAGCTACAGACCCAACAACAGGAATTTGTTGATCTTACAAAACAGCAACAGCTCATGGTTCAGCAAAAGCTGGAAAAATCTGCTAGCGAAAACCAGATGAGCCGAGTAGTTTTTACGTATAAGCTACTTGAAAAAATCTCTCCGGGAAATATTCATGGTGTAATAAATAACCTTATGAATTCCGGATCTACCCAGATCAGGGAATATGCGCAGCAGCGGATGAATGAGATTAAAGGCCTTTCTGTGTCTGACAGGTATGTTATCAATATTTCAGATAAAAATAAGCTAAGTGATAAAAATATACTGAAAGATTATGACCTGAATGATCTGTTGAATTCAGGTGATATTTCCAAATCCCGTATTGCCAAACTTGCTCATTCTGAAAAAAGCGACGACCGCCTATATGCCGTAGAATTACTTTCTCATAATAGTAATGCCAAAAACCTCACCTATCTCGTAGAGCTTTTAAATGATACAAACATGGGTGTGAGAATTACTGCTTTAAAAGTAGCTAAAAAATTTCCTACTAAAGAAATTGTAACGGCAGTAATTAATAATCTCAATAATGCAATATATGCAAATGAAGCGGTAAACACACTTGTTGTAATGGGAGGAAAAGTATTGACTCAGATGGATACTGCCTTTTATAAAACAGGTCAGTCTATTCAGGTTATGATCAAGCTAATACAGGCAATGGGCAGAATAGGAGGCAATAAAGCAAAACAACAGCTGTGGAATAAAATTGATTATCCTGATAAAGTTATTGTTTCTCAGGTGTTGGCAGCTTTAGGGCATTGTAATTTTAAAGCGAGTATAAGCCAGCTTACACGAATAAAATTTGCTATTGAAACAGATGTAGCAAATACGGTTTGGAATTTGGCAGCAATGGAAATTGTAGAGCAGGAGAAAGATAATAAAGAGTTAAAAGTAGCCTTGGAAGAAGAGGTTAAAGCAGATATAGATCATATTTACATGCTATTAGGTATGTTATATGATAGCCAGTCTATCCAACTTGTAAAAGAAAATATTGAAAGCGGCACAAGTGAGGGAATGACATATGGATTGGAGCTTCTGGATGTGTTTTTAAGCGAAGATTTAAAACAAAAAGTTTTACCGGTATTAGATGATACATCAAGGACTGAAAAAGTAAGAAAACTGGAGTTATTTTATCCAAAACCGGATTACGAATACCCCTTACTAGTTAAGCTGTTGCTAAACCGTGACTTTAATCAGGCGAACAGATACACAAAAGCATGTGTAATTCACACTGTGGGAAATTCTAATAGTCAGTTCTACAATATTGATCTTGTGGCTCAGCTGTTTAACCCAGATAAAATGCTTAAAGAATTGGCTGCATGGGCTTTATATAATATAAGCCCTGAAATATACCATGAACATACTAGGCGTTTAGGTTCAGCAGATAAACAGCACCTGGATGAGATAATATTAGCTACAGGAAAATATAAACAATTTGATACTATACGATTTTTAAAGCGGCTGGATCTGTTTAAAGGAACCCCGGGATTAGTAATAACTCAATTAATAGATATGACAGATGAATTGTTCATTACAGAGGGAGAAATGGTTTCTATAGACAGCGTTAAAAATAACTTCTTTTTTGTAGTGTTAAATGGCTCTGTAAATTTATATGAAAGTGGTAATATTAAAGGGAATCTTGGCAAAGGAGAGTTTATTGGTGAACTTACCTATACTAATGATTACCTAAGATCAGGATTAGTAATAGCTGTTGAAGATACAATACTTCTAAGAATACCTAAAGATAACTTTTATGAGTTGCTATCAGAAAATATTACTCTGGCTCAGAATGTAGTGGAGTATGTATAAAAAATTGTATTTTTGTCAGATTAAATTTTTGAATTGTCGTTAGTAAGCAGTATTTTACCTGCTACTTTAGAAAACTGGTTATTTTTTTGGCTATTATAATATTAAATTTTTTAACACTTCACGGCTCAGATCATGCTGAATTATGATATTGTTCCCGGAGAAAGCCACCCTTTAAAGGAAAAATCATCCTATAAGGAGGGGGAGTTACTGGATAATCCATTTCCGGGACTGCGACCTTTTTATATTGAGGAGTCTCATCTCTTTTTTGGTCGTGAGAAAGAAGTGGATGAAATACTTCAGAAATTAGCTGAAAATCGATTTGTTACAGTAATTGGGTATTCAGGTAGCGGAAAGTCTTCTCTGGTTCACTGTGGAGTTGTCCCTGTTCTTTATGGCGGATTCATTAAAAATGTTGGTCCAAACTGGAATGTTGTTGATACCCGACCAGGTATAGATCCATACCTGAATTTGGCTATTGCTATTCTTAAAAGTCAGGGGGATTATGAAAAATTAAGTGAGAAAGATAAACAAATCAACCAGACTGTTATTCATTCGCTTCTAAAAAGCGGCCCCGGTGGATTTATTGATGCTATTAAAGGATATCATGAAAAAACAGGTGAAAATATACTTTTACTGGTTGATCAGTTTGAAGAGCTTTTTAGATTTGAGAATACCGAAGATTCATCTTTTACACACCAGGATGCCGTAGCATATGTGCAGATGATACTTCAGGCCTGTCAGCAAAAAGATATCCCCGTCTCTGTTGCTCTGACATTGAGATCAGATTATATAGGAAAATGTGCGGATTTTCAGGGTCTGACGGATCTGATCAATGAAAGTAATTACCTGGTTCCCCAGATGAGCCGGAAACAGAAGCGGATGGCAATTGAGGCCCCGGTAGCTGTTGGCGGTGGGCAGATCTCAGCAAGATTAGTTAACCAGCTTCTTAATGATGTAGAAGACCATCAGGATCAACTTCCTATCCTTCAGCATATTATGATGCGCACCTGGGATTATTGGAAGGCCAATAAAGAAGAAGGTGAAGTAATTGATATAAGACATTATGTGGCTGTAGGAGGTATTTCCGAAGCTTTATCTCAACATGCTGATGAAGCTTTTGAACAGTTAGAACCACGTCAGAAAGAAATTGCAGAAATCCTCTTTAAAACGCTGACTGTCAAAACCAGTGATAATCAGGGCATAAGAAATGCAGCAAAAATTTCAGTGATAGCGGAAATAAGTGCAGCTTCAGAAGAAGAGGTTATTAAGGTGGTAGAGGAATTCAGAAAACCGGGCAGATCTTTTTTAATGCCACCACCAATAAAGCCGTTAAGCGGAAGTTCTCGCATTGAAATAAGTCATGAAAGTTTGATGCGGATATGGACTCGCCTGAAGGTTTGGGTTGATGAAGAATTTGAATCTGCCCAGATGTATAAGAGACTTTCCGAAGCGGCAGCTATGTATCAGATAGGTAAAACTGGTTTATGGCGACCCCCGGATCTTCAGCTGGCTCTCAACTGGCAGAAAAAACAACGGCCTACCCGCGCCTGGGCGCAGCGGTATGATGAAGCTTTTGAGCGCGCGATTGTATTTTTAGATACAAGCCGTATCACATATGAGGCTGAACAAAAGAATCAGGAAATGATTCAAAGACGCCTGCTTAGAAGAACAAGGGTAGTGGCTGTAGTTTTAGGAGCAGCGGCTGTGGTTTCTATTCTGTTTTTCGTTTTTGCTATTACTCAACAATTTGAAGCTGTAAGAGAAGCGCAACGAGCAGAACAAAAAGCTCAGGAGGCAGAGATAAATTTATTGGCTGCACAGGAAGCTGAAATGCTTGCGGAAGAAAGAAGGGTTCAGGCGGAAATGTTTAGTGATGAATTAATGACTACACTAAGTAAACTTGAGGATAGTACTGCTCAGCTAAGGTTGCAGCGGGCTCAACTGTTCCAGGCATTAAATGATGTAGAGGAGGCGCGTGATTTTGCTGAAGAAAAAGCACAGGAGGCCACTTATAATTCTCAAATTGCCCGGCAGGAGGCAACAAGAGCTCAAACACAGTTTGAGAGAGCCACAAAACTCTTAAAGTTAAGTGTGGCTCAGACTATGGCCATAAAGTCTCAATTAATTGAGGACGACCCTGACCTGCGTGCTATTGTAGCAAAACAGGCCTATGATTTCCATGAGACAAATACAGGTAGAATAAATGATCCATATATCTATAATGCCCTGCATGATGCCATTGATCAGCTGCAGGATGGGAATTATAATACAATAGATATCACAAAAGATCCGATTCGATCTGCTGTTTTTGGTCCTGATAATATTTATGCAACAAGTAGCAATGGTAAATTATATAAAATACCTATTGATGAGCCTGCCAATGCTACTGTATTAATTAATAATAATTTCCCTAATAAGCGTGTAATTATTAGTAGCGATAATAAATATATTGCCAATGCAAGTGACTCTTCATTTATACAATTGGTCACTATTAATTCTGGTAGCAATAAGAGAATCATGGGCCATCAAAAGACCATTATTGATATGGCTTTTGTGCCAAATTCTAATAATTTTTATTCTTTGGATAAGAATGGAGTATTGAGAATAAATAATGCAGCAACAGGGGAAAGCAGTTTCTTTAAACAATTTCAATACCCTGCGAAATCTATTGCAGTAAGTCCCGACGGAAAATTATTAGCCGTTGGTTCTGAAGACTCTAAGGTTTATCTTTTGAACACGGAAAGTAGAAAAGATGAACTAATTCTTGAAAAAGGAAAAAATAACCCCGCACATTCACTGACTTTTCATCCTACAAAAAATTTATTGGCTGTAGGATTTGAGAAGGGCATGGTAGATATAATTACTTTAGATGATGGAAAAATTAAAGAACTTCTAGGGCATCGTGGACGGGTAAATAAATTAGAGTTTAGCCCCGACGGGAACTATTTAGCAACAGGAAGCTTTGATAGGAAAATCTATCTGTGGGTTATGGATGAATTAAATGAATTGCCAACAGTTCTTGATGATCATAATGGATATATTTGGGACCTGGATTTTAGTGAGGATGGTAATTTTATAGTAGCCAGTGTGGGTACAGGTAATCTTAAGTTATGGCCTGTTAATCCTGGTTTAATGGCAAGAAATGCCTGTGATATGATATTTAGGAATATGACACAGGATGAGTGGAGGGCTTATGCCGGTACAGAAATAGAATACCAAAAGACATGTAAAGAATTACCCGATATTTTTTAATGAAAATAGCCATTATTATTATAGGTTTTCTTTTTCTGCCACAGCTTCTTTGGTCACAGAGTAATTGTGTTCAGTCACTAGACAGAGCAAAATCCTTATTTGCAGATGGACATTTGTATGATATTCCAGAAGTGCTGAATCCATGCCTTGAGAAAGGTTTTACCCGTGAACAGCGTGTTCAGGCATATCACCTTCTTTCAATGACATATCTTTATTTGGATAATCATGAAGATGCTGAAGCAGCTTATTTAAACCTCCTTGCATTAGAGCCTGAATTTGATGTGCAAAATGATAACGATAAAGTTGAAATTGTATATCTTAATTCTAAATTTATCACTACTCCAATTTTTACTTTTACCGCCAGGGCAGGTTTGAACCGTTCTTATCCGGTAATTATTAACGATTATATTCTTGCTGAATCTGCAACTGAATCTAATTCAGAAGTTTATGAAGCAAGGACCGGTTACTGGTTTGGACCAGGGATTGATTTAAGTATTAACGATAGCTGGAGAGTTGGTACTGAATTGCTTTATAGAAGGACCTCTTTTTTTTATGAAGAAGAAAACCTTGAAATAACTCAATTTCAGAATTGGTTAAGCTTGCCCGTCTCCGTCAAATATATTTTTAAAACAGGACCCGTTCAGAGTTATATATATGGTGGTGTAATGTATGATTATTTGATATCCTCTTCTGGAGATTTTCTGGTAGATAACGGTGAGAATATTAATAATGAAGTAGAGAATTTAAGTTTAAGCGACACACGTAGTAGCGTTTCTTTAAATTTAATGGGCGGCATTGGTGCAAAATACAGGATTGATTATTATTATATATTTTTTGAGCTTCGATTTATTGGAGGGCTAAAAAACATTGTTGATATCGGAAGTAGATTTGCTTCTGGCGAGGATGACTATTTCTATGATCTGAATCGAATTGTAGAATATAATTATGTTGATGATGATTACAGGTTAAATTCGTTTGGTTTTTCTGTTGGTTTTGAAAACCCGTTTTATAAACCCAGAAGAAAGAGTGAGAAGAGATCTTTTATTAACCGTATTTTTAGTAAATAATCATGAAGAAGCTGGTTTTACTCTCTTTTATCGTTCTTCTTTTGGCTTTCGTATCCTGTGATTCAGAGAAAACTGTTTTGCCCCGTTTTGACTCGTTTGTTAAGCTCTATGGGGAATTTTCAAATCAATTTGGAGTAGATATAGCAACAATGCCGAACGATGATATGATTATTCTCGGCAGGGTTGATGATCTGCAAACCAGCTATATATATCTTTCCCGTGTGGATACATTGGGTAATGTAATTTGGGAGGAGACATTTGATGATAAAGATGAAAATACCTCCGAAAGACCTGTAGCTATGGCAGTAGATTCTCAGGGGAATATAATAGTTACAGGTACGATAATTTCAAGCTTTCCCTCTGTTTCCGATATTTTTGTTTATAAATTTTCGCCGTCAGGTGATATGACTAATAGCCGAATTTTTGATGTTCCTGTCAATGAAGGAGATGCAGCAAATTTTATAGATGTTGCATCTGATATTATAGTTCGGGAAAATGAAGATGGTAGTAAGGATTATTTAATATCCGGGTCTACTAAAAAATCTTCTACTGATCCAGAAGAATATTTTCATGTTTTACTTACTGAGGATCTCTTAAAACCTGAAGAATGGAATGACCAGATCTATCCAACAGATACAATTAATTCTTTTGAAAGAAAAGGAAGCAGGATAGGACTTACCTTGAATAATAATTTTATTTCTGTAGTTTCCTCTACATCCTTTTCCGGTGAATCCGGAAATCCTGCAGGATATAATATTGAGGTGATTCGTTTTTCTGGCAATACTGGTTCTTCTTTTGGGGTTCCGGGAAAATCAATTGATGGGACAGAAAACGATGATTTTATAAAATCATTAATAAAGAGAAAAAATGACAGAGAGTTTATATATGCAGCAAATAGTGCAAGTATTGTTTCTCCCGGTATTCGTATCGGAAGGTTAAGCATTGATGGAACAGTTCTAAGTGTTTGGGATTTTCCTGCAGGGAGGAAGCTAGAGGTAGTGGATATGGTTGAATTACCCGATGGTCAATTGGTTTTGTTAGGAAAAGAAATAATTACAGATGATGATCATAATTTATATATGGCACAGTTTGATTTAATTACAGGAAATGTTTCGTGGGAACACTCTTACGGTGGAGATGAAAGGGATGAGGCTGCTGCTATGGTGGCTGTAGATAATAAGATCTTTGCTTTAGGAACTATAAAAAGAAACACCAACAATAAGATAGTGCTACTTAAAACAAGTGATCAGGGAAGACTTTAAGTTTCAAATTAAATATTTTTTATAATAACTTGAAATATTAAAATAAAGCGGTTACTTTGTATTTTTTTAGCGTATTAAATTTTTTAACCATAAACCTGTAAATGCGCCAACGCTTTTCAACCCTAAACCCTCTGATGGCCAGGATAAAATATTTTTATTTCCTGCTGGTGCTATTGCTGCTGCCTTCCTTTGTATCGCTGGGTCAGGTAACTATTAATGCTGCTACTTTTAATGATATATGCCCTGATGGGAATTATCATGTTATTCCATATATTGATGGTCAATCATACCAGTTTAGTATAGAGGAAAGTATTACATTCGATGACTTTTCTGGAACACAAAATACTACCTATAACATAATTTTTCAAATGCCTACCGGATTTGAGCTAAATCCTGGCGTTGGCTCAGTTGGTGCTTCTTTTGGTGATTTGGTAAGTGGCAGTTTTGCTGTGCGGGCTTCAGAAATTGAGGTTTCTTTAACTTTTGGTGGAGCCCCAACAAATAATGAATTTGATGCTATATACTTTCGAAATTTAGAAGTTGCCACTGTAACACCAAATACTTCAGGAAATTTGATAAGAAGTGGGGGCACTTTGGCGGTTTCAGGTTTAACAAATGGCGATGTTGTTGGAAGTTTTGCCAATGCAGATTTTGCTTCTATTACTACCCAACCCTCTGATAAATTCATTTGTCACAATGAAAGTACATCTTTTTCTGTTACAGCATCCGGAACTGACCTGACGTATCAATGGTATCAGGATGATAATTCAGGCGCAGGATTTACTCTTTTAACAGAATCACCTACCTATGTGGGTACAACAACCTCAACATTATCCATTTTAGATGTACCAGTTTCATATAATGGATATAAATATCGTGTGGAGATAACTTCAAGTTGTGGAGGACCTCTTACATCTAATGAAGCTGTTTTAACAGTTTCTGATCCGGCTGGATCGTTATCTGGAGCTACAACAGTTTGTGGTGTAAATACGGTTCCTATAACTTTTAATCTTACGGGTATTGGACCATTTAATGTTGATTATACAGATGGAACATCAGTATTTTCTTTGACGGGTATTATTGATGGACATGTTGAAAGTGTAACACCCTTAGTGACAACAACTTACTCTTTAGTTAGTGTAACAGATAATATAGGATGTGTAGAAACCACTTTTGGTTCGGGAGCGACTGTTACTGTTAAAAATATAACAACCGACATTTCAATTACGGATGTATCATGTTTTGGTGGTTCAGATGGATCTCTGACAATAGTTGCTGATGGAGGGGTAGCGCCTTATAACTATACTTTATTCGATGGAGGTGGAGCGCTTGTAGCTTTTAATAGTACTGGGGATTTTACCGGATTACCAGCAGGCGATTATCAGGTAGATGTAAGTGATCAGGATGGCTGTACGATAACTACCCCCACTCTGACAGTAGCAGAGCCCGCTGTTTTATCAGCGACCACGGCTACAAGCAACTACAATGGTTTTGAGATCAGCTGTGCAGGCGAGAGCGACGGGTCCATAACAGTGAACATCAGTGGCGGTACGGCTAACTATACCTATACGTTAGGCGGCGCAGCTACAGCGGTACAGGCACAGCCGGGCACCAGCTACACCTTTACCGGTTTAGCGGCAGGCACTTATTCGATAGATGTATCGGATGCCAATGGCTGTTCAATTGCCCAGCAGAGCGTGACATTAACAGCGCCGGCGGTATTAACAGCGACAGGTGCAGTAACAAGTAATTACAATGGCAGTGAAGTAAGCTGCTTTGGGGCCAGCGATGGAGAGGTTACAGTAACCCCATCAGGAGGCGAGGGCACTTACAGCTATGTATTGAATGAAGACCCTGCGAACACGACAGGGGATGCGAATGGTATTTACACCGGCCTTGCAGCAGGTGGCTATACGGTAACGGTAACAGACCTAAATG
>JBPRGH010000071.1:0-1263 GCA_051418055.1 Candidatus Cyclobacteriaceae bacterium M2_1C_046 | reverse complement strand
AAGTGCTTTACGCTTAAAGAAAGTGTCATTATCAAGAAAGTAAACCTGCAATTTAGCGTTGGGTATGCTTGCTACTTTTATACCCATGCTTTCCACTTCATCGCCCACTTCTACATCAATGCCCGAGAGCCTTATTACTTCGTGTAAACGATTCCTGCGATCGTTAATGGTTCCATATTTAGGTAAAAGAATCCGAATTTCGTAGCCTTTATCCTGCAAAGAAGCAGGCAAGAACCGCAGAAGATCGGCGGTATTTGTCATACGGGCGAATGGAGATATTTCAGCAGCAGCGTATAATACTTTCATAAATAGATCAGAATTACTTCGTTAGAATTATGTTTTTATTCTTCGGACTCTTTCTTGTCTTTATTGGCATAAAGCTGGTCCATTTCGCCGTCGTCAAAGGAATAGAAATCAAATAAAGTATCACTCCTAAGGCCAAGCCTTAAGGTTTCGACGGGGATTACTTCGGTAGGCTGTACATTTCCGAGATTTACATTACTTCCAAACTTTTTAATAAACCAAACCTGTTGTTCCTTTTGCGGGGTCTCAAAAATCAAGTTATCGACAGATATTTGATCAGCTATTTCATCTATTAGCCCTGACCGAACTTCTCCGTTAGGCCTGAAAACGCCCACAGTACCGCTTTCACGAGCTTCGCATATAATTTTCCAAGCCCCTGCTTCCAATTCATTCTTGATCATTTTTACCCACTTGTAGGGCGGAATAATATCGTTGGGATTTTTACTTCCAATCTCGGAAAGAATGGTGAAGTACTTACTCATCTTCTTGATAATCTCGATCTTGCGCTGATCGGAAAGCCAGATCGTACCATTTGATACTTCTGCATGGTGAATATTAAAACGATCGAGTAGTTTCATATACGCATCCAGCTGATCACGCAGTACGTAAGCTTCAAAGAGCGTACCGCCAAAATAAACCGGGATATTAGCGTTAGCATAAACGGCTAGTTTGTCTTCAAGATTCTGGGTTACATAACTGGTTCCCCATCCCAGTTTAACGATATCCATATATCCGGAGCTGGATTCACAAATATCTTCCACCTGTCTCACGCTTAATCCTTTATCGAGGACCAGCGTCATGCCTTTTTCTCTGGGTTTTTCAGTACGTTTAGGGAGATGATTAAGCTTGAAAGCCATTTAGAATCTTATTTTGACAAATTAAACGGTCAAAGATACTAAAACGAACCTTGTTAATAAAGCTTTGACTCGTTTTATTATTCGCTGGCCATTGTATTTTAGT
>JBPRGH010000070.1:0-11704 GCA_051418055.1 Candidatus Cyclobacteriaceae bacterium M2_1C_046 | reverse complement strand
TAAATGAATGCAGATTAGCAGCGGAAGAGTTAATCGACCTCTTTCATGAGCAGGGGCTTTGGGGAGCAGAGAAGCCAAGAACATACAGGAGAATAGCCAGGAAAAAATATTTAGCCTTTGCAAAGAAGAAAGGGCATAGCAAAAAACAGATCAGGAAATGCATAAAAAAGCAGTTGCAATATGTAAGAAGGGACATAAAATATATCGATGAGCTGTTTGACAAAAGAGAGGCAGAAGGCAAAGGGTTACCTGAGATTAGCAAAAAAGAATACCGCAACTGGCTGGTGTTACACGAAATATACCGTCAACAGGATGAGATGTACAATGACAAAA
Source organism: Candidatus Cyclobacteriaceae bacterium M2_1C_046 (assembly GCA_051418055.1). GTDB lineage: Bacteria > Bacteroidota > Bacteroidia > Cytophagales > Cyclobacteriaceae > JBPRGH01. The sequence goes on along the minus strand of JBPRGH010000070.1, from coordinate 11,371 downwards.
GGCGAAAGATAGCAGATCGCATTGTCAGTATACATCAACCCTGGGTTCATCCGATAAAAAGAGGAAAGGCAGGAGCAGATACGGAATTTGGGGCAAAATTGAATGCTTCGCAGACCAATGGATTGAATAGAGTGGTCAGAATCGACTATAATAAATTCAATGAAGTTTTGGCCTAAAAGATCAAATAGAGTCCTACAGAGCCCGCTTTGGGTATTATCCTGAAGATGTACCTGTGGATAAAATCTATTTGAACAGAGAGAACCGTAAGTATCTGAAATCCAAAGGAATAAAGCATTACGGGCCACAATTGGGCCGTCCGAAAGAAATGAGTCATTCAGAAATCGGAAGCGCAAGAAAAAGCAAAACAAATAATCAGAAATAGAAGGCAAATTTGGACAGCCAAAGACAAAATTTGGGATGGACAAAATTAAAATGAGAGGAAACGAAACAAGTAAACTTCAAATTCACTTGATTGCGCTGTCCATGAATATCCTCTGCCTTTGGAAAGGCATTAATTTCTTGTTTTTAACCTTGGCACGGTCGATAAATGGAGTTCAGAAAAGGCAAAAAGCAAACTCAAAAGGAAATAAAACTGAAAGAGGGAAAATTATGCAGTGTGCAATCGCATACTTTGCATCTAATCGAAAAATGGTCTGATACATTTTAGCTGGCCTTATTTGCGCCGCAAAGTTATTGAAGCCTACACAGCCGTAAAGGCTAAATGGAACGATGTGCCCTTGGACATATCGGCCTAAACAGCATCAATACCTTCAATGGGCTGGACAATAAGTGAAAAACAATTTGGAATTATTTAATTTTACAACTGGAACGTTATTGGGATGTCTCCATAAGGCATTGTGAAGAATACTAAGGATCTCAGAAGGGATTTGAATATTTATTATCTCCAATCCAAGTATCAGTATAAGGATTATAACCGCATTCCCCTTTTAAATAGTAACCTCTAGACATAGATTTTTCAGGGACTCTTTTATCAACACACATAAATCTATGTTGACAATCTTTACAAACATTTATTTGGGTTTTTGACACATTAGAGTATTTGGGTTTAGATATAATATCCTTTTCATTAATTTTTCCAGTATCGCTCAAATTCAATAAAGCTCTATTTGCCCAAAAGGAATTTTCCTTTTTAGATATGTAATATAACAATTTAATAGGCTTGAAACATGATTTATAAACAAAACCATCATAGTTACCGTATAATATCTCATTTTTTTGCAATGTCGTTAATGTAATTGCATTGTCATTCTCTCCTACATTTAACTTAATATTAGATTCTGAATTGTATAATACAATTTCACAAATAGAAAAGTCAAGTAGCAATGATTTTGATGTGATAAATAAAGATTCTGAAAATGGGATATAAAAGCAAATATATTGTATAGTTGTTGCCGAAATAATTGATGTTGTGAATCTATATATATCAATAAGATTTACAATTTCCTCATTAAACAATAGATTTAGAGATGGAATATTTCTTTCTTCCGCATACTCAACTACATCAGTTAAAGATTTTTGGCTTACAATTTTCTCAGCGTTTAATATAGATATATTTTGAATTTTAGAATAAGGTAATCTTATTGGAGATAAATTGGATATATATGTTTCATTATACAAACTAAATTTATCTATAAATCCTAATTGATTATCTAGTATAAAATTAATTATTGATTCTGTCGCTTCTTTTACGGCTAGACTGCTTGTAGAAAGAAAGTTTTTAATTGATTTGAATTTTAATACTTTTATAATTTCAGTTGTGCTATGGTTTATATAAAAATATATTGAACGAGTCATATCATAAATACAGTCCTTTGTATAACCAGAAACTAATACACAATCTGGATACAAATGTAGATAACCGTCTGTGTCTTTTAAATTATCTTCAATCATATGTATCATAATTTGTGTATTGTATTAAATGCCACTGGAAGTTAGTAACTCTTACAAAATGTACATAACCATTATATTTTTTTTTAAAAAATCTTTTTTGCGAGTTGGTTAATTGATGTTTAGAAAAATTCTTAATAGTTCTCTTCATCATAACCAAATTTATTGAATCTTTATTCATAGTTTAACCATTTAGCTATTCTTTGACTAACAGTTCCATTATAGGCATTACAAACAAAACCAAATTGACCTACTGGATTTAATTCATAAAACCAAAATTTTGCAGACTTGTCAATTCCAAAATCTAGAGAGCCTGAAATCAAACCCATTTTAGACATAAATAATTTTATTTTTTCCTTAAGATCTTCAGGAAGACTAAACGGTAGGAATCTATTATTAGATGTCATACGTACATCGACTTCTTGATTTTTTTTAATATAAATACTGTAAAAGTTATTGTCAAAGTAAAAAACCCGTGCTTCAAACAAGCTTGGAATTTTTTCTTGGATAAGATTAAGAAATGTAGATTCCCAATTTTCTAGATCTTGACTTTTAATTTGGGAAGTATAAGTAATTTCAATTAATGATTTTTCCCTTCTCCTATAGATATCTTGTATGTTTTTAGTTATACAATCATAATTTTTTAAAGCATTATAAATTTCTGATTTGTCTCTCGTTATAAGTGTCCAAGGGATATTAAGTCCACAATTTTTTGCGAGGATTAAACTCGCTAACTTATTTGAATTTTGCAAATTAAATTTACCAATACATCGTTTCTTTTCAAAAGTACTATATATAAAATTTCTGAGAGATAATAATTCGTTATAAATATAGTCTTTCAGTGTTTGCTCATCAATATTTTTGAGATCAATATTAATGTCAAAATCTAAATTAACATATCCAGCATGATTAATCCAAACTGATTTAATTTGTGAATATGAAATTGTGTAAGTTTCATTTACATCAATACTGTAATTCACATAGTTTGAAATGTTTGAATTTATTTGAATATTCGAAATTCGTAAAGTGTCATTTTCAGTTATTCTTAAAAATTTACATTTAAGATCGATAAGCGAATTAATAACGGGAATGACAGATTCTTCATTACTATTAGCGAAAATAAGAACAACTTTATTTTTTATCTTAATTCTTTTACTCATCTTCCCAAATTACAGTCTCAACTCCATTTTCAATTAATATAAAATTTCCCGAATATGGGATATATAAATCGTAAATAGTATCTCCATTCGAATGCCAGTGTATATCAATAGGTATAGCCTTACATAAATGAAGTTTATATTCGTTTAAATAATAAACTGCTGAATATCCTTCTAAATTATTCGAGCGCTTATCTGACAATCTTCGTCTATCGGATCTATTTGTAATATATGAAGGTCTTTCAAAATCATTAAAAACTATGTCAGGATGAAATATTGAAATATCATGAGCATAACTATGACATGTAAAAGAATTGAAATTTTTATCGACCATAACGAAAGGTTTTTCTTGATCTACTCCCTTTGAACTTTTCCATTCTGAACAGGTTGTAACATCAGTTTGCGTCAATGACAACACTTTATACTCACGAGCTAAAAGATTGCCAACCATACCTAACTCTTTTGAACAGTTCCAATTTCCACAATAAACTATTATTTTTGACCCCGAGCTATTTTCGATTATATTTTTTATATTTTTGGACATAATTTTGTATCTAGCCGAATTATCAACTGATATAGAGCCATCAGTTGAGCGACTTATCATATTATTCCGTAAGCTGTCTCTTTGTTTTTTATTTAAATCAAATGGCAAAAGTTCATAATCATTATTAAGGGCTACTCTCATAGCATTTGAAAATACTGGATCCTGACTATAATACCCAGTTGTAGTAATGGGATACTTTCGAGAATTTATACTTGTGTCAGAGTAATCCATTGCTTCAATTGCCAAAATATCATAATTGTAGTCTTTAAATAGTAAGACAATATCTTCAAGGAATTGTCTATGATTCGAAGAGATATGATCCTCATTTAAAACTATAATATCATAATTATCTGCTACTTGCTCTAAAAATTCTAAAGCAGAGAAAGGAACCAAATTTTCAGATTCCTTCTTATTAGAGAATGTTTCACTAGTCGAATGACGCGGATTTCGTCGAATTTCATCATATGCACCCAAAATAGCTAATTGTTGAAAATATGTAGATCTATTTGATGGATTTGAAATACTAGAAATATTTTTTGAAAGTGAATCAACTATATTCAGTGAATAACATAAATTCTGAGTTAATGCACTAGTATTATATAGCAAAAAACAAAGTAATAGCAAAAGAGAAAAAATATTACAATAGGTATGAGATTTAAGGAAATCAAGCATATTTATCAAACAGTGTTTTATCTATTCTAAAAGATTTCTGCAATAATCATACTACTGTAATACTTAACATTTTTATTATATAGTAGAAATCCAATATTGATAAAAATTTCTCCTATTAAAAATTATAGTGCTATAAATCCTATAGCACTATAATAATATTCTTATACTGGATGAACAATGCTAGGGAGTATCAGGGAATATCATTCCCAGTATTTTCGCCCATGTCAATATTACTATCATTGGGATCTAGGTTAGCACTCCAATTGTCAGTATGTACACAGCCATTTGAAAGATTATTTGTATTAAAGGAGTTATCATTACATACTACTCCATCACAAATCATTTCGTTAGCCCCTCCTAAAATTTGAGATCCTTGAACTAATCTTACATTTTTAGATGGGGTCTTCCTTTCTAAATTTAGTAGATCATCAATACTTAATACATTGCGCTTTTTCATAGTTTTAACTTTAATTTACACTCATCTAATAACGGTCTCAGAGTATATACCCAGAACCAAAGCAAAAATGTGCACCTATCTTCACCAGCTCTCAGTCAAATATAGGTCGCACCACTGCAAAAAATCTGCAGTTGGATGAAAATTTATAGATCCACCGTAAATTTTTTCTTTTTTGACAAAACCAATCATGAGATCTACCTCATGCTGATACATATAACTACCCCTTTCGGGTGCATAAATAATTGGCGCTTGCATCTGCTTCATGGTATTCAAGATACTGTATAAACAGCGTTCAGAACATCCTATCTTTTGTGCAAGATCTTTTGGACTGCCCGTAGCCTTTCTTCGAATCAGCCCATCAATTCGATCGATAACTTCTAATTTTTGTAAAAATGTCATATTCTATGTTTTTCAATGTTTACTATTGAGTAGATATTAAAGACAAGATCTGTTTAAATATCCGTTGAATAATGGTTTTATTTTCTGTGATGATCTCTACACTTGCTGTCATCCGCGGCCTATAGGGTATGGTGTCGGCAGTAGTAGTCATGATAGGATCCTGTAGATTTATCGAAGCCTCATAAAAGAGCGCTCCTTCTTCGTTTTGCTGAGGCAAACTTTGCAATGCTGTAAGTTTTGCTTCTACAACTCCGTATTCTTTATAGGGAAAGGCATCCATTTTTATAATGGCTTCTTGCTCAATCTCTACCTTTCCTATGTTTTGTATCGGAATCAGCACGGACATCAAAAGCCGATTCTGCTCATAAGGCATGACAAAACTCAACGTTTCTCCTTCTTTAACTATGTCGTTCTTATAAACATCTCCTACTTGGGACACATATCCTTGCCGAGGAGCTATCATGATATACTTTTCTTTCCACTCCTCTATGCTGGTAGCCAGTGCTAATAATGCTTCCTTCAGGGACATTTTCAATTGACGTAAGCGGGTCTGACGCTCTTCCTTTAGTTGTAGCTTCTGTTGACTTAGCTGCGTGATGCGTATTTCATTTTGCACTATGCTACTCACAATTTTATCATGCTGCCGACTCTTTTGCAAAAATGCCATCTCCGCTTTTTCAAAATCACTATCACTAATGACTTGCTCTTGTAGCAGTTTCTGATTTCTTTCTAAATCGATTGCCTGTAGATCAAGCTCTTTTTTCGAATTCTTTGCTTCTATTCTAATTAGCTGATTCAATTCCTGAAGTTTTTCTACTTCTTGGGAAAAGCTCTTGATCTTCAAATCTGTTATGTTCTCTACAATAAAAGATGCCCATTCATTATATGCCAGCAAGACAGTAGAATATGCCGGCTGTATTATGCCGAGCTCTGCTTGCTGCAAAGGTTCCATGTACAGCCATTGTTGGTCGGATGATGTATTCATCATACTGTCTGTCCAACTGTGGACTTCCGCTACCTGCTTATAAGCTGCCGCATTTTTGATATAGTATATCGGCTCATGCTCATCTACTTCTTGATGATCGCTGACAAATACACTATCGATATACCCTGTTTGGTTAGCTACCACTGCTATCGGAGGCGAACTTGCAGTCAAAGTTCCAATACCTACTATCTTGTCAGGATATCTGATAAAGGAGGAAAGTAACAATACTACAAACACAACCAATGCTATCATTCCAATACCTGATCTCAAAATCCATGAAGGAGGTCTGTCTACGATATCCTCTGCCATTGCATTAAAAATATAATCTGAAGAAGGCATATGTTTTAGTTTCCGAGTTCTAATTGATTGCTTACCAATTCATAATAGTTACCTCTCACAGATACAAGTTCACTATGCGTCCCCCTCTCCACGATACGACCTGCTTCCATGACGATAATTTGATCTGCACGTTTTACTGTACTCAATCGATGAGCAACTACAATTGCTGTTTTATTTTTTAAAAATTTATTGAGATTGTCCATGATGATTTTTTCATTGGTTGCGTCTAAGGCATTGGTCGCCTCATCAAAAAAGATAAATTCAGGATCTTTATAGATGGCACGTGCTATGAATAGTCGCTGCCGCTGGCCTTGACTGATCCCGTTTCCTTTAGAACCAATCATCGTATTGAGACCGAGAGGCAGTGATTGGATAAATTTGCTTATGTTTGCTTGCTCGATAGCATGCTCGACTTTCAGGTAATCTGTCTGATCTGCACTCTCTGCGATATTATTGGCTATGGTATCTGAAAATATAAATCCATCCTGCATGACAACTCCGCAGGCAGATCGCCATGATTTTTTATACATATTGTCAAGCAGAGTATCCCCAATCTTGATCGTTCCACGCTCAGGTTTATAAAATCCAAGCAATAACTTGACAAGGGTAGTCTTTCCGCTACCACTAGCGCCTACAATTGCAGTAGTCTTGCCTTTCGGTATAGTTAAATTAATATCTTCTAAAACATATTCAGATATAGGTGTGTACCGAAAGCTGACATTGTCCAAAGAAATGTCACCAAAGGAAACTATGGATTGTTTTTGAATTTCCAATTCTTCTTCCTCCTTAGATTGGTGTATCTCAGAAAGCCGCTCCATACTGATGGAGGCATCTTGCGCCGACCGTATAAAGCCTGTAAGCTGCTGCAAAGGTGCATTGAGCTGACCGATAATGTACTGTATCGCAAGCATCATACCCAGCGTGATACTGTCGTCCAGAACTGCCTTGGCTGCCATGAAAGTGATGATAATGTCCTTGAGCTGATTTATACTAAGTGCGCCTGCATCTTGATACTGAGCTATAGATAGAGATTTCATCTGCGTCCGGAATAGTCTAGCTTGGATACTAGCCCACTTCCACCGTCTCTTCATTTGGCTGCCTTGAAGCTTTATCTCTGGCATACCCTGTATGATCTCTATAAGAGAATCTTGATTCTCTGACATCTGCTGGAAAGCTCGATAATCGACTTCCTTGCGCTTGCGAAGGAACAAAAATATCCAAGCTATGTAGAGAATAGCTGATACAAGAAATGTAAAAAATATAGGCAGGCTATAAATGGCAAGCACAAATCCGAATACAAAGAGGTTGGTGATCGATAATAAAACAGACAAGGAAGAATTAGTCAGAAAATTTTCAATGCGTCTATGATCGCCAATGCGTTGCAATAAATCTCCTGTATTCTTTGAATCAAAAAATCCGAGAGGGAGATGCATCAACTTGATAAGAAAATCAGATATCAAATTGATGTTAATTCTAACACTTATATGTAACAAAATCCAGCTTTGTATAAACCGAACAACTGTAGAGCTCAAAAAAAGCATCAATTGTGCGATCAATATAAGATAGATGAAATTGAGGTTTCTAGTATCTATACCTATATCGACTAAACTCTGTGTCAAAAAGGGGAAAATGAGTTGGAAAATGGTACCTAAACCAAGTCCGATTAACAACTGGTATATCAACTTGCGATGGGGTCGAATGTAGCCCCACAGAAAGTCAAACGATTTTGTCTTTTCATCCTCTAAATTATCTTTAGAAAAGGACGGCGTTAGCTCGAAAAGTAGTGCTATCCCCTTATCCTCATCTGAGATCCAGTTCTTCTTTAATTCCTGGATGGGAAGTTTGTGCTTTCCATCTGCCGGATCAGCTATCCAAGCGTATTTTTTAGAAAGCTTATAGAGCACTATAAAGTGTTTTTGATTCCAGTGTAGGATCGCCGGGAATGGAGCTTCTTCCAAACTTGCCTGACCTTTAGCTTTCGACAAGTGAATTTTAACAGCTAACGTCCGAAATCCTATGAGTTCTGCTGCCTCTGCTATTCCCTTGAAACTCGCTCCGGCTCGATCGATATAGCATTTTTCTCGCAGAAATGGCAGCGAAAAAGATTTGCCGTAGTGTTTTGCGATCATACGTAGGCAAGTAGGACCACAATCCATAGAATCCAATTGCTTGTAAAAGGGGAACTTCTTGAGCATAAAAATCTATATATCTTTGATGAAATACCAAAAATGTTTTGATCAAATCATTGATGGATAAAAAAAACAAAAGTTGAATCTAACATCTACAAATTTGAGAAAAAATGTTCTAAAACATGCCTTCGTTCGCCCTCTGCGGCTAATTTTGTTTTGGTTCTTCGCAATAACGCGTACCTAAATATATAAAAAAAGAGCTTCACGATGATAAAGGATGTAATTTTGTTCAAAAGCATATGTAGAGCTTATCATATCATGGATTTGGAATAAAGGATGTTGATTACCTAATGACTACTTATGAAGGAGGGGCCATACATATACACGTCAGGATTAAGAAAGAAAGAAAAGATGTGCTGTTCCAATTGTGAGAATTTGCAGGTCACAAGAAAAGGTGCAATAAGGCGTACATTCAGAACAGTTCCGATAGGTTTGAAAACTGTGTATATAGAGGCTGATGTGCAGAGATTAGAGTGCCATGAGTGCGGCAAGGTTAGGCAGGAAAGTTTGACCTGGGCAGATAAAAAACTTATACCCGTTGATTAGGTAGATATGCCCTATCGCTTTTAAGCTATGGAACGATTTAGGATGTATCAAAACATACCGGCTTAGCCTGGCACACCGTCAAGGAAATAGAGCGTGAATACCTGCATACTCATTATTCGAAGCCCCGCCTGAAGGACTTAAGATATCTTGCTATAGACGAATTTGCTGTACAAAAGGGGCATAAAACCATGACGGTAGTAATGAATTTAGAAAGTGGTCAGGTATTTGTATGTAGGAGATGGTAATTAAGCCAAGTCTCTTGGTGGCTTTTGGAAGCGCTTAAGAGGATCAGGAGCAAAAGTAAAAGCGGTATCGATTGATATGTCATCAGCATATATACAGGCAGTAAGTGAGAATATACCGAAAGCGAGGATAGTGTTTGATTGGTTTCACATCGTCAAGAAGTTGAATGAAAAGATAGATGAATTAAGACGGGAGATGAACCGGGAGGAAAAGAATTCAGGCACAAGAAAGGTGAAGAAAGGAGTAAGGTGGTTATTACTTAAAAGAGGCTATATCCTGAATAATGAGAGGAACGAAAAACAAAGACTTGAGGAAGCACTGCAGATGAATAAGCCATTAGCAACAATGTACTATATGAAGGAGGAGCTTTCATTAATGTGGGATGAGAGGAACAAGACCTCAGCATAGAGATTTCTGAAAGACTGGTGCAAACGAGCAGAAAGCAGTGGAATAAAACAGCTACAAAAGTTTGCCAACATGCTTATGGCATACAGGAGGGGGATATTGAACTTGTACAATGCAAGAATATCAACGGGTCCGTTAGAAGGATTAAACAATAAAATAAAGGTGCTTAAAAGAAGAGCCTATGGATATCGTGATCAGGAATTTTTCAAATTAAAAATATTGGCACTACATGATTATCGAATTGGGTACGCATTATTACGTTGAGCCATAATCTTGATACTTGCAACGTTTAACGCTGTCGTTGATCAGATTGGCTATATTCCAAATGAAATTGAAACGTTCGCGGAAATTGGTCATGAGGGATGATTGTTAAGTGTGTTCAAAAATAGTAAATCTGATAATTGTTTGTGGACCAGATGTTCTATATGTGCTAAATATAAGGGGAAAGTTTTAAATTCTATGTAAATTAGCTCTTGATTACTTCATGTTTGGAAGTTTGTCCGCACAACGCGTTTATATAAGAAAAAAGTCAGTAATGGAATTAGATGAAATTCGAGAAAAATTAGCAATTAAAATCAGCCAACAACCAGAGGTATGGGATCACGAACTTACAGACACAAACCCCAACAACTACGGAGCCAGTTACTGGCATGTTGACTTAGATTATAATAATCTATATGTCGATATACCAAATAAAACTTTTAATTTCAAAGACGCCCTATTTCAATTTACTGTTAGATTAGGCGCTTCAAAAAAGGATGGATTTGACCAAACCTTTACCAAATTTGCTAGTGGCAAAGGTGAGTTTGAATTCGAAAACGGAAATAATGATGTTAAAATTAAGCAATTGGGGGTAATTGTGGACTTAAACTTGTTTAATTGACATAATGTAAAACACTTATACGAATTTTCCCTTCCTAAAAAGAGTGAAACACCCGTTACATGCATTCCACTCTTCCAAACCTAGGATAATTGATCTCATCCTACATCCTCAATCAAAATGAAAAACAATGTAAGTACGGCCTCATATCGATCGGGAACTCCCATCTCCTTAGGTCTGTGGGGAATTTTGAATCATCACCACCCTTGGAATCCACTGAGCCATATTTATTGGTCATTCCCAGTTGCTGACCCAAATGACGACCACATTGCTTGAAAAATACTGGTATTTCCTGCTCATCACATGCCTTGATAATATCCCTCACCCATTTAAGCTCCATGGGCCTGACTTTGGACCCTCCGCTCTCTCCGCCTATAATGACCCAATGAATACCTGTAAGGTTTATTTTACCTGTGGGAATTGGTCCAATAAGCGGTTCAAATGAAATGAACCTGATCTTTGCTGGCACCGTTCTCAGATCATCTATACGGAACAGATAATCCTCATTCTCCACTGATACCCCAGCCCAAATATTATCAGTCCAGGTAAAGTGTGGTACCAGTTGCTTCATTCTTTCAGACCTTTTGGTCAATAGTTGCCACTGATGTTGTGGTAAAGCATTCATCACTTTGAAGACCTTGTCTAAA
>JBPRGH010000069.1:0-1062 GCA_051418055.1 Candidatus Cyclobacteriaceae bacterium M2_1C_046 | reverse complement strand
GTCGTCCTTTAACATAGATTTCAGTAAAACATGAATAGCCTTCTCATCGTCTATAATAAGTATAGTTGATTTCATATATAAGTGACACTTAGGTCGAAATTAATTATTAACAACCATATAAGAGTATACAAGAGGGGAACGTTCCGCAAGATAGCAATAAAAACTCAGGTAATTATAAAACTAAGCACAAATGTTTCGGTGAGATTATTTTGCCCCTTATCGTAAGCCGCCTGTGTGGATCGAACCCATTATCCATTTAGTTTATCTAGCTTGTAAGATTACGAGAGGATTTATTCAGATAAATCTGTGCGGCTACATCATCCGGATTTACTTTTAATACCTTGCTGAACAGTTGGCTGGCGTCGGCATACTGACCTTCAGAATACATATAGATTGCCTTATTGAATATTTCTTTTAATTCTTTCTTTAATTCCCCCTGTCCACTTAAATCAGCATCTATAACTTCATGTATGGTTACGGGTTTTTCTTTGCCTTTGACCTGCAATTTCCCAAGTTGCCTGACTTGAAGCTTATTTCCCTGATCTAATCGCCGGTAGAGCTCCTCACTTATTAATAGCGGCGCATTGTATTCATTGGCCAGTCCCTCAATTCGGAATGTCTGGTTCACATCATCCGAAATCACGGTAGCTTGATATCTGTCATCATCACCTATTATACCTAATTGGACATTACCATAATGCAAGCCAATACTAAAGTTTATAGGCTCTCGATTATTTTTGTCTCTTTCGTAATTATATTGGTTAATTATTTTTTGCATTTTAATAGATGCCTGTACAGCATCCCCCGGACTTTCCGGAAATAAAGCCATCACACCATCGCCGATATATTTATCAATAATACCATTATGCTCTCTGATGCAGGGGCCAATACGTTTTAAAAAAGCATTTAAAAAATTGAAATTATCTTCCGTCGTTAATAATTCGGAAATCGTAGAAAAACCGTGTATATCAGCAAATAAGAGGGTGATTTGTTCTTCTGTTTGATCGCCAAGTTGTATATTAGTTAGATCATCGCTGCTCAGATAGCGGATAAACTCACGGG
>JBPRGH010000068.1:0-15536 GCA_051418055.1 Candidatus Cyclobacteriaceae bacterium M2_1C_046 | reverse complement strand
CAACATTTTCATCGTTTAGCGATTTATCTGGGTTGCGCGCCTGCTGCTTATCGTTTACTTTCTCATTATCATCATCAACCTCATCTTCGTCTTCATCAAATTCTTCTTCTACAACAACATCCACATCTTTTTCTTCTTCTCCCTTTACCTTTATAATTTTCTTATGTGTCTCCTCTACATGTTCTTCTATAATACGTTTACCATCTTCTATTCTTTCATCATGGTACTCTTCAGTTTTTTGTATTTCACGGTATTTATCACCTTCTATTATCGTTCGGTCCTTTTTATACTTTTTATCTTTTATTATATTATCCTCAGGATCCTCATCTTGCTGATCATCATTTTCATCGTTTAGCGTTTTATCTGGGTTGCGCGCCTGCTGCTTATCGTTTTCTTTCTCATTATCATCATCATCCTCATCTTCGTCTTCCTCAAATTCTTCTTCTTCCTCTTCCTCCTCCTCTTGTTCTTCTATTTGAATACGTGAATCGTTACAATAGGCAGCAATTAAAGCCATTTTATCCAGTCGTGGATCATCACCCAGCTCCCTTTTCTCATCATCTTCTGTAATATCCCCCTCAAGCTGATATCCTTTTCCTGCAACCTGTACCTCCAGATCTTTATTGATGAACATCTTTTTAACCGTAAGGATGCTTTGGGTGATAGTCCCTGTTTTATCAGTAAGGATAGTTGTAACAGAGCCAAGCATCTCTGTTGCTGTAAATTCCCTGATAATAGCATTTCTCTTAGCCATTCGTTTTGCTCCTATTGCCAATACAATAGAGATCACCACCGGTAACCCTTCCGGTATGGAGGAGACAAGAGTAGCTATGGTAACAAGAAGTATTTCATTGAATTCATAATCTCTAAAGAAGTAGCCTATAATAAAGACAATTGAAGCCGTTGTTATAGCGACTCCTGCCATTATTTTGGCAAGTGTATTTGTTTTATTTTTAAATGCAGAGGTAGTCTTCTCCATTTCCTGTAATGAGGAGGCTATTTTACCAATCTCCGTATTTTCTGCCGTACCGGTAACTACAGCTTTTCCTGTCCCGCGACCTACCTGTGTACCCTTAAAGATCATGCTTTTACGATCGGCTACCGGAGTATCTTTATCAACTTGTTCCGTTTCTTTAGTCGAAGGTTCTGATTCTCCTGTAAGTGAAGCTTCAATTGTCTGTAGGTTCTTTATAGATATTAATCTTGCATCGGCAGGTACAGATTCTCCTTCAGAAACGGCAATTATATCCCCTGGTACCACTTCTTTAGCATCAACTTGTTTTTTTTCTCCATTTCTGATAACAGTTGTGGTATGCTTTACCATCTTTTTAATGGATTCAATGGCTTTCTCTGCTTTATACTCCTGTACGAAACCCATTATAGCATTAAACAAGATCACGCCAAGAATGACATAAACATCTGTCATCTCGCCCACGTACCAGGAAATAGCTGCGGCAATAAAAAGGATCAATATTAGAAAATCCTTAAACTGCTTTATGAAAATCATTAAAGCGGTCTTTTTACCTTTTTCAGGTAACTTATTTTCCCCGAATTTCTCTCGACGCTTTTTTACTTCTTCAGAGGAAAGTCCTTTTTCAATGTCAGAATCTAATTTTTCCGCCGTCTCTTTCGGTGATATACTATGGTAGTGATATTGCTGATCAATATTCATTGAGATCCTTCAAATTTTAACTTCGATATCTTATTAACCCAGAGGGTATTTTAGTGTTTTTTAATTTTACCCCCGGTAACTAAGGATCACAGAACCCTTATTTACTTAGTCTTTCTTTAAGGTGAAGTGCCATTTAGATTTGAACATCACTATTTTTCATTTGTTGGAAAATAGCAGCATTATTAAATCTATTTATATGAGTAAAAAAACAATGCTAATGATCCTTGATGGTTGGGGATTGAATCCGGATCCTGAAGTATCAGCTGTCGAAAAAGCAGATACTCCATTTTTTGATGAAATGATGGAGAAATATCCCAATAGCCAATTACAGACCTATGGTGTGAATGTTGGTCTTCCCGAAGGTCAAATGGGTAATTCTGAGGTAGGCCATATGAACCTGGGAGCGGGAAGAGTAGTTTACCAGGATCTCCTGAAAATAAACTTGGCCATTGAAAGTAAGGACCTGCATAAGAATAAGGTGCTGCTTGATGCACTTAATTATGCAAAGGAGAATAATAAAGCGGTACATCTCTTGGGATTAGTATCGGATGGAGGTATTCATTCTCATATCAGTCATACGAAAGCTTTAACGGAAATAGCTAAAGATAATGATGTAAAGGAGGTGTTTATCCATGCCTTTACAGATGGTCGTGATACTGACCCTAAAAGCGGAGTAAATTTCATTAAAGACCTTCAGGAGCATCTTAATAATACAGTTGGTAAAATAGCTACAGTTTCAGGTCGCTACTATGCGATGGACCGGGACACACGTTGGGAGCGTATAGCAAAGACTTATCATGCGATGGTAAATGGCAAAGGCGAGAAAGCTGAAGACCTGGAGCAGGCTATGAAGAATAGGTATGATAATAAAGAAACAGATGAATTTATAAAGCCTATTGTCCATACAAAAAAGGATAAGCCCATAGCTACAATTCAAGAAGGAGATGTGGTTATTTTTACTAATTTCCGTAGTGACCGGGCCCGTCAGATGACTGAGGTGCTTACCCAAAAAAATCATCCTGACGAAGATATGGAAGCCCTCGATCTTAAATTTTTGGCTTTTAAAGAATATGACGCCTCACATAAAGGACTAAAATATATTTTTGAAGATATAGAGACAAAAAATGTGATGGGGGAGGTGCTGGAAAAGAATAATAAAAAGCAGCTCAGGATTGCAGAAACAGAAAAATATGCCCATGTCACTTATTTTTTCAATAACGGCAGGGAAGAGCCATTTGAAGGAGAAGATAGAATTGTAGTGCCCTCACCACGTGATGTATCTAATTATGATGAAAAGCCGGAAATGAGTGCTTATGAGGTAAAGGATAAGCTGGTGAAGTATCTTGATGAAAATGAAGTAGATTTCGTATGCCTCAATTTCGCAAACCCGGATATGGTCGGTCATACCGGTGATTTTGATGCGGCTGTAAAAGCTTGTGAAGTGGTCGATGAATGTGCCAAAGCAATAACTGAAAAAGCCCTGGAAAAAGATTTTACAGTAATAGTAATAGCGGATCATGGTAATGCCGATTATATGAAAAATGAAGATGGCTCACCTAATACCAATCACTCCACAATGCCTGTGCCTTGCATAGTCATTAGTAATAATGGGATAGAGAAAGTTAAAGATGGAAAGCTGGGTGACCTGGCACCGACATTATTATCTTTAATGGACATTGAAATACCTGATGAAATGACAGGTGATATATTAACAAAGAATGCATGATGGATCATAAAGTGAAGGCAGCAATATTTGATCTGGATGGCGTGATCACGGAAACGGCCTCCCTTCATGCAAAGGCATGGAAAAAGATGTTTGATGCCTATAATGAAAAGCGCAAAGAGAAAGGGAAAGAAACTTTCGAAAAATTTTCTATAGAGGAAGATTATCCGGTACATATAGATGGTATACCTCGCTATGATGGTGTAAAGGAATTTCTGAAATCCCGGGACATTGAGCTTCCCTATGGCAGCCCGGAGGATGATCCCGAACAGGAGACAATTTGCGGTTTGGGAAACTGGAAAAATGAGATCTTTAATAAAGTTATAGATGAAGAGGGTGTTCCTGTTTTAGAAAAAAACGTTGAAAAGGTAAAGGAGTGGAGGAAACAGGGATTAAAGACAGCTATTATTTCTTCAAGTAAGAATTGTAAAAAGATGCTGGAAAAGGCTGGTCTGGAACATTTATTTGATGTTCGTGTAGATGGTGTGGTTTCGGCAGAGCGTAATATAGAAGGAAAGCCCGCCCCTGATATTTTTTTAGAAGCAGCCAAAGAACTAAATGTTAAGCCAGCGGAATGTATTGTAATTGAAGATGCATTGTCAGGTGTCGAAGCGGGTAGTAAAGGTAATTTTTATCTGGTAATAGGAATAAATAATAATAATAGAAAAGAGAAAATGCTAAAAGCAGGAGCTGACACAGTAGTAAATAACCTGCAGGAATTTTATATGAATAATAAAAGAAAAGTAAAGGAACTACCATCGGCAATGGATCATATTGATCAGTTTATCCGGGAGATGGACGAGCATCAAACACTTCTTTGCCTGGATTATGATGGTACACTTACACCAATAGTTGAAGATTACACAAAAGCATATTTGTCTGACGAAATGCGACAAAAACTGAAAGATGCTTCAAAAGTTGTTTCAATAGCCATTGTAAGTGGGCGGGACCTGAGGTTTATAAAAGAAAAAGTAGACCTGGATGAATTATATTATGCCGGGAGCCATGGCTTTGAAATTGAGGGGCCGGATGATTTTCATTATGAAATAAAAGAGTCAAAAGAGATACTACCCATATTAGATGATGCTGAAGGAAAGCTGCATGAAAAGCTGAATTCAATTGAAGGTGTGGAGGTAGAGAGAAAAAAATATGCCATAGCTATCCATTATCGAAAAGTAAAAGAAGTTGATCTTCCGCAGGTTAATAAAATCGTTAATGATCTGGTTGAAGAATACGAGAAGCTAATAAGAACAGAAGGTAAAAAGGTAATAGAGCTAAAACCCGATATTGATTGGGATAAGGGCAAAGCAGTAAAGGTGGTAGGGAATCAGATCCTCTCAGATGAAAATGCCCAGCTCGTGTTTTACCTTGGCGATGATGTCACTGATGAAGATGCTTTCAAGGTAATTGAAAATGGATTTGGGATTTTAGTTGGCAGACCGGAAGATGAGGGTTATGAAACCTACGCCAACTATTTTTTGGAAGATGTAGAGGAGGTAAAAAAATTTCTTATAAAAATAACAAGTAAAAAAGATGTCTAAAGATTCATCGTGGTATGTTGTATATGATGAGTATATTCCGGAAGAGGAGGCATTAAGGGAAGCGCTATGTACACTGGGTAACGGCTACTTTTGCACCCGTGGTGCTTTTGAGGGATCTGAGGATGATCAATTCCATTATCCCGGAACATATCTGGCAGGAGGTTATAACAGGCTAGAGACTGAGATAGCAGATCATGTTATTGAAAATGAAGATCTTGTGAACTGGCCAAACTGGCTGATATTAAAATTTAAGCCCGAAGGGGGAGAATGGTTTGATATTGATAAAGTAAGGATCATTGATTTTAAACAAGTGCTTAATCTGCGGCATGGTGTTCTGAAGCGAATAATCCATTTTGAAGATCAGGATAAAAGAGAGACGGTAATAGAAAGCAGCAGGTTTATACATCTTGCTCATGAACATTTAGCAGCTATTCAATGGAAATTTACTCCTAAAAACTGGTCAGGAAAAATTACCGTACATTCAGCTCTTGATGGTAGTGTAATAAACAACGGCGTTGCCAGATACCGGGACCTTAACAGTAAGCATCTGAATGTAATAAGCACCAGCAGGTTTGATGAAGACGGGATTTCATTACAGGTTGAAACAAAACAATCCCGCGTAAGAATGGCTCAAAGTGCTAAAGTCATAGCACGGCTTGAAGGTAAAATGGTTCCTGTAGACAGGGAGACGATCCAAAGGGAGAATTATATAGCACAGGAAATCACCTTCCCTGTGGAGACAAATAAGGAAGTAGAGATCGAAAAAATTATTTCCCTCTATACTTCTCGTGATAATGCGCTTTCTGATCCTTTAACAGAATCTAAAAAAACTATTCATCGTGCTGAATCATTTAAGTCGCTATTCAAAGATCACTATAAGGCTTGGGATGAAATATGGGAAAGGCTGGATACACAGATAACTTCGGAAAAAGATGAAGACCAGCTGTTACTCAGGCTGCATATTTTTCACCTGCATCAAACCGCATCATTAAACACTATTGATCAGGATGTAGGGATACCATCAAGAGGATGGCACGGGGAAGCATATCGTGGTCATATTTTGTGGGATGAACTGTTTATTTTCCCCTTACTTAAGCTGACAACCCCTGAATTGACCCGGGCGCTGCTGATGTATCGCTATAGAAGATTGCAGGAGGCACGTTATTATGCAAAAGAAAATGGTTATGAGGGTGCCATGTACCCCTGGCAAAGCGGCAGTAACGGCCGTGAAGAAAGTCAGGTAATCCATTTAAACCCCGCTTCAGGTAGATGGATCCCTGATAATACCCATCTCCAGCGTCATGTAAACTCTGCCATTGTCTACAACTTCTGGCAGTATTTCCAGGTAAATAATGATTATGAATTTTTAACTTTTTATGGGGCTGAAGTAATTTTTGATGTAGCCAAATTCTGGGCAAGCAAAACTGAATGGGATGGCGAAAAGCAAAAATATGTTATAAATAATGTTGTAGGGCCCGATGAATATCACACTAAATATCCTAACCGCGAACAGGTAGGCATTAATAATAATGCATATACTAACATAATGTCTATCTATGTTTTTAAACACGCACTGGAAGCAATTAAAATCCTGGATGAAAGAAGAAGAGAAGAACTGTGCGGAAGGCTTGAAATAAATAAAGAGGATATTGAACGGTGGACCTCCATCAGTAGAAACATGTATATCCCATTCCATGACAACGGGAAAATAATAAGCCAGTTCGAAGGATTTGACGACCTTCAGGACCTGGACTGGAAGAAGTACCATAATAAATATGGAGAAGTATTACGTCTGGATCGTATATTGGAAGATGAAGAGGATGACGTAAATCGTTATAAGGCAGTGAAGCAGGCTGATGTACTGATGTTGTTTTATCTTTTTTCTTCTGATGAGCTTGTTAATTTGATGAAGCTATCAGGATATGATTTTAATCCTAAACATATTCCTGATAATATAGAATACTATAACAGCATTACATCTCATGGTTCTACATTGAGCAAGCTGGTATTTTCATGGGTTATGGCCCGTTCTCACAGGTCTAAATCATGGCATAATTTTAAAACAGCACTCATAAGTGATTTCAAAGATATCCAGGGCGGTACTACACCTGAAGGTATTCATTTAGGGGCAATGGCAGGCACAGTTGATCTTATTCGCAGGTGCTATACGGGCATGGAAATCAGAGAAGGTGCCCTATGGTTTAATCCTCAACTTCCGGACGAATTAGAATATATCACCTTCAGGCTTAAATACAGAAGCCACTGGATTTTGCTGCACTTAACATCAAAAGAACTTACGCTTGTCAGCGATGGGGGATGGACAGAGGAAAAGATAAAAATAATGATGAAGAAGGAGGAGTTTTATTTGAAAAAAGGAGAAAAGATAGTTTTCAAATACAGTAAGAGAAAAGTAGAGTTGGTTGAAGAGTAATATTTAGAATAGCTTTCAGATTTATTTCTTCCATTAAAAAAGTTTTTATGAAGCAGTCTTTAAATGCATTATTTAATCCCGGATCGATAGCAGTTATCGGGGCATCTCGTGATGAGAACAACGTAGGCAGAGGTTTAATTAAAAATTTGATGGAAAGTGATTATCAGGGTGATATATTCCCTGTTAATCCAAAAGCTGATGCGATCATGGATCTTAAATGCTATTCTTCTGTGAGTGACATAGATCAAAAGGTGGATCTTGCATTTATAGTTATTCCGAGAGATGCCGTGGTGGATGTAATGAAAGAATGTGCTGAAAAAGAAATTAAGGCTGTAGTAGTTATCAGTGCCGGTTTTAAGGAAACTGACGAAAAGGGTGAAAAACTTGAAAATGAGCTGGCACAGATAGCAAAAGATAATGATATGGCTGTCCTTGGGCCAAATTGCCTCGGGGTAATTAATACACACGAAAAGGTTAAAATGAATGGTACCTTTGCCAAAACCACTCCTGGTAAAGGCAATATTTCTTTCATCAGTCAGAGTGGTGCGGTGGGTGTTTATGCCCTGGAATATGCTGATAAACATCATATAGATTTTGCGAAATTTGCTTCTCTGGGAAATAAGGCCGTCAGTACTGAAAATGATGTACTGGAGGCTTATAGCGAAGATGATCAGACAAAAGTGATCCTTTCATATCTTGAAGATCTTGATGATGCTAAATCCTTTCTTGATCTGGCATCGGAATTAAAGAAGAAAAAAGAAAATAAACCTTTGGTTGTATTAAAAGGAGGAGGCAGTGAAAGTGGAAAACGGGCTGCTGAATCTCACACTGGCGCACTGACAGAAAGTGATGAGGTCCTGGATCATTTGTTTGAACAATATGGGATAATAAGAGTGCCGAACCTTGAAAGTATGTTTTATACGGCAAGGCTTTTCTCCAGTGAGCAGATCCCTGAAGGAAATAGATTATGTATTTTAACAAATGCCGGAGGTCCGGGAATTATAACTGCTGATGCTGCTGAAAAAGCAGGTTTTAAAGTTCCCGCCCTTTCTGATGACCTTCAGGAAAAGATGAAGGAAGATCTGCCTCCAACAGTAAGCTTTAATAACCCCGTAGATCTGGCAGGTGATGCTACCGCAGAAAGATATGAGACAGCTCTAAAGGAGCTTATTAAATCGGAAGAAATAGATATTATCCTTACTCTTTGCACTCCTCAGATGATGACAGATATGGAGGAAATTGCCGGCACGATTGGAAAATATGCACAAGAAGCACGGGATAATAAGAAGGTATTATTATCTGTATTTGCTGATTTTGACCCGAAATCTAAGGTGAGGGATATTTTATCCGAGAAGAATATACCTTACTATCAGTTTGGAAACAATGCCGTTAAAGCAGGGGCAGCAGCTTTAAAATATCACCGGTTTAAAAAGCGTCCTGATGAGAAACCTGCGTCTTATGAAGTGACAAAGGATAATGCCCGGGAAATTTTGAAAAGAGCTGAAGAGCGGGAGAATAAATTTGTCACGGAGCCGGAGGCTTACCAGATCTTCAGGGATTATGGCATGAAGGTGGCGGAGTATAAAGTAATTAAAGAAAAGGAAGAGGCTAAGCATGCTGGTCAGGAGCTTGTATTTCCTTTGGTAGCAAAGGTGATTTCAAAGCAAGTTATACATAAAACAGATGCGGGAGGAGTGGTTACTGATATCCGCAGAGAACAGGAGCTTGTTGATGCTTATAAAGAAATACACAATGAGGTGGGTAGTGAGAAGGATGATGCGGAAATTGACGGCATACTCCTCCAAAAGATGGTAGGAAAGGGTACGGAGTTCATTCTTGGCGCTCGTTACAACCAAAAATATGGTCATATTCTTATGTTCGGACTGGGAGGTGTTTTTGTAGAGATGTTGAAGGACGTTACTTTCCGACGTGCGCCCATTACAAAACATGATGCCCTGGAAATGATCGAAGGGATACGGACAAAGAAGGTATTTGAAGGGGTCAGAAATAATCCTGCGCCAAATAAAGAAGCACTGGCTGAATATCTGCAGCGGCTTTCTCAACTGGTTACGGATTTTCCACAGATCAAAGAGATAGATCTAAACCCTGTTTTTGCTACTGACGAGGAGGCTGTTTTGGCTGATGCACGAATTATTATAAGAGATAATTAAAGAGATATAATATTTTACAGCTACAAAATAAAATTAATATTTAAAAATGCCTGAGATTATACCACCGGTATTCTCATTAGGAATTCTTATAACATTAGGATTTTTATTAGGTATTTTGGCTGAAAAGGTCAATTTACCCAGAATAGTCGCCTATATTTTAGTCGGCGCAGTTTTTTCACCGGACCTGCTTGGTGGTGTCGTAAACTTACAGGTAAAGGAATGGGCACCGAATGTTACCGATGTTGCACTTGGGATTATTGCCTTTTTAGTAGGAGCGGAAATTAATTTTACAAGTTTAAAAGGTCAAAAATCTACTATTTTATCGGCAGTCGCCGGACAATCAATCGGGGCATTATTATTTGTTGCTTTAGGATTATGGGGATCAGGGCAGATCTTTAATTTTTTTCCTCAGCTTTCAATTTTTGAAGCACTTGTTTTAGGTGCTATATCTACCGCTACAGCACCGGCCGCATCGTTGGGAATAATTGAGGAGTATAAAGCGGAGGGAAAGACGACTAATGCTTTACTTGGTGTAATTGCTATTGATGATGCAATAAGTATAATCCTGTTCACTTTTTTTCTTGGTTTAATGGGTGAAGGCTCATTTGGCGAACGATTAATGACAGGTGGTGAGGAAATATTAGGAGCATTAATCATTGGAGGTGCTTTAGGTTATGCTTTGGGATTTTTAGGTAAGAAAATAAAGACAGAAGAATTAAGGTTGGCAATGATCATTGGTTTTATTTTTCTGGCCTTTGGTATTTCTAAATCATATCATTTTTCCATGCTTTTATGCTGCATGACTTTAGGGTTTGTTTCCAAATCCTTTAAAGATGTAAAGCAGGCAGAATGGCTTGTACCACTGGAGCATATTGAAGAACTTGTTTTTTTATTTTTTTTCACTCTTGCTGGTGTGCACTTTAAATTCAATGTCTTAATAACCACATTTGGTTTTGTCCTGGTATATATTCTGCTTCGTATAGCTGGTAAATATATGGGTGCCTATACAGGAATGACAATAAGTAATACAGATAAAGAAACTCGAAAGTTACTGGGATTATGCCTCTTTCCCCAGGCAGGAGTAGCCATAGGATTAGCTATACAGGCAGTAAATGAGATTCAAATGGGTGAAACAGGAACTATCTTAATAAATGTCATTCTTGGCTCAACAATAATTTTTGAATTAGTTTCTCCTTTAGTTACCCGTTATGCCTTACGGAAATCCGGTAATATTGAACAATGGCAGGATGGAGATAAGAGTAGAAAACAGTCGAGGAAACTAAGGTAAATTCCTTTATTTATTTCCAATGGCAGTTGCATGAATATCACTGCGCCGGGTATCTGTTTTAATCCAGCACTTTTACAATATCTTCAAAAATTTCATCAATCTCCCGTTCACCATCAATCTCCACGACTTTATCCTGTTCCTGATAATGGTCCTTTATTGGATAGATCCTTTTCTTCTGTTGATCTAATCTTGTTTTTACAACCTCCGGATCCTGGTCATCTTCTCTGCCGCGCAATTGAATTCGGCGAATAAGCTCTTTTTCAGAAACTTTCAGGTATAAAAAATAATGGATCTCCGTTTTATGATTATTCAACTGGTTATCAAGAAATTCGGCCTGTTGGGTTGTTCGAGGATAGCCATCAAAAATAAAGCCTGCGGAATCTTTCACATGCTTCTGAATATGCTTGCTAACTATTGTATTCACATGTTCATCCGGAACAAGTTCACCACGCTCGGCATATTGTCTGGCTTTATTTCCGATCTCAGTTCCTTCTTTAATTTCATTTCGAAGGATTTGGCCGGTTTCGATATGGGTCATCTCAGGATACTGCTCTTTCAGCATTTCGCTCTGGGTACCTTTTCCACTGCCCGGCAGACCGGCAATAATGAGATTCAGCATTACTTCTTCTTTTCTTTTTTGCCTTCAGCTCTTTTGCCTTCGGCTTCCAAAATATTTTTTATTCCTTTCGCTACCGCATCAGGATTAAAGGAGATGCTGTCAATTCCCTGCTCAACGAGAAATTGAGCTACATCCGGAAAGTCACTTGGTGCCTGTCCGCATAATCCTATTTTTTTTCCTGCATCATTGGCTTTTTTAATGGCAGTGGCAATCATATCCTTCACCTGCTGGTTTCGCTCATCAAAAATATCACTTACCAGGTCTGAATCCCTGTCTACACCAAGAGTAAGCTGCGTAAGGTCGTTTGAGCCTATTGAAAATCCGTCAAATATTTTTGCGAATTCTTCACATCCGGTAACATTGGAAGGGATTTCAGTCATCACATAAACCTCAAGCCCATCGTCCTCTCTTTTTAGTCCATTTTTCTCCATCTCCTCCAACACTTTTTCACCTTCCTCTACCGTACGGCAGAAAGGGATCATCAGCTTAATATTATCCAGTCCCATATCTTCACGGGCACGTTTCATAGCCAGACATTCCAACCGGAAGCCCTCCCTGTATTTGTCATTGTAATAGCGGGAGGCTCCACGAAAACCAAGCATGGGATTTTCTTCATCAGGCTCAAACTGACTTCCACCTAATAATTGGGCATATTCATTGGATTTAAAGTCGCTCATCCTAACGATCACTTCACGAGGGTAGAAGGAGGCGGCAATTGTACCGACAGCCATGGAAAGCTTTTCTATAAAGTAGCTTTCCCTATCTTCATATGCTGTTGTTAGCTCTTCAATTTCTTTTTTGACATCATCATCTTTAAGTTCATTAAATTTTATGAGAGCCATCGGGTGTACCTGAATAGATGTATTTATAGCAAATTCGAGGCGTAACAGCCCTACGCCATCAACAGGATAATCGGCATATTGAAAAGCTATTTTAGGATTAGCTAAAATTAATTCTACATCTGTATCAGGATCTTTAAGTTTATCTGTATCTATCTCCTCTTCCTCCCATTCAAGCTTACCTTCGTAAACTTTCCCTTCCTGACCTTCAGCACAGGATACGGTGATCTCCTGGTCATCTTCAAGCTCTTCGGTGGCATTTTCAGCTCCGACAATAGCTACCGCACCTAATTCCCGCGCTACAATGGCTGCATGGCTCGTTCGGCCACCGCTGTTTGTTATAATTGCGGAAGCTTTTTTCATTACCGGATCCCAGTCGGGATTTGTTATTTCTGTTACCAGTACATCTCCCTCTTCGAGTTTATCTGATTCATCCGGTGAAGAAAGTATTTTCACTTTTCCGGCTGCAATTTTGTCTCCAATAGCCGTTCCGGATACAAGCACATCCCCTTTATCTTTTAAAGAATACTGTTTAAGCTTATTTTCTTCCTCCTTTGATGAATGTACTGTCTCAGGACGTGCCTGTACAATATACATCTCATCCGTATTTCCGTCTTTGGCCCATTCAATATCCATAGGTTTATCATAATGCTCCTCGATTTTCAGGCACCATAATCCCAACTGTTCTACCTCTTCATCAGTTAATATAAATTTCTTCTGCTTTTCCTCTGGTGTATCTACATTCTTTGTATTCTGTCCATCACCACCTTTTTGATCGGAATAGATGAGGGTTTTCTTTTTTGTACCAAGGCCTTTGTTTATTAATGAAATCTTATCATTTTTTAAATTATCCTTAAATAAATAAAATTCATCTGCCAGGACTTCCCCGCCTACAACATTGTCCCCCAGTCCCCAGCTGCCGTTAATAAATATAACCCGTTCAAAACCTGTATCGGGCTCAATGGTAAAGGCTACCCCGGCGCTGGCTTTATCTGCACGGACCATCTTTTGTACACCGGCAGAGAGTGCTACTTTCATGTGTTCAAAGCCATTGTCTTCACGATATTTTATGGCACGGTCTGTAAATAATGAAGCTATACATTTCTTTACCGTTTCCACCACATCTTCTTCATCTTTAATATTCATAAATGAATCATGCTGCCCGGCAAAGCTGGCTTCCGGCAGATCCTCGGCAGTGGCACTACTTCTTATGGCAACGCTTTCAAGGTCCTCTTCGCGGTCTTTAAGTTCCGAATAAGCCTCTCGAATTTCCTTATTAAGGTCTTCAGGAATTTCTGCATCATTAATCATTTTTCTAATGTTTTTGCCAATATCCTTAAGGTTCGAAAATTCTTCCTTGTCTAATTCATCGAGTGCTTCTTCAATAGGTTGTTTAAGTTCATTCTCTTCTAAAAATTTCCAGTAAGCTTCTGCGGTAGTAGCAAATCCGTCGGGTATTTTAATGCCCTCTTCAGATAGCTCCTGAAACATTTCGCCCAGAGAGGCATTTTTTCCCCCTACTTTATCGACCTTGGAATTATCAAGTTCACTGAATGGAATGATATATTTTGCCATAGCTGTTTCTTTTCTTTATAACCTAAAATATTAACCCGTACAACCGGAGTTAGTTAATTAGATTATGATAATATAAGCAGTAAAATTCATAACAATGCCCCTTTTAGAGCGGTTAGGAATTCAGTAGATGTAACAAATAAAATGTGCTATGGAGAGTATTGAAAAAGCAGGTCTAAAAGGAAAAAAAGTACTGGTAAGAGTAGATTTTAATGTACCGCTGGATGAGAAACATAATATCACAGATGATACAAGGCTTAAGAAAACTATTCCAACGATTAAACATATTATTGAAGCAGGAGGATCTGCAGTTTTGATGTCTCATATGGGAAGGCCTAAAGGTGAATTTGATGAAGATCATTCACTAAAGCACGTGATCCCTTATTTGAAAGAAAATCTTAATACTGAAGTCAAATTTGCTGAAGATTGTGTAGGCGAAAAAGCAGAGGAAGCCGCTAATTCATTAAAAGATGGAGAGGTACTTTTATTGGAAAACCTGCGCTTTCATAAAGAAGAAAAACAAGGTGATGAGGAATTTTCTAAAAAACTTGCCAAACTTGCTGATATCTATGTCAATGATGCTTTCGGTACATCCCACCGCGATCACTGCTCTGTATATGGGGTAGCAAAGCTATTTGATAAAAAGTATGCGGGTCTTCTGCTGCAAAATGAAATCAAAACTTTAGATCATGTCTTTGAGCATAAAGAACCTGTTACTTTAATAATGGGAGGATCGAAAGTAGGTGATAAAATCGGAATTATAAAAGATCTTTTTGGTAAAGTTGATAACGTACTTATTGGGGGTGCCATGGCCAATACATTTGTAAAAGCAAAAGGGGGCAGTGTCGGTGATTCAAAAGTAGAGGACGATAAACTTGAGGATGCTAAAAATTTATTAGCTGAAGCTGAAGATAGGCAGATCAGCTTTTATATTCCTGATGATTTTGTAGTAGCCAAAGATATTGAGCATCCTGAAGATATAGTTACTGCACGTGAAAGCATGATCCCGAAAGAGGGAAAAAGCCTTGATATTGGCGCTGAAACCCGAGATAACTACTCAGGGATTATTGAAACATCAGGAACCATTATCTGGAACGGCCCGATGGGTGTTTTTGAAAAGCAGGAGTTTGCCACGGGAACAAACCGTGTTGCAGAAGATATCGCAACCGCCTCAAGAGAAGGGGCATTTACAGTAATAGGAGGTGGAGATACAACTGCTGCCGTTAAAAAAATAGGTGTAGGTCCAAATATCTCTCATATTTCAACAGGCGGAGGTGCTATGCTTGAATATCTTGCAGGGTATGAATTGCCGGGTATAAAGGCGCTGGAGAAATAAATAACGGTTATTTTCGTAGACCGTGCTGCTCCTTCAAACAACCAATTGCAAATGAGATAAATTTTTCGGAAAGTTCAATCGGGTCGTGCTATCCACTATACTCCTCGTGCCCTCACAAATCCTTTCCTGCTGTGGGGTGCCGCTTCTATCACTCATCTTTCTCAGTGGTGGCACCACTCGAAGTGGTGCTACCACTACTACCCTCCCACAGGAAAAGCATAAATTATCAATTTTCGTTAAATTTAAAAAAGTTTATATGTTTCAAAACTAAATTAACAAACACTTATAAAAAAACTTTGACCTAGCCATTACCCTCAGTGGTGGCACCAGTTCAAATGGTGCCA
>JBPRGH010000067.1:0-28680 GCA_051418055.1 Candidatus Cyclobacteriaceae bacterium M2_1C_046 | reverse complement strand
CCATAACGCCAAGGCTATAAAATGTAGGGCTTTCGAAGTGAATAATTGTCCCCCGTAGTAAAAGTAGCTACAAGAACGAAAATAACCTAACCCACTGCCCGCCCTATATTTTTATAGCTACTGTTAGGCTCTGTACGTTAGTTCGACAAGCTTTCAAATATATCGTTTATCATTATTATATATTCTTGGATATCTGGAAGTTAATAGTTTTCCGGGTGTTTGTCAAAATAGATATAATTGTTGTCATCAAGTTTGATTAAAAATCCGCATGTTGTATCTATGCTATTATCGTTCCTCCATTCGTCCAAGGTTTTAGAATTAATTGCACTTAATTTCTTCCAAATTTCCTCGTCAATCTGAACGGTTTCATCAATGTTGTCACACGAGTTGTATGTTAAATTTTTGTTTGAATTTACATTTAGGGTTCGTTCGCAATATTTTGAATCAATAGTACAAAAATGAGTTATTGTTAAGTTGTTATTGTTTGAAAACTGGAAGATTAAGCTTATTAATATAATAATGTTTGAAAGCATAATTTTTCTTGAGTATAGAGCCTAACGGCTCGGCTATGCGTAGTGCGGGATTAAACACCACAACTCTTTCAGCCTACCGATATGTTTGTTAATATTCATTTACTTTCAATTTAGCACCAAAACCCGCATTACGTATAGCCATTGTTGTGCTTTCGTGCTTTATTTTCTTTTCGTTTTTATTCTCATTTTCAATGTCCACTTGTGCGGTGGGGCATTTTTTAAAATTTCTCTTTTCTAGTGCAGGGACTTGAAAGCTCTTTTGCAGGTTTTGGTTGTGCGTTGGCATTGTGCGACCTGTAAATGTGCTTACAAGTGTGCGCTGGCTATTTTTAGTAAATCGATTCATGTAGTTTCTCTCTAAAGTTGGCTATAGAAAACAGAAAAGTAAAGTATGAGTATTTTATAATTCCCATCCCTGAAATCAAAATTTGATACTTTGCGGACTTCATAAATTTTGCTTGAAAGTCAGCATAAGATTGCCCTAGCTCTATAGAGTCCTTAAATTTTGACTGTAGTTCGTAGAACCATTCTTTTTCAAGTCTGTTTATTCTTTCAAAATATTTTCTACGAATGCCGTAGATACTATCCCATGATTCCAGTCGTTCGTCTGCATTGCCACTTCTCTTTAACTCAAATTCCCATTTAACTGAACGTAATAGAGTTTCTAACTTTAGTTTGTCATAGGATTCTTTTGGAACAATATTAATTTCTAAGTCATCTGGCGTTATTTTACTATCATATGGATGGTAGACCGCTCTTCTAGTACCGTCATCATTAACTAAAGTGTCAGTACTTCTTTTTTCATTTGAGTTGCATTTATAACAAGCGGGAAAAAGCAAGTTGAAATTAACTGAAGCAAAAGGATAGGATGATTTAGCAATCAAGTGATCGTATGCTTCGCGGTACTTTCCACCAGAGGGTTCAAAAGTGTCAATACCACAAAATGGACAAACCAATGCTTCACAATTACTTTCTTCAACTAATTTATCATAATGGTCTTTTACAGTTCCGAAATCAGTTTCCATCTGTAAAACTTGCGGATATTTGTCCCAGAGATCAACACAAAAAGTTTGAAGTTTTTCACTTATTAGTGGGTTTAATGCTTCAAACTTTATTAACTCAACATTTTTATTTGATAGTGATTCAATACTGTTATTGTAACTAAATGCAATTTGTAATTGCACTTTGTCGCCATAAGGTAATGTGTGATAAATTGAAACTAATTCTTTAATTGGTTCTAATATGGTTTTCTTAGCCGCATGAATTATTGGTTTAAAATCTGGATGAACTAGAATATTCTCATCGTACTCAGGTAAATCATAAAGAAACATCTGCCTAAAAATATAAGCAATGTGCTCATGGAAGAAATAGATATTATGGTTTATTTCCTTATAGCTAAAAATCATTTCTTCTCTTTATTCTTAAGTTCTTCTTCTTTCAGTTGAAGAAAGCTATAGGCATCAAATTTCTCCACTGACTCCCCGAACTTCAATAATTCTTTCTTAACTCTCTGGACGTCCCCTAAAGTTTTTATGCTTGCCTTTAATTGGTTCAAATCGTCATTAGAAAAATCGGAAATAGAAATATCTCTATCAAAAATCGTTTCCAAAATCATTCCAACTGATCCACCATAAGTTTGAAGATCAGGAGTTTCAAAATCTCCTTTTTCAAATTTATACACGTCCTCTTTATAACTGTCACTAATCACAAAAGGTGAATGCGTGGTAATTATAATTTCTTGTTTTCTTACTGTTTCTGGTTTCCCTTTTGAATCGTATGTAACAGCTGATACCTGATTCAGCATTTCAATCAATTTTGCTCGCCATTTGGGATTAAAATGTGTATCAGGTTCATCCATAAGAAATAAACAACCGTCTTGTTCCATCATCATTACAGAGCCAAGCACTTCATTGAATTGATGTTCCCCATCTGATAAACCTTTATAATAGATTTGTTTCGTTGGTTTACCCACTTCAACTATTTTATTCAAGAATATTTTCTCAATCCTAAAAATTAACCTTGAAGGATCAGGTCTTGGCATTTCATCTGTAAGATTCAAAGATTTATGTGCCTTTAGAATTAAGCTTCTTGTATCCTTGGCTACTAGATGGAGGTTTAAGTTTTCTAGTTCATAAAGGGCTTGAAACAACTCGAAAGAGGAGGTGAAGTGGAACTTAAATGCTTCATGTGTTGCTTGGTTGACTTTGTAATCAATGATTATAAATTCTTCTTTACCTTTGGTTCGCTTTATCCAAGAAGTTGAACAGTTTTTGAGTTTCTCGATATTTGCTAAAACTGATTCAGTTAAAGGGATTTTGTTTTTTTGATAGTCTACCAGAT
This sequence comes from Candidatus Cyclobacteriaceae bacterium M2_1C_046, assembly GCA_051418055.1. Taxonomy (GTDB): domain Bacteria; phylum Bacteroidota; class Bacteroidia; order Cytophagales; family Cyclobacteriaceae; genus JBPRGH01. Next base: position 25,807 of record JBPRGH010000067.1, on the reverse strand, counting down.
TAATTGTAATCCGAAAGGCATGCAATTCTTCAACTTGAAACACATCCTTTAAATATTTCAATTTCTCAGGATTTGCCAAAAGCATATTTGAAATAAAAATTGAGAAATTAGAACTGGTATCAAGGAAGAACATTTTTTCATTTTCAATAGCATTTACAACTGTTGTATTTTCTTCTTTGCTTAACTCTTTAAAATAATGATACCGTATTTTGAAAAAAGGATTACTTAAAAGCTCATTTTGACCAGAAGTGTAGGCGATAACTTTACTCGGTAATAGAAACTCTGTTGCATCATCCAAACGAATAAATTTTTCGTCTCCATATTTTTTGAAAGTGAATTCGGGTGAATCTGTCATTTTCTTTATTATTCGGACATGGCAACCCTTATCTTCAAAGTCATAGCTACCACTTTTAACAACCATGTTGTCAATCGGGAGAATGTATTCAATTTCAAACCCAATGTTCTTCCCTTTTTTTTGAAGTGGAGTAGCTGATTTCAGATGATATATTTCTAAGTAATAGAATATTTCAGATAATAATTCAAGAAAGTTTGATTTACCACTTCCGTTTAATCCAGCAAATATTTTGGTAGATAATCGATTTTTGCGACTGCTTACATTGAATTCATAGAGTTTGTTATTTGCCAAACTGCGAAAATCATCGCCTAATATTTTTACACTTACTAGTTTCATTCGACAATGGTGAAATAGATTCCTGAACGATTTTTAGCAGAACGTTCTTTAATTAGTTCATAATCTTCCTCAGTGATTTTGAGTTGGACATTTTCTTTCTCCGCATTATAAAATATTTGCTCAAGTTTTAAATATGGGTTTTGCCTGCCAATGGCTGAAAAGATGAGAGATTTTAAATCATCTGCTTCGTTTGTTTGTGGATACTTCTTTAATTCTTCTGATGAATAATAGTCAGGGAAAGTAATATGCTCGTCCATTAAAAAACGAATAAGCATTTCACTAGTAAAGTGATATCCTGTATAGTTTTCCTTAATCCAATTGGACACTTGTTGTGTAGAAACTTTCTCCCAAGTGACTTTCTCAGATATTTTCGGCTTGAAAGGTTTAACATTGGCAAATGCTGCTTGAATTTTTTCGATTCGCTGTTGCGCTTCAATTAACTCGGTTGGGAGTTTTGGTAATTTGTTTAGTGGTGCAGTAAGCTTTTCCCATTGTTCAAAATATTTATTGAACCTATTGGCTGCTTTTGACAATTCATTCGTTTTGTCAAAATGTTTGGTAATCGAATTTGCAGCATCCAATGCATTGAGAATGGCTGGATTGATTTTTTCAGTCTGCTTTTCTGATTTTCCCTCCTGTGGAAGTAGACTTTCATCAATAATCAACTTTGATAAATCCAATTCACCTTTAAAAGCTTTTTGGCTTAATGAGCCAAATAGATTTTCCAATTCATCTAAACTCCTCTTTAATTTATTTTTTAACCGTTCAGTATTCTGGGAAAAAGTTGCATAATGAGCTTGTTGCTTAATATCGGGCAATAGGATTTCAATTTCACGAATGTTACCCATGTTCAAAGCTTGTTTGGCGGTATTAGTAGTGTATCGAGTAAAGAGAAATCGATTGAACATTAGATAACCTAATAAATAAAATGAATTAATAACCCCTGTTTGGATGGGAGTTACTTTTGCAACATTAGGTGCAAGGTGGAACTTATTATCGTCTTCTATAATTGCTACTTCTCCAATATTTATTCCGATATACGTTATAACAACATCTCCTTTATTGAGCTTACTTCTAATCAGGTAATCAGAGGTTTTATTATCAATATATTTTAGGTTCTTAAGTTTAATTCTTCCATCCTTTACATTTAAACCTCGGACAACAGCTATATCGCCTTCATCTTGGTAATTTATATGCTTTGTATATTCATACCCGGCCAGCTTAGTGACTTTACAGACGCTACCAATTTTAACCTTTTGTAATTTATTTGGATTATTGAATGGATCACCAAACATTTTATGAAACATGCTTATCAGCAGGGTATCTGTCGTTTTAATATTTATTGATTGTTTCTTTATTAGAGATTCAACCTTGCTTAGTAGAGCTCCAATTTTTATCTGATCAACATAAGAAGGGACGGGTATTTCAAATTTTTCAAAAGTGGTTTTTGATAGCTCTTTAAATGTTGTACCTGTTCCTAAGTCGTTGAGCTCTTTAGTATAGTATTTTAAAGCATAGTAAATATAAAGTGAGTCGAATCCCTCATTTAAAACAATACTCTTGAACCCTTGATTGGTGCAAACATTTATTTCAGCAATTGCAACAAGACCAATTGGAGCTCTTGAAGTAAAAAGGATGCTGCCTTTTGGAAGCATGTTCGCTGAACAGGATTTTAAACCATTTTCTGAAATTTTCCTTTCTGTGTCAGAAAGATATTGAGAATTTAACTTGCCAATTTCTTTGGGAGTAACCCATGGTATTTCACCATCCCAATATTCCTTAACGCCTGTTCTAGGGGTAGCCCCTGAAAATACTTTTCCAATATCTTTTATTTTCAAGAACCTCATTTGATCATATTTTCTAGTTCTTGAATCTCCTGAAAAATATCTTTTTCCAAATCAAATATTTTTGAGATAATTACTCCTGGCTCGTCATATTCAATCTCTTCATAAACCTCAATTTTATATTTACTCAAACTTAGTTCGTAGTCATTTTTTTCTATTTCATCTTTCGAGACAAAAAAATGTTGCTTCGTTCTATCGCTCTCTTTTTTAGGATTCCGCATTTTGTAAGCATCTATTATCTTATGCAAATCCCCAAAATCTCGGCTTCCATCTTTATTCAATAGTGGAGTCCTTTTGTCATCCAAACTCCACCCATCACTTTGCATTTCATAAAACCAAACGTTGTTTGTTTCTCCACCTTTGGTGAAAATTAAAATGGCTGAGGCAACACCGGCATAAGGTTTAAATACACCGCTAGGCATGCCAATAACTGCTTTCAATTCACACTTATCAATCAAGATTTTTCGTATGTCTTTAAACGCTTTCCCACTTCCGAAAAGCACCCCTTGTGGCACGACAACACCGGCAGTACCACCCATGCGAAGCATTTTGTAAATACGTTCTACAAACAGTAACTCTGACTTAGTTGTCGAAACGGTGAAGGATTCATTCAAATCTCCTTTATCAATTTTTCCTGTAAAAGGAGGGTTAGCCATTACAATGTCGTAGGCATTATCCTCATTGTAATTTTTACTTAAAGTGTCTTTATAATCTATTCTTGGCTGAGTAATTCCATGCATCATGAGGTTCATTAAACCAATACGAATCATGGTTGGATCGATGTCAAAACCAAAAAAGGTTTCTTCATTCAGCATTTTTTTTGCTTTATCATCAACCAATTTATCTGCAAGCGTTCCCCTCATAAATCCGTTATCGTCAGCTTGTTTATAGGTGTCGCTAGTAAACTCAGTAATCAAATATTTGTATGCTGCCAAAAGGAAACCCGCTGTTCCACTTGCAGGGTCAGCAATTCGATTCCCTAGCTTTGGTTCCACCAATTCAGTAATTAATTCAATTACATGTGTTGGCGTTCTAAACTGTCCATTTTTACCTGACTGTCTTAAAGAATCTAGTAAATATTCATAGAAATCACCTTGGGCATCAATGAAACGGTTTTCTTTTTCAAGCTCTGTATAAATCTCGTCAATGGTTTTAGTAGCTTCGGTTAACATTCTACCACTTGGAATAAGAAAAGCTGCGTTTGCCATGTGCTTAGTGAAAAAAGAAAATTTTAAGGTTTCCCCTTCTTTTACTTTTTGGTCAATTGATTCTAATTCTTTAATAAAGGGAAACACCTTACTTTGAACATGCAAAAGCATTTCGTCACTTGGCATTCGTGTAAAGTAGCTCCATCTTAAAGTTTCACGTTCAACGGCATTTTTTTCATCTTTTTCGTCAACTCCTGGAGGAAAAAACTTGCCTGAGAAAATGGAAGTGTATTTCTCATTTAGAAAATCAGCATTGCTAACCTTCCGTTTGTCGGTTTCATCCAACTGCTTCATAAAAAGCAAATAGGTAATTTGCTCAATAGCATTAAGTGGATTTGAAATTCCGCCACTCCAGAATTTATCCCAAAGGGCTGCGACTTTACTTTTAAGTGATTGTGTAAGCATGCTAAAAATCGTTTTTAAATTTCTTGTAATTATCAGGGTTTAACCAAAACTCATAGCAGTCTGCAATAAGTCCATTTTCCCATTTTTTATCTTTCTTGAGAGTTACCCAATTCTTGCCATAAATATTTTCACACAGCTTATAGAATCCGTCACCCTGTTCACGTTTACCATATTTATGAGTAATTAGTACACTCAGTAATGGTCTGTCTTTTTCGTGTTCATGTGTCGATATTTCGCCCAACCATTCACCAATTAATTTATTATCATGACCATTTGAAAAGTCTAATCCCAATTGTAATTGGTCGTTTAGCTGAGAGTAAGCCCAAGTTGTTCTTAACCTTGCCAATTCTATTAATTTGGCTCTAATTTCTTTAACCATATTAGGCAGCTATTTTTTGAATGAATGTTATTATCTCTTCAATTTCAGGATTCGAGAAAACTCCACGAATTCCGTCTGGATGTATTCTTGTGAAAGGTGCTGTAATCAAATCTCTTTTTTCCACTTCACCCTTTTCTATTAAGTAGGTTTGGAGCAGTTGTAGAAACTCCAATTGCCGACTATTTAAGTAGGAATGATCCGCTATGAATTTTTCGAAGGATTTAGAAACCGAATTCGGGAAAGTTTCAAGAATTTCAATTCCTAAAATGTGTTTTACGAATTGTATTAGTTCTGCTTTTCTATTGTTATATACCTTTCTCAATAGATCAACCGTAATATGTGGATGTTCGTTGTGCAATACTTCTGTTAGTTCTTCTGCTTCAGTTTTATCAAGTGATTTTCCGTCTTTTAGTTTTTGCAGAAGAGGATTTGATGAAACCAAAGCATTTACTTTTTCCTCCACTAATTCTTTGTATCGGGTAATGCTTACAGATTCATGTTGAGGACCAAATTCAACCTTCTCTTTACTGAAAAGCATGTCTTTAAGATTGAATTTTGCTGGCGATAATGGAACAACTGAATCGCGAAATTTCATCAAGGGTGAAATTTTCAGAATTAGTTCATCAAACTTCTCTTCATTAGCTGTTGCCCAATACTGATTCGTTTGTGCCTTTCTAATAAGATCTTGTTCTCTAGAAACAATATTGACAGTCAAAGGAAGTTCGCTAATCTCCTCAACAACGCTTTCTTTCAGGGTTTCAAACTTTACCTTTTCACTTGATAAGTGTGCCAAAGAAACTTCAACAATGTCCTTTTCAAATCGCATTGCCTTAAATTCAACATTGGCGATTGTTCTAAAGAGGGGTTTTACAAAGTTTCTGAGAAAATCAATTTTCTCGTGGGTTAATTGATTATAGAAATTATCATCTTCAAGCCTTTGTAATTCATTTTGAGCATCAAGAATTACAACTGAGTTTTTTGGTAGCAACTCAATTTGCAATTTCAGATTTGCAATTTCTTTTACCGCAATTTCTGTTTCACTTAACTCAATTGCTTTTTCAATTTTATCCAAGCGTAAACCAAACAAGCGAACTGGTAATGGGATCTGTGTATTAAGTTGTTTGCCCTTAGGATTCAGTTTGAAGTATTCAAAGTTGTCCCAACAATCTAAAATCAGGAAGGAATCTTTTACAGTACACCAAGGCTTGATTTTTTCAGGTTCAAGTAACCGTGTTCCTCTACCAATCATTTGCCAAAACTTAGTGTAACTATAAACAGGTTTAGCGAAAACGAGGTTGGTAATTTCCCTTATATCTATTCCAGTATCAAGCATGTCAACACTTATACCTATTCGAGGCAAGTCATTGTTTGTAAACTGGTCTAATAAACCACCCTTTCCGTGTACTCTTGGGTCTTCACTCACAATGACTTTAGCTAGTTCGCCTTTATATTCTGGGTACAATGAATCGAAGATTGCCTCCATTCTTCTGGCGTGGGCCTTAGTCATACAGAAGAAAATAGTTTTGCCTGGTAAAACACCATTTGAATCTTTAATGCTCTCTTCCATAAACTCACGCACTATCAATGCATTAGTTCCTCGGTTGACTACATTCTTTTCAATTTGCGTCCCTTCATAATTTATTTCTTCAATCTCTTTTCCTTCAAGAATTAATTTTTGTTGATCTTCAAGTGAAATTGTGCGTTTGCTAATCCCTTCTTCCTGAAACTTTGTTTTGATTTTCATTACTTGAAAATCGCTCAAGTAGGGTGGAATATGATTTACTGCTTCTTCGTATGAATAGGCAAAAGTGGGTACGCCATCTTCACAGTCAAATAATTGAAAAGTATTATGGTCTATTACATCTGTTGGGGTGGCTGTTAAACCAAGAGTTATTGTGTTGAAGTAGTCCAGAATTTCCCCATAAGTGTTGTAAATGCTCCTGTGGCTCTCGTCAACAATAATTAAATCAAAGAAATGTGGTGATAAAGATTTTTTCTCATCTCTTATAATATTCAACATACTTGGATAGGTAGAAACATAAATTCTCCTGTCTGTGGCAATTTCTTTTTCATTTGGCTTTGGCCACCTAGGTTCGTTAGGCAAATGTTCTTTAAAAGCATCAAGAGTCTGATTTTGCAATGCAACTCTGTCAACCAAGAACAATGCTCTTTCAGCCCAACCGAATCGCATTAATGCATCTACTAAGGCAATGCAGGTTCTAGTTTTACCTGTTCCAGTTGCCATAACCAAAAGGAATTTCTTTTTCCTTTTTTCAACTGCTTCCAGAACAGCCCTGATTGCACCAATTTGAAAATCACGACCAGCAATCTTGGCATTGATACTTTCACCTACCAACGATTTTCTGGCTTTGCGTATGTATGAGTATCGTTCTAGATCATTTCTTGTAGGGAAACCATGAACCTTTCTTGGAGGATAGTTATCTAAGTCCCAAAAAAAGATATCGTGTCCATTGGTATAAAAACAAAAGGGTAATTCTCCGCCAAGTTGCTTTTGTATGTTGAAACAGTATTGTTTTGCTTGTTCTTTTCCGACATTAGCATCAACGCTAGATTTTTTGGCTTCAACTACAGCCAAAGGCTTACCATCCTTTCCGAGTAGGACATAGTCACTATATTGATGTCCAGCATATGGTGTTGCCGCCTCCTGAACAAGATTTGAATCAACGATAATATCAAATTCCTCAGCCACTTGAGTTCGGTCACCAACATTCCAGCCTGCTTGCTTTAAGCGGCCATCTATTATTTCTTTTCTAGTTTTTGCCTCACTCATACTTAACTCTTATTTGAGACAATTAAATCTTTAACATCTATATCTAGGATGACAGCAATCTCCATTAGCACTTCCAGTCTCGGTTGTTGTCTGTTCTGCACATAGGAGTTCACCATGTTGTAGCTCTTTCCAAGTTTCTCAGCCAGCCAAGTTTGTTTAATCCCTTTGTCTGCAAGTACTTCCTTTATTCGATTCATTGCTTTCAAATTATTCGGGTCTAAATTACAATTATATCTCATATAATAAGATATAAACCGATAGTTATTATGGGTAGAGCGTGGGAGATTTGGCTCTTTTGTAAAGCTTGGGTTGTGTGTTGGCTTGTGGGGCTTTGCAAATGTGCCAAATGCGGGTTGGCAGAGAAATTTTAAAAAATGCGAAGCGGGGGCTTTCAGATTATTTAGTCTGTCAGTTTGATTTTGTCTTATATCAATTCTGTTAGCATTCAAAGTTCAGTTTTTTCTTTTTTGCATGAAGCACAACGCCAGGGCTATAAAATGTAGGGCCCTACAATGTGAATAGTTGTCCCCCGTAGTAAAGAAACTATGAAAAACTGAAATAACCTAACACACTGCCCGCCCTATATTTTATAGCTACTGTTAGGCTCAGTTGGCTTTCTTTTCGCAACTTAAAACTTATGAAAAAGTTGAAATTTATATGAAATTCTTAACGGTTGATAAGGGTCATCACATGCATAGCAACCCCATGAATCGTATATATTCCCCGAGTAAATTCCTATGCCTGTATCAATATTCAATCCTATAGTATTAGTTATGAAAAATTTAACACCTAAATTATTTGTAATTCCTAGAAGAGAATGGGAAAATGCATTTTCAAAATTACCATACTGATCACTTAAAAATATAATGCCTACAGATGGTGAATAATAAAATTTTGGTAAATATGAATCAATATTTGCTTTGCCCCAGTAAAGTTTATAATTGATAATTAAAGATCTTACAGATGCAGTTCCTAATGCTATACTAGAACCAGCTGAAATACCAAAAGAATGATTTTTTATTAACCTGTTGTATTCAATATGACCAAAAGATGGTTCACCATATCCAATGTTTAATTCATGTTTTTCTGTCTGAGCATAAGAAGTAGTAATCATTAATGACACTAGTAAGAAAGCGATGGAAGCTATATTTTTTACATATATCATTTTGACTTTTATCATTCTTGTTCTTTTAGAAAGCCAATTGAGCCTAACGCCAAGTGTATAAATCGGTGTGGCTAAAACCTGCGACCTTGTCCCCCGATATAAAAGAGCAAGATACCACTGAACCCTCAGAACCACAAAACCCACACTGATTTATACACCTTGTTATGGCCTGTTCCTTTGTCCTGCGTACAACAAGCCGACCGTGCGAATCAATGTCCGCCGTGATGAAAGTAATCTGTGCCACATCAGTTCTAGTTCTTCGATAAGATTGACCACTGCACGGTCCACTGGTGAATAAGAGTCCTGCGTAATCCAAAAGATCGTTGCTACACCAGTTCCAGTTCTACGCTAAGTGTAGCTAGAATCTTATAATTTCTTGTTGTACGAAATCTTATTTAAATGAAAATCCGTTTTGAATAGGCCATAACGTATGTGTAAACGCTATTGCGTTTATATCGCTTATATTATTTCTCTCGCAAGTAATTGAAAAACAATTTGATATCCAATTGTAAATAGATACATTTTTTTCACCACTGGTTTTAGTCGTCATAATCAAAGGGGCTCTTTAACCTGTCGATGGCATCGCCGCTGATATGGGTATAGATCTCGGTGGTCTTTAATGAAGTGTGCCCTAATAGGTCCTGGATCAGCCTGATGTCGGTACCACGCTCCATCATGTGGGTAGCAAAGCTATGGCGCAACATATGTGGATTTACTTTCTTGCGGATCCCTGCTTTTTTGGCTGCTTTTGTTAATATCGCCCGCACACTCGTGTCTGAATATTGAGTGCCCGGGTGAACTCCTTCAAATAACCAGCTTTGTGGCCGGTATTCTCTCACATACTCCCTCAATAAATGTAATAGTTTGTCACTAAGTAATGTCAACCTGTCTTTCCTGCCCTTGCCGCCCCTGATCAATATCCTCCTGTGGTCGCGCATAATGTCGGTGATATGTAAATTTATTAACTCACCAATACGCAATCCCCCAGCATATAAAGTAGCTAAAATAGCCTCATGTTTAAGATTGCCTGTCGACTTAAGTATTAGCTGGACCTCCTGGAACGACAAAACCTTAGGCAACTGGAAAGGTTTCATTGGCCTTTCTACATAATATGTTTTGCGCTCCAGCTTTTCTACCTTTTCATAGTAAAATTTTATCGCATTGATCACCTGGTTTTGTGTGGAGATAGCTACTCCTCGCTCTTCCAGCTGGTATAAAAGGTAATCTTTAATGTCTTCTTCTGTAATATCCAAGGGGTTTTTGTTGCTGTGGTATACAAAATACTCACGGAGCAGGTTGAGATAAACCTTAGCAGTGCTCTTGCTGTAATTTTTTAAAACGAGATGCTCTCTGGCTTTCTTCATGGCCGCCTCCTGAAGCTCATTAAGCTGGGCAGCTTTAGCCTTACGAATTGTTTTCCTTCTGTCTTGTTCTACAGGCTCAGGGATTTTTAATTGAGCACAATCAACACTCGCTATAGGTTTAAGGAAATTAACAAATTTTTCCAACGAAAAATCAGCTTCTGGAAAGTACCAGCTCTTCATTGTAGCACTATATCTTAAAGCCTTAAGATTTCTTAAATGAATATTGATGACCTCATTGTAAGGAAAAACCACCTGCACCACCTTCATTTCACGGTGAAAATTTGGCTTCAGGGTTATTTTGGGCTTGTTCATAGTTAAAGCTTCGCCACGTCAGTCCCATGAGATAAAGGTTTTGGTAGGATGACTGCAGTTAAAATCAGATACTAGATGTAAGATATTAGATTTTAGATACAAAATAAATAAATATTTATAATTATTCTCAAAACCCACTCATAAAGCTGCCCGTGTCATCTCAATACTCAATACTCAGGACTAAAGACTAAAGACTAAAGACTAAAATATGGCGTGTGCTATTCCGCAGCTTTCATTTTATTAATAAAATTCCGATAAATTCTTAATTCTTCATTCATAATTTTTAATTTCAAAAAGCTTCATAGCACCAGGCTGTCACTACTCGCCGGTACAACCCGCAAGGCCACTTCGGGCTCAAACAGGCCGTTCCATCCTTCACGCACCGGAAATTAAACCCCACTCACTAATACCTTATCTCAGGCTTTGGACTTAAGGCAGGGAAGCTATCTGCCCACATCACGAGCTTGCCGGTTGTTTAGTTGTCGCTTATCATTCAATAAAATGGCTGAACAACTATGCCTATAAGATTAATTTGCATCTATCCTTTGTTGTTACTTTTGCGGACTTATTATTCAGGTCAGTTAAATCCTGAAGATAGATTGAAGTGTGAGTGAGAATTATTATCAGAGGCATAGAATTTTTACTCTTCTATATATTTAGCTAGTTCAACTTTAAAATTTGGATTAGCTTGATGTTCCTGTTGCATAAATCGTTCAGCTACCGCTCTTGTTTCTGATTGCTTTCCTAACCTTTCAAGGAATATCAACTCAAGCATTGGCAGGTAAGGAATATCTACATTTATTTTAACCTTGGAATTATTGACATAAAGATCCTCCGGGTAACCAAATTTTTCACCAATTAAATTTGCCCGTTTCGTAAGTTCACAACCTATTTCCAGTTCTTGATTTGTAGCATCATTTCCCTTTTCATAGATAACAAGTGCTATAGCCAAATAATGTTCTACAAGTTCCCTTTCCTTATTAATAGCCGGTAAAGAGCGAGAGTAATTAAGGTAATCATCTACTTTTTTAAGATGGTTACTGAAAAACTTACTAAAGTTGCCATCTATAACATCACTGACGCCTCCAACATATTTTAAATAGAGCATATTTCTTTCGCGATCAATATTATAAGCCGGGGATAGGATTGCCTTATCGAAGGTATAATTATCATAGGCCAGCTCTCCGAAATTAAACCTGTCAATAAATAAAGTAGAGCTAAGAATGACAAAAAACACGCCATTAATTATATAAATACGATGAAAATAGCGTTTTTTTGGTTTTATAAAATAAAAGGAAGCCAAGGTAAGTAAGCATAATACCAGACCTATATTAAAAATAATACCGCCACCTTCATAATGCAGAGTTTTAAATGAAACACCCAAAAGAAGCGTTACGGGTCCTACAGTTCTGATTAAGGCTATCAGTTTATTTTTAATCCTAAGCAAATTTGTTAGTGTGATTAAAATAATGATACTGATACTACTAAGAAAAATTAATTCATCAGCACCTGAAAAATGCAAAGTTTTAAAAATAAATCCATTTATTCCTAAGGATATGGATATACTAAACAAGATCCCAAGCCACCGGGGATTTACAAGATAATAACCGATAATGAGTAATACAATGATCAGTAAAGTTGTACTGATCATACTAATCGCTCCGGCACCTGTTATATTGAGCATTTGAAAGTTGTAAGCCATCACGAAAAGGAAAAGTGAAAATCCCCAAAGGATTCTAATTGAAAACCACCAGTTCGAAGTCATTTCTAAATTTCCGGGAACAACAAATTTTTTGTCTACATGAGGGATGAATACTATCCAGGTAAACAGGTACAATCCAAAAAGAAATAAACCGGAAAAGATAAAAACATCTGTTTTTACCCAGTGAGCTTCCACTCGCAGTAATAAGCCAGTTATAAAAATAATTATCGATACTAATAGAATGTAATAGCCTTTTCTTACAAAAAGCATACGAATGGAAAATTGCAGGCTATCCAGGAAGCTTCGAATTTCTTTACGATTAAAGAATATATAACTGGCAAAGACTATAATAGTGATTAGCCAGCTTATAAAAGATGAGATAAATAGCGCGCTGCTAATAATAACAATGAAAAATGTCAATATACCTGCATTTCTGAAATAACGCATATAAGCCAGCACAGGAGTAATCTCTTCAAGGTCATTGTTACCTTTTATAAGATGTTGGGCAATCTGACGATTGTAATCTTTTACTTTTGGGTCTGATAGGTCTTTACCATTCTGAAGAAGAGCCTCTTCTTTTTGATTTATTGCACGCGCCTTTTCTAAAGACTCCTCGACTTTGTCAGATTTATCAGTAAAACGCAGCCTGGAGGCAATAACGATCAGGAATAATGCTGAACATATTAATGTTTCAAGAGCAACCAGTGAAAAGAGGTCCTTCTTTGAAGATAATGAATGTAATGTCGAGGAGAGCTTTTCCGAATCCAGATAAACAATGCTTTCAAAAGATGTATATAGGTGGTGACCAAAAAGCGCCAGATCATCAAAATCGATAAGGTTTTCAGCCATGATCTGTAAAAAACCACTGAAAGCCAGGGCACCAAATAAAGCACTCTCAAGCACATAGGCTTCAAGTTTGCCCGTAATTGATTTTAGCGCAACGCTTTGTTCAACAATTATTTCATCATTCTTTTGAGGTGTTAGTAACTCTACTTTAAAATAGTCATCACTTAAATCAGATACTAAATATTCTTCAGATAGCTTTTTTTCAGACCAGGTCCACAGGTAGATGCCATAATAAATAATGAATGCTACAGCTGATGCTAGTCCTGTTAAAAATTCTGTTGTTAGAACAAAAGAAACTGCTATTGAGATCACTATTAAAGCAAATACCACTGTCCATTGGCCGGCATTCAAAACCCTGACTTTTTTCACCTTTTGCCCCGGAAGGTATTGCTCCAAAAGAATATTATTCTTTCTTGAAATATATCTTTGTCTCAAATAAAATAAAAGCCCAAAAACCGCAGGGAGTATCAACGTGTTGGATATCCAAACAAAAGCCTCATTCATGGAAAAAAAGTACCATAGAATGATCCAGCGAAATGCATGGTCTATTAAAAGAGGAGTTATTGTTCCGGGAAGATGGATAACGGTGCGATTTTTATGTCCTTCAAATAGCTTTTCATAAGCTTGCGCTTCTTTATAAGCATTCTGTTCGTCTACATTTGTTGTTTTTAGTATTTGCTCAACCTTTTGATTTAAAGCCCGTTTTGCTTCTGGATCTCCTTTTTCAGCAATTGTTTGCTTTAGCAAAAGTAAAAGAGCTGTCGCCTTCAATTTTTCAATGTCTGTATAATTATCGAGATGCTGAATTTTATGCTTCTGTAATGCCATAAGCAGGATCTGCTCCCTCGGTAATTCATCTTCAAAACAGATCTTTAGTAGATTATTCCATTTAATTTTAATTTTATTCGAAAGCTCTTCGATCTCATTTACCCAGTGAGCTGCTAATTGAATAACATTTTCTGATTGGAAAGACATAACGGGGATGATAATTAAGAGAACAAGGTAAGTAGAGATAAGGATTAATTCAATTGCTTTTGAAATCTTTATTCCTGTAAATTGCTTTTGTGTTGGTTTTAGATTACCGGCATTTTCGGCTCAAATCTATTCCGGCCCCTCAAACCCCGGCCTGGCTTCGAGTATGCTCAGCCTGACCTCGGAATTTTTTTCAGTCTAAAGACCAAAGACTAAGGACTAAGGACTATAGACCCTTTGCCAACTGCCACTGACAACTGCCAACCTATCTCAATATTCATTACTCAATACTAAGGACTACAGACTCGGGACTCGTCTAACCCAGCCAATTGAATTTTTAGCAAATAAACATTACCTTGTATTACAGAGAATCTTTGTGTGGATGTGATTGACGATTCAGTAATAATTGATATGTAGAAACTTTAAAACATGAATTATGCTATACAGCTATTTCAAAATTGCACTCCGCAACCTGGTAAGCAATAAGTTTTTCTCTCTTCTGAATATTTTTGGTCTTGCCATTGGCTTTACCAGTTGCATTTTTATATTATTTTATGTTTATGATGAGCTGACATATGATCAGTTTCATGAAAAAAAGGACAGGATCTATCGTATAACGATAACTTTTTTAGAGCCGCCAAATACCAACAGGATCAGGTTTACAGATCAAAATATTGGTCCTTACCTGAAGAGGGTATATCCTCAGATTGAAAATTTTGTTCGGCTGTATGGATTTGACCGTGAGTTCCAACTGGGAGAGGAGAGGATATATGAACCCGATGTGTATGCAACGGATGCATCCGTATTTGACATATTCACTTATCCACTGATTAAAGGAAACCCTGAATCGGCTTTAGCAAATAAGAACAGTATAGTGCTATCTGAATCTCTTGCTAAAAAATATTTTGAAGATGATGCTTTTGGTCAGAACCTCGTCATTGGCGGAGAATCCTATGAAGTCACCGGTATCATGGAAGATGTGCCTTTAAATTCTGATAAATGGATAAATGGTCTTGTGGCAGGGGATTTTCCGGCAGAGGAATTGAATGACCACCAGATACAATATGACACATACATTCTGCTGAATGAAAAAATACCGGCTAAGGAGATTCAGGCCATGCTTGATGAAGCGGCTGCGCATTTATGGAAGAAGGGAAAGGATGGACTTCTGACTGAAGCCATTTATGAAATGCAACAGCTGACGGAGCTTCATTTCGTTAATGGAATAACAATGGATAATACAAAAGGAAATAAGGCTAATATTTACATATTTATAACCATTGCGGGTATCCTGCTTCTTGTGGTGATCTTTAATTTCATCAACCTTAACACGGTCAGATCATTAGACCGTGCTAAGGAGGTAGGAATAAGAAAAATTGTTGGTGCCACTCCAAAGCGCATAGTGAAGCAATTTCTGATTGAATCTTTACTTACAATGACCATAGCTATTGCATTGGCTTTATTGTTGATTTGGAGCCTGTATAGTGTGTATTTTAATGTAACTGAAAAGTCTGTACTAATCTCATCAGCAAGAGATATAACCTATATAGGTGGAGCTCTATTCCTTCTCATCATGATACTGCTGGCGTCTTCAATATATCCGGCATGGATTCTTTCTACCTTTAAACCTATTGTTTTTTTAAAAGGAAAGCGGCAGCCAAAAGGCAGTGCAATAAGGAGTATTTTTGTTTTAGGCCAATACTTTTTAAGCACTTCATTACTGGTTTTTCTTATTGTTGTTTTTACTCAAATGAATCAGATGCATAAGTCTGATTTAGGATTTAATAAAAATCAGGTTATTGTAGCATCGATACCACGAGGAGTTAGTGTCAACGAGCTTAAATTTGAGTTGCAACAAAATAAGGGCGTAATAAAAGCCAGTGGGGGAGAATGGTTCTCTCTTCCCGGAGGAAATACAGCCTCATTACCGATTTGGTTCAGGGATTCAGGTTCTGAGCATGAAATTACGGCACAACGTATTGATGCCGATATTAACTATCCCGAAGTTTTGGAGCTTCAGCTCCTGCAGGGAAAATGGATAAAAGACTATCCTGAGTCACGGTGGAAGGACCTGGTGCTGGTAAATGAAACTCTCGTATGGCAACTTGGGTGGGAGGATCCTGTAGGAAGAGAGCTTGAAACTTTTTCATTCGCTGGAAGAAGGAAAATAACTATCTCAGGAGTTATACGCGATTTCCATTTCAGATCCCTGCATAATACCATTGATCCAATGGTTTATTTTGTTAAAAATGATGTTAGGCATCATCTTTTTATTCGAGTATTACCCAATGAACTGGATGAGGTTTCCTTAGCTTGGGAAAAAGCTACCAACGGAATTCCTATGGATTATTCTTTTTTAGATGACTCAATAGATAAACAGTATAAAGCTGAAGAGACATTAATGACGCTGTTGATATTTTTTTCCTGCCTTACCCTACTACTCGCGGCTCTTGGTCTGTATGGGCTTACTTCATATGCTGTAGAGACAAGAGTAAAAGAGATCGGGATCAGAAAAGTTCTTGGTGCCGGCATTGCTTCAATTGTCACTTTATTTACGAAAGATTATATCCGCCTAGTCCTGATAGGCTCTTTTGCAGGTTGTCTTGTCGCTGCTTATTACTCAACGGAATGGCTGAATAGCTATGCATATAAAATTAATTTTTCCTGGTGGCACTTAGCCTTACCTGTGATTTTTATACTGATCATCGCATATACAGTCGTTGCTTTGCGAACCTATTATTCTGCGCAGTTAAATCCTGTGGATACTTTGAAGTGTGAGTAAAGGGATAAATGAGATATGAGATTAAGATATGAGATTTAAGAATTGTAATGCAGCGAAGACTTAATAGCGAACAGGCGATAAATCTGCTTAATTTTAAAGACTAAAGACTTAATACTACCATTTTGCCAACTGCCTCTGCCAATTGCCATCTGTTCCAGTTCCTCAAACTCTGGTCTGACTTCGACTATGCTCAGCCGGACCTTGGTATGTTTTCAGTAACGACAATATTAAGAACTTAAGACTAATGATTCAAAACCTATAGACTGCTCCTGCCACTTGCCTACTGCCAATAAATCCACTAAAGACTAAGGACTAAAGACTAGCTACTAGTTGCCAACTGCCATATTGTCACCTTTTACGTTTTGGCATATCCATTGATAAGTAATAAGTGTCTGGGTGAAAAAAATCAGATTAAAGAAATTGAAAACGAAATATTAAATTGAAAACAGCGATATTATGGGAAAAATTATTGGTATTGATTTAGGAACCACCAACTCCTGTGTAGCTGTAATGGAAGGTAACGAACCTGTTGTTATTCCAAACAGCGAGGGAAGAAGAACGACACCTTCAATTGTAGCTTTCTTGGACGGTGGCAAAGGAGAAAGAAAAGTTGGTGATCCTGCAAAACGCCAGGCTATTACTAACCCGGAAAATACGATCTCTTCAGTAAAACGCTTTATGGGTAAGAAATTCTCTGAAGTAAGTGATGAGCGTAAAGCCGTATCTTATAAAATTGATAAAGGCAACAATGATGTTGTCCGTGTAAAAATAGGTGACCGTAATTATACGCCTCAGGAGATCTCTGCAATGATCCTTCAGAAAATGAAAGGAACAGCGGAAGATTATCTTGGCACAGAGGTGAAAGAGGCGGTGATTACCGTGCCTGCTTATTTCAACGATGCCGAGCGTCAGGCTACTAAAGAGGCCGGTCAGATTGCAGGCCTTGAGGTGAAAAGGATCATCAATGAGCCTACTGCAGCAGCATTGGCTTACGGTCTCGATAAGACTAACAAAGATATGAAGATCGCCGTGTATGACCTTGGTGGTGGTACATTTGATATCTCGATCCTTGAGCTAGGTGACGGCGTATTTGAAGTAAAATCTACTAACGGTGATGTGCATTTAGGTGGTGACGACTTCGACCAGGTGATCATCAACTGGTTAGCTGATGAGTTTAAAAATGATGAAGGCGTAGATCTTCGTAAAGATCCAATGGCACTACAGCGTCTTAAAGAAGCTGCTGAGAAAGCTAAAATCGAGCTTTCAAGCTCTACGGAAACTGAGATCAACCTGCCATACATCATGCCGGTTGACGGAGTGCCTAAGCACTTAGTGAAGAAATTAACACGCTCTAAGTTTGAGCAGCTTTCTGATGATCTTGTTCGCAGGTCTATGGAGCCGGTAAAAACAGCGTTGAAGGATTCTGGTTACTCAGCATCTGAGATTGATGAAGTAATCCTGGTAGGTGGATCAACAAGGATCCCTAAGATCCAGGAAGAAGTGGAGAAATTCTTCGGTAAGAAGCCTTCTAAAGGTGTAAACCCTGATGAGGTAGTGGCAATTGGAGCTGCGATCCAGGGTGGTGTACTGACAGGTGAAGTAAAAGATGTACTTCTGCTTGACGTAACGCCGCTTTCATTAGGTATCGAAACAATGGGTGGTGTGATGACGAAGCTTATTGAAGCTAACACAACCATTCCTACGAAGAAGTCAGAGACATTCTCGACAGCTTCAGACAATCAGCCTTCTGTGGAGATCCACGTATTACAGGGTGAGCGTCCGATGGCGAAAGACAACAGAACGATCGGTAGATTCCACCTGGATGGTATTCCACCAGCACCAAGAGGAGTGCCGCAGATTGAAGTGACATTCGATATTGATGCAAACGGCATCCTGAACGTATCTGCAAAAGATAAGGGAACAGGTAAAGAGCAGAAGATCCGAATTGAGTCTTCTTCGGGATTATCAGAAGAGGAAATCGAGAAGATGCGTAAAGAAGCGGAAGCAAATGCTGAAGCCGATAAGCAGGAAAAAGAAAAGATCGATAAGCTGAATGCAGCGGATTCACTGATCTTCCAGACTGAAAAGCAGCTGAAAGAATATGGTGATAAGCTATCTGAAGGTAATAAAACTAAAATTACCGAAGCGCTTGAGGGCTTGAAGAAAGCACACCAGGAGCAGAATATTGAAGCTATCGATACTGAAATGGAAAAACTGAATCAGGTATGGCAGGGTGCTGCTCAGGAGATGTACCAGTCTACTGAAGGCGGCCAGCCAGGAGCTGAAGGCGGACCCCAAGGCGGACCTCAGGGAGGCGCTGCTGAAGGATCAGCCGAAGGCGATGTATCTGATGTGGAATATGAGGAAGTTGACGAAGACAAGAAGTAATCAATTCCCTGACATGTAAATCAAAACCCCCGGCTGTTTTTGTCGGGGGTTTTGTTTTTTATACGGTTATGACACATTTTTATATTTAAGAAAGATTAAAACTATAAGAGATAAGAAAAATGGCTTTTAAAATCAGAGATGGCAGGGAAGAGGATATTCCTAGAGTATTGGAGCTGATAAAGGAGCTTGCCAAATATGAAAAGGCGGAAAATGAAGTTACAGTGACTGAAGAGCAGCTGATAAAAGATGGTTTTGGTGAAGATCCGCTATTTTATTTTTTTGTTGGTGAAAATGAAAATGGAATAATAGGATTATCTTTTTATTATTATCGCTATTCCACCTGGAAAGGGAAGAGGCTTTACCTGGAAGATATAATCATTACAGGGTCGGAGAGAGGCAAAGGATATGGCAAAGATCTTTTTACTCATACCATAAAACATGCCTTAAAGACCGATTGTACGGGAATGATGTGGCAGGTGCTCGATTGGAATGAGCCTGCTATTAACTTCTATAAAAAGCATATTAAAGCACACCTGGATGAAGAGTGGATTAACTGCCACCTCATGAGTGTGCTGGATATGGAGCAGGCGCTGCAGGATTAAATTACCTCTTCAAGCAACGTCCTGAAAGCGACATGCTTGTCTTTAAATTTTTTTCTGTGCTCTTCTACAAGTGGTGCAGCATGGTTTTCCAGGTAGTCAACTACATCATCTATTGTAGTGGCATGATATTGGATAGAATAGGAGATAGCAGCTTCCTCTTCCTGGTTTAAAACCTTGAAAATGCTGTAGTTATAGAATTTACCACAAGCCATAACATCAGGAATATGCTTATTTTTCATCCATTTAAGCCATTCTTTTTCAATATCGTGGTCAATTCCAACAGTTACATTATAGATGATCATGAGCTGTAAATATTAAGAAGCAAAAATAGAAAAACCCTAACTAATAGTTAAACGTTTTTTAAACTTATGAATTATTAGTATATTACTATTTAATGTATATAAAGAAATACATATTATTTATCTTATTGGCTGCTGTAGCCTTTACCGGTTGCCGTACGGGAACGGAAAGCAAAGAGCCGGAAGCTCACCTTGAGCAGCTACCGGAGCCTGTTAAATTTGATCTGCCGGCAATCAAAGAAAGAGGATATTTAACTGCCATTGTAGACAATAGCTCTACCGGTTATTTTATATATAAAGGCCAGCCTATGGGATATGAGTACGAGTTGCTCCAGCTTTTGGCTAAAAACCTTGGTGTTGAGCTAAAGATAAAAGTGATCCCGAGTATGGAGCAGGCATTTAGAATGCTTCAGCTTGGAGAAGGAGATATAGTAGCATATTCACTAACTATCACAAAAGCCCGTAAGGAACATTTTGCTTTTACAGACAGCCATTATAGTACCAGACAGGTATTGGTGCAGCGCAAACCTGAAAACTGGCGATCTATGGCCCTCCATGAAATTGACCAGCAGCTAATCCGTGACCCAATGCAGCTGATGGGAAAAGAGGTGCATGTGCGTAAAGGATCATCTTATGTGGAAAGGCTGCAAAACCTGTCACATGAGATTGGGGGTGATATAATCATAATAGAAGAGGATAAAGATACAGAGACAGAGGAAATGATCCTTAACCTGCTGGATGGCAAATATGATTATATAGTAGCAGATGAAACTGTAGCTAAGGTAAATGCTGCTTATTATCCGGATATTGATGTGAAAACTGCCATTAGTTTCCCTCAGCGTATTGCCTGGGCTTTACGAAAAAATTCTCCTCAGCTGCAGGTGGCTATTAATAAATGGATGAATAAAATGAAGAAGGAACCTACCTTTAATGTCATCTATAACAGGTATTTCAATAATAACAGGATAAGCGTCAAAAGAATAAAAAGTGACTATCATTCAAAGCAGGGGAGTGGCCTTTCACCATATGATACATTATTAAAAATGGCAGCAGATACTTTAAAATGGGACTGGCGCCTGCTGGCCAGTCAGATGTTCCAGGAATCCAGGTTCAATCCGGATGAAAAATCATGGGCGGGTGCTGTAGGTTTATTTCAGATCATGCCTGAAACAGGAGCAATGTATGGCTACACTGATCTTTATAACCCTCAAGTGAATATTAATGCAGCAATTGCTCATATAAATTATCTCGACAAGCATTGGAGTGAAATTGTTCCTGATTCTATAGATAGAAAAAAAATCATTCTTGGATCGTATAATGTTGGTCTCGGGCATATACTGGATGCGCGTGCATTGGCTCGAAAATATGGGGAGGATGATAGTAAATGGGATGTTATTGCAAAGTACCTTTTGCTAAAATCCAAACCTGAATATTACCAGGACCCGGTGGTAAAAAGTGGCTATGCCCGGGGATCAGAGCCTGTTAAATATGTTAGTCAGATAATAAACCGCTATAATCAATACAGGCAGATGATCAGGAATTGATTAATCAAATGGAACAAGATCTGGTCCTATATATTCAGCTCTCGCTTTTTCTAATTAAAACATCTACTCTCCTTAAACATGTATTGGTATAAAGAATGAGATTATCTAGGTGTATATAACGAAAATTTATATTTTTGGCCGTTAAACCCTTCAATAATTACCTATGCCTAACCCTGAAATTGATAAGCTCTACCAGGAATATACAAATGCCCGATTTTTAGATATAAATAAAGAGCAGTTTATTTACCTCATGCATCTTTTACCCGGATGCCTTATTGTGATGAGTGACGGATTGCTAGATCGGGAAGAGTGGGTTACATTAAAGCAGCTAAGCAAAATTTTAGGAGATGAATTTGCCTCTGAGGACCTGGGAGATAAAGAGAAGGAAGAAAATCTTATGCTTATATATAAAGGTGAGATGCGTTATCTTCTTAAAAACAGAGAGCAGTGGGAAGATAAGTTTATTAATGCCCTGCAGGATTACCTGAAGCTCAGTGCAAGCTCGAGAGATTTTGTTAAGGAAACCATGGACCTGTTTGCATCACCTGAGCAAAAACCAAAGGAGGAAGAAAAGGAAGCTTATATTTCTTTAATGGATCGGTTGCAGCTGAAGAAGAAGATCTGGTGAATAAGCCACGAAGGCACGAAGGTTTATTTTTTTGAGCCACGAAGGCACGAAGGCCATTTTAGCTGTTTTACTAAACCTCCAAGGTTCCTCAAACTGGTTTAGTAAAACTAGCGGGGGTTAAGCATAACCTAAAGCTAAAAGCTTTTTTCTTATCATTAGAATTATTAATTTCCAGTACATTTCTAATAAAGCAGTTAACCAAATGAGAGAATATCATGCACAATTTGAGCCTGAAAGATTTTACCACATTTACAACAGAGGCAACAATAGTGAGATAATATACGCTAATAGGAGAAATTATAATTACTTTCTTTCTAAATGGATTAAATATGTAGATCCTTATGCTAAGACATTTGCCTATTGTTTAATGCCAAATCATTTTCATTTTCTATTGAAGATTAATTCTCAAAATAGTTTTGATTGTAATGGTGCTCCTAATTCTGATATAAACAAACTTCTTGAAGGTCAATTCAAAAGACTTTTTAGCAGTTACGCTCTGTCTTATAATAAAGAACATAAAAGACATGGGAGTTTATTTGAAAAACGCTTTAATCGTGTAGTAATTGATTCGGATGTTTACCTGTCGAAAATAATTCATTACATACATAACAACCCTATCCATCATGGACTGACAAAAAATTATACTTCATGGAAATTCTCTTCTTATTCAGCTATTTTAAGTAATAATTCTACTAGAGTAGCACGGGAAGAAGTTTTGAATTGGTTTGGAGGTAGAGAGGCTTATATTCATTTTCATGATCAGAATATAAATTTCAATAAAATTTGTGATGTGGCTATAGATAGCTTTTAAAATTTCATTAAACTTCTACGGTCTATAAAAAGATTTACTAAACCTTTTTGATGGACTTCATTAGGTTTAGTAAATTCAAAAAGGCATCAAACTTTGAGCCTTTCCACTATAGCCCCATAATCCAGCTTCTCCCATTTATTCTCTATATCCGGCATTGCCATTACCTCATCCATGATCTGCTTTTGCTTTTCACCAGTGGCTTTAGCATCGGAGTAGCGTATATTGTCATGGAAGGTTACCATGGAATATTGAGGGATCCATTTGTCAGGGTATTTTTCGTGCAGTTTAGCCTCTATTTTCTTACGAAGAAGAAATTTTTCGTCTGCAACATGATCCCGCATTTCAACAAAATTCTCCAGGGCCAGCTCGGAAATAGCATCCGCATCAGGTTTGCGCTCGAGCTGGAATTCAGCAAGAACTTTATCCCAATTATCAGCATACTTTTCCAACAGGTCATTTAATACCCGGCAGTCTTCAAAGCCGCTGTTCATGCCCTGCCCATAGAATGGAACTACGGCATGTGAGGCATCACCAATTAATAATACTTTATTCTTCACCCATGGAAAACACCTGATGGTCACAAGTGAGCCTGTGGGGTTTTCATGCCAGTGATCAAGAAGTTCAGGCATTAGCTCAAGGGCATCGGGAAATGTTTCTTTAAAAAAGGCGTTAATCTTTTCATTGTTATCCAGGTCCTCAAAGGAATTGATGCCTTCAAAAGGAAGAAATAACGTAACTGTAAAAGAGCCATCGAGATTTGGTAGCGCTATAAGCATAAACCTTCCGCGGGGCCATATATGCAGGGCATTAGTTTCAATCCGATGCTTGCCATCATTGGTAGGGGGGATTGCTAATTCTTTATAACCATGCTCGATAAATAGCTGGCTATAATTAAATCTGTTGGTACGGTAAAGCGCATTTCTTACTGCTGAATAAGCTCCGTCTGCCCCAATAATATAGTCGGGCTGGAGCTTATCTGTATGGCCCTCAGCATCAAAGGTGAGGATTGAGGTTTTATAGTTTACATAAGTGCATTTGTGTTTAAAGATGAAATCGACACCTTCCTTTTCGGCAGAGTTAATAAGAAGAATGTTAAGACCGCTTCTCGAGATGCTGTTAATGTGCTGATCAGCTTTACCATAAGCCTGGAATGTTAAATTTCCTGCTTCATCATGCATCATCCTCCCTTTCATTGGGATAACCATCTTTTTCACCTCTTCCTCAAGTCCTACTTCACGTAAAGCTCTCCAGCCCCTGTTGCTCAGTGCCAGGTTTATGGAGCGGCCGCCATTCAATGAATGCTTCCGCATATCCTGACGACCTTCAAACACAGTAACCCTATATCCTCTTTTTGCAAGGTAAATCGCCATCAGGCTTCCTACCAAACCGGCTCCTATAATTGCTACATGTTTATTTCTGCCCATCAAATGCTGCTTTGAGAAGTTGAACAAAGGTATAAACTTCTTTGAATGTATTATATAAAGGAACGGGAGCAACACGTATAACCTCAGGCTCACGCCAATCAGCCATTACATTATTCTTTATCAGGTAATTAAATACCTTTTTTCCATTTTTAATACATTTCAGGCTCAGCTGACAGCCTCTTTCCATAGGATTTGCAGGTGTAAGGATCTTCAGAAATTTTCCTTGAGGATCCATCTCTTTAATAAGATACTCCATATATCCGGTTAATTTTTCACTCTTCATTCTAAGGTTGCTTATCCCTGCCTCATCGAAAATTTCCAGAGAAGCCAGATGTGCAGCTCCGGATAATATATTATAGTTGCTCAGCTGCCATCCATCAGCTCCTGGCATGGGTTTGAATCCTTTCTGCATCATAAATCTTGTCTCTTCATCATGGCCCCACCAGCCGGCGAAACGCGGTATGTCTACATTTTTAGCATATTTTTCATGAACAAAAACCCCTGAAACTCCTCCGGGGCCGGAATTTAAATATTTGTAGCTGCACCATACGGCAAAATCAACTTCATCATCATGAAGGTTTAAAGGAACATTACCAATAGCATGAGCTAGGTCAAATCCTATTTTAGCACCCGCTTGATGAGCGGCTTTTGTAATAGCAGATATTTTAAAAAACTGGCCGGTATAATATTGAATTCCTCCCAAAAGTACCAACGCCAGCTCCTCACCATGTTCCTGGATCTTAGCTATAATATCTTCTGTACGCAAAGTTACTTCACCAGGTCGTGGGGTTAACTGAATAAGGTTTTCAGGATAATCCAAACCATGATAGCGGATCTGGCTTTCTACTGCATAATGATCGGATGGGAATGCATCGGCCTCAACCATTATTTTTGATCTTTTGCCGTCTGGCTGATAAAAGCTGGCCATCATCAGGTGGAGGTTTGTGGTGAGGTTATTCATTGAAACAACCTCTGATGTTTTGGCACCGGTGAGCTTAGCCAGTATGTCTTTACTGAACTTATGATAGTACATCCAGGGCCTATCGGGTGCATCAAAATGACCCTCAACACCTTTTTCAGCCCATACTTTAAGCTCTTTTTCTATGAATCTTTTAGCCGATTTAGGTTGTAGCCCTAATGAGTTGCCCGTAAAGTAAATGAGGGGCTTACTATCTTTATGAGGTATTAAAAACCTGTCTCTGAAATGTTTTAAAGGATCCTGATGATCAAGCTCTTCTGCAAATTTCTGTGAATTCTTATATTCCATATATTAGCTACTTAAATATTGTAAAACTAAGAAATAATAAGTTTAGAGTTTAACTAGTTTAGAGTTTGGATTTAATGTTATTGGGAAATTCGGGACCTTTTAAAAATTATACTCCCAAAGAATATTGAGTAAAGGCAATAAGCAGGCAAAATGTATGTAAAATGAAAAAGTAGGTGCCACAGATTGCCTGTGTTATAATGTACAGCAACAGGAAGCATCCTAAAAAAAATACGCGGTGCTGCTCGGTCTGTATTCTAAGACTTATGCAAGTAAAGCTGTATAAAAATATTACAATTTATAGCTTTGCTTTTTATGCTGCATAACCGTAAGTTTCCACATAAGGTGTACCTCTTTTTATAACCGCAAACGCTCTGGATATTAAT
>JBPRGH010000066.1:0-1239 GCA_051418055.1 Candidatus Cyclobacteriaceae bacterium M2_1C_046 | reverse complement strand
ACCCCGATAGGGATTTATGCTATAGGTAAAAGGAATATCCGGGCTTTCATTGGTGGAAAGAATATTCTTGGTATGATCTCTGATCAGCTTAGTTTTGGGCGCAGGCTTCTGCCCGGTTTCCTCATCAATATCATAATCTATGTAATCGTCCGTAAATCTGTTTGCGGGATTATCGGAAGAACCTCTGCCGCGTATGGGATTTTCTTCAGGCATCTGTGCTAAATTGATTCTAACATCAGCTTCTCTACCTAAATATAAGCATCAGACTGACAACATAATGTCACACAATTATTTCCACAAAAAAAGCCCGGCAACAAGTGCCAGGCTTAAAGAATTATAGAGTTTTACCATTTACCACTTCAAAGTGGAAGTTCAGCGCAGTCAGTATCCACTATCTCATTTGAAGAACTATCCCAGCATAAGGCCTCTTCCGTTCCCTGTTGTATATATCCAAAACCGGCCTCAGGATTCCAGAATATTTCATAGTTACTTTCAGTATCATCCGGAAAATTCGCGTTCATCAAGAAATCGTTACCGTTCTGATCATAATCCACTGTGATAGTGCCATCCGGATTGCCTTCTTCAAACAATTCTAGCAGAATTTCTTTTTCTGTTTCTCCACTTACCATCCAGCTCGACTTAAAAATAGTAAAAGGAGTATTTGTATCCGGGTCTAGAGAATTAAAAAACCACTCCCCTTCTAAACCTTCGTTACTGGTAGTACCTTCCATAACCAAATACTCTTCAATAGCATTACCCGAGCCATCATCAAAAGACCAGTAAAGTGCCCACGATATTTGAGAACCTGACTCTTCGGCCGTCAATCGCATTGAAGAACTTAAACCTCCATAAGAATAATTATAAGACCACTCCCATACCCCATCATTAAAGGAGCTCTCATTTGAAGGAGCAGATTCTAAAAAGGCACTATATACCTGTCCAGTACTGCTAATGCCACTGAGTCCGATGACAATACTTTGCGCTAAATTATAGTTAGGTGAATTAACTTTTGTCTTTAATTTTGCATTTTGAAAATATGAGATATCCGGCTGCGAATATTCAAGATTGGGAAGCAACGGTGCTTCTTCTTCGATTGCGTCAGTACCGCTGTCTCCACCACATGCGGTTAAAAATAAAATAGCTGTTGCAAAAGCTATAAGTTTAAAAATGGTATTATTTAGCATAATTCCCTCAGATTTAGATTGTTAGATGTTCTACATAGTATATGCGTATTTACCG
>JBPRGH010000065.1:0-1631 GCA_051418055.1 Candidatus Cyclobacteriaceae bacterium M2_1C_046 | reverse complement strand
ATGTTTCATCTTGATTATCCGGATGGTGCCGAAATTGTGGATATGCGCAACTGACCATAATGCTAAAAAAGACACTCAAAATTGTTCTT
Organism: Candidatus Cyclobacteriaceae bacterium M2_1C_046; assembly: GCA_051418055.1. Taxonomy (GTDB): domain Bacteria; phylum Bacteroidota; class Bacteroidia; order Cytophagales; family Cyclobacteriaceae; genus JBPRGH01. The sequence continues at coordinate 1,542 of JBPRGH010000065.1, read as the reverse complement.
GCATTAACTTTGGGTGGAGTCTTTTTGTGGCTGGCTTTTCGTAACGTACACCTCGAAGAACTTTGGGATTACGCGCAAAATATTAGCTATGGCTGGATCCTGCCGCTCGCCCTGACATCTCTTGGCAGCCATTTTTTGAGGGCAGAACGATGGCGATTGCTTATCGAACACGATAAAAAAGACCTGAGCCGGGTAACACTTATTTCGGGTGTTATGATGGGCTATTTGCTTAATATTGTTGGCCCGCGGCTCGGCGAGGTAACCCGTCCGGTTTATGTGGCAAAAAGAGAAGGTTTAAGTTCTTCAAAATTGATGGGGACAATTGTCCTGGAACGCATCATAGACTTGGCTACTATGATCTTTTTGATGGTAGTTGTCTCTGTTTACCTCATAGCAGACCTTACGTTGTTGGAACAAATTTTCGGTGATGAAACCGTACGCTTCTTGACGGAGGGCTATACTGTGATAACCATTCTCTGGGTGGTGACTTTTACAGGGTTTATTTTGCTTATGATTTATCTGGCGGTAAAATTAGCCAGGGCACTTGGCAGGCGTTTCGAAAATGTGCAATTATGGATTGATCGCGTTGAAGATGCTATTAAAATGTTCAAAGACGGATTGCTCTCTGTCCGCAAAGTCCAACGTTGGTGGCTTTTTATTTTTTATACCTTCTTGATATGGTTGGGATACACGCTGATGACCTACATCCCATTTTGGATGTTTGATATGCAAAATATTTACGAACTGGGCTTTCTGGATGCTTTGGTTATTACGGTAATTTCTGCAATCGGCATAGCTATACCCTCGCCGGGCGGGATAGGTACATATCATTACTTCGTAAAACAAACCTTACTGGTCCTATTTGCTGTTCCGGCTGTGGTGGGCTTAGCTTATGCTACCATAACGCATGCATCAATGATCATTATAGTAAGTTGCTTTACCCCTGTTTTTCTTGCTATAGATAAATTTCTGGCTGCCAAAAGAGGTGATCCTTTATTCTGATGAAGCGGTTTTAAGTTATCAGTTTCTCATTGGCCAAATATTTATTTTAACAATTCATGAAATAAATATGCGTTTATAGAAACAGATTGCAAATAGAAATGTATAAAGCAATGTAAATACCCATTAATCGTTGCTAAATTTTTAGTACATTTAATGCTGCTAGACTGGCTAATTATTGACTATCGAAGTAAAACCCATGGCACGTAATTTTACCCTGTTTCTTTTCCTCACATTTTTAATGGCGCTGTCTCTTCCCTCTATTGCTCAGCAACAGGATACGGAGAATTCTCTGCTTCCTGAAATTGATCCGCAGGACATTGAGATACGAAGCCAATTCAAGGCGAGTTTTCCGGGTATCCGGCGTCAGCCTATTCTCGGTTTTGATCCGACTCCCAGAGTGTATCAGGTTGATCCTAATCGTCAGCCATTTATGGAAACTCAGGAACAGGTGGTGGCTAATCTGCCTGTAAGTGAGCTTTCCAGGCCAAATCCACCGGAATACAATCCTCTAAAATATTCAGAAAACATTCAGGCTTACTC
>JBPRGH010000064.1:0-4517 GCA_051418055.1 Candidatus Cyclobacteriaceae bacterium M2_1C_046 | reverse complement strand
AGGAACAGTTGTCCTTAGATAAAACCTTAGCAGAATATTTTCCGGAGCTCAAGGGAAGAATTGAAAATGCCGATAAAATCACCCTACGAATGATGGTGCAGCATCGCAGTGGAATCCCCAATCTCACTGATACTCCTAATTTTTGGACCAACCCACCAAAAGACAATGAAGAAGCACTTCAACGCGTACTTGACTTACCCGCGAATTTTGAACCCGGGAAGGATTATGAATATTCAAACACCAATTATTTATTAATTTCTGAATTGATTGAAAAAGCAACAGGAGCTAATCAGTTTCAGTACATCAAAAAGGAAATTTTAACTCCTTTAAAATTGAAGAATACCTTCGCTTCCATTCATGATGTAAATCTTGATGATGTCATGAGTGGCTATTATGTAGGCGTAGATGAAGATATAAAGGATGTAGATTACAATTCAATGCTGGCTACCGTAGGAGATGTGGGTGTTTTCCTGAGAGCACTAAATGACGGTTCACTATTAACAGAAGAAGAACAGGAAACCTATTCTTCCATTTACAAATATGAACATACGGGTTTAATACCCGGGTATCGAAGTATTGCAAAATACCATAAAGACATAGATACGGTGGTCATTCAGTTTGTGAACACAACTAATTTTGACGGCTACACCTGGAATTTATCAGAAATTGTATATAACAGGATTGTAAAGATAGTAAGGAACAAAGAAGACTCATAGCTGACGTAAAGAACTAGGAAGTTACCGACTAAAAGCTCTCCTGATTATATCACTCCTTCTTCCTCAAGCGAAGCTCTTAACCCATTATCATATCCTTGCTGTCAAGAATGATTTAAACTCATTAGCCGAAAATAGTGAGATAATAACTTAGAACTTTTTGGTCTAATCAGTTGATGATCAGTTGAATTTATAAAAGAATTTTACACGATTTACGTGGAATGAGAAATACATATTTCATTAAAAACTCTTAGATATAAAATAGATTTTAAATTGAATCCAGTAGATTTACTATTAAAAGCTGATTTATTGCTTTTGCAATAGGGAATCCATTACGTCATGTCTTTAAACAATATTGATAAAAATTCTATTGCTGTTCTACCATTCAGGAATATGAGCAGTAGTATAGAAAATGAATTTTTCGGTGATGGAATGACAGAAGAAATTACCAATGCACTGGCAAGAATTCAAGAGCTATCGGTTGCTGTCGGGTATTCAACCCAATAATTTGTGGGTGATTCTATATAACATAGGTTGAACTTCTATCTGTAAAGTTTAAAACCGGTTAGAATTACAGCTAACCGGAGAAAGGATTGTTCTAGAAAAAGAATGACCAGATATAATTAAAATGCAACATTATGACCAGTTTAATTTCAGTGACAGTTTCAGGTACCCAAGGGATTCATAAACTTAAAAATAAGACTATGATGAATGTATTCATTCTCTCTTGTATGTTAGTTTTTCTTAATGCTTGCAAGTTTCAGGAAGAAAACACTGAAGGTCTAAATACAGAAATAAATGAGTCCACTTGTTTTAATGCCAACAAATCTTCAAATAATAAAGATCGGTTAGAGCATGAGATTATTGGCAAAGTGAAGTTCCTGGGAGAACCTGAGGACTTTAGAGCAATAGAAAATAAAATGATCGACTACAAAATACCTGCCCTATCTCTGGCGATCATTAATGACGGTGAAACAGAATGGGCGGATACTTATCAAAATCCAAATTTTTCACAGCAGAATTTAAACTGTTCCAGCATTTTTCAAGCGGCGTCTTTATCTAAACCAGTAACTTTTTTTGCCGCCTTACGAATGCATACTGCAGGAGAAATAGACTTAGATGAGAATATTGAAAAATACTTAATAAGTTACAAATTACCACAAGGCCAACAAACTGCTGAAAACCCTGTAACCTTACGAAATATCTTTGCGCATACTTCGGGCATTACTTCAGGAGGTTATCCAGGCTATGATAATCACCTTGCTATTCCAACTGATTTTGATGTTTTAAAAGGGAGTGAAGGCGTTAATTCACCGGCTATAGAAGTAATCTCAGCACCTAATGAAATGTTAGCTTATTCAGGTGGTGGGTATACATTAGCTGAGGTAGCACTTCAGGATATTTTTAAGGAAGAGTTTTCTAAAATTATGAATGAGTGGCTACTTGAACCCACTGGTATGGAGAATTCTGAATTTACACAACCATTGCAGCCATCAGATTCCAGCAAAGTAGCAAAGGGTTACACGTTAGATGGAACTGTTTTAGCTGGTGGCTGGAGAAACCATCCAGAGCAGGCAGCAGCCGGGCTTTGGAGCAATGCTGCTGATATGGCTAAATTTTTAATCGAAATTTACAAAGGTTATCAAGGGCAAAGTTCAATTTTCTCAAAGTCAGCAATTCAATCGGTAATTAATCAAGAACGTGATGGACATATTTATGGCTTTATAGTAGATAAGTCGGAAACAGGGTTTGCCATTACCCACTATGGTGGTAATGCCGGTTATCGAACTGGTATGACCATAGACCTTGATTCGGGGAAAGGACTGGTATATTTAATTAATTCAGATAATGGTGGTGCGCTGGGTAATGAATTGTTGTTATCTGCTTCTCAATTATATAACTGGAATCATTTGAAACGTGTATCTGTTCAACGAAATCATCTGGATACAGAATTACTAAAACAGCTTTCGGGAAAATACAAATGGAATAGCCAGGTAGAGCTTTCTGTAATCTATAAAGATGAAAACAACCAACTTTCACTTCACTTTCCAAACGGTGATGCATATAACCTTATTCCTGTAAAAGACGAAGAACTCAGTTTTATCAACCCTAACTCTGGAGTAAATATTAAATTTTTGAAGTCGAATGACTTTAATTCCTTTATCCTATACGGACAAACGGCAGTTAAACTCAATTAAGTTTATGTTAGGTTTAATTGACACGATTGAGCATTTTTTTAGTGTTGTGCAACGTTTTTATATTTATGCTGACTCCGTTTGCACTCAAAGCCAATTCACGTTATAAATAATCAAACCACCAAACACAAAAGCAAAAGGCGCGATGAGCCTAAAATAATACGGTTTGATAATATCAGCACTTTTGGTTGAAAAGTTGTGATGTAATTTTCTTGGAACAAAATAAAGTATCAATGCCGTTATTAGCATAAACCATCCAAAAATTCTAAATATCTCTGGGGATTTAGCAAGGTCCGAATATAAAATAAAAGCTATTCCAACAATCAGGCGTATTGTGATTTCGGTATAGTTTATAAAATTGGTACTTGCGAAATCTCTTAATATAATCCTTGCTTTTTTGGGCTTAAAAAGCATTATAAATCCGGCCATTATGATAAAAAGTCCAAAAAGAATTACAATCCATTTTGCTAATTCTATTTTCATATTTTAGGCGTAGATTTTATAATTCGTATAGCAAGAATGATTGATTCGAATGTTGCACAAAAGGACAGTAAAGATAATAAGGAGTAAAGAATGCTCTTAGCTGACGTAAAAAACTACCAGGTTACCAAATGTTAGCTCTCCTGATTATATCACTCCTTCTTCCTCAAGCGAAGCTCTTACCTGATTATGTTTTTCCCAGAACCTATCCTCAATCTTTTGCATGATTCTGTCGAAGTCCGGATGACTTTTAAGAGGGGCAAGGATGGGGTCCATTTCCATAAATAACACGATCCAGTACTGGATGTTATCCTGAGTTGCAAAGACTTTTAACTGTTCAATTGCCTGGTCATTTTTCCCTTCATGCACATATTTCACAGCCATACTCGCACTTTTGTAAATCGATTGATCTTCTTCGCAATAATCACTAAAGGCTTTGAAAAAATCTTCCGCCTCTTCCTCCATCCCCATCTTATGATAGACCATTCCAATTTTTGCATTTTCATGCGGATAAATATCCAGGCCGTATCTCAGCTTCCCTTTGACAAATTTGTCGTAATAAAAAAAAGCTGTGTCATAGTCTTTCTGAAAATAATGCAATTTCGCGACTTCCTGAAGGATGTCCAGACGGTTCGTATCTTTCTGCCACTCCCTCACCAGGAGCTTTTTTGTCCGCTCAATGTTGCGATCCTTTGCGTATAAAATGTATGCTTTTAAGTAAGGGGAATACTCGTTATTCGGGTTGTAGTCTATAGATTTGTTGATATATTTTAGTGCTTCATCCACAAATCCCGTCTGTGCCAGCGCATTGCTAAGGTGCAGATAAGTATAACTTTTTTCTGTAGAATCATTGGCGGCAATATCAATCTTTATTCCTTTGAGAGCATACTCCAGGTACTTGGAGGTGTTCGGGATGTACTGGGAGTATAGATCGGCAAGCGTCTGAACCACTGCTGATGAGTTGGGATTATACTCAAGTGCTTTCTCGAGGTGCGGAAGAGCCAGCCGGTACTCATTTGTATGCATATAATAAAACCCTTTGGCAAGGAGGCTTTCCGGCAACCTGGAATCGTAAAGCAGCGCTTTATCTGCGTAGTTATTGATCTGGTCGGTATATTGCTTTTCTGCC
>JBPRGH010000063.1:0-1382 GCA_051418055.1 Candidatus Cyclobacteriaceae bacterium M2_1C_046 | reverse complement strand
GTCTCCTGCAAGGGACTCTCGTATGTTTGATATTAATTAACTTGTAAAGAAAAAGTACAATTTCTTGTAAAGGGACTTGCAGGAGAGAAAGTAGGACTCTAAATACTTCATAAAGAAGATATTCTGCCTCAGGTTTAACCTCCTGCATTATTTAGTCTTTAAAGTCAGGACAGTACCGGAAGCGAAAAAGCTACTATTAAAACGAGATTAGACATAGAAGATCCTCCCTTGACAAGAGCTAATATCAAAACTATGAGCAGATTATTAAAACAAGCCGTCGGAATTGATATTGCTGCAGAAAATTTCACAGCATGTATCGCATCAATGGATCAGGACCAAAACCTTAAATTCAGTGCTGTTAAAAGCTTTTCTAACTCATTGAAAGGATTTACTGGTTTTAAGAAATGGGTAATCAATAACACTGAAGCTGAGATTAAAATCATTTATCTGATGGAGGCAACAGGGGTGTATTATGAAAACCTGGCTTATTATCTCCTGGAGGAAGATGAACAGGTATCTGTAATTTTACCTAACAAAATAAAATACTACAGTAAAGTAATTGACAGCAGGTCTAAAACGGATATCATTGATGCTAAGCTGATCAGTGCCTATGGAGTAGAACGAAAATTGGAACAATGGAAACCAACTTCTTCTGTTATTAGAGCAGTGAAGCAGTTAACACGTGAAAGAGAGCAGTTAGTAAAAGAAAGGATACGATTAAGAAATCAACTACATAGTGTAGAAGCTTCTTACAATCCATTAAAAACCACTAAAAAGCGACTAAAAAAGCATATCGCCTTTTTAGAAACTCAAATTGACGTAATTGAACAGGAAATCAAGCTGCTGGTAAAAACAAGTCCAGAGCTGGAAGAAAAAATTAAAAAGGTTACTACAATACCAGGCGTAGGCTTACTGACAGCTTTAATTATAGTAGCTGAAACAAATGGATTTGCTCTATTTGAAAACCGGCGGCAGTTGGTTAAATATGCAGGGTATGATGTGGTTGAAAATCAATCAGGGAGCTCATTAAAAGGAAAGGCTAAGATCTCTAAAAAAGGAAACAGGCATATCCGAAAAGCTTTACATATGCCCTCCTTGAATGCAAAAAAGTATAATCCAGACCTTGCTAAATTTTATGATCGCTTATTGGAAAGGAAATCGCAGAAAATGGTAGGTATTGTTGCTGTACAGAGAAAGTTACTGCTTTTGATTTATGCTATCTGGAAAAATGACGGGGTATATGATCCAACACATGGGATAAAAAATGAGGTGGCTAAAAGCACTGCCACCTCATACTAGATAGTCAATAAATTGACTTCTTTTTGCTGGTATAAAATTAGAAAAATTATATTAATTTATTTGGATTTTAACACAGTACCTGA
>JBPRGH010000062.1:0-214022 GCA_051418055.1 Candidatus Cyclobacteriaceae bacterium M2_1C_046 | reverse complement strand
CCACAAATAATTGTTGAATAAAATCTCCCCCTTAAACCCCCTCTTATTATGTGGATATATGGATAACCTTTCAGGTTACCCACATAACCACATTGTAAGAGTAGCAATCTTAGAATATTAATATATTGTAAATCTAAAGGTACGGCTGAATGTGCGAATGCCAGTGAGAAGCCGCCTGACCGATGCTGGGGAGGTTATAGCAATCAGATGTAGGCTTTTAAATCCCATACTTCTCCATCCTGCGATAGAGAGCTCCCCGCGAAAGCCCAAGCTCATCGGCGGCATGGCTGATATTGCCGTTATATTTTTTGATGGCCTGCCTTATAGCCCAGGCTTCCAGGCTCTCCAAATTCAGATCATCGAAAACCGGGGTTTTTTGAAAGTCAGCATTTAAAAACTGAAAATCCTCTTCCTTCAGCTGATCATCTTCTGACATAATGACGGCTCTTTCTATGGCATGTTCCAGCTCCCGTACATTTCCCGGCCAGGAATATTTTTTAAGTAGCTTAAGTCCATCTTCACTAAGACCGTTTAGCTGCTTACGATATTTTGCAGAAAATTGCGCTAAAAAATGACTGGATAAGATTTCAATATCTTCCGGACGTTCTCTTAAAGGAGGGACATTAATAGTCATAGTATTAATCCTGTATAGCAGGTCTTCACGGAATTGCCCTTCCTTTACCATCTGCTGAAGGTTACTGTTAGTGGCACATATAACACGCACATCAACCGGCCGTGGTGCATTGGCCCCTACAGGAACAACTTCTTTTCGCTGCAACACGGTGAGCATTTTTGACTGCATACCGGGGCTCATATTTCCAATCTCATCCAGAAATAATGTTCCTCCCGATGCGGCTTCTATCCGCCCTGTACGATTTTCCCGTGCATCGGTAAAAGCTCCTTTGATATGTCCGAAAAGCTCACTTTCAAAAACATTTTCATTAATGGCGCCAAGATCGACAGCCATAAAAACCTCTTTGCTGCGTAAGGAATTGTTATGGATCTCCCGGGCCACTACTTCCTTTCCTGTTCCATTCTCACCTGTTATTAATATACTTGCCTCTGTCGCTGCTATTTTATTGATCATGCTCCTGATCTCTTCCGTTTCAGGAGAGTTGCCAATCAGCATATTTTTACTTCCGGATACGCTGTTAAGGCTTTTTTGCTTTTCTTTTAGCTGCTCAACCTTCTGTTTTTCCTGAGCAAGTTCTGTGGCCGCTTTTACAGTTGCCAGCAATTTCTCATTTTGCCATGGCTTCACAATAAAATCCATTGCCCCTTGCTGAATACCCTCAACTGCTGTCTTCACATCAGCGTAAGCAGTGATCAGAATAACCGATGTTTTAGGGGAGGTGGTTTTGATCTTTTTGAGCCAGAATAAACCCTCCTCTCCACTGGTAGCACCATGCCTGAAGTTCATATCCAGTATTGCCACATCATATTTCTCCTTTTCAATAAGATCTGTAATCTGTGCAGGATGGGAAGCTGCCATTATTTGTTCATAATATTGCTCCAGCAGCATTTTCAGGCTTAACCGTACATATTCATCATCATCGATGATCAATATTCTGCTATTGTTTGGTGACATGCCGTAATTTTAGTTATCCCTTATTAATTTTCCTAACCTAATGTCCACTTATGGACAGTAAAATTTTTAAAAATGGGCAGTAAGATTTATATAATGGCTTTAAAATAATAAATAGCCCCTTTTTAGGATTGGCATTACACTTGAATAAAAAGAGATAATAACAAAAATAACTGCATTTACATATGTTGAAAAACTATTTCAAAATAGCTTTCAGAAACCTTAACAGATTTAAAGGTTATGCCGGCATAAACCTTTTGGGCCTGGCCCTTGGGCTTACATGCGGGATCTTAATTATGCTCTTCGTTTTTGACGAGCTTTCCTATGATAAGTTCCATACAAATTACGATAGGATCTATAAGATCTACAGTGGCGGTAATGAAACCAGCGGCTGGCCTATTGGGGTTAAGGTTGCGGAATATCCTGAAGTAGAAAAAGTGGTATATACCCGAAGCTCAGGATTTCAGGTGATGCATGAGAATAAGCGGTTCGATGAAAAGATCCATTATGCAGGTGAGCAGTTCTTTGATATTTTTTCTTTTAATTTTATAGAAGGAAATCCCTCCAAGGCTTTAGAGGGCCCTTTTAAGGCTGTTCTTACTAAAGAAATTGCTGAAAAATATTACGGCTCCACAGATATTGTAGGGCAAACTATCACACTAGCCGATTCAATTGAATTTGAAATTACAGGAGTGATAGAAAATGTACCACGTCAATCGCATATGCAGTTTACTATGCTGATCTCTTTTGATACTTATCCTCATTTTAATAAAAGCTTCACCTATTCTGACGGATGGGGAAATCTGAATGTGAGGAATTATGTTCTTTTAAAGGAACATGTTGATGCTGAAGCCTTTGAAGCAAAAGTGACAAACCTGTACATGGATAATGTGGGTGAATTCCTGAAGCAGATGGGAATGGAAATATATGTTCATCTTCAACCCCTCTCAGATGTATATCTTAAAGAAGGTTTAAGCAATGGCTTTGGACCAAAGGGAAGTATAAACCAGGTTTTTCTTGTCTCTGCAATAGCAATTTTTGTTATTCTTCTGGCTTGTATCAATTTTATTAACCTGACTACTGCCAAATCAGCATACAGGGCCAAAGAGGTGGGGCTGCGTAAAATTGTAGGTTCATCACGTTCCGCTTTATTCTGGCAGTTTATAGCAGAATCGTTTGTGATTACTTTGCTCTCCTTTTTTATTGTTGCTTTAATAATAGACCTGATACTGCCCTTCTTTAATGAATTAATAGGAAGAAATTTTCAGTTTAATGACCTTTTTCAGCCTCAGATCATAATAGGTTCAATTTTGCTGATTGTACTGATCACCCTATTATCCGGATATTATCCAGCGATGGTATTATCAGGTTATAAACCGGCGGAAACACTAAAAGGAAAGCTGACAACAAGCCTCCGGGGATCAGGATTAAGAAAAGGGCTTGTTCTTTTTCAGTTTGTAGTTTCAAGTTTACTTGTGGTAGGCACCCTTCTGGTCCTTGACCAGCTCAGGTTTATGCAGGAGAAGGATCCGGGTTTTGAAAAAGAACAGGTTTTAGTTGTTCATGCTAATCATATTTATGGCGACTCACTAGAGTTGGCCTCTTTTAAAAATCAAATCAAAAATCTGGCAGCGATAGATGAGGTAAGCTATACCAATGCTTTTCCCGGTAAACCCGGATGGCAGGGCCAGTGGGCCAATCCGGAGGGTTTCCCTAAGGATGAGCCTTATGAAACGGAGTATATGTCTGTCGATGATGATTATATTTCAACCCTTGGTCTAGAGCTTATCGCAGGAAGAAATTTTGATATAAGAAAAGCATCGGACCTTCAGGATGGACTAATAGTTAATGAAACGGCTGTTAATTTGGCCCGCTGGAATTCACCTGAAGAAGCAATAGGAAAGAAAATAACATCGCCGTCAGGAACACCTGAAGGTATAATTATTGGTGTAGTAAAGGATTACCACCAGGAGGGGCTGCAAAAAAATATCTGGCCGATTGTTATGGATTATGATCACCGCTGGAGCTCTTATTTTGCTATAAAATTTGTTACGGGAAATACTGCAGAGCTGGTAGATCAGCTAAATAAAGTATGGAAAACAAATTATCCTGATCGTGAATTTTCTTTCATGTTCCTCAATGAAAAATTTGATGCTCAATACCGTGCCGAAGTGCGCCTTATAAATGTATTGCTCCTTTTCACCATCATTACTATAATAATAGCTGTAATCGGATTATTTGGCCTGGTATCTTTTATGGTTGTTTCAAGGACCAAAGAGATTGGGGTACGTAAGGTATTAGGTGCCGGTGTTTTTGATGTTACAAGGCTTCTTTCCTGGGAATTTTTGAAGCTGGTGCTGATCGCCAATATCATCATAACTCCCATTGCATGGTATTTAGGGGGCCGCTGGCTGGATAATTTCGCTTACCGTATGGAGCTGGACCCTTTGATCTTTATTTTAACTCTGGTAGCCAGCATAGGGGTAGCTTTATTAACAGTAGGCTATCAGACTTTAAAAGCAGCATTACAAAACCCTGTTGATTCACTTAGATCGGAATAAAAGGAAGTAAAAGCAGCATTGATTAATCCTGCAGAATCACTTAAATCAGAATAACATGTGGAGGAATTATTTAAAAACTGCATTTAGACATATCAGGAAGAGAAAGCTTATCTCTTTCATTAATATTTTGTCGCTTACACTGGGTATAGCCGTATGCATATTGGTTTATCTTTTTGTGCATGACGAGCTGACTTACGATCAGTTTCATGTTAAAAAAGATAGAATTTATCGTATAAATAGTGCGTTTTTTATGGAAGCCCGCGGAGAATGGAGAAACTCATCAGGGACTTCACCGGCGTTGAAAAAACAGTTAGAGGAGCTGATGCCTGGATTTGAAAAAATCATAAGTATTGATGGTGCATCAACGGCTATACGGGTGCAAGATGAATTTTTCAATCAATCCTTTCTATTTGCTGATGAAGGTTTTTTTGAAGTATTTAGTTTTCCATTAATAAAGGGATCATTAAAGCGGTTTCAGGATGATCCTTCCACATTGATAATTGATCAATCCACAGCCAAAACCTGGTTTGGAGATAGATCAGCTATCGGAGAGATCGTAGATTTTACGTTTAATGGTGAGATCCATCCGATGGAAGTGGTAGGTATAATGGAAGAGGTGCCGGGAAATTCTTCCTTGCAGTTTGAGGTATTAGTGCCATTTAAAAAATATCAGCAGGTGGCTGATCCTGAAAGAATGACACGCTTATTCGACCTGCATATCACCTCGTTTGCCCTGGCCCGTGAGGGTGCAGAGGAAAAAGAACTCCTATCACAGCTGGACAGAGCTTTCAAATCAATAGCTTCAGAGGAAGATATTAAGCTGTTTAAGATGGGGCTTCAACCGCTCACCTCAATCCATCTGGATGATAAAATAGGGGGAGGTAATGGAATGACGGCCAGCTCTTCTATTACTACATCATATATTTTAGGCGGTATAGGCTTTTTGATCCTGATCATCGGATGTTTTAATTATATAAACCTAAGCTTTGGGGTTCTTTTAAGTCGCGTGAAAGAGATCGGGATAAGAAAAATTATAGGAGCGGGAAAAAAGCAGCTGATCTTTCAATATATAATAGAAACATTGGTTGTTTCTGTATTTGCCTTTGGGCTTTCGATATTACTAGTTGATCTGACGATTCCCTATTTTGAGCTATTAAGTGGAAAATCCTTTAGGATATATGACGATGGTTTCAGTCTCATAATATACCTGTTAATCCCGCTTTTAATCATTATTATTTTAACTGCCCTTTATCCCGCTGCAGTCAGCACACGCTTTTCTCCGGCAAAAGCTTTGAAAGGAAATGAAAAGGTTGGGGGTAAAAGCCGTTTTGCACGACTCTTAGTCGTGTTGCAGTTTTCTATCGGAGTTGTTTGTGCTGTTGTATTTTTAACTGTAAACCGGCAGCTGAATTATATCAATAATTTTGATCTGGGTTATAATGAAGAAAATATCATATCAGTACCAATACCGGGACCTGAATCCGAAAAATCCTATGAACAGCTTAGAAACCATATGGCAGCGCATCCACAGGTTTTATGGATTACCGGTGACAGCGATGATAATTCCCGGACGAATTTAACATTTCGGGAGCAAGAATATATTATTCAGCACGATCGCATCACGCCGGATTATCTGAAAGCTTTTGAAATAAAACTTATAGAAGGAAGGGATTTTGATTTCATAAATGAAGCTTCCGATAAAGACAATGCTGTATTGGTAAATAAAGCTTTTGTTGACGAGCTGCAGCTGGAGGATCCAATTGGTCAGCAGATTAATTATGTAGGTTTTGATATGCAGATTGTCGGTGTCATTGATAATTTTCACTTCCAGTCACTACATCAGAATGTGACACCTCTTGTATTGCATATGAACAGGTATGAGCCTGTGGCACGGATGTATATAAAAACTACCCCAACCGGTACTTTTGAGGTACTGGAAGAGCTTAAAGATACATGGAGAGATGTTTTACCAACAACGCCCCTCACCTATAACTTCGTTGAGGAACAAAATCGACTACAATATCAGCAGGAGCAGCAAGCTAAAGAAGTACTAACCTGGGCAACAGGACTAGCCCTATTTATTTCCTGCCTGGGATTATTTGGATTGGCTTCCCTTCATATTCAGCAGCGGACGAAAGAGGTGAGTATAAAGAAAGTTTTAGGTGCCTCATTAAGCCAGTTAGCGCAGGATCTTTCTCGTGATTTTTCCCTGCTGATCCTTATTGGCTGGGCAATAGCCATTCCGGTAGGTGTTTGGCTTTCGAATAAATGGTTAGAGCAGTTTACTTATAAAGTGGAGATCAGCTGGCTCTTATTTATAATGATAGGTTTTGTAATATTTATGATTGGTCTAGCCACAATCACCTATCATGTTATTAAAACAGCCAGGGTAAATCCAGCGGAGACTTTAAAGAATGAATGATTATCAGCATTTAATTTCTGCTGATTTATATAAAAATTAGAAACATATGAAAATCTTAATAACATCAATTTTACTACTTGTCTTTTTACAACCTTCAGTAAAAATATTAAAAGATGACACACTGCTTTTAACCGGAAATGGTGTATATAAAATAAAAGGTACGGGCACCATTAAGCTTATGGAGGGGAAGAAAAAACTTGTGTTTGATGAGCTACTTATAGATACAAAAGATGCTGATATAAATGAATTCCCACTTCTGATCAGAGACAAAAAAGGAAATATAAAATGGGAATTAGATACCGTTCCAAAACTTCCGGCAGTAGCAGGTACTACTATTATTGATAGTGATAATTCTGATGACTCATCCATAAGCTCAACGGATGAGATTATTTTTTATTTAGCGCTTTCTCCTGGTGGTGAAGTTGTTCTTTTTCAACCTATAGACTAAACCAAAAATCAAAAAACCGGAAAACAACTGATATTCACGAGTGGTGTTGTCAAATGACACGAGGATATGAGTAACTAAGAATTAAAAATTAAGATAAAAACTTAAATAAAAGATCATGCTCAGAAATTACATCAAAGTTGCGGTCAGAAATATTTTTCGCAACAAAGTATATGCAATCATTAATATACTAGGGCTCACGCTGGGAATTACCTGCAGTAGCCTGCTTCTCTTATTTGTCATTGATGAGCTGTCTTTTGATGACTTTCACAGGAATAAGGAACGTATCTATCGTCTTGTAGAAATTGATAAATCAGGCCAGGAAACGCGCTATTTCGGTATGACGGCTCCACCAGTAGCCAAAGCTTTCGCCGAAGACTATCCGGAGGTAGAAAGAGGCACCAGACTGTATCGGTTTGGCGGACATATTAATTTTAAAGCAAACGAGGAGCTTTATCATGAGCGTGAATATTTTTATGCTGATCCGGATCTTTTTCAAGTATTTACCGCCAACTTTATTGAAGGAGATCCTAAAACTGCCCTAAAAGAGCCAAATTCTTTAGTGATAGACGAGGATTGGGCAATTACACTTTTTGGTACTACTCAAAATGTAGTTGGCAGAACATTAGTTTTTGGTGATAATGAAACTGCCCAGGTGACAGGGGTTATCAAAAATTTACCAACCAATACTCATCTGCAGTATAGGATGTTGGTTTCCGTTCCTTCTAATGCGGATTTTTATAAAGCGTATATAACAAACTGGAATACGTATGGTGCCTTTACTTACTTTTTATTAGAAGAAAATACCGATGTAGATAATCTAAACAGTAAAATTCCGGGATTTATCGATACTTATTTTGCAAAGGAACAACAACGTGATTTTTATCTACAGCCTATGGCTGATATCCACTTTGAATCTAAGGAGATAGAATATGCCAGTGACAGTGCCCGTGGTGAGATTGCGTATGTATATATTTTTATTGCTGTTGCTATATTCATGCTCCTGATAGCTTGTATTAATTACATGAACCTTGCTACTGCCAAATCACTGCACAGGGGCAAAGAGATTGGTATTCGAAAGGTTTCCGGTGCAGTAAGAGGGCAACTAATAACTCAGTTTTTATCAGAATCAACCCTAATTGCATTAATATCACTAATTATATCCGTTGGCTTAGTGGACCTGCTGTTGCCTTACTTCAATGACCTAACGGATAAGGAATTTATATTTAATACAGAAACATTGGGGGGTATCCTGCTGCTGCTTTTGGGAATAACATTATTCGTGGGGCTTCTCTCCGGTACTTATCCGGCTTTTTTAATGTCAAAATTACGGGCAGCTAATATTCTCAAAGGTCAGATGAGCTCAGGAAAAGGAAGTGTAAGGCTCAGGAAGGTGCTGGTCATCGTGCAATTTACACTTTCAATTATTATGATCATTGCTACTATCATTACGTCAAGACAATTAAATTATATACAGAATGCATCCCTGGGGTTTGATAATTCAGGAACATTGGTAGTAGATATCAATAGCGGTGATGTCAGATCACGATTCGAGACTTTAAAAAATGAATTTGCCAAATCTCCACATATTAAAGGAGTAGCGGTTTCTTCAAGAGTACCTGGCGAATGGAAAAACCTTAGCCAGGTGCATATTCGTAGTGTGGGTGAGCGAGATTCATTAAGGGTAAATTATATCGGTTTTGATGAAGATATCATTGATCTATATGATATGGAAATAGTGGAGGGGAGCAATTTTACAGGAAGCCTGCAGGCTGATTCTCTTAAGGTGCTGATAAATGAAAAGATGGTTGAAGCCCTAAGTCTGGAAAATCCGGTAGGTAAATTTATCGAAATAAGTGGTGAAGAAGTTGGGCAGTTCCAGATATCAGGTGTTGTAAGAAATTTTAATTTTCAATCTTTGCACAATGAAATTGCTCCACTAATAATGGGCTTTCGGGCAAATCCTTTTCAGTCAATAGATTATTTTTCATTGAAATTTGACCCTGCTTATACCCAGGAAGTAATAGCACATGCTACGGCTGTGCATAATCAGTTTGAGGAAGGATCACCTATAGAATATCATTTTCTTGATGAACAGTGGCAGCTTTTCTATAAAAATGACCGACGGGCAAGCAATGTCTTTGCAATTGGAGCAGGTATTACGATTTTCATCGCTTGTCTTGGATTATTTGGTCTTGCATCTTTTATAATTCAGAAAAGAACAAAAGAAATTGGGGTGCGCAAAATATTAGGAGCAAGTGTGAAAGATTTATTTATACTATTGGCCAAAACTTTTGTAGGACAGGTTTTAATAGCATTTGCCATAGCCGTACCTGTCGCATGGTATGCCATGAGTAAATGGCTTGATAATTTTGCTTTTAAATTTAATTTAGGAATAGAGGAGTTCCTTTTAGGTGGATTAATAGCCTTATTTATAACTATTATTTCAATAGGCTACAAAGTATTAAAAGCCGCCTATTTAAATCCTGCGGGAACATTGAAGGAAGAATGATTGGAAATCTGAAATCAGAAATCGAAGCACAGTGGGGGTTCACGAGGGCCCTGTGCGGCATGGTTGCGCGAATGAGTAAACGTAACGCAGCGCTGTTCACGAGGGGTCGTGCGCAGCGCCGTCGGTGAGCCTTTGGCGGCCGATGGGCATGCAATGCGGGTATGAGTAAAGATGAAACCTGAAAAGTCAATGAAGGGAGGTTCACCGATTAATAGATGAATTGGAGTTAACGTCTGTAGTTGAGTTCTATAAAATCAAAAGGTTTAAATACTAAAAAAAATGCTATTAATATTTAACTTCCTTAATTTTGCGCTGAAATTTACTAGTGCTTTTTATGGAAAAATATGACATCAGGTTAATTGAAACAGTAGCGGTAATTTTAATCCTTATTGTTTCAACTTTTATAATTCGTAAAGTTGTAAATAGAGTTACACGCAAATTTAACTTTGCAGCCGTACGGCAGGGCATAATTATTAAAACATTCAACTTTCTGCTCCTTCTTGTTGCAATTATCTTCATTACAGCAATCTGGAGTGTTAATCCGAAGGAGTTAGTGATTTTTATTACCTCCGTAATGACGATTTTAGGTATTGCCTTTTTTGCTCAATGGTCTATTTTGTCAAATATAACCTCCAGTTTGATCTTATTTTTTAATCATCCTCTAAAGATAGGAGGACCACTAAAGATATTTGATAAAGATTATCCTATAGAAGGACATATAGAAAATATCACTCTCTTTTTTTTGTACATTAAAACAAAGGAAGGGGATATAGTAACCATTCCTACCTCAGTTGCCCTCACTAAAATTATTATAATAAACTATAATGGAGATTCAAAGCTTGAAGAGGATCAGAAGTATGAGGATTGAAACTGAGTTTAAAGTTTGAAGTTTGAAGTTCAAAGTTTGATTAATTGTCTGTAAGTGAAAAACTAGGGATTAATTTTTTAAAAAAGTTTTTAACACCGGATAATTATTTTTTACACTTTTTGTAGGTTCTAAAAGTACGCTCTAAATTCTTCTTTTTATATTTTAACCCTTTAAGTTTGGGATAGATTGAAGAACAATCCTTAAGATAAAAAGCCAACTGATTAATATAAGTTTTATTTTCAGTTATATAACTGTTTCCAAAAGTTGGCAACAGCTTATACGGCTTATAAACTAAAAGCTCATACCTCCCTTTATAGTAGATATAGAAATTAGTGGTATACTCACTTGTAAAATGAGATAATAATTTTTTATCGCTATCAATAATAACTTCAAGAAAAACCGTGTCTTTTTTTATTTTTAATTCCGGCTCATATGTTAGCTCCAGCAGGTCACGCGAAGTGAGTTCCACGTCAACATAAGCAGAGCGAAAGGATTTTTCACCAGCTACATATCCCAAAAGCAGACTGGGAGAATAATCGATGGTCTGATTATTTAATAGTGATTTAAAGGAGATGTTCACCTCATTCTGAGCTATAAGACCATATAAAGTGTCTTTTTCCAGATTTATTATATATCCTTCCTGAAAATTATTACTCTGCGCGTAGGTAGAGGAAAGAAAGATAACAAAAAGTAGGTATGTTAAAGTTATTAATTTCATCAGGTTGGCTGATAAGTGAAAATTGTCCTTTACATCGTCCTCTCAATTCTGGCTCCAAGAGCTTTTAATCGTTCATCAATATTCTGATATCCTCTGTCGATCTGTTCAATATTATAGATGGTGCTGTCACCTTCTGCTGAAAGGGCCGCTATAAGTAAAGATACACCTGCGCGGATATCAGGTGAGGTCATTTGAATGCCTTTTAAAGGATAACGGCGGTCAAGGCCGATAACCGTAGCACGGTGCGGATCGCAAAGGATGATCTGGGCGCCCATATCAATAAGCTTATCAACAAAGAAGAGGCGGCTTTCAAACATCTTTTGGTGGATCATCACCGTTCCTTTCGCCTGAATGGCTGTTACCAGCACAATGCTTAAAAGGTCAGGTGTAAATCCGGGCCATGGAGCATCAGCAATGGTCATTATTGACCCATCAATGAATGTTTCTATTTCATAATTCTTCTGTTCGGGAATAATGATATCATCATCTTTTATAATAAGTGATATGCCCAGTTTTTTAAATACATCAGGGATCATTCCCAGCTCCGATACTGCAGCATTTTTTATTGTGATCTCCGACTGTGTCATTGCGGCAAGACCAATAAAGCTGCCAATCTCGATCATATCCGGTAGCATTGTATGCTCTGTTCCGCCCAAAGAATCAACTCCTTCTATTTTGAGGAGATTGGACCCGATCCCTGAGATCTTTGCTCCCATACGGTTGAGCATCTTACACAACTGCTGGATATATGGTTCACAAGCTGCATTATATACAGTAGTAGTACCTTTAGCTAAAACAGCTGCCATTAAAATATTGGCCGTACCTGTAACTGAAGCTTCATCAAGAAGCATGTAGGTGCCCTGTAAGTTTGAGGCATCAATAATAAAGAAGGTATTCCTTTTATCGTAGGCAAATTTCGCCCCAAGTTTTTCAAAACCGATAAAGTGGGTATCCAGTCTTCTCCTGCCAATCTTATCACCGCCAGGCTTAGGGATCTTGGCTTTCCCATAACGGGCAAGTAAAGGCCCAACGATCATAATGGAGCCCCTGAGCTTAGCAGCCATTTCACTATATTCCTGGCTTTCCAGGAATGAAACGTCGACATCTTTGGCTGTAAACCTGTAGGATTCTTCATTAAGCTTCTCCACGATTACACCCATAGCAGCAAGCAGCTCGATCAGCTTGTTGACATCACGGATGTTCGGGATCTTATGAATTGTTACCGGCTCTTTAGTAAGTAGCACTGCACATATGATCTGCAATGCTTCATTTTTTGCGCCCTGAGGGATTACATCCCCTGAAAGCTTATACCCACCGGAAATGTGGAATGCACCCATTAACTTCTTTTTCTTCTGTTTGACTTTCCTTTATAGCCTCCTCCGCCACTGCGACCACCAGATTTCTGATGTGTTGGCTTGCGACGGCTTTTATAAAGCTTTTCAAATAGATTTTCGTCTTTTACCTTATCGAGGTTAATATCTAACTCTCCGCCACTGATCTGTTTTATGTTTTCAAGGATCACGGCATCGTCTATTACTTCTTTATTCCAGCTGGTATAGAAGCTTTTCATCAATTTTCCAATATAGATGATCGCTTCTTCACGCTCTTCAGGATCTTCTTTTTCCGTTGCCTGTCTCACCAGTTTCTCAATATTTTTTCCATAGTGGCGGAATTTGATCGAGTTGGTTTTATAGCCAAGGCGCTGTGGCTTCTTTTCCAGGATGTCCTGTGGAGGAGGAGGGAAAGGGCTGTCGATATCAAGATCGAAGTTTGCCATAATAAAAAGATCATCCCAGAACTTCTGGTCAGTTTCATTATTTTCTCTGAGCGGCGTGATCTGTTTCATAAGATCAACAAGTACATGAGCTTTTCGGGTTCTTTCCTCTTTATCATCAATAGATTTAAGGTATTTTGCCAGCTTCTGTACATTACGACCATATTCTTTAAGCTGAAGGTCGCCGCGCTGCGTGTTGTATTCTAAATTTTCCATTAATTGTTAACTATCGTGTATTCGTAGTTTAGCAAAACTAAGTAATAATGTTTTTTCACCAAAGTCTTCAAAGTTGACCCTGGCTTTGCGGTTAGCCCCGCTTTCATCCATTTCAATTACTAAACCGTAACCGAACTTCGGATGTTCAACTTTCATCCCTTCCTTAAGATTACTTGTATCGCTGGGCGTAAAATCCGCCGGCGGTGTGTAAGATGATTTTTTCTCTACCGCCCTTGAAGATACGGTTTTTTTCATTCCTGAAATAAAACTTTGCGTATAAGATTCACGGCTGTAGGAAGATTCCACACTCGCAGACTTGTTGCTGGTCTTTATATATACCGGATCAATATCTTCAATAAAACGGCTGGGCTCACAATTTTTCAGCCTGCCAAAGCGATACCTGGTCAATGCATAGGAGAGGAACAGCTTCTGTTTGGCACGCGTGATGGCCACATAAAAAAGCCTCCGCTCTTCTTCAAGGTCTGCACGGCTGCTGAGCATCATCTGGCTTGGAAAAAGATCCTCTTCCATCCCCACAATATAAACATACTCAAATTCAAGGCCCTTTGCCATATGGATCGTCATCAGCGTCACCTTCTCATCGTCCGAATCCTCATCTTCATCCATGCTGGTAAGTAGGGCCACCTCCTGAAGGAAAGCTCCGAGATCTTTTACTTCACGCTCAGGGTCATCCGTAAATTCCTTAATGGCATTCAGCAATTCCTGCACGTTTTCATAGCGGCTGATACCTTCTACGGTTTTATCTTCGTAAAGCTCCTTCAGCAAACCGCTGCCCTTTGCAATTTCAAATGCGGCATGATAAGCATCTTTTTTTTGAGCTTCAATCTGAAAGCGCTTGATCATTGTCACAAAATCACGACCTGCTTTAGCGGCTTTACCACTTAAAACAAAATCTGAGCGACCTAATATTTCCCACAGCGACACATCCTGCTCATTGGCAGCTACAATGATCTTGTCAATGCTCGTTTGTCCTATCCCGCGTTTTGGCAGGTTGATGATCCTGCGGAAAGCCTGCTCGTCATTGGTATTCATGACAAATCGCAGATAGGCCAGCATATCTTTAATTTCTTTTCGCTGATAGAAAGACAGACCTCCGATGATACGATACTTGATATTCATCCGGCGCAGCGCCTCCTCCATTGCCCTGGACTGGCTGTTTGTCCGGTAGAGGATGGCTATATCCTCGTGGCTTACATGATGCTGCATCTTTTCTTCAAAAATGGAAGAAGCCACAAGCCTGCCCTCTTCATTATCAGAGGTGGCACGAAGAAGCTCTATCAATGAGCCTTCACTATTTTCAGTCCATACCCGCTTCTGCAGCTGTGCTTTATTTTTATAGATTACAGAGTTAGCTGCATTTACAATATTTTGTGTAGAGCGGTAATTTTGCTCCAGTTTAATTATTCGAAGGTCCGGATAGTCTTTTTCAAAGTTGAGGATGTTCTGAATATCGGCTCCGCGGAAGGCATAGATACTTTGTGCATCATCACCTACCACAGCAATATTCTGCATTACGGCAGCCAGTTTTTTTGTAATGCGGTACTGTACAATATTCGTATCCTGAAACTCATCCACCATCACATATTTAAAGCGATGCTGGTATTTATTAAGCACTTCGGGGAAATTCGAAAAGAGCTTATAGGTATTAAAAAGGATATCGTCAAAATCCATGGCGCCGGCTTTAAAGCAACGTTCCTGATAAGCCCGGAATATACGGTGGATGTCGGGCTTCTGCTGGCTCTCGTCATCGGCACGGAGTATGGCATTATTGCTATAGTCCTGCCAGGAGATCATCCTGTTCTTTGCACCGGAAATCCGATTATAAACAACATTAGGCTTATAGATCTTATCATCCAGCCCCTTCTCTTTTACGATCTGCTTGATTAGCGTTTTTGAGTCATCAGTATCATAGATGGTGAAGTTGCTCGGGTACCCCAGCTTATCAGCTTCTACACGTAATATCCTGGCAAAAACGGAGTGGAAAGTTCCCATCCACAGGTTCCTGGCCTCTGTACCAACGAGCTGTTCGATACGATTACGCATTTCCCTTGCTGCCTTATTCGTAAATGTCAGCGCCATGATATTAAAAGGATCTATTCCTTTTTTCTCCATCAGATAGGCGATACGAAAAGTTAAAACGCGTGTTTTCCCTGACCCGGCGCCTGCAATTATCATACAGGGCCCGTCGGTGTTTACTACACCTTCATACTGTGGTTCGTTAAGAGATTTGAGATATTCCATGCCCGCGATCTGCCGTTGGTGATGATACCAACTTTCACTAAATTATCAAAAAAATAAGTTTGCAATTTACGGAAAAGTAGGCAGTATGCAGTAGGCAACGGGCAAAAAAATTGCCGACTGCTAACTGCCTATTGCCAACTGAACATGGGAATTAAATTATCGCACAAACCGTTACCTTTGCAATCATGATTACGCTGGGAAAAACAATACTATCTGACGATATAAAGGAGCAATATTTTGTATGCGACCTTCTGAAATGTAAAGGGGCTTGCTGTGTAGAGGGAGACCTGGGCGCGCCGCTGGAGGAAGATGAGCTGGATATACTGGATAAAGCATATGCTGATGTAAAGGAATATCTGTCAGAAGAGGGAAGGAAGGCCATTGAAGAACAAGGGGCCTATGTGCTTGATGAGGAAGGTGATTACTCCACTCCGACAATTGGGGGAAAAGAATGTGCCTATGCCATTTATGATGACAAGGGAATATTAAAGTGTGGTATTGAGCAGGCTTATTTTGATGGAAAAACAAAATATAGAAAACCAATCTCCTGTCAGCTGTATCCCATCCGTGTCACCAAATACGATGAATTTGAAGCTTTAAATTACGATCGCTGGGACATCTGCTCCCCTGCATGTGACCATGGCGCTGCCTTAAAGGTGCCGGTTTATAAATTCCTGAAGGACCCGCTTATTCGCAAGTACGGAGAAGCCTGGTACAAGGAGCTTTGTGAGCTTATAGAAAATGAAGAAATAGAAATTAAGAAATCGTAGCGCAGCGAAGATTCACGAGGGCCTCGTGCGGCATGTTTTGCGGGTACGAGTAAATCGTAGCGCAGCGGAGATTCATGAGCGCCTCGTGTGGCATGTTTTGCGGGTACGAGTAGTTAAGAATTTGCCTGTCTTTCTATTTTTCTCTTTCCAGCCATCCTGAATTTATTTCAGGATCTAATACCTACTGTCAGATAATATCCAATTGAGGCTATACCATTTTTCGCTTTTTAAAAGCAATTTGTTGTATGAATAATTTTCATATTTTAGCAGCAACAATTTTACTACCATAGATATGAGATTATTCTTTTTTATCATCGCTTTTTTTAGTTTCAATATCAGTTATAGTCAACAGCTGATGGATAAAGTTGCTGATGAAGCCTGTAAATGCATCCGCAATGAACGCGCCTCCAATCAGACAGTAAGTCCAAATGATATTTTTAAAACCTGCCTGGAAGAGAATCTTGCAATGAATGAAGCAAAGTTAAGAAAGGCATATGGAGATGCTTTTTTTGATGATCCGGAAAGTAAAATAGCATATAATTTTGGTATCGAGCTTGGGAAAAAATTAACAAAAGAATGTGACTCTTTTATTGATATGATAGTTGATCACGAAAAGAATAAAAATAATAATGCCGCTGATTATTTTACCGCTGCCGAAAAATTGTCTGGCGAAGGACAATACAAAGAAGCTATAGAGAATTATTCAAAAGCCATTCAGATAAGCCCGAAAAATTTTGAATACCATAACTCAAGAGGCGTGGTATATTACAAGTCACAGGATTATTATCGTGCCATCGGGGATTTTTATACTGCAACGGAATTGAGTCCGGAAAACTATATGCCATGGTACAATATAGCTTATGCCATGTACCAAATGGGAGATGCCAATAATGCTAATAAGCACGTGACGCAGGCATTGGCTTTAAGTGATGAGTATTGTGATTCACATAACCTGAAGGGGCTGATCCTGAGTGAACTCCAACAGCAGGATAGCGCTGTTATTAGTTTTAAGGAAGCCGCAGAGTGCGATCCGGATAATGCTACATTTCTCTACAATGTTGGATATACATTATATGAGCAGGAGGAGTATACTGAGGCATTGGAATGGTTTGAAAAATCATATGCTATAGATCCTGAAAACCTTGACCTTATAAGTTACATCGGTAACTCCCACAGTAGCCTTGAGAATAGCCAAAAAGCAATTGATTTCCATACCCTTCATATCCAGAAAGGGAGCGGAGAAAATTATATACCCTATTATAACAGGGGGTTTTCATTATTTAAAATTGAAAAATATGAAGAGGCCTTAGAGGATTTTAAAAAAGCATACCAGATTGATAGTACAGACCTTGATGTGATTTTGTACATGGGCAAGATCTATGATCAATTGGATAGTAATGACCTGGCGGAAAAGTATTACAATAAGTTGGTTTTAAACGAATCCAATGATGCTTTTAATTATGATACCAGGGCTGCTTTTTATGAAAAGGTAGAGAAATATGATATGGCATTAAAAGATTACATGGTATCATTAAGCCTTTATCCTGATGATTGTACCATACATCAAAAGATGGCTGAAATATATTTAAAGCAGGGCCAGCAGGGTAAAGCCAACGAAAGTAACCGGATGGCGCTTGAGATGGGGTGTGGGGAAAATTAATTAGATATAATTTTTGCTACTTCTCAAATCTCAAATCTCAAATCTCAAATCTATCTCTACTCATCCCTTGCGCGTATAGTCGTTGTCTCGCCTATCCAGCAACCGGTGTTAATCGTTTGTCCGCGCTCATAGTTACGATCAAAGATCTCACCCTTTGAAGGGAACTGCTCTTTTGCCTGGGCCATCATATCCCGGGCGCCGGCTTTTTGGAACATGTCATATGCTGCAAGGAAAACCGCTCTGTCTTTTACCTGGTCTTCCTCCTTTTTACACATATTGAAGCTGTTAAAATACAAAAGGCCAATGTTTTTATAAGCATCAGTTCGCCCTGCCTGTGCGGCTTTAAGATATAGCTTTCTTGCAGCGGAGTAATTATTCCGGTTTTCTTCCAGCTTAGCTAAATTCATATAAATATCTGCCTTGTCATCAGGCCCTTCTGCCAGTTTCAAAGCCTGATTAAAATATTTTTCAGCACAGGCAAAATCCTTTTCTACGAGACATTTAATGGCGATATTTTTTGCAATGCCATAATTTGGTTCTTCTTCATTTATTTTCTTGGCAGCTTCAACCCAGAGTGGATCATCCGTGCACTTACCCGCGAGCATAAAAGTAAAAATTCTTTTCGCAGTATTGAGATCATCAGGATTGGCTTTAAATTTCGGTCCCAGGTTTTCCCTTACAAAATCACAGTCTACAGTATAGATCTTGATAAAGAGATCGTCAACATCTGCCTTTGATTTTATGATTTTCTCCTTGTTCTTCTTATCCTCCAACATCTTTTGTTCCAGGACATTCGTGATCCTTTCATATCTCGAATAGATCTCTTCCTGACTCAGGTTTTTATTTTGTGTAGCTACCTGATAGATCAAATGCATATATGGAAAGGCGATATAATAATCAATATTTTCATCATCCATTTCAAATGTGACATCGTACAAGCTTAAAAGGCCGGGAAGCTTTTCTTTATTTTTCCATCGATATCTGTATGCATCGAATGCTTTCCTGTTCATTACTTTTTCCTTTTCGCCGCAATGTTCCATACGCATGTCATAGATCAGCATCAGAGAATCTATCAGCTCCTGCTTTTTTACTTCATTCTCCTCTTGTTCAATTCGTTCGGAAAAGATCTTGACACCATTGATATAAATGGAGTTATTCAGGTCAGGGGCATTTTGTAGCAGCCACCTGTGAGGAGCAGCCGCTGCCTGATAATTTTTATTATTAAGTGCATCTGTATATAAAGCAATTTTTTGTCTTGCTGTTGCCTCATCATCGGGCCAGTTCCATCCTTTACATTGGGAATTAACAAACTGTTGTGCCAGGAGGATCAGCGAAAAACTTAATAGTATCTTTTTCATAGCTCTGTATTTCTAAGGAGTAGCTGCTATAGCTGATTATAAAGCAATATAAAGTTTAAAAAGTTATAATTCAATGAACCCCGGTATATGTAATATCTAAAGCTGCTGCTAAGTATCAGTGTAACCTGTCTTTCAACAGTGGTGTCTAACGTGTAGTATTCTTTTGCTAACCTGTTAATTCTCACCTCATGTTCAGAAATTACTTAAAAGTAGCCCTTCGAAACCTTTCTAAAAACAAGATTTATGTATTAATAAATACTTCCGGTATGGGAATAGCAATGGCTTGTTGTATGACCGCTTACCTATTGGTCGCATTTAATTTGGAATTTGATAATTATTTTGAAGATGAAGGTGTGGAGGACATTGTAAAAGTGATGCATCATTATAAGTCTCCAACTGGCAAACAGGACCGGGAGTTACTGTTACCTATAGTAATGGCTCCTGAAGTGGCGCAGGAAATAGCCGGGATTAAAGATTATTCCCGTATCACGAATTTAAATGGCACGGTATCTTATAAAGAGAATGGTTTTTATGAGAATATACGGTTTGCCGATCCTTCATTTTTTAAAATGTTCAGCATTGGGCTTGAGAACGGATCATCTGGCAATTTTAAGGATCCTCATTCAATATTTCTTGGTAAAGAGGTTGCTAAAAAACATTTTGCTGACGAAGATCCTGTCGGAAAAATCATGTCCGTTGAATTAAATGGCTCCCGATATGATGTTATTGTGGGAGGGGTATTTGCTAAATTACCTTTGAATATTTCTTTTACTCTGGATGTACTTCTTCCCATTGATATTTATTTGGATGCTTATGCCATACGTCCTGAGCAATGGGATTCCGGACATATGTCTTCTGTGCTTTTCAAGCTCCACGATATTAAACAGCGTTACAATGTAGGAGAGCAGATGAATAAATATGTGGAACTGATAAATCAAAAGCAGGAGAATTTTAAGTCTTTATCTTTTGAATTGATCTCTTTTAAAACACCTGTTATAAACGGACAGGTAAGTGGCAGTGACCTGAGGCTGCCGATACCTACAGTGGCGCTTATGATATTCAGTATCCTTGCAGGGATAATTTTGCTGATTGCCTGCTTTAACCTTACAAACACAACCCTGGCGCTTACGGGAAGGCGTTTAAAAGAAATAGGAATACGTAAAGTGGTCGGTTCAGCAAGATCTCAGATTATTTATCAATACCTTTTTGAGATGATCATAACAGTAAGTTTGGCAGTTATTGCCGGATTTCTGCTTGCACAATTTATTGTTCCTCAATTTGCCAGTATGTGGCAGCTGCATTATGGACTGGAAGATCTAAATAAGTTAAATTTAATGATCACTCTTATTATATTGCTCTTTATTGCTGCCACCCTTGCAGGGATTTATCCGGCATTACTTAATAGTAGGTTTAAACCTATAGAATTATTAAAGGGACAAAAAGAGATTAAAGGGACAAATTACCTGACACGCACTCTTCTCGTAATTCAGTTCTCACTTTCAGTAATAGTGTTCGTTGCAGGTGTCGTTTTTACTGAAAACGCAGTATATCAAAAGCAGCTTGATTTTGGATACGATAAAGATAATATACTTACGGTCACGGTACATGGGGAGCAGGAGTATAACAGATTAAAAAACAAATTATCAGGGATACCGCAGATACGAAATATAGCTGCTGCTAAAAACCATATTGGCCCTTATATGGCAATAAACGGTACAATTAAATTTGATACTGTGGCATTTAAGACAAATATTTACAAGGTAGGACCGAATTACTTCAGCACTGTGGGCCTGTCAATTGTTAATGGGCGCGATTTCATAGAAGATAATGTGCATGATCAGGAAACAGCCGTAGTTGTTGATAAGAATTTTGTTTCAAAATTTGGGATTACTAATCCTATTGATGAAAGGATCATATATAAAGATAAGCCTTACCGGATTATAGGAGTTGTTGAAAATCATATAAGCAGCTTAAAAGAGGCACATGATGAGGAGCATATGTTTGTGTTGTCTGCGCCGGCAGAATACAGGAAAATGATTTTATCGGCTGATGCTGTAACACTCGCCACCATTGAATCAATAATTGAAAAAGATTGGAAAGAGCTTTTTCCCGGAAAGCCATTTGAAAGCCAACTGCAGGAAGAGCTGGTTTTTTCGGAAGCTAATGAATACAATAATAATCTTAAACAGATATTCTTTTTTATTACTATTCTGGGAGTATTATTATCTGTCTCGGGTATTTATGCCCTCGCAAACCTGAATGTACAGAAAAGAACAAAAGAGATAGGTATTAGAAAAGTTTTGGGTGCCAGTGTAAAGAATATCATTAAGCTGCTGAACAAGGAATTTGCCATTATTCTTCTTATTTCCGCTGCCCTGGGAAGCTTTGGAGGATATTATATGACAAATGCCTTATTAGGTGAACTATACGCCCAGTATCTGGATATAGATTTTCTGACCCTCATTTTTTGCAGCTTTGTTATTTTTATTGCCGGTATTGTCGTAACCAGCGGTACGATATATCGAATGGCAACTGCCAATCCGACGGAGACTTTAAAGAGTGAGTAATAATAGTTTTAAGGATCAACTGTCAATGTGGTAATTGGAATAGAAACCTTTAAATTAGCAATTGATTGATGAAGCTTTTTATAAAACAAAGCACGCCCTTTTCCCTGTTACTACCTTATGCAAAACAGCACTAATAAAAAATACATTTTCATCTGCACGGGCTCCGATTGTAAGAAAGCAGGCAGTAAAAAGATGACTAAAGAATTATCTAAATATTTAAAAGAGGAGAAGCTTAGGTCTTCCGTGAGGATCATTAAAACGAAGTGCATGGACCAGTGCAAGAAAGCCCCTAATGCCATTGCTGATAATCAGGTTTACCATAAGACAAGTATTGAGGAGCTGAAGTCGATAATATGAATTTTTGGCCACCAAGGCACAAGGGCACTAAGAAAGAGAAAACATTTGCGGTTCTCTGCGCCTCCCTGCCTCAGCGGTGAAAAGAGGGATAAAAAAATTGCCACCTGAAAACAGATGGCAACTCAATACTATGTACTAAAGACTAAAGACTAAAGACTCAAGACTCAAGACTAACCTATTCCATGCCGGTTTCAGCAGCGAAGCTTTCCAGTTTGGCAATTTCCTGGTCAATGGTCCAAAGGCCGATACCTTCTTCTCCGATAATATCAAATAATTCTACAGCTCTGCGGGCAAGTGTTTCTTCTTCACGCTGCTCAGTAACAAACCACTGCAGGAAGTTAAATGTCGCAAAATCTTTTATTTTAAAACAGTGGTCCACTATCTCATTAATAGAGCGTGTCACTTTTATTTCATGGTCCAGGATCTCTTCAAATACTTCCCTTAATGAGTTGTAATGATGCTTTATCCCCGTTATCTCCGGCTGCAGTGCATGACCACCGGCATTGTTGATATAAGTGATCAGCTTAAGCATATGCTGGCGCTCTTCATCTGCATGCCTGTAAAGAAACTCGGCAGAACGAACATAGCCTCTCGTATCACACCATGAGGCCATGGAAAGATAAGAAGCCGAGGATACACCTTCCATCTGCACCTGGTCATTAAGCTTTTGCTCGGTTTCCTCTGATAATGATCTGTTGGGGGTTATAAACTGTTTTTTCATATTTTTTTGCTTGTTCTGAATTCAATCTATTTATAATAGCATTAAAGTTAGCCTGAAATTTTGCTTATATAAAAACCTTTTGTTGTTTTCTTTGACTGGTGCTTCGGTCTGTACGGATGAATGCGTGCTGCCCGTGCGAATCCGTCTGACCGATATGGTTCGCTTTGCACAAATGATTACGTGCTGCCTGTGGGAATCCGTCTGACCGATATGTTGCAAATCCCATTTATGATCAAATTAAGCATTTTAATTCAAATTAAACCTCTGTGGCTTTTTGGGAATGATGCTTTTCGCACTAAAAATAATACCCTGTACGATGATCAGGATAATAAGCAGCATGGTGAGCTGACAGTAGTGTATGAAGCTGGAGTTTGCTTTAAACGTTTCAGAACCATTCAGCAGCTCTTTCCCTACTGTTGTCTGTATCTCACTCAGAATGATCAGGTCAGTGCGGATCTCGTGAAATAGCGGGATCATTTCCTGCTCTATAAGTTGAGCTGAATTCTGCGGGTTTAGCAGGATCCGGTTTTCCCCAAGTGCCAGTTGCTTTATTTTACCCTTAAGATCAATCAGGCTCCTGCTTTCTTCCGTTACAAGATACGTCTGCTCATAATCATGGAGTATAGAATCGATCTGCTGGTTTTTATCATTTAATTCAGCATAAGTTTTATCAACGGCATCCGATTTATGTACAAATTCCTGCATCAACAGCCGCTTTTGGTAGAAAAGGTCCGATAAATGAAATAGTTCATTGGCAGGTAAAAGCCTGTCCTTATATATAGAAGAGAATGATTCGTTGATCTTAAGGACCATAGAATTACCCCAGAAACTGGTGGATAAAACGGTTACGACAATCACCAGAAGCAATAGTGAAGTTTTAAATTTTTGGGGAATATTAAAAAACCATTTCATAATATTATCCGAATAGTGTAGAGTTAAGTTAACGAAATATTTCCGGTTATCTTAATTATGGAAGAATGATTAATATCAGGCTGGGGAAGAACAAACTTCATGTCCTTTTCAAGTGATACGGAGGAGAAGAGATGGGCGTGTGCTATTCCGCTGCGACCTCTTTCCTTCTATTCCGAGTCACTCAAAGAGGACTCGGAATTTAGAAATCCTGATCCACAGCTCCATAGCACCAGGCTGTCGTTACTCGCCGGCCAACCCGCATTCCTGCCATCACTGCCAACCCGTAAGCCCATGCGCAGTCATGGCACGAAAATCAGCGGCGGGCTCAGACAGGCCACTCCATCCTTCACGCTTTAAGAAAAATAAGGACATCCTTCTGGTATCAAGAAGAAGATGCAAAAAGGTACTCAGTGGTACACATGTCCTCTGCGAGAGACACTGAGGAGGGGGAAGATCTGGGGTCAAATGTCTCCGTGCCCTCTTCGAGTGACACGGAGGAAATGGGGTGAAATTTCCTTACCTTCCGAGTCACCCGGAGGGGACTCGGAAGTGAAATGCTGACTAATACTTCTTTTTATCCTTCTTCTCCCTCTTCTCCTGCTTCTTTTCTTTAGCAGTTTTCTGAGGTTCTTTTTTTGTGCTTTTCTTAGCGTCCTGTGATTTAGCCATGGTAGTAAGATTTAGTATTTAAATTTTATGCAATATATGTATTTGGCCAATTTAATATGCGCATTACCATCGGATAAATCTTATTCTGAGTCACCCGAAGGGGACTAGGAATGGATTTTCCCTCCTACTGTCTTCTGTAGGCGGGATCCTCACCAGATGTAGCGCTTCAGCTACACCCAGATCTTTCTATTTCCAATAGAGTAGCAAGTCTTTCCTGCTATATCTAATTAAGTTCAGCGCATATCGCCGGTCAGACCCGCTCGGGCGGTCAGACCGGAAAGTGGTGCGGTAAATTTAACCTCCTCCGGGTTTCCTCAATGCTATTAAGTTAAGCAGCCATAAATATCCCTCTTTGGAGAGGGTGCAGGGAGAGGATAAATAAATCCGCTTAACTTAATAGTATTTCCCTCCTCCGAGTCTCCTGCAAGGGACTCTGAGGCTTTTCACCATCCCCCCAGGGACCCTTTACTTTAGCTTCTCTGCCGGGATAGCCATATCCGGAGAGATATGAGGATAAGGCTTTGAATCCTTTCTATTTTCGTAGTTCTCTAACTGCTCCGCAATAAAATTCCGGTCCTCAAGCTTGTTTTGCGTTTTCTCTATATCCTTCTCGGAGGTGTTTTTCGGAGGCTTTTTGTTGATCAGTTTCACCGCACGCTCCAGTACCTCATCGTCAGGGCCAAGAGGGTTCATTCCTACTCTTGCTTTCCATGCCCCCATAATAACATCTACTATTATAATGTAGGTCTCGCCGGCCTTAAGGTCAGCAGTAACATATTCTTTGTTTTCACTGGAGGCCCAGAACAGGTGCTTGCCCGGGTTTACCTCATGGCGCATGTAGTTCGAACCTTTGAAATCGCCGATAAACTGATCATTATGGAAAAAATCAAAAGAGATTGCTAAGCCAAATTTCGTCACCCTGGCAAAATAAACAACTGCTTTTCCCGGGGTAGGGGGGTGAAAACCAGGCGTATCATAAACAGGTGATTTAAATGGTTCTCCCGATGAGAAACTATCTTCAGAGGCACCCTTTACTTCCGTGGACTGAGTGACTTTTAATGCCGCTGCGGGCTTACCCTCCAGCTCTTCTTTCAGGCGCTGGGCCTCTGCATAATCGGCGGCTGCCACTGCCTCTTCTATCTTCTCCCTGAGCTCAATTTCCTTTTGGAGGTTTGCAGCTGTGGCATAATCCTGCTTCTTAGCTGCCTCTTCCATTTCTTTTTTCGCTTCCGCTATACGTGCCTGGTTGGTTTGCTCCTGCGCATAGGCGCCGGATATTCCGGATAATACTAAAAATGCCGTAAGTAGTACAGCAGTTAAAAAATGATTTTTCATGATTTTACAGATTGGTTTGAAAAGTTAAAGATGCTAAACATGGGGGGTAATGTCAATACCATTTAACGGGTATTTATTTAGCGCCTTTGGGCGAAAAGGTAGGGCGGAATGTGAAAAAATAACAATACTCACTTCTGCTCACTAATTACTTTCTTATCAATTATATAAAGAAGATACACTCCACTAGACACTGAGCAGGAGTATGGCACAACTGGCAGCGGCGGGCTCAAACAGGCCACTCCATCCTTCACGCTTTAAAAAAATCCGGACATCATTCTGGTATCAAGAAGAAGATGCAAAAAGGTGCTCAGTGGTACTCAATGTCCTCTGCGAGAGACACTGAGGAGGGGGAAAGACTAATTCTTCATTATTTTTTTAGTTTTAAATTTGTAAAAAATCCTTAAACTATACATTAAGAAATCATCTGTGCGATTTGTAGGCATGTCTTCTGGTATATATAAAACTTTAAACTCGACATCAATGGGTTTTATTGGGAAGGTGATAAAGGCATTATAAGTCCAAAATTGTATGTTAATATATCTGTAAGTTCCTTTAGGATTTTCCAAATGAAATCCTTTTCCCGGATTAACCAATGTGAGTCCAACACCAAAAGTTTTATTATTTTTTTTATGATAGAAATTGAAGTTTTGATCAATGATTAATTCTTTTATATGTATAGGATTATCATTAAAAAATAAGGAATCGCCATTTATTATCGCGACAAATTCATTGTATTGGGGATCAAAATAATGAGAAATATAATCATATCTAAAATTAGAATAATATTCAAACCCAAAGGATTCGCTGCTAAATTGACCGCCAATGCTTAGTGCAATTCCCTGTGCATTTTTTTCATAACTAAATGGTATTGTTCTATCTTCAATATTA
This sequence comes from Candidatus Cyclobacteriaceae bacterium M2_1C_046, assembly GCA_051418055.1. GTDB lineage: Bacteria > Bacteroidota > Bacteroidia > Cytophagales > Cyclobacteriaceae > JBPRGH01. The sequence goes on along the minus strand of JBPRGH010000062.1, from coordinate 187,422 downwards.
ATTGCCTTAAAGTTAAAGACATTCATCATTGTGCTTCTTGCAGTTATACCAATGGTTGGTGATATAGTAATATGTGGCACTTCTGTTTGAGCTTTTAATCCAAAGGATAAAAGTGTCAAAGGCACAGTAATTAATACTGTGCCTTTGACAAACTTTTTCTTTATTTCATTTAACATTTAAGAAATATCTAAAGTATAAATCGATTGATGTATTTAATCGTGTCATATATTCATAGTTTGGCCGATATTCAGTATGTTTATCATAATAAATATCCGCAGACCTATATTCATAATAATAAGTATAACCCCCATGTGTCCAGCCAACAGTTTCCTTTCCCGTTGGATAAGCATCATATTCAAATACAACATAACTTCCCCAGTCTTGGTTAGGAACCAGATCCCTCCAGTTTTCCAACAGGAAAAAGTTTAAATCCACTAGAGTTTGATTTTTAACCTGATCTCTGCTGAACTTATATATAGAACCACCTTCATGTGGGCCTCCATCATATACCCAAACTTCACCATCATAAAATCCATAATCTGATGTAACAAAAATAACGTTTACTTCACTTGCTCCGGCTGCCCAACTTTCTTTATGTTCTTTACATCTAACTTTATCAACCAGCGCCGTTTCTGATGCCATTGTTTTACTGTTACTTTGATTTTTCCGTTTTTGATTATACCCATTAAGACCCAAACTGCTCAATTCATAATTTTCATTTACAGAAAACACCCATACCTCATTATTTTTAGCAAATTCCTCATCTATTATTCTGCCGGTTGTTTCTAATTGCCCTGAGCTATTAATTTGTATTCCGGATATTCATAAGGTTCACCATCCATTATAAAAATTACTATACTAGGATCAACTTCACCATTTAAAACTTTAGATTGAGAATGATCTCTTTAATTTTTTAAATCTTCATAGAATGGAATGTAAATTTGCGGATAATATTTCATTTCATCCATATTTTCAAATTCATCAAGCACCTGAGTAAAACTAGAGCTTAATTTGATTTTTGAAGAAATAGCTGGATCAGTTACAATTTCTCTTAATAGTCCACTATACTCCCCATCTTTTTGTTCCTCTAATTTTTTATAGAGTGTATTTCTCATTTCTTCTGAGGATGCGATAGATGAAAATCCATTGGCTGCTTCAATTAAATTAGATTCAACTACCATAATTTGTTTCTCCTGAGGTAAACTTTCAAAAGGAACATTATTTTGTAAACTCTCAATGTTACTTTCTTCACAGGAAGAAATGTACAGGGCTAGCGGGAATAATAAGATTACTCCAAATTTTAATTTTTTGAAATTTTGCATAATTAAATATTTTATTTTTTATGAAAGATCGAACTGAAGGAGATGGATATGAAATATATTTTCCGAATGGCTATATATAGTTTCCGAACGATGTGTTTTTTGCTTTCAAATAGTGGCCCGGTTACCACGCTGGGGCTCCAGCCAACCCTCGACATGTCTTTATTTTATACCATCATCAGAGCCTTTAAAACCATATAGAGAAAAAAAATAAAATTTTCCTTTGTACAATTGATTTAGAATATTACTTTCCCCCTCCTCCGGGTCTCCTGCAAGGGACCCTGAGGTACTTTTTTACTGAATTAATTTATTTCCTTAGCGGCAAATGTTTATTGTTTGAATAGTCCTGCTTTTGTAAAAATAACATCAAAAAATCACCACCTGAAAATATTTACCTCTGCCCCCAGGGCAATATTAAATGAGCTAACGTAATCGTTAAAAATGGTTTCGCCGGCATTTGTAACCAATTTGGTATACATGAAATTATAATTGGGTGATAATGAAAAGCTGATTTTGCCTAAATCATAGCTGATATTTAACGCAGGATTTAAAAATAGCTCGTTCTTGTATCTGAAAAGGTTAGGAATATCATTCTGAATAGTAAAAATGCCAGCCGCCATTTCCCCAGTTATAATAAACCTCCTCTTTTCAAATAGCTGATATCTGACTAGAGCGCCATATTCATTGATGTTGTTAAAGGGAATAGTCCGATAATCAAATCTGTTATAAAGCAGTTCCGCCCAGGTTTGCTGGTAAAGATACCTTCCGTAGCTGACACCGATACCCCACTTGCCTGTGGAATAAAGCGCGTTAATCCCCGGACCAATACGATAACCTTTAATTGTAGCTTTCTCAGTAAGGGTATATAAAGGATCGCCAAAATAATTATCTACCTCCGTATTAAACTTCTCCACCCAGCTAAAGCCACCGTATCCATAATCGGCGCTGATAATTATACTTCTGGACTGGTCCTGGGCCTTTGCCGCAAAGACTACTGATAAAAAGGAAAGCAGTAGGAGAGTTCTCATCGTGGTTTTAAGGTTGATTGAAATAAAATTAGGAAATTTTTATTAGTTATTAAAGGAATCCACCTTTTGCTCCAGCAGGACGAATTAAAGAAAAAAATAAAATTTTTCTTTGGACAATTGATTTAGAATATTACTTTTGAATTACAACACCATATAAATGCAGTTTGCACAGGTGATTGTAAATTTATTTAAGCAGTTAATAACCTAAACCAACCCAATCATGAGCCGATTATTCTGCCTCACCAGCTTTTCTTTTTATAAGAATCTTAACCTATTTACTTTTTATAGACGAATTGCCGTACTGGTATTTCTTTTACCCACTTTTTCCTGCGATATGTTAGAGGATGTGATAGGCAATAATGTAGAATTTCAAATTGAGTATTCTTTAAGACAGCCAATTAAATCTTCATATGCCGTTGGAGATACCGTTATTATAGATATGCACCTGAAATCATTGGATGGTCCCTGTCAGAGATTAACCTTAAGCTATAATTCTCTTAATGAAGAAGGTCATCATTTTGATTCCAAGGATCTTGATGAAATTGTATATGATCCTATGGTAACGGAGTGGGATTATTATTATGAATATGTAATTGATACTATACCTTCTTATAATAAAGGTGAACTGGAAATTATACCCTTGAGAGAAAGTCAAGGTAATAGTTATGGTGGCTTTGGAGGATCTATAGAATTACATTTTACAATAGAATGAATAAGCGGGTTTATATAGCTCTATCTGCTTTATTTGTTTTCATGCTTTCTTATGCCGAGGTAAATTCTCAAATCTTAAAAGGAAGGGTTGATCATCTAACTTCATGGGCTGAAAGCGGGATTTTAGATAATAAAATTGAGCATACCTGGCGGTTTATTTATAAGGATAATATTGATCCGACCTTTGTATCTTCAAAATGTATAGCGTTTGATGGAGACAACAGCACAGTTCCTTATCACAATAATGAAGTACACGAAATATTTACTAAGTATAGGCTTCCAAATAATTTTACTTTAAAATTAGATGGATATGAGAATGATGATAATTCCAGATGTGGATACAATAATAATAGTGATGACTATTATGATTATAGCATTGATACTACCAGATATCTGGCAAATTATACTCCGGGAATTTGGCATTTTATTACCAGCTTAAAAACAATTAATAGTACATATTTAGCCGATTACTGGATATACTACTCGTTTGCCCCACCCCAAAAACCTGCAGTTCTGGATCTTGAAAATAATGCTGCCTTAGATGATTCACCACAGCATTGTGCGGAAAAACCTTTAAGAATATCAACTTTATTACAATCTCCAAATCACTCTAATATCACATATGATTGGCAGTATCATATAAGAGGTGATCAAACATCAACATGGGTAGAAAATCCATATTATTGTGGAACTGACCCGAGTTGTAGTGATACTGGTGAATTTGTTATAAGACCTTCTTGTTGTGATGAACCCGCTTATATTGAGGAGATCACATATCACTGGAATACATTTTCAACCACTACCAATTCATCTCTTGATTTTAGTGTAAAATCAATAATTAATCCACAGGAAAATTTGGCGGTTAAGTTTCGGGTGATTGCTAAAGCCGGAGACATAGTTCTTTCCTCTGATACCACTACTTTTTTTTCCTACTCACCTGCATCGCCGGAATTTGTTGTTGTTTTAGATTCATTAAAAGATTCCTGTCCGCTAGAAGCTACCGGTAAAATAACAATAAACGTTACCTCTAAATCAATAGATCCATCAGCTCCATTAACCTTAAAATATCCGTCACCTTTTGGTGTAGGTAATTTAACTGAAAATTTTACCGGTTTAAATTATGTATCGGAAAATAAACTAGCGGCAACCTATAATATACATATATCAAATGCTTCGGATGCCAACAGTAATTCGGGAACCTGTAGATCTGAAGATCAATCGGTAACAATTTCTTCTTATGCACCTTTAGAAATAAATACTTCAGTAGCTACACCAACGTCCTGTAAAGGAGCATCAGATGGCTCTGCTAATATTACTGTAAAAGGAGGGGAGCCCGGCAGAGCTATATCATATACACTAACTCATACGGTTTCTAAATCAGAGTTCACAAATTCGGATGGTCAATTCTCCGGTCTTGCGGCTGGTTTATACGATTTAAAAATTACGGATTATAACTGCACTCCTGAAGTAAATACTTCTATTTTTATTGATGAACCGGAAACAGTTTTTACTGATAGTATAACTCACCAAAATTTTTCCTGTAGCAATGAGCCTAATGGACAAATAAATATATATGGTGTTGATGGTGGATTGAGTGATGAAGCTAAAAAATTCAACTACTATTTATTAGATGCCGCTGGTGCAGAATTATCTTCAAGTAAAGATAATCCCAATACATCACATTCTTTTTCCGGACTGGCAGTTGGGATATATAAAATTAAAATTGAAGATTCAAATCGTCCGTCCTGCACCGGATATACATCTTCTGACATTTCAATTACAGATCAGAGATTGGTGATAGACAGCACTTCGTCCACAAATACAACATGTAGCTATAGTAGTGACGGAACTATAACAGCTGTAGCCGCAAAGGGTGCAGGGGAATACATTTACACTTTATCCGGAACAGCATCTGCATCTAATGAAACGGGCTTTTTTCAAAATTTATCGGCAGGTAATTATGAGGTAGAGGTAACTAATAAAAGCACCTGTACAGATTCTGAAACCCGGAGTTTTACAATAAACAAACCTAATGCTATAAGCATTACATCACATACTATTACAGACATTACCTGCTTTAGTGGTAGTAACGGCAAAGTGGATATTTCGGTCAGTGGAGGGACAGGTACATTGAGCTATCAATGGAAAAAAGCTGATGGTACATCAATTACCGGTCAGACAAGCCAGGATTTAACAAGTGTAGTCGCAGGCAAATATTATGTGGTGATTACAGATGGAAATAACTGTACTTATACATCCAAAATATTTGAAGTAAAACAACCTGTAGCGGCTTTACAATTAGATCCTCCAATAAAAACTGATGTAATCTGCCATGGGGAAACGAATGGAACAATAACATCTGTTGCTTCCGGAGGATGGGGCAGTTATCGATATAATTACCGTCTTCAGGGAGCGCTGAGTTGGAGTTCATTAACCGGCACTACCAATTTAGCAGCAGGTACTTATGATATTAAAGTGACCGATGCTAAAGGATGTGCCGATTCCATATCAGGTATTATCATTACAGCTCCCGATTTAGCACTAGCTGCGTCACAAAATATTGTTAATGTCAGCTGTAACGGAAATAATAACGGAAGTATTACTGTAAATGCTTCCGGAGGTAATGGTACAGGATATGGCACATCTTACTTTTACTCTATTAATAATGGCGCCTATATAAGTGATGATAATACTTATACATTTGGTGGACTGGCACCTGGATCATATGTGGTGCGTGTGAAAGATGAACGTAATTGTGTAGTTACTCTTCCTCAGGTTTCCATAACGGAACCTCCTTTGTTAGTTTTGAGTGTCGGTAGTATTAAAAATGTTGAATGCTATGGGCAGTCTACCGGAGAGGTTACTTTAGCAGCCTCCGGAGGGTATGGTTCAAAAACTTATAGAGTAGGTTCTGGCACTTATCAAACTTCAAATATATTCTCTGAATTGGCAGCAGGTTCTTATATTTTTACTGTTAAGGATGCTAATAACTGTCTCGCAACTACTACCGCTACTGTTACTGAACCAAATGCAGCTGTAGCCATTTCAATAACTGATACTACTAATATTACCTGTAACAATCAAACCAATGGAAGCATAACAGCATCGGTAACTGGAGGAACTAATAACTTATATCAGTGGCAGCAAAACATTGGCGGCACCTGGCAAAATCTTACCGGTGAACAAGCAACTTCATTAACAAACAGAGGGTCAGGCAGCTATCGCCTGAAAGTTTATAATAGTAATGGAGGAAGCTGCGACACCTATTCTGCTATAACAAATCTGACCAATCCTTCAGTATTATCATTTAGTAATGTCCAGGTGAATCATATAACCTGTAAAGGGGCATCTGATGGTTCTATAAATCCGTCAGTGACTGGGGGCTGGGGTGAATACCGTTTTTATTATTCTACTGATGGATCAGAACCTTCAATATTGTTCAATTCCAGTACAAATTTTAGTCCCGGTTCTTATCGGATAAAAGTTATTGATAAAGAAGGCTGTTCCTTAATTTATCATAATACAATTATAATAACTGAACCGACAGATGCATTATCGGCAACCTTAGCTCTATCTGAATATAACAGTTATCAGGTTTCATGTTCAGGGGCAAGTGATGGTGAAGTAACGGTAACTGCAACAGGTGGAAATGGTACTCCATTTAATAATACATATACATATTCCTTAAATGACGGGCCATATTCTATCTCTAATGTTTTTTCTACACTAAGTGCCGGTTCATATTCTGTTAAAGTTAAAGATGAGCGTGGCTGTGTTTTTAGTATTACAACTACTTTAAATGAACCGGATCCGCTGCAAATAGCTGTTATAGATTCTAATAAGATCATTTGTTACGGTGACAGCACCGGCTATATTGAAGTTAATGCTTCAGGAGGTACAGCTCCATATGAATATTCATTGAATGGAGGAAGTTATCAGCAACAGGGGGGTTTTAATAATTTGCCCGCCGGAGCATATTCTGTTGTAGTAAAAGATGCTAATGGCTGTATTGATCCTGTTTCCGTGACTATTGCCGGTCCGGCTGCTCCATTAAATATTTCTTTATCAGTAGATGATATTGTTTGCTATAATGATAATAATGCTTCAATTATTGCATCAGCTTCAGGTGGCTGGGGGGATTATATTTATCAGTGGCAAAGGAATGATAGCGGGTTATTTGTTGATATAGCTGGCGCTACTACAAGTTCAATTGCTAATCTCGGTGAGGGAATCTACAGGCTTAAATTAACAGATAAATATTTATGTGTACTGTTTTCAGGTCCCATTGAATTTATAAATCCTGAACCACTGCTTATTACAAATGTAATAGTAAGTCAAATTATATGTAAAGGCGATAATAATGGTTCCATTGATCCCACTGTTTCTGGCGGCTGGGGTAACTATCAATATGAATACTCTCTCGATGGGTGGAGTTCTTACCAATCCTTCACTTCATCATCTTCTTTGAGCCCTGGTGATTATGCTATCCGTGTGCGGGATAATGAAGGCTGTCTAAAATATTATCCTGATGTTATATCTATTACAGAGCCTTCAGTTGCACTTTCTTTTTCTTATGACCTTTCAGATTATAATGGTCTCCATATCTCCTGTAATGGAAGTGCAGACGGAAGCATAACATTGACACCAACAGGAGGAAATGATGCGCCATTTTCAAATAATTATTATTATTCTATAGACAATCAGCCTTATCAGGCTACAAATACTTTTGATAATCTTACTGCCGGTACTTATAATGTTACTATAAAAGATGAGCGAAATTGTACTTTTTCCGCAGATATAACACTTGTTGAGCCAGTACCAGTTAATGCCTCTAGAAAACGCAAGAATTATATCAAATGCTATGGTGAATCAACGGGATATATAGTAGTAGATGCATCAGGGGGTGTATCACCATATCAGTATAAAATCAACAATGGTCAATGGCAGTCATCAGACAGTTTATATAATTTAAGTGCCGGGAAATATATTTTAGCAGTAAAAGATAACAATGGCTGTATTGATACTTTTGAAGAGAATATAATTCAGCCAGATGAACCAATTTCTATTTCTTTTAATGTTCGGGATATATCCTGCCATGGCGGGAACGACGGTGAGGTAGAAGCAGTAGTTGTTGGTGGGATGCCTCCCTATAGTTATACATGGGATAGTGATACGAGCAATACAAATATTTTATCCTCCCTGGAGGCAGGAAAATATTTTATAACAGTAACGGATACAGAAGGCTGTACGAAAGTAGATTCGATTAGTCTTACTGAACCTGAACATCCTCTGACTGCTACAATTGAAAATACTGATTTATTATGTTTTGGAGACAGTAGTGCCTATATAAGAGCAACAGCTGATGGTGGAACTTTTCCCTATGCATATTCTATAGATGGTGGGGTATCATATCAATCTGACAGCCTTTTTCAGAATTTAAAAGCCGGGAGATATCTTTTTCGGGTAATGGATAACAATGGGTGCCATTTTGACGAGGAAATTAATATTTTACAACCCGATTCTTTATATATCACGATATCAGAAACAAGCGATATCCTTTGTAATGGAGAAAATACAGGGTCATTTAAAATTGAAGGAAAAGGAGGTGGTGGTAATTACAGGTATTCAATAAATGGGGGTAATTATGAAGCAGATAGCATATTTGATCAGCTTAAAGCCGGTGAATATAATATTTCTATTCAGGATGGAAATAACTGCAGTAGTAGTATCAACCTTGTTCTTTCCGAACCGGACCCTTTAGCACTTTCATTTGAAGCTACACCTGTAACTTGTAAAGGTGATACTAGCGGGATAATTAATTTACACCCTTCAGGAGGTGTTGGATTTTATAACTATCTAATCAATAATATATCTTATGAAGATTCTATAGTAGAAGGATTTTCTGGCGGAACATATGCACTTATTTTAACTGATACAAATAATTGTCAGCTGGATACAGTTTTTATAATTGCAGAACCGGATCATGCTCTTGCAGCAATTGTAACAGAACAACAAAATGTAAGCTGCAACGGCTTATCGGATGGAGAGTTTAATGTATCTGCAAGCGGCGGATACGGTAATTATCTCTATAATTTTGACGGATTTTTTCAGGCAAATTCTTTAATTGAGGATTTACCTTTCGGTGAATATCATGTTCAGGTAAAAGATAGCATGAATTGCCTCTTTGAAGTCACTACTGTAATAACACAACCCGATTCTTTAATTTTAGCAGTATCGGATTTTTCTAATCTTTCATGTCACAATGATGAATCAGGATTTGTTTCACTTTCTGCTGAAGGGGGTACACCGGACTATGAATATTCTAATGATTCAATAACTTTTATATCAGAGGCTTATTTTGATCACCTGAGTGTTGGTAATTATAAATTCTTTGTAAAAGACAGCAACTCCTGTATTGCTTCAGTTAATCAATATCTTTCTGAACCCGATACATTATCAGCAGCGGTTACAGATTTTACCAATGCAGCTTGCGGTCAGAAAAGTGGAGCTGCAGAAGTTACAACTCTCGGAGGTACAGGAGCTTATGCCTATTTATGGCAAAATTGGGATAATGAGATAGTAAATGCTAATGCTGTGGCAGATAGCCTCTATGCCGGTAAATATGATATTTATATATCTGATGAAAATAACTGTCAGTATCAATTGGCCCATACTGTAATTGATGAGGAGGCTCCGGAGTTAAAAATATTAGATATTGATCCGGTCTCATGCTATGGATATAATGATGGATCGGCAGCAGTTTATGCTGAAGGGGGAGCAGGAGGGTATTTTTACTCCTGGTCAGATTCACTCAGACAAAAGGATTCAATTGCATATAACTTAAGGTCAAAAGCGTATTCAGTACGTGTAACAGACAGCAGGGGCTGTGTTTCAGCATTAGAATTGAAAGTCGGAACGCCAGACCCTCTGGTAATTAATATCGATTCTCTTATTAAACCAGCTTGTTTTGGAGATTGTGATGGAGAAATTAAATTAGCTGCAACAGGTGGAACTGGCGACTATTCATTTAAATGGACAGAGTCAAAAACCTCCGGATCGGCCGTAAAAAATTTATGTGCTGGTGATTATCCGGTGGAATTAGAGGATGATAATGGATGTGAAACATCAACAGTAATTGTATTAGAAGATCCGGAAATAATAAAGATAGATTCAGTTACTATTGACCATCCTTCATGTGCTTCATATGAGGATGGGCAAATAAACATTATCGCATCCGGAGGAACAGGAGATCTGCAGATAGAGTGGGATTCCATAAACACTAATGAATTTAATTTAACAAGTCTTGGTGATGGAAATTATCAGGCTACTATTTATGATGATAATTTCTGCACAATAAAAGATACTATTACCCTGGTTGAGCCGGCGTTACTCGAAATAGATACTGCTTTTAAAAGAAATGCTTCCTGCTCCTATAGCCCGGATGGAGCAGTAGAAGTAACAGGGAATGGTGGTACCTTACCCTACAGCTTTCAATGGAATGATTTTCCGGAGTATGTTCAAAACGCTAAATATGATCTTCGCCAGAATGATTATAAAATCTCTATAAACGATAGTAATGGCTGTTCCGATTCTCTCACGGCTAATGTAAATGCTCCTGATTCGCTTTATATAAATGTTATTGCAGCCGGTGATCCGCTTTGTGTCGGAGATTATAATGGTTTTTTGGAGGTTCAGGCAGTAGGGGGAACAAGTGGTTACACTTATAGCTGGAATTTTGGAGAAAGTAATCCTATTGCTGATTCTTTAGGGGCCGGTGAATATTCAGTGCTTGTGCAGGATAACAACGAATGTGAATTTGAATTTACTACAATACTCCAGGATCCGGATCCTTTAGACATTATTTTATCAGCCAAAAAAGATGCCTCATGTTTTAATGATTGTGATGGTGAATTATCCATTGAGGGCAATGGAGGTACAGGATTTTATACTTATTTATGGGATCAAAATAATTCTGATTCGTCATTTGTGAACGGTTTATGTGCCGGTCAATATAGTGTTAAAATGAAAGATTCTAATAACTGTGAAGTTTCAGGATCTTTTGCAATAGATGAGCCGGAGAAGCTGGAATTGAATTTAATTGAAGCAATAAATCCTCTATGTTCTGATTCCGAAGATGGAAGCATAAAAGTAGCTGCTACAGGAGGTAACGATAACTTTGAATTTTACTGGCCCGGTTTGAATGCCGGAGTATCCGAGGTGACAGGTTTGGCTAAAGGCGAATATCTGGTAGAAGTAAAGGATTCTTTAAATTGCTTTAGTGACAGCATATTTATCTTATCTGCTCCTTCATTACTACAAATAGATGTTTTAGCTACTATTCAACCGGAATGTAGTGGAGATTGCGAAGGTGAAATAGAAGTGTTTGCTTATGGAGGAACGGCACCATATATATATAGCTGGGAGGATGATTCAACAAGGAATACTAGCTTGGCAACTTTTTTATGTGCCGATAGATATTCAGTAAATGTTACTGATGTGAATCATTGTGAGGAAGAAAAAGAAATACTACTAAACGGCCCCGAACTAATTTCTTTAATTGTTTCGAAAAATGTTTCTCCTTTATGTGCCTCTTCCTGCGATGGCTCACTTGAAGTAGTTGCTTATGGCGGTACAGCTCCATATTCTTATGAATGGCTGGAAACAGGTGACAAGTCTGCTTTGGCTGAAGATCTTTGTGCAGGCATTTATACGGTTAAAATAACCGATGCTACCGGATGTATTTATCTTCAGGAAATAGAATTACAGGCACCTGCCGCGTTAGATATAACTGTTGTTAATGCAGCTAGTCCGGTCTGCTATGGTTTTGATAATGGATATTCTGAGGTATTAATTTCTGGCGGTACTTCTCCATATCATATAGAATGGAATGACAGCCTGAGACAGAATACCGCTTTAGCACAAAATTTGAAAGCAGGGGAATATAAAGCTACAGTAACAGATTCTAACGGATGTATTGACGAAATAAATGTAATTGTACCTGAGGCACCTCTGATAGCTATTGACCTTGGCGGCTCCAGAACATTATGTAAAGATCAGGTGGCTTCCTTAGATCCCGGGATTGATTCCCTCACCTATGAATGGACTGCTGACAATGGTTTTACAAGTAGCAATCAGCAGGTGGGGCTTGCAGAGGAGGGAATATATTATCTAAAAGGTACCACATCACAAGGCTGTATTGTTCGTGACACTTTTGAAGTTATAACAACGGAGGAGAGCTTTGAGGTAAATTTCCTCGCTGCCTCAGAACTAATAGCCGGTGATACATTATTACTTACCGAAGTCTGCTATCCTGTAGCGGATTATCTTACATGGGAGTTTGCTGATGGTGCTGAAATCATTGATCCCTCAGATCATCAGCCGCAGATCTCATATAAATCTGCAGGAACTTATGATATTTCTTTGACCGCCTGGCTAGGTGAATGTTATGATACTCAAACTAAAACAACTATATGGTATGATCCTTCAGAGGCACCCGATATAGATGGAAGGATAATGCTTGGAGAGTCGGGGATAAAAAACATTCGCCTGCATCCAAATCCTACAACCGGTGAATTTTTTGTAGATGTTACCTTGCACCAGGAAGCACCTTTAGCTGTTTTTGTATATGATAATTTTGGAAAAGAGCTGATAAGGATAAGCCGGGATGAGGGTATATTCTATCGGTTTAATATTGATATTTCTAAAGAAAGGAGTGGTACCTATCACCTAAGGGTAGTAAGTAATAATGATGTCCGTGGCTTAAAGATCATCAAATCCAAATGAGAAGGTGTTTGATGATCATATTGATCTTTACAGCTGGTTTCTCTCACGCCCAGGATCTTTCAAATGTAGCAGAAGAACAGCCATTAAAAATTTCCGGGTCTTTTAATTCAACAGGAATTGGCTACCATGCTTACGGTATAGAGAACCGTCGTGATCCTTTGAACTGGTTTTTAAACGCAGGGTTAAATATTAGCTTATATGGCTGGAGCATACCTTTTTCATTTACCTATAGTAACCAGGATCATGCTTTTTCTCAGCCCTTTAACCGCTATGGCGTAGCGCCGGAATATAAGTGGATAAAAACCTATATAGGATATAATAGCATGAGTTTTAGCCGGTATACACTTGCCGGACATGTTTTTTTAGGAGGTGGAGTTGAATTGACTCCCGGTAAATTTAAGCTGAATGCCATGTACGGCCGGTTAAATGAGGAAATTATTGGAGATTCATTAAATCCCTCTGTTTTTAAAAGAATGGGTTATGGCTTAAAAGTAGGATATGCTGATAAAGGTGATGCTGTTGATGTTATCTTATTCCATGCAAGAGATGAGCTGAATTCAGAGATCTTTATTTCTGATGATGTAAAGCCTCAGGAAAACCTTGTAATGAGCATAACCGGCAGGAAAAAAATTACCGAGAGGATATTCATTGCTGCCGAATATGCCACAAGTGCTTTAACTAGAGATGTCAGATCAGATGAAGAGACGGACGGATCTGGCATTTTTAAACTCTCAACACCTCTTTTTCAATCCTCCGCCACTACTGAATATTACAACGCATTTAACAGCAGCATAAATTACGGAGGCAAATCGTTTTCTGTTCATGCCGCCTTTGAACGAGTAGATCCCGGCTACACCACACTGGGAGCTTATTATTTCAACAATGACCTCCAGAATATCACCCTTGGCGGTACGGTAAAATTACTGGAGCAAAAGGTGAATATTGCCGTGAATGGAGGTTTACAAAAGAATAACCTCGACGATACCGAGGTAAATGCCACAGAAAGGATGGTAGTAAATATTAATATCTCCTATGTCCCCGATCAGCAGTGGAATATTAATACCACTTACTCAAACTTCACCACCTTCACCAATATCCGCCCCCGCTTTGATCCTTTCTTCCAGAACGAGTTGGACACCCTGAATTTCTACCAGATCAACCAGAATGCCTCCGCAACCATAGGCTATAGCTTTGGCTCCAAAGAAAACTGTAAAAGCATGTTCTTTTCCGGCACCTACCAGGTAATGGAGGAGGAGCAGAGTAACCTGGAAGCATCGCGCAACAGCAATTTTATCAATAGTAACCTTGCCTACCGCTTTGGCATTACACCTTTAAACCTGTCGGTATCCCTGGCGGCCAACTTCAACCGTAACAGCATGGTGGAGATGACCAGCACAGCCTACGGACCAGTAGCTACTATCAGCAAGACCTTTTTTGAAAAGAAATTACGAGCAGGTTTAACCGGTACCTTCAACCAGGTGCTGACTGATGAAAAACTAAGCTCAAAGATCATGAACGTGCGCCTGAACGGCAGCTACAGCCTTAAGAAAAAGCACAATGTCAGCTTCTTTTTTAACATGCTGCGCCGGTTTGCCACGGAGCAGAGCAGTCAGCAGTTCAATGAATTCACGGGGCAGGTGAGCTATGGGTATGTTTTTTAGTAGTTAGTCTTGAGTCTTTAGTTTGGAACATGAAGATGCGAGAGACGGTTTGGGCTTATACTAAAGCCAGGTGTAGCTAAACTAGGTGTAGCTTCCTGCTACACCTAAATATCATTTCCCATTTTTTACGGAGTTAGTTAAAAAAATTAATATTTATATTAGGTCAACCAAAATGTATGGGTAATACATATCAAATCTCTGATCAAACGCATGTATATTTTTGACTTTCCCGGTAGTAGGCTGGGTGGATATATTTAGCAGGAATACAGGGATATTATTCTGGAAAGTATGAAGTATTGCCGTGAGCACAAATAACCTGAAATTTTTGCGTATGTAATAATGTCAAATCATGTACATTGTATCCTTAGAAACGTATTTGAGGAGCTTGATGAAGAGGTGAAGGATGCCATAGACAAATAACATCAATCTATGTCTGCCTCCAGCGCTAGTAACGACTGGTAGCATGACCCTCTTGCCATATTATTATTACACAGAGATCTATTGATAATATTTATAGTTTTGGCCCAAATGTGTTTTATTATTTTATCAGCTTATGATCCTTCAGGTTTTTAATCATTATTTTAATTAATTCATCTGCCATAGAACCTTTACCAAATTTTAAAAACAACCATTTTGCACTTTTCATCATTCTGCTTTTGGGCTTCACAATGTGATTGATAATAATTGCAAGCCGTGATTTTATGGCATTTTTATATTGATATAATTCTTTTTCATCGAGTTTCTTCCACATCTCATAATATGGTTCTTCTTTATCGTTTACCATACCGACAGGTGTAACATCGGGAATTATAGGCAGATATACTTTATCTGATCCATCGGTAAAAGAAAAATCCGCTTCTAATCCATCTTTATAGCCATAGTTTATTATCTCATTATTTGCATCTGCAGGAATTGCAAGATGTTTTCGTAAAAAGCGTTGACAGTTTCTCCGTCCAAGGTAAAAATCATGCTCTCTAAAGCGTTTATCCAAAAAGCCACTAAATCCTCCTAATGCTCCACAAGCTATAGCTTTTTCGCCTTCTTTCGGAAATATATTATCTTCTTCATCGGTTGGTGATGGTTTTAATTCTTCCCTGTCATTGACAGGTGCTACTATATAGCGTGAGTAGTTATCTTCATCAAATAAACCCTGGATATGTGCTGGTTTAAAAAGCAGCTGACTCCGCATAGTAGAGTATAAGGTTGTAGCTATATTCAGAAGATCAGTAGAATATTTAAAATCTTTTACTATTTTCCTGTAGTTTACAGAAGTTGTGGGAAAAGGATCAATAAGGATCTGAAATTTTGAATTTTTAGCAGCTGTTGAATCAGGATTATTATCATATTCACTCAAAATCTGTTCAGTCACTTCAAAAGGCTCGTTATTCACCACGCCACCATCTACATTAAGCGTTTTCATTTGATCAGGTAAAAGATCTATTTCAGTAGGATAGTGACGATTGATGAACCTGTTTTCATTTACAAATTTTTTCTCACGGGAAAGGACTCGGGCTTTAAGGCCCAGTGGAAAAGCACCGGTGGCTATTGCTGCATCACGAGCTTCCCCCATATAAGCACCACTTTCGAAATTAAGAGGCATTCTGCCAGTTTTTACATCAGAGCCATTTTCAATCATGAAATGAAAGAAGTCTATATGATTTGATGAAATATAGCGGTCGCTAATTTGGCCCTCACCTTTAAAGCTATATTGGTAAGGAAGTCCAATTAGATTTGTTAATGTTACCAAGAGCTCAAGATTTGGCTGCAAGTACTTTTTATGAATGGAAGTTTGAGTTTTTGAAAGTGTATGAGCGGCAATATCATCAACAAAACCTGCATTCACTAAAGAATTTGCCTGCTCTTTCAGATCACTTGGATCTAATAATTGTGTGAAATCAAACTCTTTTCCATTGTTTCGATCAAGATTTACCCATGCATTGTAGAGGAGGTTTTTGGCTTTAAATGCTTCATCATCACGTTTATCCTCTGTTATAGGATACCATTCTTCAAATAATGCTCTTGCAGCAATAATTGCTGTCATTCCACCCGCGGAGGTTCCATTTATTACATTAAGTTTTACATTATGCTTTGGGACTTTAATTCCATTATCTCTTGCTTTTTCCCAGCGATCAAGTGTTTCAAATAGATAATCTAATACGCCTGCTGTATAGGCTCCTGCAGATACTGCTCCTGCCAGGCAAAGCCCAAAATTAAAGGTGGTTTTCATTATTGATTATTAAGTTAGTTGCTGCTTATCCGGCTATCGCTACTCCTACCGGTTTATTGAAATGTTTTTTGAGGAATGTATATGCATTACCAAAGCAGATCATTTCAACAACACGTTTAATATCTTCCTCAGTATGGAATCCATAATCCTCCCTAAATTCAAATCTTTTCAGACGATCAATGAGCTGCTTATAAAAATCCGGAAATTCCGACATGGTAGGGAATTCATCTACCGGATCTATAACACCATCATGATCAGTACCTATAGTAAAGCAATTCCAAACAGTGAATTTATCCGGATGATATTTTTTTTGTACATCCGGCAAACCATTAGCCATTCCTATTATATTTAAAAAGATCCTTTCGATTCCGGTTTTTTTATCTTTGGAATTTGATAAGGGGTTAGTGACAAAACCGAGAACCCGTTGGTCAAAGCAGATGCCGATAAGGCCCCGGCTTTCGACAATTTCTTTTACATCATCATCACATAAATTAATATTCCAGGGGTTAAAATTTCCATCATCAGAGAGTGAGAGGTTAACTTCTTTATCGTAATTACGAATAAGATCATCAAGTTTCTTAACTCCGGCATAACCTACATGACTTGCTATCACAGGTATTTTATCTTCTTCAGGTTTCCCCTGATTGTACGGCTTAATTATTTTTTCATAAAAATCCTGTCGAGCAAGGGCGCTCATATGCTTTACGTCAATTAGTATCCTCTTTCCATTTCCTTCGGCATCTTCGGCGCCATTTATGTGTAAAAGTTTTTTGATAGCACGTAATCCTAATTGATTTATCCCCGAGCCATCTTCCATTTTATTCATGTTTTTTGTTTGGTCCGGATCAGCTAAAAATCCCAGTATTTTACCGAGTGTAGGCATGCTATGTGCATGAGCGCAAAGGTTATTATTAAAATGGTGAGCCAGAGTGATAAAGAATATAGGAGGATCCCACCTTTTTATTTCAACGATACGATCCATTAAAACTTTTTCGGATACATGTTTAAAACCATTGTGCATGCTTAAGGTATTTATTCCTTCAATAGTAAGCACAACCAGTTTTTCATCTTCCGCGAGATCTTCTATGCAATTTTCAATGTTATTTGAAGGGCAATACTTTTTGTTTCCATCCGATTGCTTTGTATTGGAGATAATGGTATAGGTGCCAGGTTTTTCGAGATATTCAATTTTTTGCTCATCCCTATTCCAGTAAGCAACTAAAGAATGCTCGTTCCGGGAACGACGGCCACTCATTTTTTTTATAAAATCATACTCTCTATTGAGCTCTTTAAAGTAGTCATAGTGTCTCCCTTTTATATAACTCAGACGTTTAATACTTGTATTGGTAGCAATATGTGCAGCAAGAAATTTTAACCGATAAGAAGTATGAAGAGCTCTGGCCAGACTAGTTATCCATGTGGATGGTGGGCTTGTACGATTAAAAAAACCTTGTTCAAAAGGATAAAGAGAAGCAAATGTTATTTTTGTTCTGCCATGAATACCTCGTCCAAAGTCTGATTGGCTATATCTAACTGCTCTTGTACCTTTGGCAAGTCGTCCTGCATTATTCTTTATGTAATCAAGGCGCCAGGGGTGATTTTCTTCATGAAGAAGATATCCATCATTTTTTAAACTCCAGATGGCAAATAATTTACCAGTGGGATGGCAATGCAGGTCAGCGAATTTCATTTCCTGATAATTTTTGGTTGACGTAAATACAAGTACAAAAATTATTTTTATAATTCAAAATTTTATTGGAAGAATGTTATTGATGAGCAGAGAGCAAAGGGAAAGAAGAGTGGAGTAGGTTCGTAGCGAGACGCTAAGAAATGTAGTAGTGGTGTTGTTATTATACCATATTTATTTTTTCTTTAGAATAATTATCAGAGGGACTATTTATTGTGTCTCTTAAATCAGGTATTATGGCATTCAGATATGCATCTTACGCCACCATCTACTTTTGAATAAGTTTTTTTGCTTCTCTTATTGCACTGCTGCAACTGGAAAATTCCTCAAGATATTTCTTGTCCGAAGACATCCTGGAGCAGCCTTCTACATGTACTTCATGGTCATTGTTTGGATTGGTATCCGTGCGATTATTTACCCAGTATTTTGACATAGATTTTTTTATTAAGTGTAATACAAGTAAATAAAAGAATCTATCTATAGGTAATTAATTTGCGAATGGCCGTAATTAATTTGCGAATGGCCGTAATTGGTTTGCGGGTGGTCTTTTTTTAATAGTTTAATATATTTTATTAAATATACCCAAGGTTGGGTATTGGCATATAATTATATAAGTATTACCTTGTTTATAAATAAGTTAAATAGGAGGTAGTGCCTAATTTAATATAAGAATAAAAATAAACTTTAATTAATTTTAGCCATGAAAATCAAGATCTTAATTGCCTGCATTTTTGTCTTTAATCTATTTACTTTTATTCAATGCAAGAAAGCGGAGGAAACAGAACAGATCAGTGTGGAAATAGATGGGCAGGCGAGTGAGGGAATCTGGATGGATGAGCATCAGGATAACTATGGTGTTATTGATATTACCAATGGCAAATTTAATTTTGAAAATGGAAAGTTAGTCAATGGATATGTAGATCTGGATCCTAAGAATTTGGATACTCTTGAATATTTCCATACAACAGGAACTGAAGAATATAAAATCCCAAGAAAATTTATTATAAATGAAGTCCAGGAAGTTTCAGATACTTCACGGGAAGAAACTCATAATTTGATTGGGTTTTATGAATATGATAATTCAGTATCTTCTTCAGAGAATATTTATGTCCCGGTTGTGATGGAATATCAGGAAAATCAGTTATTAATTAACAGCAAACCAGTAGAGAGTCAAAAATTAGGAGAACCAATTTACGCTTTTCAAATTGTAGCAGATATAAAAAAAGATAAGGTAGAAACGAGACAAAATCCACAAAAGGACATATATAAAAAAGAAGTTCAATTGCCGTCAAAATTAAAAGCAAGACAAGATTCTTTACTGACAATTAGGGGTAGATTCCCAACAAAAATTGATTTAAAACTGGATGATGTAAAAAAACGTGTATATCAAAAAGGAGATTCACTGATTTTAACTCTAGCCCTTTTAAATGATAATAATGAGTACTCCGGAGCACATAAAGAATTGATTATTGACCTAATAAACCAAGTTGATAAAAGAAATTTAAAGAGGATCAGGATAAATAAGGGACAGTCTTTAATTAGTATCAATCTTGTTTTGGATAGGGAAGGAGTTTTCGAACTTTCAGCAATTCACCCGGAATTATATTCAGGTTCATTATTTTTAAAAGTACTTCCTAAATACGGAAGAGTGATATATCATAATAATTATAATGTGAGGTTAACTCGTTATCAACAAAATATTAATGAATCACTTCATATTCTAGTTCTAAGCCAAAGTCGTGAATTTAAAGCCAATGGGAAGGATAGTGCAGAGGTAAGCCTTTTTCTTTTTGATGATAATAACCGTTACCCTGAAGGGATAAGAGTAAATATTATACCAAGTCATGGAGAAATTATTCCTTCAGAGATACTTTTAAAGGAAGATTATCCGGGGATACTTAAACTTGTAAGTAAGGATCAGGAGGATGTTACTTTACAGATTGTACCGACTCCCAATATAGATGTTAAAAATAAAGCAAAAATAAGTTTTATACCTCCTGTTCTCTACTTAGAGTCTTTTGCAAAAGAAAAGATTCATTTATTAGAACCCACAAAAATTAACGTTACGCTGTTTGGTGAAGATAGCTTGCCATTAAACGTTAATAAACCCTGGAGAGTGCGCCTATCAATTATTGATGGAAGCGGAAGAATAAACCCAGCCGATATTATAATCGGACCTGATGATTTTGCAAGTGAAGCTTCTTTTATTCCTAATTCGAATGGATCATATAGGTTTCAGGCTTCCTCAAGTAGTTTATCTCCACATGTAAGAGTAATAGACGTGGAATGGCCATATGGAATAATAATTGCAAGTCTTATGGGTGGATTAATTGGAGGTTTAATTTCTTTTTACCATTCAGCTGATAAAAAGAAATGGCGAATTTTCACCGGGTTCTTTAGCGGAATGGTATTGTACTGGTCTATAATATTATTGGGAGTGAATGAAATTAATCCTGATCTGATACACAGTGTTTATTCCGTATTTATTATTAGCCTTGTTGGAGGATTTTTAGGCGTTGGGTCATTTAACTTAATTATAAATGGATTAGGTGTATTTTCAAATAAAATACAAGGGCAAGAACAACAATAAAATTTACTCCAAAACATAAAACTGCCGTTATTTAAAATAAAAAAAGGCCCCGGCTACCATACCGGGGCTTAATATTAAGTATCTCTTTTGATACTCAATAAGTCAAACTAAACCAATTGCAACGGAGTTACAACCGATTTAGTGATTCAATCAAATTAATTTTATCAAATTAAGCAATAGATGAAAGAAGATATTTATCCCCGGCCCGGAAGAAATCTATATTAATAATCGTATTAAATTGTTAATATTAAGAGGTAAAAGTGGTTATAATTATTGTTGGTCCTGAATATAGGGGAGAAGTTAAAAAAGCTAAATGTAACTTTTATTAAGAAGTGGAGTGGTTGAAACAAAAATTGGCCGATGGTAAATGGCAAATTTTAATGAAATGCCGTAGATCAGTTGCAGAGAAGTTTGGTAGAATCATTTATTAATGGGATACATTTAAAACTGGCCTTTCCAGCTCTACTCTTACTTCAAGTAACATTTGCTGCAAATCGTATTCGTTTAGACTTCCTCCCCGAAAAACAGAGGAAGAGAAAAACGACCACTTATATTAGCTATACGTAATGCGGGTTGAAAAAGGCTATCTCTAAAGCAAAAATCCTTCCCTCTGAGAGTCAATTATTTTTGACCGGTGAAGGAAGGATTTTATTAGGATTTAAGATATCTGGAATAGGAAATAGCTTATTAAAAATTTTAAGACAGACCTATCCAGGACTTATCGGCTACATCACGCCAATCTTAACTCGATGTTCTTCATCAATATCTGCTACAGCAGCTTTCCATTCTTCTAAAAATTGTCTCCATGAACCGTTGCCATATAATCCTTCATAGGTCTCAATAAGTTTACTATCAATTTCCAGGTCAGCGAAATTGTCGTAGCCCCATACAATACCGACATCCGGTCCTCCTTTTCTTTTGACAGCACTATTAAAGATCAGCATGGTTTTATTACCCAGCTTCTCATATGCTTTCTGAATTTTTGATCTTGCTTCATTAAATCTGTATTCTTGCCAGGGATGTAGATATATAGCCCAGACCTCATATCTCTTTTGAGTCTGAAATTTTTCAATACCGGTGGATAACTTCTTATTAAGTATCCATAAATCAATTTCGCCATACGTTCCCACGTATTGTCCCACGTTTGCTTCCCAGTCTTTTGTATGGGCATCATCAGTTGGACGTTTATCTAAAGACGCATAAGTTCCATTCATAGTCCAGACGTACCATCCGGCTTTGTTGCCATATTCTACTTTTCTGAGCTTAGATTCATTGTCTTTACCTGGTGCATGAAATTTTGCATTGTGTCTCGCAGCTCCCGCTTCAAATTGCTGGTTCATCCCTACTTTAGGAAGCAGGTACATGGTCTCTGTAAGAGCGGCTGGCTCTTTTTCTGTTTGTGAATAAGCGGCAGCAAAGCAAAATGTACAAGCCACGGCTAGCATGATTATTTTTTTCATAATCTGGGGGTTAGTTAGGTTAGGGGTTATAAGGTTTATAACCTTGTTTTACAATATAGTCAAATAACTTCATTAATCATTGAAAAACAGGTATTTATATTTCTTACCTTCTTGTTGGTGTTTTCACCAACAGGGAATTTACTCTATAAGAAGATGATTTAATCGCGGCTCTTGGAGAGAAGGAAGAGGAATATCTTTAAAGTAGTACAAGAAATTATTATGAGCTGGATGCTCTATTGGAAATAGATAGGATAATGAAGGTGGAACTGAAAGCTACAGCTAGGGAGGGTTAGGTTCTGTCACTCCTTTTGTCTACCTTGTTATAGGAGACATTACTCATTTCGATCAGCCCTTCTGTTTTTAGCCTGACCATTATGTGTAAATTCATAAATAAAAAACACACCTGTCTAAAAGGGCTGACCAACCCACATTCGCACAAATACGAAATAGACAAAAAATAAATTTTTGTTAACAGGGATGCTGAAAACTGATTAGAGTAAGCATTTAATTCAATCCGCCAAAATGAAAAATTTAGTGATTTTATTGACAATCATGCTGACATACGGTTGTAATCAGCAATCTCATCCACTTACTCTTGCTGAAGTGGAGAAAATTAAAAGTGAAATTATTGAGCGTTCTGAAAAACATGCAAGTGATTTGGAAAACCTGGATTACAATTCAGTCATGACCTTTTATAGTAATGATCATATCTTTTTTGGGGATGGTTATTATTGGGGCGACTATACAACTGTTGATGGTATATGGAAAGATCATCTGGGAGAAGAAGGCTGGAAAAAACCGGTGAAAATGGATTTGCAAAATCACAAAATACACGTCTTTTCGAAAGAGGCTGCTTCTTATATGGTAGAGTTTGACCATGAGCATTTAGCAAAAAATGGAAATACCATTGAGGCTTCCGGTTGCTTTACATACGGAATGCAGAAAATTGATGGTGAGTGGAAAGCGGTGACTGGTCATGTTACCCATATATCTAAAAGGACCGATGCTGAAAAATGGTGGTCCAAGTACTCTCCTTCATACAGGAATAAATAAATACGACCTATCCAACTCAAACTCTGGATAAGCAATGATTTAGTGCACAAGCCGCAATAGACACAAATATCTGTATTATGAAAATTAACAAAATTTTAGTTCTCCTTTTGATAGCGAGTTTATCATTTGGATGCAATCCGGAAACGGAGCAAAAGCAATCCAATAAATTCAGTGGACTGTGGTCACTCTACATTATGGAAGAACTAAATCCCGAAACCGGGGTATGGAGCGAATGGAGAGACGGAATGCAAGGGTTTATTTTATATGATGACAAGGATAATATGTCTGTTCATTTAACAATTTCAGGCTATGAAGATACTGAATTACGTTTTCCATTATTTACGGATACAATACCCGAAGAAGCACTTAAACATCTCACCAACTCATATGTGTATTTTGCGAAGTATACCATCGATGAAGAGCAGAATGTTGTAGAACATGCAAGGATCTCTAACTCAAATCCTGGATTGTGGAATGAAATAGTTAAAAGAAGGTTTACATTCAGTGGTGACACCCTGATACTTCAACCACTAGAAGAAAAAGAGGCCGGACTGAGACTTAAATGGATAAAAGAATCAGGTTCTGACAAAAATAAAAGTCTTTAAAACTAGCTTTTATTAGGATCATTAGCATTCATTATGACTGAAACTAAGATTGAGAAATTATGGAGAGAAGAAAATTTATTATTGGAACAGCAGCACTTGCATTAGTATCACGTTTTGCAACTGCAGCCGATAACAAACAATACAGGGATTTCAAATCTAACCCATCTCTAAATCCTGAATTTCAAAGCGGTCAAAAATTAAAAGCTTTATCTCATGCAACTCACATAGGAGAAAGTGATTTACCATACGTCGATATTGGACAAGGAATTAAGTTGAAATTATTGATGGTAGACCTTGCCGATGGGTTATGGATTATTCGGACGAAGTTTGAACCTGGAACAGAAATTACTAAACATTACCATACTGGACCTGTGTTAGCGGTTACTTATGCAGGAGAGTGGTATTATAAAGAGTATCCGGAGGATAGAAATAAGATGGGTTCTTTTCTTTATGAACCAGCTCATTCTATGCACACATTGACTGTTCCGGAAACCAATGGCGAAGTCACTGATGTTTGGTTCGCGGTGAGAGGTGCAAATTTGAATGTTGACGAAAATGATGAAGTTGAAAGTGTTACAGATGCCAATTCAATTCTTGAAGCCTATAAACACTTATGTAGCGAACAAAAGCTTTCTCATAAAAAGTTAATAATTCATGGTATATAAACAACATATTAAATCCATAAGTTAAAAAAAGCTGTTGCTCTCTCTGTTGTTCGTAGCGTCCCTCATGGTCACTCTACCTTCTTGTTGGTGTTTTCACCAACAAAAATTTACTCTATAAGAAGGTGATACAATCGTGGCTCTTGGAGAGAAGGAGGTGGAATATCTATATAGTAGTGCAAGAAATTATTATGAGCTGGATGCTCTATTGGAAATAGATAGGATATTAAGATGTAGCTGGAAGCTCATCTCTTTGTTGGTATTTTCACCAACAAGAACTCACCCCTAAAAGTACACTTTTACTTTACTCCCTGAGAAATATTATTTCTGTTTTGTAATAGTAATCCTGGTTCTTTAAATCAATTAATAGACAAGTTTTATAATTATTAGTTCTCTATTACAGAACAAATAAAATTATTTGCCGTATATTAGTTCTATAAATAAGAACATATGCGAGAAGTACGATTAGGGGAATTTGAAGAAGTTATTCTTTTACTGGTAGGAATACTGGGAGAGTATGCATATTCTTTGAGGATTTCAGAGGAGTATGAAGCTCAAAGTGGTCGTTCGGTTTCAGTAGGAGCTGTGCATGCCTCTCTTCACCGCCTTTCAGAAAAAGGTTTGATAAAGTCTGAAATGACATCTCCGACTGCGGAAAGAGGTGGCCGCAGGAAACGTGTCTATACGATAACAGCTTTTGGAGAAAAATCTTTAAAAGAAATTAAAGATTTCAGGCTATCACTCTGGAGCCAATACCCAGGATTCTCAACAATTTAACTGGTATGAGTAAAAAATATAAGGTACCGCCAATAGCCGAAAGATTACTTGTTTGTCTGATCCGTTCGGATATCCAGGAAGAAGTATTAGGTGACCTGGAAGAGAAATATCAGAAAAAAGCACAAAAAGGATCGGTTTTAATGGCAAAGGCTGATTACTGGTATCAGGTCATTAAATATATGCGCCCCTTTGCCTTAAAGTCATTTCAATTTCATAATTCAAATTTTATAAGCATGCACAAGAGTCATTTTAAAATTGCCTGGAGAAATATTGTGAGGCATAAAGGTTTTTCCCTGATCAATATCAGTGGGCTTGCAATAGGTATGGCTGTTGCTATCTTGATCGGCCTTTGGATACATCATGAGCTTACATATAATAGGCACTACAATAATTATAAACACATAGCCAAAGTTCTGCAAAACCAGGATATCAATGGAGAAACTGTGACCTGGGGAAGCCAGGCGCTACAGCTGGGGCCGGTGCTAAAAGATGAGTATGGAGCACATTTTGAACATGTGGTCATGGGATCATGGACAGGTGAGCATATCCTCACCCACGGAACTAAGACAATATCTTCTTCGGGCAATTATTTAGAGCCGGCTGTCTCCGAAATGCTGTCTCTTGAGATGATCTATGGAACAAGGGAGGGATTAAATAATCCTAATACGATCCTTATATCTTATACTACATCCAGGGCTCTTTTTGGCCATGATAACCCAATAGGTGAGGTAGTGTCAATTGACAATAAGTATGAGGTAACTGTAAAAGGAGTATATACAGATATTCCGGAGGATGCAAGCTTTAATAACCTCCATTTCATTGCACCTTTTGAATTATATGTGGCTGGTGAGAATTTACAAAAGCGGGTAGGGTGGGGCAACAGCTGGTTCCAATGCTATGTCCAGATCAAAGAGGATGCAAATATGACCGAAGTATCTTCCATAATTGCGGATGCTAAACTTATAAATGTAGATGAAGAAGAAAAGAGGTTTAATCCTCAACTTTTCCTTCACCCTATGTCTAAATGGAGACTATATTCGGATTTTGAGAATGGGATAGCAACAGGAGGAAGAATAGAATATGTACGGCTATTTGCAACTATCGGTATATTCGTCTTAATGCTGGCGTGCATTAACTTTATGAATTTAAGTACGGCACGTGCGGAAAAGAGGGGCAAGGAGATAGGTATAAAAAAAGCCATGGGGTCTTTAAGATCTCAACTGATAAGCCAGTTTCTTCTGGAATCTATCGTTTTATCCTTTTTTGCATTAATTTTCGCATTGCTCCTTGTACACATTACCTTACCCTTGTTTAGCATTATTGTTGATGAAAACCTTTCGTTACTATGGAAGGAGCCCATATTCTGGATCGCCTGTCTTTTCTTTAGCCTTTTTACGGGCATTCTTGCAGGAAGCTACCCCGCATTATTTATGTCTTCTTTAAATATTATTAAAACCCTTAAAGGCGGCTATTTGAAAGGTGCGGGAAACCTAATGCCGCGTAAGATATTAGTGGTACTACAGTTTACAATTTCCATCATATTAATTGTAGGTACTGCCGGTGTATACAAGCAGATCAACTATGTAAAGAACAGGCCTATTGGTTATGAAAAGGAAAACCTTATTTCAATACCAATGCGAACATCCGAAGTAAGGCAGAATTATGATAAATTTAAACACGACCTTATTACAGGCGGTTTTGCCGAACAGGTTTCCCAATCGGAAGATCATATTACTGATATGTCGACAACTAATGGAGGCTTTATTTGGGCGGGGAAAGACCCTAATATGCAGGATGAAATAGTTACCATGGGAACGGGTTTTGATTTTGGGGAAACAATTAATTGGGAGCTAATTGAAGGTAGAGATTTCTCTCATCGTCTTGCTTCCGATTCCCTTGGGTTTATACTAAATGAAGCAGCCGTAAACTATATGGGTTTAAATGATCCTATAGGTGAAAAAGTAAAAGCTTTTGGAAGGGAGTATACTATTATTGGTGTGGTCAAAAACATGATCACCCAATCGCTTTTTGAATCAGTAAGACCAATGATCTTTTATATTGACTCATTTGGGAGACTGGAACTCATAAATATAAAACTACCGGGAAATATTCCAGTTTCTGAAGCTTTGAATGGAATTGAAAAAATCTATAAAAAGCATAATTCAAGCACACCTTTCAGCTACGAATTTGCTGATCAGCAATTTGCATTAAAATATAAGGACGAGAAGCAGGTGGGCGAGCTGGCAGGCACATTTGCATTATTTGCCATCCTTATTTCCTGTATGGGGCTGTTTGGAATGTCTGTATATTCTATGGAACTCAGAATTAAAGAAATTAGCATTCGAAAAGTACTCGGAGCGCCAATTTTTAACCTATGGTCATTGCTAACAAAAGATTTTGTAGTTCTAATAGCCATAGCCTGTGTTATAGCGCTGCCATTAAGCCATTTTGTTCTGGAAAACTGGCTTGAACAGTATGGCTATAAAACGGATCTTCCCTGGTGGATATTTGCCAGTGCAGGATTAGTTTCAGTTTTAATTGCCACCCTGGTTATTAGTTTTCAAACTTTAAAAACAGCTTTAATTAATCCGGTAGAAACTTTAAAAGAATAGAGATTCAGATTGCATTTAGCCATAACGGAAATTAACCAGGTGTAGCTTTTAGCTACACCTGGAGAGGATAGTAACAAGCTAAAAATCAGGAGAATTATATTAACAGGATCAGAATATTTTGCTATTCTTACAGTGATCTAAACTAATTGTAATATGAAAAAGAATGTAATACTATTGATCCTGTTGGCCATTTCAACAGGCTCTTATGCACAATTTGAGAAAGGTGATATCATTTTAGGAGGTGGGGTAAGTTTTTCAGTAGAAAACACAGAAATAGCAGGTATAGGAGGTACAGTAGAAAGCGATCCAATAATTTCTTATTCCTTAATGCCTCGAGTTGGTTACCTGCTTAACGAAACTTTGGAAATAGGTATAGCAGCTGGTTTTAGAAAATGGGGCTATTTTTCGGGAAGTTCTACAAATGAGCAAAATTCAACTTCCATTGGGATCTATGGGAGAAAATATTTCTCTCTTAATGATAATTTGTCATTTTATGCGAATGGAGGTATAGATTTCGGTTTCGGTGAAAACATTTCTGGTAGTGATCAGAGGGATTTTAAATCAGCTTCAGTCTTAATTTCTCCTGGGCTTATGTTCAGGGCGAGTGAAAGGATTGGTGTTGAATTAACAGCAGGATCATTTGGTTACCGTAGCTGGACAAGGGAACAGTTTGCCGGGTTCTCTGTCACGGAAGTCAAATCATCCTCTTTTGGGTTTAATTTCAACCTGAGCGCCATTAGTGCAGGAGTTATAGTAATTTTTTAAAATTTGTCTATCTATGGGTAATTCCATATTAAATGCAGATGGATTTAAAAATTATGTGGCTCTCTCTTACCATCTTGTTGGTGTTTTCACCAACTAGGAATTGAAGATGATTTAATCGCGGCTCCCTTTTGCTGGTGCGAGCTTGTAGCTCGTATCAGCAGATATGATATCCAGTTTACAAATAGAAATTCAATAATTTACAGATAGTCAAAGAGCATTTAGCTCTTATCAAAAAACCAGCAACCTAAACCAAATTAACATGAGCAGAAAATATAAATTCTAAAATCCTATTCATCTTTCAGTGTCTTTACCGGATCTAATATTGCCACCTTATAGATCTGGTAACCAACTGTTGAAAGGGCAAAAACTACAACAATAGCCAGCGCAGCAAAGCTGAAAAGCCATGGGAATTCGATCCTGTAGGCATAGTTGGATAACCATTCAGACATGGCGAAATAAATTAGGGGAATACTCACTATTCCCGCTACCAACAGTAGAATAAGAAACTCTTTAAAAAATATAGTAATTATATTTATTACAGAAGCTCCTAAAACTTTCCTTACGCCTACCTCAACAGTGCGCTGAACAGCCATAAAAGATGAAAGTCCGAATAAACCTAGAGTGGCAATGAAGATAGCCAGTACTGCAAAGGTGCCAAACACCTTACCAAACCTCTGATCCTGCTCATATAGTGAGGCAAAACGATCATCAAGGAAAGAGTAGGATAGGGGAGTGTCAGGGAAAAATTCTTTCCATGTCTTTTCCAGGAATATCAACCCTTCCCGGTAGGAGTCAGGATTCAGCTCCATGGCGATATTTCCGGAGCTGTATTGTGGCACGAAGACAGTAGGCTCAACTGTAGATCGTAATGACGTGCGGTTAAAATCCTTTACAATACCGATAATTTCGAATTTCCTGTTCTTATCATTATCGCCGAATTGTATCCTCTCGTTCAGCATGCTTCTTTTATCTGTAATATTGAATTTGGTGAAGAATGCCTCATTAACCATTATTACCAGCGAATCCTCTGTCCTTTTTCTGTCGAAATTTCTTCCGGCAAGCAGCTGCATATCTACAGCATTCAGATACTGATCATCGATGTACTGGAGATAGGTAGTGCCGGGAACCTTATCTGTTTTCCCTACAATCCTCACCTTTCCCGATGATGAAGATATATCAGCATTGCCTCCCCCGGGTAAACTTGATGTACCTCCTACCGTTTCTATTGCATTATGATTACTTAAAACATTTTTAAAAGTTTGAACTTTAGAATTATGGCTTTCCCGCTGGTCACGTGAAACCTGCGGAAGCTCAAATCCCACCACATAATCAGTAGAAATACCTAAATCCCTTCCCTGTATAAAGTTTAGCTGCCGGTATACGGTAAAAGTGGCGGCGATTAAAATTATTGAGGCGGCAAATTGTATGATCACAAGTCCTTTTCTTAAACGAGA
Organism: Candidatus Cyclobacteriaceae bacterium M2_1C_046; assembly: GCA_051418055.1. GTDB lineage: Bacteria > Bacteroidota > Bacteroidia > Cytophagales > Cyclobacteriaceae > JBPRGH01. The sequence goes on along the minus strand of JBPRGH010000062.1, from coordinate 157,028 downwards.
TCCACCTTTGGAACTTTTAAACTTGCCTTTTAATACCAGGACCGGTTTAAAGCCTGATAAAACCATGGCCGGGTAAAACCCTGACACAATAGTTCCGATTATAAAGAATATAAGCAGGTTTGTTAAGAATGAAGGATGGTTCCATACATTAGTTAATACTTCCTTCCCTACCAGCTGATTAAAAAATGGAGCGAGCATTTCACACGTTAACAATGCGACCATGGAAGCTAATAAATTTACAAGCAGTGCTTCCATTAGGAACTGCGTGATCAACTGCCCCTTATAAGCGCCGATTACTTTTCTGATGCCAACTTCTTTCGCCCTGTTTACAGCTCTGGCGGTTGATAAATTGATATAATTGATCCAGGCTATAAGGAGAATAAACAGAGAGATAATCATCAGGAATTTAACTGCCTTGGCACTTCCCGGTATTTCAGCTTCAAAAGTAAAATCAGAATGGAGGTGAAGGTCTTCGGCGGGAAAGACATAAAACCGGTTGTTGGTATTTTCACCAAGATACTTTACCGATAGATCAATAAGCTGGTCATTTATAGCCTCCACCGACAGATCATCTTCAACCTTTAGGTAGGAGTAATAATTAAAGGCATTCCATTTATCATAATCGCCACGGTCTTTAATGCTTTCATCAGACATGATGATATTATACTTGTAATGTGTATTTTCAGGTATATCTTCAATTACACCTGTTACTTTAAAGGTTCTGTTGAAACTGCCAAGCAATTCCAGCGTCTCTCCAACCGGGTCTTTATCCCCGAAATAAAATTTTGCTTTACTCCTGGTAAGCACCAACTGGTCAGGGCCTGATAGCATTTGAGCTTTGGACCCGCTAATAATCCTATGGTCAAATACCTCAAAAAAGCTTGAATCTGCGGAGATAACTTTATCCTCTTCAATGACTGATTCACCTTTACGGATATAGATCTGATTAAATTTAAAGGTCACAGTGAAGTCACTAACTCCGGCGATCTCCTCCTTAACAGATCTTGCAGCTGGATGGAAGGTCATGGCATCTTTCACACCTATCTCACCATTTATATACTGCACAGTGGAAAGGCGATATATATTTTCTGAACCCTTATAAAATTGGTCATAGCTTTTTTCATAGTTGACATACTCATTGATCAAAAGGAAGGATGAAAGACCAATGACAAGACCAAGAATATTAATGGCTGTAAATAGCTTGTATCTTAAAAGATTACGGCTACTTATTTTTAAATAATTTCTAAACATACTTTGCTGGATTAAATCTATTTTGGAAAGAGGTCTTATAAGTGAAGGCCTGAAAAGCATTATAACCTGAAACAGGTAGGTTAACTGCGATTTATAGGTCCTTCTCTCTTTATTGCGATGGTATAGTTCTTCAAGGTCACCATGGATCTCATCAAAGAAATCCGGGTGACAGAAACCCTGTAATAGCCAATCAGCAAATTTTTTGATCATGAGATTTCAAATCGTAAAGCAATATCGGGAATAGAATTCCAAAGGCTTAAACGTATGTTCTTACTTTCTTCAAGTGCACGTTTCCCACAGGCTGTAATAGTATAGTAACGCTTTGGCTTGCCTCCCCGGTTTTCCGTCACTTCTCCATTACGGGATTCGAGATATCCTTTCTTCTCCATTCTTTTAAGGGCTGATTGCAATGCACCTACGCTTACTTTCCTGTTGGCATTTTCTTCAATTGCATCTTTTATAGCGACACCATAGGCATTCCCGTAAAGGACTCCTACTGTTAATAATACTATTTCTTCAAATTCACCTAAAGGATGATTTTTCATATAATTCCTATTTGTAGTATTGCAATATACTAACTTTATTACAATATCCTAAATGTAGTATTGATATTATTTTATATTTAACCAAACCTCCTGCTTCTGAGAAACTTTCATCGCTCTCATAGGGCGAGCGGTAGTATAGGATACATCAGTTCTCTTCTTCTTGTTGGTGTTCTCACCAACAAGAATGGGAAGCTGTCAATCACTATCATGAGGGTATTGGTAAAAAGGACTATGTACTAAAGACTCAAGACTAAAAAATTATTTAAATTTTTTACCCCATCTGTAACATTAGCGATACCTTGTCGTCTTGTAGGTTGAATTATGAATCTAAACACCTTTAAACATAAGGTCTTGCCGGTGAAAGATAAGCTGTACCGGTTTTCGCTTCGAATGGTCAGTGACCCGGAGGAGGCGAAGGATATCGTACAGGAGGTGATGATCCGGGCCTGGCATCATATTGAGGAGCTTGATGAGCTTAATAATATTGAGGCCTGGTGCATGAAAGTGACAAGGAACCTGTCGATTGATAAGATAAAATCAAAGAAAAGGAGATTTACTGCTTCGCTTTATGAAGTGGCTGATGTGTCGGCAGGAGGGGAGAATACGCCTTATGCTGATATGGCCTGGAAAGATACTTACTGGAAGATCAACAGGTTAATTTCCAATCTTCCTCAAAAGCAACGCGAGGTTATACAGCTTCGTGATGTGGAAGGCTATAGCTATAAGGAGATAAGTGAGATGCTGGAGATAGATATAAATCAGGTAAAGGTGAATATATTCAGAGCACGTAAATCAGTAAAAGAGAATTTAATTAAAATAAACGCTTATGGAACGTGAGCAAATAAAAGAATTGCTGGAGAAATACTGGGAGGGTGAAACTAACCTGGAGGAGGAGAAGGCGCTGAAGCAATATTTTGCCAGGCCGGATGTTCCTGAGGACCTGAGGCAGGAGGGTGCATTTTTTCAGTACCTCGGGCTACAGGAGGATTGGGTAGGACTTGAAGATGAGGAAATATTGGAAATACTGCGCAATGAGCCGCAGCAGAAGAATAATAAGCAATTTCGATTATATATAGAAAATTTTGCAAAAGTAGCAGCAGCCATTTTAATAGTAGCAGTGGCAGTCTTCTTTATCCGGGAGGATTATGAGTCGCGTAAAGAGCAAATGGATCCGGTTCTAAGCGACACATTTGAAGATCCGCAAAAAGCTTTTGAGGAAACAAAGAAAGCATTGATGCTGGTAAGCAGACAGTTTAATAAAGGGCATAAACATGCTGCCAAAATCGGTGCCTTTGATGATGCTACCGATAAAGTACAGGATTTAGATAGAGAGCTTTAAAATTAGATGTGAGATATGAGATGTGAGATTTTAGAAAATTACAAACTTTAATTTCTCAGCTTTAAACAAGAAAAAAATGAAAAAGATATTTACAGTTTTATTTTTATGCGTTTTTGCACTGGGTGCTCAGGCGCAGGATGATGCGATAAGCAAGTTCTTCAACAAGTATGAAGATGATATGAGCTTTACTGTGGTGAATATTACCAGCAGGATGTTTAATCTCTTCACTGATCTGGAAGTAGAGAATCAGGAAGATAAAGAAATTTTGGATGCCATCAGCAAATTGAAAGGGTTGAGAATACTTGCCAAGGAAGATACCAATGAGGGGATGAGGCTTTATAAAGAGGCTTATACGCTGCTACCAAAGGCAGAGTATGAAGATCTGATGACTATCCGTGATCAGGATCAGAATATGAGATTCCTTATAAAGGAAAAGGATGGTAAAATAAGTGAACTGCTAATGCTAATGGGTGGTACTGAAGACTTTCTGATACTATCCCTTTTTGGAGAGATAGACCTGAGCCAGGTAGCAAAGATCTCACGTAAAATGGATATCGATGGCCTTGATCATCTTGATAAGCTGGATAAAAACAATAAGAGCAACTAATCATGAAATTAAAATTAGCTTTAACAATTTTAACCCTGGGGCTACTGATAGTGGTGGCCCCTCAGGTCCAGGCCCAACATCAATCAGTAAAGGATTTTTACAATGATTACAAGAAGCACAATGATGTACATCGCATAAATCTGGATGGAGGGATCTTTAAGCTTATCACATGGATCGCATCGTGGGACCAGACAGATGAAGAGGCAGAAGCAATTAGCCGGATAACTAAAAATTTGAAAGGTATTAATATTATTGTTGTGCCAAAATACCTTAAGCCGGAAAAAGACCTTCAGCTGGTCCGAAAAGGTTTAAAGAGAGATAAGTTTGATGAGCTGATGAGCATAAGAGAAGAGAGTAGCCTGTTAAATTTCTATGCTCAGGGACATGAGAATGAGGTCAGGGACATGGTGATATTTATTGATGAAGAAGATGAATTTGTAATCCTTTCTTTGAAAGGAGCCTTGAATCTTGACGACATGAAATATCTCGCTACGCACCATAATGAGCTAAAGCAATAACAGATGAAAAGCATAGTTATCGTACTTCTAATAGCGATCACCGGTCCGGCTTACGCACAAAGCAGAACTACGCAGGAGCTTCATGAAAAGTATGAGGATTCTTTTTATATGTTTTTCTATAAAAATACATTGAAGATGCTTAATCAGGATGATAATGAGGAATTTGCTGCCCTGATCGAGGATATTGAAAAAATGAAGTTTTTGCGTATAGATAAGGAGAAGCATAAATTTGACAGAAAAGCTATCCGCGGGTTAATGCAGCAGTACCAGGATGATGAGTTTGAAGAGCTGATGTCGATGAGAGATAAGGATGCAGATATTAAAGTTTATATAAAGGAAAAAGATCAGATCACTCATGGACTGGTGATGCTGATCAATGAGACAGATAATTTAGCTATATTAGATATAAAAGGTGCTGTTCCATTGAACAAGCTGGCATCTTTGTATGATAAAGTCAAACAGATAAATCCATAGTTTTTGAGCGATATTATTCTTTCTACGCGTGACCTGAGGAAGCATTACGGCAGGATAAAAGCTGTTGATGGGCTTTCTTTAAATATACAAAAAGGACAGGTTTTCGGCATTCTCGGGCCTAATGGGAGTGGTAAAACCACTACTCTTGGTATTGTCTTAGGGGTAATAAATAAAACGGCAGGAGAATATCACTGGTTTGGTGAAGAGCCTACCAATGAACACCGAAAAAGAATAGGTGCCATCCTGGAAACGCCTGTTTTTTATCCCTACCTCACCGGCCGACAAAACCTGGAGCTTGTGTGCCTGATAAAAGATGCTCCGAAGGAAAAGATTGAAGAAAAGCTACAGCTTGTTGAACTTGCCGGACGGCAGGATGATAAATTTAAAACTTATTCTTTGGGTATGAAGCAGCGCCTGGCGATAGCCTCAGCACTACTTGCCGATCCCGAGGTATTGATCTTAGATGAACCAACCAACGGGCTCGACCCTCAGGGTATTGCTGAAATCAGAGGGCTGATACAAAAAATAGCAGCTGAGGATAAAACCATCATATTAGCCAGTCATCTTCTTGATGAGGTACAGAAAGTTTGTAGCCATTTTGCTGTGTTAAGTAAGGGAAAATGTCTTCATACCGGACCTGTTGAGGATGTAACGAAAGGTATTGAAAATGTAGAGGTACAGAGCCATGATTTAAGGTTGCCTGAAGTACTGAAGGATTTTCCTCATGCAGAAAAAATTTCGCAGGAGAATGGGGTGCTGCTTGTAAAAATGAAAAGCGGATATGATAGTGCTTCATTAAATCAATTTCTTTTTGAAAATAAAGTTGTAGCCTCTCACCTGGTAACCAGGAAGAAAAGCCTGGAGAAGCAGTTTTTGGAAATTTTAAAGAACAATGAAGAAGTAGCCAGATAAATCTCATGCTGAAATTATTTAAAATAGAATTTTATAAGCTGCGGTATTCCAAAACATTCTGGATCATTTGTGGTATTTATGCTTTATTAATTATAGCCCTCCCTTTTTCTATCGCTGAAATTTTAAGCTGGATAAAAGTAGAAGGTGGAGATATTGAGGGTTTTGACCCAACAAAGATCCCATTGCTACATTTTCCGGACATATGGCAAAATATGACCTTTATATATGGTTTTATAAGGATATTTCTTGGTATCCTGGTGATTATTTCTGTTTCAAATGAATATACATACCGTACCATCAGGCAAAATGTGATAGACGGTTTATCAAGAAAAGATTATTTAGCTTCTAAACTTGCTGTATTCTTTATTTTGAGCCTTTCTGCTGCCATTTTAGTATTTATCACCCTAACAGCTTTTGGACTTGTACATTCTACTGAAGCAGCCTTTTCAGAGATTATTTATGGTTTGCAATTTATAGGCGCCTATTTTATCGATCTTTTTACTTATCTGGCCCTGGCTTTACTGATTACCACTATCATCCAGCGAACAGGTTTAGCAATTGCTGTTTTGCTTTTAATAACTCCTATTGAATATATCATAGGGTTTAATTTGCCTGATAATATAGAATTTATTTCACAGTACCTGCCAATGCACGCAATGGAAAACCTGATACCAATGCCTTTTGCCCGCTATGCTTTTAGGGAGATACAGGATTATGTAAGTATGACAATGGTACTGGTGGTGATTGGTTATCTTCTTCTTTTTATTTACACTACTTATGCGAAGCTTAAGGCAAGTGATTTATAATCAATAAATGGAGCCACAAATTCACAAAGACATAAAGAAGTTTCTTTTTTGTTCTTCGTACCCTTTAGTTTTTGTGGCATCAAAAATAATCACCTGCGCCTTTTTCTTTGGCGCTGCTGGCCGCCACCGGTTTGCATGATAATCCCTATTGAGATCTCCAGTCCGGTCATATCAATTTGTGAATTATCAAAACTTGCTGGTTCATCTTCGACTAAAGTATTTGTAGTTTGGTTGTAGTAATCCATTGTTCCTGTTAATGGAAAGTCAGCCCCACCAACAAAATAATTAGCTTCAAGTGATAAACCGAATCCCTGAAAAACATTTAAAAGGATCTCTCCTCCAAAATGATATCCGAACCCGACAGCACTTTTACCATCAAAATTAGAATCAACAACAGAGGCATTCAGCTCATCCCAACCCACAAGTGCCGCATCCATATTCCCATTGTTGATCTTATTATCAAAGGCATAAAAACCAAAGCCTCCTCCTTTAATACTCATTTCTACCTGAGGCAGGGCAGCAGTTAAAACAAGCTCCAGGGGAACAAGCAGGGTAAAATTCGGACCAACGATGGATTTATTCGTTTCAAACGGAAGATCTTTAACTGCCATTCCCGTCATACGATACAATGAAAACCCTGTTTCTACACCTACAAATTCATTAAGGCTTACCCCTACACCCCTGAAGGAAAAAGGACTAATAGGTGTCGAGAACTCCCCGTCTTTAGGAAAAAAGAAGGAAAAGGCTAAACCGACATTTTGTGCTTTAGAAGGTATTGAAGCTGCGGCCAAAAGAATAATGATGAGACCGGTCGTAAATTTTTTTACAGATATCATGGTTATTATTTATATCTTCACATTTTTGATATTACAAATTACCGGATAAAAAGTTATGAACTACTTAAAGCTAAGCATTTTCGCTTTAATTCTTTTGATTTCCTCATGTTCGATGCCCACAGAAGGTGATAAACCTGTTGCTTCTGTGGTTTTTAAGAACGGGAAAATTTATACTATGGATGATAAGCAGCCAACAGCTTCTGTTGTCGCTGTATTGGACGATCGCATCATCTATGTTGGTGATGATGAAAATGAGGTTGAATCTGACGAGCAAACTGTCGTTGTAGACCTTCAGGGAAAAACACTTACCCCTGGGTTTATAGAAGGGCATGCGCATATAATGGGCATCGGATACAATGAGCTTGACCTTGACCTTCTGGAGGTTGAGAATTATGATATGCTGATCAAGATGGTTGAAGAGGCAGTTGCGGAAGCAGAGCCGGGCCAGTGGATTGTCGGCAGAGGCTGGCATCAGAGTAAGTGGGACCCACAACCGGATGTATTGATCAAAGGTTTTCAAACCCACGAGAGGTTAAGTGAAATAAGCCCTGAAAACCCTGTCTTCCTGCGCCATGCCAGTGGTCATGCTGGTTTTGCAAATGCAAGGGCGATGGAAATAGCTGGTGTAAATCAGCTTTCAATTGAAAGCCTGAGCAATCAGCTGACAGAAGGCGAAGGAGGTGAGATTATTATTGATGATCTGGGCAATCCAACCGGTATATTTAATGAGCGTGCTATGGGACTGATCTCCAAGCATATTCCAGAGAGTGATCGTGCCAAGGATAAGCAGGCATTGATTATGGCGCAGAAGGCATGTTTAAGAAATGGTATTACAGGATTCCATGAAGCTGGTGCCCCTCGCCAGACCATTGAGCTGTTACAGGAGCTAAAAGATGAAGGACAGCTTGACGTGCGTATGTATGTGATGCTTACCGGCTTTGATGAGGAATTACTGAATGAGTGGTATCAAAAAGGCCCTATGATAGATTCAGGGACCCATTGGTTTGATATCCGATCTATAAAGCTGAATTGTGATGGCGCTTTAGGTTCAAGAGGAGCATGGCTGCTGGAGCCATACAGTGATCGTCCAGGCCATTATGGCCATGAGACGCTGCCTATGTCATTTGTGGAAGAGACGGCTAAAAACGGATTAAAATATGGTTTTCAGGTATGCTCACATGCTATAGGTGACAGAGCTAATAAGGAGATCCTGGATCGGTATGAAATAGCTTTTAAAGAACACGCTGACCTGGCAAATGATCATCGTTACCGTATTGAGCACGCACAGCATCTGCATCCTGAAGATATACCTCGCTTTGCAGAATTGGGAGTAATCCCTGCCATGCAGGCGATACATATGTCGTCGGACAGACCGTGGGCTATCGACAGGCTGGGAGAAAAAAGAATAGTGGAAGGTGCTTATGTGTGGCAGTCATTGCTGGAATCAGGAGCCAGAATTGTAAATGGAACTGATGCGCCGGTAGAGCCACTTAATCCGATCCCAAGCTTTTTTGCTTCAGTGACACGTCAAACTCTAAAAGGTACTCCTGAAGGTGGTTACGAGCCGGCTCAGAAGATGACACGCGAACAGGCATTGAGATCTTATACGCTGGATGCTGCATATGGAGCTTTCCAGGAGGAGAATAAAGGATCAATTGAAGTAGGTAAACTGGCAGATTTTACCGTTTTCACAAAAGATATTATGGCTGTCCCAGAAGAGGAGATATTAGATACTGAAGTAGCTATGACAGTGGTAGGAGGTAAAGTATTATTTGAAAAAGAAGATTGATGGATATTATTCACCCAACGCTTTTACTTGATAAAAAGCGCTGCATTGAAAACATAAAAAATATGTCAGCAAAGGCCAGAGCTAATAATCTGGCCTTTAAACCTCATTTTAAAACACACCAATCCCTTGAGGTAGGAGAATGGTTTAGAGATGCCGGAGTAGAGGGTATCACGGTAAGTAGTATAAAAATGGCAGAATATTTTGCTGATGCTGGCTGGCAGGATATTACTATTGCTTTTCCGGCAAATATCAAAGCAATAGCCCAGCTTGATAAGCTTGCACAAAAAATTGATCTTACACTTTTAGTTGATAATACTGATACCGCTAAAGCTTTATCTGAGGGATTAACTAATGAGATAAATGTTTTGGTTGAACTTGATGCAGGTAGCAAGCGGACAGGTATCTCCGTATTTGATGATAAAGCTGTAAAGAGTGTAATTAATTATTTACGTGCGGCTGATAAATTAGCCTGGAAGGGATTTTACAGTCATTTCGGCCATACCTATGGGTGTCGTGGAGAAAATGAAATTAAAAGGGTTTTTTCTTCCTCGTTAGGGAAAATTAACGAGCTGATAAAGCGAAGGGAGCTTCAGGGATTAGACCTGCACATAGGTGATACTCCGGGATGCTCTGTAGCGACTGGTTTTCCTGGCGTAACAGCCATAACTCCGGGCAACTTTGTTTTTTATGACGTGATGCAGCAGCAGATAGGAGCTTGCGAATATGAAAATATAGCTGTTGCCTTGGCGTGCCCGGTTGTATCAAAAAGAGCGGATAGGGATGAAATAATTGTTCATGGAGGGGCAGTTCACTTTTCTAAAGACCATATAAATACGGAGAAGGGAAATTCATTTGGTGTTATGACTTCTTTGAAAGAAAATGGGATAGGAGATGCATATCCTGAAAATCAGGTAGTAGCACTAAGCCAGGAGCATGGGCTTATTAAAATTGAGAATAAAGCTTTAATCAATGATATCAAAATTGGGGATATTGTAGGTGTGCTGCCTATACACTCCTGCCTTACAGCTGAATGTATGGGTGGTTATCAGGATTTTTCTGGAAACCCAGTAGACCATTTATAAAAAATGCTCCGATAGATTACCGGAGCATTTTTTTATTCTTTCAAATATTTTTGAGCCTTTTTCTTCAGCCTTTCACGATCTGAAGTGATTGAAGGATCTGAAAAAATTCCAGTGGATAATTCTGCAATAACCCCTCTTTTATACCCAAGATGTTCTGCAATGTTTTCACAAAAAACAATCTCACTTTTAAATATCTGTCCATCCACCTTCATTAGCTGAACAATATGATATAAATGCTCAAACTTTTGATCAGGAGTTAAATTTTGAAGATTTACAACACCCTTTGGGTTTTTAAGCAATTCGTCTATTTCTTCTTTAGGCACGCCATTGGCCTGCCCTATCATATGAATCAGACGAGCTTCTTTTTCTGCCACTCTATTATCGCTGGCAGCTAATTGTATTAAAATTTGTAATTGATCTTTAACCATTTTTTAGCAGGTTTTTTTGCTCAGCGACCAATTTAAAGAAAAAAATAAAGAAAAATAATATTTAATTATAAAATTGATGGATTAAGCGTTAAATCAAAAATATCTTCGGCAGGATGCAACTTCCATTTTATTTTGCTGTCTTTGATGAAAAACAGTATTATTAATCATGAAAAGTATTTTATCAATAGTTTTATTCACTATAGCTGCTATAATTTCTTCTGTAGCACAGGAACGCGAAGAAAGAAAAATTGATGCCTTTGAAGAAATTAAAGTAGGGCAGGCAATTAAAGTCAGGCTACACCATTCAAATGAAGAGAAGGTAATCATTGAATCCAGTAATGTCGATCTTGATGAAATTGAGACAAAGGTTAGAAATGGCATCTTATATCTCTCTTTAGATGGAAACAACTATCGTAATATTAGTGTAAGCATCGATGTATACTACAGGAATTTAAAAGGTTTATCTGCAAGTTCGGCTTCTTCAGTAAAAAGTGAACGGACTATAAGTGGAGGTAATTTCCAGCTCGGAGTTTCCAGCGCAGCTTCAGTGGATATTATTTTGGATGTCAATAACCTTCAGGTGGATGTTTCAAGTGCAGCTGATGCTAAACTATCAGGTAAAACCCATGAATTAAATGCAGAGGTGAGCAGTGCCGGAGGAATAAATGCCTATGACCTTGAAGCAGAAATTGTAAATGCATCAGCAAGCAGTGCAGGAAGCGCAAAGATCAATGTGACTAATTCACTACATGCACGGGCAAGCAGCGGAGGAAGTATTCGCTATAAAGGGAATCCTGCACGTTCCAATACCGACAGTAGCAGCGGAGGGTCAGTTAAAAAATCCGGTTAGTAAGAGTAGTTAAAAGTATATGGTAAGTGGATCCGTAAATTTATACGGATTCACTAATTATCCAGGCGGTGCTCCAGCAGGATTGAAAGTTAAAACCGCCTGTTATTGCATCAATATCCAGCACTTCTCCCGCAAAATACAGGTTAGGGAATTTATTGCTCTGCAACGTTTCCAAATCCACTTCAGATAGAGATACGCCACCACACGTTACAAACTCCTCCTTAAAGGTACTTTTGGCGGTAACAGAAAATTTACCCTGTGTAAGCTCTTCAGTTAGTTTATTAATAGATTTCTTACCAAGGTCTGAAAATAAAGCCTCATCATTAATTTCAATATACCTACAGATGCTTTCCCAATATCTTTTAGGGACATCAATTATGGGGTTATTAACCACTTTACGCTTAGGGTGTTGTGAAATATAACGAGATATAATCTGTCTGCCCTGATCAAAGTTTTTTTCAGGAATAAAGTTTATCAGAATATCAAACCGATAATTCAACTCTGCCAGATCTCTTGCACCCCATGCAGAAAGTTTTAATACTGCTGGCCCGCTTAAGCCCCAATGTGTGATCAGAAGAGGCCCTTCCTCCTTTAATTTTGTACCGGTTATTTTCACTTCCACCTTATCAAATGCTACTCCGGAAAGCTCCTGGATACGAGGATCTTTGATGTTAAAGGTAAACAGGGAAGGTACGGGTGGTTCTATTTTGACGCTCATCTCCTGCAGTTTTTTCCAGATGGAAGGTGCGGAACCTGTAGCTATTAAAAGCACATCCGCGATGATTTTTTTGTTTTTTGTAGTGATAACTGTCCATTTATCCTGCTTTTGTTCAAAAGAGTCAAGACCTTCATTCAGCACTAGTTGGATATTATATTTATTAATAAGCCTTAAGAAGCAATCAATAACAGTTTGTGAAGAATTAGTAACGGGAAATACCCTCAGGTCAGCCTCTGTTTTTGTTTTTACGCCCCTATCTGACAACCAGCGCTTCATATCATCTGTGGAAAACCTTTTAAATAGAGGATAGAGCTTCTTTTCACCACGTGGATAAAATTTTACTAATTCTGAAGGTTTATTCCTCTCATTGGTTACATTACATCTTCCTCCACCTGAAATTTTGACCTTGCTTAAGATCTTATTACTCTTCTCCAGAATGGTGATCCGATAATCAGGATGTTTCTCAGCAATATTGATTGCAGCAAAAAAACCTGCTGCCCCGCCTCCGCAAATGATAACGCTCTTTCTCAAACCATAACTAATTTTTATTGTCTTCTAAAAACGGCATGTATTCCGGTTCAGGATCTTTCACAGCTAAAGCATCTCTGCCATACTCTTTAACTATGTACCTATTATTTTTTAAAAGCTGATAGCATTCCTTCTTGTCCTGGGGAGAAAGATGATACTGTTCAAAAAGAATTACTTTTGGTTTTGTTTCCGGAATATTAAACATTTTAATTATTTCAAAGTCATAGCCTTCCGTATCTATCTGTAGCCACGTCAACTGCTTAACTTTATACTCTTTTAGCAGCCATTCCGGGTTAATTGTTGAAATTGATTCCTCTCTTACACGAGCGGCAACCTCTTCCGGCACTATAACACCTTCTTTTCTGGCACTTTCAAGCACATATACCGATTGTACGGCCTTCTCTATTGTTTCTTTTGAAAAGGTAGTCAAACCGGTAGCCCATCTTGAATCACTAAAATTTACCTTATATACCGGCTTTACTCCATTTTGGTTGTCAATTGCTGCATTTACGGTGTGAATATGAGTAGAACGTTTATGTAATTCTTTTAATGTAGAAAACACTTCTTTTTGCGGTTCTAATAAAACACCTCTCCACCGGTCCCTTTTAATGAACTTATGTAAAGGATCATGATTAAAACCATCATTGGCACCGACTTGTACAACAGTAATATTTTTATTTCTCCTGGAAAAGAAGTCAATAAAACTGGAAACAGAACCCGGTCTTGGTTTATATAAGTATTTATAGTAAACTAAAAATAGCGGACTGTTTTTAGCGCTGAGATTAAACATTAATCTTTTATAAAGATTTTTAAATATTTTTTTCAATATGCTTTAGTAAATTATCAGGTGTAAAAAAACCTGTCTCAAAAGTAAGACAGGTTTTAAAACTTATTGCATTAATTATTTTAACAAAATCTTTTTCGGTATCGGATAATAAACCGTTAAAAAAGATAAATTATGGACAGGTCAAAAAAGTGCATTTTAAAATCATTAAGAGGATATTGTGGTGCATCCTGTTCAGCATCAATTTTTCCAAAATAGCCAAAGACTTCGTTATTTTTCATAGAATTATCATCGAATGATATTCTCGAATTATAAGTATACATTGTGGAAGAAGTAACTGGCAGGTGATACTTTAGCTGTAAGGAGAGCTTGTTTCCTCCCATATCCACTGTTTTACCTGCACCGATTAGGAAATTTAATCGTGCAGCTCCAAATTCATCAAGCTCTGTTATTATTGCTTCGGCATCTAGTTCCTGGTTTACAGCCGTATTATTATTATAGGCAGTGACATTTTCCGTTTCTGCTGATTCAATTTCAGGAGTAGTGATTACATTTACTTCCAGGCCTGCTAACAGGACAGTTCCATAGTTTTCAATGAGATAGTTTACAGTAACAGGCAATGCTAATCTTGAGGAGGAAATTTCTGCTTCAGAAGTTACTGTTTCAACTACTCCGTCACCTCCAACTGTACGATTATCTTCAATGTATAAAATATCAATTCTGCTCCGCTGATAATTGTAGGATAATGCACCCTGAAGGGAAAGATTGCCACCTAATTCATATTCAGCAACACCGCCAATACCAATCATAAGGCCGGGAACATAATCCACCTCCCATTGACGAATATCAGCATCATTATTTTTTTGAAATTCAAAATTGTTTTGAAGATTATCAGAGCTGATCCAGGAAGTTCCAAGATTTAGCTTTGCTCCAAATTTTACCTGTCCTAAACCTGCGGTTGAAACAAGCATAAGAAGGAAAAAAAATGTTATTATTTTTTTAAAGTTCATAAGGTTAAAGTTACTGTGGTTATAAATTTAGGCAATGTTAATAAAATCCTGTAAAGGATGATGATTAAATCTTTCATTGGCCTTAGAACAACTATAATCTTAGGCTTTTAACTATTTTAAATGATTGTAGGTTTAATTATCAGTCATAAAATATAAACCTGTCTTAAGAATAAGACAGGTTTATAATATTACAGGTTAATGAGAAATGTATTAATATTTTTTAATTTTTATTGTAGCTGATTTATTGGTTTTAGAGTACAATAAATTTAGGCCGAAGCCTGAATTGTAATCAAGATGTTCGGAATTCACATTAATAACTTTTATTGGCTGTACAGTCCTCTTGTTTTGTGTATTCTTTAGAGTATCTGCTCCAGATAAAGCAATTACATTATTTTTTATAGCTAAAGGAATATTCATATCGCCACAAAAAAAGATAAATGCTGCAAATAAAAGCGGGTAAAAGTATAATCTGAACCTTTTCATGACACTAAACCAAATTCAATACTATTAACTGCTTATTACTGCCCCTGTAGTCGCATTTATTTTAACAGTAAAATCTTCTCCGGTATCTGTATTAAGGATTTCAAAAGTATAAATCCATGTACCTGCATTATTTTTCTCCAGGCTCCATCTTTGGACCTCTCCCGGACGTGCAGTTAAAGCTGCATTTTTTGCTGCGGAAAAGAGAATTAAACCCATTCCCGGATTTAGTTCATAATCAAAAGGTCCATTATCACCCTCTATTGATTTAAGAGAGCCATCAGCCTGAAAATATTCAAATTCTATAACTGCTCCGGCATCAGTTTCAATATCAACATTGTAATAAACTTCGCCTGTAGATGTTGTATCAGGATCTGTAGATGTTACAGTTCCGGATGTGCTTGCCAAAGCCTGATTTATAGCCTGCTGTTCATTGATAGGCAAAATCTCATCCTCATCATCGCCACAGGCAACTAAAAACCCTGCAAATAAGAGTGTAAGGAAATAAATAGATAATTTTTTCATGATAAATTAAATTATATTTTAAAAAAAGTAAATGATTGACAGATCTAAAAAATGCATTTTGAAATCATCAAGAGGATATTGTGGCGCATCCTGTGCTGCATCAATTGCACCAAAAATTCCAAATACCTCATTGTTATCCATTGTATTATTATCAAACACCACCGGATCTTCTGTATTGTACATTATTGAAGATGTAAGAGGCAGATGATATCTCAGCTGTAGGTCCAGTTTGTTTCCACCCATATCTATTGATTTACCGGCTCCTAATAAAAAATTTAACCGCGTATTTTCAAAAACATCCAGGTCTGCCTCAAGAGCTTTGGTGTCTGTTAATGTATTATTTTCGTACTCGTTTTCAGTAGATGATATATTTGGAGCACCTACAAAATTCACTTCAAAACCCGTTAAAAGCACTGGTTTATCAGGACCTAATGAATAATTTATAGAAACAGGAAACGCTATTCTTGTAGAGCTGATAGTGGCTTCAGATTCAATTGTCTGGCCGATTTCGGTAAAATCAATGTTAATGCCACTTTGCTGATAATTAAACGAAAGCTCACCTTGTAACGATAAATTCGTGGTCAATTCATAAGAGGCCACAGCGCCAATGCCAATTAATATTCCTGGTGAATAATTAACATTCCATTCGGTTATTTCAGGATCATTATTCATTTGGAATTCAAAATTGTCTTTCAAATTTCCGGAGCTGATCCAGGAGGTACCGAGGTTTAACTTTGCGCCGTACTTTAACTGGCTAAATCCACTAAAAGAGATAGCTGTAAGCAGGCAAAAGAAGATTATTGATTTTTTAAGGCTCATGGTTTTGTAGTTTGTTTTGGTTAATATGGCAATGGTTTTAAAGCCATTGCCATAAGTTTTAATTAATCATCTATTTCATTATCATCATCGTCATCTTCCCCTGCTTCTAAAGCATTTTCAAGATTATTTTCAATGATTTCTGAAAGAGAAGTGTTTGAATTTTCATTTATACGAATTACTCCGTCAGCATCAACAGAAGCTGTAGAAAGATCAACATTATTAAATAATGCATCCAGATCTATTACAATAAGTATCTGGCTCAATTCACCTTCTGTTAAAGAAAAACCCTCTTCACGTTCAATCTCCAGCTCAAAATCATCATTGGAAGTAAATTCCACAGGATAATCCACGTTATCTACTGTAAAAGTAGCTTTAATGCTTATGGTTTGCTCATTTTCAAGAACTGGCTCCATCTCCATTTCAATCTCTGAATAAACTCCCGGTGCAAGATCAGCAATACCGAAATCAGGATTGCTTGTGCCATTTAAAACATCAACCACAAAAACACCTTCAAATTCGATATCCTCTTCTTCAGTTTCAATTTCATTGCCGTTTTCATCCTCTTCGGCCTCATCTTCTTCCACCGTTTCAAATTCAATCTCTGTTACGCCAATAAGGAATTCAGAATATACAATGGTACTTGTCGTAGAAACTCTGCCATTCGGTGCAATTTCAGAATTTGCACTTGTAGCTGTCATATTTAAAGAAACATTTGCGAGGGTTGGATCCTCAGATTCACAACCGGTGCTTATTGCCAGTAATACCATACCAGCAAAAGCGAATATTAAACTATACTTTTTCATCTTCTATTTATTTAATTAGTTAGAAGAGGAGAAATAAATCCTCCCCATACTTGTTTTACATTGTTATTTCAACTTCAGTAGCGAGGTCAAGGCCGTCAGCTACAATTTCAAAAATTTCGGGATTGCTTGTCTCACTGATCACTATGACACCATCCGTTTTTGTAGCAGCTTCAAGCATAGCCGAAGTTACACCGGCAAACCAGGCATTCGGATCAAAAGTTACCGCAGCAACTGCACTTGTCCCTTCGCTGAATGTAATTGTACCCGCTTTTTCTACCTCAAATGTCTCACCTGATTGGAAAATAAATTTTATTGGGTGAGATTGATCCTGGCTATCCACAAAAGTACCTTCAATATCTATTGAAGGGAGATTAGGTTCATCATCATATAACTCCAGTTCAACTCTTGCTTCCACAAACGTACCTACAGGAAATGTAAGAGCGTTCAAGTCAGGTGTCGTCTCTCCGGTTGCGAAATCAATTGTTACCAACTGTTCAAAATTTACTTCTACAGAATCACCATTGCTTGTCTCAGTTTCGAATTCTATTTCCGTTAGGCGAATTACCCCTGAGGTAAATTCAAGGCTATTTGCTGCCACTCTGCCTGCAGGAATAGAACTTTGCGTATTATCGGTTTTAAAATCAAATTGTACTGTAGGCTGTGAAACCTCATCCTCACATGCGCTCAATCCAAATAACCCTGTTAAAAGGAGAGCAAAACCAAATTTTACATTCTTCATTTTTTTTCTTCGATTGAAATATTTTTTTCTATTTATCAGCCAACAAATAGATTATTTACAACTTTTCAAAAACAACTGTTACAGCTGCGCCACCGCTGGTATCTTCAAGTTCGATACGGGTATCAGAATACTTTATTACTACCCATTCCTGATCCAGCTCATTTACAGGATCTTCGGAATCAAAATCAAGATCTATTTCCAGCACACCACTGTCTCCATAGCTTTCCCATTCACCAATTAAATTTTCTGCCGTATTAGTCGCTATTACAGTGTTATCCTGGTTGAAGCTGAACCTCCATCCTCTAAAAATTTCAGTTTGATCAGTTACATCAAAAAAGTTTGTGATTTTCCAGCTACCCGCAAAAAGGAAACCTTTAAATTCTGAGGTATCCACATCATCATCATCGAAATCATTATCATCATCTTCATCGCAGTCGTCCTGAGAATCTTCAATGATATCCTCAAGCTCATCGTTATCATACGCATTTATCTCTGACCCATCGGCTAGTATTAGCGTTACAGGGAATTTGAGGCTTATATAAACGTCATCTTCAATTTCCTCAAGAAATTTAAAAAGCTCCTCATCATTATTAATGATTACGGCATCCGTTATCTGATTTTGAGGGTCATATAGAGTGAATTCCAGTGGATATTGAAAATCCACACATTCTATATCCTCATCCTCACCACCTTCTGCACAATCTTCAATATAATCCTCCAGATCGTCTTCATTATATATTATAATCTTTGTATAATCAGGCAGGATCACTGTTACAGGAAAAACTACCTCTAAGGAATCCTCATCATCCTCATATCTATCAAGTATTTTTTCTACCTTGCTATAATCTTCTTCGGATTCAATAATTATTTCCTGTCCATTCACCACAACTGTAATTGGTAGGGCGAATGAAATACAGCTGGCGCCGTTAATGATATTATCTTCAGAACCATCATTTAAACTTACTCGCTGTGCCAGGGCGGCAACAGAGGAGTTTGCAGTAAATGCCTCATCTTTAGGTGGCTCCTGTATTTCTACTATCTCTTCCTGGCAGCTGCTGAAGGAAATAATGAGTAATGAAAGAAATATATATTTTAAAACTATTTTCATTTTATTTATAGATCCGTTTATAGAACAGATGAGTTTTAAAAACTCCTACCATCTAATTTTTTATTTTGATAATTTCGGATAATTTAATAAAGAACCGCCTGGATATAATAACTCCTACCCATGTATGATTATTTTATTTTAATTTTATGCAAAGATTAGTAGTCAATGTCAGAACAACCTGAGGAAAACGTATGTGAGGAGAAGGTTTTTAATTATCTGTTTGAAAAGCTCTCCAAAGATCTTTACCGTTTTTTATATTATAAATATGGAGAAGCTAATAGTCCACATGACCTGGTACAGGAGGCTTTCCTAAAACTCTGGAACAACTGTAGTAAAGTTGCCCCCGAAAAAGCACGTTCGTTTTTATTTACTGTGGCCAGCAACCAGGTGCTTAATGAGATTTCAAAAAAGAAAACCGCTCTTAATTATAGCAAGGAGAAGGTAAAGCATTATACACATGAATCACCGGAATATGTGTTAGAGGAAAATGAATATATGAGCAGGCTCCAGAGTGCTTTGGAGGACCTTTCGGAGGAGCAACGGGTAACTTTTCTATTAAACCGTGTGGAGGGAAAAAAACACCAGGAGATTGCGGATATGCTCGGCATTTCCCGTAAGGCGGTAGAAAAAAGAATTTATACCGCATTGCGTATTTTAAAAGAAAAAGTAGAGGGTTTATAAATTTATTTTAAACACCAGGTAGGAGTTAAGAGGGTTGATCGGTTGTATTTATGACAGGAGAATAAATGAAAAATGAAGAATATATAAAAAAGTGGCTTGAAGGCTCTTTGACAGAAGAGGAGAGGATATATTTTGAAAGTACCGAAGAATACAGGTCAATACAAAAACTTTCTGACTCCCTTATGGCTTTTAAGGCTCCTGAATATGATGCTCAGGCGGGGCTTGAGCGTCTACATAAGACTAAGGCATCACAAAAAGGAAAAGGTAAAATTGTAAAAATTGATTTTTTACGGCCCTTACTGAAAATAGCTGCTGTTTTTATCATTATGATAAGCATTTATTTTTACTTCTTCTCTGATGATATTATTCGAATAGAAACTGCTGTCGCTGAAAAAACAGAAGTTCTACTACCCGATTCTTCTATTGTAGTGCTTAATGCCCTTTCCAGCCTGACTTACAATGAAGATCAATGGAGTGAAGAGCGTGAGGTGATATTAACAGGGGAGGCATTTTTTAAAGTTAAGAATGGATCCACCTTTGATGTGAATACAAACAAGGGGATAGTAACTGTGGTAGGTACGGAATTCAATGTAAAGATCCGTGATGAATACTTTGAAGTGATCTGCTATGAAGGTCTGGTGCAGGTAAAGGCTTTGGAGCAAAAAGTTTCATTATCAGCCAACCATATCTTTAAGTTAGAGGATGGAGTTTTCACTAAAGAATTAAAAACGGTTACTCCTCATCTGCTTACAGACGAAAGTGCCTTTTACAGCGTTCCATTTAGTGAGGTGATCAGAGAAATTGAAAGGCAATATAATGTTGAAGTAGAAGCGAATGGCATAGATTTGCAAAAAAGGTTTACCGGTAGATTTGTCCACTCTGATTTACAAATGGCACTGAAGTCTGTAACCATACCAATGGATCTTAACTATCAGATTACTCAAGATCAAAGAATATTACTTTCGGGTGAGGATAACTAAAAGCATCCTGCTGCTTATTTTCTTTTCAATTTGCTTTTTAAAAGGCAATGCGCAGGAAGAAGCAATAAAACCACTAAAAGATATCCTTTCAGATATTGAAAAGCGATACCAGGTCTCCTTTACCTATGCTGATGAAAATATCCAGGGAATTACCCTAAAACCACCCTCTCAAGATCTTGATATTAAAGAGGTCTTAAATTACTTTCAGCAACATACCGGCCTTCATTTTCAAATTCTTGACGATCGTTTTATAGCAATTAGTGAGACTGAAGCTCAATTAATGAGTATATGTGGTTTTATAAAGGATTCTCTTTCTCAACAAGCCATACAGGGTGCAACGGTTAAAAGTGGTAATAAATTTACTGTAACAGACAGAAAGGGGTTCTTTTCGATAGAGGATGTTCCGGCTGATAGCACGTTCACAATTCAATATTTGGGGAATAAAACAACCCGGAAAAATATTCTTCAGGGATCAGGATGTCCTGTTATTTATCTTGATCCTGAAATCATAACCCTTAAAGCCGTATTGGTCAATAATTACCTTACAGAAGGGGTTAATAAGCAGCTTGATGGTTCCATAGTGATGAATGCCGAAAATATGGGGATCCTTCCCGGGTTAATTGAGCCTGATGTTTTGCAATCAATTCAGGCATTGCCGGGGATCCAGAGTTTTAATGAAACAGTCTCAGATATTAATGTAAGAGGTGGTACAAATGACCAGAACCTTGTGACCTGGAATGGAATTAAAATGTACCAAACAGGTCATTTCTTTGGATTAATCTCGGCTTTCAACCCCTATCTAACTGATGAGGTAATACTTATTAAAAATGGCACAAGTGCGTCATTAGGTGAGGGTGTTTCCAGCTCCATATTAATTAATACTGATAATAAAGTAGCACAAAATTTTTCTGGTTCTACTGGGTTAAATATGATATACGGGGATATTTTCACTAAAATTCCTGTTTCGAAAAAAGCCTCTATCCAACTCTCTGCCCGCCGTTCAATTACGGACTGGATCAAATCACCTACATATGATCAGTATTTTGAACGGATATTTATAAATACGGAAGTTGCAGAAAATTCAAAAGGAATCAATCAGTTGCTTGATGCAGATGAAGATTTTTATTTTTATGACGTAAGCTTAAAATTTCTTTATGATATTTCCGAAAAGGATAAGCTGCGTGTAAATTTCCTTAATATTTACAATGATATCGAATATCAGGAAAGTGCAGTAGTAGATAACGTAGTGCAATCAAAAACAAGTGGCCTTGATCAGCATAGTATGGCCGCAGGTTTTTCGTACAGCAGATTATGGAGCAGTAAATTTAAAACAAATGCTCAGTTCCATTATTCTTTATACGAGCTTGATGCCGTAAACTTTGATATATTAAGAAATCAACGATTGCTTCAGGGAAATGAGGTCCTGGATATTGGATTTAAGCTTGATGCTAAACAGTCGATAAACAAAAATTACGAATTAACCGGTGGATATGAGTTTTCGGAAATTGGGGTCACTAATATGGAAGATATTAATAATCCTGATTTCAGCCGCTTGATTAAAGAAGTGACACAGGCACATGCCCTTTTTTTAGAGGGAAATCATTCTTCTGACTCTGAGAATACAAATATCCAGGCAGGTTTGCGTGTGAATTATTATGATAAACCTGACGAAGTTACTGTAGAGCCGCGGCTGGCAGTTACTCAAAGAATATTCGGTGATTTTTTCCTTGAGGTGCTGGGAGAGTATAAGAGCCAGGTGACTTCACAGGTAATAGATTTTCAAAATGATTTTTTAGGAGTAGAGAAGAGGCGATGGGTACTTTCCAACGGTGTTGATGTTCCGGTAATTAAGAGCAAGCAGGCATCTGCAGGTATTACATATAACAAGAAAAAATTTCTGATAAGCCTGGAGGGTTATTATAAAGATGTGGAGGGTATCACTTCTTCAAGCCAGGGATTTCAAAACCAGTTTCAGTTTATTCGTACCTCAGGTGCTTATAACACCACAGGCTTTGATTTTTTGATCAATAAAAAATTATTGGATTTAAATATGTGGCTGAGCTATTCTTATGCAGAAAGCAACTATGAATTTGCCGCATTTGATCCGGTAGAATTCCCCAATAACCTGGATGTAAGGAATATAATAACCTTTGGCAACAGCTATCAGAAAGATAATTTCGGAATATCCCTGGGTTTTAACTGGTATTCTGGCAGGCCCTTTACTAAAGCAGTAGGTGTAGGCGGAGCGACAAACAGATCCATTGTTTATGAGGTGCCGAATTCCTCACAATTAGAAGATTATTTACGAATTGATATCTCAGCAAAATATAATTTTAAGTTAGGTGATCGGGCAAAAGGTGAAATCGGAGCTTCTGTCTGGAATGTATTGGATAACACAAACACGATAAACAGATACTATAGAGTTACCTCAGCAAATGACCTAAACCGGGTCGATGAGTTTTCTCTGGGATTTACTCCAAATGTAGTTTTAAGGGTTAATTTTTAATCAATTAAAAATTAATAATTAATAATTATGAATTAGCAAGTCCTTATTCAAATATAGGAGTGTAGGTAAAACGACTGCCAACTGCTCGTGCAAATACTACATTATATTAAGTACTCATGACTATGGACTCAGGACTAAAGACTATCCTCCCTCTGCCATTCAGATTTATTCTTATTTAAAAACTCCTTTAACCTGGTAGGTTCTTTTTCAGTCAATAACTGAAGGTCAGGAGATATTTCAGGTTCTTTTTCAAATCTTGCTAAATAGTGCAGCATGATCATTACAATAGTAAATCCTGATCGAATCCCTTCTTTTCTCTTTCTGATAAAAAATCGAATCAGATTTGGCGAGACATAACTTATATTTCGATCCAGCACATCAGACATTATTTTAGCAGCCGTTTTGAAAGTGAAATTTTCACCTCCTGTGAGGATGTAGACCTGATGCATGTTTTTCTGGCGCTTCAATGACCCTGGCAGCTGCCATACCAATGTCATTAGTATCGATCCAGTTGAATTTAGCTTTTCCTGCAGGGATATAGATCCTATCTTTTTCAATTATATCCTTTTTTAAGGATCCTGACAGATTCTGCATGAAGTAGCCAGGGCGGAGGAAAGTGTAAGGTATACCTGAAGCTACTATCAGCTTTTCAATTTTATTGTGAGGAATTATGGAGCTTTTCTCCGCACCCTGAACAGACAGGAAAACAATATGTCCGACCTCTTTTTCCTGACACACTTTTATCAACGGGTCAAAATATTTTTTTACATCCGAGATTTGTGGTGGACGTAGTAAAAACAGGCAATCCAATTGTGTTAAAGCATTGGCAGATCCTGTGATATCTTCAAAATCGAAATATACCTTTTTTACAGGCTTTAGGAAAAGATCTTTTTGAGGATTTCGTACACCTGCCAATACCTCCAGATTTTCATAATAATTAAGATGCTCCAGGATCGGTTTTCCGATATTGCCTGTTGCACCGGTAATTAGGATACGCTTCATTTACACCACCACATTGACTATTCTCTGGGGAACGATTATTACCTTTTTTGGTGGCTTTCCTTCTGTCCACTTCTGTACTACATCAGAAGCTAATACCTGCTTTTCAATATCCTCTCTTGGCATATCTAACGCAAAAGACATTTTCGCCCTCACTTTACCATTTATTGAAACCGGATACTCAAACTCATTTTCTTTCAGGTACTCCTCTTTTATTTCGGGGAATGCAGCATCATTAATCGTATTTTTATTTCCTAAAAGATGCCACAGCTCCTCAGTTATATGGGGGGCATACGGAGATAAGGCTATTACCAATGGTTCAAGGATTGACTTTTTATTACAATTCAGCTTTATCAGGTCGTTAGTGCAGATCATAAATTCACTGACAGAGGTGTTAAAACTATAGTTGTCAATATCTTCTGCTATCTTCTTAAGCGTACGGTGCAAAATTTTATATTCTTCTTTTGAAGGTTCCGCGTCACTTACCTCAAATTTATCCTGATCATTGTGGAACAGGTTCCAGAACCTTCTCAGAAATTTAAATACCCCATCAATACCATGTGTATTCCATGGTTTAAACTGCTCGAGCGGTCCAAGGAACATCTCGTACATGCGAAGGGTATCAGCACCATAATTTTCTATAATGTCATCCGGGTTTACAACGTTATATTTTGATTTGGACATCTTCTCAACCTCATACCCGCAGATATACTTATTTCCTTCCAGGATAAATTCTGCATTGGAATATTCGGCACGCCATTGTCTGAATGATTCTATATCCAGCTCATCATTTTTTACCAGGCTGACTTCTACATGGAGAGCCTGAGTGTCGTACTTTTCCCGGAGATTATATGAAACGAATTTATTTTCACCTTTAACGCGATATACAAAATTGGACCTTCCCTGTATCATTCCCTGATTGATCATTTTTCTGAATGGTTCATCAACAGTGACCAATCCACGGTCATAAAGGAATTTTGTCCAGAATCTGGAATACAGCAGGTGTCCGGTAGCATGTTCTGAACCGCCGATATACAGGTCTACATTTTCCCAGTACTTTTGCTTTTCCGGATCAACAAATGCTTCTTCGTTTTCGGGATCCATATAACGGAAGAAATACCAGCTTGATCCTGCCCAGCCCGGCATCGTGCTTAACTCCAGTGGGTGACCATCTTCAGTTTTCCAGTTTTTTGCCCTTCCCAATGGAGGTTCACCCTCCTCAGTTGGAAGATATTTATCAACGGGAGGCAGTATTAAAGGTAACTTATCTTCATCCAGAAGGTAAGGGATGTCATTTTTGTAATAAATTGGGAGAGGTTCTCCCCAGTACCGCTGACGCGTGAATATTGCATCACGCATGCGATAGTTGATCCTGGCTTTACCAATATTCCTTTTTTCTACTTCCTCATTTCCTTTTTTAATTGCCTCTTCAGGCGAAAGGCCATTAAGGAAATCCGAATTTATGATTTTTCCTTCACGTGTAGGATCGGCTTGTTCTGAAATATCGGCTGCATCATTTATGGGTACTATAGGTAATTGAAAATGCTTTGCAAAATCATAATCACGCTGATCACCAGCGGGTACGGCCATTACTGCACCTGTACCATAACCTGCCAATACATAATCGGCTACCCAGATAGGTAACTGCTCACCTGAAAAAGGATGCTCAGCATAAGCACCGGTAAAAACACCTGAAACCTGCTTTACATCACTCATACGTTCACGCTCAGAGCGATTTTTGGCTACATCTATATATTGATTTACTGCCTGCTCGCGTTCTTTGGGAGTAATTTCCGGTACGATTTCACTTTCAGGAGCCAATACCAGAAAGGTCACTCCGAATATTGTATCAATACGTGTGGTAAATACTTTAATCTTATAGTCCTTATCTATGACTTTAAACTCCACCTCTGCACCTTTGGATTTACCAATCCAGTTGCGCTGCATTTCTTTAACCGCCTCCGGCCATTCGATTTTCTCCAGTCCCTGAAGAAGCCTTCCAGCATAAGCCGTTATCCGCATCATCCATTGCAGCATGTTTTTGCGTTCTACCGGATGACCACCACGTTCAGAAAAGCCATCTTTAACTTCATCATTGGATAGTACTGTTCCAAGGGCGGGGCACCAGTTAACAGTAGTCTCTGCAAGGTAGGAGAGACGGTATTTCAGCAACATATCCTGCTGCTCTTTTTCAGAAAAGCTGCTCCATTGTTCGGCTGTAAAATCAGGGGTATCCTCATCACAAGTAGCCTTTACAGATGAGTTGCCATCCTTTTTAAATATTTCCACCAGGTCAGCGACAGGTCTGGCCTTATCTTGTGTTTCATCATACCAGCTATCAAACAGCTGCATGAAGATCCACTGCGTCCAGCGGTAATATTTTGGGTCGCAGGTTTGTATTTCTCTATCCCAGTCATAGCAGAAGCCGATATTTTTCAGCTGTTCTTTATAGCGGGTGATATTTTGTTCGGTGGTAATTGCCGGATGCTGACCTGTTTGGATGGCGTATTGTTCGGCAGGAAGCCCGAATGCATCAAAACCCATTGGGTGCAGCACATTAAATCCCTTTAATCTCTTGTAACGGGAAACAATATCAGAAGCAATGTATCCAAGCGGATGACCAACATGTAATCCTGCCCCTGAAGGATAAGGAAACATGTCTAATGCATAAAATTTAGGTTTAATGGAAGATTCTTCTGACTTGTAGACCTTTTTTTCTTCCCAAAATTTTTGCCACTTCTGTTCAGTATCCTTGTAATTATATATTGCCATATTTACGATCTTCCTACTTTGAATTACAAAAATGGCCATTTTACCATTTCTGTTAACAGGAATAACAAGAAAGTTTAAGATTAAGATAAATAAGTTGTTGAAGGATCTTTTAGCCCCTCATAAATTTCTGCCTCTATACCATTTATATAAAATTATTAGGGCATCTCTTTTTAATAATATATTTTACACGTGAAAATTTTTAGATTATGAAGAAAAGTTATTTATCATTTTTTGTAGTTACCCTACTGTTTCTTGTAAACGGGGTGTTTGCTCAGGAGAGCGATATTTATAAAAAGCTAGAGGAGATAGCTGTAATAGATCAAAAAGTTATGATGCCGATGCGTGACGGTGTTCGGCTGGCTACGGATATCTATCGTCCCAAAACAGATAAAAAAGTACCCATCATCTTTTCCCGTACACCGTATAACTTTAATTCCTGGGGAAATGGAGAGGAAAGGACACGTACGTATGAGCAGGCTTATAAAGCTGTTTCCAACGGTTATGCCTATGTTGTTCAAAATGAACGCGGTCGCTTTTTCTCGGAAGGGGAGTGGGATATTCTTGGTACACCTAAAACAGACGGATACGATGCTTTCAGCTGGATGGCTGACCAATCGTGGAGCAACGGTAAAATAGGCACATTAGGCTGCTCATCAACTGCAGAATGGCAGATGGCTGTTGCAGCTCTTGATCATCCTTCACATGCAGCGATGGTCCCTATGGGTTTTGGTGCCGGCGTAGGCCGTGTGGGTGATTATTATGAGCAGGGCAACTGGTATCGTGGTGGCGCAGAACAGATGCTGTTTTTTGCCTGGCTTTACGGCACACAGCATGATGAATTTGCTCCGGTAATACCTGAAGGTGCATCACAGGAGGACCTGGTACGAATCCAGCGTTTTTATGATCTTGCTCCGGAAATGCCACGTGTTGACTGGTCGGAAGGGTTAAAGCATTTACCAATAAAGGATATTATAAAAAATGTAAATGGTTCAAAAGGTATTTATGATGAAATGATTGTCCGTAAACCTAATGATCCGGCCTGGTATGAAGGTGGCTTATATCATGATGACATGCCTTTTGGTGTACCAAGCTACTGGTTTGTTTCCTGGTATGATGTTTCTACAAGTCCGAATCTTGCACTTTTTAATCATGTCCGAAATAATGCAGAGGAAAAAGAGGTTGCGGAAAACCAGTACCTGGTGATAGCCCCAACTTTACATTGTGGGTTTTCGAGGGCAACGGAAAATACAGTTGTGGGAGAGAGAAGTGTTGGAGATGCCCGACTAGATTATGATGCAATGATCTACGGTTGGTTTGATCATTGGCTGAAAGGTGAGGATAATGATGTTGTGGAGGAAATGCCGAGGGTTAAGTATTATACAATGGGTTCCAATGAATGGCAAACTGCTGAAGAATGGCCCCCTAAGGCTGCCCAGATGACAACTTATTACCTGAACAGTGATGGTAAAGCAAATAGCCTTTATGGAGATGGTGCCCTTACAATTAAGCCACCAAAGAAGGATATGCCTGATGCCTATGCATATGACCCTGAAAACCCTGTCCCTTCCTATGGGGGTAATGTTTGCTGTACCGGCAATGCCATAAAAGGTGGTTCTTTCGATCAGAGGGAGATGGAAACAAGGCATGATATCCTGGTATATACGACACCTCCTCTTCAAGAGGGAATGGAGGTTACAGGTTTTATAGAAAGTACCTTATATGTTTCTTCAGATGCAAAAGACACTGATTTTACTATTAAATTAATTGATGTCTATCCTGATGGAAGAGCGTACAATCTAGATGAAACAATCCAAAGAGCCCGCTATCGTGAAGGATATGATAAAGAGGTGATGATGGAAGGGGGGAAAGTTTATCAAATTGATCTTACTCCTATGTCTACAAGTAATTATTTTAAGAAAGGGCATAGCATAAGGATAGAGATCAGCAGTAGTAATTTTCCTCGTTTTGCACGTAATTTAAATACTGGTGGCGACAATTTTGATGAATCTGAAGGAAAGGTGGCGAATAATAAGATCCATCATTCAACAAAATATCCATCACATATTAAGTTGCCAATTGTAAAAAAATAATATTTCTTCCCCTCCCCTTGGTCTGTGCCAAACACCAGGTCTTGGTCTGTGCTGAACACCCGTCTTGGTCTGTGTCGACACAGACCAATAGGGGGGGCTTTTTTAATAATATTATTTACTTAGCTACTTCTTTTTTTACAGGATGTAATCCAAAAGAAAAGCCTGTCGGGATACCATAAGAAAGCTGATTAGCGGTTTGATAAACAGGATTTATTTCATTTTTATTAAATCAAATAGTAGGTATCACATCAATTTGCAAATTTTTTTTTATTTTTCACAAATCCATTATAACAATATAAATAGGGCTATTGTTATATTGATCAGCACATCCGGAATGACAATAATCATTGAAAGCAGTGATAATTGTCGTAACCTATTTTGTCATATTGTTTTATTTTAATAAAAAAGGGGGGTAAAATGTATACTATAGCCGCTTCAGTTAACGAACATTATCTTCTTCAGCCCTTATTGATCAATAAGCGTAAAGAAATTTTGGATTGGCTTGGCAAAGCCGTTATTTGGAAATATGAGCTCAATTTTTTCCAGGTATTGTTGGACAAATATGCTACAAAAGCTACTTCTTTAGAGGATAAGATCCAGATGGATCATTTTCAAAATTTGCTTACCTATTATAACGGAGAGGTAGTGGATGAGCTTATCAGCAAATTACGTCAGCATGAAAAAGGTTTAGCTGAGAGATCATTTACAATGGAAGATTTTAATATAATTTATACACCTACTCACATCGATCTGCTAACTAAGCTTGTTGCTTTTAATGATCGGTTTAATGAAGTTAAAGATGAACTCTATACATTTGTTGGTTTCTGCCCATACCCTCAAATGATTTAATAGAGAGTTTATTCATGTTTATGGATGATCCATTTATCATCTTTACTTTTTCGGGTTGCATAATAGCCCACTGGCATATCAGCTAATTCCCTTATTGATGGGTCCAGGTTAATTATTTCCTGCAGGCTTACAATTCGGGCAATTGATTCAAGTTCTTTAAAGTCATCATTGCTGAAAAATTGCCAGTCACTACCATCATCGTCATGGGATACATACGTGATTGGCTTATATTCTTCCGTAACAAACTTGGTTGTGAAAACAGCAGTGTTAGGAGGGTCTTTAAATTCTTTTATTAGTTTCGCTTTACCTCTTTTATTTTTAAAAAATGCTGCCATGGTAAAAATATTCTTGTGAACCTGGTAAAATATATTTTTGGTTATTCCAGATTAATAACATTTATAAATTTACTTCAACACCTTTTGAAGTATTCTTTTTATGTAGCATCTCAGATACAAAATTGTTACCTGATTTTAAAAGTTTATAACCTGATTTCTTTCGACTCACCAGGATTCATTTCTCTCGTTACTGATTTTTAGTTAAATTGCCTTCTGTTTTTTGGTTTTAAAAAATCATAGGACCAATGAATTTTTAAGCAGTCTCAATTTTTTGTATGGCTAAATTGCTTTTTATTTTGCTCTTCTGCCCTTTAATTTCTTTTGCTCAGGAGAACTGGGAGCTAAAAAAAGAAAAAGATGGTATTAAAGTTTTCATGCGTGAGATTGATAGATCGCCTTTTAAGCAGATCATGGTTCAGTTAACATGCCGGAGTACCCTAGAGCAATATCAAAAAATGATCCTCGATGTTAGTATACACCGCCAATGGGTTTATAGCAGCAATACACTGGAGCTGATTGAAAGAGTTAATAAAAACGAGCTGATCTATTACACAGAATTTTCACTGCCTTGGCCCGCGAGCAACAGGGATGTAACAACTCATCTACGATTAATTAAAGATTCTATTCCAAATACGGTATTTGTCAAATCAAAGGCTGTTACAGGTTATGCCCCTCTAAAATATGAAAATGTAAGAATTACTACTTCAAGCGCTTTATGGAAAGTAGAGCGGCTTAATGAGGAGGAAATTCAAATTCAATATATCCTTACCCTTGATCCGGCAGGAAGCCTGCCTCCCTGGGTAGTTAATTTAACAGCTACCAAGGGACCGTTTAATTCTTTTTCTTCTTTAAAGGAGATCCTGGAGGAAAATTTCTGATGCTTTAGCAAGTTTATTACTGCCAATCCTGCTTCTTTATTCTTCTTTTCGCAATCTTTTCAAAATGTAAGGGAGGAAAAGGGGGGTTAATATTACCATCTGTCGAAATTTTTTTCTAAAGAAAATTTCTCAAATTCTAAATAATATCTTCTTAATAAAGAATTTCAAAATTGTTTCCTTGAGTAAGTTTATTGCTGCTAAATGCTCGTAAGATATTTATTAAAATTAAATTATATGTAACATCATATATGTCAATGATCGCAAAATCAATATTGATAGTAATGTCCTTACGCTAAGATAGGTGGTTGTATATGGCAATAAATGTTAAATATTTCATATAAAGCGGTTACTATATGTCAATAAGATATATAGACGTACACATGTAATAAAAAGTTAAAAAATTTTACTTAGTAATGAATTAATTGTAACTTTCACAAAATAGTGTCGCTATGAAACCCAACTACTACATTTCCTTATTGTCAGCCTTTATTTTTATAGTATTATTTACTTCCGGATTTTCCGTAAGGTCTCAAGATTTTATACAGCCTATTGTTAACTGTGTAAGTTATGATAGTGCTACAGGAAATTATATAGCTTATTTCGGCTATACTAATAATAATAATAAGACGGTTTTTATCCCTATTGGTAAAGAAAATAATTTTACCCCGGGAAAACGAGATAGAGGTCAACCCACTGAATATCTTCCGGGGATTCACAACTTTGTCTTTCAGGTGGAATTTAATGGTGCCAATCTTACCTGGCATCTTGATAGCGATCCATTTCATGTTGAGGTAAAGTCTGCTACGGCTAGTTCGGAAATCTCCAGCTGTATGACTGTTGCCGGGGTTGTGACTGATCTTTCAACGGGAAATCCGCTGGCTGGAGTAAATGTAAAAGCAAAAAAGGGATTAAATGAAACAACAACAAGTACAGATGGCACCTATACATTGTCACCTGTTGGGGAAGATGACACTTTACAATATCAGTTATCAGGCTATTTTCCTGTTACTATACCAGTAGCGAAATTGGATGTTACAGATGTTAAGCTACAGAAACAAATTACCGGTCTGGAACCTGTATTTTCATCTCAAAATGAAGGTGATGATCTATGGCCAGAGCTTTATTACTTAGCAGATCAGTATGAGTCGGGTGTTATAATCGGTACTAATGAAATTTTTCAAATAGACTCAACCGATAACACTGTTTTAATAGAGGTATGGGCAAATCAGGGTGTAGATGTACAGCAGTTACGAGATACATTAGTTAGCCTTGGATTGCGTGATGAGATTTCCGGCGGTAGTAATTTGCTGATAACCGGATGGTTTCCAATCGAAAACCTTAAAAAACTAAATAATTATGATGATCTGATAAACTTTGTTAGACCTGTTTTTACCCCTTTAACACATTCCGGACTGGTAACCAGTCAGGCGGATTCAGCATTAAAGGCAGATCTGGGAAGGCAAGGATTTCAACTAGGAGGTAAGGGCGTAAAAATTGGTGTCCTATCTGATAGTTATGATGCGGATGGAAGTGTTGCATCTACTGTAGTGGCAAATGGTGATCTTCCTGGTAGTTCAAATTCAGGAAATATTAATCCTGTTGTTGTTCTTTTAGATAATAATAGGGGTTCTAATGAAGGCATGGGAATGCTGGAGATTTTGCATGATGTAGCTCCTGAAGCTGAACTTGGATTCCGTACAGGATTTTTAAGTCCTGCTGATATGGCTATTGGAATTACAGAATTGGCAGATGCTGATTATGACATTATTGTAGACGACATCACCTATCTTACTGAACCATTCAGGCCAACAGGTCAAATTGCAAAAGCAGTTGAGTATGCTTCAGCAAAAGGTGCTCATTATCTTACCTCTGCTGGTAATTTTGGCGATCGTAGTTACGGAGGTAAATTTAATCCTTTAAGCTCAGCAATATCTTATCCTTATTTACCTGCAGGCACTAATTATGCACATGATTTTGGTAGTGGTGATATTTTTCAACAAATAGGCCTTGAGCCTGGGGTTTATGTAATGGAGCTACAATGGGATGATTTATTTTATTCCCAAAATGAATTCCCAGGAACTTCATATGACCTTGATGTTTGGATAGTAGATGGATTAGGAAACTTGTTATACAGTGGTAACCGCCATAATACAGGAGAGGATCCAATTGAAATTACAGCTTTCCGAATTACCGAATCCACAATAGTAAATGTAATGATTACAGGAAGCGGTATCCCGGCCGGGCTTGATTTCCAGTATATAATATTCAGAGGTAGTGACTGGAAATTCAGGGAACATGGGGCAAATTCTTCAACTGTGATTGGTCATGCCAGCTCTCCGGCGCTAAGTAGTGTAGGGGCTATCTTTTATGGCTATACTCCAGATTATGCAACTGATCCGTCGCTTATTAAGACAAATCCATATTCTTCAAGAGGAGGCAATGTTTTAGGTGCCACTATGGCAAAACCGGATTTTATAGCTGCAGATGGTGCAAATACATCCTCATTTGGAAGTGATATTAATTATGATGCTGATAGTTATCCTAATTTCTTCGGATCATCAGCAGCAGCCCCTCATGCGGCAGGTGTAATGGCACTTGTTCTTGAGGCTTACGACAGATTTTATGACAATTCAACCGGTGCTATAAAAGATGAGGTATCCACTATTGCCATGCGGGACCTGTTGGCTTCCAGAGCAATAGATCTGGATCTGACAGGAGTTGATAATATATCAGGAGCAGGGTTACTTGATGTAAAAGCTATTCTAGATTCTTTGGCCAACCCTATGCCTATTATTATGGATTCTTTAATTTATGATAGGGAAAATGTTATACCGGGGGATTCCATCTTTACAGTGACAGTTCAGGGTGAATACCTTTCTAATGATGTGCAGGTATTACTAAGAGGTGAACCTTTGGTGATAACAAATAGAACAAATGTTGATGGAGTCACCACTTTAATAGAGGCTACCGTTGAACCTTTCGTTGGCAATCCTCCGCTAAATCTTTATAACCCTCCTAAGCCGGGAACAAATGGTTCGGATGGTGGATATTCAGATTCAACGTCATTCTTTGATCCTATTATTAAAACAGTTACAATTACTGCTGTGGATACCGTGAAAAAATATGGTGAAGCAGTACCTTCTTTTGAATATACTATCTCTCCATCTTTATCCGAAGAAGAAATGGCGTTACTTCCTGAGGTTGTATTTACGACTTTGGCAACAAGTACAAGTGATATAGGTGTATATTTTGTGGCCCCTGGTTTTGGCACCGATCCTGTTACAGGAGAGCCTATTGAACCGCCGGTAGAGCTACAGGAGCTTTATAATTTTGAATTTACCAATGGTGCACTTCATATTGATCCGCTACCGCTGACGATTACTCCTAATGATATGACTATTACTTATGGGGATAAAGTTGGGGAGATTTCTTTTCAGTATGCTTTTGGAGCAGGTATGAGTATTCCTAACCGGGATAGTATTTTATTTAAAATTCAATCTGGTCATAATGAGCAGTTGGTGCAGGACACTGTTGCGGTATTAAACACAGCTATGGCCTTAGTTAATACTGCCATGGCATTAGTAAATAATACATCCTGGACAATTAGTGAAAAAGCGCTAAATACAGCTATGGCCCTTGTAAATGGAAATGATGGAGTTTTAATTGATATAAGCTTATTAGAAGAATATCAAATTTCACAAGAAGGAACATTTACTAATACAGCTATGGCTCTCGTTAATGGCCAAATATTAGCTAATGGTGATGCAATAATTAAAGTTGATGATGGAAGTGGAAATATAACTAATACGGCTATGGCTCTCGTAAATACAGCTATGGCTTTAGTAAATGATGAGAGCAGTGGATCATCTAATGATAGTACTGTAGTAATCGTTTCCGAAAATGATAGTGAAATAAATATCATACGCTCCATTAATTTTATAACAGGAATAAACGCAACTTCAGCTGAGGAGCCTCATTATATTGTTCCCGGAGCGTTTTTTAATAAAAATTTTCTTATTAACTACAAAGTAGGAACCCTTACAATAAATAAAGCAGAGCTAATATTGGCTGCTGGTGATACAGTTATTAATGAACAAGATGCTTTACCAGCATTTACATCTACTCTTGAAGGTTATTTATTTAATGAAACTTATGCTGATGTATTTGGTGATACTTCTTCAGTAAGTTATTCTGTACTTCCTGATTATAACGGTTCTGCAGGTGTATATGAGATAGTTCCTTCAATTCAGGAACCAATGAATTATTTTATAAATCCGGTAAATGGTATTTTATACGTGAACCCGATTTTTTCCGGTAATAAAATAAAGCTTCAGCTGGAATGTACAGAACAATTATATAATGATCCTTCCGGATATACAGTTAGAGCTTATTTCTCCTACTATAACAGGGATAATATGCCATGGTATATTCATGAAGGAGATAATAATCAAATAGTAGGTACTTCAGCATATGGGGGAGAATTACCAGAGGTATTTTTACCTGGAAAACATATCTTTAGCATTGATTGGGATGGCACTAAAATGAACTGGCAGGTTTATTCTACCTCTATCGATAAATCAGCTTATGCTTCATCAGAAAGTGTTAATTCGGAAGGTTGTAGTACAGCATTAGATAGTAGTACTGAAACTGCAACAACAGAGTATAATATCTTCCCTAATCCTACGCAAGGTGAGGTAACGGTTGAATTTATCAGTGGATCAGTGACGGATGCGTCAATTGCAGTTTCTGATGGTAACGGTAATATTCAATATGTTTCGATTCTTAAGGATGAATTAAATAATCTGGTACTAATTGATTTAACTGGCGTACCTGATGGAACCTATTATATTATTATTAATAACCTTGGTATAACAGAAACACTGAGAGTTTATAAAGAGTAGGTTTTAAATTAAAATAAAACTATATTATGCTCCTAATGATCCTAAAACGGTCATTAGGAGTATTGCTTTATTAGAGATAAGCTTATGAAATATATGAAAATGAGATATTTATTTTTAATTATTTGTATTTCTATTTTTTCACATGTACAAGGGCAGGATAATACTATTGATAGCTTAAAAGTTGAACTCCAAAAGATAGAGCGTGACACTCAGAAAGTCAATCTTCTGAATGAAATAAGCCTCTTATTATGGGGCTCAGACCCAGAGTTATCAAGAAAATATGCTACTGAGGCAAGAGAAATTGCTGAAGAAATTAACTATAAAAAAGGTCTTGCTTATGCCTATAAGCATATAGGTCTTACCTACTATGCTCAATCTAATTCTGATCAAATACTCTACAACTGGGAACCATCTTTAAATATTTTTAAGGAACTTAATGATTCAACTGGAATATCAAATCTTCTTACAAATCTTGCTGCTGTATATTATAATGCAGGCGATTATACTGTAGCCTTGGATTACAACCTTCGTGCATTAGAAATAGCTGAAAAAACAAATGATATCCCTCGTCTTTTCACGGCATTATTAAATATTGGAGCTATTTATTTTTCAAAAAAAGAAACCCATGATAAAGCATTATATTATTATAATAGATCACTAGATTATTTGAATCAAGTACCCCCACGATATGAAGGAAATGTAATGCTAAACCTTGGGGGACTATATCTTGAAAAGAAGTTATATGACTCTGCATTATATTGTCTGGAAAGATCTTTAGTTGCATTTAAAGGGGATGTTGGCTACACCCGGGCACTTTCGACTAAAGGTAAAGTTTTAGTGGAAAAAGGAGATACATTTAATGGTCTTAAGCTCCAAAAAGAAGCGATTGAATTAAGCAAGGAAAAGTATCAAGATCAAGAAACATATAGTGATTTATTAATTAAATTGGGACAATCTTATTTAAAACTTAACAAACCAGAATTAGCTCTACCGGTATTTTTACTTGCAGAAGAAACTGCTATAAATTATGATTTAAAGAATCATTTAAAAAATGCCTATGCGGGGCTTTCCAGTGTTTATTCGACTGTTGGTGATTGGAAAGAAGCCTATAAATATAAAGATCTATTAATCAATATTACAGATACATTATATAGTATTGAGTCAGCTAAAAAGCTTAATGCTTTACAATTAAATTATACAATAAATAAAAAACAGGATGAAATAGATCTTTTAGCCGCAGCCAATGAAATACAACAATTGGAAACAAACCGTCAGCGTGCCATCAGCTGGAGTGCCGGTATAGTTGGTTTTCTCTTACTTATACTGGCTGTTGGTATATTCCGCCGCTATAAATTTATGCGCAAGATTAAAGCAATTCTTGAAAAAGAGAAAGGACGTTCTGATGATCTGTTGCTCAACATATTACCTGCCGAAACAGCTGAGGAGCTGAAAGAAAAAGGAGAAGCAGAAGCAAAATACTATGAGTCTTCAACTATTTTATTCACTGATTTTAAAGGATTTACCACTATTTCAGCCACAATGACCCCGGGTGAGCTGGTAAAAAACCTCCACGAGTGCTTCAAGATGTTTGATATAATTATTACCCGCCATGGCCTGGAGAAAATAAAGACGATTGGAGATGCCTATATGGCTGCCGGAGGTATCCCAAAAACAAATGCTACACATCCCGTTGATGTAGCTAAAGCAGCCCTTGAGATCCGTAATTACATGGATAAGTTTAAAGAAACAAGAATACAGCAGGGTCGTCCATATTTTGAAGTTAGGATCGGCATGCATACTGGTCCTATAGTTTCCGGTATTGTGGGAATTAAAAAATTCGCTTACGATATATGGGGCGATACTGTAAATATTGCTGCCAGAATGGAGTCCACTTCAGAGCCGGGTAAAATAAACATTTCTGAAAACACTTTTGAGCTTATTAAAGATCAATTTAAATGTAGTTATAGAGGTGAAATAGAGGCCAAAAACAGAGGGAAATTGAAAATGTACTTTCTTAACGAGGCCTATAATGAAGAAGTTGTTTCGAGTGAAAAGGATGACAAGAAATTTGCTGATATAAAATTTGTCCATTAAAAATCCTCTTATGCAGACCGGGAGAGTTGTACAAAAAAAGAAAAATAAAATCCCTTCATTTTCGGAAATAAAGCTTTTCGTCATTTCTGAGCTTAATAATAAACTCTCTCCTGAATTAACCTATCATAGTGTGGATCATACACTTGATGTCCTTAATTGCTGTAATGAAATCGCATCAAACGAGGATGTTACGGATGAGCAGGATTTACTCTTATTAAGGCTTAGTGCTCTTTATCATGATATAGGGTATACTGTAACATATAAAAGGCATGAAGAAAATAGTGTAATACTAGCGAGGGAACAATTGGCCAACTATGGTTTTGCACCTGATCAGATAGAAACGATCTGCGATATGATAATGGCTACTAAAATAGGTATTGAACCAAAGACAAAGCTTCAGGAGATATTATGTGATGCTGACCTGGATTATTTGGGGCGTAAAGATTATTATCCCATTGCTAGAAACCTGTTTATTGAGTTTAAAAATTTTGATATAGTAAGAAAGGAGGCAGACTGGAAGGATTTGCAGCTAAAATTCCTAAAAAATCATTCTTATTATACAGCCTTTAGTAAAAAAGTCAGGGAACCAAATAAAAGGAGGATTATCTCTGAATTAGCTGATGAATAATCATGCTATTTTTTAAATGATAATTTTTTCGCTTAAAAATAAAATTCTTGAAAAATCAGGAGGATTTATAATAACTGAGAAATATGTTGCTTTATATGTTATAATATATTTATTTGATGGATTTATTACTATGCATGAATTATACAGGGGCTAAAAAGTACGCTTTAGATAGATTAAAGAATGAACTGCCTGAAAATCTTTTTTATCATCATGTTCATCATACGTTGGATGTATGTCAGGCGATTGAAAATATTGCTAATGCGGAAAGGATAAATGGTGAGGATTTGACGCTTTTAAAAACAGCAGGGATTTTTCATGATCTTGGATTTGTAGTGCAATACATGGATAATGAACCTGTAGCTGTAGAAATAGCTAAAGAGGTTTTACCTTCTTTTAAATATTCTGATGAGCAGATTAAGATAATTTGTGATCTCATATTAGCAACTAAAATTCCACATAATCCTCAAACTCATTTGGAAATGATAATTTGTGATGCTGATCTTGATTATCTTGGAAGAGAAGATTTTCATTCAATATCACAAAGCCTGATGAAGGAGTGGCTGGCTAACGGACTGGTTAAAACGGAAGAAGAATTTAACAGAAAGCAGGTTTCTTTTTTCAATATGCATCAGTATTATACGCAAACAGCAAAAAAACGACGTGAAGCGCTGAAAAAGAAGCATTTATCTGAAATTAAAAGCTTACTTTAACTGTGAATTTTGCCACAGATCTGCCAAGAAGATTAAAGAATACCTTAAATCTTAGAAAGGATGAGGAGTCAATTGTTATCCTTCTTCTTGCTTTCTCTTTCTTTCAATACTTTTCTTTGGCCATCCTGTTTGTTACAGCAAGCGCCATCTTTCTTACCGATCACTCAATAAGTGAGCTTCCATATGTTTTTATAGGGACCAGCTTAATGCTGCTTTTTTTAATGCTGGTATATAACCAGCTTGAGAAGATAATGTCTCCAAAAAATATTATTCTCTCGGAGGCAATTATGCTCTTACTGGTGATAGTGATATTCAGGTTTGGGTTTAATTATGACCTGATCTGGATAGGATACGGGCTTATCATCTGGCACAGGGTTATGGCTGATTATATTGACGATGGCTTTAACCGGCTCGTATTATTATTGCTTGATGTACGCCAAAGTAAAAGATTATATGGACTTGTGAGTTCTTCTGAGATCCCTGCCAATATTCTGGGTTATTTAGCGGCAACAATATTTATACCTTTTATTGGTACGGTTAACTTACTGTGGATTTCTGCTGCAGGATTATTGATCTCATTGATTTTCTTGTTCCGCATTGTGTCCGGCACACATAAGGATTTAATTACGGATGTAGATAATTCTGAATCGGAGAAAACTGATGAAGAAGAGCCGGAAAATTTATTTAAAAAAATATTTAAAACTCAGTTCATATTTATTTTATCACTCACAATTTCTTTCTCTGTAATTACATTCATATTCATAGAATTTGCCTTTTTACATAAGGTTGAACTTGAAACTGAAAACCAGCAGGATATTGTAATGCTAATGGCTATTGTTTTTGGTTTAGGACAGGTTGCGGCTTTTTTTCTAAAAACCTTTTTTTATGCATTTATTCATCGAAAATATGGGATAAAATTCACATTATTTGCTCTACCTGTGACTCTAGCGGTTATTAGTGTGGCGGTAATAATTGAAAGTTTTTTACCCAACTCTACTACTCTGCTTATTTACTCCTGGATTTTTATCATGTTTATTAGTGATACATTAAATACTTCATTGTATAAAACCAGCTTTATATCTCTTCTTCAACCATTGGCGCGAAAAATGAAAATGCAGGGGTATAAAATAATGAATAATATCGAGGTTTTAGCAATTGGGATTGGTGGAATTATTCTTGTTCTAACCTTTTCAGAAAGTAATGATGGCCTTCTTCATTACAGTTATCTTCTACTAGGTGGTGTAGTAGGATGGATAGCTTGCATACCTGTTTTAAATAAATATTACCTAAAAACTCTTGAGGAGGGTTTAAAAAAGCGAATTATTGAAACATCAGCACTTGAAATTAATACCCCTCAAACTTTAGAAATTATACATGATAAACTAAAAAGTAAATATCCCGGAGAAGTTATTTATGCTCTGGATGTATTATGCAAGGATAAAACTGTTAGAAATTCCGATTTAATGGGAGAATTACTATCGCATCCGTTGCCAGAAGTCAGGAAGGAAGTTTATTCCAGGATAAAATCATTAAAGATTAAAGACCTACAGCAAAATATTAAAAGTAAAATTCAGCAGGAAGCTTCTCCTGCAGTTAAAAAAGCAGCTGTTGAAACATATTGTGCATTGGGTGAAGCTGATGTGGTTGATGAAATTAGTAATTTTCTCGACTCTGAGAATCCTGACTTAAGAGCGGGGGCTTTAGTAGGACTGGTAAGTTATGGAGGTATAAACGGTATTATTATCGCAGGTCAGCGATTAATGGAACATATTAATTCACCCGATCCAACTGAAAGAGCTTTTGGAGCATATGTGATTGGTGAGGTTGGAATTCATAATTTTTATCATCCTTTATTAATGCTTTTAAAAGATAAAAAAGTTGAAGTCAGAAGAGAAGCTTTAATTGCAGCCGGTAAAATTAAACATCCTAATTTATATGAACCATTAGTGCATAGCATCTTTATGCCTAATTTGTTTGAGGTTGCTATAAATGCTTTAATAAAATGTGATGCAGGTGTTATTGATGTTATAGAACAGCAAATTGAAAGCCTAAAAGATAAACCAAAGCATTTGCGAAGGCTTATTAGGGTTTGTGGGAGAATAGAAAGCGAAAAATCAATATTGATTTTAAAGGATAAATTCCATTTTCCAAATATTGAAGTAAGGGATCAGGTTTTACACTCGTGCTCTTTATTAGGTTATAAACCTGCTAAGGGAGAAAAATCAGATATTTTAAATGCCATTCATGCTGAGTTAGCAGATGCCACATGGTTTTTGAATTGTATAAAAGTATTAATGCATACCAATAAATGGTTGGAAAAAGCAAATTTTGATCTATTAATTAGGGCATTAAATATTGAACTCAAACAACTAAAGAAGCGCATTTTATACCTGATGTCTTTTTTATATGAATCAAAAGAGATCGTACAGGTTTGGTCAAGTCTGCAGATGAAAGACAGGACTAAAATCGCTAATGCCCTTGAAATCCTTGATGTATTGGCTTCAAAAGATCTTACTGTGGTGGTTCTTCCTTTACTGGAAAATTTCCCCTTATCCCATCAGCTAAAAATTTTTAACAGCCGGTATAAAGTGCCTGAATATTCATTAGATAAATATCTCTCACAGTTAATTACCGGCGAAGGTTGTCCTGCTGTTATTCCTTGGACGCGTGCTGTGGCTATTTATAACGTGCATCAGATGCCTGTTCCTGCTTTAGTTGAATTGCTCGAGGTTACTCAGGGTCATAAAGAGGAGTTGTACTCTGAAACTGCAGGATTTACACTTGAAAAAATTCAGCTTGAAACTCAGGAGAATTTAATAACACCAGCCGTAACACTTGTGGAGGAACATAAAAAACAAGTACATATGAGTACAAAATTATTAACAATTGAAAAAGTAATGGCACTTAAGACAACTGAAATTTTTCGTGAAACAACGGAAGATCTTCTGGTAGATATAGCCTCCATTCTAAAAGAAATTTCTTATAAAAAGGATGATCTAATTGTTCAAAAGAATGAAATAGGCACCTGTATGTATATTATTTATTCCGGCTCGGTATTAATACATGATGGTGATTTTAAACTTGCTGAACTTAAAGAAGGTAATTTTTTCGGCGAGCTTTCCCTGCTGGATACAGAACCACGATCTGCATCGGTTACAGCACTTGAAGATAGCTTGCTGCTCAGGATTGATCAGCAGGCTTTTTATGAAATAATGGCTGACAGAATGGAGGTTATACGTGAAATGATGAAGATATTGTGCCAAAGGCTACGGAAGCAAAATGTTGAGGTTGCAACACTTAGGGAAAAGCTGAAAAGTTGAATTCATTTTAATAACCCCTAACAAACTTTCTGGCATTGATATGGATCCGCTTTCTTGATGAATTATTTTTAAATAATTTCTACTTGTTTTTAATACCCAGCACCTCCTTAGACATATGCATCGTCACAAGCATATGTGGTACATCAACTACCTCTGCGATTTTCAGATCTCCTGCCAGTGAGCAAAGGGCATAAGCTTCTTCAGTTGACAGATTATGTTCATCTTTAAGATACTGTATCATATACCATGTTGCTTTTTTTGCGGCTTCATCAATGGTAGGGGCAAATCCTGTAGTGGCATAATATTCATCTGTTTCATACTGGGGTTCCTGGATCTGGCGGTTTTTTATAACATCGATTTCATAAACAATTCGTAACGGTGCTTCTATTGCAGTTCCGCATACTTCACCCAAACCCTGAGAGGCATGGCCGTCACCAATTGAAAAAAGCGCTCCCTCAACAAAAACGGGAAAATAAATGGTAGTACCTTCTGTCATATTAGGGTCATCCATATTTCCACCATTGGAACGAGGAGGAATAGTGCTTAGCATCTCTTCTGT
Source organism: Candidatus Cyclobacteriaceae bacterium M2_1C_046 (assembly GCA_051418055.1). Taxonomy (GTDB): domain Bacteria; phylum Bacteroidota; class Bacteroidia; order Cytophagales; family Cyclobacteriaceae; genus JBPRGH01. The sequence goes on along the minus strand of JBPRGH010000062.1, from coordinate 113,775 downwards.
GGCAGGTGCAACAGCCATTACTCCCGGGAATGGTTTTAGAGGAATATTGATGTTCTCATTGAACATTACACTTTTGGTGCTTTTGTCAAATTCGTATGTGCGTATATATTTTGATTTAATAGTATCAGCCAGAAAACCAAATCCCGGAATGATGGCATTCCAGCCCCAGTTGCCCAGCTCTACTTTATGTAAGGTTACTTTAAGCACATCTCCCGGCTGTGCGCCTTCTACATATACCGGTCCGGTGAGGGGGTGGATAGGCTCAAAATCCAGGGTATCCAGGGCTGCAAGGTCAGAATACTGATTTAATTGCTCATCACTGGCATCTTCGGTATAAGCTTCAATTACCGCTCCTGGTTGTACACGCAGGACAGGAGGGATCAGGCTACTGAATTTATTATGTGTTTGATCTTTAGTAAGGGTATGGTGGATCTTAGGTATATCTTCTGATATTTCCGATCCGGTATTGTTTTCATCTTGCTGCTCTGGAGTTTCAGCACATGAGTTTAGAACCAGGAGTAAACAAAAATAAGCGAGGAATTTCAGATACATGATTGAAGTTAATGGTTGATGTGAATATATTCATAAAAGTTCTTTATGTCAATCCGAAGTTTTATTATATCCCGGATTCTTGTATTATTCATTTGTTTTTTTATTTTCTTATAAATGAGTGGAATAAGAAATGCTAATAATAGAATTCTTGATTTTAAAGGTTTTCCCGGCCTTTGGGAGATCATTGAATCAACGGAAGAAACGAATGGGGAATATCTGAAAATGCATTTTAAAGTTAATTCTACTACGGGTGATTCTCCTCCTGTACATATTCACCCGTATGCAGAAGAAAGTTATGAAGTTTTATCCGGTGAATTGGAAGTAGAAGTAGAAGGTAAGTGGAAGAAGATCCAGGCTGGAGAAAAACATTCCGTACCCCCAGGTACTGCTCATACTTTCAGAAACAAAGTTCCTGTAGAATTAATAAATGTGCATAAACCGGCTCTTGAATACGAACGGTTTTTCAGGAGGTTTCATAAGCTTGTAATAGAAAATGGAGTAAAATTGCCACCTAACAATTTAAAGTCCGCCATTTTGCTGGGTATATTATTTACTGAACATGAGCAGGAAATTGTTTCCGTAAAACCACCACGTTTTATAATGAGAATTTTGTCATCTGTAGGTAAATTACTAGGGTATAAAGTGCCGGAACTTGATAAGTAAAAATTCTAAAAACAACAATTGGAATAAAAACTATTAGAAAGACATTACTCCTAAATGTCCGAAATAAGTAGCAAAAGTTACTATTATACAAGATATAATTACTCCCAGGCTAATAGCACTAAAAGCCTTCCTTTTAGGTACTTTAAATAAAATTGCTGCAATTGTCCCGATATAAGCGCCTGTAGCAGGTAAAGGGATCATTACAAAGATCATTAACCCCCAAAAACCATATTTGCTGATTTTATCTCCTACAATATTTTTTGCCCTGCGTGAGAGATTTATCGTCTGCTTTTTATAGAAACTATATCGCCACATTTTTTTATCAAAAGCCTTTACCAGACCTACGATCATAGGATATATCAAAAGGTTTGCCCCGAGACCAAGCAAAAAAGCAACGACTACATTAAGGCCATTTAAAATACCATAGGGAATACCCACACGGGCTTCACCAAATGGTGATAAACTTAATAAAATGGTAAAAATAATATCAGCTATCATATAAAAACAGGCGCAAAATTAGACTTAAAATCATAAATCGTTATTCGCCTTAAAAAATAAATTTTCAGGATACTTATCAAATATCTGAAGCTATCATAGAAGCTAAAAACCCTCTGTTTAGTTCCAGGCCAGTAGCAAATATTAAAGCTGTTATAGGTGTATATGAACGGAGAATTTAATTATTAGTTGGATGTGTGGGATAAATAATATGCTTTTATACAAATGCTTTTCAAGCTCTTTATTTATAATATTTAACGGCACGTTCAAGGTCTTCGGGTGTATCTATCCCTATACTTTCAAAAGAAGTTTTAGCCACTTTAATTGAGTAACCATTTTCAAGCCATCGAAGCTGTTCAAGAGATTCTGCTTTTTCAAGATCACCCTGTGATAAGCTGGTGATCTGTTTTAAAATATCAGTACGGTAAGCATAAATACCAATATGACGGAAATAAACATGCTGGTCCAGCCATTTATCTATTGAGATATTGCGAAAATGAGGAATTGGGGAGCGGCTGAAATATAACGCCCTGGATTTACCACTTACGACTTTTACAACATTTGGATTTACTATGTCTGCAGCATCATCTATTTCTTTGATTAATGTTGCCAGCTCAGTTTTACCGTCCAGCAGATCGGCAAGAGTATCTATCTGCTCAGGCTCAATAAAAGGCTCATCACCCTGGATATTTATTACGTATTCAAATGCTTCATCATTTTTTTCATAAGCCTCCATACAACGGTCAGTTCCGGAATTATGCTCTGCAGCTGTCATCAGTACATTACCTCCCCAGCTTTTTACGTGATCTTCAATACGTTGGTCATCGGTGGCAACTATAACTTTATCTATCTTTTTAGCTTTCCCCGTCTGCTCATATACGCGCTGGATCATAGACTTACCTTTTATATCAGCCAAAGGTTTGCCCGGAAAACGTGTAGAGGCATATCGTGCGGGAATAACTCCTAAGATCTTCATTCTGCTTCCTGTACTTTTAAAGAATTACCGCTATCATCAATCACTGAAATTGATTGTCCCTGATCGATATAACCGCCACGGGTATAAGCATCGTAAAGCATACCTTCAATCATCACCTTACCGCTCGGCCTGAGCACGGTATATGCAGTACCTGTTTTTCCTACCATAGACTCTTCAGTGGAAAACTTTGACGTGTAGCCAAGGGTCCTGGCCTGAGTATCCATTAATGCAACACGTTTAAAGACATTTGAAGAAGCAAGCCGCACGCCTCCTGTAAACAGCAGGATCATACTGCCCATTAGGGCCAGGAGAGTGGTGCTTAAGGCAATAAAAATTTGTTCGAATGGTACCATGGAAAAATCAAAGGCATCATTATTTAACATGATCATTACCAGTGAACCCACAGTAAGAATTACACCTGAAATACCGGCAACGCCAAATCCTGGTATAACAAATAACTCTACCATTAATAAAATTACACCAACAACAAAGGCTATTATTTCCCAATTTTCAGCAAGACCATGTATATAATATGGAACTAGATATAAGATTAAAGCTGTAACAGAGGCCAAAATGGGAAAGCCTACTCCGGGTGTTTGAAGCTCAAACCATAAGCCTCCGACAATAACAAGGATCAAAATTCCACTGATAAATGGATTTATAAAAAATGCAATGACCTTTTCTGTTGTTCCCAATTCATATCTCTCTATTACATAGTTATCAATGTTATTCCGTTCCAGGATTTCTTCTATGGATGATACTTTGGCTTCGGCATAGCCCACTGCTATGGCTTCTGATGTTGTTAATGTTAGCACCTGGCCGGCAGGAGCCAGTGTATCAAGATCAATGCTCTCATCGACCATGGCTTCAGCTATTTTAGGATCACGTCCCTTTTCTTCAGCGGTTGAGCGCATGGTGCTTCTCATGTATGACTGGTATTTATCCGGAGCTGCCTCACCCTGACCCGTAACAACTGTTGCGGCTCCTATATTTGCTCCCGGAGCCATATAGATACTGTCGGTAGCAATGGAGATCAATGCACCTGCAGATGCAGCATCTTTGTTGATAAATGTCCAGATAGGTTTTTCGTAATCAAGTATATTTTCAACCATATCTTTAGCATCAGTAACCAATCCGCCATAAGTATCCATATCAATAATTACAATATCGGCATCCATTTCCCGGGCTCGTTTTAGGCCTAAATCCAGATATCGACTTGTTCGAGGATCTATTTCGCTACGGATTTCCAGCACAAGAACACTTGTAGCTTCCTGTGCCAACAGATCGAATGAGAGTAATAAAATAAGACTGAATAAAAGTTGTTTCATTTCACTAGGTATAAACCTTGCAAACTACATATTTTTGTTTAAAATAACGAAAAAATTATTGATAGTAACACCTGATCTACAACTTAAATATTCTTCCAGTATCTGGAATTTATTTGCAGCTGAAAGTAAGTATCTGATGCTTGAATTAAGAGATGAGAATTCCCTTACTGCTGTATATGACCTCTATGATATTGAAAAGGGTGGTTATCAATGGAAAAATTTATCTGCATCCTGGCGGGCTGGAGTAAGTCATTTTAATAAATCAATTTTTGTTTTACATGAATATGGGACAGGTACACTGCCGCGTGTGGAGAGGTTAATTGTCTATACTACCGCCACAGGAGAGAAAATTAATGAAATTGAAAATATGCAGCCACAAAAATTTACAGGTCGTTATGTAATAGGCGCAGACAGTGAAAACAATACCCTAACAATTGATTTATTTACAGGAGAAGAAGTAAACGGAAACATTAATTCTTCCAATGATGAAATGAATACGGTGCATTTACCGTTGACATATAAGGAAGAAACTGACAGTTTTATAGTAGTTAAAGAATTCGTAGCTCGATATTTGCAGCAGGAGGCAATAGGTATTGCTGAATATCTCGAATTTAACGACTATATTTTTCTGTCTTTTCATGTAAAAAATGAGCTTTTAGAAAATTGGTTGGTCGTTATAGATCAAAAAGGAAAGATCTGGCTAAAGGAGCAGATCGATAAAGGCGATAAATATTTTAGTGACACATTTTTTATCTGGCAAAACTATTTAATGTTTGTTATAGGTAAGCATGAGTTAAAAGCGATAAAACTATAGATGATGAAAAGGATTTTGCTGCTACTGATAGGATTAATATTTAGTTATTGGTCTTTTGGAGTGCCAATAGATTCACTAAGGACTGAATCAATAGAAGGTAAGGTCTTTGTGATCCATAAGATAGATCCAAAAGAAACTTTATTTGGCCTTTCAAGGCGCTACAAAGTTGATATTGAAGAAATTAAAAAATATAATCCAGGCCTTTCGAATGGGTTTCATGTTGGTGATATAATAAGGATCCCTGTTGCGAAAAAAATTGCACCTGCAAATCGCATAAAACATACTGTAAAAGCCGGTGAAACATTATTCTCTATTTCTAGAAGTTATAATGTGCCAGTTGATGATATTGTCAGCTTTAATAATCTTAGTAGTAATTCCCTTTCTGTAGGACAGGAGCTTTACCTGCCTGATATCCGTTTAGCACAGCATAATAATAGCTTAAAAGTTGTCAATCCTGGAAAATATTTCTGGCATGTAGTTGATAAAGGAGAGACATTATATGGCCTGAGTGTTGTTTATGCCTCAGAGCTGGAGGATATAAAAAGATGGAATAATATTCAGGATAACAGTATCAGCATCGGAGATAGCCTGATTGTGGGAATAAAAGAAAATTTAGATTGGGCAGTAAAGGAAGATGTTCAGGTAAAAAAAGAAGCTGAAGATGAAAGTCAGATAAAGGTTGTGTATACAAAAGAGGAAGGAATATCTGATGAGAAAGAGATAACTGAAGAAAAGCAAGATCCTGTATTTGCTTCTAATACTAATGATGAGGTTGAGGTAACAAAAGAAATTGTTAAAAACGATGCTGATTTCGAAGAAGTTGTTGAAACCGGACTTGCGGAATTAATAGAGAATTCAGGGAACAGTAAAAAATATTTAGCTCTGCACCGTACTGCAAAGGTTGGAACAATCATTCGTGTTCATAATGAGATGAATGGTCAGGAGGTCTTTGTCAGGGTAATAGGTAAATTGCCAGATATGGGTATCAATGAGAAGGTGCTGATCAAAATTTCCCAAGCCGCCTATGACCGTCTTTCAGCCATTGATAAGAAATTCAGGGTACGGATCTCATATTTCCCTGATTGATGCCTGAATTTAATAAAGTAAAGGAATTTCTTGATGAAAAGGTAGAGGAGTATAATCAGCCTTTATTTATTGAAAATGATCCGATTGTAATCCCTCATTTATTTAATAAAAAGCAGGATATTGAAATTTCTGGGCTTTTCGCTGCTGTTCTGGCATGGGGCCAGCGAAAAACAATAATTAATAAATGTCGCCTGCTCATGGAGCTAATGGATAATTCCCCTTATGATTTCATATTAAATCATAAAGCTGCTGACCTGAAGCCATTTGAATCCTTTAAGCATCGCACATTTAATTCAACCGACACGTTATATTTTATCAGTTTTCTGCAAGATTACTATAAGAAGTACAACTCTCTGGAAGAGGCCTTTAACCCGGGATTAAAAAGTGGTTGGGATGCCAAAGAAGGGCTTGTTGGCTTTCATAATAGGTTTTTTGCACTTGAATATGCACCGCACAGAACAAAAAAGCATATTGCAACACCTGAAAGAAAGGCAGCTTGTAAGCGTTTAAATATGTATCTGCGCTGGCTTGTAAGAAAGGATGATAAAGGTGTTGATTTTGGGATCTGGGATTCAATCAAACCTGCAAAGCTTATTTGTCCATGTGATGTTCATGTGGATCGGGTAGCTCGGAAACTTAATTTAATAACACGGAAACAAACCGACTGGATTACTGCGGTAGAGCTTACAGAAGCCCTAAAATCCTTTGATCCTGAAGATCCGGTAAAATATGATTTTGCTTTATTTGGTTTAGGAGTTGAAGAGAAGATGTAGGAGAGAGTAAGCAGATAGGAAAAGGCAAAAAAAAAGGCCAGATAAACCTGACCTTTCTATTATATGTTGTTAGGAATTAATCTTCCTCGTATCTGTTACCTCTGTTAAATCCGCCACGGTTTCCTCCACCGTAGCCGCCACCACCGCGGTTATCTCTTTTAAAACCACCGCCACCACCAGGTCTTCTTGACCCGCCGCCATTGTCTTCTCTTGGTTTTGCTTTTTTAACAACGATTTCGCTGTGGTCATACTCTGAGCCATCAAGATCATCTATTGCCTTTAATGCCTCTTCCTGATTTGCCATTTCAACAAAACCAAATCTCTTAGATTGGCCTGTGTCTCTGTCCATAATAACGTTGGCGGATTTTACTTCGCCATACTCACTAAAAAGTTCGCGTAAGTCTTCACCAGTTGTGTTAGGACTTAGCTTTGCTACGAAAATGTTCATTAGATAAATATGTAATTAAAATAAATTCTTTTTCAATTAAAGGAAAACGTGCTTCAACTGGTTATAAACCTTATAAATGCATACAAACATACAACTAGTGAAACAAATAATAGTTCCAGCTTCAACAAATCTTTATAAATATAATAAAAAATAATATTGTGACTGAAGGTAATATCTAATTATTTCAACCAATTTTCAGGGTCATTACGCCATGATTTTAAAATTGCCAGCTGCTCCTCCTTAATAATCCCTCTTTCAAGGGCAATATTAATAAGATGTTCATAGCTGCTCAATGCAACCCCTTTTAATCCTGCGCGTTCAAAATTTTCAGTAGCCTGAGGAAACCCATAGGTGAAAATTGCTATGATGCCCAATACTTCAACTCCAGATTTCTGTAGAGCCTCTGCAGCTTTTAAAGCACTTCCCCCGGTAGAAATAAGATCCTCTACAAGTACTACTTTACTTCCAGGAACTATTCGGCCCTCTATTAAATTTTCCATACCATGACCCTTTGGCTTTGATCGTACATACAGGTAAGGAAGATTTAACTGATCTGCGATAAGGGCACCTTGGGGTATTCCGGCAGTTGCAACTCCTGCAATGGCATCAGCAACAGAAAAATGTTCTTTAACAATCTCCGATAGCTGCTGTTTAATTTGCGTTCGAAGTTCAGGATAGCTTAACGTAACACGGTTGTCACAGTATATAGGTGATTTCCATCCTGAGCTCCAGGTAAATGGATTTTCCGGACTTAATTTGACGGCTTCTACTTTTAGTAAAGCAGCTGCAATTTGTTCGGCAGAATCATTAATTTTTAGAGTATTATTCATAGCAGCGAAGTTAAAACATTAAAAAAATGTTTAGGTATTTTGTCTGCCACAATTTATTTTTCATCTTTAGCTTTCAGAAAAGTGTGGAATGAATCTTTTTATAAATGATGTGCCTGTTCAATTGTTGAATAACGGCAGTAAGATAGATACGGAATGGTTTTCAACGGTTGTCAATGCCGAAAAAGAGCCTATTACACCAGCAAAGCTGATCAATCATGTATGGATCAAAAATGCACATGCAGAAGATATTGACCGTATTTTGGGTCTAATGAATAATTCGACAGTTTCCCTCAACCTTGTGTCGTTGACAATAACAGTAGAGGACTATGAATTTATTAAAAAATTTATCAAAAAGAAGTTCAAAATAATAAAAGCTGCAGGGGGAGTTGTGCGCAAGGGAGAAAAATTATTAATGATATATCGCTTAAAGCGCTGGGATTTGCCAAAAGGGAAGCTTGAGAAGAAAGAAACTGAAAATGAAGCAGCGCAACGTGAGGTGGAAGAGGAGTGTAATGTAAAAATAAAAATGGGAGATAAGATCTGCAGCACCTGGCATACCTATACCATGAAAAAAAAGAATATCCTCAAAAAAACTACATGGTATGCCATGGATATCGTTGATGATAAGAAGATGAAACCTGAAATAGCGGAAGATATAGAAGATGTACGCTGGATGAATCCTCGGGACGTTTATCACGCTTTAGAAAGCAGCTATAAGAGCATAGCTTTTGTGCTTGAAGAATATAATAAGATGAAGGTAAAGGTTTAAATTAAAATTAAACCCATTATTTCTTTACAGTTTATAAGGCAGGTATTCAGTTACATCGCCTTCAAAGCGATGAACTTCCCTGATAATGGAAGAGCTGATAGCTGCATATTTTGGGGAAGTGATCAAAAATACCGATTCAAGTCCAATATTCAACTTCCGGTTTACCTGACTTATACTATTTTCATACTCAAAATCAGTGGTATTTCGTAATCCACGTAATAGAAAACGTGCATTTAGCTTTTGTGCGAGTGTGGCAGTAAGCTCATTATAAACAATAACCTCTACCTGATCATAATTTTTAAATGTCTCCTGAATTTTATTTACAATCAGATCTATATCAAAGTAGCGATTTTGTTTTTTTGAATTATATCCTATGGCGATATAAATTTTATCAAAAATTTGAAGCCCACGCAAAACGATATCCTCATGGCCTTTTGTGAATGGATCAAAGGAACCTGGAAATATAGCTGTTCGTTCCATAAAATTGGTGTTGGTAATTAATCGCAGAGATGGAGGCTATAAACATCCATGTAATGATGATCCTGCGCTTCATCAAAAATATAGTTGAACTTCAGATAATCTGCACGATCACCAAAAGCAATATTTTTTATATACTTATGAAATTCATTGTAATGTGATGATTGTCGACCAATATACCCCCACATAACGACATCACTTTTTTTCTGGTCCTTTTTCAACCCGCTCATTACCAGCATAATATAACGTATATAGTCAGAAAACTGTTTGATGATAAATTGGTTATAATACTCCAGTTTCTGATCTTTTACTGTTATTACATGAATTTTAAAACGATCTATATAGAGGAAAACCTCGTACTGAGGATGGCTTTTCGAGTAATGTAACACTCCTTCTATAAGAGATGCTGACTGATGAACAAAGCCCACTTTAGCATTAGGATATCTCTCATTTACCCAATTGTAGATCTTATAAGGTATGGCAAATACAGTAACTGCTTCGCTCCTGATGCTCTTATAGTAAAGGAATTTTTCTTTTGAAGGATCTACCTTGCAATTCAGTTTCAGATAATCATATAAAGCTTCAGGGACAAAAAGAGAGGATGGTACTTGTGTAAATTTAGCTGATTTAAAGCTTACTTTTACCGACTTCCAAAACCCCGCCTGAAGGAAGTGATGTTTATCGAAAAGATCTTTTAAAAGATCCATCAGTTGTTGGTACGATTCTACTTTGGCAAGTACATAATCTTCTAAAAAAAGGCATCTGTTGTTGCGTGTATCAACAACAGACACCTGTAAGTCCCTTGCACCAATTTGCAGCAGCAAAGAATAATGATGTAGATTATCTACGTCAAAATTTTCTTTGTCTTTAAGTTTTTTAATTAACTTATAACTAACTGCCGCTGTATCCAAAATATTATTCCCAGTTTCCTGAAGTTGTTACTTCTGTCCTTGAACCAAATTTAAGAGGCTTACGATTTAAAGCTTCATTCTCTTCAGACCTGTTTGGATCGAAAGGTTTTGGATTTTTCACTTCAATAACATCTACCTTCACATTTCCTTTTGTGATTTCATCAGCATATATCTCAAACTTAACATCTTCATATCCGGGAACATATGCCAGGCGATCAAGGTTTACGTTCGGGTTGAATCGATATTCTTCAAGTGTCATAAGTAAATCTCCCCTATCAACACTGTCACCAGGCTGTACGGGTTCGATATTTGTTACTGTACCACTTTGTTTGAATTTATGGTCAAATGTGCCTCTTGGTCCCTCCAATGCATAGGCTTTCATTTCAGTATTCACCTGGTCCCCCTCTTTAACAAAAATACGGCGCAAGATGCCATCATCAGCGGCGTCGACATTATGCGTAGCTGTAAAGATCCTGTCCCTGGCAGATATGAAGCCAATAGTATCAATTTCTACAACAACACTATCAGCACCATAGGCAAGTGTAATGATTGTCTCAGAACGTTGTGTTATGGGCACCTGTGCAGTTTTGATAAAGTTTATCAAACTATCCCAGTTATCGGTATAGTGTCCATAATATTCCTGATAAGCTATTTCAGCCTCTCGTATTAGTTCGAGGCGATCGATAATTTGTCTTTCACGCTTTGCAATTAACTCTTTACTATCAATAGTGTCTTTTACACTATATACCAAATAACCAGCCAAACCAAGGCTGACCAATAGAAGAACTATAGAAATTATTCTGGTCATGCTTAATCAATTTTGTGCAATTATAAATATTTTGATCACTAAAACATAAAATTTAGGGTGCTTTTAAACATTTGATTTCAACCTAATCGTACCATTTAGTGTTTTTAAAGATTCTTTTGAAATATTTCCTTTTAAAATTTCATGTTTCAAATCATCCTCCATACGCGATAATTGTTCAAAAGTCACAAATTCTGCTCTTTGCAATATTTGTTGATCTCCTAACTCAGGATCACTGCCAAGTATAAGTTCACCTGAATATTCAGGAACATTAAAGAAAAACTCAATGGCATGTAAAGGAGGCTTTATAAATTCAAAGATAAGCTGAAATTCCGCTTTTTTTACTTTTAGCCTTGTTTCTTCTAAAACTTCCCTTTTTAATGCCTCTTCGGTGGTTTCGCCAAACTCAACTCCACCACCAGGAGGCATCCATAATTCTCCAGCAGGCCCAAGATCTTTATGTTTTAGTAGTAGAATGCTGTTTTCTTTATATATCAGTGCATTAACCCTTACACGCATCCTTCTACCAAACTTTTCACTTATCTGATTCATTTTCTTAGCTTTGAAACTTTAATAAACAATAAAAATTTTATATGATCAAAATATTTAACCCTTCATATAGAGATAGAATTGAAAAATTTCTGGAAAGACAATATTTTATGAAGCATATTGGATTTAAACTAAATCTGATTGAAGAAGGGCGCACGGAAGGTTATCTCGACCTTGCCCAGATACATCAGCAACAAAAAGGGATGGTGCATGGTGGGGTTATAGCAACCGTTGCAGACATTACAATGGGTTTTGCCGCATATAGTGGAGTGCCCCTGGATGCACATGTGGTTACGGGAGATCTTAAAGTTTCTTACCTTAATCCTGGAATGGGTGATCGGCTTTTAGCTAAAGGTTGGATATTAAAACAGGGAAAAAAAATTAATTTCTGTGAAAGTGAAGTCTGGAGCTATACGGGAAATGAGGGTAAATTAATAGCAAAAGCAAGTGCTTCAATGGTTACTATTTATCCTGATGAAATAATTAATAAATAAATTGAACTATCCTGTAGTCTTTCTTCGTTAAGGATTGAGTAATTAGGCAGGATATTTGTTAGATTTAAAACAGAAAAATCAATTACATATGAAAAAAATATTACTTACACTTTTTGCATTATTCACAGTAGCTTCATTATATGCTCAGGAGCCTATCAAGCAAGAGAATGGCCCGATATTAACCTTTGAAAAAGATACTCATGATTTTGGTGATATCTATCAGGGAGATAAAGTAAAACATACTTTTACTTTTGAAAATACCGGTAATGAGCCACTGATTATAACTAATGTTCAGGTGACCTGCGGATGTACTGCTACCGAATGGCCACGCGATCCCATAGCTCCAGGTCAGTCAGGAGATATCACAATTCAATTTGATAGTACGGGAAAAATCGGACGCCAAAATAAAGTTATTACTGTAGTTAGTAATGCTTTAAACAGACAAAACCGGGTTACTATTGTAACGAATATCTTACCCAAGAAAGACGATACTAAATAGTTAAAAAAAATATTTACAGTAAAGGGCCGTTTCAATTTAATTGGAACGGCTTTTTTTATTGAAGGATCAGGAGAGGTTCTAAATTTTTTATATTTTAGTGATCTCATTGTTCTATAAAAATCAAACCTCAAAAGCTAAAATAAAATGAGAAGCAAGTTATTAAGAACCACAAATAGCGCCTATGCCAGCTTGGGATTATTAATCTTACGTATTGCTTTTGGTGCTTTGCTGCTGACTCACGGATTTCCAAAACTTATGAAATTATTGGAGGGTAATATGCAGTTTGGTGATCCTTTAGGCCTGGGCAGTGGCGTTTCCTTGGTTTTGGCGGTTTTTGCCGAATTTTTATGTTCTATTCTGGTTATTTTTGGCGTCTTCACTCGGCTGGCTACTATTCCAATTATAATAACAATGTCCACGGCTGCCTTTATTGTACATGCTGATGATCCCTTTAGCACGAAAGAAAAAGCTCTTCTATTCCTTTTTGGGTTTCTTTGTTTATTATTTACCGGATCAGGAAAATATTCAGTGGATAATAAATTAAATTAAAAGCCGAAAAAACTCTTCTTATTCTGTCCTCAATACCCTTGCAGGATTAGTATTAGCGGCCTTTAATGTTTGAATAGCAACCGCCGCGAAAGTAATCAGGAGCAACAAAAGAGCAGGGGCAACAAATATCTTCCAGTCAAGTATAATACGCTGGGGAAATGTTTCAAGCCAATCAGCACCAAAATAATAGGCAAGAGGCGCTCCAAGAAGAGAAGCAAATATTACCAGCAAAATAAAATTTAAAGCTACATTTAAAAATATAGCACCAACTGTCGATCCTAGCACTTTCCTAATCCCTATTTCTTTTAATTTTCGTTTTAAAGTGAAGATTGAAAGACCAATAAGGCCAAAAGTGGCAAGTGAAATTGCTAATACACCAAAGATGGCGAACAATTGCATTAGCTGTTTTTCCTGGTGATATTGCTTATTAAAATAATCCTCAAGGAAGAAATAATCTATAGGGTTACCAGGAAATTGCTTATTCCAGGCTTTACTTATACTTCCCATATATCCTGAGGCATTATTTATCAGCTTAAGGGAAAAGAAATTAGTACCCGTAGGGGAATTATAAATAAAAGCAGTTGGTTCAATTTCTGACTTTACCGATTCAAGGCGATAATCATTTACTACACCAATAACCTCACAGTATAACCTAAAAGCTGGCACCTCAACAATAGAACCTATTGCTTCTTCAGGTGAATTAAAACCAATTTTCTTTACTGCACTTTCCGAAAGAATAATTGTGCTGTCATTATCAAAGGAATTGCCTTTTCTAAAATTCCTGCCTTCAATGAGCTTCATATCAAAAGTCTCAATAAATTCAGGTAGTATGCCATTAAACCGTAAGGTAGTATTTGCTTCTGAATAAGAATGTGAAATAACCCCGGTCCGAAATGCTTTTTCATGTCCGGGAATGGTTAGGCTGGCAGCAGCTTTTTCAATAACAGCAAGTGCGGAAACATCATTTAGAAATCTGTTGTAGGCATTATTTACTTCGGCATTATCTTCACTTGGCAATATCCCCGGAGTCCGTAAAACCAGGGTTCGTTTAATGTCAACCCCCAGCTCCTGCTCCTGCATGAAATTTAATTGAAGGTAAACAATTAATGTTGCAGTTATAAGAGCAAAAGATAAAGCAAACTGACCTATAGTTAAAGCCATACGATAATACTTGCTTTTAAGCATAGATATTTTGCCTGTTAATGCTTTAATAGGATTTATCCCCGCTAAAACTATGGCAGGAATAGTACCGGAAACAAGAGTTGCAACTATGAGGCTCTGAAAGATAATCTCTAAAGAATCAGTACTAAACAATAAATTTAATGGCATTTTTACCCCTGCTAGCTCATTTAGAGGATACCAGGAAAAAATTAGAATGCCAAGGGAAAAAATTAATGCAAGGATATTTATAAGAAAACATTCAATATAATGTTGCATCATAAGGTTACCTTCAGTAGCACCCAGTACCTTTTTAATACCTATATCAGTAGTTTTCCCTATTAAGTTGGAAGTGGTAAGGTTTATATAATTAATAAAAGCAATAACCAACACGAGGACGGAGACAATAAAAATAAAATCCAAAGAAGATCGATCAACTGTTGGAGTGGGCTCTTCCTCCAGGCCCTTTGTAAAATGTATATCTGTTAATGCCTGAAGTTTAAATACCTCAGTGATATTATCAGGTAATGAACGGTTGTTCTCAGCTACTTCATTTAGCTTAACCTCCAGCGCATCTATTTTTACCTGGGGATGTGTTTTAAGGTAAGTATAGGATTTTCTTGCTTTCCATGATGACTTATAATTTCCAGGTACATATCTTGTATCAAAGGTATTGTATGATAAAAGCAAACTGAACGGAAGGTGGGAATTGAGTGGGGGGTTTTTCATTATCCCGGTTATCACATGCTCATCTCTTATAAAATTTTCATCTTCATAAATTAATGTTTTTCCTATTGGGTCCTCATCTCCAAAGTAAATATGCGCAAGTTCTTCTGTAATAACTGCCGTATGAGGGGCATTTAATGCTGTATTAAGATCTCCTTTAAGCAACTCATAGCCGAAAAATTTAAGGAAAGTAGAATCTGCATAATAGTAGTCCTTTAGCTTTAATGCTATCTTTTGTCCATTTTCTTTTTGGTAAGTAATAACAGAATTCATACGTACCGCTGTATTATGTGTACGTGTATAGGTTTCTATTTCAGGCAAAGAAGTGGTAAATGCAGGGCCACAGCCTACATAAGTTTCAGCACCGGATACAATAAGTTCTCCTTCACGATATTTATCAACAGTAACACGATAGATCCTGTCCCTGTCTTTAATATGACTGTCAAAGCTCTTTTCGAAAAAGCTATAATGATAGATGAAAAAAAATGAAGCAAAACCTAAGGCCAGGCCGATGACATTATTTAATGTAAAAAACCGGTTTTTGAGAAGGTTTCTGAAGGAGGTTTTAAAATGGTATTTCCACATGGTTGCTGCTGCTGTTAATAGATAAATATACAAAAGGTATATCAGCAGAAAAGTAATTTAAGCAAAATATTTTATTGGCAGGAAATAAAAAGACAATATTTAATTTCTCTTTTAAACTAAAATGTTTTTAACTAACCTGCTTTTAAGCTGTTATTTTAAAAAGAGTACACGATGATTATCAATACGAAAATAATTATAAATAAACCACGTGAAGAGGCATGGAATTATTTTACCAATCCCGATTATCTCCCAAAGTGGATCGGTGGATTGGAAGAATATTTCCATGTATCGGGAAAATTTGGGAAAGAAGGTTCTAAAGGGATCTATAAGTTCCGGGAAAACGGCAAATTAATAGAAATGAGAGAGGAAATAATTGCCGCCAAAGAGTATTCCGAGCATACAGGTGTATTCCGTCACAAGGATTTTGATATGATCATTAACAATTCTTTTTTTGAAGATACTAAAGGAACTACTACATTCATTTGTAATACAGAATATCGTTTTCGGAATTTCTTTTTAAAACTGCTCTCGAAATATCTATTAAAATCGAAGCTTCAAAAAAGACAGAATGAGGATATAAAAAGATTAAAGCTAGGGATAGAGCTGACGCCACATGAGGAATTAAAAGAATAGCTAATTACTAAAGATAAGCTCTCCGTTGCCGGTATCTTCAACCTCAATTAAACCAGGCTTATTATAATAGATAACGTTTCCATGCCCGATGATTTTTCCTTTTAATTCATCCACAGGATAAACCATTATATCATTTGATCCGCGTTGGAAAAAGCCGGCACGGTTAACTATTAAATTAACAGCATCAATTCTGCCATCGCCAGCATAAATACCTACAAATAATTCCCTGGATTTTCCTGAAAGGGTAATATTATTTAGGTCATCAGTGCTTATTACTGTTTTGTTATTATTGAGTATCAGATTAAAATCACCGGGAGCATTTTTGGCATATAATTTCAGGTTCGGGTAGTAAAGCGTATCAGATGAAAAGACGAGATTGCTTCCTAAATGATCTATACCTGATAGATTTGGATGAGAAACGGTCACAGTAGTTTGTGTATGATTTCTTATCCAACTGCAGGAGTTGTAATCTTTAATAACAAGCATACGATCAATAACCTCTAATGAGAGATCGCTTTTTAAGTTTTCATTAGTTGTGACCGTTATTAGGGTGTCATTACTTTGAACCAGTTTGACCCTAATATCATCATTTAGTTCTATCTTTTCAAAAGCCGGCAAAGTAAGCATATAGGAGACATTATCACCTGCAGTATTGAGACAGGCAGATTCGTCCGAGCACCCCAAAAAACTGGATAAAACAATAATTAAAAGCGATAGCCTATATTCCATTCCGTTGCTTCTGCTTTAAAATAATGAGATTTCAATGTCAGGCCAAAGGAAAGATCCTCTGAAAGTTCATACCTTAACCCTATACGCATAAAAAAGGGTTGGAATGCTTGATATGGATCATAAATATAATACCCAAGCTGCTTAACTACTGATATTTTATTAATGATGAGGTCATGGCCAATAATAACTGCTGCTCTTCTGAAATCTGGGTCCTCATCTTCTGTGAGCCATATATCATTCTTGATTTCTTCTTTAAGGGATAAAGAATGAAAATATTCCAGTCCGAGAGCAATCCGGCTTTTATAGCTTAACCTTTTATCCATTAACAGCTGTATGTTTATGAATGGATATGTTCCACTCCTGATTTTAACTGTTTCGGAAAGTCCTCCGCTAACCTGTACAAAAGGCTGCCATTTAGTGTTTAAAGAATCTTCTTTAGCCGTAGTACGATATTCTACAGGATTATTATTTAAGTTATAGGTTATTCCGCTATTCCAGGAAATTATATTAATTCCGGCATTCGGTTTTTTAAATGATCCATTTGAAAAATGGGTGAATGATAAGCCAGTATTAAAAATTAGTTGTTTGCTCAGCTTAATGGTAGCACCTGATTGTAAAAAAGTCCCATAAGTGAAGGTGGTGCTGATAACAT
Organism: Candidatus Cyclobacteriaceae bacterium M2_1C_046; assembly: GCA_051418055.1. Taxonomy (GTDB): domain Bacteria; phylum Bacteroidota; class Bacteroidia; order Cytophagales; family Cyclobacteriaceae; genus JBPRGH01. Next base: position 96,274 of record JBPRGH010000062.1, on the reverse strand, counting down.
TGTTTTTATTGTTCTCCACTTTATCATAAGGATTGGTATGGTAGGAGGGGCCGATACCAATTTTAAAATAACCATTGATGCTGCCTAATGGATCACCTAAGTAAAAACTGTAATTTGGAATTAAGCCAATGCTTTTTCCAAGGACAGGATTTTGATAATCCATAATAAAAAGAGTAGCCCCGATTTTAGGGTAATTATACCGGCTTTCCCATTCTTTTCTACCGTCTGTATACTTATAGGCGGAAATCCAAAAGGAGGTAGGATGGGATCTTGTAAGATGAGAAATAGAGGGAGAGTGTTCAAGGATAAATCCTCTAGCATACTCCCCCTGTATTTCAATATTGCTTTGGGCAATTGCTGATATGCCTAACAGCGAAAGAAAAATAGAAGCTGCCCATTTCATTTTTACAGCTTATCAAGTGCCTGCTTAATATCCTCTACCAGGTCATCACCGTCTTCAATGCCAACACTTAACCTGATAAGGGAATCCGTAAGACCTACTTTTAAACGCTCCTCCTTAGGAACGCCTGCATGTGTCATGATAGCAGGATGATTTACCATGCTTTCCACACCGCCCAATGATTCTGCAAGAGCAAAATATTTAAACGATTTCATCACTTTTACTGCATCTTCTACTTTGTCACCTTTTAGTGTAAAAGAGATCATGCCGCCGAAATCACGCATTTGTTCTTTAGCAATATTATGATTTGCATGAGATTCAAGCCCTGGCCAGTAGACTTTTTCTACTTTAGAGTGTTCAGTAAGGAAGCGGGCTACTTTACCCCCATTTTCGCAGTGCTGACGCATGCGGATATGCAATGTTTTAATACCTCTCAGCACCAAAAAGCAGTCCTGTGGACCGGGAATAGCACCGCAGCTGTTTTGTAAAAAGTATAAACGGTCAGCCAAAGTGGTATCTTTAACCACAAGAGCTCCCATTATCACATCAGAATGACCCCCAAGGTATTTTGTTGCTGAATGCATAACAATATCTGCGCCTATTTCGAAAGGCTGCTGCAGGTACGGGGTTGCGAATGTATTATCAATCCCTAATAAGATATTATGTTTTTTAGCAATTCTGGAAACTGCTTTAATATCAATGATATTCAACATCGGGTTTGTAGGAGTTTCCAGCCAAATAAGTTTTGTGTTTTCAGTAATATGCTGTTCTACCTCTTCAGCATTCTCCATGCTGATAAACTTGAACTTGATATTAAATTTGGCAAAAACTTTGGTAAACAAGCGGTAGGCGCCACCATAAAGATTATTGGATGCTACCACTTCATCACCCGGATCAAAAAGTTTTATAACGGCATCAATGGCTGCCAATCCTGATGAGAAACATATACCATAATTGCCTCCTTCCAGTTGTGCAAGGCTTTTTTGTAGGGCATCTCTTGTTGGGTTTTGTGTGCGGCTGTACTCATAACCTTTATGCTCTCCTGGAGCTGCCTGTACATAGGTTGAGGTTTGGTAGATAGGTGTCATAATAGCACCTGTTGTAGGATCAGGCTCCACGCCAGCATGAACAGCTTTTGTTCCGAATTTCATATCAGGACTGATTAAATTTTAAAGCTGCTAAATTAGGATATTTAACAGACAATTCAAGGGAAAATGAAATGTTAGAGTGGTGCCTTCTCCCAGTATTCTTCTATCTTCTCCCGCCAGTTTTCCGGATATTTTAGAATAAGTATGGTGTTGATCAGCATTTTATCTTCTGCATTTCCTGCGGCATGATTTTCCAGCATATACTGCATCAGCTCCAGCATTTGATTCCGCACTGAGAGATTGTTTTTATCTGCAAGCTGACGAATCAATTCAGCAATGTATGCTTTTGATATTGTTGCAGTTTTGGTTTTCGGCTCTTCGCTAGCTGAAGGAGGTAAGACAGGCCTTTTCTCCTGCTCCGGTTCGCTTAATTTTTTTGGAGTTACAAATGAAGAAGCTTCCTGCTTAAGGAAGTCATCTAAATTTTGTAAAGGGTTCTTACGTTTGCTCATCCTACTCTGCTGATTATTTCTTTCGCAACATCCAAATAGGCCTTTTCTGCCATTATGGTGCTGAAGTTAACAAATATGTTCTTTTGAGGAACCGTAACGGGTAATATTTCTGCATTCAGGTTTCCTAGGGCTTCCTTAATGGTATCCTGTTTTGTAAGACTATGGATGCGGTTAGGCAATACCAGTATTAATAGCTTTTCATTTATTTCTTTAGCAGGAGCAAGGTCTTTTACCGTTTGGTAGGTAACAAGCATATCATTTTGTGTAAGGCTTGTAGGCACTATTACAGCATCGCTTATTAGACATAGCCTTTTGATCCCTTCATCGGTAGTTTTTCCGGCACTGTCGACAACGATATAATCAAAATTATTTTTGTTTTTTACCTCCTCCAGCTCACTTGCAATTACATCATCTGTAGAACCCATTATTTCAAAAATATTATCTTTTTTAGCCATTCCATCGTAGATTTCCATTTTACGAAGTGTATTGAGTGTGTAATTGGTGTCTGTTTCAACAAGCGCCAGTCGATGTCCCATGCTGTGCAAAACAGTAGCCAGATTAATGGCATTTGTCGTTTTTCCTGTGCCCCCTTTACGGCTGATGAAGGAAATGATTTTTGTCATGGGCCTAAAATAGGGATAAAGTTGAAAAGTAAAAAGTTCAAAGCTTAAAGTGTAAATCCACCTCTAACTTTGAACTTTCCTTTAAAAAACTATTAATTATCCTTTTCTATAAAAAGAAAAAGTAGAATTGTCGGCGTTGTAGAATTTCAACTCCCAGTTCATCTCACCGGAAAACATGTCGTACACTTTGTTAATTTCATATCGTAAAATATGAGTAAAGGGTTCGATTTCCGTGTCCACATTCTGCTTTTCATCACATGAATTAACAAATTTGCTTCTCCAATAATCTTGAGTGAAAGTCATTTCTATATTGTTGTATGTAACCTTTCCGTTTATTTGCTCTGCTGAATATGAGTTGCATTCAGGAGCGAATATATGGCGCTCAGCAATGGTCCATGAGAATTCACCGTCTTCTGTAATCTTCAGGCCGAATCCTTTTTGTTCTTCCATGCTCCAGGGATCAATTGCACCACCAAACCAGGTTGATGTAGTGGCATCATAAAGATTGTCTGTTACCGTTAAATGGTTATTGTTTAAACTCCATCCATCTACCCATTCCCCAATAAGTGATGGATAATCAGGATCATTTAAAACTTCAGGATATATTTTGCCATTTGGTAAGCTAAAGAACGTGTTTTTTTGAACCACATCCTGATTGACCTGATGACCACTATTGACCACTATTCCATAACCGCGACCATGTTGGATGGTAGAGTTTTCTATCTTCATTTTTCCAAATTCTGATACCAGGTTACCGGCATACATCATATTAGGAAATACCGTGTTACCACCATATGATATTTCAGTATAGACAAACTGATTCAGTTCGCTTGTTGTGTTCACTAAAATACCACCCCAGTAGTAAGGCATTGATGTTGTCGTAAATACAATTTTTTGATCAGGAGTGCCGACTGAGTTTAAATAACCCTCATCTAATACCTGTATAGAAGCATCAGGATGTATGATGAAATATGCACCTGGTTCAATCTCAATACCAGATTTAATAATAATAGGTCCGACTACATAATATCTAAAGTTCAGTTTTTTCCATTGTACAGGAAAATCCTTATCCACAACACCACTGGTCATAACACCATTATACCCATTAAATTCTGAAAAATCAGTATAAAAATCGATCATATGAAGTTGGTTAGCAGGGATATAAGCTGCACTGAATTCATTCCATTCGAATTTATTAGCTCCAAATTCGATCAGGTAGGATGCTCCTGCAAGGTATAGGCCATAACCATCGCTGTTACTTATCGTGCTGTTCGTGATTTTTATAACACTTGCAGAAATAGATGATCCGGCAAGTAAAAGATTGCCTTTTATCCCGTACATTTCGCTATACTCACTGCTTCCCCCACCATCAATCACAACATAATCCAACTGGTTGTTTTCGTTGTTGCTGTTAATCAGTAACCCTTTCCAGTAGCCTTTACCGGATTCTTTTCCAATAAAGCTGATCTTATCAGAATGTACACCTTTAGCTATAAGGGATCCTTCTGAATATATTCCCATTCCTTTATCTTCTTCAAAAGCAATTATTACACCTGGCTCAATTGTTAAATTTGCAGTAACTAATATATCTTCCGTTACAATATAGTCAGGCTGTTCATCCTGAAAAATATCAACAAGTGTTGTATTAGTTGTGATATCCTCATCCAAAAAAATAGCAGCTGGTTCAGGTTCTCCGGGACCAGGATCTGTTGCCTGGACAGTAATCATTACTTCATCCGTTGAAGATCCGGTATTCTGGGCAATAGTAAGCTCAATAATATAAATACCTTCTACATCTGCTGTAAATATCGCCTTCACAGAATCAGCCTTTTCTATTACAGCACTGCTGGAATCCGGCATGCTTTTAATATTCCAGAGATAATTAAAAGATTTTCCATTTCCATCGATGGATGCGGATCCATCTAATAAGACTTCACTGTTTTTTACCACAGCTTGATCTTCACCTGCATTAGCTACTAATTCATTTTCCGGCAAAAGGATTTCATCCTCTTCATTACACGCTGTTAAAAATCCTACAGTAACGAGCAGGATCAAATGACCAAGAATTGAAAGATAATTTTTCATAATATTAATTTTGAGTTTTGAGCAAGACAGTATAGTCAGCGGTAAGGTTGCCTGGGTATTAAAAAATATTATAATAATTTAATAAAAATTATTATTTAGTAGATTTATGATATAAAATATTAAAATAAAAAAGGCCGGAGTGTAATTCCGGCCTTTTTTATGGTGCCTCTTTTTTTAATTAGCTCTCAATGATTTAGTCAGGCGTAACTGAATTCCGTAGGCATGCTGGCGCATGTAAACAGGTTGCTGGCCTTCCATAAGGTTAAAGTTGTAGGTGAAGGTAGGCATTATCATAAATTTAAATTCAGATCCGATATTTACATTATAGCCGGCTCCAACTATAAAGCTAAAGTTGGTTTTATTTATTTCAGGATCTTCTCTGACTATCCATTGCCCATTAATTTTCTCCTGGAATTCATGTGATAGCATAAAATTGGCAGATCCATATCCACTTAAATTAAATTTCCTTTTACCATTATCGAATAAGAACCAACTAGCTCCTATCCTAAGGCTGCTAAAGGTAGACTTATAGGTAAATTCACCCTCATAAATATTATAAACAGGAGTTGCTTCGATAATCCCTTCTGCTCTGTAACTTTTAATAAGCGTATCCAGAGAACCGTTAATATAGGAATATGACGTATTATTTTCAGATTTATATACCGATAGATTTCCTTCAATAAGTACATCTTTTATCACTTCTTTAGATACACCTGCTGTTATATTAAAGCCAACTTGTTGGGGTCGGGAAGATTCATTATTATAAATCTCTGTCACATAAATCTCATCGTCGGTTACTGGTTTTGATGATTTAAAAATATACTGAGGAGTAAAAGAAACATATATATTCCATGGTTGCTTTTGATTATGCTTTTCTTCATCCTGGTTTAAATTTAAAAGAATTGAATCTGTTTCTATAGTAGCTATTAAAATGCTTGGGGCATCGAAAACTGTAGAATCAATTACAGCAGTTATAATATTCTTTTCTCCGATCATGAGCGGATAATTAAGGTCTTCATTTTCTGAAGTATCCATTACTAGACTTCCTGCTGGTTTATCATTTATTGTCTTTGCTCTTGTCTCGCTGGTATAGCCAGTCTGAGAAATTTGTGAATTATTAGGTCCATGATCTTCTACAGAAGCATATTTTTTAAGTTGTAAATTTTCTGACACAGTAGTTACAACCTGATTTACAAGTTCAGTTTCTTTAGCTAAAGGAGGAGTTACATTTTTTTCATTTATTGTATTATATTTTATAACCTGTTGTACTTCGGTTAAATTTTGTTCTGTAGCTGGTATTGTTTTTTGTGTAGTCCAGAGTAAATAGAAGACAATAGGCAATAGCACTAAAAGGCCTTTCCAGCCATGTTTATTGAAAAAACCTCCGGCGACATCATCTGAAGGGTGCAGGTCCCGGTTAATCTTCTTCCACCCATCCATAGGAGGGTCTGTTTCAAGATCATATAATCTTTTACCGATCTGATCAATATCTTTATCGTTCAACATGCTGCAGAAATTAAATTGTCTTCCAATAAATTTTTAAGGTATGCCCTGGCTTTAGCCAGCTGGGATTTGGAGGTCCCTTCGGCAATCTTCAACATTTCAGCTATCTCCTTATGATTATAGCCCTCAATGACATATAAGTTAAATATTAACCGGTATCCTTCTGGTAATTTATTTATTACTTCCAGTAGTTCCTGATTTGATAATTGGCTGATCACATCTTCATTTAGTGAAACGACAGTTTCGGCATATGAGGAATTCAGGTGATCAAAATACTTTTTATTCCGATGGTAATGATTGATAGCGGTATTTACAAAAATCCTTCTCATCCATCCTTCAAAAGATCCTCCCTGCCATTTTGGGATATTCTTAAATGCCTTTACAAATGCTTCATGAAAAATATCCTCTGCTTCAAACCTGGATTTGGTATATCGAAGACAGACAGCCATCATGCGGCGGGAATAAAGCTTATACAACGCCTCCTGGGCAGATGCTTTCTGCTTTAAACAACCTTCTATTATTTCCTTTTCTGTCTTCATTTTTTCAGGGATTAAATGAAACAGAGATTAGCTGCAGGTTTGGGCCTACAGCTTATTAAGAAAGTATTTGTCTGATTCAATCTCACTAGTTTACCGTTACTGTTGAAATTGCTTCATGATAATTAGTAGGGTCATTTTGGTAATCTTCCCATACACGATATTTAAATGAGTCTGTCCCTGTAAAATTTCTTGGCGGATGATAGACATACACAGTATTCTTATAAGTTCCGGAGTAGGAGTAGGTGGTAAATGTTCCTTTCTCAGGACTTCTTACTTCGATAGCATTGAACCCACACATGACATCATTTAAAAATATTCTTATCTCAATGGGAGTGTTTACAGTAGTTATTACATGTTCCTCATTAATCTCAGGAGAGCAATTCTCCCAATCTAGAGGAGCTTCCACTATCATTGTTATTTTCTCAGTTTTACAGGAATTAGAAGAGCAAACTGTATAGGTTAAGCTGTCAATTCCCAAAAAATCAGGATCTGGTTTGTAATATGAACCTTCATTTTCAAGAAAATATACAATGCCGTGCTGGGGATCGCTATAGGTAACATTTACACTTACTCTAATACTATCGTTTAATAAAGGGTCGAGCCTTACGCCATAGGAATCCTCAGATCCTGCATTATACATGTAGATATCATCAGGCCTTAACTCTACATCAAAGAATTGAGGAGGGATAACATCTTCTGTGGTTTCTTCACAGCCTGTAATTAGCAATGCTGCTGTGAATATTAAGATTAGAATTGGAAATTTTCTTTTCATAGCATTATGGTATTTAATGCGGAAGACAGGGGGCAGCCTAAAATGGTTGCCTGAGGGGAAGAAATATTTTTCAAATCATGAAAATTTTATGAAGGTAAAATTTAAAATCGAGATTTGAAATAGGGCAGTGGAGGTAGGTTAGAAGTAATTAACCTTAAAAAATAATTTCCACCCCCTTCATATGCTTTTTTAAATTCTCTATTTCTTCCTGAGAAATCGGGTTACCTTTCAGATAAAGCTTCTCCAGCTTTTTAAGGTTGTAGATGGATTCAGGAAGTTTTGGGATATTATTATTTAATAGAGCCAGGAGCTTTAATTTTTTTAAATTATCTATATTTTGAGGTATCTCTGAGATTTCATTACTACTTAAATCCAGTGCTTCTAATTTTTTAAGCTCTAGAATTTCTTCCGGAAAAGTGGTAAATCTATTGTTAGCTAAAGCTAACGTTTTTAGGGATTTTAAATTTTTAAATTCTACCGGAAGCTCCTTAATTTGATTTTGAGGCAGATATAATTCCTTTAAATTATTAAGTGTTGTTAGCTCTTTTGGTACTCCAGAAATGGCATTTCCTTGCAGATCGAGAAATTGTAGTTTTGTCAATTTATTGATGGCCGGGTCAATTTGTCCCATATCCTTGCCAGTGATAGATAACCTGAGAAAATTTCTATCATATTCAACAGCCTCTTGTATAGATGAAAATTCTTTTTTTAGAGTAAATGGTTGCTGTTTTTGGCTTCCAAAAGCCGTAATATAAATGGGGGATAAAAGCTGAATGTCATCAGATAATTCAATGGATACATCTGAATCATACTGTACCTCTAATCCATAATGGAAAGGTAATGCATACTTATTGTATGATTGGTTTAGGTCATCAACAGCATTCTCGGGCATTTCAATGAGTAGAATAAATACTTCATCTTTTACCATATTAATAAACTCGTCACCTAACGGGCTCAAAAGATGTTGATTAATTATTTTATTTCGATCATGATTAACTTCAAATAAAACGAACAACTTACCCTGGATCCCCTTTACTCTTGCTTCTGCGGGATAACGCACATTTTTCCCTAAATATTCATAAAAATCGCGCAAATTTTCTTCTGCCGTATTAACTTGACCAAAGGCTAGCTGACAAATAAGAACTAAAGCAAGGGATAATCTCATGGTTAACTGCAAATTAAGTTTCAAATAATAAATTTAATTAATTACGAACCAAAACCAAGGAACCAAAAATCAAAACAAGGAACAAAGAACCACGAACAAAGAACCACGAACAAAGAACTATTTCTTCGGCCAAACCAATTTCTCATCCTTCAAAAGCGGCTGTATTTCAACGGATCGTACGCGATCCATTTCAATATTGATGTAGATCTGCATGGTTGGAATGTAAAGAACATGAAATGAAGGGTATTCTTCTACATCATATTTTATTTTATTCTTAAAAAGGAGGCTTCTTAATTCTTTTTCCGGGGTATCAATAATTTTTGTATCCAGAAAAAAAGCTTCTTTATTGTAAACCTCTATAGAAATTAATTTATAGTTTCGGGATTTATCAAAATACAGTTTTACCTGCTCATTATAATAATAGTAGATAATATACTGGTCCGACTCCTCATTAATATCATTTAATTTATCGGGGTCTCCTTTTGCGGTTATCACTTCATCTTGTTTGGAGCCCAGTATAAAATCATCAAAACCCTTACCTATCTGTATTTTCATATATTAATAAATTCCAACTGTAAAATTACCATAAAATGGAAAAGAGCAATAATTACAGGATGGTATTGTTGCAGAAAGAATATTAGACCGTGTTATCACCTCTCTTTAAAGACTCTAATTGTGTTATTACCTCTTCAGCCTCGGCATATTTTTTATCGCTTTCCGTGCGATTGGTTTTTGATAGTTCATAGGCTTCTTTCATCAGTTTTTGATGTTGCTCCTGAAGCTTTTCTTCTTTTGATTTCTTCTTGAATAATCCGAACATAATAATCGTTTAAAATTACTAACGGATTTATAGTGTACTGGTTCTTATTCAGGATTCCCAGAAACTCTTAATTTTAAGGCATCTTTTAATTCATCTTCTTTTTGTGTGCCTACTACTAATTGATCACCATTCTTTAGCTTTATATGGAGCCCCTTATTTCCTTTGATATTATATAAAACGCCATATTTACTTCCAAAGCGAATTCCCCATCCGCCAATAAACCCATAGTTAATTACCTCAGCCTGTTCAATATCTTTCCATTTTATTGATTTATAGACAAATGGAATAAATCGCATTTGCACTTTATCTTGAGAAATAACAGTTTCTAATTTTATCCACCTGAACAGCCCTATAAGAAAAAGAATTAAGCACAGGGTGATAATTAATAGTATTGCAACTGTTAAATTTTCACTGAAAATAATACCAGAATTAAAATATTTAAAAATTTTATATAGTAGAAATGCAGCAACTCCTGATAAGATCAGCCATAGCCACCATTGATTAAATTTTTGGGCTTCTTTAAAATAAATTTTCAACTGAACGAAAGCCTATATCATTATAATTTCAATAGTGACTGGAAAACCCCTACACTTTCACCCTTACGTTTAACTATAAAAAGCGGAACTTCATAAATATTTTTAATTAGTTTTTCCGCCATGCTCCCCAAAAGAACAACTGAAGCATTTGTATGGCCTTTTGATCCAATAAAGACCATATCGGGTTTTGTGGCTTTAATGTAAGAAATCAGTTCTTCCGAATGCTCGTGATCTTTGGATAAAATAAAATTACATTCAACTGGCTGTTTATACCTACTGATAAACCTTTCGAAATTCTTTTTCGCATGGCCAAGCATAATTTCAGCAAATTCCTTAAAACTTTTTCCAATTTTACTGTATCCTGTAGGCACATCATAAATATTGACACATGATATCATAGCCTGATGCTTTTTGGCTACCTCTAAGGCATGCATCATAGCCAGGTGAGAGTGTTTTGAGAAATCTATGGGGACAAGGATTTTATAAACATCCTTCTTTTCAAGCATTTCGGAGACCAACAACAAATTGCACGGAGATTTACGTGCAATAGATTGCGTTACAACACCAGTACCGCGCAGTTTTTGTTTCCTTCCCAGGAGGATAAGATCGGCATTCTTTATTTTGGCATATCGGAGGATCTTATCTTCTGCATTTCCTTCTCTGACAGCTACATCAACCTCGCATGTACAGTTGAAATTTTCCTTAATCTTTTTATTTATATCATGCTTTATACCTTCTTCAACAGTAGTAAGCACATCGCCATATTCTTTAATTACCTCTTCCGGTAGCTCAAGATCTTTAGCAACATGTATAAAATTGGCACTTTCCACATTATAGCTATTACAAATTAATGATGCATAGCGAATCAGGCTATCATCCATTTCGGTAAGGTCAAGTCCAATAAGAACTGAATTAAGGCGCATTTTTATTTATTTTTTATTTGTCCTAAAAATAGGTAACAAAAAATTTCTATCACATGATTTAAGGAATGTTTTTAAATGATTCTTATCAAAAGCTTCTCTTTTCCAATAGATTGAAATAAAAAAGCCGTTCACTCTCAGGTTTTATCAATGGCAGATAGACCTGGTAATGAACGGCTTTTTTTAGTCCTTAGTCCTTAGTATTTAGTCTTTAGAACAAATAAACATTGAACTTTAAATAATTGAACTTTAAACTCAAAACTCGAAACTCTTACAGTTCTCTTTTCAAATCAAATGCTTCCAGATAATCAGCTACACGCCTGACTACCATACCGCCTAATGACCCGTCCACTACTCTGTGGTCATAAGAGTGGGATAAGAACATCTTATGTCGAATAGCAATTGCATCGCCATTTGGTGTTTCCACAACAGCAGGCTTTTTCACTACGGCACCTAAAGCCATAATTGCTACCTGGGGCTGCATAATTATTGGTGTACCCATTACATTACCAAAAGAGCCTACATTAGAAATAGTAAAAGTTCCTCCTGAAAGCTCGTCAGGGCTTAGCTTATTTTCACGTGCTTTACGTGCAAGCTCATTTACTTTTTTGGCAAGACCGGTAATATTATACTGATCTGCCTTCCTGATTACAGGCACGATCAGATTACCACTTGGTAAAGCTACGGCCATACCAATATTGATATCTTTTTTCTTTATGATCTTGTCACCATCCACCTGCACATTGATCATTGGATAATCTTTTATTGCTTTTACCACTGCCTCTATAAAGATTGGAGTAAAAGTAAGGTTATCACCTTCACGTTCCTTAAATTTTACTTTGTTGCGGTTTCTCCAGAAAACAACATTAGTAACATCAGCTTCTACAAATGAAGTAACATGCGGAGAAGTACGTTTAGAATCCAGCATACGCTCAGCAATCATTTTGCGCATACGGTCCATTTCTATTATCTCATCTCCTGCACTTACAGAAGCGCTTACACCGGAAGGCCTTGTTACCGGTGCCGCCTGCTTTTGTGCCTGAGCTTGAGCAGGGGCTGCAGCCTTTTCTGCCAAAGGTCTGGCAGTTTCCTCTGATCTTGAGTTAAGATATGCAATCATATCTTTCTTGGTCACACGGCCTTCTTTGCCTGTTCCTGAGACACCGGAAAGTTCTTCCATGCTTATACCTTCTTCCCTGGCCATACTTTTTACAAGAGGAGAATAGAAGCGGTTATCATCAGCGGCTTTGGCAACACCATTAGTAGTGGTAGGAGCGCCTGCTTTTTGAGGTGAGGTCATAGCATTTTCAGCCTTGGCAGGTGCTTCGGCAGCTTTTTTCTCTTCTGTAGAAGGAGAAGGTGTTGAACCTGTATCCTCTCCGTCTGTAGCGATGATCGCAATAGGTTTTCCTACTTCAATAACATCACCTTCTTTTGCTAATATTTCTTTAAGTACCCCTGCATGTGTAGAAGGAACTTCCGTATCTACTTTATCAGTGGCCACTTCAAGTACCGACTCATCCTGTTCGATTTGGTCGCCTTCCTGCTTTAGCCAACCTAAGACAGTGGCCTCCATTATACTTTCGCCCATTTTGGGCATCACCAGTTCTACTAATGCCATGTTATTTTTTTAAGGTCTTTATATTTCGGACTGCAAAGTTATGATTTTAAGAATTTATCTCAACCGTTTGCAACAAAGTTAACCGCACAAGGTTTAAAGCTGCAACTCCTGTCGCCTCAATATTCATCATCCGGTCTTTAAATAGTTGAAGTTTTTTTGTTTTAGTATGCTCACCGTCAGCACAGGCAATCCAAACTGTACCAACAGGTTTATCTTCAGTACCTCCTGATGGTCCGGCAATACCACTGGAAGCTAAACCAATATCAGCACCAAACATTTCTCTAACTTTATTTGCCATTTCAATTACCGTTTGTTCACTCACCGCCCCGTGGTCTGTTAAAGTTTTATGTTTTACACCCAGCACTTTTTCTTTTAAGTCGTTATGATAAGGAACTATGGAACCGCGATAATATTCCGAACAACCAGGCACACCAGATACCAGGTGTGAGATATAACCTCCTGTGCAGCTTTCCGCCAGGGCAAACGTTTTTTTCTGTTTTTTTAGAATTTCACCAACTACAGATTCAATCTCATTATTATCATAGCCATAGATATATTTTGAAATATATTCCTTTAATTTATCTATTTCCTGCTCCACATCTTTTTTAAGCTTTTCCCTGTCATCGCCGGAAGCTGTAAGCCTTAACTTCACCTGTCCCAGGCTTGGCAGATAAGCCAGTTTTATATGCTCAGGAAGCTGTCTTGCCCATGGCTCAACCTTTTCTGATAATGTTGACTCTGCTATACCAACTGTTTTTATAAGTTTGTGATAGATGATCTCCGTTTTAAATTCTTTCTGTAGACGAGGGATAACATAATCTGTCATCATTTTTTTCATCTCACCCGGAACCCCGGGCATGGATACAAAAACTTTCTTATCTCTGTTAAACCACATGCCGGGTGCAGTGCCTCGGTTATTGGATATTTTATCACAGCAGTCCGGTAATAGTGCCTGTTTTTTATTTGATTCATTTAATTGCCTCCCTGCCTTTTCAAACTGCTCTTTTATTTCCTGAAGGGCCTCCTCATTCATCTTCAATTCACAATTAAAATATTTTGCCAAACAGGATTTTGTAAGATCATCTTCAGTAGGGCCAAGTCCCCCCGTTATCAGGACAATATCAGCCCTTTTCTCTGCTTCCTCAAAAGCTTTTAAAATAACATCTTCTTTATCTGCGATAGTAAGCATCCGGGATATACGGACACCGATCTTATCCAACTGATCACCCATCCAGTGAGCATTTGTATTTAATGTCTGGCCATATAAAATCTCATCGCCAATAGAGATTATTTCAACTTTTGGAGTCATCTGGTTTAATATTCTGCCTTCAAAATTGACTAATAATTATAACAACCACCGGATTTTTTGTTTTAAGTTTTCCGAATATAAAAAGCAACAGCTCTAAAAACTGGAATCATTTTTGTAAATTGATTCAAAAAAAACACCATTATGAAACAGCTTTCTATTACTTCATTTCTTGTTCCTCTTTTATTATTTGGATGCACAACAGCTCAAATTAATCAAACGATAGGAGCAGTTTCAGGGGAGCAACCTTTAACCCGGGCAGAAGTAGCGGCAGGATTAAAAGCAGCTCTTGAAAAAGGTACGTTTGAGGGTACGGACCTGGCCTCTCAAATCGACGGTTACTATAAAAATCCGCAGATAAAAATACCATTTCCTCCGGAAGCGCAGAAAGTAGAACAGAAACTACGTCAGATCGGGTTGGGCAGTGAGGTAGATCGCTTTGTTTTAACACTAAATCGTGCTGCAGAAAAAGCTGCTGATGAAGCCAAACCTATTTTTTTAAGTGCCATTAGGTCAATGACCATTGATGACGCATGGGGGATTTTAAAAGGCGATGATCATGCAGCAACAGAATATTTAAAACGAACCACCAGCGATCAGCTACGGGCAAAATTTCAGCCTATCATCTCTAATGCACTAAATCAGACCAATGCAACAAAATACTATGTAGACCTGATAAATGCCTATAACAAAATTCCTTTTGTGGAGCATATGAACCCAAACCTCGATGAATATGCGACTGAGGAAGCAATAGAAGGATTGTTTTATCTCATAGCTCAGGAGGAGGAGAAGATCCGGGAAAATCCGGCTGCAAGAACAACGGAATTGTTGAGAAAAGTTTTTGGTGCACAGGATTAAATGAAACATATATGAGGTTAATTCTCTACATATGCTTTTCTGGTAATTTCTTTACCTGATTAAATTTTTCCCCTGGCAGTAGCCCCAGCATTAATGTCTTTAAAATTGAAAATTCTGGCATGGAATTTACACTGTTTTCTTTCCAATAAATTCTAAGTAAACCTGTGAGCCATGCATAAATTTGAAGAACAGATCCACCTGCGCAATATTGTGAGTTGCCTAAAGGAATTAGGTGATTATGCGCATTATTTATCATATGAAAGATACACGCTCGATAAGGAGCTGAAGAATATCATTCTTCGAAACCTTTCACTTGCTGCCCAGGAGGCTCAGAGCCTGTATAACCTCGGCTATCGTCAAAAAGATATTCAATATCTTGCCGGATTGAGTGGAATGACAGAAGGGGATCAGGAGGATTTTGCTATCTATAGCCTTCTTCAAAATGATCTTGATTTTATGATGGATCATCTTGCTGCAGAGGCAAATAAACTGGCAGTAGAGCAGGAACCTACTTTATTAAGACAAACCGTCTGAGGCAAACCAGCCTATTTATTGTAAAAGCTTGTAAATACACAAAACATTTGTGTGGGGAAAAGCTTTTTATATGTAAAACAGAATAACAAAATATGGATCTTTTTAAGAAGCAGGATTTTTTAAATTTAGCTGATGTACATGATAAACACTGTATTTCGATTTATATACCCACCCATAGGGCAAGCGGTGATAATGAGGAACTGCAGGACATGAATAACTTTAAAAATCAGCTTAAAGAAGTAAAAAGAAAATTAGAGAAATATAATTTATCAACTAGTGAGATAGAAAGTTATACAAAGCCGTTAACAGATTTCTTAGAGAAGGAGGATTTCTGGCGGAGACTTTCCGATGGGCTTGCCGTCTTTTTACATGGCGATGAGCTTCAGTATTATCTGCTGCCGCAAAATTTTGAATCATACAATTATGTGGCAGATCACTTTTACCTAAAGCCATTGGCGCCATTTACAACAAGTAATGAACGCTTCTTCATCATGGTACTGAGCCTTGGAAAGATGCGTTTTTTCGATGCTTCATCTCATAATATTACAGAGGTGAATATAGAAGGGCTTATACCACGAGAAATGGAGGAGACAATAGCCCTGGTAAGTGATGAAAATCAAAAAGCATTACAGTGGAGGAGCCAAAAAGGAGAGCCGGTACAGGGAGCAATGTTCCATGGTCATGGAGGAGGTAATGAAAGTGAGAAGAAAATAGATATTCTTAAATACTTCCGTGAGATCGACAGGGGCTTAATGGAAATGCTGCATGATGAAAAAGCACCACTAATTGTAGTAGGTGTAGATTACCTGTTCCCACTCTATAAGGAGGCAAATAACTATAAATATTTATTTGACCACCACCTCGTAGGAAATTTTGATGAAACTAGTCCTCAGGAAATCCATAACAGGGTTTGGGATCTTGTAAAGGATGATTTTCAGGCTGACATTGACAAGAAGCGGGATCGTTATAACGAGCTCAAAACTGTAGATAAAGCCTCTGACAAATATGAAGAGGTAATTCCTGGTTCAATTGTGGGGCGAACGGATACTTTATTCCTACAGAAAAATAAGAATGTTTGGGGAAA
This sequence comes from Candidatus Cyclobacteriaceae bacterium M2_1C_046, assembly GCA_051418055.1. Lineage (GTDB taxonomy): Bacteria > Bacteroidota > Bacteroidia > Cytophagales > Cyclobacteriaceae > JBPRGH01. The sequence continues at coordinate 79,908 of JBPRGH010000062.1, read as the reverse complement.
ATATGATGGCAATGATCATACGGTAAAAATTGATGAAGAAAAAACCACAGCCAATGCATGCTTACTAAATAAAGCGGCAATAGGCACTATACAAAATGGTGGAGAAGTTTATCTGCTGGAAGATAGTAAGATGCCGGATTATGTAACCGCAGCGGCAATTTTCCGCTATGAAATGAAATAAATAGTCAGCATACTGGAAGAATTGAAAAGAGACAGAATTATGAGTGATTTATTAAAAGGAAAAAAAGTTGCTGTACTGGTAGCAAACGGATTTGAAGAAGTAGAATTAACAGATCCTGTTAAAGCTTTAAGACGTGAGGGAGCAGATGTTTATATTGTCTCTCCTGAAAAAGCTAAAGTTAAGGCTTGGGATAAAACGGACTGGGGTGATAAGTACGATGTTGACGTACATCTTGATAATGCTGATGCTAATGATTACAACTCACTCCTTCTGCCCGGAGGACAGATGAATCCGGATTTTCTTAGAATGAATGATAAAGCCGTTAATTTTGTAAAATCATTTTTTGAAGACGGCAAGCCTATCGCTGCTATTTGCCATGGCCCCTGGACAATGATTGAAACAGGTGCATTGAAAGGAAGAACTGTTACCTCTTATCCATCTATAAAAACAGACCTGAAGAATGCAGGTGCTAACTGGGTAGACGAAGAAGTGGTTGTAGATCAGGGATTGGTAACAAGCCGCAGGCCGGATGATATTCCTGCCTTTTGCCGTAAAATGGTTGAAGAATTTTGCGAAGGGGTGCACGAGGAGCAGAAGACAGTATAAAAATGTCATTTGGTGCCATATTCTCAACAAGAGGGTATGGTTTTTTTCTATGGAAGAGTCACGTAAGCTAAATCATGTTATTGATAATATAGCCGCCATTCGAATTGCAATATTAACAACAGAAGGCAGCGATGGCGTATTACATAGCAGGCCTATGTATACATTAGAAATTGATGACCAGCATCAGTTATGGTTTTATACGAATAGTGAAACTTTAAAATTAAGTGATCTGGATCATCACCAGCAGGTAAATGTATCTTATGCAGATACACATACTCATTCATATATTTCAATATGTGGAAAAGCTTATGAAATAGAAGATGAGGGCAGGAAAAAAGAGCTATGGGATCCTGCTATTGAAGCATGGTTTCCCGCTGGCCCTGATTCTGAGGATATCCGGCTACTGGTGGTAAAAATGGATAATGCTACCTATTGGGATATAGATTCGGCCACAATGGTGACCGGTATTAAATTTAAATAAATTTACAAGAAGGATTACCTATAACATTCTCATATTGTGTACTTTAGCATAGCCTGTCTATACAATTAGCAGGCTTTCTTGTTAAAGTAATAAGTAAAAATAAGATAATATACTTGACGAATATTCTTAAGAAAATATTAAAGATTTTAGGATATATAGTAGGAGGGATCCTCCTGCTGTTGATCCTTATTGCCTTATTACTGCAGACTCCTCCTGTTCAGGATTTTGTAAAAGAAAAGGCTGTAACTTTTCTGAAGGATAAGATAGAGACAGAATTTACTGTAGGAAAATTACGTATTGATTTCCCCTATGACCTGGTTGTTGAAGATGTTTATTTGGAAGATCAGCAGGAGGATACACTTGCTTATTTGGAGAGGCTCAGGATCGAAGCCCAAATGTGGGGATTATTTAAAGGTAATTTAAGTATTTCCGAGATAGATGTAGATGGGCTGGTAGGTTTTATGTCACGAAATGAGCAGGATAGTACTTTTAACTTCCAGTTTCTTGCTGATGCTTTTGCTCCGGCCGATACCACTGCGACCGATACTACACAGCAACAATCTTCACCCTTTCAGATTACGATTGATGAAGTACAGGTAGATAACTCACGCTTCTACTATACAGATCCTATTGAAGGAATTGATATGCAGTATGGTATTGGAGACCTGGGTATTGCCATTGATGTCTTTGATTTGGAAAATAATAAAATCACCGTAAGCCAGATAACGCTGAAGAACAGCTACGGTGACTTTAATATAAATAAGGAACCGCCTCCCAGTGAGGAAGAATCTGAGCCTTTGGAATTTGACTTTGGAGTAGAGGATGTTTTGATCGCTGATGTACGTTTTTCATTTGAGAGTGCTCCCGACGAAATAAAGTTATTTACAAAGGTAGGTGAGCTGGAGGGGCAACTCGAGGAAATTGATATAATGAAGATGGACTATTATGCCAATGAGTTGGCATTGAGAAATACACTCGTTGAGCTGGACCTTTATGGTGAGGGTGGTACTGTGGATACACTGGAACAGGAACCTCCTGCTATTACAGATACCGTTACGCTAAACGTTGGATCTGATCTTGTAACATTTGAGAATGTTAATTTCAGGTTTGATGATCATACTGCACCAAAAACAGAGGGCTTTGATCCTATGCATTTTGCTTTTACAGATATAAATGCCCGTTTTGAAGATCCTGAATATCGATTAGAAAATGAAGATAGTTATGCTTCGGGAGAAGTTGCTTCTTTAACCTTAAAAGAAAAAGCGGGTATGGTGCTGGAGAAATTTAATGGTGTTGCAGAATTTACGCCTACCCATATTTCGGCAGAAGATATCGATCTGATTGCCGGGGAATCGGAAATTCATGGGGATTTTCGAATGACATATGAATCATTGGAAGCTCTTGCAGATAATCCGGAAGAGATGGGGTTATACGCAGATCTGGCTCCTACCGTGATCAGCCTGAATGATGTAGTTTATTTTGTTCCGGATATGAAAGAACAGATGCAACAATTCCCTCCGGCAGCACAATCCTTAAGAATAGAAGGGGAACTGGATGGAAAGTTATCGGCTCTTGATATCGATTATTTCCGGCTCGACGGTTTAAAGAATACTCACATTAGGCTTAGAGGAAATATTGCTGGTATTCCTGATGTAAATAATATAAATGTTGATCTGGTACTCGAACAGTTTGTTTCAACAAGAACAGATCTTAAAGCTTTATTACCGGATACACTTATACCGGAGGACATTACCATCCCTGAAAGATTTGGGGTTACAGGTAGCTTATCAGGAACTATGGATCAGGCCCGGGGAAATCTTGACATTAATACTTCTATGGGAAATGCCAGTGTTGATGCTTCAATTGAGATGGATCAGGATTCAATTTATCATTATGACGGACAGCTAGTTGTTAATGAATTTAATGTAGGAAGACTACTGCAGCAGGAGGATCAGTTTGGAGTTTTATCTGCAAATATTCATGCGGATGGAGAAGGTTTTACAATGGAAAAGATCAACACCAAGCTGGAAGGTGAAGTGAGTTCATTTACATATAATAATTATACCTATGAAGACCTGCAGATCGATGGCCATGTTTTTAAGCAGGAATTTTCAGGCTCATTAGCCATGGATGATGAAAATCTTGATTTCTCCTTTGAAGGTACAGTGGATATGAACGATAGTATCCCTGCATTTATGTTTTACCTGGAATTGGATAACGCTGACCTGCAGGCATTAAATTTTGCTGAAGAGGACATCAGTGTGGAAGGGACTATAGATTCTGACCTGAGAGCAAAGGATCTTAAGCAGATCAATGGCTTTGTTATTATTGATGATCTTTTAATAAGAAAAAATGGAGAGCGATATGCCGTTGATTCTCTAAAATTTATTTCTGAGCAACAAGGTGAAGAAACAAAATTATCTATAAGGTCTGATATCCTGTCAGCAAATTTTGAAGGGGAATTTAACGTGATTGATCTGCCGCAGGTAATGCAGGCACATATTAATCAGTATTATGAAATTTTGGACACAACCTCTATACAAGGTATTGAACCTCAAAGCTTCACCTTTAACATTGATATTAAACGCACCGGTATATTTACTGAAGTTCTTGTTCCGGAACTGGAATCTTTTACTCCTGGTGAAATTAGCGGAACCTATGACAGTGAAAACTGGGAAATGGATATCTCTATTGAGATACCAGAGATAAATTATGCAGGAATGATAATTGATTCACTGGATGTTTCTATCCAATCGGACGAGGAAGAATTAACCTATGATGCACGTGTGGCCAGTTTTCAAACAGGGGTAACTCCAATTGATAATATATGGCTTGAAGGTGTTGTTGCTTCCAATCATATAAATACAGCATTACATATTTTAGATGATCAAGGTGAAAATAAATATCTATTCGGAGGGATTTTTACTACCTGGCAGGAGCAGTATTATCAACTTCAGATGACCCCGGGAAGGGTAATGATGAATTATCAGGATTGGGAGGTTTATCCTGGTAATAGTATTCAGTTCTATCCATCGGGAATAATAATTGAGGAAATGCGGCTGTCCCATAATGAACAGCAGCTTGAGGCTAATACAGTAATTAACGAGCAACAGGATACATTAATTAATGTGGATTTCAGCAGGTTCAGATTATCTACTATAGCAAATTTAAGTGAACTCGATACCACCTATGTCAGTGGTTTGGTTAATGGTGAGGTGAGTATTAATAACTCATCAGAAGCCTTTGCTTTTACCTCAGATCTTAGCGTTAGGAATATTGCCTACAAAACTGATACGTTAGGTAATTTATCCATTAATGCATATACAGCAGATGCAGAGCGATATTCTTTGACAGCCAGCCTGGATGGCCGTGATAATGAAATGCTGATTGAAGGATATTATGAAGCTGATACTGCTACAGGAGTTTTACATTTTGATGCTGATCTCGAACAATTATCCTTAACAACCATTGAAGCCCTTTCTATGGGTGAGCTCTCACAAAGCCGTGGTTATATAACGGCCGATATGGCTATAAGAGGGACTGTTGATGACCCTGAGTTAAATGGTACAGTTGGTTTTAAAGATGCAATGACCAATGTTAATTATTTGGGAGCATTCTTTTTAATTGATGACGAGAAGATCAGGTTTGATAATAGAGGAATACATTTTAGCAATTTCACCATTAATGATGGAAGTGGGAATGATTTAAATGTAAATGGGGATATTTTAACAAACAATTATCAGTACTTTGAATTCGATCTGAATGCTTCAATGAACAATTTTCTCTTGTTAAACACCGGGGCAGGGGATAATCCATTATACTATGGGACCCTGATTGCTGACTCGGATATATCTGTGCAGGGGGATTCAGAGCTTCCTGTTATAAACATGAACATTGATTTGAATAATGAAAGCCGTCTTACATATATAGTACCCGAAACAGAGCTTATGGCAATTGAAAGAGAGGGGCTTGTTGAGTTTGTTGACAGAAGCGAAATGGCCCAGGACTCTTTGGTTGCTTTGGAAGAGTCACCTTCAGATACACTTGAAGCTGAAGTGGAGGGTATAGACTTTACTGCTAATATTAATGTGGATCCTTCAAATTCCGTTACTGTGGTTATTGATCCTACCACAGGTGACCGGCTTAGTAATTTGCGAGGTGAGGCCAGCCTGGCATTAAATATTAACCCTACAGGTGATATAAGCTTAAATGGCCGATATACTGTAGAAGAAGGTACATATATAATGCGTCTTTTTGGACTGGCCAAGCGTGAATTTGATATAGTGGAGGGTAGTTACTTATTATGGACTGGTGATCCATTGGATGCTAGAATGGATCTTCAGGCTCGATATCAGGTAGAGGCGACCCCAGAGCCCATTCTGAATAGTCCATATCAAAAAGTACCTATTTTGGTCTATCTGGAATTGGATGGAAGATTACTGAACCCGGAAATAAGTTTCCGCTTGTCCATGCCGGAAGACGAACGACCTCCGGTTGTAATGGGTGCATTGCAGGATATCAACAACAGGGAATCAGAACTGATGCAACAGGTGCTTTCATTAGTGGTGTTCAGGAGATTCATGCAGGATAATTTCCTTGCAGGAGGTGGCGGTGGAGTAGAAGGCACTGCAAGACAAAGTGTGAGCCGGGTACTGAGCCAGCAGCTTAACCAGCTTGGAGCACAGATAGAAGGTGTAGACCTTACTTTCGATGTACAGTCTTATCAGGATTACTCACAAACTGGTGAAACCTTCAATCGAACACAGGTTGAGCTTGGTGTTGAAAAAGCCTTTTTTGATGATCGTGTTAATGTAAAATTGGCAGGGAACTTTGATGTTGAGGGAGAACGAAGCAGGCAACAGAATATGTCTGATTTTGCAGGGGATATTATTATTGAGTATCTAATAACGGAAGATGGAAGATTGAGGCTTCTTGTATTCAGGGAAAATGAATTTGATGACCTCCTGGGACAGGTAATTGAAACAGGAGCTGGTATCATCTATGTCAAAGAATATGATTCTATAAGCGAACTGTTTAATTAGTTAAGATAAAAAGGAGGAGGTTGAAAAACATATTTAAGTATATCAGTATATTTATTATTCTTTTATCAGGATGCAGGGGTACTAGCAATCTTACAGAAAATCAGTTCCTGTATACAGGCGCTGAAATAAATATTGAATCAGAGAATCCAATAAAAGATAAAAAACAACTTAAGCGTGATCTTCAAGAGCATTTAAAGCCTGAGCCAAATGATCAGATTCTTGGTATGCGCCCAAAGCTGGCTATTCATAATATATATGATACTGTAAAAAAAGATAAAGGATTTAAGCATTGGGTAAAATATGAAATAGGCAACGAACCTGTGCTTTTGGAAGATGTGAATATTGATAGGGTATCCAATGGTTTACGTACTGCTTTGGAAAATCATGGATTTTTTAGTGCTGAAGTAAAAAGTGCAGTTAATAAAGATGATAAAACAGCCGAAATCTCTTATAATGCTACTGTATCTGAGCCTTATAAATTTGGAGAAATACATTTTCCACCGGGGGAAAGTAAGTTAGCACGCGCTATTAAAGATATAGAGGAGGAGCTGATTATTCAGAAAGGCCAACGTTACAGTCTTCAAAAGCTTGATGAGCAAAGAATGATATTTGAAGAAGCATTAAATAATAAAGGATTTTATTACTTCAATGATAATTACCTGCTTTTTCAGATTGATACAACGGTTGGTGATCGTCAGGTGGAAGTTTTTATGACAATAAAACCTGAGACACCTCAAAAGGCTAAGCGCATTTATGAAATTGAAGATGTGATAATCCACACCAGCTATCAAATCGGAGATACCACAGAAACAAGAAATTTTGACACTCTGCAGGTGCAGGATTATACCTATGTAAGGAAAGATGAAAATTTCCGGCCGGAAATTATTGCAGATCAGATAAGGATTAACGAAAATGAAATATATACCCGGAAAGCTGAAGATATTACAATAAGCCGTTTGCTCGATCTTGATGTTTTTCGATACGTTAATATACGTTATGATGATATAGGACCGGGAAAACTAAGAAGTAATATCCGCCTTTCCCCTATGAAGAAAAAATCTATTCGGGCTGAATTAAGGGCAGTTACAAATTCATTATCACTCGCAGGTCCTGCCCTTGCACTTTCCTGGACCAACAGGAATATTTTTAAAGGCGCTGAGCATTACCAGTTAAAATTAACAGGAGCATATGAATGGCAGGTTGGTGGTGGTCAGGAGAACCAGGCACCTTTAAATTCTTATGAATTTGGTATTCAGAATTCACTTATCATTCCAAGATTTTTAACTCCTTTTAATATACACAGGTACTCTACCCGATATGTGCCGCGTACCGAATTTAACCTTGGCTATAGGATGCTGAACAGGTTAAATTTCTTTCAGCTTAATTCATTTGATCTCAGGTATGGTTTCAGCTGGAGAGAGACAATTACTAAAACACATAACCTATTCCCTGTAGACGTGAGCTATATCAAGGTTTCAAATAAATCTGAGGAATTTAAGCAACGACTTAATGAAAATTCTTTCTTAAGAAGAAGTTATGAAGATCAATTCATTTTGGGCGCTTCCTACGGGTATGTATTGGATTCACGGGCTGACCCTGATAACCAGGAAGATACACATAATTTTTTTTACAATGGCCATCTGGATGTCTCAGGTAACCTAGTTCATACACTTCAAAGTGCAATACAAGGAGAAGAAGATACAGAAGAGGAAGAGCCACTGAGAATTTTTAACCAGCGGTATTCCCAGTTTGTACGTGTTAGTTCAGATCTTCGCCATTATCTAAGGTTTAATATGGATAATAAACTTGCTTCCCGCATTATGGTGGGTGTTGGTTATCCTTATGGAAATTCCGTTATTAGAGATACTACTGTTGGGGATATTGCTGTTATGCCATATACCAAACAATTTTCAACCGGGGGCTCGAGCAGTATACGTGCTTTCAGGCCACGTTCAATTGGTCCAGGAAGCGTTCAGGTGGAGGAGGACCAACTATTTTTTGATCAGACAGGTGATATTAAAATTGAAGCCAATCTGGAGTACCGCTTTCATATTGTAAGCTTATTACATGGAGCTGTATTTATTGATGCAGGAAATATTTGGACTGTAAGAGATCCTGAGCGCCCGAAAGGAGAATTTGATTTTAATACCTTTTTAAGTGAATTCGCCGTGGGAACAGGAATAGGGATAAGGTTTGATGTTGACTTTTTTGTGTTAAGGATTGATCTGGCTACTCCTATTAAAGTCCCTTATAATGATAAATTCTTTTTGGGCCTTTCTGATAGCGAAATCATAGAAGCTAATTCTAATCTTAGCCCGATAGTTTTAAATATCGGGATTGGGTATCCATTCTAGTATTAAATGAGGAAATATTTCCTCATTTAATACTATTTTCTTACAGAAATGCTTGTTAATCATCATTTTAAACGTTTGGTACTTTATTTGTTATTTTACTATTTAAAAGAATTAAGGATTAAAAATAATTAAAAATAAAAAAAATGGAATCACCAATTAAAAATAGAGTAGTATCACTGCTTACGACAATTGTACTGCTTGCCAGTTTCATTTTAGGGTCTTATTTTTTGTCAGGTTGTAAATCAGCTAGCAATACTGCTAAAGGAGCAGGAGTAGGTGCTGCTGCAGGTGGCGCTATTGGAGCTGCAATAGGAAGTGCATCTGACAACACTGGAAAAGGTGCTATAATAGGCGCCGCGGTTGGCGGAGTAGCAGGAGGATTGATAGGACGAAGAATGGATAAGCAGGCAGAAGAGTTACAGGAGGATCTTGAAGGTGCTGAAGTAGAACGTGTTGGTGAAGGTATATTAATTACCTTTGATTCAGGATTATTATTCGATGTGGATTCATATCAGCTGAGGTCAGCAACTAAGAGAGATCTAAGAGAAATGGCTGAAACATTAAAAAAATATGAGGATACGAATATAATAGTGGAAGGTCATACCGATGCAACGGGTACTAATGAATATAATATGACACTCTCAAGAAACAGAGCGGGTACTGTGCAGAAATATTTAATAGATCAGGGAATACGACCAGCAAGAATAAGTGCAGTTGGCTATGGTGAAGAACGACCGGTAGCAACAAATGAAACTGCTGCAGGGCGTCAGGAAAACAGAAGAGTAGAAGTTGCTATTTATGCAAATGAAGAAATGAAAGAAGCAGCAAAACGAGGTGACCTTTAAGATAAATATTTTAGAGTACCTTTAATATTTATAGACCCCATCTTTATGGGGTTTTTTGCTTTTGCCACCATGAAATATTTAATTTATATATCTTTTTTCACTTGCTTTCTGAGCCTGAATATAGGTGTGGCCCAAACACCTCAGGATACCCTTGGGCACACTAAAGAAGATACAGTATGGATAAAAGGCCGTTCCGTTCTTATTCTTGGTGACACCTCAATTTTTGTTGATAAAGACACAATATTTGTTCTTCCCGATACTGTGGCAGTTTTTCTTAAAGAAGATACTGTCAGAAGATCAAACAGGTTTTATAAAAAAATAAAAAAAGCACTATATAAAACCACTGTCACCACTGAATTATACCACCTGCTTTTTGATGAACCAGAACCAACAGTAAGGGTAAAAAAGAAAAAATCCTTAAATCAATCAAAAACATTCGAGGAGCATATAGGAAAAATAATCCAGGATGTAAAAATTGAAAAACTTGCTGTTTTTGGTACAAATATCAATGATACCTCACAGCTAAATCGATCCTCATACCTTGTGCGCCTGGGAAATAAATTCCATAATTACACACGCACCGGAATTATTAAAAATCACCTGTTCTTTTCTGAAGGACAACTGCTGGATCCTGTAGAGCTGGAAGACAGTGAGCGTATTTTAAGGTCTTTGCCTTACATTCAGGATGCAAGGATTTTGGTTGATTCTTTAAACCCGGATGCTGTTCAGGTTACTGTTGTTGTTAAAGATAACTGGTCGCTGTATCCTCAGGGACAGATATTTGATACGGACAGGTATCGTTTCTCTTTATTAGAGCAAAATTTTCTGGGGCTGGGTCACCAGTTTTCCAATCAGATACGCTATGACCAGTCAAATTCTCCAAGGGTGGGTTATGTAGGCAACTATAGCTTTACGGACATTAAAAATACATTTATAACAGCTAATATAAATTATGCCCAGACCGATGATTTTATGCGAAGGGGAGTGGAGGTATTCAGGAATTTCATTACCCCTGATATTACCTGGGCTGGAGGTGTGGAGGTAAGCCTGAATGGTCATGAAATTAAAAGATTAGTAGAGGATTCTGTAGTGGAATTTGATACAAGATTCCAGTTTCAGGATGTATGGTTAGCAAGAGCTTATCCTGTTGGTGTTGCTGAAAAAAGAAAAAGGTTGGTAACCGGATTCCGATTTGTTAATTATAACTATCTGTCACAGCCTCAGGTGACACCAGACTCTAATTATCAGTTTTTTAGCAGGGATCAGTACCTGTTTAATGTTGGGCTATCAAAAAGAGAATATGAAAAGAGCACACTTATTTATGGTTACGGCCGAACAGAAGATATTCCAATAGGGTATACTTTTGGGCTTACCGCAGGAAAAGAATATAATCAATTCTATGATCGGTGGTATTCAGGTTTAAATTATGCAGTTGGCGGGTACCTGGGCAGGTTAGGTTACTTCAGGCCAAGATTAACATTAGGAAGTTTTTTAAGGAATGGTGATTTTGAACAGGGTATATTAAAAGTTGAATTAAATTACTTCAGCTTATTATACCAGATAAGGAGGTTTGCTTTCCGTCAGTTTTTTTACCTCAATTTTACAGAGGGATTTAATCGTTATGGTAACGAATTCATAAGTATTAACGACAGGGAAGGGGTCAGGGGCTTGAGAAGTGTGCAGCTACAAGGAACAAAACGGTGGGTTTTCCGCTCTGAAACCCTATCCTTCACACCATTTTATATTGTGGGCTTTAGAATGGCAATTTTTGCTTTTGCGGATCTGGCGGCCATACAAAAAGACGGCGAAAATCTGTTTGATGCTAAAATATACCAGGGTTATGGTATAGGAATACGATTGAGAAATGAAAATCTGGCTATAAAATCATTTTTAATAAGATTTGGTTTTTACCCAAACCCTCCTGATGATACCGTTCCATATGATTTTGATGTTGATAATAACATTGCTGATCGTCCGCGCGATTTTGATATCAACAGACCTCGGATCCTGGACTTTTTCTGATAAGAAAAATCATCAACTGTAGAACTAAATCTACACTCATTTTATATCTATCTGGATTTAATGCTGTTATACAATTGGAACAAAATTTTCTCTATTAATAGTAAAATTTATGAAAAAGCTAATTTATACATTGAGCATAATCTTTTTATCTGCATGTGGGAGCTCACTCACATATAATGAAGCTATTGAAAAAAACAATGATAATTATGAAAATAAAGAAGCACGGCAGGATGCAATATTTCTTGTTGATGCAAAAAGCAGCTCATTATTGCTCAAGCAAATTGGAGACCTGGGCGTTGAAAGAGGATATGCAACTGTAGTACAAAACTTTGCCACAAAAATCAGTACAGATCACGAAGGTTTAAATGAGCGACTAAATAGTTTAGCAAAGAGTGAGAAAATAAAGGTACCGGCGGAAATGAGTGAGCGACATCAACAGATGTTTAATGAGTTACAAACGAGCACACGGCAGGAATTTGATAAAAATTTTGTACGAATGGTAGAGCGTATCTATGAAGATAATATTGAGCTCTACAAAACTATAGCCACGGATGCTAATGATGATGAAATAAGAGCTTTTGCGGCCCAACATTTAAATTTCTTGCGTAGAAATGAGGAACAGGCCGATCAAATGGAAGATGAATTAATATAAATCAATTAATTAATATGAAAAATATAGCAGCAATAATTTTTGGGTTTTTACTTTTTACCTTACCCGCGTGTGAACCAAGCCCGGAAACAGAGGAAGGTAAAGAAGCCGTAAAAAAAGACACAATTGACCCTCGTGAAGGTCAAAGAGAAGGAGATGTTGGTGAAGGAGAAATAGGTGGTTACGAGCATAATCAATAGTAGAAGCTAAATATGGGGCTGATTTCTTTTGTTAAGGAAGGAATTAACAGCCAATGCTTTAACTTGTTTTATTATAAAAATCAGAAAAAATGACAGTCGAAGAAAAGCAACAGCATTTGAACAATATATCCAGAGGTATCACTGCAGTTCAAAGTGAAGTATCAGGTATGTCTTACCAGGAATTCGAAAAGGCAGAGCAAACTAAAGAAGCAGTATATGCTTTGTTGCAACAAATTGGTCAGGCAGCCCATGAACTCGCACAAGGTGCAGGAGAACATGGGGATCTGAATTATATGACGGATATATTAAGTGAATTTAGAAACGCCAGATATAATCAGGAAGCAGAGGTCGGTCATCAGCAGATCTATAACATAATAAATAATGACCTCGAGGATATTCGCAAAAGAGCAATCGAGGTTTCGGCTGAGCTTGAGTCACACCAGATGGGTGATGGATTTTAATGAGTCCTGAGTATTTAGTCTTGAGTCTTGAGTTTATAACTGAAAACCAGAAACATCGAACCAAGAACCAAGAACCAAAAACTTTGAACTTTGAACTTGAAACTTTGAACTCTAAACTCAAACTACATGTCACAGCAAAAGATAACAACGGATCATAATAAAATAAAGAACTGGGCAGAAGAACATAACGGCATGCCTACAGTAGTTAAAAATACTGAGAAAGGCCCCGGTGCTGGTTTACTAAGGATACATTTTGAAGACAGCCAGGATCAGGATTTAAAAAAGGTAAGCTGGGATGATTTCTTTGATACATTTGAAAAGAAAAATCTTGCTTTTCTGTATCAGGATGAAAAAGAAAGCACTTTCCATAAGTTTATTGACAGGGAAGACTAGTAAAAAAAGAACTCCAGCTTTGAACTTTGAGCTTTGTACCAAAATCAAGGATCCAGTTAGCAGGAGCAGTTGACAATGGAGTTAATTTATTTGGGAGTTAATAACCAAAAACCAAAATCCAGAAACCACGAACCACGAACCACGAACCACGAACCAAAAACCACGAACCAAAAACCACGAACCACGAACCAAAAACTAGGAACCTTGAACCTTAAACTTTGAACCTTAAACTTTAAACTCTAAACTCAATGGAAAATCGCACGAGAGCAGTAGGAAAATTAAATGAGCTGTTGGAAAAAAATAACGATGCAGAGAAGGGATATCGTGAGGCAGCTAAAAATGCTGATAATTCTTTACTTCAGAATATGCTTAATAATGAGGCAGAGAAGAGGAAAAAATTTGGTTTGAAAATTAAAGATGAGATAGCAAAATTAGGAGGAATACCTGAAAAAGGGGATAGCCAGGCGTCAAAGGTACACCGCACATGGATGGATGTAAAAGCAGCCCTGGCGCCTAATACAGATGATGCCATCGTAAAGGAATGTGAGCGCGGAGATAAGAATGCGATAAAGGAGTACGAAGAAGTTCTTAAGGAGAGTGACCTTACCCCTTCGTCACTTAAACTAGTTCAGCAGCAGCGGGAAGAGATAACAGATACTTTACATCAATGGGAAAATTTCAACATTAAGTAATATGCTATACGATACCGATAAATATCCAAAACGACGTAATCAATCACAATTTATGGATCGTTTTACAGGGCGGGATGTTCAGGAAGATTATCCGTATGACCGCTCAGGTCCAAAGTATCGACCTACAGCCTTTCCCGCAGTTAATATTGTTGAATACGATAAAGATTATAGAATAGAACTGGCATCTCCCGGCTTATGTAAAAAAGATTATGATATAGAACTGGATAATGATGTATTACGTATTGCTTCAAATAAAAAGAAAGTAGATGAGGATACATCTGCAAGATATTCAAGGCAGGAATTTGGCTATAGAGAATTTGAAAAAGCTTTCATACTTCCTGATAATGCAGATAGAGAAGAAATATCAGCTTCTTGTAATGATGGAATTCTTGCTATACACATCCCAAAGAAAATTATAGAATCCAGGCCAAAATCAAGAATTATAAAAGTTAAATAGCGATAACGGTATTTCATAAATTATTGTTATTTAAACAGATTCTAAATAACACCAATAAAGCCTCTAAAAACGTTAAAATCGACGCTTTTTGAGGCTTTTTTCTTATCATTAAATGTAAATAATAAATTAACCTAAGAATTGCCTTGAAAAGATGTTTGAAATAATAGCAACCGATAGTAGATTTGTGGCCGGAATTGTGGGGGAGCCTCCAATTCGGTAAATCACAATTAATCAAGCGATGTTGAAAAAGAGTTTTTTGCGAATTCTGCTATTTTCTGTCTTTTTTCTTACAGGAATTATATTTAATAGTCCTTCATTTGCCCAGGGTCAGGCAGAGGACACAGTGGCTGCTCCGGCTGAAACTGCTATAGCTGAAACTGGTGGTGGTGCAACTCCTGAAATGATAAGTGAGGGAGAAAGTTTGTTCAAAGCAAACTGTAGGACCTGCCACCGTGTACATGAAGATTTGGTTGGGCCAAAGTTAGCTGGGGTAACAGAGCGCGCCCCTTCAACCGAATGGATTGTTCAATTTATACAAAATTCTCAAAAACTGATCCAGGCAGGTGATCCTTATGCCGTTGAGATCTATAACGAGTATAACAAGTTACAGATGCCTCCTCACCCATTTACAGAGGAGCAGGTAATGTCTATCTTAGCTTATGTCCAGGCAGAAGAAGCGGCAGGGCCTCCACAACCTGAACCAATAGCCGGAGAGGCAGTTGATGGTGCCCCGGCAGCCGGTGAAACCATTCCTTCTTTCTACCTGAATGCAATCCTCATAGGCTTGGTGATTGTGCTTGTGCTGATCCTTTTAGTGTTAGTGCTGATAATAACTATTCTTAGAAAGTATATAAATCAGCAGGTTGAGCTTGATGAAGAAGATCAGGCAGTAGTTAATCCTAAACGTGATTATGCCAAGACTTTTAAGAGCCCGGCATTTCTCTTTATAGTGATCTTTATTTTTACAGCTGTAGCCTTTAAAGGTGTTATAAATGGCCTTTACTCTGTAGGCATTCAAAAAGGGTACGCACCGGAGCAGCCTATTGCCTTCTCTCATGAACTTCATGCCGGTACATATGAAATCGACTGTCAGTATTGTCATACGGGTGTTCAGATCAGTAAAAATGCTAATATTCCTTCAGCCAATATCTGTATGAACTGTCATAAGTATGTGGCTACAGAATCTTTAGAGGTACAAAAAATCTGGGCTGCAGCTGATTATCAGGCTGAAACAGATACTTATGGTCCTAATCAGGAACCAATTCAATGGATCAGAGTACATAATATTCCTGACCTTGCATATTTCAATCACGCACAGCACGTGAATGTAGGTGGTGTGGAATGTGAATCCTGTCATGGTGATATCAAGAGCATGGAAGTTGTACAACAGCATGCCCTGCTTACAATGGGATGGTGTATTGATTGCCATCGTGAGACTAATCTTAATGCTGAGGGCAATGACTATTACAATAAGTTAATAGAGCTGCATGAAGGTGGCGAAATGAAAGTGGAAGACATTGGTGGTTTGGAATGCGCTAAATGCCACTATTAATATTTTTGAATTTACAAGCATCATCAAAATAAGATGAAAAAAGATAAAAAGGTATACTGGAAAGGTTTAGAACAACTAACCAACAATCCTGATTTTGTAAAAAATAATCAGAACGAGTTCCCTGAATTTCTACCTACTGGCGGAGAAAACGGACCTAACCGTCGTGATTTTCTTAAGCTAATGGGATTTGGGATAGCAGCTGCTTCTTTGGCAGCATGTGAGGCTCCTGTTCGTAAGGCAATACCTTATGTAGTAAAACCTGTGGATGTAGATCCGGGAGTTCCAAATTATTATGCTTCAACATATTCTTTAAATGGTGATTACTGCAGTATTGTAGTTAAAACACGTGAAGGAAGACCTATAAAAATAGAAGGTAATAATCTTTCTCCAATAACAAAAGGTGGTACATCAGCTGCAGTTCAGGCTTCAGTTTTGACACTCTATGATTCTGCACGTATTGAGGGGCCATTAATGAATGGAGAGAAAACAGATTGGCAAACTTTAGATACAGAGGTTAAAAAAGGTCTGGCAGGTGCATCCAATATCAGAATTTTAAGCAATACCATCCTTAGCCCTACCACTAAAAAAGTAATAGAGGATTTTAAATCCAAATACGGATCTACCAAACATGTTATGTATGATGCAATGTCGCATTATGGTATGATGGCGGCTAATAGAAGAGATTTCGGTAAAGAAGCTATTCCTTCTTATCATTTTAATAAAGCAGATGTTATTGTAAGCTTTGAGGCTGATTTCCTTGGCACCTGGATCTCTCCTGTAGAGTTCAACAAGCAGTACAGCAAGACCCGTAAATTGTATGATGGCAAAGTGAATATGTCTCGCCATTATCAGTTTGAATCTGTAATGACTGTGACTGGTGGTAATGCCGACTACCGTACCCCGATAAAACCTTCTCAGGAAGGTGAAGTACTTGAGGCAATACACACTATGCTTGGTGGAGGTTCTTCTGATGCAGTTAAAAAATACCCGCACCTCGACAGATGTGTTCATGATCTTAAAAATGCGCGTGGTAAATCTTTAGTGGTATCAGGTTCAAACGATCCTGATATTCAGTCGTTGGTAAATGCTATTAACCAAAGCCTTGGTAGTTATGGCAATACCATTGACATGGATACTCCTGTTAACTACCGTCAGGGTAATGACGAGCAGATGACTGAGTTCATCAACGACGTTCAGAGAGGTGCTGTGGATGCCGTTATTTTCTATAACTGTAACCCTGTTTATAATCATCCAATGGGCGCTCAGCTTGCTGAGGCTCTGAATAAAATTAAACTGAAGGTTTCCACCTCAGACAGGCTTGACGAAACTTCAGAACTTGTAACTTTTATCGCTCCGGATAGCCACTACCTGGAGTCATGGAATGATGCAAACCCGAAAAAAGGCCACTACAGCTTTCAACAGCCTGCAATCACAAAAATCTTTAATACTCGTCAGGCACAGGAGAGCTTCCTCTTATGGTCTGAAGCTCAGGAGCAGGATTATTTTAATTATCTGAAGAAAAACTGGGAAGATGGAAATGTATCTCAGTTAACTGGTGGGGCTAACTTTCAGAAGAGCTGGGATAAAGCTTTGATGGATGGTGTTATTGTAGAAGGTAAAAACATTGAATATAATCCTGATGACATCTATCATGGTGCAATAAGTACTACAGCTGAAGAAGGATTATGGACTTCTGATATTCCTGGTGAGACATCAAACTATAACGGAGATGTAACAAAAGCTATCACCAATATCAGGAGAAGATATAAAGCAGATGATACTTTCGAGCTTTCACTTTACCAGAAAGTAGGTATTGGTGAAGGTGCACAAGCTAACAACCCCTGGTTACAGGAAATGCCTGATCCGATTACCCGGGCTACCTGGGATAATTATTTAACAGTTCCGTTGAGCTGGGCAAATGAAAATGACCTGGAAATGTTTGAGGGTAATACGAAAAAAGCACGTATTACTGTCGGTGACATAACTGCTGAATTACCAGTTATGGTGCAACCTGGTCAGGCAAGAAATACTGTAGGTATTGCTTTAGGATACGGAAGAAGTAAGGCAGGGTTAGTTGCAGATGGAGTAGGGGTAAATGCTAATCCTTTTGTGCGCATAGTTGATAAGCTGCGTATATATAATGTGCCTAATGTAACCATTGAGCTTTTAGGCGACGACTATACAATTGCACAGACCCAGACCCAGCATACATATATGGGTCGTGAAACTGTAATCCAGGAATCAATACTTCCTGCCTATAAAGAAGACCCAAGTGCAGGCAGGTTCAATCCAAAAGTTTCTACCTGGATGGATAAAGAGGATCATAAAGTGCATCCTGGAACTCTGAACATCTGGAAAGGGCATCAATACAAAAATCATCACTGGGGTCTTATTGTAGATCTTAATTCTTGTACTGGTTGTGGAGCTTGTACAGTTTCATGCCAGGCAGAAAATAATATTCCTGTTGTAGGTAGGCAAGAAGTGATCAACAAGCGCGATATGCACTGGATCCGTATCGATCGTTACTACAGCAGTGAGGAAGGGGCTACTTCTTCTGAAGATCTGGAAAAAGCAGCTGAAAACCCTCAGGTGGTATTCCAGCCAATGATGTGCCAGCATTGTAACAATGCTCCTTGTGAAACTGTATGTCCGGTAGCTGCTACAACACATAGCTCTGAAGGTCTGAACCAGATGGCATACAACAGATGTATCGGTACACGTTACTGTGCAAACAACTGTCCTTATAAAGTACGTAGGTTCAACTGGTTTAAATATCACCACAATGATAGCTTTAAGAAAAACTACTCAATGAATACAGTGTTGGGTAAGATGGTACTTAATCCTGACGTTACGGTTCGTTCCCGTGGAGTTATGGAGAAATGTACGATGTGTGTTCAGCGTATCCAGTATGGAAAACTTGAAGCTAAAAAAGAAGGACGTCGTGTTAAAGACCAGGAAGTTATCACTGCATGTGCCAGCGCCTGTCCTACCGATGCCTTAATATTTGGAGACATGAATGATAAGGATAGCCTTATCAGCAGAACATTGAAGATAAGAGATACGGAGGAGGCTGATTATATTATCACAAAAGAGATTGGGGAGCCGCGTGCTTACCATGTGCTTGAGGAGATAGCTACTAAGCCTAACGTGACTTATTTAACAAAAATTAAAAACAGAGATAGCGATAACGCTTAATAAGTTGAAGCGAATATGCATACAACAGCATCAGTAAGAGAAACATTGGTTACGGGCGGGAAAACCGTTCATGATGTAACAGTAGATATCAGCCGTCAGGTAGAAGGAAAACCTACAAAGGGCTGGATGTTAGGAATGGCAGTCTCTTTGGGCGCCTTACTAATTGGGACTTATGCCGTCTTCATGCTACTTTGGGAAGGTATTGGCGTCTGGGGCCTTAATAAAACAGTAGGGTGGGCCTGGGATATTACCAACTTCGTATGGTGGGTAGGTATTGGACACGCCGGAACACTTATCTCGGCTATCCTCCTTTTATTCCGCCAGAAATGGAGAATGTCTATTAACCGGGCTGCTGAGGCGATGACGATTTTTGCCGTAATTTGTGCTGCTATGTTCCCAGGCCTTCACATGGGTCGCCTATGGGTAGGTTTTTACTGGGCACTTCCATTACCTAATACATTTGGTTCTCTATGGGTGAATTTTAATTCACCACTTCTTTGGGATGTTTTTGCCATCAGTACATATTTTACTGTTTCATTAGTATTCTGGTATATAGGTCTTATCCCTGATTTCGCAACTATCCGTGACAGGGCCACAAACAAGATATCTAAGGCTATATATGGAGCTTTAAGCTTTGGATGGGATGGCGCAGCAAGAACATGGATGCGTTATGAAGTTGTTGCATTGATCCTTGCAGGTCTTGCTACACCTCTTGTACTTTCTGTACATACGATCGTATCTTTTGACTTTGCTACCTCAGTAATACCAGGATGGCATACCACGATTTTCCCTCCGTATTTCGTTGCAGGAGCAATTTTCTCAGGATTTGCTATGGTACTAACGCTGATGTTAATTACCAGGGTTGTATTTAAACTGGAAGATTACATCACAATCTATCATATTGAGCTGATGAATATTGTAATCATTATTACAGGTTCAATAGTAGGTATTGCTTATATTACTGAGTTGTTCATCGCCTGGTATTCAGGTGTTGAATACGAGCAGTATGCATTCCTCAACAGGGCTACAGGACCATATTGGTGGGCATACTGGACGATGATGACGTGTAATGTGATCTCGCCGCAGTTATTCTGGTTCAAGAAGATAAGAACAAATCTTGTAGCAACATTTATCATCTCGATCATTGTAAACATAGGTATGTGGTTTGAGCGTTTTGTAATTATCGTAACCTCATTACACAGAGACTACTTACCTTCTAGCTGGGTGATGTTTTACCCTACCTTGTATGATGTTGGGGTTTATTTATTTACGTTTGGTCTTTTCTTTACATGCTTCTTATTGTTTGCCAAATTTTTCCCGGTGATCAATATGGCGGAAGTAAAGAGTATTATAAAATCATCATCTGAAAAAGTATTGCCTTCAAGGCATTCTTAATGGATAAAGAATATGGAACGCAATAAGCACTTTATAGTAGGTATTTTTGATGACGAAGATGTAGTTCTTAGTGCCATCGCTAAAGTCCGTGCCAGTGGCATAAGGATTCATGAAGTTTATTCACCGTATCCTATACATGGTATTGATGATGCCCTGGGATATAAAAGGACACGTCTTCCTATAGCGGCATTTTTATTTGGTCTTACAGGTACTATCCTGGCACTTACCATGCAGATCTGGATGCTTGGATATGACTGGCCAATGATCATTGGTGGTAAGAACTTCTGGTCAATCCCACCATTCATTCCCGTAACTTTTGAGCTTACAGTTTTATTGTCTGCTTTGGGAATGGTAGGTACATTTATGATTGTAAGTGACCTGAAACCTTATAAGAAAGCAAGGATATTTGATATAAGAGTAACAGATGATAAGCATGCTATGGCAATCGATCTTTCTGCGAATGCAAAAACGCGTGAGGATATAGCAGCTTTACTTAAAGATTCAGGAGCGTTAGAAATAAATAATAAAGACTTTTAAGTTGGCTATGATCAGCAGAATAAATAATATACTTAGACTTTTACCTGTAGCAGTGCTTGCAGTTGCCTGTAGCGCAGAGGGTGATGATACAGGTTATGAATTCGCACCTAATATGTATCATTCGGTAGGATATGAGTCGTTGACACAGATTACCGATGAGGATGAAGGTTGGTTAGTGGATTCTGACGACCGTGATCCTTATGGAGAATATTTTAATTCTAATCCGCTTAATCCTCATGGAATGACAATGCGGGAGCCTGCTCCTAATTCGGTAAAGCGTGATAGATTTCTTCCTTACAGGTATGATAAGGACAGCTTACAATCAGCAGCGGAGAATTCACAAAATCCTTTAACAGTTACACCGGCAGTATTACAGGATGGAAAAGCATTATATGCTAAATTCTGTCAGCATTGCCATGGAGCAAGTGGCGAGGGAGACGGAGCTGTTGCTGAAATATTTGCGGGTATAGCGAACTTAAAAAGTGCAGCAGTAGTAGGTGCGAGCGAGGGACATATTTTTCATGTAATTACCCATGGAAAAGGAAGAATGGCTCCTCATGCTTCACAGATCAATATTGAAGACAGATGGAAAATTTCTGCTTACGTAAAGGAATTGCAAAAATAATACGAATTAATTTAACAGATAACTGGGCATAAACCAATGATATCAGTAACCGAAGAAAGATATAATTTCACCTCGGGCACACGCAAGAGCATAATAATAGCAGGCGTTGTGGGGCTTGTTCTTATCATCCTGGGTGCAATATTTAGCGGCGGAGGGCACCATGAGGCAAATGGTGACGGGCATGCCGTAAATAGTGAGGTAGTAAGTAATAATTTGTTAGCCAGTGCTGACCAGGAGCAGGAGGCTGTTGTACCTGCCCAGGAAGAAGCTCATGAGGATGAGGCTCATCATGGTGTGGCAACCTGGTTGAAGAGGATATTCACCAACTTATGGATCAACAATATTTATTTTGTAGGGTTTGGGATTATTGGACTATTCTTTATTGCTATACAATATGCAGCACAGGCTGGATGGTCGGCAGGTATGCTTAGGGTACCATTAGCTATGTCATATTGGATTCCCGTTTCAGGTATATTAACCATAATCCTTTGGTTTGTTGTGAAGGGTGAATTATTTCACTGGACCCATGCCGATGCGGTTTTGGAAGATGCGATTTTATTAGGTAAGGCAGGGTATTTCTACTGGCCTTTAACTGAAAGCCTTTCTTTCCCGATTTTCTATCTTGTAAGGATGGTTATTTTCTTTGGCTTGTGGTGGTTATTCTTTGTTTGGATAAAGAAACAGATGCTTGCTGAAGATCTTGATGCGGACGTAAAGCATTGGTATAAAACAAGAAAATTATCAGCTATATTTCTGGTAATTTTTGCTGTTACCTCTTCAATTGCTGCATGGGACTGGGTGATGTCAGTAGATTCACACTGGTTTAGTACTATGTTTGGCTGGTATATGTTTGCCAGCTGGTGGGTTGCAGGCCTGGCCTTTATAGCTCTTGTTGTTGTGTTATTAAAAGAAGCCGGTTATTTGGCGGTGGTAAATTCAAACCATTTGCATGATATTGGAAAGTTCATCTTTGGTTTTAGTATTTTCTGGACATATATCTGGTTCTCACAATTTATGCTGATCTATTATGCCAATATTCCGGAAGAGACAGTTTATTTTATTGAGCGTCTTTCAGTACAGCCTTATGCATCAATATTTTTTATTAATTTAATTTTAAACTTCTTACTGCCATTTTTATTATTAATGACACGGGATGCAAAAAGGCATATGTCATTTATGAAATTGGTTTGTCCGATAATAATCGTAGGTCATTGGTTTGATTTTTATCTGATGATTACCCCAGGTGTAATGCAATTTAACGGGGGATTAGGGTTAATAGAAATAGGGACATTCTTGGTATTTGGAGCTGCCTTTTTACTGGTTGTATTAAGCAGCCTTCAGAAATTCCCATTATTTGGAAAGAATCATCCAATGTTACAGGAAAGCTTACATCATCATATATAATAGATACAGAGAGATATGTTTGAAGCGATAGTCATAATAGGTATAATTCTGCTTGTATTGATCCTGTTTTTGCTTTTCAGGGTTAGCAGGCTTATTGGCGTGATGAAGGGTACGGATAAGGAACCTTTAAAAGGAAAAAGCAATAAAATAAATGGCATGCTGATGCTGCTGTTCCTTATAATTGGTTTTGGTGCCTTTTTCTGGTACTCATTTGCAACTTTTGATAATTATAATGTTCCAATAGCTTCTGAGCATGGTGAATTAACAGATACCATGTTTTGGGTAACTACGGCAATTACAGGTTTTGTATTTGTATTAACTAACGTATTGTTGTTCTTTTTCAGCTGGAAATATCAGTACAGAGAAGACAGGAAAGCAAAATTTTATCCTGATAATATGAAGCTGGAGGTAGCCTGGACATTAGTGCCGGCATTAGTTCTTACAGCACTTGTGATCGGTGGTTTGACAGTATGGAGTGATATAACAGATGAACCTGCTGAAGATGCAGAAGTAGTAGAGATCATGGGTTATCAGTTTGCATGGGGGTTAAGATATCCTGGTAAGGATAATAAGCTGGGTGTTTATGATTACCGTTTAATAGATGCAACCAATATTTTTGGAATGGATCTTACGGATCCTAATTCATACGATGATTTTTCGCCGCTTCAAATGCACCTCCCTGTTGGTAAAGAGGTTCTCTTTAAAATCAGGGGTAGAGATGTTATTCATAGTGTATTTGCACCGCATTTCCGCTTAAAGATGGATGCAGTGCCTGGAATGCCTACCCATTTTAAATTTATTCCAACTAAAACAACTGAACAAATGCGTCAGGAGACAGGTGATCCGGAATTTAATTATGAGATCGCCTGTACTGAAGTATGTGGACGTGGACATTTTTCGATGCGTGTTGTAGTGGTAGTACAGGAGCAGGATGAATACGAACAATGGAAGAGAGAGCAGCGGACCTGGCTTCAGATTAATAATGATTATTTAGCCCGTATCCCGGAACAATACAGGGAGATGGCCAGAATAAAATCAGGTCTTGGTGAGGAAGGAGCAGAAGAGCCTGCTTCTCCTGAACAAAGTGAGACTGAAGAAATTGAAGTAGAACAAACTCAAGAAGAGGCTAGTATTTAAGGAATAAAGATATGGCAACGGCTGATTTACATTTAGTGGAAGAGGGACATCATGGAGGAGAATTCCATGACGATGAGCATCACGGAAATTTTTGGACAACATATATTTTTAGTACAGATCATAAGACAATTGCAAAGCAATTTCTTATAACAGGTATTTTCTGGGCTTTAATAGGTGGTTTATTGTCCGTCATATTCAGGCTACAATTAGGTTTTCCTGATATGGAATTGCATTGGCTAAGCTGGTTATTAGGTGACTGGCTTACTGCTGAAGGCAAAATAGATGCTGAATTTTACCTGGCATTGGTAACGATGCATGGTACGATAATGGTATTTTTCGTTCTTACTGCCGGGTTAAGTGGTACTTTCGCTAATTTCCTAATTCCATTACAAATTGGAGCCCGGGATATGGCTTCTGGATTTATGAACTTGCTTTCTTACTGGTTCTTCTTTGCTTCCAGTATTGTAATGTTTATTTCCTTATTTATTTCAACCGGACCCGCTTCCGGAGGTTGGGTTATTTATCCTCCCTTAAGTGCATTGCCGCAGGCTGTTCAGGGTTCCGGATTAGGGATGACCTTATGGCTTATATCTATGGCTTTATTTATTATCTCCACATTATTGGGAGGTATTAATTATATCTCTTCCATTATTAACATGCGTACTCTTGGATTATCATTTTCAAGGTTACCGTTAACAATTTGGGCTCTTTTTATTACAGCAATTATTGGGTTGCTTGCTTTCCCTGTACTTTTTGCTGCGGCTTTGTTATTGATATTTGACCGTAGTTTTGGAACCAGTTTCTATTTATCTGATATTTATATTGCCGGAGAGGCATTGCCGAATCAGGGAGGAAGCCCTATTTTGTTCCAGCATCTGTTCTGGTTCTTAGGACATCCGGAGGTATATATAGTTATTTTGCCTGCATTAGGAATTACATCGGAAGTAATAGCAACAAATGCCCGTAAACCAATTTTTGGTTATAAGGCGATGGTTGGATCATTATTATTTATAGCCATACTATCATTTGTTGTTTGGGCGCACCATATGTTTGTTACAGGTATGAACCCATTCCTTGGATCAATATTCATGCTATTAACATTGATTATTGCTGTTCCATCAGCTGTTAAAGTGTTTAACTACCTTACAACATTATGGCAGGGTAATATAAAATTTACCCCGGCAATGCTGTTTTCAATAGGCCTTGTATCCTTCTTTATCTCCGGAGGTCTTACAGGGATCCATTTGGGTAATTCAGCACTGGATATTCAGCTGCATGATACATATTTTGTAGTGGCGCATTTCCACCTTGTAATGGGAAGTGCTGCATTTTTTGGTATGCTTGCAGGTGTTTATCACTGGTTCCCTAAGATGTTTGGGAGAATGATGGATGCTAAATTAGGTCACATACATTTCTGGTTGACTTTAGTGGGGGTTTACCTTGTATTTTTCCCTATGCACTATATCGGAATTGCAGGTTTTCCAAGAAGATATTACTCATGGACAAATTTTGAGGCATTTAATACCTACGGAGATCTGAACATGTTTGTAAGTGTTGCAGCTATTATAACTTTCTTCGCTCAGTTCATATTCCTGTTTAACTTCTTCTATAGCATGTATAAAGGAAGAAAAGCACCGGTTAATCCATGGAAATCAAATACTTTAGAGTGGACTACTCCTGTTAATCCGGGTCATGGAAACTGGCCGGGCAAGATCCCTCATGTATATCGTTGGCCATACGATTATAGTAAGCCGGGAGCAAAAGAGGATTATATACCGCAGCATATACCTTATTCTGCTACTCCTGAATCTAATCTTCCTCATGAGAATGAAATGATCAAACTTGAAGAGGAAGAAGGTGTTGAGGTAGTTGTTGTCGATGATCCAAAGAAAAAATAACAATCAGGACAAGAGGCAGGTCTATTTCCATAGGCTTGCTCTTGTTACATTGGTTGCAATTTATGTGTTGATTCTTGTTGGTGGTATTGTAAGAAGTACCGGCTCTGGAATGGGATGTCCTGACTGGCCCAGATGTTTTGGTAAATGGGTTCCTCCTACAGATGCCTCCGAATTACCAGCTGATTATGAAGAGGCCTATGCTGAAAAGAGATTTCAAAAGAATATAAAACTTGCGAAATACCTTCAGCTTTTAGGAATGGAAGAGAAGGCCGCTCAGGTGGTTGATGAAGAACTGGTAAAAGAGGAGCAGGAGTTCAACGTATATAAAACCTGGATTGAATATTTAAATAGGGTAGTAGGGGTGATTATAGGATTATTGGTAATGGCGACATTTATAGCATCAATAAAATATTACAGGTCTGAACCTAAATTTATCTGGGTGGCAATGGCTGTGTTGTTTCTTACCGTTTTTACGGGATGGATCGGCTCGTTGGTTGTATCAACAAACCTGCTGCCATGGATGGTAACTGTACATATGCTAATAGCTTTTTTGATAGTTGCAGGAATGACTTACCTTGTTTTTGCCAGCAGGAATAAAAAAACAGATAAGGTTTTAGAAGTACCAGGTTATACTTATATAGTACTTGCATTAAGTGTAATTACTTTAATAATACAGGTGATTTATGGGACACAGGTTCGTGAAGCTATAGACGAGGTGGCTCTTTCCCTACAGTACTCTTTAAGAGAAACATGGATTTCTCAGCTGGACTGGACTTTTTATTTTCACAGGTCATTTTCATGGCTGGTACTCTTCCTGCACGTATGGCTTTTGTGGATATTAATTCGTGCCGGAGAAAAATTCTGGAGCGTGGCATTAATGGCTTTGATTATTTTGTCAATAGTAACGGGAACATTAATGGCTTATTTAGCGATACCTCCAGTCTTACAGCCTGTACATCTGCTTTTAGCAGTTATGGTATTTGGTTTTCAGTATTATATTTTTTTATTGATCAGGAACAGTGTTAAAACAGAAGACGTTACATCGGGATGAATAGAGAAAAAGCGATAGCACTACCAAATCATTTGCTTCTTTTAGCAAAAGTGAAAGCATATTTTGAATTGTTAAAGTTCAGGTTATCTTTTTTAGTTTCCTTTTCCTGTGTATTTGGTTATTTACTTGCTAATACAGCTTCTTTTTCAATTGTAAATTTGTTAATGATCGGATTGGGCGGTTTTTTAATTAGTGGAGCCTCGGTAACAATAAACCAGATAATTGAGAAGGACCTGGATAAGCTGATGAAACGTACCTTGAACAGGCCTTTACCAACAAATAGGATAAGCATTAGTGAAGCAATAGTTTTTACTGTAACTGTGGCTTGTATTGGGTTTTGGATATTGGCGGTTTATTCAAATATGCTGACAGTCATACTTTCTTTTATTTCTCTTATCCTTTACGGATTTGTATATACTCCTTTAAAACGTGTCGGTCCTATTGCTGTTTTTGTTGGAGCTATACCGGGAGCACTACCTCCTTTATTAGGATGGGTGGCAGCGACAGGAGAGATCACACTGGCAGCTTTTATAATTTTTGCCATTCAATTTATCTGGCAGTTCCCGCATTTCTGGGCAATTGCATGGGTGGCTGACGAAGATTATAAAAAAGCAGGCTTTAAGCTTTTACCGTCAAACGGTAAAAAAGATATAAATACAGCAATACAGATTATGATCTATACAATGTTTTTAATTCCTATGGGCTTACTGCCTACAAAATTCGGGATAACAGGTATAGATTCAGGATTGATAGCTACTTTATGTGGCGTACTTTTCTTTAGTCAGACATTTTATTTGATGAAAAGTGGCAGCAGAAAGGCAGCGCTGAGGATAATGTTTGGATCATTCTTATATTTGCCAATTGTGCAGATAGCATATGTTATTGATAAAATTTAAATAAGGGGAGAAGATGGTGTCTGAGATGAAAATGATTGAAAAACCTCAAAAGTCATTATCAATGCATCCGAAAAAGTTTGCATTGTGGCTTTTTATGATGGCAAGTGTGATGCTTTTTGCTGCGTTCACAAGTGCATATATTGTGCGCCAGAGTGAGGGTAATTGGGCATATTTTGATTTGCCTGTTGAATTTTACCTTACCACGGTTATTTTAATCCTAAGCAGTTTGACTATGCAATGGTCACTAAATAATGCTAAAAAGGATGAAATAGATAACGTTAAAAAGGGTTTAGTGGTTACTATAATATTAGGTCTTATATTTCTTGCTGGACAATATTATATTTGGAAGATCCTTGTAGACCATGAAGTGTTTTTTGTTGGAAATCCTTCAGGATCATTTCTTTACGTACTAACAGGGATCCATGGTGTCCACTTAATTAGCGGATTAATATTTCTTGCTGTAACTTATATTAAAACAGCAAAATTAGAAGTTCATTCCAAAAAATTGTCAACAATTGAAATGTGTAATACATATTGGCATTTCCTTGATGGCCTTTGGATATATTTGTTAATATTTTTATTGTTAAACCATAATTGATATAAACTGTAATGGCAGCTACAACTACTGTTGTTGAAAAACCAAAAAGGAGCATTTGGGATGGAGGGACATCTCCTCTGAAGGCAAGCTACGGAAAACTGATGATGTGGTTTTTCCTATTATCAGATGCGTTCACCTTTTCATCTCTCCTAATTACCTATGGATTAATACGGACTGCTCATCCTGCGTATGAAGGATCCGCAGATGCTTTCGTTTTCTCCCAGGAATACTGGCCAATCCCCGAAAAAGTTTTTGAAGCATTTCCGGGAATGCACGCTTTAGGTATTGAAAGCGCTCCTTTAGTATTCGTAGGTATAATGACCTTTATCCTCATCCTAAGTAGTGTAACAATGGTATTAGCGGTTGAAGCCGGCCATAGGATGGATAGAAAAGCTGTAGAAAAATGGATGCTCTGGACTATTATTGGAGGTTTGGTTTTCCTTGGATGTCAGGCGTGGGAATGGGGCCACTTTATAAGTGGAACTTTTGAAGGTGATTCAGTAGCAGAAGGGACAACATTTTTTGGTGCTAATCTTACGCAGAACCAATTTGGGCCACCGGTTTTTGCAGCATTATTTTTCTTCATTACAGGTTTTCACGGTACCCACGTATTAAGTGGAGTTGTTTTGAACTTCATCATTTACTATAATACCATAACAGGGGTATATGATCGAAGAGGTCATTACGAGATGGTTGAGAAGGTTGGTTTATACTGGCACTTTGTAGACCTTGTTTGGGTATTTGTATTTACTTTCTTCTATCTGGTATAAAAAACTTTAAATATGCATCACGAAGAACATCATAAGGAAGTGGTGGTACACCCACCTGATAAAGCAAAAATTAGAAAGATCTGGATGACAGCCCTCATTTTGGCTATCATTACAGCCCTTGAATTCCTTGTAGCATTTACTGTCCCTCTGGAGATGGAAATGACGAGGATAGTAATATTCGTAGGTATGACAATAGTAAAGGCTGCTTATATCGTTGGCGAATTTATGCACCTAAGATATGAGACAAAAGTGTTGATCTGGTCAATACTTATCCCAATGATCTTTATTGTATGGATGTTGGTAGCTTTTATATACGAGGGGATCTCGATCTTTGACGTAAGATATTTCTAAAGAACAATAAAATGAAATTTTTAAAAGTCATTTCGGTCCAAATTGAGACTGAAATGACTTTTTTATTTAGGCTATGAATAAAAGTTTACGCATATTATTACTGTTTATTATTCTAGCTGTTCCATCACTAGTAATAATTTTTCTGCACCAGTTTGGTGAAAATAAATTTGATGTGCCTTTACAGCATCCGGAGGGGTTAAGTATTAAGGGTTGTCCAGATAAAAATGAAGGAGCATTAAAAGTACCTGTTATAGACAGTTTAGGTATTGAAGAAGGGGAATTTAAAGTGATTTTTATTGAACAGGGTTCAATTACTAAAGCTCAACTTAATGATCTGCGTAGAGTATCACAAAATCATACTGATATCGATTTTATTTTTTTACACCATTCACCATTAAATTTAAAGACGGAAGAGTACAGACAGGAAAACTGGCAATTTTACAAGGTTAAAAAGTATGAGCTTAAGGAACTGAATTTATGTGGTTTTGGTAATACTAATGGCCAACCTTTCGTATTAGTAGATCCCGAGCAGCATGTAAGGGGATACTATGCCTTAAGTAAAAAAGAATTGGACCGGCTTGAGGGTGAATTAATGATCTTAAGGGATGAGTACAGTAGTTTCAGAAAATAAAAAGTATAAGAAATTAATAATAGGTTTATCCGTAGCAATTCCTTTTGCTGTGGCGGCCTTATTTGGTATTAAGATAGATGGCTATGACTTTAGCTATTTACCACCTGTTTATGCGACAATAAATGGTTTTACGGCTATATTATTAGTGGCAGCATTTATAGCAATAAAAAATAAAAAGGTACAGCTTCATGAAAGATTGATTAAAACCTGCCTTGCTTTATCAGCTTCTTTTTTAGTCATGTATATCTTATATCACATGACAAGTGATCCAACTTCATATGGGGGAGAGGGAGCAATGAAAGTTATATATTTTGTTATACTTATTACACATATTATACTTTCGATAGCTGTAATTCCATTAGTTTTGTTTAGCTATTTACGGGCATGGTTAGGTAATTATGAAAGTCATAGAAAATTAGCTAAAGTGACCTTTCCTATCTGGTTATATGTAGCAGTTACCGGGGTTGTGGTTTATTTAATGATTAGTCCTTACTATGGGTAAATTATTTAAAATATTAGTAGTTAGCCTTGCATTAATTATGGTATCAACCGTTAGCTGGGCGCAATGTGCAATGTGCCGTGCTACACTTGAAAACAATCTTAGTAACGGTGAGATTGGGCCAGGAGCTAATATTAACCTGGGGATCATGTACCTGTTTATATTCCCGTATCTGTTAATAGCTGTAGGCGCATATTTTTGGTATAGAAACAGTAAAGCTTCTCAAGCTGCTTCATGACATCATCTGATATTATAAAAGGTAAATGTCCACGCTGCCGTAAGGGGGATATGTTCCAGGCACCGCCATATGATTATTTAAAATTTTATAAAATGAATGATCAATGCCCTGTTTGCCATCAGACTTTTCATCCCGAGCCGGGATTCTATTTTGGCGCGATGTACGTGAGTTATGCTTTTTCTGTTGCATGGGTGATGGGGGTTTGCTTAATATTAATGGTCACAGGCACATTTACTTTAGTGAGGTCAGCAGTGATAATTGGTGTTGGAGTTGTTTTCCTTTTACCTTTTATGTTTCAGTATTCCCGGATTTTATATCTCTATGGCGTTGGAGGAATAAAGAGAAGGGAATTCTAATTACACCTTCTTTTATTATCTTTATTAAAACAGAAGGCTTTTAGTTGCGAACAACATTTAAACATCCGTTTTTTTATCTCTGTATTCTTTCATTTGTGGCAGGTATGGCATTACTCTACTGGCCCCATGATGAACAGGCTATTCTTCAAAATCAATTTAAAAAAACAGAGGCAAATCTGGCAAACGAGCTACTCGAGCTGGAGAAACATGCCAAACAGCTATTGGTGTCCGCGCAGGAGGATAGCATAAAATTAAGGTTAGCTCAAAAATTAAATACCCATCCTTTTACTGCATATAAAGATGGGAAATTGGTCTTTTGGAATAATAACACTATAGTACCTGATTATAAATATATAGCGGGTACCTATGACTCGAAGTTTCTTAGGATACCCGAGGGATTGTTTATTGTAAAGAAATGGGAGGTAGATAATATTGTTGTTGCAGGTTTTATTGAATTATACCGCTCATCAAGGATTACCAATCAATATATAGCCCCACATTATAATGATGAGATATTTAATTTCGAACCGGAGAAGTTATTAGAGCCGTCCCTTACATCGGGTAATAATATATGTATCAATAATGAATGTTATTTTCAGGTTGTTTTAAGTAAGCAAGCGGTCAATACTATTACTTTAAAGAACGATCAGTGGGGAAGTTTTCTTTTGTTATTATCTTTTGCTTTTTTAATCGGCCTTATTATCAGGTATAGAAGGAGATTAATTAGAAAGTACGGCTTATTAAACTCCCTTCTTCTTTTTAGCCTTATTATCATTATTCCCCGGCTGCTAATGCTGGTTTTCAATTTTCCACGTCGGGCTATCGATCACGAATTATTTGATACTTCAGCCTTTGCCTCCTCATGGCTCAATCCTACACTTGGGGATCTTTTACTTAACCTTCTGTTATTACTGGTTATTGTAATATCCTTTTACATCTATCGTAAATATCTTATTGAAAAAATTGGTGGTTCGAGGCTGAGTCATTTTTGGGTGACTTTGCTTATGCTATTATTTTTTTATTCGTCGCTTTTGCTTTACCTGGTGGTGCAGACGATATATCACAACTCACAGATCTCACTGGATATTAATCAGCTTTTAATGTTTGATTCATTACGAGTCGCTGCTTATCTATCGCTGGTAGTGATCGCACTGGTAGGATTTATAATAGGCCATTTAGTGCTGCGCACTTTAAATGAAAATTTTATTCAGAAAGACAGGATAATAATTATTTCAATAACTATCATATTGTTTATTGCTGTAGGTATAGTTGAAAATATAAATTTTATTATTCCTATAATTATAACAGGAGGCTTTATAGCTATCATATCTTCTACCAGATTATATAGAAGCCTTTTTAAGATCCGATTTGCCACATATGTATATTTCTTTTCCTGGGCTGTTTCAGCTTCTATGATTATTGCACTGGCTACAATGAACCTTGAAGAGGAGCAGGAGTATAAGAATCAGATAAAGTTTGCCGAAAAATTTTTGGTTGAGAATGATGCGCTGGCCGAATTTTTATTGCACGACCTTAATAAGAAAATTCAGGATGATTTTTTTATACAAAGTCGTCTGAGTAGCCCGTATTTGGGCAAAACAGTGGTAAAAGATAAGATCCGCCAGGTTTACTTAAGTGATTATTTTGACAAGTATGATATAGATATTTATCTTTTCGATGCACAAGGCAGACCTTTTAATCCCATGGAATTTATGCTTCGCCCTGCAGATATAAAAGCCGCAAATGAAAAGTATCAAACCATCTATCCATATATCTATTACATTGATGAACCTGGTGATGAATTGGCTGGTCGGTATCTCGATTTAATTGAGATTAAAAAACGAGGATTACGTGTTGGATATATTTTACTTGATCTCCGTTTAAAAAAGCTTATCCCTCAGAATGTGTATCCGGAATTACTTGTGGATAACAGGTTCCTGCAATCTTTTCAGGATAAATCATATTCCTATGCTGTTTATAAAAATAGTGGTGTTATTTATAGCTCCGGAAGGTTTAATTATGTCAGTAATCTTCCTGAAGAAGTTATTCAAAAACAGGAGATCTATATTGATGGAGTTGACCTAAATGGGTATCAGCATATTGCCATGAGAGATGCGGAGGACAATATTTATATTGTTTCAGTCCCTGCACATACCGTCGAGCATTTTTTCAGTAATTTCTCTTTCTTTTTCCTGTTAGTGGTTTTTGCAGTAATGATAGTTTCATTATTCTATGCTATTTCATTTCTGGTAAGGGGAAATGAGCTTTTTTATTCGGCTAAAATTCAACTGTACCTTAGTCTCGCCTTTTTTATACCAATGCTCATCGTTTCGATCATTACTTTAAGTCTCGTGAATAAGTCATTCAAAGAAGAGGTAATAAGGGAAAATGTAGAAAAGGCGGAAAATATCGCCCGGAATATTGCTGACGATATAATTAAAGAGCCTTATGAGAATCAGCTTATAAACGTACTTCTACGTGCATCACGATATGCAAATGCAGATGCAAATATCTTCTCACCGAATGGCAGGTTGTTGGTAACGAGCCAACCTATGATCTATGAGAATCATCTATTGTCTCCATATATTAACCCAATGGCAATAGTAAATATAAATTATCGTAACGAACAGCTTTTTACTACTGATGAATCGGTAGGTAAATTAAATTTTAAAACATCTTATCATAGTATCCGTTCTCCGGAAACAGGTAATCTTATTGGAATACTTAGTGTGCCTTTCTTTCAGTCTGAAGCAGCTCTTGAACGTCATCAGATAGATATTTTTACAAATGTTATTAATGTTTTTACTATAATTTTCCTGCTGTTCCTGCTTGTCTCCTATCTGGCTTCAGAATACCTGACTATTCCGCTTAAAATAATTACCCGAAAGCTGCAAAAAACCTCACTCGAATTTAATGAGCCCTTGATTTGGGAAGCTAAGGATGAAATAGGCCTGATGGTAAATGAGTATAACCGGATGGTGGAAAATCTTGAGGAAAGTAAAAAAGCACTCGCAAAAACGGAAAAAGAATCTGCTTGGCGGGAAATGGCACAGCAGGTAGCTCATGAAATAAAGAATCCTTTGACTCCCATGAAGCTGACCCTACAGCATCTTCAGCGTACGTTAGGTACAACAGATGGCAAGGATAATCAGCTTAAGAAATCTGTTAATACCCTTCTTCAGCAGGTAAATATTCTTAGTGAAATAGCGGGTTCTTTCAGTGCCTTTGCAAGTATGCCATCACCTACTAAAGAATATTTTGATCTCCAGGAGCTGACGGTTGATACTGTCAGTTTATATTCAAATACTGAGGGGGTAGAGCTACAGGTGCATACGGTTGAGCGGCCGTTATTTGTAGAAGCGGACAAAAAATTAATGGGGCGGATAATTACTAATATAATTATAAATGCTATTGAAGCCGGAGAGGGTTACCAGCCGCTGATAATTGATATTAACCTTAAGGTACTGCCCGATAATACCGTATTACTGTCCATTGCTGATAATGGTCCGGGGATAGAAGAAAACGTAAGGGAAAAAATTTTTATGCCTCACTTTAGTACCAAAAGAAGAGGCTCAGGTATAGGATTGGCAATAGCCCGCCGTGGTATAGAACATGCCGGAGGAAGTATTTGGTTTGAGACGGAAGAAGGAAAAGGCACAACATTTTTTATACTGCTGCCATTGGCTAATGAATAGGCATTTTATCATACTATTGTTGTTGTTTTTAGCTTGGTTAAGCCCAGAGGCTTATGGGCAAAATGAAAAATGCTTATTTATTAAATCTGGCGAGGTTATTAATGACTCTCTCACTATTATTCCTGGTTCTGTCATACTTCTTCCACAAAATAATAATAGCTTTTCTATATCTGAAGATGGTAAATCATTACAAATTAGTACTGAGGATGATTCAGTACAGGTTTGCTATCAGACATTATCTTTTGATTTAAACAAGAAGTACCAGCATCGGGATCTGTCACTCTACGATTCACAAGCTGTTTTTAAAGATCCATTACCTGAAAAAATTAATCATCAAAAATTAACTATTCTTGATAAGAAAGATCTTGCTCACCAGGGATCAATTACCAGAGGTATTACTGTAGGGAACCAGCAAAGTCTTACAATGCAGTCACGGATGAACCTGCAACTTGAAGGAAAGCTAAACGATAACCTTAATGTCTCGGCTCAAATTACAGATCAGCAGGTTCCATATTTACCGGAAGGTAATTCCCAGTACCTGAGAGATTATGACCATGTGTCAGTGAAACTTTATAATGATAAATTTTCTCTGGAAGCAGGCGATCAGCAGTGGGTAAATGACTCTTATTACGGCAGGTATGCCAGAAATGTAGAAGGCGCAAGGTTACAGCTTCATAGGGAGACGGAAAAAGGGATTTCAGTGACTACCATAGGAGGTGCATCTGCAAGAGGTAAATTTAGTCGACAGCAATTGGATGTCCAGGATGGGGTTACCGGACCTTATCGTATACCACGACCGGCAGCTTCATCATTGGTAGTAATATTACCGGGAACAGAAAAAGTATTTCTGGATGGAAAGCAGCTTTTAAGAGGCTTGGATAATGATTATATTATTGACTATAATCAGGGTGAAATTACGTTTACAAATGAGGTTATTATCACGCGTTTCAGCAGGATCATAATAGAGTTTGAGTATACACAGCTATCTTATCAGCAAACTTCCATAATGGCAAACCATCAGTACACCACAGAAAATTACGAGGTGTTTCTTCATTATTATCGCCAGCATGATAACTCGCGTCAACCAATGGGTTTAGATCTTGATGCCATTGATCTTTCCCTATTGACAACTGAAACTCCAGTGGATGGAGTAGTATATTTACCGGGAGCCGATAGTATAGGGTATCACCCCTCACTGTTAATGTATGCCAGAAAAGATACCATTATTAATGGAAGGAGCTTTGTCACCTATTTTTATTCCAGGGATCCGGAGGTGGCTTTCTACCGGTTAAGCTTCAGAGAAGTACAACAGGGTAACTATATTGTAAAGGATTATACTGCTGAAGGCAGGATTTATGAGTGGGTGGCACCCGAGAATGGTATTCCGCAAGGAAATTATGAGCCTGTAATAGCTGTCAGTACTCCTGAGACACATCAACTTTTCACTCTGGGTGGCAAAATCAATACCGGTGAGTACGGCAAACTGGGTGTTGAGTATACAGCTTCAGCTTTTGAAGAAAATAATCTGTCAAATACAAGTGCTGCATCGGGTGGGGCATTACGTTTATATCATTCCGGAGAAAAACAGCAGATAATTGAGGGCTACGAACTTTATCATCTTTTTGAGCTACAGTATATTGATCACGAATTTCATTCTTTGGAAAGGATCCGTTCTGTTGAGTTTGACAGGCTTTGGCTTTCATCAGATTCGGTAAGATCTAATGAATGGCTGTTAAATGGAGAGCTAAAGTTAGCTAAATCATCTGACGAATTTTACAGTTATCAGGTATCAAGAAGATCTGATACCTATTCAAGAGGATGGCTGCATGGGATCAACTTTAGTGAAAAATGGAATAAATTTACCGGAAATGGCGATATTACTTTCGTCGATAGCGAAAATCAGCTATTGTCTTCTGAGTGGCTCAATTATAATTTTGATATTAATTATAAAGCCGGCAGCTGGATCCCGGGTTTGAGAGTCGTCTCTGAAAAAAATCAGATGTTTCTTCAGGATTCTTTATATGCATCACGAAATGCTTTTTTTGAACGGCAGGTGTATCTGAATCATATAGGGGCAAAGGGTCAGACATTTAATCTCTCTTATGCGATAAGAGAGGATCAGCTTCCATCCAATGGAGAATTACAGGATTTCACCAGAGCTCATACTCTAACTTCTTCAGGTAAATTAAAAAATTTTGACTTACGGTTAAACTACCGAAAGCTGGAGTATGAAGGAAATGATGCAGCCGAAGAGATGCTTTCAGGGGATGTAAACTGGCGTAATGATCTGTTTGGAAAAATTATTGCTCAGGAGATTGGGTATGGTATTTCTCAGGGGCGGGAGCTTAGGAGAACATTTCAGTACATGCAGGTAATGCCTGGAGAGGGTACACATACCTGGAGAGATCTCGATAATGATAACATTCAGGACCTTGATGAATTTTTTGAAGCTATAAATATAGATGAGCGGAATTTTGTCAAGATCTTATTGCCGGGTAACGATTTCATTCCGGCGTATGAGAGCCGTTTTTCCTACCGGGGAAATTACCAGCTGCCCAATGAATGGAGAAAGGCAGAGGGCTTTAAATATCTGTTGTCCAGGATAAAGGGAATGTTGAATTATCAGTCGGAAAGAAAGACTAGCAGTAATGATTGGGAAGAGCGATTGTGGCTTTTTGGAAATGATGTAGAGAATAATCAGTTGGTTAGTGACAGGACAATGATGTATGGAAGGATTTATTTAACAAGGTCGCGCGAAAAAATTGGTGGAGGCATAGGTTACCGGGATATACATCGAAAGCAGTGGTTTCAGGCAGGATTTCAGCAAATAAATAGACAGGAATGGAGTATGGACTTGATGTATGCCGTAACGCCTTCAATTGACTTCTTACTAAAAGGAAATCAGACGGAGGAGAGCCTGGATGTTGGATTTTCCGAAAGAGGGAACTATCATGTAAAAAGCTGGTTGTTAAATCCTGAAATAAATTACATTATTGGAAGCCAGTGGCAAGTTTCCGGGGCTTATATATTGCAGAATAAAGAAGCAACTCAGTTTTCTGAAGGATATGCTAATCACAGGGAAATTAAAGTAAATGTTAAGCACAATCGTCAGGATACGTTTATTGGCGCTGACCTTCGGATGATAAATATAGATTTTGAAGGTGATGAAAATACGGCTTCCGGTTATTCACTCCTGAATGCCATGCGGCCGGGCCAAAATATTTACTGGCAGCTAAACCTTCAACAGAAGCTTTCTAATGGATTAAAATTCTCAATTTTTTATGATGGACGTAAACCGGATGATAATAAAGCAATCCATCTTGGTAGGGTGCAGTTAACTGCGCTATTTTAATTAATCAAATTAATTAGTTATTACTTTTTTAAA
Source organism: Candidatus Cyclobacteriaceae bacterium M2_1C_046 (assembly GCA_051418055.1). Classification (GTDB taxonomy): domain Bacteria; phylum Bacteroidota; class Bacteroidia; order Cytophagales; family Cyclobacteriaceae; genus JBPRGH01. The sequence continues at coordinate 41,312 of JBPRGH010000062.1, read as the reverse complement.
GTAGCAGGTAATCACGTCATTTTCAGGTTACTAAAGTAAAATTTTCTTAACAGAAAAGCTTTTCACATGTTTTACTAGTAAGAATTAACTAAATAACATAATGAGAACTATTATTTTAATTTTAAGTACGTTTCTAATTTTTCCATCATTTATTAATTGCACAGGGGGGAAACAAGAGGATAAAAAGTCAGGAGCTGCAGATGAAGAATATATAAGTGAGGAAAAACGAGTGGATGATGAAGTAGAGAACTATTGGAGCCGTGGAGAAATCAATGAATTTTTAATATATGCTTCTATGGTTAACAAGATGCAGTTATTAGTAAGTGAGATGGCAATGGAAAAGGCTGCAACAGAGAAAGTAAGACAATATGCAAACATTATCCATGAAGATCATAAACTACACTTACAAAATTTAAAGCAAATACTTGACGACCGGGATATGAATGTGCCTGATACCTTATCGCAAAGGTTTAATAATATTATTACAGAACTGCAAAATTCATCAGGAGCTGAATTTGACCGGCAATTTGTTGATTTTATGATTGAGGATCATAAAAAAGCAATTGCAAAATATGAGAATGCAAAAGCTCATATACTTCAGGAGGGGCCTATTTATGCGTGGTTGGATAATTCTCTTCCTGCACTTCACAGACATGAACAAAAAGGTCAACAGGTAGAAAGGCTTCTTAAGGAACCACAGGAGGAGCTTTAGTTGCTGAAGAAATGAGATAATATAGTTATTAAAACTAAAAAGGCCTGTTAATGAAAACAGGCCTTTTTAATTATTAATATTATTTTGTTAAGCATTAAGGGCTTTGACCCCTGGAAGTTCTTTACCTTCCATATATTCCAGTAAAGCACCACCTCCTGTGGAAACATAAGATACCTTGTCGCCATAGCCAAGATTATTAACGGCAGATGCAGAATCACCACCCCCAATTAAAGAAAATGCACCTTTTTCGGTAGCTTCGGCCACTGCTTTTGCAACAGCATTAGTACCAGTAGCAAATTTTTCCATTTCAAAAACACCCATGGGGCCATTCCATAGAATGGTTTTAGATCTTTTAATAACATCACTATAAACCTCCTGAGTGTCATGTCCAATATCAAGTCCCATCCATCCTGCAGGAATTTGGCTAGTCTCTACAGTTTTAGTATTAGCATTTTTATTGAATTCATCAGCAACCACAGAATCTGTTGGTAAATAAATTCTTACGCCTTTGCCTTTAGCTTTCTCCAGTAGTTCTTTAGCCAGGGAAATTTTGTCCTCTTCTACAAGTGAATTTCCTATTTCACCACCTTGTGCCTTTACAAATGTGTAGGTCATTCCGCCACCAATCAGCAGATTATCCACTTTATCAAGTAATTTTTCAATGATAAGGATCTTGTCCGAGATCTTAGCGCCTCCCATAATAGCTGTAAAGGGTTTTTCAGCATGTTTAAGGATTTTCTCTGCACCGTTAAGCTCAGCCTGCATCACGTATCCGGCAGCCTTAATATCAAAATATTGTGCAATTATACTTGTTGATGCATGAGCACGATGTGCAGTACCAAAGGCATCATTGATATAAACATCGCCGAATTGTGCTAATTTTTTAGCAAAGGCTTCATCACCGGCAGTTTCTTCTTTATGAAAACGTAAATTTTCCAGAAGAAGGATCTCTCCCGGGTTTAAATTAGAAGCTTTTTCTTCCGCTTCCCGGCCTATGCAATCAGAAGCAAAGTGTACCGGCACACCAAATCTTTTTTTAAGGTCATCAACAAGATGCTTTAGTGAATATTTTTCCTCTGGTCCACCCTTGGGCCTCCCCAGATGCGACATCAGTATTGCTGCGCCACCATTTTTTAGAATATGCTCAATAGTGGCCACAGTGGCTTTTATACGAGTGTCATCTGTAATTTTGTAGTTTTCATCGAGAGGGACATTAAAATCCACCCGTATAAGGGCTTTTTTTCCTTCAAAATCAATTTTTTCAATTGTCTGCATAGGTTTTTTAAATTTCGTTTTCAGTTTCTTTTGGTGCAGCAGCTCTTCTAAGCCTGTCATTTATTGCCCTGCCCAATCCATAATCAGGAACTTCTTCGGCCAAAATAACCTCTACATCCTCCTGATCAAGTTGGCGTAGAGAAGAGAATAAAGCCTTGGCTGCCGTTTCCATTTTACCATCAGGTGCCAGTTTTACCTGCTTTATTTCAGCATTTGCCAAAAAAGTTTCTTTAAAAGAAAGGACCCCAATTTTATGGCCTTCCCATTCTTTTATAAGTGTGGGCAAATCTCCTAAAATAATTTTCTTACGAGGTGCATAATGGCTTTTTAACATCCCAGGAGCTTTAGGGTTTGAGGTGGATTGTGCCATAACCTCTGTTTCGCCGATTAGCTGTTCAATCTTCTCTTTGGATACACCGCCCAACCTGTATATAATAGTTTTTTCATTTTCAAATCCAACAATTGTGGATTCTATACCAACTTTACACTCTCCGCCATCAAGGATATATGGGATTTTATCGCCCAGTTGATCGTCCACATGGTGAGCATTGGTTGGGCTGATATATCCAAACGGATTAGCACTGGGGGCGACAAGGGGAAAATCTATGTTATTTAAAAGTTCTGTAATAAGCGGATGTGCGGGAATTCTCACTGCAACCCGTTCCATTCCTGCTGTCACAAGATCAGATATTATATTTTTCTTCGATAAAAGCAGGGTTAACGGTCCCGGCCAAAGGGCTTTGGCAAGAGTTATTGCTTTTTCCGGTATATTTTCAGTGATGGTGTGAAGATCTTTTAAAGATGAAATATGAACGATCAGCGGGTCGAATTCAGGACGATTTTTTGCTTTAAAAACTTGCGCCACTGCATCAGGGTTAAAAGCATTGGCAGCCAATCCATAAACAGTTTCTGTTGGAATAGCAACCAGATCACCTTTCTTCAGGTGCATCCGTGCTTTTGCAATATCCTTACCTATTTCAGCCATTAATTATTCTTCAAAGCTAATCAATTATCTTTACCTTAGCGGAACAAAAATGTTTAAAAAAGAAGTAAAAAATGAGTAATAAAACACGATCAATGTTAAAGTTTATAGCCGTCATTATTGTGGCGCTAGCGGTTTTAATGCAACTTTCGATAGTTATTATACCTTTCCTGGCGGTTTATAAATTCTGGATGGTAGTAATAGCTTTTGGCTTATTATTAATTGCCTCAAAATAACCGAACCTTTTTTATTTATTTATGTTCTATTAATAAGCTCCGCACACTAACGGAGCTCTTTCATGGTTTTTTAGTGTTATTTTGTTAATGGTTGGTTGAGGCCGTCGATTAAGTTCGATGGCCTCTTCTATTTTAGAACTTATCCGGTTTCTGAATAACTTTGATAACCACCTCATGAGGATCGCCATCTTTATCCTTTACATGGAAACGTATTAAAGGATTATCGGCGGTTATTTCATTTTCTATTTTTTCTATAGTAATGCCATCCAGTTTCTTTTGAATCTCAACCTGAAGAGCTTCCAGAGCCTCGGCAAAATCTACTTCTATAGGACTGGGATTATAGCTGATTGTTCTCATATTACTACCATTTTATTAATGCAGATGCCCATGTGAACCCACTGCCAAAGGCAGCCAGACAAATAAGATCGCCTTTTTTAATTTTTCCCTCTTCCCATGCTTCACTTAGTGCAATTGGAATAGAAGCCGCAGTTGTATTACCGTAGCGCATAATGTTATTATACACTTTTTCTTCAGGTAATCCAAGTTTCTGCTGGATATAGGAGCTTATGCGAAGGTTTGCCTGGTGAGGTACCAAAAGGTCTATATCTTCTTTTTTCTTATCATTCGCTTCAAGTGCTTCCATAATTACTTCATGAAATCGCACTACAGCATGTTTAAAGACAGTGTTACCACTCATATGTACTTTATAAGTACTTGTATCCGTGATTTGTTCAGGCTGTCTTTCTTCTCTGGGCCTGCTTGATCCTGGATCGCGAACGTAAAGTTCTTCGGCATACCTGCCATCGGCATGCAGATGAGTAGATAAAATGCCGGATTCTCCTGATTCTTCTGGCTGTAGAATTACGGCGCCTACGCCATCGCCAAAAATAACAGCAGTTCCACGGCCCCTGGTGGAGAGATCAAGCGCTGTAGATTGAATTTCTCCACCTACTACCAATATATTTTTATACATTCCGGTTTTTATAAACTGATCTGCAACCGATAATGCATAGATGAATCCACTGCAGGCATTGCGTATATCTAATGCTCCTATTCCTTCAAGACCAAGTTCACGCTGTAAAAGGACACCACTGCCCGGGAAAAAATAATCAGGAGTAATGGTAGCTAAAATAATGAAGTCGATATCTTTAGTTTGAAGATTTGCTCGCTCCAGAGCCATATGTGTTGCCTTTGCAGCCATATTAGCAACAGTATCTGTTTCAGGATCAATAAACCTTCTTTCATTTATTCCTGTACGCTCCACAATCCACTCATCGGTGGTATCCATCCATTGTGTCAGGTCTTTATTAGTGATAACATTTTCAGGTACATAATGACCAATTCCAACAATTTTAGACTTTCTCATGAGAAATATGTTTAAGAGGTAAAGTTAATTATTAACCAAAAAGATAACTAATGTTTGTTAGGCAATCCATAATAATCGTATTAATACTTCTGATAACTTCGGCTCATAAAGCTGCTTCACAAGAAATTGAAAATATAAATATAGAAATAACCACTGAAATCGAAGAGTTAAATGAGAGACTTCAGAATTATTTAGAGGAAGAAGATTTTCAGGAACTCATCAAGCTATATAAAGATGATGCGTATTTATTAATTCCCGGGAAAACCTATAACGGCCAAAAAGAAATAATAGGATACTGGCAGGAAATAGGGAATCCTGTTGAATGGCAATTGGAGGCTGTAGATGTAGTCCCAAGGGAGCGCGAAATTTATAGTAATGCATATTATCAGGCATTGGAAAATAAACCTGCAGGATGGCGCCAAAGAGGTATTGAGCTCGACGAGGATGAGCCGTTAATTTATCAGTTGGGAAGGGTAAAAGTGAAATTAGAAGGAGATAATGGTAAAATAAAGCCTCATGAAGCGGCTAATATTAAGATATGGCAGGTTCAACCTGATGGCACCTATAAGATATTAATTGATTCTTATTCATGGAAATAAGCTCATAATAATAAAGTTAAAGTCAAAAGCCATGGTTTTTAAACCATCCCCTGTATTTTTGCGCTTATAAAATTGGAAAATGAAAGATTTTAAGCGATTCACAGTAACTGCTGCTCTACCTTACGCCAATGGGCCTGTTCATATAGGACATTTGGCTGGTGTATATATACCTTCTGACATTTATGTGAGATACCTGAGAAAAAAAGGATCTGATGTGGCTTTTATTTGTGGTTCTGATGAACACGGTGTTCCTATCACCATTCGGGCAAAAAAGGAGGGAGTATCACCACAAGAAGTAGTTGATAAATATCATGAAATAATAAAAACGTCTTTTAACCAGCTCGGCATAAGCTTTGATATTTATTCAAGGACATCAGCACCTGTACATCATGAAACAGCAGCAGGTTTCTTTAAAAAGCTTTATGAAAAAGGTGCTTTTGAAGAAAAAACCAGCCTTCAGTACTTTGATCCAAAAGCAGAGCAATTTTTAGCTGATCGTTATATAATCGGCACATGTCCTAATTGTGGTTATGAAGAGGCTTACGGTGACCAGTGTGAAAGATGTGGTACTTCTTTAAGTCCTTCAGAATTAATTAATCCGAGAAGTGCACTAAGTGGTGAGAAGCCAGTGAAAAAAGAAACAAAGCACTGGTATCTCCCGATGAATGAATATGAGAACTGGCTGAATAAATGGATACTGGAAGAGCATAAGGAGTGGAAATCAAATGTGTACGGTCAGTGCAAATCCTGGCTTGATGGCGGATTGCAGCCACGTGCAATGACAAGAGACCTGGACTGGGGTGTGCCAGTACCACTGGAAGATGCGGAAGGAAAAGTTCTATATGTTTGGTTTGATGCACCCATAGGATATATATCAGCTACAAAAGAATGGAGTGAAAAGTCAGGCAAAGACTGGAAACTTTATTGGCAGGATGAGGATAGCCGGCTGGTCCATTTTATTGGTAAAGACAATATTGTATTCCATTGTATTATCTTTCCAAGCATATTAAAAGCACATGGGGATTATATTTTACCTGATAATGTGCCTGCCAATGAATTTTTAAACCTGGAAGGGCGAAAAATAAGTACCTCTAAAAATTGGGCTGTATGGCTGCATGAATATTTAAATGAATTACCGGGTAAAGAGGATGTATTACGCTATACCCTCTGTGCTAATGCTCCTGAAACAAAAGATAATGATTTTACCTGGAAAGATTTTCAGGCAAAGAATAACAGTGAATTAGTCGCTATTTTAGGGAATTTCATCAATAGGGCCGTAGTTCTAACCCATAAATATTTTGATGGTAAGGTACCTGCAAGAGCTAAATTATTTGATATTGATGAGGAGGTAGTAACATCTCTGAGAAAAGCTCCTGAATCTATTGGCAAGGCAATAGAAAACTATAAATTCCGAGAAGCTTTGCAGCAGATGATGGAAGTATCCCGTATTGGGAATAAATATCTGGCAGAGACTGAGCCGTGGAAGCTTATTAAAGAAAATAAAGAACGTACCGGGACAATTTTGAATATTGCGCTTCAGATAGTGGCAAACCTTTCTGTTTTTATTGAGCCATTTTTACCATTTACCTCAAAAAAATTACTGGATATGATGGATATACCTGAAAGGCAATGGGAAGAGGCTGGAAACATCAATTTATTGGCCGAGGGTCACGAAATAAAGATAGCACAGTTATTATTTGATAAAATAGAAGATTCAGTTGTGGAAGAACAAGTTAATAAATTAAATGAAACAAGAGCAGCAAATGAACAAGAAGAAGCAGGTGCTGCACCTTTAAAACCAGAAATTATTTATGATGATTTCGCAAAGCTCGACATACGGATAGGAGAGGTGAAATCAGCAGAGAAAATGCCTAAATCTAATAAGCTGATAAAGTTATTAATAGATCTTGGCGAACCTCAGCAGAGAACAATATTAAGTGGTATTGCTAATTATTTTAAGCCGGAGGAGCTGGTAGGGAAACAGGTATGTGTAGTGGCTAACCTGGCGCCCCGGAAAATGATGGGCATAGAATCCCAGGGAATGGTATTAATGGCAGAAGACCAGGATGGCACTCTTCGGCTCCTTTCTCCGGAAGAAAGTGTAAAACCGGGAAGCGGCGTAAGCTAATTTTTAAGAGCTGGCAGATAAATGCCAGCTCTTTTTTTAAAATGTACGCTTAATAACCTTTGATCTATGGGAGAATTCAGGAAGACCAAGCATTTCCTTTACGTCATTATAATTAGAAAGATCAACCCGCCCATTCACAAAATCTCCGGGTACTATTACAACTCTAACAATCCATTGGTCAGTGTAACTGGCAGGAAGCAGGTCCAGTGAGAAATTGCCATCCAAAAACAGGCGTACATCATATATTGTAAAGTCAAAATTATACTGAAGGGTACCAAATTCAGTAAAAAGTACCTGAGGTAATTGGCGCCAGACATCGACTTCCTGACCATCAATTGTTTGAACATCCCATAGAAAATAAGTCAATACTACATCGGAAGTCAAAACTTCAAAATCATTTGGAAAGGTTAAAAAAACTTCATAATCCGGTGAGGTGAAGTTCACATTTTCATATTCAAATACATAGCCGCTTTCTCCGGCGGCCCCCTGAGGACCTTGGGGACCTTGTGGCCCCATTGGACCCTGAGGACCAATAGGTCCCTGATTCATACAGGAAGAAAAAGATATTAACAGAAAAAGGGCTATAAGGAGTGATGGATAAGTTTTCATGATTTAAAGCGTTTGATAATGAGATAGATATACAAATAGCAAGCCAAATTTTTTTTAAGTTGATTTCCAACCTTTATTTATCATTCAGTGTCTCTTTGAGAAATATTTAAACATGAAAAAAATTAGCATTATTGGATTGCTCTCTATATTATTTATTTGTGCTTGTTCTGAAGATGAATTACCAGCAGAAAATGTAGTTTTTGAACCTTTTGGTCTAGAGGGAAAGATCATAAATAAATTAAAGCTTGTGGATCAAATTCTTATGGCAGCAACGAATGACGGCATTTATAGTAAAAATATAAACGATTCTGCTGAATGGAATTTATTAGGTCTTGATAATTATAATGTAAGTGATTTTGATGTGAAAAACTCTGATATTATAGCTACAACCATAAGTTGGGAAACAGAAGAATATAAATTATTTAGAAGTGCAAATGAAGGAGAAAGCTGGAATGAAATACAGCATAATTTTGGTGGTGAGTTCCCTGAGCCTGTTTTCGCATTGAAATTTCATCCAACCGAAAATAAACTGTTTGGTGCAGGTTATAGGGTAATATCCATATCAGAGGACCTGGGGCAAAGCTGGCAAGTTGTTTTTGGAGAATGGGGTGCAATGGCTACCGGAATTGATTTTATTCAGGTTAATCCTGCAACAAATGATATTTGGGCAGGAGGACAGAATGCTATTGAAGATATGATGCTGTTTAAAATAGGTAGTGAGAGTAAAGAATGGTTAAGGCTATTACCATCCCCAAGTGTGGCAAAGGATATTGCTTTTCATCCGGTAAACAGTAATGAAGGAATTGTAGGGGCTGAAAGTGGAATTATTAAAACTTCTAATGGAGGTGAGGATTGGACAGCTATAAAGGAAAACCATGAGGAAGCGAGATTTTATTTTGGTGTAAACTATGATCAGCAAAATCCTAATATAATTTATGCAGGTAGCTGGATTAAAAATTTTGATGCCCCACAGCCTTTAATACTATTTATTTCTAAAGATGGAGGAGGAAATTGGGTGGAATTTAAACATAATGACCCTGGCCTTTTCGGTGGAGTTTGGGATATGATCACTACTATGGAAAAGGGGCAGGTGGTAATTTATATGGGTTTGTATAAGGGTGGAGTTTATAAAATAATATTAAGGTAGAGTTTGTTGTTTATGTTGAAGGAAGGGAGGTATTCTTTACATGTCTAAAGACCTGAAGGAACTCCCTTTACTTTTTTAACTCTGCATTAATAATAGCAGAAATTTCGTTCGGTTTTTGCATTACAACTGCATGGCCACCATCAACAAAATAATAAGCTTCTTTTGTTGAGGAGGGGAGGAGGCGATCTTTATTTCCGTGAATGCGTATGAGGTTGTCCGGTAAATATTGATTATCCCATCTACAGATCTCTTTTACAGCCCAACGCATAAAGCTTTTGTCGGTATTTTTAATTATTCTTGAGAGCACCTTTTTATGCTCTTCTTTATGAACACTGAAAAGCCAGTTGGTGACTATAGGTGGTGGATCAAAATGGTCAGGTGGTATTAACAGGTGTATAAAGCTAAAAGCAGAAGACTTTAAAATGCCTGGCAATTCCTGCTTCCTTGCCGCTGAGCTGATAATAAATGTTTTATAAGGCTTAATAATTTTATTTAACTCAACAGCCATCATCCCCCCAAATGAAATTCCCATTAAAGCAAATTCATGAGTTGTGTCTATATTATTAGCCAGTCGTGTTGCATATGACCTTATTGATTCTTTTTGGAAAGGAGGGATCCAGTCAATATGTTCTATGGGATAATCTAACTCCAGAAAATTAAAAATTCGTTCGTCAGAACCAAGACCACCCAATCCGTATATCTTCATTAAGTAAAAGATTTAATCATTATATGCTGACATCGTACGGGAAATGCCAATAGTTGTAAATGAAAGGATCATTTCTATTGCTTTATCCATTTTTTCAGGTAATTCTTCAAATTCGCTTCTTTTGAAATTACTCAACACATAATCAACCTGTCCGCCGGGAGGAAAGTTATTGTCAATACCAAATTTCAAGCGTGGGTAATTATTTCCTCCCAATGACTGCTCAATACTCTTTAATCCGTTATGGCCAGCTGAAGAACCTTTTTGTCTCATACGGCAGTTTCCGAAAGGGAGAGCGATGTCATCAACAATTACAAGGAGATTTTCCTGTGGGATATTTAGCGTTTGCATCCAATAATTCACAGCCTTACCACTTAAATTCATATAAGTTGTCGGCTTAATTAAATGTATTGATCTTCCTTTATATTTAAATTCTGCCTTACTTGCTAATTTATTAACTTCAAAATCCACTTTTTGTAAGTCTGCTAACCGATCTAAAACCAGAAAACCTATATTATGTCTTGTCAGCTCATATTCTGGTCCTATATTTCCTAGTCCTACAATTAAATATTTCATAATAGTTAATATCTGGGCGATAAAAATAAAAAAAGGGTGCCGTTAAAGCACCCTTCCAAATATGTGAAAATTTTTTAATTATGATTCAGTTTTAGCTTCACCTTCACTACCAGCTTCACCAGTAGCTTCGCCTTCAGCACCTTCTACAGGTACTTCACCAGCCAGCTCTTCTGCTTCCTCTTCTGCTTCTTCTGCTGCAGTTTTACCTCTTAGTGCACGTGGTATTTCTACAACGGCTATAGAAGCTTGCTTAGGATCAAGAATTTCAAAATTTGCTGCTTTTACATCAGCAACCTTAATTGTTTTTCCGAAATCAAGATTAGAAAGATTAACACTTACATGCTCAGGCATATTCTTTGGTAATGCCTTTATAGTAAGATATCTTCTTTTCTTAATTAAAGCACCACCTTTTGTAACACCAGGTGATGTTCCTTCAAAATGTACAGGAATATCCATTTTTACAGGTTTTCCTTCAAAAAGTTGTAGGAAATCAGCGTGCAAAATAATTTCGCTTACAGGATGAAACTGTATATCCTGCAAAATAGCATCATACTCGTCTCCTTCAATGTTTAATTTGATAAAGTGCGCTTCGTCTGTATATACAGCAGGACGAAACAGGATCATTGGTGCATAGAAATGGATTTGCTCTTCGCCACCGTATAAAACACTGGGAACGTAACCTTCTTCTCTTAATCTTTTGGCAGTTGTTTTGCCGAGATTTGCTCTTTTATACCCTATAATCTCAAGTGTATTCATAATAGTTATTGTTAGTTAAATAAATAAAGAACTTATCGATTTATGATCGTGTACGTTTCTTATTGCCTGGGCAAACAGATCGGCTACGGTCAATACTTTAATTTTGTCTGATGGCTCTCGAAGTGGGAGTGTATCTGTGACAACAAGTTCATCTAAAACAGATGAATTAATATTTTCATACGCTTTTCCCGATAATACCGGGTGCGTGGCTATAGCACGAACACTATTAGCTCCTTTTTCCATTAGTAAAGCTGCTGCTTTGCAAATAGTTCCGCCTGTATCAATCAGATCATCTATTAAAACAACATCTTTCCCCTCAACTTCACCAATAAGGCGCATTGAGGCTACTTCATTGGCTTTTTGACGATACTTATCAACCACAACAAGCTCAGCATTAAAATATTTCGCATATCCTCTTGTTCTTTTTACTCCTCCTACATCGGGAGATGCAAAAATTATATTGTTGAGGTCCAATGATCTCAGGTAAGGTACAAAAATGGCAGTTCCGTCAAGATGATCTAAAGGGATATCAAAAAAACCCTGGATCTGATCTGCATGAAGATCACAGGTCATAATGCGGTCAGCGCCTGCCGCCGAAATAAGATTAGCCATAAGTTTTGCTGCAATGGCTACCCTTGGCTTATCTTTTCTATCCTGACGAGCATAACCAAAATAAGGAATTACCGCTGTGACATGCTTAGCGCTCGCACGTTTGGCAGCATCAATCATTAAAAGCAGTTCCAGAAGATTATCTGCAGGAGGGAATGTAGATTGAATTATATAAACATTAGATCCCCTTACTGATTCGGTATAAAAAGGAGAAAGTTCACCATCGCTAAATTCCTGAAGCACCACATCACCTAATGGCTGACCATAGGAAGAAGCAATTTTTTCAGAAAGATATTTGGTTTCTTTACCGGAATACAGCTGAACTAAATCCATGGATCTTTTAAGTCGTAGGTTTAAAAATAATTAATCCCGCCCAAAAAAAGGCGGGATTAATCCCCTAATTTTTTGTTGCCCGACTAGGGCTCGAACCTAGACTCTTCTGGACCAAAACCAGACGTGTTGCCAGTTACACCATCGGGCAATTGATTTGGGATTGCAAAGATATAACTTTCAACAATTATTCTAAAATATGGCCCAGAAAATTTTGAAAAAATTTATGGCTGGAGCGTATTGAATGCGTCCGCTTTAAAATTATCTTCAAAACCATCGGCAAAAAACCGGTATTTATCTAAAATGGAGAGTACAGCGTTCCTTACGGAGCGTTGGTCATTATATGCTATAGAACCAAAATTAGCAGTTGCATAACCCTGCCAAATAGATTTGTTTTGCCGCCGGTCATAAAGCTGGATCAGAAGCGTGCCTTCTCTTAGATTAAACTTCATGGGGTTATAATCTAAATCTTGATCTTCTGAAACCGCCCAGTACTCTATATCCGGCTGGTTGTATCCGTTAAAGTTTATACTATCCATATAAACTTTATAACTGATCAAAAGATTTGGCTTGTTTTCATTCCTCTTATAACCAAGAAATTCCATTCGATCAATGATCAGTTTTTCAATTTCAGGATTCTTGGTCAGTTTATCCTCCTCGGAAGCAGGAACAAACAAGTCAAACGATTTGTACTTCTTGAATTTCCCGTCGTAACTATAATCATATTCCACGGGCAATTCCTGGTAAGGCATGCAGCAGGTAAGTAGTATTGGTAAGGTTAATAAAATTGCATACCTCATAATTAAATCTGTTTTTGTTGTACAATATACTCTATGTAAGCATAATTAATGGTCGCCTATATGACGTTAGTTTTTATTTATTATGTGTTACAGTTTTCTAACAGAATCTTTAATTATAATGTTTGCAATTATTTTTTTTCCAGCCATTTTTTTGCATTAATAAAAGCCTCCACCCATGGAGATATCAAATCTTTTCTTTGCTTTGGATAATAAGGCCAGTTCCATGGAAAAAGTGAGCGTTCAATATGAGGCATAATAGCAAGATGGCGCCCATCCATACTTGCTACAGCAGCAGTAGAATATCCGGAGCCGTTTGGATTTCCAGGATATTCAAAATGACTGTAACGAGCTACAATATTATAATTATCCTCCGGCTCCGGTAAAATAAATCTTCCTTCACCATGTGCCAGCCATACACCAAGCCTGCTATCTTCAAAATTTTTCAGCATCACTGCGTTATTTTCTCCTATATCTACATTAATAAAAGCAGATTCGAATTTACCCGAAGAATTATGATGCATTTTAGGGTGATCCTTTTTGTCAGGATAGATTAATCCCAGTTCCATCATAAGCTGACAGCCATTGCAAACGCCAAGGCTTAAAGTATCTTTACGGGCATAAAAAGCATCGAGAGATTTTTTTGCTCTTTCATTATATAAAAAAGCACCAGCCCATCCTTTTGCCGACCCCAAAACATCAGAATTGGAAAAACCCCCGACAAAAGCAATGAATTGAACATCCGAAAGATCCTCCCGGCCCGATATAAGATCGGTCATATGAACATCTTTTACATCCATGCCTGCCAGATACATCGCGTAAGCCATTTCCCTGTCGCCATTCACTCCCTTTTCGCGTATTATGGCTCCTTTTATATTACTGTTTCTGCTTGTGTTTAATTTACCATCAAAAAGGTTCGGGAATTTGTACTGCAGGGGCTGATATTTATAATTATCGAAACGTTTTCTTGCCTGCTCCTCCGGGCGTTGTTTTCTGTCCATGAGATATGAGGTTTTAAACCATTTATCTCTCAGGTAATGAACATCAAAACTATACTGCTTTTCACGGTGCTGGATCTCTAATTCAGGTTTCTCCGTAACCAGACCGACAGGATAATAATTTACCTGGTACTGTTCTAAAATCTCTGTTACCTTATCAATATCATTTACCTGGATTACAACTCCATTTTGTTCGCTGAATAACAGCTTCACTATATCTTCCTGCGGGATATCTGATAGGTTTAACCTTATGCCGTATTCGGGAGAAGGAAATAGCATTTCCAATAGAGTTGTGATTAACCCACCTGAAGCCACATCATGTCCGGCAAGGATATAATTTTCCTTTATTAGATGCTGAATCGCATTAAATACAGCTTTCACATATTGTGCATCTGGTATCGCAGGGATTTCATTTTCTATACCTCCCATAACCTGTGCAAATGCACTTCCTCCCAATTCATAGCTGTGGGAATTTGCAAAATCAATATAAATTATTTGTGATTCTGCTTCTTCTGCCAATGCAGTACTGACAGCTTTATTAACATCGTCGGTTTGTGCAACAGTTGAAATTATTACTGTTCCCGGAGAAATGACTTTCTTACCATCAGGATATTTTTGCGTCATGGACAGGGAGTCTTTTCCTGTCGGAATATTTATTCCCAGCGCAATACTGAATTCACTTACAGCCTCTACAGCATTATAAAGCCTGGCATTCTCCCCTTCATTCTTTGCAGGCCACATCCAGTTGGCGCTTAAAGAAACACCTTTCAAACCATGTGAAAGTGGAGCCCAGACCAGGTTGGTTAAAGCTTCAACAATAGAAAGTTTAGCGCCTCCGGCTTCATCAATAAGCATGGCAACAGGAGCATGTCCAATAGAGGTTGCGGTGCCATTTTTACCGGTATAGTCCAGCGCCATTACAGCTACATTATTCAGGGGCAGCTGAATTTTACCACAGGTTTGCTGCATTGCAACTTTACCTGTAACTGATCTGTCTACTTTATTGGTAAGCCAGTCTTTACAAGCTACACTTTCCAGCTGAAGCAGCTGATGGAGGTATTCCTCCATTTTATCCTGATCATATTGTACTGGTTTAAATTGAGTTTTTTCTGCTTTATCCTCAAGGATTGTTTTTGGAGAGGAACCAAACATATGGCTCAGGTCCCAGTGAATAGGATCTTTTTTATTTTCTTTACTGGCAAAAATAAGTTTATGGTCACCTGTAACATCGCCAACGTTATATAAAGGTGCGCGTTCACGTTCAGCAACTTTTTGCAGTACCTCAAGATCTTTCGGTTTTATCACCAGCCCCATCCGTTCCTGCGATTCATTACCTATGATTTCCTTTTCACTTAAGGTAGGATCTCCTACAGGCAGTTTTTCTATTTTAATATTTCCGCCACTTTCCTCTACCAGTTCCGATAGACAGTTGAGGTGGCCTCCTGCACCATGATCATGAATGGATATGATAGGGTTTTCATCTGCTTCTACCATTGCCCGGATAGCGTTCATCACTCTTTTTTGCATTTCAGGATTTGAACGCTGGATTGCATTTAGCTCTACATTTGATGAAAATTCACCTGTAGCCACGGAGCTAACTGCACTACCTCCCATACCTATGCGGTAGTTATCACCACCCATTACTATTATACGATCTCCTTTTTCAGGATGTCCTTTTTTGCTGTGTGAAGCATTGCCAAAGCCAACACCGCCGGCAAGCATAATTACTTTATCAAAGCCATAGGTTTGCTCATTTTCCTGGTGTTCAAAAGTTAGGACACTACCGCAGATCAAAGGCTGACCAAATTTATTTCCAAAATCACTTGCCCCGTCAGAAGCTTTGATTAGTATATCTAAAGGTGATTGATACAACCATTTTCTTTCTGGTACATTGTTTTCCCACTGCCTTCCTTCTCCAAGACGAGGGTAAGAAGTCATGTAAACAGCCGTACCTGCCAATGGGATACTTCCCTGACCTCCAGCCAGCCTGTCACGGATCTCACCACCGGTACCTGTGGCAGCACCATTAAATGGTTCAACAGTTGTTGGGAAATTATGCGTTTCAGCTTTTAGTGAGATTACTGAGCTGATTTTTTTTATCTGGAAAAAATCAGGTTTATCCTGTTTGACAGGAGCAAATTGTTCCATATCCGGCCCCTGAACAAAAGCAACATTATCTTTATAGGCGGAGACAATATAATTCGGATTTTGTCGGCTGGTTTTTTTTATCAACTGAAACAGGCTTTCTTGCTTTTCTTCACCATTAATAATAAACGTACCGTTAAATATTTTATGGCGGCAATGTTCACTGTTGACCTGGCTAAAGCCAAAAACTTCACTATCTGTTAGTTTTCTTCCGAGCTCATTGCTTACAGAATTGAGATACTCAATTTCTTCCTCGCTAAGAGCCAGGCCCTCCTTCTCATTATAAGCAGATATATCATCTATTTCTTTTACAGGTTCAGGAGTAACATTTATATCAAAAATATGCTGATCAAGATTTTCATATACACGCTGAAGCATTGGATCGTATGCTGAAGACAGGAATTCTTTTTGATAAAATTCTTCAATACGCTCAATTCCTTCAATACCCATATTTTGAGTGATCTCTACAGCATTGGTGCTCCAGGGAGTGACCATTTCCTTGCGTGGCCCAACAAAGGCTCCATTGATCTGCTCCTGGTCGGAGAAGGTGGAATTTCCAAAAAGCCAGTTGAGCTTTTCTATATCCTGATCGGTAAGCAGGTGCGTTGCTTGTACTGCGTAAATTTTATTTGACGGAGGAAGGAAAAAAAGAATCATAAAGTATAAAAATTTGACGCTGCAAAAGTAGATAAAATCAATAGATTAAGAAGCACTTATTTTTCTGGAAATATAAAGGCTTGCCTGTTTTATGAGGCTGTTATGTCCGGCCTCAAGTATCACAAGCTTACAGGTTAATCCACGATTACAGAATTTTTTGAAAGGTTTGACAGGTATTACACTATCTCTGTTACCCAATATAATGGTAGTAGGAAGCTGTTCTTTATTTAAAACCTTCAGGATTTTTTTTGTTTTAAACTTAATACGTCTGATCCCTACCCACGATCTATATACCCTCACCCTTTGATCCGGAGTACTCATTTGCATTTCCACAAATTTGCTCAGGCTTTTACTAATTAAACCCAATTTTCTAAGGGGTCTTATAAGGATATAGAATCGCTGAGGATGTCTTATCGTACTTTTAAAAAGCTTTCTTAGAAAATGAGGATATGTGGCCATGTTATACCAGATATTGGTTTTTATACCATCGGGAGCAAGGAAGAAAAGGTTATTTATTTTTTCAGGAAAAGCCATTAAAATAGCAAGTACATACTTTGCGCCCAGGCTAAACCCGGTCAGGTTTACCTCCTCAATTTGTTCCTTTTTAAATAACTTCCTCATGATCTCATTCCAATCTTCAAGCTCAAGTGCTTTTTCTTCCGGGCCTGTAGATTTACCATGAAAAAAAAGATCAAAATTATAGCAGGTATATGAATGAAGTAATTGGTCGACAAGAGGTTTCATATCTTGATGTGATTGTCCAAAACCATGAAACAAAAGCATTACCTGCTTCTTATCTCCAGATTTTTCATAGAAAAGCTTCCAGTCCTGATGTTCGATATACTCCACGCTAATTTTTTTTTATTAAAACTAAACTTTTTTTATAACAACAACGTAAACGATAGGAAACTTAGGAAACTTAGATAATGTTAATAGTTTCGTTAGTTTTGTAATCGTTTAATAATTTCATAATTACAACAGTGGATAACAGGAAAAAGATATTAGTTGCAGCAGGAGACCTGTTTATGAAATATGGGGTGCGAAGTATATCCATGGATGATATTGCCCGTAATCTTTCAATGTCTAAAAAGACTTTATATCAATATTTTCAGGATAAGGATGAGCTTGTACTTTTGGCCACCAGAGGACATATGGAAATGGAGATGGCCGAGTATAATGAGGTAGAGAATAATTCCATTAATGCAATTGATGAACTGGTTGGTGTAAATAAGTGCATGCGAAAAGATTTTAAAAATATAAATCCTTCATTGCTTTTTGACTTACAGAAGTATCATCCTGCAGCATGGCAGGAATGGTTGGATTTTAAAAATGTCTACATAAGAAATCATGTTGCCAGAAATTTAAAACGCGGTATTCAGGAAGGGTTTTTTCGAGAAGAACTAGATCCTGAAAGTATTGCCACCCTTCGTGTAGAGATGGTCCAGATGGCTTTTGATGAGTCAGTTTTTTCAAGAGAGAGATTATCTCTAAAAGAACTGCAGATGATGTTTTTTGATCTGTTCGTTCAGGGAATTTTAACGGAAAAAGGTAAGAATTTATATAAAGAATATTTAGAGCAAACTGATTTTTCAGAATTATAATACATGTTTATGAGAATTAAATTTTTAGTCTCAGTACTAATTTTAATACTTCCGGCTATTGTACATGCACAGGAAGGCAATAAAAATTTTACACTTGAAGAATGTATTGACTATGCATTAAAAAATAATGCTGATGTAAAGACAAAGGAATTAGATCTGGAGATAGCTCGTGAACAGGTGGATCAGACGGTGGCTACAGGTTTGCCGCAGATCACGGGAACAGTGGATATGGCATATAATTATCAGGTTGCGACTCAATTTCTTCCTGATTTTATCTCTCCGGCAGTTTACGGAGTTCTGTTTCAGGAAGAGCTGTTGGAGCCAAGAGATATGGGAGCAATGGGTATTCTGCCAGCCCAGTTTGGCACAAAATATTCCGGTAGTGCGGTATTAAGCCTGCGCCAAATGATCTTTAATGGTTCCTATTTTGTAGGACTGAGGGCAGCAAAAACATTTACTGATTTTTCGAGGAAGGAGCTTGAAAAGCAAAAAATTGATATGGTGGAGTCAGTAAGCAAGGCCTATTACGGAGCATTGATCAGCAGAGAGCAGGTAGCCTTAATAAATGCCAATTATGCACGATTGGATACTTTGTTAAAAAACACTACAGCCTTATATGAAAATGGGTTTGCCGAAAAGATCGATGTAAGCAGGATCAAGATCCAGTTTAATAATATAATGGTGGAAAAGAAATATGCTGAGGAACTATATCAGATCAATAAACATATTTTAAAAGTATTAATGGGTATGCCTGTAGATCAGGAGCTTCATCTTTCTGAAAGTATTTCAGAGATTGAATTTGAAGCCGTTGAAATTGTACCTGAAGAGCAGTTTACGTATAATCAAAGAATAGATTATAACCTTTTACAGACGAATGAAGAGCTGGTAGAGCTGGATATAAAAAATGTACAGGCGCAATATATGCCTCAACTGAATCTTTATGGAACATATGGAGCCAGTACCGGTCGTCAGGAGTTTAACCAAATATTTGAGGAGGAGTGGTTTGGTTTGGGTGCCGTAGGGGTAACTCTTAATCTATCAATTTTTGATGGTTTTCTAAAGAAAAATATAGTTCAGGAAAAGCGTATTCAGAAGGCTCAGATAGTTGTAGCCAAAGATAATTTAAAAAATGCCATAGACCTTCAAATCGAGCAGGCAGAAGTTAGGTATAATCGGAGCATAGATTATATGGCTGCCCAATATGAAAATATGACCCTTGCGGAAGAAGTGTATTACGTTGCAAAGACAAAATATGAGGAAGGTGTGGGTTCAAATATTGAAGTCACTGAGGCAGATAATGCTCTGAAAACCGCACAAAATAATTACTACAATGCACTTTATGATGCTTTAGTAGCAAAAATTGATCTTAAAAAAGCTTACGGAAATTTAGATATCAAGTGAAAATAATTAATATGAAACAATTAATAAATATCGGGATAATTGCCCTTTTTTTGGCGGCCTGTGAATCTGAAAAAGATAAGGTAACTCAATTGGAAGAGTACAAAAAAGAACTTAAAGAACTACAGGCAAAAATTACCGAACTTGAAAAAGAATTGGATGAGTCAGACACGATTTCGGCAGAGGCGGATGATAAAGCAGTTCTTGTTTCAACATTGGCTATTGAGAAAGAGGAATTTTCACATATGATTGAAGTACGCGGAGCAGTAGAATCCCGTAGAAATGTAATGATCAGTGCAGAAGTTCCTGGCAGAGTAGATCGGGTATATGTTAATGAAGGGGATCAGGTAAAGAAAGGACAGAAGCTGGTAGAGCTTGATTCAGATGTTTTAAGAAATAGAATAGCAACTTTAAAAACACAGCTTGAATTAGCAGAAACAGTCTTTGAGCGCCAGAAGCGGCTTTGGGAAAAGAATATTGGCACGGAGATCCAGTACCTTGAAGCAAAAAATAGAAAGGAAACCCTGGAAAGAGAGCTTTCTACAGCTTATTCTCAGTTAGCACAGGCAGTAATACAAGCTCCTTTTAATGGTATAATTGATGAGATCCCAGCTAAGGAGGGTGAAATGATGCAGCCGGGAATGCCCGTTGTCAGAATTGTGAACCCTGAGCAGATGTATATTGGGGCCGATGTTTCGGAGAAGTATATTGGAAGATTAAATGCCGGTGATAAAGTTGAGATATTTTTCCCTTCACAAGATGAGATCATAGAATCCGGGATTTCATCTGTAAGCAGCGTCATTAATAAGGAAAACAGAACTTTTTCTATCGAAGTAAAGCTTAATGATCCTGATTTTTCTGTGAAACCTAATCAGGTAGTGGTTGTAAAACTCCGTGATTATAAGAACGATGAGGCAATTACAGTTCCCACAAAGATAATCAGAAGTGATGTTGAAGGTTCTTATGTATACACCATTCATAAAGAAAACGAAGAGTTAATAGCTCGCAAGAACCATATAACTACTGGTATGACCTATAATAGTCAGACTGAAGTGTTGAGTGGGCTGAAAGTGGGTGATATGATCATTGATAAAGGGATCAATGAATTGGCTGACGGGGTGCAGGTAAAGCTGGCTGAGGAAAAAGCTGTTGAGGCCGTTCGTATGGCTGCAGGAAAATAATAATGAGGTATAAAAAGAAAAAAAATGATTAAGATGGAACCTCAGCAAAAAATAGATAAAGAATTTAAACTAACCACTGTAAGCTTAAAAAACAGGACTACAGTTTACTTTCTTACTTTTCTGATTGTAGTAGTAGGCATACTTTCTTATATGCAGCTACCAAAAGATAGCTATCCTGAAATAGAACAACCTACAGTATATATTGGTACTCCATACCCCGGTAATGCTCCGATTGATATGGAGAACCTTGTTACACGGCCTATTGAAAAGGAGATCAATACGATCAGCGAGGTTGACAATATAAAATCAACTTCCATACAGGACCACTCTACAATTATTGTCGAATTTACGGCTGAAACAGATGTTCAGAAAGCTTTAACAAAAGTTAAAGATGCCGTTGATCGTGCCAAGCCGGAATTACCAACAGACCTGCCGAGTGATCCGAATGTTTTCGAATTGAATTTTTCGGAGTTTCCCATCATGAATATCAATCTTTCCGGAGAATTTGCCCTGGAAGACCTTAAATATTATGCGGAGTACCTGGAGGATGAGATTGAGAAGATCTCCGAGATCAGTAAAGTGGAAATTCGTGGACTTGATGAAAAGGAGGTACAGATAAAGGTGAATCCATATGCCATGGAGGCACGTAAGGTAAATTTCACTGATATTGAAAATGCCATTTCAACAGAGAATGTTACCATGAGCGGTGGTAGTATTGTTGATGACGGTATGAAGCGCACCATTAGGGTTACAGGGGAATTTACAGACCCTCGTGAAATGGAAGATGTGATCATTAAATTTGAAAAAGGAAATATTGTTTACCTTGGAGATGTTGCGGAGATAGAATTTGATTATAAAGATAAAACCAGCTATGCCAGGCTTAATAAAAATCCTGTTGTCAGTGTAGATGTTGTTAAAAGAAGTGGTGAAAATTTACTGATCGCTACAGAAAAGATCAATGAAACCATTGAAAGAGCAAAGAAAGATGTCCTTCCCGAGGGCCTGACAATTTCTATTACTAATGATCAGTCGGAATTTACCAAAGAAATGGTAAGCAGCCTTGAAAATAATATTATCTCAGGGGTAATACTGGTTGTTTTAGTGCTTTTATTTTTCCTTGGCACCAGGAATGCACTTTTTGTAGGAGTGGCAATACCACTTTCAATGTTTATCACTTTTATAGCATTGGGAGCATTGGGTATTACCATTAACATGATGGTGCTTTTTTCTTTAATAATGGCGCTCGGAATGTTAGTGGATAACGGTATTGTGGTTGTTGAAAACGTTTACCGCCTTATGGAGGAAGGTTACTCCGCCTGGGATGCAACACGTTTAGGGGTGGGAGAGGTAGCCTGGCCAATTATAGCTTCCACAGCTACTACTCTTGCAGCTTTCCTTCCATTGGCATTCTGGCCTGGTCTTATGGGGCAATTTATGCGTTATCTTCCTATAACGCTTATTATTACATTAACCTCTTCATTATTTGTTGCCTTGGTTATCAACCCGGTATTGATATCCAGTTTTATGAAGATTACAGAAAAGGGTTCATTTACTAAAAGAACACATTATGTATTTCTTGTTACCGGAATAATCGGTGTAATTCTGGTATCAATAGGATTATTAAATATAGGAGCCGGGGTTGGCGCAGCAAACTTGCCAGAGATATTTACTGTTACAGGTAACCTTTTGCTCTTACTTGTACTGATTTCCTATTTGAGTAAATATATATTAAAGCCAATTTCAGATAAATTTCAACAAACCCTTTTGCCATGGCTTGAAGATTTTTATGATAGTGGTGTAAAGTACGCATTAAAAGGATACAACCCATGGTTTTATTTTTGGGGAACTGTCTTAGCGCTATTTGGGGCAGTTGGTTTAATGAGGGTGAAATCACCGGAAGTTATTTTCTTCCCTATCAATGAGCCGAAATATGTGAATGTTTTTGTGGAGTTTCCTATTGGTACGGAAATAGAAACTACCAATAGGTTTACAGCAAAAATTGAAAATACAGTAATGGATATCGTTGAGCCATATGATTATATGGTTGAATCGGTAGTGACAAAGGTAGGGCAGGATACTTCTGACCCGAATGACCCTTCAGCAGTAGGGAAGAGTGAAACCCCTAATAATGCCCGGATCACTGTTAATTTTGCAAAATTTCAGGAGCGGGAAGGACAGTCGACAACAGTTATTATGGAAAAGATCCGTGATAGCGTTCAGGGATATCCCGGAGTGACAATAACGGTTGACAAAGACAGAACAGGTCCACCGGTAGGAAAACCGATAAGTATAGAGGTCACAGGAGAAAATTATGCAACACTTGTTGAAGTTGCGGAGCGGATGCGAATGGCAATAAACGAGTCTGATATTAAAGGAATTGAAAAGCTGAAATTTGATCTTGAAACCGGCAAGCCAGAGTTAATTGTGGACATTGACCGTGAAAAAGCGCGAAGATTTGGCTTGTCTTCTTATACTATAGCCAATGAATTAAGGACATCATTATTTGGTAAAGAGATAAGCACCTATAAAGAAGGGGAGGAGGATTATGAAATTCAGCTTAGGTTGGCTGATCAGTACCGGTATGACCTGGATGCTCTGATGAATAAGCAGATCACATTTAAGGATCAGACATCTGGTACGTTTAAGCAAATTCCTATTTCTTCTGTAGCAGAAGCACAATTAAGCTCCACGTACGGATCGGTAAAAAGGAAAGACCTGAAGAAGGTAATAACTTTAAGCTCAAATGTGGAAGCGGGATATAATCCTACAGAAATTAATGAAGAGATTAAAGGGCTACTCTCTGATTTCCCAATGCCTACCGGATATACATTTAAGTTTGGGGGTGAACAGGAGAAGCAGGCAGAAGAGATGTCGTTTTTAAGCGGGGCTTTGTTACTGGCTGTATTCCTTATATTCTTGATAATTGTTGCTCAATTCAATAAGCTTACAGCACCATTAATTATAATGACAACGGTATTGTTCAGTACTATTGGCGTACTTATTGGCCTTGTAATTTTTGATATGGATTTTGTGGTTATTATGACCATGATCGGGATTATTTCACTTGCAGGTATAGTAGTGAATAATGCGATTGTACTAATAGATTTCATTGAACTAAAGCGTGGCCGTATGCAGGAAGAGTTGGGTGTTGAAAGACTGGATTTCGATCATGTTAAAGCAGCAATTGCGGATGCTGGTAAAGTAAGGTTAAGGCCGGTGTTATTAACTGCAATTACGACAATATTAGGGCTAATACCTCTTGCTACTGGATTAAATATTGATTTTATAGGATTATTCTCTAATTATGATCCTGATTTTTATATAGGAGGTGACAATGCAATATTTTGGGGCCCTATGTCCTGGACGATTATATTTGGCCTGACATTTGCAACTTTCTTAACATTGATTGTTGTTCCTGTAATGTATCTTTTCTTTGCAAGGATCAACAGAAAGTTAGGAATATCATAAAATGGATAAATTACTATTTGTAATTTTATTATCGATTATACTGCTACTGCTGGATGTCTATATCTGGCGATCGGCAGCACTGATAATGAAGTCATGGAGGCCGAGGCTAAGGCAGTTTGGAAGAGTTGCTTTTTGGGTGGTGTCTTTAGGAAGTATCGCTGTAATCTGGATGTATAATCTTGGTAGCCCGGCCTGGTTTAAAGGCAACAGCAGAAGCCTGATCCTTACCTTCCTTTTTATTGCCTATTTCTCTAAGCTTTTTGCATTGCTTCCGCTTCTTTTTGACGATGTGGTAAGGGGAATGAAATGGATTGCAGGATTTTTTTCTAGGGGGGTAAGCGAACCTATAGGTGGTGAAAAAATTTCACGATCTGAATTTATATCCAGATCGGCCATAGTGATGGGCGCACTGCCCCTGACAACTATGAGCTTTGGGATCCTTTCAGGAGCACATGACTACAGGGTAAGGAGAAAAACCGTTTATTTACCAAATCTGCCTAAAGAGTTTGAAGGAATAACCATAGGACAGCTGTCGGATATCCATTCAGGAAGCTTTTTTAATAAAACAGCAGTTGAGGGAGGTATTGATATGTTTTTGGCAGAAAAGCCGGATATGATATTTTTTACCGGTGACCTCGTGAATAATGAGACAAAAGAAGTAAATGAATACTTTGATATATTTAAGAAATTAAAAGCTCCTCATGGTGTATATTCTGTAACAGGAAATCATGATTATGGTGACTATCGTAAATGGCCATCAGCTGAAGCTAAAAACCAGAATTTTAAGGATCTCATAGAAGCACATAAAGAAATGGGTTTTGACATATTAATGAATGAAAACCGATATGTCGAGATTGGTGGTGAAAGAATCGCCATAATTGGGGTGGAAAACTGGGGTAAAGGGCGTTTTCAAAAATTTGGTGATCTTGAAAAGGCCACTAAAAATGTTGAAGCACCGGTAAAGCTTCTTTTATCGCACGACCCAAGCCATTGGGATGAGCAGATTAGACCAAGTAATCCTGATATTGATCTTACATTTTCCGGTCATACCCACGGCTTCCAGTTTGGAATAGAGATAGGCGATTTTCAATGGAGCCCATCACAGTATATCTATGAACAATGGGGAGGGCTTTACAGGAAGGATAATCAGTATATCTATGTAAACAGAGGTTTTGGTTATCTTGGCTATCCCGGAAGAATAGGCATGGCTCCGGAGCTGACTATCATTACATTAAAAAGACCTGAAATAGTAACAAGCGTTGGAGCTGCTTGATAAACAATGACACCGGAATTAGTAGGTAAGTATGAATATATAATCCAGGGCATCATTGAAAAGGAATATGGTGTACTGGATAATTTTCTTGAGGAAAAAGATGTGCTGAGGCTGAGACAGGACCTTCTCTTGAAACAGGAGCAACAACTTTTTCGGAGAGCTGGTATTGGAAAAGATGAAAACTATCAGAAGGATAAGGAAATCCGTGGCGATAATATATTATGGCTTAACGAAAAAGAACCGGAAACCCAGCCTTTCTTTAAAGCAATTCATGAATTTATAGAATACCTGAACTACACCTGCTATGCCGGTATTAGAAGCAGTGAGTTTCATTATGCCGTATATCCTCCGGGTACTTATTATGAGCGCCATCTGGATACATTTATCAATGATGACAGCCGTCGGTTTTCTATTATCTTCTATTTAAACGATCCGGACTGGCAAGAGAATGACGGAGGTATTTTGAGGATCTATCATGATGAAAAAGAGGTAGATATTCTGCCCAAACGAAACCGGCTGGTTTGCTTTGCCAGTAATAAACTTGAACATGAGGTATTACCTACCAGGCGTGATCGACTAAGCATTACCGGATGGTTACGAAACCGCTTAAGACCAGGTGGCATGTATCTGTTTGATGATCCTGTTTAGGATGTTATTGATCTACATCCATTCGTCGGCTTCAGTTGAAAATTTAATCGGATACTTTCATTCAATAAATAATTTTAAAGTAATCTAATCAAAAAGTGTGTGTCCTTTTGGAAGGATCTTATGGGCCAATAAAAGTTATAATCATATTTTTTTTGTTATTTTTATTAAAAACAGCTAGCTCCATGTTTCGGATACTTTTCGTCATTATCTTATTTTGCCTTTCCTTTCATTCTTATGCCCAACTATCGGAAGAAATACGAATAAGAATTGAGCTTATTGATAAATATCCAAATCCTCAAATTGAGAATATCCCTATTATAGCAAAAAATAGTATTAAAGAATTTTATAACAATCGTTTATTTGAACCGGCTTGGGAGAACAGGAATTTAGTAGATGAATTATTGCTAGAAATATCTAAGGCTAATGAAAACGGTCTTAATCCTGATGATTATTTTTTTAAAGAGATTCAGCAGTTACAGAGAACAATTAACAGGGAAGGCACAAGTCCCGATCTTGATATTCTTCTTACCCAATCATTTTTAATGTATGCAAATCATTTGGTGCATGGGAAAGTTGATCCGGTATCATTAGACCCTTACTGGAAAATTAAAAAGAAGGAAAAGAATATTGTAGAAGTATTATCGAAGGCTTTACAGGAAAATACAATTCAGGCTACATTAAGGAATTTAAATCCTGATTTCAAAACATACATTAGGTTAAAAGATTATTTACGACATCATCAGCAATCAGCTGAAAAAGTTACTGAATGGATTAAAATATCAACTGGTCCGGTTATTAAAGCTGACCTGCAGGATGAAAGAATACCTTTAATACGGGAACGGGTGGTAATATTAGGTGATCTACAGGTAAGAGAAATAACTAAAGATTCAATATATGACAGAGATCTTGAGCGGGCCGTTAAAAAATTTCAGGCTCGACATGGTTTAAAGGCTGATGGAGCAATAGGGGAGAGAACTATTACCGCCTTGAATATACCTATAGAGGAGCGTATCCAGAAGGTAATCATAAATATGGAAAGATGCAGATGGCTACCTGAGGATCTGGGTCAAAATTATATATTAGTTAACATAGCTAATTTCAATCTTCGTTATGTAAAAAATAAGGAGCTGATAAAAGAAATGGATGTCGTTGTTGGTAAAAGATATAGACAAACTCCGGTTTTTAGTTCAATAATGACATATCTTGTTTTAAATCCTTACTGGTTCGTACCACCAACTATTCTTCGTGAGGATATGATACCTGCAGTAAGAAAAGATCCTAAATATCTTGATAAGATGAATATTAAAGTTGTAAAAGGGGCTTTTGGTGAAGTAGTACCAAGTTCGTCTATAGACTGGAAAGAAGTAAAGGCATCTGCATTTCCTTATACCCTAAGACAGGAGCCGGGACCAAACAATGCTTTAGGAGTTGTTAAATTTATGTTTCCAAATGAATTTAATGTTTATCTCCACGATACAAATAAAAAAGAATTATTTCAGCAGGAAGACCGTGACCTGAGTTCCGGTTGCATAAGAGTTTCCGAGCCTTTAGAACTGGCTCACCTAATCCTTAAAGGTCAGGGTGATTGGTCCATGGATAAAATTAAAAATTCAATAGCACTTCAAAAAAACTTTACAGTTAGGATAAATGACCCTGTCACTGTACATCTTGAATACTGGACCTGTTTTGCAGACACTGCGGGTATTATAAATTTCAGAAAAGATATTTATGACCGTGACCAAAAGGTATGGCAAGCGTTAAAAGGGCGTGCCAAAAGTATTTAGCCTACTCGGGAGAAAAGTTTATTTAAATAAAATACTATCATAAAGCCTTTACAACTACCCTTGAAGGAGCGCCGTCTGAATTCTGGATTTTAATCGGAAGACAAATAATATCATAAAGCCCTTCATCTACATTTCTCAGATCCAATCCTTCAATGATCCAGCAGTTGTTGCCTAACAATACCTGATGCACTTCCCTATTTATATCACCCTTACTGATAGAGAGATAATCAATACCCACCATGGCAATTTTTTTCTCCACGAGGTATTCAGCAGCTTCTTTCGAAAGATAAATATAACCTTCATCAAATTCTTCCTTTGTCCAGTTGCGGGAGGAGTTAATTGTTTTAAAGAAAACACGCTCCCCTTCATTTACAGGCCCATATTTTCCTTCAAATCGCTTTATCTCTTCGGGATAAATTGCTTCAGGATCTTCAATTTCAATAATTTTACCTTCCCCCATGCCTGTTTCCAGAGGCATATCTGTAATATCTGCCCCATCTGCTATAAAATGCAGGGGTGCATCCATATGGGTGCCGGTGTGAACTGAGGTATTGATTAAGGTAACATTAGAAACAGCTCCCTCTTCGCCAATGGTACATAATTTAGTGATCTTCACTTCCGGCTGTCCGGGATACGGTGGCATTTGGTTTGTTATAGGGTAGGTTATATCCTTCCACATAAATTATTCCTCTTTATTGTATTGACCAATTCGCCCTTCTTTTCTTTCTTTCTTTATGTTTTTATCTGGCCCAAATGGATGTCCGCCAAAGCCATGGCGCATCATGGCAATAGCTTTTGACCAGGTTTTGTCTTTATCACGGGAAGTAAATAATTGCATAACCGATTGAGCAATTACAGGAACAGGTACTTCCATATGCATGGCATCATTCACAAGCCAGTTTACCTCACCTGTATCTTCAATATATGGTGGTATATCTTTAAATCCTTTTTGTTCCAGATATTGCTCACCCATCAGCTCAATAAGCCAGCTTCTTATTACGGAGCCATTATTCCAGCATTTAAGGATATTTTCAACGGGAAGTTTTTCTCTATAGCCATCAATTAACGCCATTCCTTCACCAATAGCCTGGAGCATTCCAAACTCTATTCCATTATGGACCAGCTTTACATAATGCCCTGATCCGGGAGGGCCGGTATGTACATATCCATCTTTTACGGCCAGGTCTTTTAATATTGGTTCTACTATTTCTACAGCTTTATCTTCACCACCAGTCATAAAGCAAGCGCCATTCCTTGCGCCTTGTATGCCTCCGCTGGTACCACAATCCATAAAATAAATGGCCTCTTCCTTGCAACGTTCAGCTCTCCTTATCGAATCACCCCAATAGCTGTTTCCTCCGTCAACAATTATATCTCCTTTTTCAAGATTGTTTAAAAGCTGGTCAATCACGGCATCAACTATTGGCCCGGCGGGTACATACATAAAAACTACTCTTGGACCGTCAAGTTTTTCCTTTACTTTTGAAAAATCTTCACCATCCACTACTCCGGCTTCTAATAATTCTTCGGATATATCACCTTTTTCGAATCCTACAACTTTATAACCTTTTTCGATAGCCTGTTGAGCCAAACTACCACCCATTAATCCTAATCCAACAATTCCAAATGATCTTTTTTCTGCCATAATCCCTAGTCTTCAAGTTTTTGAAATAAGTTATTTAATGATTCAGCGTATGTTGGGTGTGCAAATACTCCGTCTTTTAACTGCTGCCATTTCAGGTTTCCCATCATAGCTATCTGTAACATACTGCTGATCTCACCACCCTCTGCTGCTATAATGGAGGCTCCAATAATCTCATCATTTTCTGAATTTACAAGAGCTTTATAGAATCCCTTTGTCATGCCGGTTTCATTTGCCCTTGCGGCTGAGGAGGTTTCCATTTTGGCAACCCTGTATTTAATGTTTTTTTCTTTAGCTTGTTTTTCCGTTAAACCAATCCGACCCAGCTCAGGATTTGTAAACATACAATAGGGGACAGGGCGATCATTGATATTTCTGCTGCCGTCAAATAAAAGATTGTCTCTTACAATTCGATAATCGTCGTAGGAGATATGGGTAAATTCCGGGCCTCCTTTTACATCACCAAGAGCATAAATATGTGGTTTTGATGTCTGTAACTGCTCATTGACCACTATATAATTCCTGTCATTGGTTTCTACCCCTGCGTTTGATAATTTTAGCTGAGGGGTATTCGGAGTAGTTCCTGCCGCAATTAACAAGTGGCTTCCTTTTATCTGCTGATCTTTTATAAAGACATTAACTTCATTTTCGCTGTATTCTAATTTTTTTATTTCTGCTTCTTTATGAATATTGATACCATCCTCTTTAATGATCTTTTCCATTTCCGCAGACACATCTTCATCTTCATGCGGCACCAGCCTTTCTTCTTTATCAACAATTGTTACCTCAGCACCAAACCTTCGCATCATTTGCCCATATTCAAGGCCTATATATCCACCTCCGATAATGATCAGGTGAAGGGGAAGTTCATCCAGGTTCATTATAGTTTTCGCTGTATAATATCGGCCTGACTCCACCCCCGGGATTTCAGGGATACGAGGAGATGTGCCGGTATTTATAAAGATTTTCTCCGCGTATATTGTAGCGGTATCTTTACCCTCAACTAAAACTTCCTTTTCAGATTTAAAAGATGCCGTTCCAAAGTAGTAATCAATTCCATCTGTTTCCTGAAGAAAATTGCTTAAACCATCTCTTGATTGAGATACAATTTTATCCCTTCGTTCAATAATTTTTTTGTAGTCAATACTGATCTCAGGGATCTTTATACCAAATTTATCGCCTCTATTAGCCATAGCAGCAACTGTTGCCGAGGCTATCATAGTTTTGGTTGGAGTACAGCCATAATTCACACAGCTACCTCCCGGATGTTCATTTTCGACAACAGCGACTTTATAATCAGCTTTTATTAATGCTGTTGCTAATGGACTACCTGCCTGGCCTACGCCAATAATTATAGCATCATATTGCTTCATCAAAAAATCTTTTTTCTTTTAGGTCTATCTCACAGTCGAGGGTAAAAGCGGCACTTATCAATGCCAGGTGTGTAAATGCCTGGGGGTAATTTCCAAGATGATTCCCCTTTACTCCCAGCTGCTCGGAAAACAGCCCGAGATGATTTGCATAGCCGAGCATTTTTTCAAATTGTAATCTTGCTTCTTCAGTACGGCCTATCTTAGCAAGGTTTTCAATATACCAGAAGCTGCACATTGTAAATGTTCCTTCTTCCGTTCCAAAACCATCAATATTATGTTCAGTATTATATCGATATACAAGCATATCCGTGACCAGATGATCCTCTATAGCCTTAAAAGTTGAGCGCCATTTTGGTTCGTCCGGGCTAATTAACCTGATGATTGGCATTAGAAGTGTTGAGGCATCAAGTATCTTGCTTCCTTTGTATTGTACGAAGCTTTGCAGATCTTCATTCCAGAAGTTGTCAAATATGTCATTATAGATCTCATTTCTAACTTCTACCCAATGGTCATCGGGATAAGGAAATGATTGGCTCCTGCCAATTTTTATTGCCCTGTCAAGTGCCACCCAACACATCATCCTGCTGCTGAGCATCTCTTTTTCTTCGGAACGTATTTCCCAAATTCCATGATCCGGTTTTTTCCAGTTCTTTATAACCAGCTCTACCTGTTTTTTAACATATTCCCAAACAGTTCTTGTAATAGGCTTTACATATTTATTGAACAGGTATATTGTATCCAGCAGCTCTCCATACATATCCAGCTGCAGTTGGTCGTGGGCTCCATTCCCTACCCTTACCGGTTTGCTGCCTTTATAGCCCTCGAGGTAATTTAGCTCTTTTTCCTTCAGGTCAGATTCACCATCAACGGCATACATAATCTGAAGGTGCTCCTCTTTGCTACGCTCTACGATCCAGTGCATAAAATTTTCAGCTTCTTTAATAAACTGAAGCTGGATCATGGAATACATGGAAAAAGCGGCATCCCTTATCCATGTGTAGCGGTAATCCCAGTTTCTTTCCCCACCAATTCTTTCGGGAAGGCCAAAAGTAGCCGCAGCTACAATAGAGCCATATTGATATGAGGTGAGCAGCTTTAAAGTAATAGCTGACCTGAAGACATCCCCTTTCCACCGACCATCATAGCTACACGTTTTTATCCATGTTTTCCAATACCTTGCAGTTTTTTGATATGCATAATCAGTATATTTTTCAATACTTTCCCTGTTCCTTATATCCTGTTCTTCATTAGGACTATGAAGTACAAATGAGGCGGTTTCATTTTCTTTTAATTCAAATTCAGCCGTAATTATTCCCTCTTCAATCTTTAGCTCTACGTTAGCTGTTAACTTTAGGTAAGGCTTATTATTTTCATCTTTTAAAATTATGTAATTATCTTTCCCAACCTCCATATTGGCCGAATCCTTACCATAATTGGGTCGGGGCTGGCATTTCATTTTGTATTTTACACTTCCTTTTATTGTTCTTACTGTGCGGCTTATTACACAGTCTTCTTCATTTTGTTTTACAGGCATGAAATCAGTAACTTCAGCAAGTCCTTCCTCTGATAAAAAACGGGTAAGCAGAATTGCGGAGTTGGGAAGATAGAGCTGCTTATAATCCATTTCTTTAAATTGCGGAGTAATGCAAAAGCTGCCTCCCTTTTCTGTATCATGGAGTGCCCCGAAAATTGTCGGGGAATCTATTCGTGAATAAGGGAAATAATCTATAGAACCACCTTTTGATATTAAAGCAACAGTATGAAGATTGCCAATCATACCATAATGCTCAATAGGTGAATATTTTTCCTGTTCTTTTTCCGGACCCAAAATATATGATGATTTGTTTTCAAGTATTTTAACTCTCTCAGCAGCGAAATGTTGATGGAAATAAATTAATAAGATTGGTTATTAACCTTTCTCTGCCTGAAGTTCGACATCAGGATCACCGAGGATGTCCCTTAAATAAATCATTTTAATAAATACAATAAGAACTACCAGAAGAGGTACGGCAAGTATAATTCCAAAAATTCCTGCTACGATACCTAACAGTACCTGGCTAAGCAGAATAATTGCCGGAGGAATGGCAACCATCTTCTGCTGGATAAGTGGTAGCAGGAGATTGCTCTCTATTAACTGAATACCATTATATAAAATAAAAACATAAAATATATACTGAGGGCCTACTGTATAAGCAATCAGCAGTGCTGGGATCTGTGCAATCAGTGGGCCCAGATTAGGAATAAACGATAATAATCCGGCAATTATACCTAAAGTAAAGGCCAAAGGGATCCCCATTATTAATAATCCTGTTGTGGTAAGTATGCTGACCACTAACATGTCGAAAAGCTTACCAGCAAGCCAGCTTTTTAGAGAGATGTATTGATATGTGATGACTTCACCGGCTCGTTCTCTTTTATCAAGCGGAAACGGCTTTACAAGAATGTTTTTATATAAGGAAGGATTTGCCAGGAAGAAAAATCCAATGACAATAATTATTAATATATCAGCTACTAATCCAAATGCTGAGGTGAAAAAGCTTCTGATAAAGGAGGTTACAGCCTGTTGGTTATCTTTTACTACCTGCCGTGGATTTTCAAGCTCTTTAATTATTCGTTCGCCGACAGGGCTCTGCTGTAGCTGACTTTTTAGGTCATTCCAGGCCTGTGGTATCTTCTCCTGCATCTCTGGTATCTGCTTATTAATTTGCGGCCCGATAAACATAGATAAACCTACTATTATACCGAGTACAATTACTACTGAAATAAATGTCGCAAGTTTCCTGCTAATGCTGAATTTCTTTATCAGATAATCCGACGGCCCTCGAAATAATACAGCCCATAATACAGCAGCAAAAGCCAGAAGGAAAACCTGGAAAACTTTTAAAACCAGCTCATACATTGCAAGGGCCAGAAATACCAGTAGTATGGCAACCACTAACTTTACAATAAACTGCTTATCGAGGTAGGGAGATTGAGATACTACATCTTTTCCATTCTTCATGTATTCAGGGATTGATGTTATTTGTTTTAAATTTTTGTTGTTAAAGGCTATTTAAAAACTTAACCCCCTGAGCAACTAAATGTTAATGGAAAGAAAATTTGATGGAAAGAATGCATAACCTAAAATTTATAAAACAATTGTCCTTTAATAGAAGGTGAAAAAGGCTGGTAAGAATAATCACATTCACTGCAACCTGGTGAATTTATCGGGCTATAAATCCCTAATCCTGCATCCAGATTAATTCCAAAGGACGGTTTAAAATAAACTTTACATCCGATGACATTACTTAACACCAACATATATTCGCCACTTAATGATAGCACGTCATCATTGTACCATAAATATCCCATCGAAGGAGAGTAGTAGAACATTATAAAGTCATCATATAGTTTACCCTTTCGCAAAGGCAGGCGGTATTCAAACAATACTGCATTTAGCCCAGTTAAATCAGTGCCCCATGCCACACCTAAAGAATGGTTATTTATAATAAAATTATACTGAAGATGCAATAAGGAAGGTATGCCCGCTCCAATATTTATTTCATGCCGTTGATTTTGTGCGTAGGTTGAAAAAGAGAGCAGATATATGATTATAATAATAGAAACTGTTATAGATATCTTTTTTATCTTTTGAATGATCATTTTTATCTGAAGTTGACTACAGGAAAAATAATGTATTTTTTTAATTGATCCTAATACTTTAATAGCATGGTACTGTAGCATTTCCGGTTTGGCTGGCAGCCACGATGAAAGCAAATGCTATTGATTTAAAGCAAGATAAGCTTGCTCCTATTTCAAAGTTTAAGTTATGTTTCACTAAACCTAAATCAGGATTGTTAGCGACAGCTTTTATAAGTTAAAATCCCATTCCCGGCACATCATATTTCATTTTCTGATGGTCAAATCCCATTTTCCTGCGATCAAATCCCATTTTCCTATGGTCAAATGCCATTTCCCAATGGTCAAATCTCATTTTCCAATGATCAAATGCCAATTGCTTATCATCGGATATGATCCTCTATTGATGAAAATTAATTTATGTATGTTGAATCACGGCACATTTCGTTTGCGACAGCAGAAAAAAAGGGTTTTTGAATGGTTGGGGTTCTGCTTTTGAGAGGCTGAATGAGTTTGTTGAAGAGGAGCTTAAATAAAATTACAGGTGAATTGAAATGCCGTTCTGACCACCAGAGCGGGTATCGCTTGGCTAAACTTAAATCAGGATAGTATTTAAATTACTCTTCGCTAAACTTAAACAAGGATAGTTGATAGGATGAAACTCGGCCTGAGCAATCTGACAGCCAGACCGAAAAATTTCTTATCCCAGATCTGTTGAATTCCTTATATTTTCCATCAAATAGTAATCAAGACCATTAAGCCCCGCCAGCTCATCAAGCCTCTCTATATTTCCTTTTTTATTTTCCCTGTAATCTACAATTGCTTCAGCCGTTTCTTTAGTGATCCCATCGATATTAGAAATTTCGTCTGCCGAAGCTCTGTTTAAATCAATTTTATTAGTCATAGTTTAATAATTTAATTTCTACAAATCCTTTCTATTCATGGATTCAATAGTTATTGAACAATTTTAAGGCCATAAGATATAGTAAGTTTAAAAGCCGATAATGGATATTGTACCGTTTATTTATTTCCACATGTACGTGATAATCATCATCATTATATAAGGAAATCATGATTTTACTAAAATCAGTACGAGAAGGAGTGGAAAGATGATGAAAGGTTTTACTTAATTCAGTCGTTTTATAACCCCTTCTTTATTCTGAGTAAGCAATCGTAGATATTAAGGCATTCTCCGCCTGACGTGAATCTAGTCTGGTATGTTGCACGATTACCGGAACATCTGATTCAATTACAGACGCATAATCTGTGTCTCTGGGTACTTCTTCAGGATCCTTTAATTGATTAAAACGGAGGTGCTGTGTTCTACGCGCCCCTACTGTTATTTGATATGGCCCAACCGGCTCTTTATCAGAAAAGAATAAGGTTATTTTTATATGTGCATCTTTATCAGAAGTATTTAATATACATGCAGTTTCGTGACTGGTAAATTGTGGTTCAGGCCCTGTACTTTTTGATGGAATATATCCTTCAGCTATTACCCATGTGGTTTTTCCTAAACTATTCATAGTCTTTTTTTGGCTGTTTTAAGGAAATAACAGTAGGTTATATCAATGGTTTTTTCTTAAATTTTAAATGTGAGGTGGAAAACAGTAGTAATTAAAAACAGAATATTACATTATGAGTTTTATAAATGTCCAATGAGTAAAGATTTTCAAATTAGTAGATTAAACTCATTCATTAATTAAGTTCTAATAGTAGGACCTTTAGCAGGTTTCGAACTCTGCCAAAAAAATTATCAACCCATGGAAACCACACCGTTCTTCATTGCTCTCTTTTTCCATCTTAGTTTTCTGATCCTTGGATTTGGATCAGTGCTTGTGACAGACCTCTATGGCTTGCTGTGGATTCGGAACCGTGTCCGTTTCACTCAGGTAATCAAAGTAAGCAGCGTCACTGAATATTTTATCTGGGCTGGGTGGATTGGTATGGTGGCGGCAGGAATTCCCCTTATCATTCTTAAGGGTGAAATTGATAACCTGATGATTATAAAACTCTTCTTTGTGGTGCTCATCGGCATCAATGGTATTCCATTGCATTTCCTTCAAAAGAAGGTGGAGGGATATAGTAAGGGCGAGAATGTGCCTGATCTTTTCATGTTTCGGCTGTCGTTGGCCATTTTCATATCCCAGCTTGGCTGGTGGGGTGCGCTCCTGATAGGATTCCTGCATCGTCATGTACAAACTATCATTAACAGGCCAGATCAACCGTGGCTCGTATCAGGGCTAATCCTTGCCGGTATCCTGATTATCTGGGGAGGTGGTGAGGCATTCTTTAAGAAGAAGAATATTTGAAATCTGCTGCAGATAAACTGCATATCTCCAACACTCAAACTTGTCCCGATAGTTAGTTATCGGGATCAGCTTACTATGACACAGAGTAGAGAAATAGAAATTAATTTGAAATTTACCGGCAGAATTTCTATAGATAAATCTGTTACCGGATACTTCATATCTCCTCCCTTAGCGTATAAGTTGGCTTAGGTACTGTTACTGGTTCTAGGTTGAAATTACTGGACCATCTTCGGCAGAGGTAAAAGATCCTGAAATAAATTCAGGATGGCCTGAAAGGGAATAGGTGATTTTACGCCTTATGGAGAAGAATAGTAATGGTAAAGAAATCTCTCTATTATCTTCATTGCGAAGGAGCGGAAATGTTAATGTCGCAGTGCAGCATTTTAATGCAACTGAGGCAATCGTGTCATTAGAAATGGGATGATTTTATCGGTACGGTTTAAAGATTGTAGCTGCAATAGTTTAATATCAAAATAGACCTATATTTTCTATAATCCAATAACAATACAGCCACTGAATTGGTCTTTATTAATAGATGGAAAGCCTTTTAAAAAGAATTTCAACATAAAAAATATACGCTTATGACAAAAGTAGCAATTAACGGTTTAGGCCGCATTGGTCGGGCAACGCTGAAAGTAATAATGGATACTCCTGAACTTGAGCTGGTTGCAGTAAATGATATAGTTCCTTTGGAAAATATTGAATACTTGCTGAAATATGATTCAGTATACGGAAGGTACGAAAAGGATGTAGCGATAGATGGAGATGGTCTGAAGATCGGAACAGAAACTATTAAATTTTTAAGTGAGAAAGACCCGGCAAATCTTCCATGGAATGATATGGGAATAGATCTTGTATTTGAATGTTCAGGGATATTTACTGACAAGGAAGGTATGCAAAAGCATATTGATGCAGGAGCTAAGAGAGTAATTCTTTCTGCACCGGCAAAAAGTGACGGAATTCCTACAGTTGTACATGGTGTTAATGAAGCTGATGGATCAGAAAAGCTTATTTCTACCGCTAGCTGCACAACAAATTCTATTGCACCGGTCATGGAGATCATTGATAGAAGAATAGGTGTTAAAAAAGCAATTATGACTACTGTTCATGCCTACACTTCATCACAAGAATTAGTTGATGGCCCAAGTAAAAAAATGAGAAGAGGACGGGCTGCCGCAGTAAATTTTGTTCCAACAACCACTGGTGCTGCCAAAGCAACAGGAAAAGCATTACCTCAACTTGAGGGCATATTTGACGGCCTGGCTATTCGCGGACCTGTTCCTGCAGGATCAATTTCTGATATTACCATTGTTACTGCAAAGCCTACAAGTGCAGAGGAGATCAATAAAATTTTCAGAGAAGAGGCAAATACCGACAGATATGACGGCGTAATTGGTTTATCAGATGATGAGCTGGTTTCTTCAGACATTGTTAAAGATTCAAGAGCCGCAATTATTGATGGGCAGAGTACTACTGTTGTAGATGGTGACCTTGTGAAAGTGATGTCATGGTATGACAATGAGTGGGGCTATGTAAACCAGATGGTGCGTGAAGGAAAACGCGTTGCCAGTTTACAGGAAGAACATGCTTAATAATCTTAAATAAAATAAGCAGGCACTCTGGATCAGACAGGGTGCCTTTTTTAATTTTATACTCATAAAATGACCCCGACTCACTGGGGTGAATTGCATAAGCTGCCCCGATTATTTTCGGGTTGGCCGTTGAAAATTAATTTTATACTCATGAATAAGATAGTAACCTATACCGTCAATCCGGCATTGGATGTAAATACGGCAACCGAAAAAGTTAGAACAGGGGAAAAATTGCGCTGTGAAGAGCCTAGCCGTGAAGTAGGGGGTGGAGGCATAAATGTTTCCCGGGCTTTAAAGAGACTTGGTTTGAATTCCTCAGCCATTTTTACAAAAGGAGGGCCAATAGGAGATCTATATCAGCAGATCCTGGAAAAGGAGGGTTTTGAAAAGGTGCCGGTCGAAATTAATACTCATACCAGAGAAAGCATTACCGTACAGGACAAAGAAAGCGGAGAGCTTTATCGCTTTGTTTTACCGGGCGCAGAATTGAAAGAGGAGATATGGAAAGACCTTCTGGATAGGGTGTCTGAATTTGATGATGTAGAATATTTAGTAGCAAGTGGGAGCTTGCCTCCCGGTGTGCCTGATGATTTTTATGCAAGGTTGTCTAAAAAAGCACGGGAGAATGATATAAAATTTGTTCTAGATACATCCAAGGAGCCTTTGAAAAAAATATTGGATCCAGGAGCCTATCTTGTTAAACCTAATAAAAAGGAACTGAATCAATTGGCAGGCAAAGAATTAAAAGATCATAATGAACGTGCTGAAGCAGCTGAAAAACTGGTAAAAGAACATGATATTGAGATACTGGTAGTCTCATTAGGCGCTGATGGAGCTATACTGGCTACAAAAGACGGTGTTAAAAGACTTGAAAGTCCTTCGATAGAAAAGAAAAAAAGTGCCGTAGGTGCCGGTGACAGTATGGTCGCAGGCATGGTTTATAGCCTGAGTAATGGAAAAGATATCTCAGAGGCTGTATCTTATGGATTATCCTGTGGAACTGCAGCATTACTAACCCCAGGAACAGAGCTACTACATAAAGAAGATGCCGATAAGCTTATGGATAGTCTTGAGTCCCTTCCCTAGTCCCTAGTCAGTCCATAGTAAAAATTCTCTGCGGTACTCTGCGGCTCCCCGTCTTCGCGGTAAAGTGACTAAATATCATTCAAGCGGTCGAACGGCTGTTTAAGGACGCGTAGAGTTGTCGGACCAACTCGCCGGTCAGACCCGCTCTGGCGGGCAGACCGGAACAAAAAATCAATCACTACTCGTCTTAGCCTTTATATATTTATATAGTTCTCCTACCCATAATACAAGAGAAGACAATAAAACAATTACTCCAAAATGCGCCCACGGCATATCTTCAAGTCTGAATGCATCCTGCATAAAAGGAACTTTAACAGCGACGAGTTGAGCGATAATAGAGACAACAAATGCAAGCACTATCCATTTATTGGAAAAGATGCCTATTTTAAATACAGATGTATATGGTGTTCGTAAATTGAATGCATTAAAAAGCTGTGTTGTGGCTATTGTTACAAAAGCCCCGGTCCTGGCTATTGTTTCCCCCTGGGGAAGGTAATATTGAAAAACCAGTACGGTTAAGCTTACCATTAAAATAGTCATCATTATTAGGTAAGGAATAATTTCTTTAGTCAAAATAGGTTCATCCCGGCCATACGGTTTTTGTTTCATCACCTCTCCATGACCGGGTTCTGTGGCCAGGGCAACATCCATGATACCATCCGTAACCATATTAACAAAAAGGATCTGTGTTGCAAGTAGTGGGAGGGGAAAGCCAATTGCAATACATGTTATAAGTGTCATTGTTGAGGCAAAGTTTGTTGTAAGAAGAAAAAAGCTTGTATGTCTTACATTCTTAAATACTATACGGCCCTCTTCA
Source organism: Candidatus Cyclobacteriaceae bacterium M2_1C_046 (assembly GCA_051418055.1). GTDB lineage: Bacteria > Bacteroidota > Bacteroidia > Cytophagales > Cyclobacteriaceae > JBPRGH01. The sequence continues at coordinate 894 of JBPRGH010000062.1, read as the reverse complement.
ATAGCTTTTATAATGGTTGAAAAATTATCATCAGATAAAACCACCTCTGCAGAATCCTTGGCTACATCCGTACCACGCTGTCCCATGGCAATACCTACATCGGCTCGTTTTAATGCCGGGGCATCATTAACACCATCGCCAGTCATACCTATCAGCTCTCCATTATCTCGCAGGTGCTTGGCTATTCTTAATTTATCATCAGGGCTAACACGTGCAAAAACATTGATCGATTCCACATTCTGAGCGAAATTATCTTCATCCTCTTTAAGTTCTGTTGAACTCATTGCCTGACCATCTTCACCGATTATACTTACACTCTGAGCAATTGCCCGTGCAGTTTTTTTATGATCACCTGTAACCATTACTACACGTATTCCAGCCTTTTTTGCGGCTTCTATAGATTCTTTTACACCTTCTCGCGGCGGATCAATAATTCCGGTAATGCCGGTCCATACAAGATCATTTACATCATCCTGATCTATTGAGCCTATTTCTTCAGAAACCTCTTTAAACCCCAGTGCAATCACTCGCATGGCATCCTCTGTATAATTATCAGTTATGTTCCTGATCTTTTCCTGATATTCTTCATTGAGGTCTTCAGAGCCATCGGAAGTAATGATCTTATTACTTAGCTCCAGTATTTTTTCCGGAGCACCAACAGCAAAAATTTCCTTTTTGCCATCTTCATATTGTACCAGTGTAGCACGGAATTTTGCTTCGGAATTAAACGGCAGGTCATCGAGTACCTTCAGCTTATTATATGGCTCTTTCTCCTTTACTTTTGCTTTTTTACCTAGTACAAGTAAGGCTGCCTCAGTAGGATCACCTGTAACTTTAATGTTTTCTTCTTCTATATCTTTCTTATCCTTCTCGTTCCTATCTTCCTTACCTTCT
>JBPRGH010000061.1:0-1082 GCA_051418055.1 Candidatus Cyclobacteriaceae bacterium M2_1C_046 | reverse complement strand
AGTCTTCGGTTGTATTTTAGATAAGTGGCAAATAAAAACTTTGTAATCGGTAAAATTGCAAACCCTCCTAAAAGCACAAGGAACAACAAGATATTAGGCTCTAAGTCGTTTAAAAAGTAAGCAAATGCAACTAAGGCAAAGTTGCCCATCCATAAACTAAATGAAACTACTTCAGGCGACATACCAACATCCAGAAGTTGATGGTGTGTGTGATTACGATCAGCCACAAGTGGACTTTTCCCTGAGGCGATTCTTAGTGCAACAACCCTAAGGGTATCAACTATAGGGATAATCAATAATGAAATTGCAAATATTGGAGCATTTTCTATATAACATCCTGATCCGGCCATTGAGTTATTAGATATCAAAAACTGTATGACCAAATAAGAGATGATAAATCCTACAGCCATTGATCCTGTATCACCCATGAAGATCTTTGCAGGATGGACATTATATATCAAGAATCCGATCAGTGCACCTGACAAGGAAAAAGCCAGCACAGAACGCGCGATAAATCCGGTATGCCAGAACCAGATTCCCAGAATACTGGATAATACAACACCTATTCCACCTGCCAAGCCATCAATACCGTCTATCAGATTATATGCATTTATCAGAACAACAAATGCAAGGATGGTTAAAGGAGCACCCAGATAAAATGGAAGCTGATAAATGCCCAAAATTCCCCCTAAATCATTTATATATACACCACCTAAGAGTACAATTTCAGATGCGGCAAGCGTTTGGATCAACAGTTTTTTATTAACCGAGATGCTAAGAATATCATCTTTAATGCCAACCAGAAATAACATAAAAAGTCCGGCTACAAAAAACGGGTAAGATTCCAGGGAAGCGGCATTACCCCATATAGAAAAGGAGATAATAAAAGCAGCAAAAATACCGATCCCGCCAAGTGTTGGAACCACTTCTTTGTGGATCTTGCGATTCTCATCCGGTTCGTCCATTAATTTCTTAAGATCAGCAATCTTAATTATGACCGGTATAGAAATGAAACATATCATCACCGACGTAAACACTGCCGGAACCACTCTCATTAAAAAATCTATATTCATTATTTAACC
>JBPRGH010000060.1:0-14169 GCA_051418055.1 Candidatus Cyclobacteriaceae bacterium M2_1C_046 | reverse complement strand
CCACAAATAATTGTTGAATAAAATCTCCCCCTTAAACCCCCTCTTATTATGTGGATATATGGATAACCTTTCAGGTTACCCACATAACCACATTGTAAGAGTAGCAATCTTAGAATATTAATATATTGTAAATCTAAAGGTCTGGCCTAGAGCCTTGCCATCCCCTGTCAATGCATTTTTTGATACATCAGTATTCGTCCACCCAGGGCAGATCAGGCTTACTCTTATATTATCCTGGTGGTGTTCAGCTCTGAGAGAGTCGTAATAACCATGAAGGGCATGTTTGGAAGCCGCATATCCGGAACGGTAAGGTGAACCTATCTTACCAACAATACTGGTTACTGCTACAAAATGACCCTCTTTACGATCTATAAAGTGAGGTAGCAAATGCTGTGTAAGCGCAACAGAACCAAAGTAGTTCACCTCCATTAGCCTTCGATAGACATCTAATTCAGTATCCCTTGCCAATGATCTCTGGCTTATTCCGCCATTATTTACTAACACATCAATATGCCCAAACAGTTGTAATGCAAGATCAACAGTTTGCTTATGTAAGGTGGTAAATGATAGATCAAAAGGTAATATTTTTATATCGTCAGGATTTTTAGCGATGCAATTATTTTTCACCTGCAGCAATTCATTCTCCCGTCGCGCAGAAAGAATAAGCCGGGCTCCCTTTTTTGCCAGCTGATACGACAGCTTTTCACCGATACCGGAAGAGGCCCCCGTTATCCAGATAACGCGGTTTTGGATTTTTGTCATTGTTTAAAACCAAATTTATTGCCACAAGGCACGAAATTTAAACTAATTATGCTAAATACTAACTACTCAAGATTAAAGACTATTTCTTTCTATATGTCACAAAATCCATAGGGGCCTCATGTTTTTCATCGGCAGGATGATGTACACGGGCAATTTCTTCCCATTGTGTTTTATCATATTCGGGGAAGCGAGTATCTCCGTCATAAGCTTTTCCTACTTCTGTGAGGTACAGGTAATCCGCATAGTCAAATCCCAATCTATAGATATCTGCTCCACCTATAATAAAAGCCTCATCCTCTTTACTGTTCCTGCATATTTCTAAAGCTGAATCAAGATCATGTACAACATGGCAACCTTCAGCTTTAAAATCCTTTTGCCTTGTCATGATAATATTTGTCCTTCCAGGCAGGGGCTTAAATTTTGGAGGCAGAGAGTCATAATTTTTACGCCCCATGATTACATGATGACCTTTCGTTTTTTCCTGAAAATATTTCATATCATCGGGAAGATGCCAGGCAAGGTCATTATCTTTTCCTATAACACCATTGGCTGCTACGGCAGCAATCATTGAAACTTTCATAAATTAAAAATTATATCCCCGAAGTAATTCTTCCGTATCCATCTTTTTCTTTCCTTCAAGCTGGAGCTCTGTCACTCTGACTGCACCATCAGAAGTATAAAAATCCAAAAATGTTTTATTATCTGTATTATAAGTGCCGGGTTCTCCCTTTTCTGCCTTTTCAACAAGCCTTACACCAAATATTTTCAGCACCTTACCATCAACTTTGGTCCAGGCACCCGGATATGGTGCCATGCCACGAATAAAATTAATAACCTGCTGTGAAGGTCTGTTCCAGTCAATCTCACAATCTTCCCTAAAAATCTTTGGTGCCGCTTTTAACTCGCCTTCCCAGTTTTGTTTGAAAGGCTCCACATTTTCTGATTCTATAGCCTTCACTGTTTTAAGCACAAGTTGGCCACCTTTCTCCATAAGCCGATTATACAATGTCCCGGCTGTATCTTCAGGTTTTATCGGCTCTTTCTCCTGAAAAATAATATCGCCCGTATCAATTTCATGCTGAAGAAAAAAGGTAGTAATTCCTGTTTCTTTTTCCCCATGTATAATGGCCCAATTGATTGGTGCTGCACCACGAAATTGCGGAAGCAAAGATGCATGAAGATTAATTGTGCCTTTTGGCGGCATATCCCAAACTATTGCCGGCAACATACGAAAAGCGACCACCACCTGCAGATCAACATTAAGATGTTTCAATTCTTCAATAAAGGCAGTGTCTTTCAGATTTGTTGGCTGCAAAATATTTAGACCTGCACTTTCGGCATATTCTTTAACAGGAGTGGACATCATCTTCTGTCCCCGGCCCTTTGGTTTATCCGGCGCCGTTATGACTCCTACTACATCATATCCGTTTTCAACTAATATTCTTAGACTGGGAACTGCAAAATCGGGTGTTCCCATAAACACTATCCTCATATTTTATTCTTTTCCGGGTATAATAAATATTCCTTTCGCATCAGCTTATATTCTTCCAGCCCCTCCTTCCAGGTCTCTCTAATTTCTTCTTCCTTCATTCCTGCTTTTATCTGCTCGCGTAACTTCCCTGATCCTTCAAGTTTTTCAAAAAAATTGCTTTCGAAGAAAAATTTATCCTTTTCAGGAAAAGCTTCATACATTTTTAAAAGGTATTCTAATGTAAACGTGTATTCAGGCTGTTTTTCCTGCATATTTATGCCGTACACCTCCTGACCTTTATATGGCGGGTTTTTCGCTCCTTCTACACTTTCCGGTACAAAAATATGATCAAAAGATCCCAGCTCCGGATGACCGATTTGCTGAAAAGGTGCATCTGTTCCCCTGCCTACGCTTATAACAGTGCCTTCAAATAAACCCAAAGAAGGATATAACGCGACAGCCAGATCATTAGGCAGATTTGGTGAGGGTTTTACAGGAAGAGAGTAATGATCATCATGTTCATAATTTTCCATTTCAATCACCTTCAGTTCACTCTGCAAACCATCTTTTAGCCAGCCTTCATTATTGATCATAAGAGCCAGCTCTCCTACTGTGAGTCCATGAACCAGCGGGATTGGATGCATTCCCACAAAAGATTGATATTCGAGATTCAGCACCGGCCCATCCACATAAGACCCATGCGGATTCGGTCGATCCATCACAATGATCTCCTTCATATTTTCCGCTGCAGCTTCCATCAGGTAGTGCATTGTGCTGATATAGGTATAATATCTAACACCCACATCCTGAATATCAAATACAATTACATCTACATCCTGAAGCTGCTCGGCTGTTGGCTTCTTATTGCTGCCGTATAGTGAAACAATGGGCAATCCGGTTTTTTGATCAATACTGTTTTTAACTATTTCTCCGGCATCAGCAGTTCCTCTGAACCCATGCTCGGGGGCAAAAACTTTTACCACATTTACGCCCCTGCTGATCAGTGTATCCACAAGGTGTGTATTTCCAATCATTGATGTCTGGTTTACTGTTAGCGCCACCTTCTTATCTAATAAAAAAGGCAGATATTCCTCAAAACGATATGCTGCAGGAAAAATATTATCTTCTTCCTGTATATTTACGGCCTTATTATCAGCAGCCTGACAGAAAAAAAACAAAAAAGACATAAATATTAAGATCAGTCGCATCAGTATTTTGTTTATTTTGCAGTTTGTTTCAAATTTAACAGTTAATCTTGAACCTCTCCTATTTCATTTCCAAAAGAGTAAGCAGAGAAAGCAAAGAAAGTTTTGCTACTACCATACATAAAATCGCAGTATTGAGTATCAGTATCGGTTTGGCTGTTATGCTTATCTCTTTTCTCATATTAAAGGGATTTCAGGAAACGATTCAAAATAAGATCTATAATTTCAGTTCGCACCTGCAGGTTACCCGCTATACATTAGGTAATACACTTGAGGAACACCCTGTAAGCCTTAACAACGAAATTTATACCAATCCTGAAAAATTTAACTTTATAGATCACGTTCAGGAATTTAGCTATAAAGCGGGACTTATTAAAGCAGAAGACGAAGTTTTGGGAGTTGTCCTGAAAGGCATTAGCCCTCGTTTCGACACTGCACGTTTTAATGAATATATTAAAAAAGGACGATTTATACATTTTCCGGAAGATAGTTATTCAAAAGATGTAGTTATTAGCCAGCAAATTGCTGATAAGCTGGATCTTTCAGTAAACGATGATATAATCATTCACTTCTTTCAAAACCCGCCACGTTTCCGGAAGCTGACAGTATCAGGGATTTATGAAACCAATTTATCTGAATATTTTGATGATAAGTTTATAATAGGAGACCTGGATTTAATACGCCGATTAAATGACTGGCCGGATAGTGTTGCGGGTGGTATGGAGATATTTGTTAATGACCTTGAAAAAATTGATCAGGCAGAGGAGACATTAGAGGATATTTTATCTTACGATCTATTTGTAGAGAAGGTGAGTGATAAATACATACAGCTATTTGAATGGCTCTCGCTCATAAGCCGACAAGTCAATATTTTTCTTGGAGTTATTTTAGCTGTAGTATGTGTAAACATGATCAGCATCATTATGATAATGATAATGGAAAGAACTCAAATGATCGGCTTGTTAAAGGCTATTGGAGCACGGAATAAATTGATCCGGTCGATCTTTACTTATAGTGGGGTGCGACTGCTGGTAAAGGGTATCCTTTGGGGGAATGCATTAGCTCTAGGACTGGCTTTTATTCAGGACCGCTTTCAAATCATCCCGCTTAATGCCCGGGATTATTATATGAGCTATGTGCCTATATCCTGGCACTGGGATATTATCATCATCCTGAATATTTTAACAGTGATAATAGTTTCAGTGATTATAATGCTGCCCACGGTAATTATTTCAAGGATACAGCCAATAAAATCAATAAAATTTGATTAGTTATTTTTGGACTGGTAAGGTTTCCGGAGAAAGTTTTTCGTCGGAAGAAGGTTCATACTTCATAAAAAGGCTGCTGACCTTCATTTGTATAACTCCAAAAAAAGCTTCCTTAAAAATAGATCCTGACATTTTAGATCTGCCTTTTACCCGGTCGGTAAAAATTATTGGCACCTCTTTAATGGTAAAGCCATGGTTTAATGTGAGGAATTTCATTTCTATCTGAAAGGCATAACCAACAAAACGGATGTTATCAAGATCAATAGTTTCCAGTACATCTCTCCTAAAGCATACAAAACCTGCTGTTGTATCTTTTATTTTCATACCTGTGATCAGGCGCACATAACTGCTGGCAAAATATGACATTAGCACTCTTCCTATCGGCCAGTTTACAACATTTACACCACTAACATATCGGGAACCAACTGCCATACCATGACCTTCAACTGCACAGGCATCATATAATTTTATAAGATCCCGTGGGTCATGACTGAAATCAGCATCCATCTCAAACATATACTGATAGTTATGCTCCAGCGCAAATTTAAATCCGGCTATATAGGCTGTTCCTAAGCCAAGCTTTCCTTTTCTCTCAAGTAAGTGAAGCTTATGTCCGGAAGGCACATCTTTCTGCAGGTCCTTAACAATATTCCCTGTACCATCAGGAGAACCGTCATCTACCACCAGGATATCGAACCTTTTGGGCAGGGCGTAAATAGAGGAAATAATGGCCTCTATATTCTCCCTCTCATTATATGTGGGTACAATTACTAAACTATCGCTCACGTTTTGCTATGGTAAAACAATAAAAATAATCATTTTTGAGGAAATGATCTTTAACACCTTGCACTTTTTTTAATTAAGACGAATAAATAACCTATAAGTTTTGAATAAAGCTATATTTCTTGACCGTGACGGAGTAATAAATAAAGACAGACCAAATTATGTATATCACAAAGAGGATTTTATTATTCTGCCGGGAGTGATTGATAGCCTGGAAAAATTAAAAGCTGCAGGGTATCTTCTTATTGTCATCACTAATCAAAGTGGTATTGCCAAAGGTATTTATACCCATCAACATGTACTTGATCTGCATGATCATTTTCAGCAGGAACATGATCATCTCATAGATAAATTTTATTATGCTCCCTGGCATCAGGATTATAGCGAAAGCCTCACACGAAAACCCGGGACGTTACTTTTTGAACGTGCCATAGCTCGCTTTAAAGTAGATGCCGGAAAATCATGGATGATCGGTGATCGCGACAGGGATCTTCAACCTGCTAAACAAATGGGTATGAAAACAATTTTGGTAGATTCAGAAGAATTTACCGAACATGCTGATCATTTAGCTAAAGATCTTACTGAAGCAACAAAAAAGATCCTAGTACCCCAGGATCTTTAACATTTCATCACTATGCTGTTCTTCTTTGAAGACACGGGTAATGATTTTACCGTGCTCGTCTTTATCGACAATAACATGTTTGGGGGCCGGGATCAGACAGTGCTGAATACCTCCGTAGCCTCCGAGTGACTCCTGATAGGCTCCTGTGTGAAAGAAACCAATATATAGCTTTTCACCATTATCTATTTTGGGAAGGAATACTTCCTGAGAGTGAGCTTCAGAATTGTAGTAATCCATGCTATCGCAGGTCAGGCCACCCATATTTACCCGGTGAAAAATATCATTCCATTTGTTGACCCCCATGAGGATAAACTTCTGGTTCAGTCCCCAGGCATCAGGCATTTGTGTGATGAAAGAGCCATCGATCATATACCAAAGCTCCTTATCATTCTGCAGCTTCTGATCCAGGACAGAATATAATATGGCGCCGCTTTCTCCAACCGTATAGCTGCCAAATTCCGTGATAATATTTGGCACCGGTACATTATTCTTGTCACAGATCCACTTAATATTTTCCACCACCTGCTCAATCATGTACTGGTAATCAAATTCAAATTGAAGAGAGGTCTTAATAGGAAAACCACCCCCAATATCTACTGAATCCAGTTCAGGGCAGATCTTTTTCAGCTCACAATATTTAAAAATAAAGCGGCTGAGCTCGCTCCAGTAATATGCTGTATCCCGTATGCCTGTGTTAATAAAGAAGTGAAGCATTTTCAATTCTGCTTTTTCACTTGGCTTTATCTTATTTTTATAGAAATCATTGATATCACTATAGCGGATACCTAATCGTGAAGTATAAAATTCAAAATTAGGCTCTTCATCTGCTGCGACCCTAATACCAACCTTATAAGGTTTTTTAGCATGTTTTTCATAATAATCAAGCTCAGGCTGGTGATCAATGATCGGAACACAATTCTTAAAACCATCATTTATCAATTCGGTGATATACTGAAGGTACAGGTCTCTTTTAAACCCATTACAAACGATCAGCCTGTCCTTATCTATCTGCCCTTTTTCATAAAGCTTCCTTACAATAGGGATATCAAAAGAAGATGAGGTCTCAATATGGATATCATTCTTCAGAGCCTCCTCCAACACAAAACTGAAATGTGATGATTTTGTGCAATAACAATATGTATACTCCCCTTTATACTTATGCTTTTTAAAAGCTTCCGCAAAAAGGCGCTTTGCATTATTAATATTCTCACTGATCTTCGGGAGATAAGTCACCTTAATAGGAGTACCATGCTCTTTAATGATCTCCATCATTGGAACTTCATTCCAAAATAACTGGCCATTCTCAACTCTGAATTCCTTTTGAGGAAACTCAAATGTCTGCTCAATAAGGTCTAAATAGGTTTTCACGTACTAAAAATCTCTAAATAAATGAATTTATCGTCAACGTAGACTGCTGCAATATTGATATAATTTTGACATCTTTGCAAAATTATTCCGGCTGGCATCAAAACAACTGATGAGGAGCCGGTTTAGTTATAATTTTATTTTTTTATGATCAAGCTTATTGAGGTAAAGTCCGAAATTGCGGCTGGAACAAGGGGTGCAAGCTTAGGAATTGATGCATTAAAAATTGCTTGTCTGGATTTTCAATCAGATTATTTCACTCGTTACGATTATGAGGAAGTTGAAACTGTTAATGAAATATTATTTGACGGTTATGAACATCCTCATGCTAAATTTATAGATGGTGTACATACCATGGAAAATCGGGTTTGTGAGGCTGTTTATTATGCTTTGAAGAAAGGCCATTTTCCTTTGGTACTCGCAGGAGACCACTCCACTGCTTATGGAACAATTGCAGGCATTAAAAAAGAGAGACCAAATGTTCGTTTAGGTGTTATTTGGATAGATGCACATGGCGACCTTCACAGTCCTTATACCACTCCATCGGGAAATATGCATGGTATGCCTTTGGCTATGGCGGGTGCAGAGGATAATGCCGAATGCAAAACAAATACTCCAAAAGAAGAAACAGTTGACTATTGGGAAAAGATCAAAAAAATTGGTGGAATGAGCCCCAAGATAAGCCTGTCTGATGTGGTGTTCATTTCCGTAAGAGATATTGAAGAGCCTGAAAAATGTCTTATAGACAAGTATGGGATCCGTAATTTCACTACAAATGAAGTCCGGGAAATGGGAATAAATGAGGTTGTTAAGCAGACCTTGGAAAAGCTTAAAGACTGCGATTGTATTTACGTCTCTTTCGATGTAGACAGCATGGACAGCAGGATTTCAGAAGGCACGGGAACCCCGGTACCAAATGGATTAAGTGTGGAGGAGGCTAAGCAGCTTAATGTAGCATTAGCTTCTAATGAAAAAGTTTGTTGCTGGGAAATGGTAGAAGTGAACCCAACCTTAGACAGGGAAAACAAAATGGCTGAAAATGCCTTTGAAATATTGGAAGCAACGACACAAGCTATAGAAAACCGTATTAAATAATTTTATTGATGAGTACAGGATCCATATCAGCATTTATTGAAAAACATTACAGGCATTTTAATGCTGCCTCAGTTGTAGACGCAGCAAAAGGATATAAAAAGCATCTTGAGGAGGGTAAAAAGATGATGGTCACTCTTGCCGGAGCTATGAGTACGGCTGAATTAGGCCTTTCTCTTGCAGAAATGATCCGTCAGGATAAAGTGGCTATAATTTCATGTACCGGTGCCAACCTGGAAGAAGACCTGATGAATCTTGTCGCTCATGATCACTACGAGCGCCTTCCTAATTACCGTGACCTGACTCCTCAGGAAGAATGGGACCTTTTGGAAAGGGGATTAAATCGTGTTACTGATACAGCAATCCCTGAAGAAGAGGCTTTCCGCAGGCTTGAAAAGCATATTGTTGATATCTGGAAAAATGCCGAGGTAGATGGTAACAGAAAATTTCCTCATGAATATATGTATGAGCTTATTAATTCAGGTGTTCTTGAGCAGTATTACCAGATAGACCCCAAAGACAGCTGGATGGTCGCTGCAGCGGAAAAGAACCTTCCGATGGTAGTACCAGGATGGGAGGATTCTACTATGGGTAATATTTTTGCCTCACATTGTATAACAGGTGAAGTAAAGCCAATGACAGTGAAAAGCGGTATTGAATACATGATTTTTCTTGCCGACTGGTATACTGAAGAAGCAGGAACTGATGGAATTGGTTTTTTCCAGATTGGCGGAGGTATAGCGGGAGATTTCCCTATATGTGTAGTGCCAATGCTTCATCAGGACCTGCGCCGTGAAGAGGTTCCCTTCTGGAGCTATTTCTGCCAGATTTCGGATTCAACAACCAGCTTTGGAAGTTATTCAGGGGCTGTGCCTAACGAAAAGATCACGTGGGGTAAGCTGGACATAAAAACCCCTAAATACATTATAGAATCGGATGCTACCATTGTGGCTCCGTTAATTTTTGCTTACGTTTTGGGCTGGTAAATCAAAAATGGATCTTACTGCATCACTTTCTCGAAAAATAGAACAGGCTTTTAAAGAGCTCTACAAGGCTAATATAGAAGATATTACGCTTCAGCCTACAAAAAAGGAATTTGAAGGTACCTATACATTTGTATGTTTTCCTTACTCAAGGATCAGTAAGCAAAAACCGGAAGAAACTGCCGAAGCTATTGGTAGTTACCTGAAGAAAAACACTGACATTGTCTCTGATTATAATGTAGTTAAAGGTTTTCTGAATCTCGTTATTGCTGATCATGCATGGCTGCAAGTTTTCGACGCAATCTGGAATTCAGAAAATTATGGCCAATTTCCAAAATCCGGCAAAGAGATCATGGTTGAGTATTCCTCACCGAATACTAATAAGCCGCTGCACCTCGGTCATTTGCGAAATAATTTCCTTGGCTGGTCAGTATCTGAAATTATGAAAGCCAATGGACATAATGTACACCGCGTGCAAATCATCAACGACCGTGGGATCCACATCTGTAAATCGATGGTTGCATGGCGGAAGTTTGGAAATGGCGAAACCCCGGAAAGTGCCGGTAAAAAAGGTGATAAGCTGGTCGGTGATTACTACGTACGCTTTGACAAAGAGTATAAAAAGCAGATAGAAGAGCTGGTAAACAGCGGCATGCTAAAAGAGGAGGCTGAAAAAAATGCTCCTCTTATGCAGGAAGCACAGGAGATGTTGCGTAAATGGGAGCAGAGAGATCCTGAAGTTTATGCCCTTTGGGAAAAAATGAACTCCTGGGTATATGAGGGTTTCGAAGAGACCTATAAGCGAATGGGAGTAAAATTCGATAAGCTCTACTTTGAATCAGAGACCTACCTGCTTGGTAAAGAAGAAGTTTTAAAAGGTGTTGAGCAGGGTATCTTCTACAAAAAAGAAGATGGCTCGGTGTGGGTAGATCTCACAGAGGAAGGGTTAGACCATAAGCTACTATTACGTTCCGATGGTACCTCTGTTTATATGACGCAGGATATTGGAACAGCGATTATGCGCTACCGCGAATTCCCGAAGATCAGCAGCCAGATCTATACGGTTGGTAATGAGCAGGAGTATCATTTTAAGGTCTTATTTATAATCCTGGAGAAATTGGGATATGAATGGGCAAAGGAATGCTACCACCTCTCCTATGGAATGGTAGACCTTCCAACAGGTAAAATGAAATCCCGCGAAGGTACTGTTGTTGATGCCGATGATCTAATGCAGGAGATGGAAGATACTGCGGAGCAGCATACGCGAGATCTCGGAAAGATCGAAGATTTTAATGAAGACCAGCTGAAAGAGCTTTTTGAAACCATTGGCCTTGGGGCATTAAAATATTTTCTTCTTAAAGTTGACCCTGCAAAGCGGATGTTATTTGATCCAAAAGAATCCATACAGTTCCAGGGAAATACAGGTCCATTTATTCAATATACACACGCACGTATTTCTGCACTGCTACGTAAAGCTGAGCAATTAGGATTAGGTCCTGAAAGCTCTCACTTCAGAGCCGTGAAGAGTTTACAGCCGGAAGAGCGGGAAATTGTTTATATACTATCTCAATATCCCATTAAGGTGATGCATGCAGCTGAAGAATATTCACCGGCGATCATTGCACAATATGTGTATGACCTTGCCAAAGAATTCAATGGTTTTTATCAGAAGATCCCAATCTTTAATGAAGATGATGAGGATATTTTAAACTTCAGAATAGCCATGTCTGAAGCAGTAGCTGTAGTTATTGATCGTGCGATGTGCTTACTTGGAATTGAAGTACCAGAACGTATGTAAAAGGACCTCCCGCTTTTGCAGGACAGGATACCAACAATGAAGATGAATTTTTACAGATGAAGGCATGGATTGAAGCTTTACGTCCCAGAACACTACCTTTAGCGTTAAGTAGCATCGCTATGGGATCGTTTTTAGCAGCAGCATATAACAGCTTTAGCTGGACGATCTTTATACTTGCTGTTTTAACAACCGCTTTCCTTCAGATGCTTTCCAACCTGGCCAACGACTATGGTGATTATAAACATGGAGCCGATAGTAGCACCAGAAAAGGGCCTGCACGAATGACCTTTAGTGGTCAAATTAGTGTAGAAGCTATGCGAAGGGCAATAAATGTATTTGCAGGCCTATGTCTTGTTAGTGGCTGCTTATTATTAATTATAGCTTTTCAGGATAACTGGGATGCTATCCTGCCATTTTTTGTAATTGGTATCATTAGTATTATCGCTGCTTTAGCTTATACAATGGGCGCTAAACCCTATGGCTACAGAGGCCTTGGCGATATATCGGTGCTTATATTTTTTGGGATTGTAGGTGTCGGGGGTTCATTTTATCTCTATACCCATCAGTGGGACCAGCAAATATTACTTCCCGCTTTAAGCTGTGGGTTATTTTCTGTTGCCGTGCTGAATATTAATAACATAAGAGATATAGAATCAGATCGTGAGGCAGGAAAAGTTTCCATTCCTGTACGTATAGGTAGAAAAAATGCCATAATTTATCACTGGATACTTATCTCAGGAGGGATAATCAGCGCTGTAATATTTACTACTCTCAACTATGAAAACCCATGGCAATGGCTTTTTCTTTTGGCTGTTCCAATGTTGATATTTAATGCTGTTAAAATTAGCAAACTACAACCTGAAGAACTTGATCCTTTTCTTAAGCAAATGGCAATTAGTACATTATTTTTTGTGCTGACTTTTGGAATAGGACTGATCCTTTCTTATTAATCAGCTTTTTGTTTCCTTTAGCTTTCCTTCAATATAACTTACTGCCTCTTTCACTGTTGCCAGTTTTTCGGCATCTTCATCAGGTATTCTGATATCGAAATTTGTTTCAAACTCCATTACCAGCTCAGCATAATCGAGAGAATCAATACCCAAATCTTTCACCAGATTAGCATCAGGGGTGATTTCGGTTTCTGCTATACCTAATTTTTCTGTTAATATATTTTTTACTTCCTGAAATACGTTACTCATAGTTCTAATGCTTACACTGTAAATGTAAGAAGTTTTATTTTTTTAGAAAGACATAAAATGAATTAATGACTGTAGAATGACAAAGTGAACATTAAATTAATTTTTTATCCCGCTAAATTAAGAAGGTGCTAACTAAAAAAATAAAATAATGAATTTGTTTAACAATATAAATTTAATAATATTGATATATTATTAAACTAAACATTAAATCATGAAACAAAAAATGATTAAATCCATTCTTGCTATAGCGTTTACTATAGCATTTCAGGGGGGGGGTAAAAGCCCAAACATGTGCAATTACGGGTGAGAATACTATTAATGTTGACCAAACATTAACATATTCAACTTCTGCCACATCCGGTGCCAGTTACTTCTGGTCGGTTACAGGAGGTTTGGTAATTGACGGATCCAATACGGGTAGTAGCGTGAATGTCAAAGGAACAGCGGCAGGGACAGCCAAATTATGCGTTACAAAATATCAAGCCGGTTCAGCACCATGCTGTGAATGTAAAGATATCACTGTAGTACAACCTATTGAATGCCCCTCTGAACCATCTATTTATATGGGCACTTGTGGTGGGTATCCTTCTGTACATCCACACTGGCGTTTCGGTTTGGTAGAAGATAATCCTGGATCAGGAACGTACAGCTGGTCGGCCACTAATTTTTCTTTTGATACCTCGACAGACCTGGACTATGTGGTAGGGAGACCTACTTCTGCTGGCTATTTTACCATTTATTGTACAGTTACCTACAATTGCACTCCTTCAGGCACTGTGACTTATAATTTATCCCTGACAATGCATACTGATGATTGTTCATCCATAGAATCCATGTCTACTGTTTCACCAAATCCGGTGATTACATCTGCAAATGTATCTTATGAAATACCAGAAGATGGAAATGTTACCGCAATAATAAAATCGCAGGATGGAAATAGTGTTAAGGTGTTATTTAATGAAAAGAAAATAAAGGGAAAACACGATTTTATCATACCGGCATCTGCTTTTTCAGGACAGGGAGTATATATTCTGGATATATATTATAACAATACGCTTTTTTTACAGCATAAATTACTAAAGAATTAGTATTTTAATAATAGAGATGTGGGTGAATTACTCACATCTCATTAAAATTTGAAGGCAATGCAAAGATATATAGCTGTCATTTTTTTACTTCTTATTTCCTCCTGTGAAGAAGAAGAGGCTACCACTACCTCTTATTTTATTTACCCCAACTCCTTCTACATGGTGGCTGACGGGAAAAAGGAATTGGTGCTTAATGTGATGAAGAATGAAGAAGCCCTGCAGCGGTTCCATAACCTGAGCCTTGTGGAGGGAGAAGTACAGTATTACTATAATGGAAATTTAATGACCGGAAATACTTTTTCTACTTTAGATACGGGAGAGCATAAATTCTTTGCCCGCTATAATGGGTGGCAGAGCGAAGAAATTGCTGTGATTGCCAGGGCTCCAAAAGCATATGAGATCATTAGCCTCCCGATCATCTTTCATATCCTTTATAATGATGAGCCTGTAGGCGAGGGGCCTAATGTGAGCCAGGAAGATGTAAAACGCATTCTTGAAGAAGTAAACCAGCGGTTTAGTAATACCTATTATAC
>JBPRGH010000059.1:0-40384 GCA_051418055.1 Candidatus Cyclobacteriaceae bacterium M2_1C_046 | reverse complement strand
TTCCATTACACAATTCGTTGAAAGCTATATTTTAGAACCTTATATAGTCGGGCATAAGGTAGATATGAATCCTGTAATGACTATTATAGCTGTCGTTTTTGGAGAATTTATCTGGGGGGTACCAGGCATGGTACTGGCAATTCCCGTTTTGGGAATAGTAAAAGTTATTTGTGATAGAATTGAAGTTTTACAGCCTGTTGGATATGCTATTGGTGAGGAAGGTATAGAAGGAGGGGACAATATTTTTACAAAATTTGGTAAGTGGGTAAAGAGTAAATTCCATAAAAATGAATGAACCAATACTTGAAAAAGTAAGACAGTATGCTGAAGATGCACATGGTGAACAGAAAAGAAAATATTCTGAAGAAAAATATATCCGGCATCCTGAGAGGGTAATGAAACTATGCAGTGAGTATAATGATGAACTTACTGTTCTTGCCGCAGCACTGCTTCATGATGTTCTGGAAGATACACCTGTTACCACGGAAGAGCTGGAGAGATATTTATTAAATATTATGGACAGAAAAGCTGCACTTGAAACTATTTCATTGGTAGTTGATCTGACTGATATTTATACAAAAGCTAACTTTCCTCAGTTTAACCGAAAAGAAAGAAAAAAACTCGAGGCAAAAAGGTTACAGGATGCCCACCCTAAAGCCCAGACTGTAAAATATGCGGATATTATTGATAATTCAATAGATATAACCCAAAATGATCCTGATTTTGCAAGGGTGTTTTTACGTGAAGGAAAATTATTATTGAATAATATGAATAAAGGAAATCCTGCTTTACATGAAAAGGCCAAAAGAACATTGAACAGCTGCCTTTATGATGTCACAGGCTAATTTGGACCGATAAATACCTGGTCTCCAGTTCATTATTATTGAACTATTTTTTTTTAAAATAATCCTTGTATGACACCTGATTAATAACTATTATTGATGATTAAGTTTTTTATTAAAATAGTACATCCCGTTTATATGAAGAATTCCTATTTTGGGAGATAATGGTAGGAATAAATTTGTCATTAACTGCTTAAAAGGCACTTTTTAGAATTGGCACATTTTTCTCAGTGTATAAAAAAATTACATTAATGAAAGATTATTCAACTATAGCAAAATTATATTACCTGCTTATCCATGCAGATGGAAAGGTAAATGAGAAGGAGATAGCATTAGGAAAAAAGATGGTAGTGATAGAAGAATTTGATAATACTCTTTTTGAAAATGAGCTACAAAAATTAAATAATGCTAAAAAAGATATTCTTTTCAAGGAATGTGTGGTTGGTCTAAAAAATTTACCTAAAAAAAAGCAAATAGATTACATAGCATGGATGTGTCTCATTGCAAATAGTGATGGGTTTATGGATAAGGTTGAATGGGATTTGATATACCAGCTATATAAGAAATCTTTAAACCTTGATCTGGATGAAATAATGGCTCGCCAACGAGAATTAAATCAATCTATAAATTCCAAACTACGCGTTGCCTGATAATTAAAACAAAATTATCTGTGGCTTGTATCTAACATAAAAAGATCAGGCTGTGCATGAGTGTCGTCTCAATAAAAGATTTAAAAGAATATTATCAAAGCCAGAAGGATAAAAGTTGCTTATCGCTGTTTAAAGATGATTTTTTCCAAATTGTCCTTATCAGGCATGGAGAACCTGATCTAAAGAAAGTAAGGTGGTATACACGAGCAGAAGCTATTGAATATTCTTCACAATATGATAAGGTAGGTATCAGGCATTTTAAAAAAAATCCGATTTGCACTGATGGTCTTCCGGTTGATAAAGTATATCATAGCAGCATTCCTCGTGCCAGACATTCGGCTGAATTATTATTTGGTACTGATTTTGACCTTGTATCAGATTATAGGTTTCGTGAATTTGAAAAAAATATTTTCCGTTTTTTTAATTTTCCATTGCCTCTAAAATTCTGGACATTTTTGTCACGGATCCTCTGGTTCTTTGGTATTAGTCACGGAAAGACTGAAGGATTTTTTGAGGCAAAGCGTAGAGCGAAAGAGAATGCAGATCATCTGGAGCAAAAAGCAAAAAAAGAAAAAATGGTACTGCTAGTAGCCCATGGGTGGCATAACAGGTATATGATTAAATATTTGAAAATGAAGGAGTGGAGCCTGGTTTATAAAGGGGGAACAGGATATCTGGCAATAAATATTTTGGCTAAAAAAAATAATTAAAATTTATGAACCTTTTATTTACAATAAACGTAATAGGTTCAAACAACATTATCTGTTGACAATGATATGCGGCAATGGCGAAGAAGAGCTGATGGTCGCGCAGGTTGAGATCCCTAAAATAGCAGCTGGATTTATCCGGCTTTTTTATTTTATAGCCCTTTCTTAATGTAAGATTAATTTTCCTTTTCTATCAAACTCATTAAATTTTTATATGTACTTTATTTAAGAAAGCCTTAAAATAGTGGATTAAAGAAAAGGTATTGTAGAGAAGAATGATCTATAGCAAATTCCGTTTTAATATACTCCTGCTCATTGGAGTTTTTCATCTGATTTTTTATAAAAGTTATTCCCAGCAGCTTAAAATAGACCCTGTAACTTATGAAGTGAATGTAGGTTCCTCCTTACAATTTCAGCTTTATAAATCTTCCGAAGTAAATATTCCTACATTATATCAAATGCGAACGGCACCCGCAGATGCATTTTTAGATGAAAATACTGGCAACTTTACCTGGACACCCGGGCTTGATGATGTTGGGATACGCGGAATTATTTTTCATCTTACTGATACCACAGGAGCTATTCTTGCAGAGGAAATAGTTACTGTTCAGGTGAAGAAACAAAATTTTCCACCAGTTATTTCTGTAAATTCTGTTTTTATAAATGGGCAGGCTGTTGAGCAATCCGGGAATTCAGTAAGCATAAGGGAAAAAGATAAAATACATATCACTGCATCAGTAGAGGATGAGAATCCGGGTAGATTATTTTTTAGCCATTACTTTAATGGTGATGTAAATCAGCGAGAACTAAAGAATTCTTCTGTACATTATAATGCTTCAACCCAGCAAATTGATTTTAAATTTCAACCAGGTGAGGAGCAGGCTAAAGATGGTTTCATCAATTGGAGTATTAATGCTGTCGATGAATATGGCAGTACCGGAAATCTTAACCTGCGTATGGATATTAAAGATGTGGATTTCCCACCGGTGATATTAAATAAACCGAGCCGGAAAAATATTAAAGATGATTTTACTTTCGTATACCAACCGCAAATTGAAAACGATGACAGTGATAAATTAATTTATTCATTTGAACACGATGATGGAATAAGTAATATAAATCTTGATGATAACAGCGGCAGGCTTACATGGGAAATTGATTCGAAGGAAATGAAGGATGACAAGGTTTACAGGATCAAATATGTTGTTGCTGAGGCTTATCATCCGGAACATAAAGATGAAGTGGTGCTGGAAGTAGCCTGGTCAGAGACAAATAAAAGCCCCAAGATAAAAGCCATTCCGAGCTGGAGTGTAAAAGAAGGTTTAAAACAAACCTATAAAATTATTGCAGAAGACCCTAATCTTGATGACGAGCTGGAATTTTCACTGGCAGGAGGGTTTACACTTGAGGGTCTGGAAATAGATCAACAAACAGGGGTGCTAACCTTCATGCCTTCATACGAACTAGTTACAGCAGGGCAGGGGGCGATAGATATTCAGGTCGCTTTCAATGTGAAAGATAAAAAAGGCGAGACAACTACAGGTCAAATACCTGTAAAGGTTTATGATCGGCCCAATCCGGATATCCTTAAAAGTAAACTTGACAACTTACAAAGCCAGATGAGCCTGATGATGTCGAAAACTCAGGATATAAAAAACCGTGCAGAGTTTGTTGATAGTAAACTACGATCAAGAAGACGTGCAACAACAGTTGCCTTATCTGCAGTGAGTTTAGCGGGAGCAATTTTTGCAGGATTACCGGCACATACGGTGTTGTCAAAAGTAGCACCTGCGGTGGTGGGAGTTCCTGCTGCCTATGGCCTTGTAAATAATCTTAATAACAAAGAAGAGAATCTGGTTGATAAACTCAGGCGGCAGTCAAATGATCTTTATACCATTATTAATCATAAGAAGCAGGTTTTGAACCGTTATGAAGGAGTAAGCCATCAACAGCTTAGCAATGATCCGGAATTTATCGCATTAATAAACCAGTACAATAAAGAAGAGGAGCTTTTGGAACTAAATTCCAGGCTTAATGAGATAAAATCGACCTATGAATTGTTAATAAACCAGAAGCGCTATAAGCGGATTATTAATAATTACGAAAATAATAAAAGAAAAAAACGATTTAATATATTTAGATAAAGGATAAGATTTATCTTTAACGCTGCATTTTAATATTATCATGAGTCAAATAGTAATTCACAGTTTTAAGGATTTCGAAGATTATATAGGAAAAGAGCTTGGTACTTCTGAATACCTGAAAGTTACACAGGAAATGATTGATCAATTTGCTGATGCTACCCTGGACCATCAGTGGATCCATCTTGATAAGGAGCGTGCTAAAAAAGAAAGCCCTTTTGGTAATACCATTGCTCACGGTTACCTGACTATTTCAGTTGCCCCTTATTTATGGCAGCAGATCGTGGAGATTAAAAATTTAAAGATGATGATCAACTATGGGATTGAAAAGTTGAGATTTAATCAGCCAGTAGTGGAGGGAAGTGAGGTAAGATTACGTGCTCACCTGGAATCATTGGCAGATCTTCGAGGTGTTACAAAAGCTCATTTAAAAATTACTTTGGAAATAAAAGATAATCCAAAACCTGCCTATACAGCTACATTGGTTTTCTTATATCATTTCAATTAATAATTTTGATATAAAACCTAATAGATAAAATTCTCCTGGTGGTAGGAAGTAAGATAATTTGATGCCCAAAACAACAAAATATCCTTTCATTTTGAAAGAAGCACAGGGAAACTAAGGCAAAGATTCTTATTAATTAAAATTCCAGCGTTAGCTGTGCGGCAGGAGATGAAGTATCCGGCTGTTGGTGATTTAAATTTGACAGGGAAAGTCCCAACAGACGAATTCCATCAGAAAGCTCTATCTGGTCAAGGAGAGGGGTATAAAGCTGCTCGATATCTTTCTGTGTAGTAATCCAGGTAGATATTGTTTTACTTCTTGTAATAAGACGGAAGTCAGCATACTTTATTTTTAATATGAGAGTTTTTCCTTTGGTACCTGTTCTTTCCATTCTTGCTAATAATGTGTGGCAAATATTTTCAAGCTCTTCAAGGATCTTTTCTCGGGTTAGTAAATCCTGTGAAAAAGTATTTTCGGCACCCAGTGATTTTCTTATTCTGTTGGGGTTTACCTTACGATGGTCCTGTGCACGAGAAATATTATAAAAATATCTACCTGTTTTGCCAAAAAGCCTTACCAGCTCGGCTTCAGAATATTTTTTAAGATCAATCCCGCTTCTGATACCCATTTTGTACATTTTTTCAGCGGTTACTTTACCAATACCATAAAATTTTTCAATAGAAAGCTTTTCAACATAATTTTCTGCATCTTTTGGTGGGATTAGGAATAATCCATCGGGTTTATTTACATCGGATGCTACTTTAGCTAAAAATTTATTGATCGAAATACCTGCTGAGGCAGTTAAACCAGTTTCTTCTTTAATTCTTGCTTTTATTTCTCTGGCAATAAGAGTAGCTGAGGGTAAATTCTTCCTGTTATGGGTTACATCAAGATAAGCCTCATCAAGGGAAAGTGGCTCCACAAGGTCCGTATAATCATAAAAGATCCTGCGTATTTGATTAGATACCTCCTTATAAATATCAAAGCGCGGTTTAACAAATATGAGTGATGGACATTTTCGTGCGGCAATAACAGAAGGCATTGCAGAACGAACACCAAATCTTCTGGCTTCATAGCTTGCTGCTGCTACAACACCTCTTTCTGAGATTCCTCCCACGGCAACAGGTTTGCCTTTTAGGGCAGGGTTATCACGTTGTTCAACGGATGCAAAAAAAGCATCCATGTCAATATGAATTATCTTTCTTACTGCCTCTGACAATTAGCCTCCGGAAATATTTATCTGCAAAGGTACTTTAAATGCGATAACAAATGGCATTTATATTCATACCCGCACCTACTGATGCCATAATCACCACATCGCCTTCATTGATCTGATGTCCGTCAACCAGGTTATTTTTGACCATATCATAAAGAGTAGGGATGGTTGCTACTGAACTATTACCGAGCTTGTGTATGCTCATAGGCATGATCTTATCTGGAAGTGGTTCATTATAAATTTCAAAGAAACGGTTTATTATTCCTTCATCTAATTTTTCGTTTGCCTGATGAATAAACACTTTCTTTACTTCCTTAATAGATACATTGCTTTTTTCAAGACATGCTGCCATAGCCTGAGGCACTTTAGAAATAGCATATTCATAGACTTTTCGGCCATTCATTTTAATATATCTAACATTTGGGTCAGATTCGGGTAAATTTGATTTGCCAAGGAATAGATAGTAAGCTTCTTCAGCAGTATGTGTCAAAGCCGCAGACCCTAATATGCCCGGACCATCTTCACCTACTTCTTTTTTTTCAATAATACATGCCCCTGCACCATCAGAAAATATCATACTGTCACGATCATAAGGATCGAGAACACGTGATAATGTCTCTGTCCCCACCACAAGGCATTTATTTGACATTCCTGATTTTATAAAAGCATCCGCCTGAATAACTCCCTGTAGCCAGCCCGGACATCCAAAAAGTATATCATAGGCTACGCAGGCGGGATTATTTATGCCAACAAGCTGTTTTATCCTTGAGGCGATAGAAGGGAGGATATCCGTTTGAATTGTGCCTTTTTTAACATCTCCAAAATTGTGGGCTACAATAAGCTGGTCAATTTGCTCCGGGTCTACTCCTGAATCTTCTATTGCTTTTTTTGCTGCTTCGGCTCCAATTGTAGATGAATCGAGTTCGTCAGGAATATATCTTCGTTCTTCAATACCCGTTATTTGTTGAAATTTCTTTATGATATGTTCTGCTGAAGATGGTATCTTTTCCTGTTTCTCGGAATAAAAATCTATGTTATTGAAATCTGTATTTTTCTTTATTACCTCAGGAATATAACTTCCTGTTCCGGTAATTACTGACCTGGTTGTTTTCATAATCATGAAAATAAATCATGAGCAAATCAGAAGCAAAAGAAAAAGTGTGAAATATACACTAACTAATGTTAGGTTGGATAGTAATATGCTGATTATCAGCAAAATAAAATTTAAAAAAAATACCCCGCGAAAAATATAAGCGAGGTATTTTTAATGATCTTTTTAATTATATTATTTAGCGGAAGAAGGATTCTTTTTATTAAAAGAACGTGTACCTCCGATTACATAATTCAGGCCCAGCTGTACACCTACAAGAAGATTTGCTCTTTTGTTAAAAATGCTATTTACGCCTTCGGTTCTGATTAACTCTACAACGTCGCCATTTCGCATATCAGTAAGACTGTAATTGGCACGAATAATAGATGATAAGTAAATATGCTTACCAAGATCAACGTCAAGCCCAAAGGATGCAGCTATTTGAAATTCCGCATCTCTTAATTGTTGAAACTCATTTAAGGCATTACTGCTTAATAATTCCGTTGAATTAAATTCGGGCATATTATAAGTACCATCAGGATTCATCGTAGCCTGGTCTGTAAGCACCTGGCTTGTTGATGGATCTACTATTGTATAAGTACCATCTCCATTAGCGGTCGCCAGGTCTTCAGGTACTTCCATAACTGATTGCATATATTGTAATGACTCATAACCCTCAGTTAATAATGATAGCTGCGGCCCTAAGGAAAATGTTGGCCTGGCAATATTATTACTACCACTCATAAATTTAAACAGAAGTGGGATCTGGATATATGAAAGATCAATCTCCCTTTGTCCCACAACATTATTAGCTATATCTATTACTTCATAGATCTGCCCCTGGTTTGAAAGGATAGACTCTAGCTGAAGGCCAAAACTTTTTGTTAGGTTTAAACCCATAGTAAAACCAATAGGAGCGAAGTCATATGTCATAGTAGAGTTATAACGTGGATCCTCTGTTAACCCTTTATCTAAAACAAAGGTGCTGTTCCCAGCGGTGCTAAGGCCTAAATGTAATTGTGCATAACTGCCAAATGCCAATAACATCAGGATTGAAATCAGTAAAGTTCTTTTCATGATCGTTGGGTGTTAATTTTTAATTGAATCCGATAAATTTAAAAAAGGTAATAGCATTATGTAATTTTTTTTTGTTTTCAGGACGTAAGATAAAATTCTTTATTTGATTTTAAAAGAGAAATTTATATATTACTAGACTATAAAAGACATAGAAATATGGTAAAAAGCTACAAAGGTGCGCAGGTGCCAAAGGCAAAGCCTGAACAACAACTTGCAACGGTAGGAGATTATATGACCACAAAACTGATCACTTTCCATCCTGATCAGCCAATGGATGAGGTAATGGAGAAGCTTCTGGAAAAAAAGATTTCCGGTGGGCCGGTTGTTGACAAGGAGGGGCATTTGATTGGGATAATATCTGAAGGGGATTGCCTAAAGGAAGTAGTACGTGGCAAGTATACTAATACACCTAATTTTTCCGGACTTGTGAAGGAGCATATGGCTGAAAATGTCATTACTATTAACGCTGAAATGAATATTTTTGAGGCGGCACAAAAATTTCTTAATATGCGCCTCAGGCGTTTTCCTGTAGTTAAGGAAGGAAAGCTGGTAGGTCAGATAAGCCAGAAAGATGTAATGCGGGCAGTATTAAATTTGAATGTTACTACCTGGAAACGTTAAAACTGATCATATTCTCCATTTAACCATGCCCAGAATCTTCTGAAGATATTTTTAGGTTTTACCACCTGTTTTTTTGTCGATTGAACAGGCTCTTCTTTCTTCTTCTTTTTTGATTTTTTGGTTGGAGAAACTTTTGCTAAAACCTGTTTTTCATAGAATCTTTTTTTCTTTTCCTTAAGCTCTTTTTTCCGCTTCCGCTCTTCTCTTAAACGTTTTTGTTCTGCTCTTTTTTGCTTTTCCTCTAAAGATAATTCTCGTCGGGGTTTCCGGTCTTTCTTAATATATTTTCGAGAATCCTTTCTGACATGCTTTTTAGGGGTGATTTCTGTCTGAGCTATGTCCTCCGCATTCCCCTTATCCTCTTCCTCCTCCTTCTTCTTTGCAGGCTCAGGAAGCTCTATTTTTCCAAGTACCTTAATGCCCTGAAGTTTTACTTTTTTTGGACGAATAACCTCTACTGGTTTTTCCTGAATTTCTGATGTAGGCTCCGGCTTCAATTCTTCCGTTTTTTCATCAGAAGCTTCATCCTGTGGTTTTTTTGGATCTGCTGAAACAACTTCTTCTGAAGAAGATACAGGTTTTTCTTCTGACGGCTTTTTGCCGAATTTGGATTCTAACAGGTCTACATATTCCTGATCTACTTTTGTATTACCATGTGTTTCAATAGAAATATTTCTGGAGGAAAGAAATTTAATTATTTCCGTTTTGGGAATATCCAGTTTTCTTGCCAACTGTGCCAGCCTCATAATCTTCAGTTACTTATCCAATCTGCAAATTTACTATTTTCCAATCTTCAAATATGTAATTTCTAAAATTATTGTATTTGTTAAGTTAAAAATTAATGTTTTTGAAAGAGAAAATAATATTATTTTTTGAGACAGACGGTGGATCATGCTTAAATAATATTTAATACTTAAACAAATGCTTAATTTGCTAAATGTTTTGAATTAACTTTCACCTTTTATATATTCCGTTTAGCTTATGTTTATTACCATTCGTCATAGAATGCAATTGTTAACATTGATTGTAATTTCTACGATCTGTACAAGTAACTCCTTTGGGCAGACAAATGCTGAAATAACTATTGATCGTGCACGGCAAGCAGCCTATGCAAAAGATTTTGAAGCTGCTGATAAGATTTTATCTGCTTATAATGAGCAGCATATAAATATTCATGCTTTAAGACTCCATGCCCAGGTACTTTACTGGATGCAGGATTTTGACAGGGCAGAAGAAGTATATAAAGGGTTGCAGAAGAATTTTCCTGAAAATGATGAAGTCAAGCTTGATTATGGCAGGTTTCTATATGAGATGGGTAAAATAGGAGCTTCTGAGAAAATGCTGAACGAGTACCTGGTGCAAAATCCGGATCATCCGGAGGCGAACCTAATGATGAGCTATATAAATATTTGGAATGGCAGGCTAGCTAAAGCAAAACAAAGAGCTTTAAAAATAAAGAGCCTCTATCCAGAAAATCAGGAGTTTCAAATTTTACTGGAAGAAATCAGGAAACTATCAGCACCGGCCCTGGGTATTTCGGGAATCACATATTCTGATGATCAACCTTTAAAATTTACCGGTCTTTTAGCAGAAGGTTCCTGGTATCAATCCTGGTGGTTTAGTCCCTCATTAAGCTTTAGCAGTTATGGCTATAATTCATTCGATCAGGGTTTCAACACCAGGTGGTTAAGGGCAGGGAATAGTATCTATTTAAAGAGCAAAACTACAATTGGTTTAAAGGGAGGAGTATTTTTTCCTGCTAATAATCATGAAAATGTGTTTACGGGAGGGGTAAGCTTAAAACAACAAATTTCAGGCAGCCTTAATCTAAAGCTTGAATATGAAAATGTACCTTATCAGTATACAGCTGAAAGTATTTTATCACCTTTTACCTTTAGTACCTATAAAGGTGCACTTAACCTGGAAAATAAAAAGAATAATCTTTTAGGTGAGGCAGGATTTCAGCAACAGGTTTTTCCTGATGATAATAGTATTAAATCCGCCTATTTCTGGATATTATTTCCTTTAATAAATGAATCAAATTTTAAATTAGGGGGAGGTTACTCTTTTAATTATACTACCTCTGAGGAAACAACATTTGTAGTTGAGTCAACATCTGGTGGTGGGGGAACGGGGTTTCCTCCTGTTTTTAGCAGGCCTACTGTTAGTGTAGAGGGCTTTTATGAAAATTATTTTACACCTATAAATCAGCAGATCAACAGCTTTTTAGCCAATATGCAGGTGGGTAACGAGAAAACAAATTTAAATATAGGTATTAACTTAGGCTTTTTTGCTGCGGCAGATTCTCCCTCAGGTGAAAGCGGAGCAACTGTTTTACATGAAAGGGTAACATATACACCTCTTGAAATTGAATCATCTTTAAACATAGGTATTGCTGAACAATTAAATCTGAGTGGCAAATACAGGTATCAGAGCTTATTCTTTTTTAATGCACATCTCGCAAGCCTGCAGCTAACCTACAAGTTTCTTTAATGAGTAAATCAGCGAAATACGATCTTTGGAGATTTAGGGAAGCTAAACCTGTTAAGAAGAGAAAAAAGATCATAATAGCTGTTCTTATGACGGCTGGAATAATCTCTATTTTTAACCTGGCAAACTGGTGGTTTCAGGAGGAACATGTAGCTTCATTGCCTCTTTTTATTATTTTATCCCTTATTTTCTGGTGGGGTATTTTTCGTACCGTAATACTCTGGATCAGCTATTTACGCATCAATAAACCTGCACATATACCCGCTAATGAAGGTTTGAGTGTCGCTATTTTTACAACCAGCTCTCCCGGAGAGCCTTTAAGTATGTTTGAGAAAACGTTAGAAGCATGCTCCAGGATTTCTTATCCTCACACTACCTATCTGTTGGATGATACTCAGGATCCTCGCTTTCGTGAAGTTGCTGAAAGATACGGCGCTGTATGGCTCGAGCTGGTAGGATATCCCGGAGCAAAAGCGGGTAAAATAAATGCGGCACTGGAAAGAACAACGGAAGATTTCATTCTGGTCTTAGATCCGGACCATATTCCATTTCCTAATTTTTTTGATGAAGTATTAGGATATTTTAAAGATGAGAATGTAGGATTTGTGCAGGTTAGCCAGGCTTACTACAACCAGTACAGATCGTTTGTTGCGCGTGGTGCCGCTGAGCAGACCTATGGTTTTTATGGCCCTACCCAAATGGGTTTAAACGGGTATAATTGTGCAGTTGCAATTGGTGCTAATTGTACCTTTCGCAGAAAAGCGCTGGAATCAATAGGAGGGCATGGTATTGGATTGGCGGAAGACCTTGTTACTTCTATCAGGATACATTCAGAAGGCTGGAAGTCCATTTATAAGCCGGTTATTGTTAGTCGTGGCCTTGTTCCCGAGGATCTTGGATCATTCTGTAAGCAGCAATTAAAATGGGCAAGGGGAGTGCATGAGGTCCTGCTTGCTGAGCTGCCACAGTTATGGAAGAAGCTGTCCAATTATCAGCGGCTTTCATATTTTACCATCGGCACTTATTATATGAATGGCCTCACGATGCTGTTGTTTCTTATTATACCATTCTTATTTCTATGGTTTGGCTGGCTTCCGGCTGATATGGATTTTCTTCAGTTTTTTATCTACTGGACACCTGTAGCTGTCATTGGATTAATTATATATCTGTATGTGCAGAATTGGTTTTGTCATCCTGAGTATGAGAAAGGATTACATTTGCGGGGTATGTTTCTGAAATTTGCGTGCTGGCCTGTTTTCTTTCTAGGTTTTGTGCTCTCACTTTTAAATGCCAAAATACCTTATATCCCGACAGCTAAACAGGCAGTTAAAGGATTAACACCATTTGCCAAACCTTTATTTATTCACCAGATGATATTCATTTTCACTATTGCAGCTATTGTAGTACAACGGAAATTTTATACTGCTGAAGCTGCACTTGCACTTACAAGTGGTGAAATATGGGGTATGGTTGCTTTTGCATCAGTAGCTTATATAATGACATTTGGAGGGTTATATGCGGCCTATGAATCGGCTAAATTAAATGCTGAAGATCCCTGGGCCAGTGTAGACCTTGATAAAATAAATATTGAAAAATCAAACAGGAGAAGCTTTTTTAAGCGGATACTAAAGAAATGAAAAAGATAATCGCTCGTACCACAGTTTTTGTTGTAGCCCTAGTAATAGGCACTTTAATTTTTGTACTCCTGCTTTATGCAGGCGAAAGAAGTAAAGGTCCATTGGAGGATTTTATGACTACAATTACTACCGCAGTCTCAAAAATTGAAAGAAATTTGTTAGGAGGAGAAGAAAAACGAGAAGAAAAGCTCGAGTGGTTTAGACAATACAGGAATAATGTTTCCCTGCTAAATGCACCTGATTCTATATTTTTTGGTGCTTATGACGACAGAACACAACAGTCGTTTCAGTCTATTGTAGCTCTTGAAGATTCATTAGGCTTTCCGTTACCTATTATACAGATCTATACTGCCTGGGGTAGTAAAGCCTCTCAAAATTTTCCTATGCTCCAGTCACAGGCAATTTTTGATCTAGGCTCTGTTCCCATGATCACCTGGGAACCCTGGCTGAATGATTTTAATCCGCAAAGGTTTCCTTTTGTAGATAAGGAAAGAAATATTAATGAGGGAGGCTTAAATGCCATTGCCGAAGGTAAATTCGATGTCTATATAGATGAATGGGCCATGCAGGCAAAGAAGTTCCGTCAGCCGTTTTTTCTTCGTTTTGGTCACGAAATGAATGATCCTTACCGGTATCCATGGGGACCTCAGAATAATGCCCCTGAAGATTATGTAAATGCATGGCAATACCTGATAAACCGGTTTGATAGCCTTGGAGCTAAAAATGCTATTTGGGTATGGTCCCCACATCCTGCTTATGATTATGAGGATTATTTTCCGGGTAAAGATTATGTTGACTGGATGGGTATAACAGCCCTTAATTATGGAACAGTTGCTCCATGGAGCCAGTGGTGGAGTTTTGATGAAATAGTTGGTAAAGTTTATGATAAATTTTCTGAAAAGGATTTGCCAGTAATGGTGACTGAATTTGGTTCTCTGGAAGTTGGAGGGGATAGGTCTGAATGGTACTATAACGCCTTGGATTCTTTACCTGTAAAATATCCATTGATCCATTCTGTTGTGTTTTTTCATTCAGCCAATGATAATACTACTACTTATAAAACCCTTGACTGGACAATTGATGATGACGAAGAAGTTATTGAAGCTATTCGAGCAGCTGTTAATAACTGGAAAGAAATAGAATAAGGTTTTTTATTTTTAAATAAACCTTTCCTCCTGCAGGTTTTTATATGTATGTAAACAAATACATATTATGGCTTTAGAAAATAAAACAGCATTAATTACAGGAGGATCTTCAGGAATCGGATATGGGATTGCAGAGGCCTTATTACGGGTAGGAATAAATGTTGCCATCACCAGCCGTTCTCAGGAACGTGCAGATGAGGCCGCTAAAAAATTAAAAGAATCAGGAAAAGGTGAAGTTATTGGTATTGAAGCCGATGTAAGAGAATTATCCGCCCAGCAAAATGCTGTGAATAAAGTACTGGATCAATGGGGGCAACTGGATCTGTTAGTTGCAAATGCCGGTCTGGGTCATTTTGGTTCTGTGGAAGAATTAACAGAAGAACAGTGGAAAGAGACAATAGATACCAATCTTACAGGTCCATTTTTTACTATAAAGTCCGGAGCTGAAGCATTGAAAAAATCTGAAGGCTTTTTTATTACCATCTCAAGTCTGGCGGGAGCTAATTTCTTTCCGGGGGGATCCGCATATAATGCCAGTAAATTTGGCCTTACCGGGTTTACACAGGCGGTGATGCTGGATCTGAGACATTCAGGAGTAAGAGTTAGTACTATAATGCCTGGCTCCGTTGCGACTCATTTTGGTGGAAATAGAGAACAGGGAGAGGAGTGGAAAATACAGATAGAAGATATTGGTGAAATGGTTGTTAACCTAATGAAATTAAACCCGCGGACTTTACCGAGTAAAATTGAAGTAAGGCCTTCTCAGCCACCTAAGAAGTAGTTAACTCCTTCACCACCTGATCCAACAGCTATTGCAATGACAAATAGTAAAATAAAGAAAATGATCATACTCCAAAAGCGGGTACCGGTATGTACAGATGTTTCATATAGGTCTTTTTCTTTATTTTTTCCTTTTGAGGTATAATAATCGTGATGTTTTTTGACAACAGCTTGGCCTGAAGTGGCATAAGACAGGATACCTGCAAATAATAATCCTATAATTACGATATCAAGAATGGTGATGACCCTATAGATTGAGCCTACAGTATCTGAAATTGCAGAAACGAAAATTATTTCTTATCAAAAACAATCAATTCACAAAAGCCATGGCGGGTAATGATTTTATTTAAAAATTATTAGAGATAAATTTTTTTAAAAAGCCTCCAAATTTATATTTGCTATAATTTAGAACTAGTCTAAATAAAATTAACATTAGTAAAACTACTTTAATACATAAGGTTAATTGAATTGAATTTAAGAAAACACATAAGGAAAATTCACCTCTGGCTTGGTTTTTTGACAGGGCCGGTGGTGTTTATAATTGCTATTACGGGGTGCATTTATGTTTTTCAGGAGGAGATACAGGGTTTTACACAACCTTATCGTTTTATTTCGTCACATAGCGCCAAAGGTAATTTATTACCACCTTCAGAATTAAAATCTATAGCAGAGGAAGTTTTACCTGGTAAGAATGTACAAAGGATCTATTATGAAGAAGATGGTCGTGCTGCTTTTGTACGATTTATGTCCGCTGATTATTATTACCTTGTTTACATAAATCCTTATACAGGCGTTGTTCAGAAGGTTAAGAACATGTACAATGATTTTTTTTATAATGTCTTCCGGCTTCACGTTCATTTACTACTGCCTCAGGAAATTGGCAAAAAGATTGTCAGCATTTCAACATTGATTTTTCTCGGAATGCTGATATCCGGATTGATTTTATGGTGGCCAAAGAGCAGGAATAAGAGAAAATCATCTTTTACAATAAAAACTGATGGTAGCAAAAAAAGGTTAAATTATGACCTTCATAATGTGCTCGGATTTTATGCCACATGGATAGTGATATTTGCTGCAGTTACCGGTCTTGTATGGGGATTTCAATGGTTTGGCAAAACAACTTACTGGCTAACAAGTGGCGGAAAGCATAAACCTGATCTGACCATGCCTGCTTCCAATACCACTGTACATCAGCAAAAAGCCTATAATGCATTAGATTCTGCGTTTCATCTATCACTAGATAAATATCCTGATCGTCCAAGATATATTGTATTCCTTCCGGCAGATTCGATCAGTGCAATCGGTATAGCAGCTAATCCTTCCAAAAGCACTTATTACAAATCGGATTATACCTATTATGATCAGCATTCTCTAAAAGTGCTCAAACGTCCGGTTTATGGGAGGTATGAAGAAGCAAGTATCGCAGATAAAGCCTTACGAATGAACTATGATATCCATGTGGGAAGTATAGGAGGTATGCCGGGTAAATTCATCTTATTTTTTGTATCGCTAATCACTGCAAGCCTGCCGGTGACCGGATTTATTATTTGGTATAAGAGAAAATATAAAAAGAGAAGGTTACGACCTGCTACGGAATTTAAAGGCAACAAAAGATTAAGCTACGCCCGTCAGGATCTTTAATATTTATCAAATCATTCTGAAAAGAAGCAGCTATTCTATATTTTTAAAGTTATTGTAGTAAATAACTTATTAATATATGAAAAGATCAATGGTCCCTTATTTCCTGTTTCTACTGGTTTGGATTCAATTTTCTGCCCTAACTGCTCAACCTGTTGTACATAAAGATCATGATTCCTCAGCAGAAACTGCCAGGGAACTTGTGAAGAAATGGATGGGGGAACAGCAAATTCCTGGAGTTCAGGTGGCTGTTATGAAGGGTGGAGAGCTGCTATGGTCTGAGGGATTAGGCTATGCAAATCTGGAGCACCAGGTCCCTCTAACGCCACGTACTAAAATGCGCATTGG
Organism: Candidatus Cyclobacteriaceae bacterium M2_1C_046; assembly: GCA_051418055.1. Taxonomy (GTDB): domain Bacteria; phylum Bacteroidota; class Bacteroidia; order Cytophagales; family Cyclobacteriaceae; genus JBPRGH01. The sequence goes on along the minus strand of JBPRGH010000059.1, from coordinate 23,497 downwards.
CAGCGTATCAAAGACACTAACTTCTGCAGCATTAGGACTTCTTATAGAGCAGGATAAGCTGGACCCTGATTTACCGGTACAGCAATATGTCCCTTATTTTCCGCAGAAAAAATATCCACTTACTACAAGACAGGTAGCGGGACATACAGCAGGAATCAGACACTACAGGGGCGATGAATTTCTTATGAATAAGTATTTTGCTACTGTAAAAGAAGGAATTGCCATATTTGAAGATGACACGCTGCTTTTTATACCGGGAGAAAAATACAGATATAGCAGCTATGGTTATAATTTACTAAGTGCCATCATAGAAGGGGCCTCAGGTGAAGAATTTTTAATATATATGGAGCAAAATGTATTCGAACCGCTAGAGATGGAGGAAACAACAGCTGAGTATAATGAACAGATCATACCTTTCCGTACTTCATATTATGCAATTAAAGACAGCACTGTAATTAATGCTCCGTATGTAGATAACAGCTATAAGTGGGCCGGAGGTGGTTATTTAAGTACCTGTGAAGACCTTGTGAAATTTGGTGATGCCTTTCTGGATGAAAGTTATCTTATGTCTGCAACAATAGAAGAGCTCTGGTCCAGCCAGAAAACGTCAGATGGAAAACTTACCGGATATGGTATGGGATGGAGAAGCGGAGAAAGTGAAAATTATGGAAGCTGGTATGGCCATAGTGGGGGATCAGTTGGCGGCACTACACAATTTATTATGTTTCCTGAGCAAGGTCTGGTGCTGGCAATGATGGCCAATTCAAGCAATGTGCGCTATGGAGACATACACCAGCAAATCGCTGAATTTTTTATGAAAAGCAACAAATAGCCTTTTATGATTATCATAGTAATGGGAGTTTCCGGTTCCGGTAAAACAACAGTGGGCAGATTGCTTGCTGAGAAACTGGATATTCCATTTTATGATGCTGATAATTTTCATCCACTCGATAACATTAAAAAAATGAAAGCCGGAATTCCGTTAAGTGATATGGATCGGGAGCCATGGCTACAGCATTTAAATAATAAACTGGGGGAGTGGAGTAAAGATAAAGGGGCTGTTCTTGCCTGCTCTGCTTTAAAAGAAGCTTATCGAAAACAACTAAATAAAGGAATTGAAGGAATTTTATGGATTTATCTTTCCGGGTCTGCTGACCTTATTGCTTACAGGATGAAATCAAGAATGGGACATTATATGCCTCCCGAATTACTGCAGTCTCAATTTGCTGATCTTGAAGAACCTTCTTATGGTATAAAAGCAGCTATTGACAAAGACCCTGAAACTATTGTACAAAATATACTGGATGAGCTATGAAAAACCTATCAATTGGAATTGTCGGAATGGGGGTGATGGGGAAAGCTTTAGCCCTGAATTGTGCGGGTAGGAATATTAATGTTTCAGTTTACAATCGCTATCTGGAAGGAAAGGAGGAAAAAATAGCATCTCAGTTTGCCGCGTCACATCCTGATATTAAAAACCTTCAGGGATTTGATGATTTAGAAGAATTCGTCAGCTCATTAAAGCCTCCAAGAATCATTCTTCTAATGATTAAGGCAGGTATTGCCGTTGATATCACTATTGATCAGTTAAAGCCTTTTTTAAAACATGGTGACGTTTTAATTGATGGGGGAAATTCATTTTATAAAGACTCTGAGAAACGTCTTGAAAAGCTGGAAGAAGATGATATTTATTATTTGGGAGCAGGAATTTCAGGTGGGGAAGAAGGAGCATTAAATGGACCATCTATTATGCCTGGCGGTTCGGAGAGGGGATATATTCTGGCCCAGAGTATATTAGGAGAAATAGCTGCAAAAGATAAAAATGGAGATCCTTGTGTGGAATATATAGGGCCAAAAGGAGCGGGGCATTATGTTAAAATGGTACATAATGGTATTGAATATGCTGAAATGCAGCTGCTAGCGGAAGTTTATCTCATTTTAAAAAAACAATATGCCCTTAATGCTAAAGAAATAACAGGTTTTTTCAGGGAATGCAAAAAATCAGGATTGTCCGGCTTTTTACTGAATATCACTATCGATATTTTAAATTACCAAGAAGACGGACATTTATTACTGGAAAAAGTGCTTGATCAATCAGAGCAAAAAGGCACAGGAAGATGGACTGTTGAATCAGCAATGGAAACAGGGGCAGCATTAAGTACGGTTTCAGAGGCGGTGATGGCACGATTTATTTCTGCCGAAAAAGAGCTGAGAAGTAAGTTATCTATACATTTCAGTCCTACTACTATTGAAGTTACATCCTTTGACACTAAAAGCAGATCAGCTTTGATAAAAGCCTATAGGTCAGCACGTATTATTAATCATCTATCAGCATTTGATCTAATATTTAAAGCCTCTGAGGAGAATAAATGGGATCTTGACCTAAGTGGAATAGCAAGGATTTGGACAAATGGATGTATTATACGTTCTGAATTAATGGAAGAGCTGGTAAAGATATATTCCGCAAGTGATATTGGCTGGCTGGATCCTAAAATAAAAGATGATCTTATTGACACATCTCTCGCTGAAGTTTCTGCGGAAGCAATAAAAAGCGGGTTGCCTGTTCCCGTATTATGTGCTTCTTTAAACCTTTTTAATGGATTAATTACTAAAGATTCTGCAGCAAATCTTATACAGGCACAAAGGGATTATTTTGGAGCACATACCTATAAAAGAGTGGATAAGGAGGGTTATTTCCATTCACCCTGGAAATCATGAATATTGATTTACTCTTAGCCATAGTCATAGGGGTAGCAGTACTGCTTTTCCTGATCCTTTATTTTAGAATACATGCTTTTTTAGCTTTAATAATAGCATCTATAGTTTCTGGTTTATTAGCTGGGATGTCACCGGATGCTATTCTGCAAAGTATTCAGACTGGCATGGGCGGTACATTGGGCTTCGTTGCCGTAGTAGTTGGACTGGGAGCTTTATTTGGGGCAATACTTGAATATTCAGGGGGAGCCTATACAATAGCGAATACATTGATTAAAAAATTTGGTGATAAAAATGCCTCGCTTTCGATGGTTATCACGGGTTTTATAGTAGCCATTCCGGTATTCTTTGATGTAGCTTTCATATTGCTTATTTATGTAGTGTATGCCCTACAGGAGAAATCAGGTAGGTCATTGCTTTATTATGCTTTGCCACTTTTAGCCGGGCTGGCCATCACTCATGCTTTTGTTCCTCCAACCCCCGGGCCTGTTGCAGTAGCGGAGATCTTAAAAGCTGATCTGGGTTATGTGATACTTATTGGAATATTTACCGGGATCCCGGCAGCAGTAATTGGGGGGATATTTTTTACAAGATATATCTCTAAAAAAATAGTTGTCAGTATTCCGGAATATATTGAACAGCAGCCCCGAAAGGAAGAAGGCTCATTACCCTCCATATCAGCAGTAATTTTAATTATCACTCTTCCAGTTTTTTTAATAATCCTGGCATCCGTATTATCCAACAAGGAAAATTTATTGATCCTTGGGTTTAATCTAAAACCAGTGATTTCCTTCTTAGGTCATCCATTTACAGCTTTAATAATAGCAAACCTGATTGCCTGGTACTTTTTAGGTATAAAACGAGGAGGTACGAAACAGGAACTTTATAAAGTCAGTGAGAAATCTTTATTGCCTGCGGGAATAATAATACTTATTACAGGAGCAGGAGGGGTTTTCAAACAGGTACTGATAGATACCGGGGCAGGTGAACAAATTGCTGCATCTATGGCAGGATCAAATTTTTCCTTTTTCATTTTTGCTTTTGTAAGCGCTGGAATAGTTAGGATTTTACAAGGTTCCGCTACTGTAGCCATGATAACAGCTGCAGCATTAACCGCACCCTTACTACCGGATACTGTATCTGAAGTAGAAAAAGCATTAACAGTAATAGCAATATCCTCAGGTGCCAGTTTATTGTCACATGTAAATGACAGCGGCTTTTGGCTGGTAAACAGGTATTTAGGCTTAACAGTGCCACAGACTTTCAGTTCATGGACTGCTTTGACAACGATCATTGGGCTAACAGGCTTTATTGCTGTATTGATAATCAGTATTTTTGTGTAAACAATGAACTGAATTACTCCTTTATTAATAGGAGTTTACATTCAGTCAAAGCCATATATTCTTAATGAAAAGTTTAATATTTTTTATCCTCATTTTCTTTATCTATATCAATTCTGATGCACAGAAGATTAACGGAAGGATTTTCGATGCTACTAATAATGAACCATTGACCGGAGCTGTAATATTAAACCTTCAAGACAGTTCTGGTAGTACAGCTGATGTATCAGGGGATTTTTCAATTATTATTAATAAATTTCCTGCTGTCTTACAAATCTCCCATATCGGATATCAAACACATGAATTCACTATAAAAGAGGTTAGGTCATTTCTGAATATCGGCCTTAATGCATCTGATCAGCATCTTAATGAAATTGTTGTGCAGGCAACCCGGTTTAACCGAAAGATGAAGGATATCCCTGCCTCGGTAAATGCTATTTCAGAAGCTGAATTAAAAAGAAATGATGAAACAGTTATTATGCCGGCTATTAACCGGGTACCGGGTGTATTTATGGAGTCGGGGAACCTGAATACAAACAGGCTTTCCATTCGCGGTATTGGTTCAAGAACACCTTATAGCACTAACAGGGTAAGAGCGTATTTTAATGATATCCCACTCACAACCGGCGAAGGCGAAAGTACCCTTGAAGACATTGACCTGAATTCATTACAGCGTGTGGAAATAATCAAAGGCCCGGCATCCAGCATTTATGGTGCAGGTCTGGGCGGTACAATAAATCTAATTTCGCGCTCTCCGGAATATCTAACATCTCAGGTTCAGGCTAAATATATCTCTGGCTCGTATGGATTAAGAAACGCCAATGCCCTTTTATCATATAGCTTCAATGAAGGATTTGTGAACGTTAGCATTAATGATCTGCATTCCGATGGTTACAGGGAGAACAGTGAATATGATCGGCAATCTGTAACGGTTAACAGTACTATTTATAATGATGATAACCTTTATATGTCATTTCTGGCAAGCTTCATTGACTTAAGGTCCTTTATTCCAAGCTCAATTGATCAGTCGACATTTGAGGGGTCACCTGAATCGGCTGCAGGTAACTGGGCCGCAGCACAAGGATATGAAGATTATATAAAGTCCTTTGCAGGATTTTCATTGCGTTATGATCTTTCCGATAAATTTTCACATCATTCGAGCCTCTTTTTTTCATTTCGAGATGCCGATGAACCTCGTCCTTTTGATATTCTTCTGGAAAATACTGTGGCAGCCGGTTTCCGGTCACGTATTGAGTATCAGGATAACAAAGGCATTCATGCACAACTTGGCGGTGAAGTTTTTAGTGACTGGTATTCATGGTCTACCTATGAGAATTTATATCGTTCCTTTCCGGGAGAGGGTAGTGTTTTAGGACCTATACTTAGTAATAATAAGGAACATAGAAGCTATTATAATCTATTTCTTCAGCTGAGATGGGAGCTGAATAATAAAATAAGTATGGAAGGCGGTGTAAATTATAATAGCACAATGTATTCAATAAATGATCTGTATGCGGATGATGCTATAGACCAGTCTGGTTATTATGCCTATGAACCGATCTTCTCTCCCCGGATCGGCATGGTGTATGCTGTTTCTGATGACTGGAATATTTATGGTACTGTCAGTCATGGTTTTAGCATGCCTTCACTGGCCGAAACATTAACTCCCGAGGGATTGATAAACACTGAAATAAAACCAGAAACCGGAGTTAATTATGAAATCGGAACCAAGGGACACTGGCTTAACAGGCGATTGTATGGTGAATTGTCCTTATACCATACAGATATTGATAATTTATTAGTTGCTGAAAGGGTAGGGCCTGACCGGTATATAGGGGTAAATGCTGGTAAAACCACACATGATGGACTGGAAATATTGATCAATTATCGGCTGTTGAATTCCACTATTATGGAATTAAAGCCGTTTTTGTCATTAACAGTGGCCAATTACAGGTTTGAAGAATATTTTCATAGGGATGTAGACTATGGTGGTAATGAGATAAGCGGATTTCCTTCAGAAATCGTCAATGTTGGTTTTGATCTTAGTACAAATACCGGATTTAATCTTTTCTCAGAGTACAGGTACGTAGGGTCGGCTCCTTTAAATGACCTGAATACACTTTATAATGAAAGTTACTCACTGGTGAATATAACAGCTGGTTATGCATTTGATGTAATGGAAGCATTTAGTATTGATTTAAAGGCTGGAGTTAATAATCTTCTAGATTCACATTATGCCTCTATGATTTTACCTAATGCCGTAGGTTTTGGGAATTCTTCACCCAGATATTTTTATCCCGGCTTACCTCGGAATTACTTTTTCGGAATAAGCCTTAGCCATAACTTTTAAATTTGGAGCAGCCATTTTATATTGTACTATACTAATAGTTGACTGTAAGTTTTGTATATTTGATTTGGTCTTTAAATAAAGCTACAGATCCTTTCAGGATGAGCAAAAAGTTTATTATAGCAGTTTTCCTTTTCTTCACCGTCCAGTTATGCTTTTCACAAATTCATAAAGGGGTTTATAATATTATTGATTTTCCTGAGAAAGGGGTTCTGGTCCTTAATGGTGAATGGAAATTTTATCCTGATAAGTTGCTTAAACCTGAAGAAGTTGATGGCGCTGATTCCGGGGAGCCTGTATATCTAAATGTTCCCGGCACCTGGAATTCGCAGGGATTAAATGGCCGTGGTTACGGCACCTATAGGCTTAAGCTTATAAATGTTCCTGAAGGCCGAATGATCGGATTTGCAATGCCCAATGTTTATTCTAGCTATAAATTATATATAAATGAACATTTAGTTGCTGAAAATGGACAAGTAGGTACAGAAATCAATACTTCAGTTCCCCAATGGAAAATGGGTGCATTTACTTTTATACCTGATCATCCGGTTGTTTATATTACACTTCAGGTTTCTAATTTCGATCATTTTTTTGGCGGCATTCATAAGCAGCTATCTATAGGAACATTTGATACTGTTCAGCGAATTAAAGAAAACAATTTACTTGCCAATATGCTGTTATTCGGGGGTCTGGCTGTTTTAGGGATCTTTTGTATAATGATATTTACAATGCAATATCAATCTGAGAGATATAATGTGTTGTTTTTTGGGCTGTTATGTATTGCATGGGCAATAAGGAGCTTTTTTGCCAATATTTATTTAAAAACAGTTTTTTTTCCGGAATTTGACTGGAACATATCTATACGGCTGGAATATATATTTATGTTCGTCAGTTTAATTCTTGGTAATTTGTTCATTAAAACCTCTTTTAATATCCGGGAGCATATCTCCTTTTATTTTGTGATGGTTATTAACTCATTAATGATCCTTATTACAGTAATTTTCCAGCCTGTGGTATTTTCCTCTCTACTTTATGTTTACCTGATTATAGCTATGCTTAATCTCATATATCTGTCTGCTCTTGTTTTGTCTGCCATCATAAAAAATCATAAAGAGGCCTGGTATAGTGGAGTGAGTATCGTTTTGGCAATAGTAATTTTTCTTACTGATCTTATAGCACATCAGCAGCATTGGCAAATGGATCAGATCATTTTGAATACCGCATATCTTTTAGTATTTATGCTTAATTCTCTGGTGTTGGCTTATCAGGTAACTAAAGTAGACAAAACGCTTGAAGAGCTGGAAAGAGAACAGATTACAATGTTTAAGATCAGCTAAATTCCTGCGGGGGCAAAGATCTTTTTGCAAATAAGTCCAGCAACTGACCTGACTTCTAAGAACGGGTCATTGATATTTTGCACATTAACATGTGTATCCGTACAAATGACCTTTTCTATTAATAGTGTCTCCTTTATTCTCATAAGCCCTTCCTTTACAAATAATCCATGAGTAGTGATCACGTAGATCTTTTCAGCACCTGCGTCTTTATAAACTTTTGCAGCATTAACAATACTACCACCTGAACGGATCATATCATCGTAAATAATAACTGTTTTACCTTCAACATCAGCATTTACAGCGCTTACTTCCATGTGATCATTGCTAACCCTTCTTTTAAGGACAAAAGCGGCATCAACTTTCAGATCATTGGCAAGAGATTCCACCCATTTGGCGCGCCCTGCGTCAGTACTGGCTAAAATAAAATTATCACCACCATATTCTCTTGCAGCATCCATAATTATCTCCTTACAATATATATGGATCGGCTGAAGATCATTTTCAAAGTAGTGGGGCAGGCCTTCCGTATGAAGATCAAAAAGATAAATTTTATTTCCTTTATGGCTTTTTGGAATGGCAGAAAGAAGCCGGGCACGGGTTTTTGCTGTAACAACTTCACCAGGTTTTACGGCCCTTTCCATTGTGGAATACCCAAAATAAGGTACAATTAATGTTAAAGAATTGGCTCCATAACTCACAGTAGCAGAAGCAAGATCATAAAGCTCCAGGGTGGACTCATCATCATATGTACTTCCTATTATTACAATATCACGCTGTTCCACACCGGTTTTAATCCGCTGATATCGCTCACCATCTGAAAATTTCTTCACTTCCACCTCTCCGGATTCGAAATTTCCGCATTTGATGACTTTATCAGCCAGGTAAGCATATTTTTCGGTATGAAATAATATTTTCTGCATGTTGTAAAATTAGACGTATTTTTTAAATACTTTTTTTGTTATCTGCTCCAATCGGGTACAAAGTTGATAATATTCAAACTTTCTTTCTCTTCACTCCGCGAACAGGTACTGCAGATAACGGATCTTCAGGCCATTCATGCTTTGGATAACGTCCTTTCAGATCTTTTTTCACATCAAAATAAGTATTATTCCAGAAGCTCCTCAGATCGGAAGTAATCTGTACAGGTTTAAAACCGGGAGAAAGTAAATGCATAATAACGGATATTTTTCCTCTATTAACCTTCGGAGTATCCTGCATCCCAAAAACTTCCTGCAGGCGGACAGCCAAAACTGGAGGCGCTCCATCTGAAAAATATCTAAGCCTGATCTTCGATCCTGTTGGAACTTCAATATGCTCCGGTGCAAGCTTATTTAATAGTTCCTGCTTTTCATAATCCAGCTGATGATGAAGCACTTCCTTTAAATTAATTTTTTTAATATCTTCAGGTTTTTTCACCTGCTGAAGATAAGGAGAAAGCCATCTTTCATTTGTAGACAATAAGTTGTCGGTGCTTACATCTGGCCATTCTTCATCCGGGTTCCATTTACACAGGCTAAGAACGCGGTTTTGCCATTGAACAACCTCTTCATTAAAATCCAAAAGCCTTTCTCCCTCTTTTTTAACGGCTTCAGAAATTGCCTTTATAATTAAATTTTTATCTGGTGATAGAAGAGGTAAAGATTGAAGAATAATGCTGCCGATGCGAAGATCTTTTGTTGCTACGACACCACCTTTTTTAGTATCCCAGGTAATCACTTCTTTTTGCCTTACCAATGGGGCAAGGTCCTTGGGGTCTAAGGGTGAGGCCAGGAAGATCTTTCCCATATTTTCCCTCGCATTTACATGTGCAATGGCTAACCAGGATTCATGTGCCAGGTCATCTTTATGTCCCGCCATGGCTAAGCTGCCATTTGCCATTTGAAACTGGGCATTATTACCCGGACGTGCTGAGGCTATTCTTTCGGGATAGGCCTGTGCTATTAAAAATCCTGTTGTAAATGAATCCACAGGCCCATTATCGATATCTATATTAAAAATATTACGATATGAACTTGCTACTTTTTCAATCCGGTTGAATTTTTTATTGGTTCCATTTCTTTCCCTGAATCTTCTTAGCGCCTCGATCCTCAGGTTTATATCTATCCCAGCCTCACGTTCAAGCGGATCACGCTCTTCCAGAATAGCGGCAAGATCAGTGGCTAATGATAATGATTGTTCCCCATGCGCCATGAGAAGCATATGTGCAATTCGTGGATGGCAGGGTAATTTATTCACCTGTTTGCCATGATCGGTAATACGACCATCCTCAAGAGCCTCCAGATCATGCAAAACTGCCGATGCCTGGGCCAGAGCTCCTTTAGGTGGTGGAGTCAGCCATGTTAAACTATAAGGATCAGCTATATTCCATTGAGCCAGCTCCAGCAAAAGAGGAGCAAGGTCAGCCTCAAGTATTTCGGGAATGCGATGCTCATTCAATCGTTCCTGAGTAGCTTTTGACCACATCCTATAACAGGTGCCCGGACTTAATCGTCCCGCACGGCCTGCTCGTTGATCTGCTGAATCTTTAGAAATCTGGACAGTTTCCAGTCTCGATAATCCTGTATTGGGATCAAAGCGTGATGTTCGGCCATAACCGGTATCAACGACAACTTTTATCCCTTCAATTGTAAGGCTTGTTTCTGCTATTGATGTAGCTAATACCACCTTGCGTTTGCCAAATTTGGAAGGCATGATGGCGGCATATTGCTTATGAGGAGGAAGTTTTGAATAGAGAGGGTGAATGGCAAAATTTGTTAGCCCCGGTTTTAATAGCTCTGCACATTTTTTTATTTCTCCCTCGCCGGGTAAAAATACAAGAATATCTCCTTCATTATCTTTTGCTGCTTTTATAACAGTTCTGGCTGTCATTTCAGGCAACATCATCAGGTCCTGCTCACCGGTATAAATTACTTCTACAGGATATTGCCTCCCTTTACTTTCTACTACCGGAGCCTCAAGCAAGCCGGAAAGGGTGGGCATATCAAGTGTTGCTGACATGATCATTATTCGCAGGGCTGGCCGTAAAATTTTCTGAGCATCTCTGGTTAATGCCAAAGCCACATCTGCATGGATGCTTCTCTCATGAAATTCATCGAAAATAACCATAGATGCATCCTCCAGTGAATTGTCGGATTGAAGCATCCGGGTAAGGATACCTTCCGTTAATACTTCAATTCGAGTAGCAGGACTTATTCTGTTTTCAAAGCGTATGCGATAGCCTACAGTTTTACCAACCTCTTCTCCAAGCAGCTCAGCCATACGCATGGCAATTGATCGTGCCGCCAGCCGTCGGGGCTCAAGCATATAGATCTTCTTGTTCTCAAGCCATGGTTCATTAAGTAAAGCAAGAGGAAGTAATGTGCTTTTACCTGCACCAGGAGGAGCGGTAATAATTAGTGTATTGTTTTTAATAAATTTATTTTTTACCGCCGGAATGATATCATTTACCGGAAGATCAATATGTAAGGGATCAAAGACCAAATTAATTGTAAAATTTTATAGATTGAGAAGCAAAGATACTAAATTCAGTTCTTGCTGCTTTATTACTTATGCTGAAGTAAAAACATTAAAATTTAAAAAAATAATTCATTTTTTAAATCAAAATATTATTATATTGAGGTTAAATAGCTTATTTAATTATGTCTGTAAAGTTGGAACATTTTCGAAATCTTGTAGCTCTTGCTTCTGCTGATGGTAAAATAGCGGATATCGAGAGGGTAACATTGTCTAAAATAGCTTATCAGCAGGGCATCTCATTAGATAGAATGAATGTTATGTTAAAAAAAGCAAATGAATATGTTTATTTTGTTCCGCAAAACCAGCAGGACCGGGAGAGGCAGTTGAAAGATATGATCATGCTTGCTTTAGTAGATGGAGAACTTGCAAAGGCAGAAAAGCACCTGATCTTAATGGTGGGGAAAAAGCTAAAATTTACTAATGACGAAATAGAAAAATATGTGTCATCTGCATTAAAAGGATCAGATGTAAAGGTTGAAAAGTAAATCTACCTTTTAAATACATTACTGGTATGGGTCAGGTTTATTATTTCCTGCACTTTTTCAGCAATTTCTTCCGGATATTCTTCCTGTAAAAAATGTCGTGAAGGAAGTTTATAAACCTCCTGTAAACCTGCTGCCTCTTTTATCTCCTCCCCATATCGATCATATTTTAAAGCTGGATCATCAGCGCCCCATATCGCCTGTACTGGATAAAATTTTTGTTGTACAGCTTTATAACATTTCTCTTTAAACTGCGGGGACTTATCAAAGTTCCTCATTATTTTTAAGAAAGCCTTACCGCCGTCATCACGTTTTAATAGATCAACATAAGCTTTTATCTCTTCATCAGGAATATTTTCATGATTCTTTACACCTAACTTGCTAAACATGATTGGCCAGGTGGTATGATTGATCATTTTTAATTCAGCTTCACCCAAAAGGGGCTTTTCAAAAGGTCTCATAGGCAAAGGCTTTTGAAATTTTTCAACATCAATCCATGTATTGAGAATAGTAAGTGACAGGATTTTCTCCATATTCGCATCAGCAAGTGCAAAACCTACAGGTCCGCCAATATCATGTACTACCAGATGATACTTATCCAGTCCGAGGGCCTTAGTGGCTTTATCTAAAAAACGAGCAAAACTGAAGAAAGAATAATCATAGTCATCAGGCCTTTCAGTAAAACCTAAACCCGGCAGATCTACACATATTCCCCGAAAGCCTTTATCAGCAAGAGCACGTAAAACCTTTCTGTATAAAAATGAAGAGGTAGGCACACCATGTACACAAAAAACAGCCTCACCACTACCATAATCCAGAGCAAATGCCTCAATTCCATCAACCGGGAAAAATTTTCCTGAAGCTTTATGATTCTCAATAACCTGATTAACATCCATTACTTTACTCATATCCGATCATTTAAAGTAATTATTCTGTTGAAGAAAAATTCCTACTTATGAAAATTTACTTAATACTTCAGATTTAACAAAAAGAGTTGGTAGAAAGATTTTTAAAAAATAGAAATAGTATTTTAAATTTACTTTTTTAGTTCTTTTGGATCAGATCCTTAGAAAATTACTCCAATACGTACATCAAAATTTTGTGCAACCTCGGCATGTGCTTTTAGAGAAACACCAGCTAAAAGATACTCATTGATCTTATAAGCCAGCTCATATCGCTGATATAATTTATGGTCAGTATAATGTTCAGGTTTAACCAAATAATATCCCAATTGCTGATTAAAATCAAAACGCCCAAACAACAGGTGGTGCCCTGCCATTGCCGCAACTATATAATGATCATCGCCCAGATCCTTACGCTCACCCTCCATCTTCAGGGCCAGATCTTTTACCAGCTCAGTACCAATACTTATACCATGGAAATTAGCAATATTTATTTGGCCTCCGGCTGCCAATCCAAAAAGCCAGTCTCTTGAAGGCGGTAAATTATCAGTAGGAGGGACATCCGGTCTTGTGGTAAAAAACCTGCCGTAGAACTGTAAATTTCCTTTTTCACTTATCACTTTTTCCCGTGGCTTAAGTGATACGGGATCAACAATATAATCCGCCCCAAGACTAAATGTAGGGAAATTCATTCCCTTGTTAGGTTTCTTAATACCCCCATTAGAAATATGGCTATACTGGGCGCTAACATTTACAGCCCATTGTGGTGCTATTTTATAATTTGCTGTAAAATTTGCTAAAATGATAAAGCTTATGGGAGAGCTGAAAAACAGATTTTTTGGATTTGTCTGCTCATCATAAACTTTAGTTAGATAAGAAGGGCCAATTCCAGCCCGAATGGTATAATATAATTTATCATTGAGGTTTAAATAAGGCTCAGCAAAGGCGATTAAATTATAGCTGCTTCCCAGTACATCAGGGTTCTGAAAGTTAAAATAATTAAAACTTACACCTACTCTGGAATAACAATTGCAGTTTTTCCAGGCTTTCTTACTTGTATTGATCTTACTCCAGCTTAATTCAACTCCCCAGGGTGCTGAATCGGAAATATCTTCCAGCTTTGAAGTATGCGCCCATATTACCCCTTTATGGAGTTTGGCACCCCAGTAAGTTGGGTTATCAATTTGCTCCTGCCCATTTGCAGCTGTAGAAATCAGAAAAATTAATAATATTAAATATAAAAAATTAATCTTTTTCATCTCGGGAAAAGAACCTGTTTTAGAAGTAAATAGTTTGCAGGTGAAAATTAAATCCTTGGACCATAAGATGTTAAAAAGTAATGATAGAAATAATAATTATAAATCCTCTTTTCTTTCAGTGTCAATCCTATATTTGCCACCCTCAAATTAAAAATTAATAAATATGAAAACCTGGTATACTTGTAAAATACGACATACAAAAGAAACAGACGATGGATTTTTGAAGCAGGTGACTGAAGCTTTTTTAGTTGATGCCGTAAATTATACAGATGCAGAAGCCCGGATCACTGATATAGCAGCAAGAGATATACATGGTGAGTTTGCCATTACAAATATTTCAAAGACAAACATTGCCGAGGTTGTTCCGGATGAGGAGGCTTTTACCTGGTTTAAGTGTAAAGTTGTTTACTCTACTGTTGATGGTGATTCTGAGAAAGAGGTAAAGATCAATACGTATATGCTAATTGCTGCCCTTCATGTAAAACAGGCTTTTGAAAAAATTGAAGAGCATTTTAAGGGTATGGTCGTTCCTTATGAAATACCTTCGATCACTCAAACGAACATTGTGGAAGTATATCCATACATGGAAGATGAAATTCCGGCTAACCTGAAGCCGCTTAGTGAAGTGGAAGCAAATGCTTAAATTGAATAAGTAAAGTCAACTCTGCGACAGGAGTTGGCTTTATTAAAATTCATCTGACATTTGTATAATTTCTTCTTTTTTGTCCTTTTTAAGTTTTTTTACCATTTCATGAGAAAAATAGATCATCTCCATTTTCTTTTTGGAATGATCATCATAAATAAGCCTGACTTTATTACCATTCCATTGGGATTTGCCTGTACGCATAGAAAATTCAGGTTCCCCGAAGGCGGTCTTTAAGCCTTTATATAAAAGACGATCCTTTTTTGTAATAACTGTCACCTGAAATATTGAATCTTCATATACCAATACCTCCAGGTCATAAATCTTAAGCTCACCAATATTTTCATAAAAACCTTTCTTAGGCACGTATAGCTTGGCCCCTGGAAAGATCTCATTTTCAACATCCTTTTTATATTCAAGACCTTCATAGCTTTTTATTGCAGAAGCCATTTTAATATCCTGGAATCCGTTTCTTTTATCAAGCTCAGCCACATTTTGAGCAGCTAATTGTAGAGTAAAGAATAAAGAGAGAGATAAAATTATATACCGCATTTAATTAATTTATTTAATAAGATGTACCCAACCTTTACAAACATCATTATTTTCAAAGAGTATTTCATAATAATACACTCCCGAGGCTAAATCTGTTCCGCTCCATTCATTATTATAATTTTCTTTTTCATAAAGCAGGTTTCCCCATCGATTATAGATAGAGAGGTTTATATTTTCAGGTGTTTCAATTACAAAAGTTTCATTTTTAATATCATCATTTGGTGTAAACACATTTGGCACTTTAAATTTTCTAACATCAACTGTTTTTTTCTTATCAGTTACACATTCCTGGTTGGGCGAACTTAAAGTTACTGAATAAATGCCTTCATTGGAATATTCATGCGTAGGAGTATGATCAGTTGATTGCCGGTTATCACCAAAATTCCATGAAAATTGAGTGACACCTTCACTTATATTTCTAAAATGGTAAATGGGAGTATCATGACAATCATTTTCAGTGATAATTTCAAAATCTAATAGCATCTTTTTTTTCACTATTATAGTAACTGAATCCTGATGCTCACAACCATATTCATTTCTCATTAATACCTGGTAAGTAGTAGTCTGTTCTGGACTTGCAATTGGGTTAGCTATCCTGTTATTGCTTAAACCTACTGATGGGGACCAGTTGTAATAGGTACCACCGCTGGCAGATAACTGTATCTCACCTCCGTAGCAAATGGAATCTGTAGGAGAGAGATTAAAATCTGTTTCATGAACAGTGATTGTTTTATATGCCACATCTCTCCCTATGCAGGTTTTCAGATCTTCAACCGTTAGAGAGATTAAATATTCTCCGGGTTCAGTAAATGTATAGGAAAGGGAGTCAGTTTTGGTTTCCATGATATCACCTCCAAAATCCCATGTATGGGTTTCACCCCCAACACTTAGATTGGTAAAATTAACAGTAAGTGGAGCGCATCCATTATCTATATCCGTGTCAAAATATGCTCTCAATGTGGATAGATCAAATTTAAAGGCTGCATTATTACAGTTAGAGCTATTATTTGAATCTGACCAGGCACCCGGAGTGGTGGGATACTGCTGGTTTCCACCACAGCCTGCGCAAACAGCCTGATAAACTATACCTCGTTTATCAAACCTGCTGGTTCCTCCGTCTACATGTTCGGCTGCATCATTACCACCAAAATAAGTAGCATACATTAGTTTGGATGCATCTTCAGAAAGTACCATAAGATAAAAATCAGAGCCATCAGTTTTTGCCTGAAAAGCATCTTTAGTAACAGGCATATTTAATGTTGAACCTCCTATATAGTTTATGGATCTATTATTTGATCCGCCACCCCAACCTGTGATAAATATACTTCCGCAAGTATTTACTAAAAATGCAGTGAGAGAAATATTTGGTCGGCCATCCCCCGATCCAAATGCAGTACTTAATGTTAATGTCGACAAGCTATTATCCAATTTTTGTATAAATTGGCCACTATTGCTATTAAAATAGACATTTCCTTTAATTGGAATAGGTCCTGTGGTCTGACCTAGTACATAAACATTTTCATCCATATCCAGATCGAGGAAATATACTTGATCATATGCACCGGTTCCAATAAATGTGCTGTTGATTATCCCGCTGCCATCGGCATGGAATGAGGTAATGAACCCATCAATATCTTTAGAATCGGGTTTGCTTTTCTTTAATGCACTTTCTGTGACAGGAAAGTCAATGCTGGTGGTGCCTCCTGCAACATATACATTATTATTTTTATCCAGTTTTATAGAATAAACTGCTTCAGTGCCACTACCACCCAGATACCTTGCCCAATAAATTACCGAAAGATCATCAGTGATTTTACAAACAATTCCATCATATTCACCGCCGTTAAATTTATTATTTAAAGTATCCATTCCGGGAAAATCTCCTGAATAAGTATGAGACGCTATATACAAATTGTCATCCTGGTCAAATATAATATCCCCTCTTAATTCATCTCCATAATTTTTAACTAAAAGGTCATTCGTGTTTTGAATCCCATCATTTCTACTGCCACCAATATAAGTTGAGGATATTAATGAAGTGCCGTCTTCTGATAGTTTAGAAATGAAAATGTCTGTTCCGTGAGTATAATTTATACCTGACAATGGTATAGTGTGACTACCTCCTGCGAATTTTTTTTGAAATGCGTTGTCAGATACCGGGAAATCTGATGACCCGGTAACTCCTAAAATTACTAGTTCATTTTTATTATTTACCACAAGGCTTATTGGTACTTCCGTATCATCACCTCCAATGTAGGTTGCATAGTGAAGAGCTGTCCCTGTAGAATCATATTTAAGGATCCCCACATCAGTAAAACCATTAAATGAAGTTTGATAAGCTCCTAGTGTAGTAGGAAATCCAAAGCTAAAAACCGTACCTCCTGAATAAAGATTGCCCAGCGTGTCGTATGTTGCAGTATTTCCCCAATTGTCAGCACTTGATCCGGAATAAGTAGAAAAAATGAGTATAGGGTCAATTATAAGAGGAAGTGATGGGTTATAACCGTCAGGGAAAGAGTAGGAGAGGATGTTATCTTTTAAATTATATTCACAAGGTACAATTAAAGTATCCGATTCGTTTACCTGGAAAGCATAAGGACGATTTTCCACCAGCTCATTAACGCTTGTTTTAATGTAGAGCATGTTATTTTCAAGGTAAAGCTGTTGGGCGCCGGTATATTTTATTTGAATAACCTTAGGGTCTGTGCCTGGGGAAATAATGAAATCATATTTTAGCTGACCGTCTGCGGCATAATAATGCAGGTCTATTCCGGGATAAAGCTCATTATATTTCACTTCTTCATAAGCAGATACGTCTGAAGCCCAATTTTCTTTATTCTTTCCGAGAAAGAAGTTATAGTTTACCGGATGCTCTTTTATGGATGATAAGCTTTGAGTACTGGAGTTTAAAAAATGAATTTTTAAAGCGTGGGCATCTAATAATGGAGCAGATGAAGTTTTTAATGCTGAATTACTGCTATTAAAATGCTTATCTGCAATTGCCTGCTGGTCATAAAAATTGTAAATAATGGCATCTTTCATTAGAAATATCTTTCCACCACTTACGCTACCGGCATATTCTATCTCTTTTTTCCATTGGCCGATATTTTTATAAAAAGTAAAGGGGGGATTATTTCCAAATGAATAGAATGATATACATAAGGAAATGAAAAATAGCGGTGTTATTAACAGATTATTCTTCAACTCAAAAAAATTAAAAAGTGGTTATCTGAAAGATCATCGATTAAAGTAACATGTAAAGATTAAAAATAATATTATATAATTTATAATAATAATTGGAAAAGGTATTTTGATAATTTTTTTAATATTTTGTACTGTCAGATTCTTATATTTATCTTTTACTACCAACCTGAAATTTTAAGAAGTATGAGAAAATTTATGTTACTATCCCTGTTGTTTTTGATTGTTGTTTCGGCAGAGGCTCAGAAAAAAGCAAAGATCAGTAAGGAAAAACAAGAAGCAATAAAAATAGTTGATACCCATGTCAATGAGCTTACTGAATTAAGCGATAAGATCTGGGCATATGAAGAAGTCGCTTTCCGGGAATCAAAATCAGCAAAAGCACTTGCTGATTATGCCAGTGAACAAGGATTTAATGTAAAAATGGGAGTAGCTGGTATACCAACTGCATTTACCGCTGAATATGGCTCAGGAGAACCTGTAATAGGTATTCTGGGAGAATTTGATGCACTTCCGGGGCTATCACAAAAAACGGTGCCTACAAAAGACCCTTTAAACCCCGGCTCTGCAGGACATGGCTGTGGCCATAACTTATTTGGAGTAGCATCATTAGGTGCAGCAACAGCTATTAAGGAATTAATCGATGAAGGAAAACTGAAAGGAACCATTCGGTTTTATGGAACCCCCGCAGAGGAGAAGTTTTTTGGTAAGCTCTGGATGATAAGAGAAGGTTTATTTGATGATGTTGACATTGTAATGGATTGGCATCCCAGCGCTTCAACTAAAGCAGAAGTCCAGAAAGGGTTGGCACTGGTAGATTTTATTGTTGAATACTACGGCCAGGCCGCACATGCATCTTCAGATCCATGGAACGGAAGGAGCGCATCAGATGCCCTTGAGTTATATACAACCGGAATAAACTATTACCGCGAACATGTAAAACCAAGTGTAAGGATACATTATGACATACAGAATGCCGGTGAAGTAGTAAATGTAGTTCCTGATTATTCAAAAATATGGACGCGTGTCAGGGATACTAATCGGGAAGGAATGGAGGAAGTATGGAAGCAGGTAGAGAAGATTGCGGAGGGGGCCTCATTAATGGCAAATGTTGATCATAAGATCACGCTGGTGTCAGGTGTTCATGAAGTTCTGGTTAACAGGACAGGAGCGGCTGCATTGCAGAAGAACCTGGAGTATCTGGGACCCATTACTTACACAGAAGAAGAACAGGAGTTTGCTAAAAAGATACAGGAAGCTACCGGTAAAAAACAGATAGGAGCGGTTTCAGAAATTGAACCACTGGAAGAAACACTTGAAAATCCTATGGGAGGGTCTACTGATGTCGGGGATGTAAGCTATGTAGTACCTACAGTACGATTACGTGCTACAACAGCACCAAAAGGAACACCATGGCATTCATGGGCCGTGGTAGCATGCAGCGGCATGTCGATCGGACATAAAGGAATGGCTTATGCCGCTAAAGCAATGACGATGACAATGATAGACTTTTTTAAAGATGAGCAGCTTAGGGAAGAAATGAAAGCAGAATTCAAGAGGACTAAAGGCGATTATGAATATAAAGGGATTGTCCCTGAAGGACCACCTCCGGTGGATTATGAGTAGGTCAATCGAGCTGAAAGCTTGATGAATAAAAGCAGCAAGTTACGCTTCGCTAAACTTGCTGCAGGTAATAAATAAAAATAAAATATCTACCTCAAATTTAGCCGAAGGTTTAACTTGAGGTAATTATTCCTGCAAGTTTTTAACTTGCATACAGTACAGTCAACCAAACCAATCATGGGCCGGAATTACAGATTCAGGGATCAGGCAAAATTATACTTTATCACCTTCGGAGTAGTAAATTGGATTGATGCTTTGACACGTCCACTTTACAAAATGATCATCATTGACAGTATAAAATATTGCATTATAAACAAAGGTCTGGAAGTATATACCTGGTGTATAATGTCTAATCATGTACATATGATCATTGGCACTACAGATATGAAAATGGAGGATATTGTGCGTGATCTAAAAAGACACACCTCAAAAAGCATTTTAAAAGCAATTGAAGAAAATCCATATGAAAGCAGAAAGAAATGGATGCTTAGAATGTTTGAATGGGCAGGAAAGAATAACTCAAATAATAAAAAATACCAGTTCTGGCAGCAGCATAATCATCCTATA
This sequence comes from Candidatus Cyclobacteriaceae bacterium M2_1C_046, assembly GCA_051418055.1. GTDB lineage: Bacteria > Bacteroidota > Bacteroidia > Cytophagales > Cyclobacteriaceae > JBPRGH01. The sequence continues at coordinate 3,013 of JBPRGH010000059.1, read as the reverse complement.
GAGTTATTTAATAATCATGTAATGGATCAGAAGCTGGAATATATTCATATGAATCCTGTAAGGGCTGAAATCGTCTTTAAACCGGAAGATTATGTGTATAGTAGTGCGATTGATTATGCAGGAGGGAAGGGATTGATCCCAGTCTTATTTATTGGATAGCGTTTTCAAGCTGAAAGCTTGATATATTTATAGGCAAGTTACGCTTCGCTAAACTTGCTGCAGTTAAGGTGCCAGGTCTGGTCTGACCGCTCTACACCGCGATAAAAAGCGGTCCGATCGGTTAAGTAGGTTTAAAGGATTTGGTGCCGCACAAATAAATTTAACACTCACACCAGGACCTGTACAAAACCGTACAAACTTCCTGTTCGAAAACGGATACTTAACAGATACTATATTTTGCAAGTTACTGTTATTCAATGCCATATGTTTATGGCCTGCCATTTGTAACAACAGATCTAAACCAATAACTATGAAATTTTTTATTGCTGTTGTACTGTGGTGTTTATTACTGGCAGTTTGCTGGCCACTGGCACTATTATTATTTTTCCTGCTTCCGATCCTCTGGCTGTTGTTATTGCCTTTCAGATTAATAGGATTTACACTGGAGCTGGTTTTCCAGATAATTGGCAGTATATTGCTTTTTCCTTTTAGGGCGTTACGGTAGGATTTTGATAAAATACTTCCAACCCTAAGCGATTATTGCTGTTAAAAAATAAAAAGGGACAGTATTTTGAGTGAAGAAAAAGATAAAGTTTATAAGCGGGATTTTGAACCTGAACTGGATTTTACCGCTTCGAGAAGCAGTGGCCCGGGCGGACAGAATGTCAATAAGGTGAACACAAAAATCACCTTACGCTTTGATATTGAGAATTCCCAATTGCTATCCGAGAAAGAAAAGGAACATTTAAAGAAAAAACTTTCCAATAAAATCAGTAATGATAATATTCTTATTGTTGCTGCTGAAAGCGAACGCTCACAGTTAAAAAATAAAGAGGAGGCAATAAGTAAATTTTATGAATCGCTTAAAGAAGCTTTTAAACAAAAGAAAAAACGTAAGAAAACCAAACCAACAAAGGCCTCCAAAGAGAAAAGGATAAAACAAAAGAAGATGCAGGCAGAAAAGAAAAAGACCAGGCAAAAATTATTATAAGGGTTTATTTTCCTGATATTCTTTTACATGAAATTTACCACCTTTCAGTGACACCTCCATTAATTCATCAAAACCCTCTAATAAAGCAGGTTTTTCCAGCTGGTGATATTTAATAAAAACCACTTTATCCTCTACTTTGTCCTTTCCTTTCCGAGTTGCATTTCGCTGAAGACATTTCTTTGGGTCAGCATTAAAATAATAACCGATAATTTTATATTTTTTTCCCTTAGCCTGATCAATATATTTTACCCTGTCAGCTTTTTTGACATTTGTATTATCCACCACCATTCTTTGGTGCATTTCATAGCCCAGATCAAGATATCTCTTTTCTTTATTCCTGGTATTCATCAGATCGAGACTTATACGGACGTGCGTATTAATAAAATTTTTAACATAGAATATGCTTTTCCCACTTCCCGGTATTCCTATAAAAATAATGAGTTCCATTTATCAGTATTTAAACAATGGTTCGTATACTGTGTTTTTTCCCTATAGTATGAAAAAGATAAATTTTTTTCTGATTCTGATGATATCAGGATTTATTAGTTGTAACCCTTCTACAACAGGATCTGTTATTCCATTTCTTTGGGATGAAGAGCCAGAGCCATCATCTTCACAAATTATGGTTATTTCCACTATGGAAGGTGAAGAATTAAGAAATGCGCTGGATATCCATTTAAAATCATTAGGTTTTGTAGTAGAATCATCTTCAGAGGAAGAGATAGTTACTGAGCCATCAAGGCTTGAAGATAATCTTGTCCGCCTCAATCTGGTAATTGATAATAATGTGGTTATTATTTCAGGAGCCCAGGGAAAGCCTGCAGAAGATGTTGATGATGTAGACTGGGAGCCTGTAAAAAGAGGGGATGTAGAAGGATATGGATCTGCGGAGTGGGAGCTGATGAAGGTATTGGCAAGTACTATTAACAGCACATCAGTACTATATAATTAGGTCCTTAATTTAATCTTACCCCTAAACGAAAGTTGGAAAATCTATTGGATGCAGCTCTTTAGCTGTTATTTTAAATATGATCAATAATGACTTTTAATATATAATATAAAAAAAGGTTCGAAGATGCTGCTCCGAACCCATTCACACGCTACCAATTAATAATCAGTTGTTGCCTTTATTTTTCTTCATTTCCTCACCCTTTCCTTTTCCTTTGCCTTTACCTTTGCCTTCAGGTTTATCCGGCATGCCCTCTACTACCTCATATTGATCTTCTTTAACTTTTTCGCGGTGCTTGCTTCTTATTTCAGCTAACTTTTTTTCGTGTTCACTTACCTTTTCTGCCTTTTTCTTCTGTAACTCCGCTATTTTTTCCTGGTTATTTTCTGCAGAAGCTTCTTTGATCTCCTCATCTATTTCACGAATTTCCTCCCTGAATTCTAATTTCTCCTCTTCAATTTCCTGCTCCATTTCCTCCCGGTCCTCAACTCTTTCATATTCCGCTTCTCTTTCATCCTCTTGCTTGTCGCGTATTTTTTCTAGCTTCTTTTCTCTTTTTTCAGCCATCTTCTCCTGGTGGTCCTTAATTTTTTCCTCTCTCTTTTCACGCAACTCTTTAATTTTTTCTTCATCACCTTCTTTATGTGCCTCCTGGATCTCACGATCGACCTCATCCATTTCTTCACGAAGCTCTCGTCTTTCTTCCTCTAATTCTTCACGTAACTCAACGTTATCCTTACTATCGGTACCCCTTGTAGCGACATTCTGTTGGCGACTTTCAATTGCTTTTATTAATCCTTGTCGCTCAGTTTTTAGATTTTCTATTCTTTCCTGAAATCGCTCAATTTTATTCTGCTTCTCTTCATATTCTGCTTCAGGGATATTTTCCTGATTTTTCTTTCTTTCAAGTTTTG
>JBPRGH010000058.1:0-11143 GCA_051418055.1 Candidatus Cyclobacteriaceae bacterium M2_1C_046 | reverse complement strand
TGGTTCGTGGTTCGTGGTTCGTGGTTCGTGGTTTGTAGTTTTTTGTTAGTTAACTAAAAACTACAAACCACAAACTAAAAACTAATTTACTCTCACACCAAAAGTAATATCTACATCAGTTTCACCATCAGTGGCAGTTGATGTAGCGCTTTTGGTACCCGGCTGATGCTTTAAAATAACCGTAAAGCTTCCGGTAGCTGCTCCATCAGTAGTCCAGGTAGTGGATAGACCTAAAGGTTGGCCATTCGCATCCTCATCATTATAAATTACAGGATCATTTCTATCATCGATATTCCCATCACCTGCAGGACTAGCAAAAAGGGCATCTGTAAACCCATAGAAAAACATATGCTCACCAGCTTCAGCCACTATTTCCTGTGTTATTGATTCATTAGCAACGGAATTTTCCAACTCAAGTGTAAGCACATAAGTTGTAGTAGGATTAAGCCTGATAGAATCTGTAGGAGCAATATCCTGAGGGCCTTCGCCATCCGGATCCTGAGCGAGTACAGTAACCGCTGAACCACCATCTTGTGGAGTAAAAGTTAAAACAACATCAGTTATAATTTCTTCTTCATTATGTTCATGAAGGTGATCATCATCACATGCTGATAGGATGATTAATGAGGCCAAAAAGGCGAATAAAATGCTTATTTTGAAGTTTTTCATAATTAATTATTTATTTTTGCAACATATGTGCAATCTTAACAAGATTGCATTTTAAATGCAACTAATTTGCATTTAAAAATTCCATTTTACAGATACTACAAAATTTCTGCCAGTATTATCAGAAAAATATCGAAGCCTGTCTGTATAGGTTCTATAGCGTGCATTAAACAGATTATTTATCTTTAACATAAACATCCAATTCTTAACCTCACCCTGTGCAACAACATTAGCAAGAAGATATCCTTCCGGTGCCTCCAGGATATCATAAGATCTTGAGTTATTCGTAAAAATCTCTCTCCCCTCCTTTTTGGCTTCCATAATTTCAGAAACAGGAATTACAGGAGGTGTATAGAAAGGTTCAAATGTGTAGTTCAGATCCATGGAAACTGATGAATTTTTCAGAAATAAAAACCTGCCCCTGTCATAATTTATTCTATATCGAAGTTCAGCCGGGGGCAGGCCTACAAAATATTCATCATTAACAATATCTTTCGCCCACAGATAGCTGCCCTGTATCCTGGAGGAAATTTTATTTGTGTGATGGTATAATAAGCTAAGATCAACACCTGCAAAAACAGCATCAGTCTGGCGGTAAATGAAATATGGAAAAGCACCTCTTACAGTTTGGGTGATACCAACAGGTTGCGTATAAATGTAGTTATCAATATAATTTAAGTAACCGGTAAGCTCAGCATCCCACTTTTGATCTTTAAATACATAAGTATTGATCCATTTGACCCCTACTTCTGAATTTACTTCCTTTTCATCTGCAGTCAATACATCCCCGGTAACAATTTCATTGTTGTTATTAAAGCTATACCGTAATAAGCCATATTGAATGGAAGCCTGATGTTTTCCAAAGCTATATAATTCAGAGACAGATGGAGGGCGCCAGGCAGTTCCCAAATTTGACCTGAAGGAGCTTTTATCATTTATCTCCTTTTCAAAACCTACCGTTGCAGTTACATTTTGAAAAGATAAGTCATTAGTAAACAGATCATTATCCTGCTCTCTTCCTAAGACTGTAGAATACATATAATCATAACGCACGCCCCATTCAAGTAAAAGATCAGCTACTTGTTTTGATTCAATAATAAATGCACCAATTCTATAATTATTATAGTTAGGTACAAAAGGAGCTGTATTTGTGCCAGGTAAATTATCATTATCCTGGTATAGCGCCTGAACCCCCACAGTACCAAGCCAATCCTTTACCGCCGGATGTTTCCAGTCGATATCTATTATATGAGAATTCAGTATCAGGTCAATCGACGGGCGCATATTATTAGTACCTCTGCGGATATCGAATTCTTTGCGCTTATTTGACTGAAAGGCATATTGAAAATTGAAAACAGAATTTTCCTGATTAAAACTACCATTCAGCTTGAGCATATCATGTGTAACTTCCTGTCTAGGATTTTCAATTTCATAATCAAAAGGGCCTGTATTTTCCGGGGGTTCCGTGTCAATCGCATTGGTAAGGTCTGACAAACTACCTGTCACACTGCCTCGTAATATTCCAAGATTTTGAGAAAAGCGACTATAATAAGCATTAAAATCCCACTCCTTAATGTGATAGCGAGTTGCTAATGCAAAACTGCTTTCTCTTTTGGAGGTATTTGTTAAATAATAATCCGGTGTTTTTAGGTCTCCCTGTATGAGATATGAACCTTCAGCGAGAAAGGCTATTTTATGAAAACCTTTTTGGATGCTGCCATTGCCCATAAAAGACCTGCCATTTGATTTTCCAACTGTTTCAATTTCACCTGAAAGTTCTGTCAGCAATTCAAGCTTTGGCGGATTTATAAGTATCACACCTCCTAAAGCATCCGGCCCATATCTAACAGTTGCAGCACCTTTTATAACTTCTATATTTTCTGCAAGCGAAGGATCTATTTCAGGGGCATGGTCTTCTCCCCAGCTCTGATACTCATGCCGCACTCCATTATTAATTATAAGTATCCTGTTACTATGTAAACCATGGATGACAGGTTTTACAATATTCTGACCTGTTTTAATAAGAGAAACTCCTGATATACTACCGGCTATTTCTCCCAAGCTCTCACCTTTTTGCCTGGCCATCTCATCTGCTGAAATTCTCGAAACCGTTCCTGTATATAACTCACCCGGAGCCACCTCTCCTTCTATTATAATACTTTGTAGAGTGACTCCCTCCGGTGCTAAAAAGATCTTTGGAAGTTTATGGTGTATATCATGATGGTGCACCACCTGTTTATATCCTATATGAGAGAATACCAGATCAAACTCTTCTTCACAAATTGTATTAAGATAAAAATAACCTTCTTCATTTGCCACGGTGCCTTTTGCTGTTCCCTGAATAGTTACTGTTGCAAATGGTAATGGTTCTCCTGTCTCACGATCATATACTGTCCCCTCCACTTTATAACGACAGCTATCCTGTTCCTGAGAAAATAATGGCTGGGTTAATAAAATAAATATAAATGAAATGAACAGGCTCTTTAAAAAGTAGTCGATCATATTTAAAGATTACAGGAATTACATTTACCGGAAACAATCATATTTACTGATGAAACCTGATAGCCTTTAGGTATTTTAACGGAAGGAATTGTATATTCTGTCAAGCATTCTGTACGACCACAATCTTCACATTTAAAATGTATATGTTCTTCTTTCTTATGCTTATGTGTATCTGAAAGAGCATATCTCGCAATTCCCGAATCACTTGGAATTTTATGGATCAGTGCTTTATCTATAAAGGTATTTAAGGTCCTGTATAAAGTTACGCGATCATATTTAGGCAGTGCCTCCTCAAGGTCTTTCGGTGTAAGGGCGTAACCTGAATTTATAAAATACTCCAGCACATCATACCTGCAGCTGGTATTCCTTAAATCATAATTCGAGAGTATTTCCTTCAATTCATCTAATTCCATAGTTACAAAACTATTGAAAATGCAATAAGGTTGCATATGCATCAGTAAAAAATTTTATAACTATCTGGATCAGGGGGTTTTTCTTCTACCTTCTCCGTCAGATGCCATTGCAGGGGTGCAAACGGAGAAGAGATCCGTCGTGGAAACGGAGGGGAATGGTTTTTAAAACTTTAATTCCTTTTCAGTATATACAATTATTTCATATGACTCATTTCGAAAGTTCTTTTCGCTAATGTTCAGGTAGCGATAAGCAAGAGATTGATCGCATAACCTCGGATCCTTATTAAGGTATTCGCTATAAGAAGAGAATTCATAATCTTCCATTCTTTCTACCAAGCCAGCGTTAAGAGGATTTTGATGAATATAGTTAAAGCAAATCATTGAATAATATTTATCCCCTTCATTTAAAGGCTTAAATTTCGTTTCTTTGCCTGAATAATGAACCTGACCTTTTTTCCTGAGGATTTATAGCCATTGTATAGGAGCTTAAAAGTTGCCTATATCCTTCTTTTAATAAAAAAGACATATTTCCACCAACCTTCTTTTTTTGAACTGAATCATCAGTAGTATATAAAAGAAAATGAAAGTGGTTTGGCATAAGACAAAAAGCCACTGTTTTACAATATGGAGCAATACTCTTCTCATATCGCTGTAAAAAGGAATGATAATTATCCTTATTAAAAAAAATTCTTCCTTTGTTATTTCCTTGGTTATAAACGTGGTAGAATTGATTTGGCAGTAATGACATCGGTTGACTGAGGTTGAAAATTAAGACCACCAAATAAATATTATTATTTCAATTTTGCAAGATTCTCCTCAGATCTCCTCAATCTTCTCCGTCAGGCAGGTTTGCAGGCGTGCAAACGGAGGGGGAGATAAAATTTTAAAAACGAGCAGAATATCCAAATTTTCATAATATTTGAGATTAAATACAATTTAAGTGCTTCAAAAATTAAAATCTATAGGTCCTGCGGTATTGGTAACCTCTGCATTTATTGGGCCGGGAACTGTTACTATATGCTCCATAGCCGGGAATAGATTCGGATATACTTTGCTATGGGCCCTGATATTTTCAATCATTGCTACAATTGTGCTCCAGGAAATGTGTGCCCGTCTGGGTGTTATTTCACAACAGGGATTAGGTAAATCTATACGGGACCTAATTACAAATAAAACTGTTAATATTTTAGTCTCTATTTTAATATTCTCAGCAATTATTGTGGGAAATGGGGCATATGAAGCGGGGAATATTAGTGGTGCCGCTTTAGGTATGGTTGCAATTTTTATCGGGATCGAACCATCATTAATTATTTTAAGTATTGGCCTTATTGCGGCCATTATTCTCTTCAGCGGCAGCTATAAGGTAGTGGAAAAAATGATGATCATCCTTGTGGTTGTAATGAGTGTGGTTTTTTTAGTAACAGCCATCTATGTAAAACCTGATCTATCAGCAATGCTAAAAGGCTCTTTTATCCCTACTTTTCCCGAAGGTAGTACCCTTATAATCGTTGGGCTTATCGGTACCACAGTAGTTCCCTACAATTTGTTCCTCCATACTTCTTCTGCAGCAACAAAATGGAAGAAAGAATCAGAAATTCCGGAAGCACGATTTGACACAATTGTTTCAATTATTATTGGTGGGTTAATATCCTTAGCGATCATTGTAACATCCGCAGCGGCAATGGGTACCGGGACGTTATCAAGCGCTGCTGATCTGGCCATCCAGCTCGAACCTTTGCTGGGCACCTGGGCAGGAACCTTCATCTCAATCGGACTATTCGCAGCCGGTATTTCATCTGCAATTACCGCACCTCTTGCAGCAGGTTATGCAGCATCGGGAATTTTCGGTTTTAAACCAGAACTAAAGCGTATAGAATTCAGAATGGTAAGTGGTTTAATCCTGGTCATTGGACTTATATTCTCCATTTCCGGGCTCAAACCTGTAGAGGTTATTCAGTTTGCTCAAATTGCAAACGGTATCCTTTTACCATTTGTCGCTATATTCCTGGTCTGGATTATGAATAACAAACCATTGTTGGGTGAATTTGTGAATAGCAAGCTGCAGAACATTTTTGGAATACTGGTTATTATAATAACAATAATTTTAGGAGTTAAAAGCATTTTTAGCGCAACAGGAATTTTATGAAGTCAGTTGATATAAATTGTGATATGGGTGAAAGCTACGGTCGGTTTGTAGTAGGGAATGACAAAGCAATAATGCCTAATATCAGCTCCTGTAACATTGCCTGTGGGTTCCATGGTGGTGATCCACTTACAATTGAATCTACAATAAAGCTGGCTCTTGCACATGATGTGAAAATTGGTGCTCACCCCTCCTATCCGGATCTTTCAGGGTTTGGACGTAGAGCCATGCATATTCATCAGGATGAATTGAAAGCAGTATTAACTTATCAGATATGCGCCCTTAAAGGTATGGCGGAAGCACAAGGTGGTAAACTGCATCATGTTAAACCCCATGGAGCGCTATATAATGCTGCATGTAAGGATGATATGGTTGCAGCTATTATTTGTAAATGTGTTAAAAATATCGACCCTGACCTCCTCATTTACGGATCAGGTGATAACTGGAAAAATATTGCTGAATCTTCTAATATCGGCTTTGTATCAGAGGTTTTTGCAGATAGAAATTATAATGATGACCTAACACTTGTTCCCAGATCAGAACCAGATGCAATTATTACCGATTTAGAAAGCAGTGTTTCAAGAATAAGAAAAATGATTTTTGATAAAACTGTCTTAACAATCGGAGGAAAGGTGATCTCTATTAATGCTGAAACTATATGTATCCATGGAGATGAGCCTGATGCAGCGGAGTTAGCAAAACGGTTAAATCAAAGCCTTACTCAGAATGATGTTCAAATTGCTGCACCAAAAAAATAACTATGAGTGTTGATGTGAAGCCTTTAGGGGATAATGCCATTTTAATCAATTTTGATCAACATATTTCTCCTGATGTCCTGAATCATGTTCTCCAACTACAACACATAATTGAAAGAAATAAAATAAAAGGTATTAAAGAATTAGTACCAGCATATGCATCACTTGCTGTTTTTTATGATCCACTCCAGCTGTTTTATAATGATCTTAAAGAACAGATAATTAATCTTTCCAAACAGGCATCCGGCCATGCTGAAGTAAATAAATCCACATGGAAAATACCAGTATGTTATGATAGCACAGTGGCAGGTGATCTACAATCATTTATTACTCATCAAGATCTGAATTTAAATGAATTGATCAGCTTACATACCGGCCCTGAGTACCTGGTTTACATGCGTGGTTTTTTACCGGGATTTCTTTATTTAGGGGGTCTGGATAATAGCTTAATACTGGAAAGAAAAACTACTCCAACTGCAAAAGTACCTGAAGGATCAGTTGCCATTGGCGGGCAGCAAACAGGGATCTATTCTTTCCCCAGCCCTGGCGGATGGCATATTATTGGATGTACACCTGTAAAATTATTTAATAAAGATGAGCATGATATTATGAAGGTCAAACCCGGAGATAAAATTAATTTTTCTTCCATATCTGTTGAAGAATTTCACTCTATAAAAAAGAAAGTAAAAGAAGGAAATTATACTCTTGAAGAACTGAAATGATAGAAGTTATATCACCAGGATTATTAACAACTATTCAGGATCTCGGCAGAGAAAATGTTCGCCGTTTTGGTGTACCACAAAGTGGAGCAATGGATGAATACAATGCTTTCCTGGCAAATTGGCTGGTGAATAATAATGAAGGCTCTCCCCTTTTAGAATTTACAATGACAGGTCCATCATTAAAATTCAATAGCTCATGCACAATCGGAATTGCAGGTGCTGATATGGGTGCGAAATTAAATGATGCACCAATTTCCAATTATACCTCTGTTAGTGTTTCAGCAGGAGATGTTCTTGATTTTACTCAAGCACGATCTGGTTTCAGAACCTATCTTTCAGTAAAAGGTGGTTTTTCAGCAGAGGAATTTTTAAATAGTTATTCGACCTACACCTTAGCAAATATTGGCGGTTATAATGGCCGTGCACTAAAAAAAGGTGATGTATTGAATTTATCAGCACCCGAGATAACAGATGGAAAAACTGTTCCTGAACATGTGCAAACCAAGTTTAACTTGACCCGCACTATTAGAATTATTGAAGGGCCGGAATATGAATTAATTTCCGAAGATAGTCCTATGGGACTGGCAGGAAATTATAAAATACATATGAACAGTGATCGCATGGGTATCAGGCTTACTGGATTTATTGGTGAAGTAAGCGAAAAGGAAATAATATCTTCAGCTGTAAATAAAGGAACAATTCAGTTACTGCCGGATAATGATCTGATTGTGTTGATGAGTGATGGACAGGTTTCCGGAGGATATCCGCGATTGGGGAATGTAATTTCAGCAGATATTCATTTATTAGCACAATGCAGGCCTGGCGAGCAGGTGAAATTATTACCTGTATCTTTAGATGAAGCAGTACATTTATGGTCTCACCAGTGTAAACTTCTAAAAGCCTTAGGATAGTCGCTGATCATTCTTAATCTTATATCCTGACAAATATTTTGCTGTCATCTCATTAATTAGATGAGGGCAGTGTGTCTGATGGATCAACTGTTTAATATAAGAATAATCTGGTTCATCCTTATTAACTTCCTGCATAAGCTGAGCCATTAACTGGTCATAATTCTCTGCTTTCATACAATCTATTTTTTAGTAAAAGTATAAAATAATATTTTTATTTAGAAACATTCTAAATAATTTATTTCCAGTAACTGATAAGCGGCCCTTCAGCTCCTTCAAAAGGATCATATTCCGGTAATGGAACCTTCTCAATATTTTTAATCTTTTCTTTCGGATCATCCTTTTCAGTGCAGATATCATAATCTTCCTGACCTCCGGGATAAGCTCCCATTACTTTAAAATCTGAACTTGATTTTTTATTAAAGTGACCAACACCGGCAGGAATTACTACGGCATCTCCTTTTTTAACATCTGCTTCCTTACCTCCCGGACCACCAAAAATCAATGTTGCCGAACCTTCCAGTATAACCAATACTTCATGGGAAACACTATGATAATGGTGATAGGTAAAAACGTCATCTGTCCATGTTCCGGTCCAGCCGTTTTTCTCCAATGTTTCTTTACTATCATAATTAAGTTCATCTACAATAACATTTCGATAAAGCACAAGTGGCAGATTTTCATTATTTGGAAAAGCACCATTTCGTTCTAAAGTATATCGCTCTATTTCCATTTTAATTTTAGCCTTTATAGTGAATAGATTGACCTTTTAACATTTCTGCAGCTTCAAGTATCGTTTCCGAAAGTGTCGGATGAGGATGAATAGTATGTTCAAAATCCTCCTGAACTGCAGCCATTTCTATTGCGAGTACTAATTCGGCAATAAGCTCACCTGCATTAGGAGCTGTAATACCCACTCCTAATAGCCTGTGCGTATGTTTATCGAAAATTAATTTTGTTAATCCCTTTTCAGTTCCCAGAGTTAATGCCCTTCCTGATGCTGACATAGGATATTTTGTCACTTCAATATCTCTTGCTTCCTTCTTCGCCTGCTCTTCCGTATAACCTGCCCAGGCAATTTCAGGACTGGTATAAACTACAGCAGGGATAGCCCGGGGTTCGTAAACGGATTCTTTCCCTGCAATAACTTCTGCAGCCACTTTACCTTCATAGGAAGCTTTATGAGCCAGCATAGGATCGCCGGTAACATCACCGATGGCAAATATTTTTGAATTTGAAGTGCGTCTTTCTTTATCAACTTCTATAAAACCTTTCTCTGTTAATTTTACGCCTGCAGCTTTAATTTTCAAACCTTCAGTAAGAGGTTTTCTGCCAATGGCAATCAGTACCTGGTCAAAAGTGGCGGATTTTGATTTATCTTTCTTTTTATAGCTAACCTTTACCCCTTCCTTATTTTTCTTTATTCCTTCTACCTGTGTTTTTAAATGGACCTTTTCCACCATTGACTTGATTTTCTTCTTAAGTGGCTTTACAAGTTCCCTGTCCACCCCGGGAAGCAAATTATCCATCATTTCGGCAATTGTCACTTTGCTGCCCAGTTGGGCATACACAGTTCCGAGCTCCAGCCCTATATAACCTCCTCCTATAATAAGGAGCTTTTTTGGTACTTTTTTAATATCAAGCGCGTGCTTTGAACTGATTATTTTCTTCCCATCAAATTCAGTATCAGGAAGTGCTAAGGGAACGGAGCCTGTAGCTATTATACAGTTTTTAAAGGTTAGCGTTTTCTTTTTCTCTCCCTTCTGCTCAACGACAACATGTTCTTCATCTTTGAATGAGGTATAACCACGGATATATTCTATTTTACGCGCCTTACTTAAGCTACCTAATCCTCCAGTGAGCTTATTTACCACACCATCCTTCCATTCGCGCATCTTTTTAAGCTCTACTTTAGGTTCTTTATATGAAAGCCCCATTTTTTTAGCCTCAGCAGATTCCTGTTTTATTTTCGCGACATGTAGAAGTGCTTTGGAAGGTATACACCCTCTATAAAGGCAAACACCTCCGGGATTCTCCTCCGGGTCTATTAAGGTTACTTTCACTCCCAGATCAGCAGCGCGAAATGCAGCAGCATAGCCTCCCGGACCGGCACCAATTACAATCAGCTCTTTCTTATCCATTATTCCGTTTCTAGTAAAATGTTAAAAGGATTTTCTATAGCTTCTTTTATAAACTTCATAAATCTGGCAGCCTCCGCACCATCGATTATTCGGTGATCATAAGAAAGAGACAAAGGCATAACCTGCTTAGGTTTAAAATCATTAGTCATATACACGGGTTCAATCTCCGCTTTTGACATTCCTAAAATTGCAACCTGAGGGTGGTAAACAATTGGTGTAAAGTTTTTACCCCCTATTCCACCTAAGTTAGAGATGGTGAAATTTCCTCCCTGCATATCATCAGGAGAAAGTTTATTATCACGTGCCTTTTCTGATATTTCAGATATTTCTACTGCGAGATCAGTTATATTCTTCTTATCTACATCCTTTATTACAGGTACAAGGAGTCCTTTTTCTGTATCTACGGCTATACCAATGTGGTAATATTTTTTGTAGATGATCTCCTTATTTTTGATATCAAGGCTGGCATTAAATTTTGGGAATTTACTTAAAGCAATTGCTGCCAGTTTGGTAAGTATGGAAGTTACAGTAAGCTTACCTCCCTTTTCCTCAACCTTATTTTTATGGTTCTGCCTGAATTCTTCAAGCTTTCCTATTTCGGCTTTTTCAAAATGAGTAACATGAGGAATCGTGTTCCATGATTTTAAAGTACCGGAGGCTGTTATCTCCCGGACCTTACTTATCGATTCTTTCTCTACTTCTCCCCAATGGCTAAAATCGGGCAGTTCCTCTGCTTTAGGCACACCATAATCTGACGAAGAAAGCTTTTCCCGTGCATAAGCCTTCACATCGTCCGTGGTAATCCTGTTTCCCGGACCAGTACCATCCACCTTTTCAAGGTCGACACCGATCTCTCTGGCAAAAACCCTTACGGAAGGTGCTGCTGGCACTTC
>JBPRGH010000057.1:0-1625 GCA_051418055.1 Candidatus Cyclobacteriaceae bacterium M2_1C_046 | reverse complement strand
ATAAGTACACTCGGATTGATAGGGATGATGGTTCTAGGCATTCCATGGTGGATTATCTATCCGCTGGGAATTGCTGTAATAATTGGCATCATCTTCAGATTTGGTAAGGTGCCCGATCCCAAAGAATACACCCCGGAAGGCAAAGAACCTGCTGTAACACGGATAGATTAAATAGAACGCAGAGGAAGCAGATTTAATGGATATTCACGGATTTGCACATCCACTAAAAAACAGCACGTAATTAAAATAATGGTGTCTAATGAAATTGTGCATAACAAACAACGGTGCATAATAAAAAATGGCGCAAGCGTCTCGCTTGTGCCATTGTTTTTTTAACTGGGCAAATCTGATTCCCCTATGGGCTTGGCTGGTATTTATAATAACTTTGCCCGCACGAGCGGGACGCTCGCGCTAGTCTGTATACTACTTTTGAACAACATCTACTCTCCGCATTTTGGACATTTATTTTTAAGCATGGCTTGGAAATTGTAGAATTGTCCTGAAACAACTATTTAAGGCTACAAATGGCTAGTTATGACTAGAAATAACTAACTATGACTAATAATGGCGCAAGCGTCCCACTTGTGGCATTATTATTTTAAAAGCATAAACTATAATGTATTTATCTCCCAAATATCTTCAGTCAAAATGAGCCGTAAATACAAGATTCATGACCAAAAACTTCCTTACTTCGTTAGTTCAAGCATTGTAGAATGGATTGATTTATTTACTCGAAACGAGTACCGAAATGTACTTATTGATAGTTTGAACTATTGCCGTGCCCACAAAGGACTTCTGATGTATGCCTACTGTATAATGACAAATCATATTCATTTGATAATAGGGACAAATAAAGAAGATATTCAGGATATTATAAGAGATTTCAAAAGTTATACATCCAGGGAGCTGCGAAAAATTATTGAGAATCATCTTCGTGAAAGCCGAAAACTATGGATGTTAGAAATGATGTACGAAGCAGGTTCTTCTGTGAAATCCAATAAAGATTTCCAGCTTTGGCAGCATCACTATCATCCGATCGAATTAAGTTCGAATTATTTAATCGATCAGAAAATGGAATATATCCATATGAATCCAGTAAAAGCCGGATTTGTGGCAAAACCTGAAGATTTCCTTTATAGTAGTGCCAGAAACTATGCCGGATTGCAATCAGTAATGGATATAGATTGTGAAGTGGGAGATATATTGATATTATGATAGTTGCAGAAAAAACAGCACGAGCGGGACGCTCGCGCTATTTTGGTATGGAAGAATAAATCTAAGAGTAGCCAGGAAAGCTTAAAATTATGAAATATCGCACAAGCTTTTGTTTATAATTATAACAGATCAAAATAAAATAATGGTGCATTATTTGAACCGAGAACACTTCCTCACAATCCGCGTTATCTGTGTTCTATTCCATTTCTATTTGAAACTGATATCTGTTTTTCTCATCCACAACCAGTGTGCCGTCCTGGTAACGCCGCTCCTCAAAAGTAACATTACCTGACTTGTCAACAAGAATGATTGTAGAGTTTCTGGTACCGTAGTTTTCTGTTTTAATAAAGATAGGCGAGACGGCACGTTCCAGTTCTTTTGGGATACCGGTATCCGGCAGTTGGTCATCC
>JBPRGH010000056.1:0-1343 GCA_051418055.1 Candidatus Cyclobacteriaceae bacterium M2_1C_046 | reverse complement strand
ATTATACGACCAAAAACCAGGCATTTTAATCATTACGGCTTTACAAGGGCCAAGTATCTGTCTAATGGCGACATTCTGCTTTCCGGTCCTAATGAACCCTTTGATCCTACTGATGAAGAAGAGAGATATAAAGCACGTAATTTAACATGGTTGTACGTATTGGATAAAAGTGGTGAAACACCCCCGGTACCATTACATACCATGTGTGCTGAAGGCCCTGCTGTTTCCAGAGATAAGATGAGAATAGCCTGGACAATACGGGATCGCCAATTACCTGAGTTGGGAAAAAACAGGGCGAAGTTATATATGGCTGAAATAGTTTATGAAGATGGTAAACCGATATTATCCAATCAAAGGGAGATCTTTGATTCAAAGCAGTTACCTTTTAAGCTGGGTGATTCAAGTCTTGAAACACAGAGTCTTGTTCCACCGGAAGATGTAAAAGTAACGTTTACCGCTTATACTATTAATGAGGGAAATAATACCGATGTTTATATGGTAGATAGCGAAACCGGAGAATATGAAACCATCACAAATTCCCCCTGCTGCTACGATGAAGCTGAGGGAATATTCCCTGACGGCTTACACACCCTGGTCGAACACGCGAATTCCGAGGAAAAAGCCTGGCCATTGATTGATCTGTATAAATTGAAATTAGATGGGTCAGGCGAAATGCAAAGATTAACCTATTTCACTGATTACAAGGGATACAAGGCCAATCAAGGAGTCATATCAGACGATGGGAAATTTATGAGTTTTCAGGTAGGAAAAGATAATACTGAACCCGGTGCCGGTTTCGGTTTCCTAATAATGGATTTGGAAGAAGCTGCAAAACATCTGGAGGATTTTAAAACTTACAATGAATAAAAAGAGCATTCTATCTTTTTAAGATATAACACAAAGCTGATATTGAATTAAATAGAATGACTATCTGATAAAAAAATTACCGATAACACGGCATATATTTTATAAGCGGTTAATGCCTCACCAATGATATTATTAAAGCCCACGGTGGGACCTTAGAGTTTGATTCACAACCGGGGCAGACTGACTTTACTATAATACTGTATCCATCTTTGTCTCAAACCACGGTTTATTAGCGAGAATAGAGACCATCAGCTTTTACGAATGAGCACCACCCAATCTTTTTTAATCTTTGTTGGGGGAAGGCCAAGGTGTTGCTTACTTCCTCCCTGAACCTGCTTTACAGAACCGGTTTGCAGTGTGCCTCCATTTAAAGGGTCGTACCAAAAAATATCGAAAACGCCGGTCGCTTTGCTCAAATCTATGGTTGTCTCGGAATAGTTTGGGATATACGCCGCATAGATCTCATTGTGTTTAGC
>JBPRGH010000055.1:0-26098 GCA_051418055.1 Candidatus Cyclobacteriaceae bacterium M2_1C_046 | reverse complement strand
GGCCAAACCGCCCAAAAAGGGACCAGTCCAACGAAATGCTCATTTTCAAAAAGGATCCTTTCCTTCTTTTTAAGCTCTTTCTCCAGGTAATCGATGAGCATAGGGGAGTTATGCTTCTGATAATATTTGGTGAAGTTATGCTGCTTTTTAGCCGGCTCACAGGGAATTGTCTCCTGCGCCCATATTTGTCCGTGAGGATGCGGATTAGAGCAGCCCATTACCTGGCCTTTGTTTTCAAAGATCTGCACATGATTAATAAAAGATTTTTCACCCAACTCTTTATATTCTTTTATCCACAGCTCCACAACAGCTTGTATATCTTCTATTTTCATCTCAGCGATAGTTAGGTCGTGGCGTGGGGAAAAGCAGATAACCTTGCAGATGCCCTTCTCGCTTTTGGCGGTGAAAAGTTCATCATCCTCACCCATTGTGCCTGAAGGTACATCGGTTCCAATCGCTGCAAAATCATTGACAAAGGTGAACGTCCCTTCATAATCCGGATTAATATCCCCGCTGGCCCTTTTATTTCCCGGGCACAGATAGCAGGTGGGATCGTATTCCGGTCGCCGGGTGACAACTACCTCCTCCTGCTGGCCCTGCCAGGGGCGCTTGGCTCGGTGTGGAGATATCTGCACCCACCCCCCTGTCATTGGGTTGTATCTTCTGTGGGAATGTTCGTTCGGATCAAACTGATTCATAGCTGAAGGTTGATTTTACTGGTGCCATCCATTATTTCTACTTCATAAGTAGTTAGTTCCCTGTTGAATTTAGCTTTATAACTTGCTTTTGCTTCATTAATAAAAACTTCTTTTTCATTCCTTTTAATGATGTTGATGGTGCAGCCGCCAAAGCCACCACCCATCATACGGGCACCGACAATATTATCATTGTGTAAAGTAAGATCTACTAAAAAATCCAGCTCAGGACAACTTACCTCATAAAGTACAGATAAACCCTGATGGGATTTATACATTTTCTCACCAAAAGCTTCTATATCTCCCTGCTTTAAAAATTCAGAGCCGGCAACAACACGATCATTTTCCTCTACAATATACCGGCATCTTTTATACACTTCCGGTGTCATATCTCCTTTTACCTGCTCAACCATATCAAAAGTTGCATCACGAAGGCTGCTTATTTCAGTAAATTTTTGCTTTAGCATGGCAACTCCTTCTTCACATTCTTTCCGGCGTGTATTATACTTCGAATTTGCAAGGGAATGCTTTACATTAGTGTCACATAATATAATCTGATATTCTTTAAACTCCAGCGGGAAATACCCAAAATCAAGTGATCTGCAATCCAGGCGAATGGCATGATTTTTCTTTCCCATCACACTGGCATACTGGTCCATTATTCCGCATTGCACACCAGCATAATTATGTTCTGCTTTTTGAGCAAATAAGGCAATATTGGTTTTGCTGATGTTGAGATCAAACAGTTCGCTAAGTGCATATGCTGTACAGCATTCCAGGGCTGCCGAGGATGACATACCTGCCCCAATTGGGATATTGCCGCCGAATACACAGTCAAAACCATTTATATTATATCCTGCGGCTTTTAATTGATCAACTACTCCAAGTATATAGTTAGCCCAGAGATCATCTTTATCCTGGACCGGGCTGAGAAGATCGAGATCTATTTCCAACAGCTTATTATATTCAAGTGAAAATAGTCGATAGCGCGCTGAATCATTTTTTGTAATAGCCATTATTATTTCTTTATCAATTGCAGCGGGTAATACAAAGCCATCATTATAATCCGTATGCTCTCCTATAAGATTGATCCTTCCCGGGGACCTGAAAAGCATGGGGATTTTATCAAATTGTTTTTCAAATTCTTTCCTGATCCTGTTCGCGTAACTTTGATCTTCCATTATACAAAAATACTTTATTTGGCCCTGCTTAATAAAAATCAGCGCGAATAATATCTATTAAATTAATTGTGGAGATCACTCCCAGCGGCCAAATTTTCCTTCCTGATAGTCCTGGTATGCCTGCATGATTTCTTCTTGTGTATTCATTACGAAAGGCCCCTGGGCAACGACAGGTTCATTGAATGGCCTGGCATGGCCAAAAAGAAGGATACTATCTTCCTGAGCTTTAATATTAATGGATTGGCCGTCGTTGTTAAATTCAACAAGATGCAAAGACTGCACCTCTTTTTCTCCCACTGCCAGTTTCCCCTTTATTATATAGAAAAAGATATTATTCTCCAGCGGCACATCAATAGTGATCTCTCCTTCCTTTACAAAGCGTATGACATTAAGCTGAACCTTACTTATAGATTCAAAGGCTGCTTTTTGGCCATCCCAGGAGCCGCTTAAGAGCTCCAGTTCTATTTTACCATTATCCAGGATAACTGATGGTATAGCTTTTTTCTGTAATCCTTTATAAACTGGGTTAATCATCTTTTTCGAGGCCGGCAGATTTATCCAAAGCTGCAGGATCTCCAGGTGCCCACCTTTCTCTCTAAATTCTTCTGAAGAAACTTCAGTATGAATTAACCCGCTGCCGGCAGTCATCCATTGAACACCACCGGCTTTAATAACGCTCTCTTTTCCGCTGCTACTGTCTTTATGAGCGATATCACCCTCCAAAATAAAAGTTACCGTCTCCATTCCGCGGTGAGGGTGAGGCCCAAATGGTAAGCCCCTGTTTTTAGGCTTATAAATCTGTGGGCCGTGATGATTTAGGAATAAAAAAGGATCAATGTAATCGATCGAATGTGTTGGTAAAGCGCGATGGGTTTTTAAATCACCCATGGGAGCATTTTCTGCCTTATGTATTTTCTTTATTGTTCTCATAGATAAAGATAATATTAATGAAGGATTACCTATTATACTTTTTAAGTGAGAAAAAGTTTAAGCTACATTGGCAACTATCTGGATATTTTTGACGTATATTTAAATGGGAATAATAAAGTTTCAAATGAAACAATCTAAATTTGAAAATGTCAGTAGTTATAAAGAGGTACAGCACTCAACAAATATTTCTGAAGAGCCTTTGATACGCTTTAATGTAAAAAGAAAAAAGGTAAAGGAAAATGTAAAGACCCTGCTAAATTATGAAGGAGTGGGTGAGGTGCAGATCCCTGGGTCTTTTTTAAGTGTGGTCACAGAGATCACCTCGCTGCCAGTTTCTCTCCTTATTGATATCCTGGATATTAGCAAATCTACCTTCTACCGTGTAAAAGATGAAAGCGTGCTTGAGCAGAATGCCATCGATAAGCTTGCGAGCCTCCTAAAGATCTACAACAGCGGGTTGAAAGCCTTTAATGATAAAAATGATTTTTATGACTGGCTTACTTCAAGGGTAGTTACGCTAGGTAATCAAAGGCCTGTCGATCTTCTTAAATCTGAAAACGGCAGAGGGGCTGTTGCGGATGCAATTGACCGCATCGAATATGGAGTATATGGCTGATGCAAGTTTATAGGATTGATAAAAAAGATTATAAAGATCAGTTCCCGCCAAAAGGCTCCCTCTTCAGTGCAGGCAGATGGAATACCAAAGGCATATGGGTCATTTACACTTCTGATAGTATAGCCCTGGCTAAGCTGGAGATTTTAGCCAATTCCGGTGTTATTCCGGAGAACCGGGTCCTTCGTATTATAGAGGTAAAGAATAATGCTCCCCTGGTTGAGATCAAAACTTCAGACCTACCTAATAACTGGAAAGACTTTCCCTATCCGCCAGTATTGGCGACGCAAATAAAAGCTATTATAGAAACAAAACAATTTATCGGTGCCATTGTGCCTTCGGTGCAGTCGCCCCTGGAAAAAAATATCCTGCTATTTCCCGATCATCCTGATTTCCGGAAATATGTAAAAGAGAAGGAGCAGGTGGAGGAGTATTTTGACAGTAGATTAAAAGGAAAGAGCAGCTAACCGGGATCCGGTGTGGTCAAATAAATTTTATCAACATATCATAGCTTCCTATGGAGGCCAAATAATCCTCAGTAGCTTCTTGCGGAAAGGTAAATACGATCCGACTGATCCCACTGATTGAGATAGTGGTTTGTTATTAATAACTTGAGTAGATTATCAAAATTTGAACACATTTTGTAAATTGCTTAATATGCAGCTTATAAAACGAACAATTAAAATCGCTGGTGAGAAAGGAGGAAACGCCATTTCTACTGAAAAATCATTAGAGGAAAACTTTGTGAATTTCTGCATTGCTGTAAAGATGAATTATGCTTTTATGGGCATTGATGTTTCCAAACCGGTTCTTAAAAGAAAGATTTATTATGAAGAATAATCTACTGCCGGAGGATTTCAGAGAATTTATACACCAACTTAATGATAAGCAAGTTAAATACCTCATTATCGGAGGTTATGCCATGGGTGTATATGGTCATATCCGAGCCACAAAAGACTTAGATATTTTTATTGATACTTCTGATGAAAATGTCTTAAAACTTAAGCAAGCTTGCATTGCCTTCCAAATCCCGGAAGAACAAATTTCACTTCGCATGTTTCAGATCCCACAAATTGTAGATATTGGAGATGAACCATTTAAAATTGAAATTTTAAAGAAGCTGGATGTGATTGATTTTAATTATGCCTATGAACGAAGAAATATTATTTATATAGAAAACCTGGAGTTAAGTATAGCGTCTATAGATGACATGATACATTTAAAAGAAGCTGCAATAAAAGAGCGAAATGAATCAAGGGACCAGGAAGATTTGGGTTTTTTAAAGAAAAAGAAGAGGGAGAATTAGCATGTATTTTCCATATTTTCCCTTCTGCCAGGGACTGAACACTGCGCCGTCGGCAAGCCTGTGGGGGCCGATGGGCCTGTTGGAGCCCGTAGTGGCCAAAGGGCAGGCAGTCTAGTGAAGGCCCGACCGCTTGTAATGGCTCTGTGGCGGGAACGGGGGCGGCATGATCCTGGTGCTGAGATGTGCGTAAGTTAAGGTTAATACTGGCTTTGCTTTCTACTCAACTTTTCCATAAACCTCCTCAATCAGCTTTTTCATTTCCTCACTGGGCCTGCCATAGCCAGATTTTGGTCCAAGTGCCCCAACAAGAGAATTATTTAGGTTGTGGTTCATAACTGGCAGATCAATAAGCTTTATCTGATTGTGGTAATTAAGCTCCAGGTGTGCCCTAACTGTGTGGATGTAATCATTTATTGTTCCCAGTACTTTTCTGTTGTTATTTGTTGGCAAAAAGTGAGGAGCAAGGTCATCAAAGACTTTTGTGGTGCTGGTGAGCGGAAAATCAATGTGGTCGTAGCTGAGCTGTTCGATAAAACGCCTACAGAACAGGTCATCAAAATTAAGGATGTCTTTTTTAAGTATGTCGAGGAATACTATGGCATAGTAAGATACATCATTCATAACGATCAGGCATTTCCTCCCCTGAAGGGGGAAAAGATGGGCATTCCAGTTACCGAAGGTACTTGGGGAAGGTTCTTTCTCCATCAGCTTTTTTCCTACCAGCTGTTCAAATTTTTTAGTACAATAGATATTTGCCATAGTTAAAACTACATAATTTTTTTCATCTTGCTGACCCTGGCTACCGCACCTCCGGCTCCTATAAGGGAACTCTGCAGCACTTTTTAATAAATTCAGGTCAAGGACATTCTGCCAGGTGCCAATTATTTTTGCTTACTCTCGACTGGCCCTCACACATCGGTCAGTCGCCCTTCCCGCCGGCAGGCGCACATCCAGTCGTTAGACCGCGGCCCCGCTCTTTTTAAGGCTTACTTTTACTCAATATCAGGAATAAATACTCAGGACAAAATACTCAGTACTCAAGACTAACCATCCATCACTCTGAGCTTGTCAAAGGGTAGACCAGAGTTAGAATCTCAGGATATGGTGTTAATCGAAACTTCTACACAAGAGCCCGGTTGGGCTTCGACTGGGCTCAGCCTGACCTTAGAGTGATTATTGAAACTTCTACAACAGAATCCGTTTGGGCTTCGACGGAGCTCAGCCTGACCTTAGGTTTTTTTATCTATAGACTGCTATTCTTTTATCTAGTGACTAATGCTTCAGGACTCAGGACTAACCTTCCCATCCAGCTCCTCCAGGATCTTATTCACATCCTCCTCGGTTGTTGAAAGCTTATCTTTGCAGATCCTGATCAATACTGCAGCCCTTTTTACCTTGTTTGATAGCTCATCAACAGTGATCTCACCCTGTTCAATTTCATTTACGATCTCCTTCAGCTCCTCGAAGGCTCTTGTATAGTTTATATCTTCATTCATTTTTTGATGATTTTCTTTATTGCACTAATTAGATTTCCATCATATAAAATGGTATTCAACTCATCGCCTTCCTTTAATCCTTCCGTGGAGGATAAAGCCTTTCCATTTACTTTCGTAATGCTGTAGCCCCTCTTCATTACATTTGTAGGGCTCAGAAGCTGCAGGTGTTTTTCAAGGTTAGCCAGTTCTACTTTTTCATACTTAAGGTAAGTGGAGGAATCTTTTTTTAGATCCAAAGAGAACTGAATTAATGTATTCTTTTCATTGGCGCAAAAATCATATGCCGCTCGTTTTATTTTTTCACCTGCCGATGACAACCTTTCCTTTTCACCGGCAATCCCGAACCTCATCTGGTGGATCAGGTTATCCGCCTGCCGTGTTATCGCCTTTTCATTGGTGAATATCACATTTTTAGTCACGGATTTAAGCAGCTTCACCTGGCCGGCAAATTCTGCATTTTGCTCCTGAATTATCCTTCTGCCTTTATCAATTATGATTTTCTGAGCATTCTCCACAGGGTTTCGAAAGTCATGGAACTTCTGTATCAGGAATTCCGACAGTTTTGTTGGCGTAATAGCATTCTCACAGGCGATCATTTCGGCAACGGTCTCATTTGTAGAGTGGCCTATGCCTGTAATGACAGGTAGGGGAAAAGCTGCAATTTCTTTTGCCAGAGCATAATTATTATAACAGGATAACCCTACGTCACCACCACCTCCACGGATGATTGCAACTATATCAAAGTGATGAATAACTCGCCTGATATTCCTAAGCTGCTGCATGATGGCAAGAGCCGCCTTATCACCCTGCAGCAGAGAAGGAAAGAGCATGTAAAAAAACCTGTAGTTCCAGCTCGCCTGCGCCGCCTCCAAAACCTTCTGGAAATCAGCATATCCTTTGCTCGTATCAACAGAAATAATAGCTATCCGCTGTGGCAGGAGAGGGATGGGGAGTGACTTGTTTTTACTGAAAAGTCCATTTTCCTGAAGCTGCATAATCGTCTGAAGCTTTTCCTGCTCCAAGTCACCCAGCGTAAATGCAGGATCAATATCAAGGATCTGTAGAGAAAGGCCATACTCCGGAGTAAAACCAATTTTAGCATATAAAAGGATCTTGATACCATCTTTTAATGGCTCCTTTAATACCCGCTCGAAAGCCTCATTTATCCGCGTATAATCCCCCTTCCACAAGATTGACCTGAGCTGTGCTACTACCTTTCCATCTTTTTTCTCCACAAGGTCAGGATAGCAATGCCCCGAGTGCTTATAGAAATTGAGCTTATTCATCTCCGCCTTCACCCAAAAGGCACTTGTATAACGCGCCTCCAGTGTTTTTCTTATGCTCGTTGTAACCTCAAGGAGCGAAAAAACCTTTTTATCATTTATAGCTTGTGACATAGAAGAATTAGCAACTCAGAAAGATAAACTAAGATAATTTAATTATAGCTGAAATGCCTAATGTGGCCGCTGCCTAAAGGCCCGTGCTTTCGGCACTCGCCGGCCAGCGCTAGAGTCATGCCACGACTGCGCCACGGGCATGCGCTAAAGCAGTCGTGGCATGACTTCCCACAGCGGGCTCAGACAGAGCCTCAATCACTAGCAGAGGGTTGCGAATTATCCTTCGATGGTCATTAAGAGGAGGCTTGGTGAAAACTTGAGATTTCTTTAATGCCCTTTGCCAACTGCAGGCTGCAGACTGCCGATCATTTAACCCTGAACTCATAGTTTTTTCCAGTAGCAAATATTTTTACCACTAACGACTAAAGACTATGGACTCAACACAACTCACTCCCTTTTAATCAGCCTTTCATTCCCTTTAACTTTTGAGGGATCTTCATCGAAGAGCTTTTGGGGCCTTTTCTCCAGCTTCTTAAGTTTATAAGATTTTTCAAGATTTTCTATTACCAAGCCACTTGTGGTAGCTATATAAACTGAATCAGGTTTTGATTTAAATTCCATCAGGCATACCTCATCACTGTATGATGGTGGAACCTTCGATTCTACTTCATCTGTCTTTGCTTTCTGAATTTCAAAATAAGCCATTTGTTATTCCTTTTATTTTATAGGATAACATTTTTACGCTTCAAATGATATTTTTAGTCCATAGACCTGAGTCTTAAGTATTGGGCATTATTTTTCAAAAATCACTGCCATCAAATATAGGGACATTAAGGTAATCGCCCAGCTTTTTGGCATCGGACCTGATGGAAGACTGGCTGCCATGGTCCATAACATTTACTCTCGAGTTATCATCAAGGATAAGGTTGAGCTCATAGCTGTAATAGCTGCTTTTGGAAGAAGATATACGTTCTTTGATGATCTGAAGGCCTTTAATTCGCTCCAGCCGTATTAGTTTAGCTGTTTCCTCAGCACGAATCACATTTCTCGGGCTGTTATTTCCTTCCCAGCAGAAGCCTTGTGCTTTATCAAATGCCAAATATTTATTTCTAAATAGAGGTATGGTCCCAACAAGAAAGAATATTGAGCCAAATATTAGAACGGGCAATAATTCTCCTGATTCATTGATATTGCCGGTAGTAATAACCCCTGAAGCTTCTCCTGCAGCGAATAATAAGATACCGGATCCAATGAGAGCAAAAAGTCCAAAAAATAATTTTCCACCCACTGATTTTGCTACCTTCAGCTGATTGTTAAGCTCATTCCATACTAATACCTGGCTCTTAAAATTACTACCTCCACCTTTTATAGGTGACCATCCGGCCTGCTCTGCTATAGGATTACCAAATTGGCTGATCATTGCTAACTCCCTCTCTTTTGCTCTCATGGAAATTTGCTCCAGCTTTTCTTTAATTTGTTTCAGCATATAGATAATTATTAAAATCAGGTGCTAGTTTGAAGAGGCAAAATAAAGTTTAAAGTTTAAAGTTCAAAGTTCAATGTTGTTTCATGCCTAAATGACCTTGACCGTTTTCATATTTAGTTCCAATGGTTACCTATACTTTCGAATCCTTTAAGGTTTCCAGATAATATTCATCCCAAAGTACTTTATCGTCCATATACCACTGGTAATTTTCGACATCAAGTTCAATGGAATGTTCTTCCCTTGTGAGCTTATTTTTAAAATGCAGGGTGGCAGCAATTTTTTCCTCAAAAATTTTTTCGGGTGTGTAATGAATGTCGGTGTCCCAAAAGATCATGGAAGAATACGTTATTTTCTGAATTATCTTCTTTAAAAAGGTTGCCATATTATTCCGTGAAAAAAATTATTAATTATTGAGTTTACAACTGGTAAACAAAATTCTTTGCTCTTATTCTAAAATGTAAAGGAAAGCTTAGTCCTTTAGTCAATAGTCATAGTTCAGTCGTTAGTTCTGAAGGGTCGTTTACTCCTCCGCCAGGGATGGAGCGGCATGTTTGAGCCCGCCGCTGGCGTCGTGCCATGACTGCGCCTTAAGCATGCGCCAGGACAGTAATGGCACGATTTTGGGTTGGACGGCGAGTAGCGAAAGCCCGGCCGCTTGCGAGAGCCATCTGGGTAGAACGGGGCGGCTTTGACAGTTTCTAATTTAAAGTTTTGAACCAACTTTCCAATGGTCTCTGCTCTTTGCCCTCAGCTCCTAGCTCTATGCTCTAGTCTACAGTTTTTTTAGCCTTAGCCCTTATACCAAAAAGGTAAAAGATCATTATTTTCGCGTTTAAACATTTAATCTATGGATATATTTAACCAGTTTCAGTTTAAGCAGGAGTTGCAGGTGCGGTGGATGGACCTTGACCCTCTGGCACATGTGAATAATTCAATCTACATTCAATATTTTGAGCTGGGCAGGGGCAAGTATATGTCTGCAGCGAGCCCTACCTGGGACTGGCATAAGAATATGTTTTTAATAGCAAATATATCCTGTGATTATAAACGGGAGCTTAAGCTGACGGATCATCAACCGGCAGTTTGGGTACGTACCATGCGCATGGGCACCAAGAGTTTTGACCTAGAATACCTGATCAGCTCGGAAAAGGACGGGAAACTCATCCTGCACGCCCAGGGTAAAAGCACGCAGGTGATGTTCGATACAAAAGCGAGGCATACTATACCTGTTCCTGAATGGCTGAAAGGAGAATTGGCGACTTATGAGAAGGGTGGGTTTTAATGTTTTTAGTCTGAAATAGATTATTGGGACGGTTCTCTCATCGGTCGGGTCCGCTCTGGGGCGTCAGATCGAAAATTGATGCCACTCGACAGAATAGGAACAGCAAATACCGCAAGAAATCCTCCAAATAAATAATAGTTGATATAATCCCCATCAATTGTCAGGCATTTTTGTTAAAGGGTTAAAAGCAAAAATAAATGCCTTCTGTTGACAGAACTTTAATTGGAAATCATACGGTAATCCAGCGGCCTGAAAAAAGCGAATTGCGTGTTAATGGTCCAGGTGATAAAGAAAAAATAGTTACCCTAACACCCGAGGAATTTACCCTGTACAGGATCTTAAATGATCACAGGGGAGTAGGGGTGGAGCGTGAATATCTAATAAATGAGATCTGGTGGGATGGTGAAGGATCTGAAAAGTTGCTTGTAAAAAATACCTCCAGCCTAAGGAAAAAGCTTCAGGAAGCGGGTATCCAGGAAGATTTTATAGAGACAGCCCCCGGTAAAAAGTACCGGATGCTCTTTAACCAGAAAGTAGAGGAGTCCGCAAGTGCTGATAAATCTTTAAAAACAAAATTCAAAAATAAAGCCCTCTGGATAGTGCTGATCCTTATCTTTTTGGCTGGATTAATATTCTTTATAGCTGACCTGGCATTCCCCGGTCAGGAAGAAGTGCCTGAATCACCTGTTGAGGTGGAGGCGCCTCCGGTGGATACCGGTGTGTAAATGCAGGTTTAGTCATTTCCTCACCAGGTCATTTAAGATACTGCTGACCTCTACCGCTTTATTTATGATCATAAGATGTTGCCCATCTTTTACCGTAAACTGATCAGGATATTTTTTACAGGG
Source organism: Candidatus Cyclobacteriaceae bacterium M2_1C_046 (assembly GCA_051418055.1). Classification (GTDB taxonomy): domain Bacteria; phylum Bacteroidota; class Bacteroidia; order Cytophagales; family Cyclobacteriaceae; genus JBPRGH01. The sequence continues at coordinate 14,924 of JBPRGH010000055.1, read as the reverse complement.
AAATAGTTTATCTGCAGTGCCATGTATCCGAATAAGATTATCCGGCATATCCACATTTTGCCACTTTAGGATCTCTTTTAATGCCCACCTGAGAAAGCTGAATTCTATTTCATCAATGATCTGATGAAGTACTTTCCGGCTTTCAGGGACTTATACCGAAAAACCATTCTAAGATCAGCTTAGGGGGCTTAAAAGCTAATTGTGGAAGTATATTCGCCAGATGCAGCTTTCTTATGACTTTGACTATAAGTGGCAATTCATACTTTGATGCAGCTGAGGAAATAATAATGGTCTGTTCAGGTTTAATGATCTTATTTAATTCTATGGCTACCATTCCACCAAAGGATACTCCAATTAAGGAGAAAGGCGCTGAAGTATCTATCTTCTTTGAAAACCGGAGAATATAATCAGCTAATGGCTCATCTTTTTCCGGTGGTATCCATTTTATGATCTCAAAGGGAAAATCAAGCTCCAGCTTTTCAAAGATCCTGAAATCCACACCCAGTCCGCCTATGCCATAATATCTCATTGAAAATAAAGTTATGGAAAATGATATTAACCTGTCTCTTCATTGGCTGTTTAAAAGTAATCTTGCAGAAGGCTTTTTTGAAAAGTAGCTCCTTATTATCAATCAAGTTGTTGTTGGTGGAAACACCAACAACAGCAGCTCATGCATTAGGGAAACCCAAATCAGAATATTATTTAATAATCTTTTTAGTATTAAAATTGGTAAGATAGATGCCAGATATAAAGAAAATTTAAAAGAATATGAAGAAGGATTGTTGACACTCAGGAATAAAAACTATGAACTAATGATTAAACCATCGCACAAACTCGCTCCTTCTACCGAAGTGATATACTATTCACATTTCAAAGTTTCCGCCGGATTTAATAATGCCGATTTAATGGCATGATAGCTGACGGTAAGCAACGCGATTGATACCCCTACAACAATACTCAGGGCAAACAGCTCCCAGCTGACGGTAATTGCAAATTTGAAATTATCGAGCCATTGTTGCATGATATACCAGGAGGCAGGAATGGCAATAAAAAATGCAATAATGGCTAATACTACAAATTGCCTGTTTAACAGGACAAAAATATTAACAAGCTCTGCACCAAAAACCTTCCTGATCCCTATCTCTTTAGTCTTGTTTAAGGCATTAACACCGGCTAATCCAAATAAACCCAGACAGGATATAAGGATGGCAAAGGCTGTGGATAAGCCCATGATCTTCATCCAGCGTTCATAGGATACATATTGGCGGGCAACATCTTCTTCAAGAAATTTATACTCAAAAGGTTTATCGGGAGCAACTGATGCATAATGCTTCTGAAGCTTTTCAATGGTAGTGGGTATATTATCCGCTTTAATTTTTATCAGCATGGTACTGAGGTAACCAATATCCATTGTGAGGAACATAGGCTCTATTGCCTGTTCAAGCGAAGAAAAATGATAATCTTCCATAACTCCAATAACCCTGTAACCCCTTCGCCATTCCAGCCGCTCCTCAAGAGGATTTTCCCAGCCCATTTCTTTCGCAAATGCCTCATTAATGATGATGGCACTACTGTCGGAAATGATTTCGGGATCAAAATTTCTTCCTGCAGCCATTGTAATGACTAGTGTAGAGATATAATGAGGGTCAGCCGTATATACATTGGCAAATTTTTCTTCACCGTCTATAGTAAAAAAGTAACGGGCGCTGCCTGTACCCAATGATGAGCTGCTGCCTCCTACAGAAAGTACATCAGGCTCATTCATAGCTTTTTCTCTAAACCTTCTTACAGTGCTGTTAGACGCTATATTCCATCCGGCCTGTGTGGGGATAACCACAACCTGGTCCTGATCATAGCCCAAATCTTTCGTGGTTATAAAATCCATCTGCCTGTACATAATGATCGAACTAATGATCAGAAAGGCTGAAAGTGCAAACTGCACCACGATGAGAGGCTTTGTAAATCCGGCTTTTAACTTATAGGAATATCCACCTTTAAGTACCGTGGTAGGTTTAAATGAAGAAAGGAAAACAGCAGGATAGCTCCCTGCCAGCAGACCTATTAACAAAGATAATCCGGCACTAAAAGCAATGATCTGCAGCAGGATGCTTCCGGAAATAGTAATACCTTTTTGTGTAAACTCATTAAAAGAGGGCAGGAAAAGTGCTGCAAGCCCCAATGCCATTATCATCGATATAATTGACAGCGTCACAGCCTCAAAGCTGAACTGCGAAAATATCTGCTCTTTTTTTGCTCCTATGGCTTTGCGGATACCTACTTCAATTCTTCTGGAGGCTGAGGTTGTTAAAGCAAGGGTGATATAGTTTATACAGGCAATGAGCAGGATCAATAATGCTATACCCCCTAATATTATGGAATACTCCGGATCACTTACTTTATGCCAGCTAATGTGATTCGCCAGATGAACCTCTGTAATAGGAAGAGCCTGAATGTTAAATACCTCGACATCCTCCGGAAGGTTATGTTTCTCACGTAAATTTGATATTATACCTGGTTTATACTTTTTTACAAGAAGATCCAGTTTACTCCGGAATTGATCAGGATCGGCCTCAGGATAAAGGAGTACAAAGGTGGGAGAGGTGAATACATTCCATCCGGCAGGTAAATTATTTTCATAATACGGCTGGTTCTCCTGTGCTAGTAGAATATTATACTCCAGGCTTGAACTGGCAGGTGCTTCTTCTATAATCCCTACAACCGTATAGGTGCCGGAGATACCATTTATAGTAATATCAAGTGTTTGTTCAATTGGGTCTTCATCACCAAAAAATTTTTGAGCTATCGTTGGGGTTATTACAACATGATGCTTCTCCGTGAGAAATTTATCTTTATTTCCCTTAAGGGCTTTAAAGGAGAACATGCGGAAAAATTCACTATCAACAAATGTGACAGGCTCATTAGTAATATGATCTCCCTTCTTGACATTATATTTCATTCCTGAATTAAATCGTGTAGCCAATTGTACCTCCGGAATATCAGCAATTACATCATATTTTAGTGAAATTGGCAGATATGCAGAATATGAATAAGGATCCTCTGCTCCGGGATCTGTATTTTGATAGGATTTCAGGTGTAACCTGTAAATACTCTCTTTCTTAGAATGAAAATGGTCAAAGCTTTTCTCATCCTTGATGAAAAGGAAAATCAAAATGCAGAAAGCAATTCCTATGCTCAGTCCAAAGGCATTAATAAATGAATAAAGCTTTCGCTTCATAATACTTCTCGTGGCAATTTTAAAATAACTGGCTACCATAATATGACTGATTAAATTAAAATTAAAGCTGTTGCGCATAATAATGCCGGGTCTGAAAAACTGGATGACCTTCAGGGTAAATCTTCTTTTTGCTTTCCTTACACCATCAATTTTCACATCCTCATCAAATTCCTCCAGGAGGTCCCCGTATATACTCTCGAATAAATTATCCGGGCAGAACCATTCAAGAAAGTCTACCGCCCATTTTGGCGGCTCAATAGTTTTTTTCATGACCAGTGAAATTTTAGCTGGGGCAGGAGCTTCCACAGTTCTATCCGTTTCTCCTGTAACTGATGTAGCATGCTCAGGCCCGCGTTCGTTATCATAAAAATCCTCTTTCTTCTTCCCCCTCTTGTTGAGGTGGCGCCGCCCATGGTAGATTTTACAAATCCTTTATCCTCAAGCCTGTAAAGGGTTACATGTACGGCGCTAAGGTTTACTTCCCGGTCCATACGCTCCTTTATTTCATGAACTATAGCGTTTCCATAAGCCTCATCCTGCAGGATACCCACCATTGTAAGCACCAGCTCTTCAAATTCCCCAAGATATGTTTTATTCATTTGTATATAAATTGTAAAACAAATAAAAATAAAAAAATCCAAATTACCAATGGAATATACTTTTGATTTTTTTTTACTTAGAAAAGTTTTAGAGGTTACAAAAAATTTTCTCTTCCAGTTATTAATTTGAAACGGAAAAGGTACCATTCAATACAGATTGATAAATATTTACTTATTTATGTAACCATTTTTCAATAATTCAGTGTACCCGGTCAAATAAAAGATGTCTTGAAAGATCTATCGGATGAGGATTTAATGATGGAGGTAAAGCAGGGCAATGCCTCGTGCCTTGGCATCCTCTATGAAAGATATAAAAGGATACTATTTACATTCTTTTATCATCTAAACCATGATAGGGAGTTGAGTGAGGACCTGGTTCAAAATGTTTTCATGAGGATCCTTAAATACAAAAACACCTATACTGCAAATGGTACTTTTAAGGCATGGTTGTTTCACATTGCCAGGAATGTAAATGCTGATCATTACAGGAAGAACAGTAGATTATCAGAGAGAACTTTAAAAGAAAGGGATGAGGAGTCAGTAGGAGAGTGGCCTTTGTTTTCAGAGGAACAAAATATGGAAGAGGTAGTACTGGAGCGGGCATTTGAACAGCTTGACCAGGATAAAAAAGAGGTACTTCTTCTGAGTAAATATCAGAACCGAAAGTATAAAGATATCGGGAAGATCCTGAATTGTTCGGAAGGGGCAGTGAAGGTGAAGGTTTGTCGGGCGGTGCAGGCGCTTAAAGAAAATTATGAGGAATTAGCAGCCAGGATTAATTGAATTGAAAATGGATAGGGAAGGATTATTGAAAAAATACAGGGAAGGCAAATTAGCAGATCACAATCTCCTTCTTCTTGAAGAGCTAATTGAAAAGGGGGAGATCATGCCGGAAGATCTTGAGGACCATCAGGTGTGGCTTCAAAGATCGGAGAAAATTAAAGTGTTAGAGCCTTCAGAAAATCTGGATGATAAATTTTACGACTGGCTAAATGAAGAGCAGGAATCTGCTTCATTTGCAGCTAAAATACCGGCAGTTTATCACATCAACTGGTGGCAGGCGGCGGCAGCAGCGATATTCTTCATTTGTGGTGTTGGTGCAGGTTTATTATTTATGTTGGGAAACAATAAACATGAAGAACAGCTCCTTCAGATCACTCAGGAGATGCAACAGATGCAGGAGATAATGATGTTTACGCTCTTAAAAGAGGGATCTACTTCCGACAGATTAAAAGCAGTCAGCTACAGTTCAGACATACCTCAACTAAGCGAAAAGATTATTAAAGAACTGCTTTTTACCTTGAATAATGATGAAAATATAAATGTGCGTTTGGCTACAGTAGAGGCACTGGCACGATACACCAATAATCCGGAAGTAAGAGAAGGTCTTATTCGCTCTATTGATCAGCAAACATCACCTCTGGTACAGATGGCACTGGTTGAATTGATGGTAGCAATAAGGGAAAAAAAATCAGTTGAAGAGCTTAAGGGCCTGCTTAGGAAAAATAATATCACTCCTGAGGTAAAATCGAAAGTTGAAGAAGGTTTAAATATCTTAATCTGAAAAAAATGAAATACATCATAGGCATAGTATTAATTACTTTGATTTTTCCATCAATTGTAGCTGGGCAAATGAGGTCTGAACAGATACAGAAGAATATTTCAGTCAATAACCTGCAGAAAAAAACTGTCCTGGTTATCGCTAATATTAACGGAAGCATTAAAGTTGAAAAAGGGGATCAGGATCAGGTTTTATTTGATGTAAATAAAGAAATAACAGCCGAAACGGAAAGCCTGGTTAAAGAAGGTTGGGACAAGGCAAACCTTCGGATAGAGCAGAAAGGAGATACGATTCTCGCTTATATAGAAACTCCCTGTCACACCTTTACCGGTTACTCTGTCAAAGACAGAAGATGGGGCTATAATACAAATTGTCAGGAGGAGTGCATGGAAGATTGGTCTTACAAGTTCGATTTTGCCCTAACTGTTCCGGAACAGCTTAATTTACATGTCTCTACCATTAAGGAGGGTAAAATTGATATTGCCAATATTTCAGGTAAGATAACGGCTTATCATGTGAATGGAGATATTACAGTGGATGGTGCAGTCGGTGCTGTTGATCTTTATACCATAAACGGCGATGTGAATATCAGTTATGCCAGGTTACCTGATATGAATTCATCCTACTATACCCTGAATGGCAATATTAATGCTTCCTTTCCTTCCGGATTATCGGCAGATATGCATTTTGAGAGCTTTAACGGTGATTTTTATACAAATATTAATGATGTACAGCATCAGTCTGTAGTAAAAAATACACCGGCAAAAAGTAAAGGTTCAGCTTATAAAATAGAGGTGAATTCCAATATCAGAGCACGATCAGGAGGCGTTGTGCTTGATTTTGAGACATTCAATGGAGATGTTTATGTAAAAGAAAATAATAAATAAGGATATAAAATGGAACGAGTAAAAATAATATTTTTAATGCTACTTTTTATTGCTAGCGGTGCAATGGCACAGCAAAATGAAGAGCTGAGGATCCCGCTTAGCAGCCCGGATAAAAGAGGAAAGCTCAAAGTAGATATCAAAAAGGGTGATATCACAGTACTAGGTAGCTCCAGGAGCGATATATTGGTTAAATACAGCTCCACCGAAACAGCAGAGAAAATCACCGAGGAGAGAGGTGGATTAAAGAAAATTGCCGGAAGTGCGATGAACCTGGAGATCATAGAAAATAATAATAATGTAAAAATAGAATCCGGATCATGGGATAAGGGCGCTGATATAACTGTGGAGATACCAGCGGGATTTGATATTAACGTAAGTACTTATAATGAGGGTGATGTGCTTGTAAAAAATGTTAATGGAGAAATAATTATTTCAAACTACAACGGCGAAATTGTTGCCGAATCGGTTGCCGGCTCAGTAGTGGCGACAACATACAACGGTGATATCAAAGTAAACTTCCTTAAGGTCACACCTGATACACCCATGGCATTCTCAACGTATAATGGTAATGTGGACCTTACCTTCCCATCTGATGTTAAGTATTCTTTTAAAATGAAAACCGCTCGTGGTGATATATACTCTGATTTTGATATGGATATAACACCTTCAGGCCCGGTGAAAAAAGAGGATAAAAGATCCGGAACATATAAAGTTTATGTGGATGAATGGGTAAATGGGAAAATTAATGGAGGAGGGCCGGAAGTAATGATTAAAAATTATAACGGTGACATCTTTATCAGGAAAGGGAAGTAATGATTTTTAGAGCCAGATTGTTAAAAAGTGCTTTGTAAAGCACTTTTTTTATTCTATAGTTTAACAAAAGAGAACTTGCCCCTACTATAATTTTTATTATGAAATTTTGAGGGTTTTTCGGCATAACAGCTATTACAATGGCCTGCCTTGGTTTACTGGGAACTGTGGTCACAATATTTTCTCAAACCTGGAAAGCAGCGTAGTCAAACCCGGTAGATAACCTGAAAATGGAGTAGGATACACTATAATCCACTATGGACTAATACTAAGCCTTTACTCCGATTTCAATACATCTACCGGGTTGCGCAAAGCTGCCTTTATTGTTTGGGTGCTTAATATTAATAAAGCAAGGGCAAGTAGTAAACCACCTGTAATAAAATATACAATATATGGCATATCAATTTTATAGGTGAATGTCTGCAACCATTGATCCATGGCATACCATGATAATGGAACAGCAACTAAAAAAGCAATTATTACAAGTTTTACATATTCTTTTGATAAAACATGTACTATCTGTGGAATTGAAGCGCCTAAAACTTTTCGAATACCTATTTCCTTTGTCCTGTGGCTAATAAGTAAAGCTGACAATCCCAAAAGGCCAAGACAGCCTAATAAAACTGTGATTGCCGTAAAGAATAAGGATAGATATCCGAGCTTCTGTTCGTTTGAATACACAGCATTATATTCCTGATCTAAAAATTTTGGATCAAAAGGTATAAGAGGTGCAACCTCTTTCCAGTTATTGCCAATTAATTCAAGAGTAGAGGCCATATCATCACCTTTTACCCTGATAAACATTCTATTGTATAATTTTTCCACATATAATACTAATGGCCCGATCTCCTGATGCATTGGTGCAAAATGAAAATCTTTGACTACGCCTATAATAACGGCATTTCCTCCTCTAAAATGTGCATTCTTACCAATAGCCTCTTCTGGGGTCAATCCCAATTCCCGGGAAGCTTTTTCATTAATAATTACAGATGTCTCTTTTTTAAGAAGCAGAAGGGCACTATCAGAAAGAGCTTTTTCCTGATCATAAATTGAAAAATCTTTTCCTGCTACTAATTTAATATTTAGTGTATTAAGGAAATTTTGTTCTACAGGATTGACTGCTGCCAATATTTGATTCTCCTCAGATATACTGATAGGATTGTTTATGACAAAAAACATTGGTTCTCTAAAGGCCAGCGTGATTTCTTCTATCTGCGGATATTGTGATAATCGATTTCGTAGCTCATCAATTTTTTCCACCACCTTATTATTAATCCGCTGAATAATCACATGTTCTTTTTGATATCCTAAATTTGAATGTTGTATAAATGAAAGTTGATTGTAAATAATAAAAGAAGAAATTATTAAAGTCGAGGAAATAATAAATTGAAAAATGATCAGGCCCCTGCGTAATAAAAGTCCTGAAACGGATGATTTAAATGCTCCTTTTAATGTTTTTGAAGGTGCTAATTTTGTCATAATCAGTGAAGGATAAGCTCCGGCAGCCAGAGAAACAAATGTTATTACACCTATAATTACCAGTAGTACTTCTTTATTTAGCAGTAAGTCCATCGTATAGGATCTATCCAGCATAAGATTAAAGAATGGCAATGTTAAATTAACAATTACCAATGCAATCAGAGTAGCAGCGACCACACTAATAAAAGCCTCATTTATATACTGCCAGAATAGCTGATTCTTTTGAGCCCCTAGCACCTTCCGGATTCCTACTTCCACCCCTCTGTCAACTGACCTTGCTGTTGCCAGGTTCATATAATTAATGCATGCAATAAACAGCACCAAAATTGATACTATCATAAAAATATAGATATACCGGACATCGATATTAGGCTCAAGTCCTGGAAGGGTGGAATAAACATGCACATCCTTTAGCGGCTCCAGGTGAAAAGTAAGGTAATTATCACCTGTCATCCTGGTTTCCTTCTCCTTCGTTTTCATGTAATCAAAGATCTTGCCCTGCAACTGATCTATGGACCCGGGAGATTGAAGGAGTAAATAAGTATAAAAATTAGTGCTCAGCCAGGTTGGATTATTATAGTAGGTTTTCAAGCTGGCAAATGAACCAATGAAGTCATACTTTATCTGCGAATTTTCAGGGGCTTTTTCAATTATTCCAGTAATTATAAATTCTTCGTTATTAATTAGTATTGATTCCCCTACAGGATCTTTTTCATCAAAATATCGCAGGGCAGCTTCTTTTGTAAGGACTACTTTATTAGGACCATTTAATGCTTCTTTTGGATTGCCTCTGTATAAATTGAAGGAAAAAATATCAAAGAAAGTTGAATCAGCATAAAGAAATTTGTCTTCTTCATATAATTTATCTTCGTATTGTACAGTGACTGAAACATTACCAAACCGCACTGCTTTCTCTACTTCCGGAAGCTCTTTGGAGAATACATTAGCCACAAGTGCCCCTGTTCTTGCTTGATGTAAATGTCTAACAGGTGTTTTGGACTCCATGGTTACCCGAACAATACGGTCACCTTTTTCATGAAAATTGTCGTAAGATGTTTCCTGCCATACAAATAGTGCAAGGAGAGTTGATGCTGCAAATCCAATGGCAAGACCTGTAATATTTAAAAAAGAATAAAATTTGTGTCGAAGGAAATAACGATAGGCGGATTTAATATAATTGTAGATCATGGCTGAGGAAATTTGGATTTGGTATTACAATATATATGCCAGCTCGTTTATTCAGCTGTTTTGAAGATATTAAAAGATATTATGATCATTATCGATCATAATATGTCCGTTAATGGGTTCGTATGGTGTTATTCACAATTATTTACTTTCCTGCTTTGGTAGAATTAATCGGTTAAAAACCTAAATAAACTAAATTCTAATTGTAGTAGTGCTGATTCACCCAATTGCTTGTACTTAAAGCTGTTTCAGTGATCTGTTTTATCCTGATCTTCAGGAAATCCATGAAAAAAGTTGAATATTTTAGGTAGGTTATAAAATAAAAAACCCTACAGAAATTAATTCTGAAGGGTTTTGGTGAGCTTTGATGCTCAATCAGCAGAGGAGGAGGGATTACTTGCAGTGATTCCAGGAGGGGAATCTAGTACAAGCAAAAAGCCTTCTCGCTATTGCTCGTGTTATTTTTTATTTTACTACTCCTTTGTGCAAGCACAGGAGCTGTAAAATAAAAAAGCCCTCCCGATTTTCATCGGGAAGGCTTTTTCATTGCAGAGGAGGAGGAACTTGAACTAGTTTTGTAACTAACTAATAGTAAGTCACTTGCGCAAGTATAATTATAGTTGTTAACCGAATTGTTAACCGAATATTTTTTAAGAAGATGAATATATTAGATGTATTTTTTAGTGATTTTAATTAGAGCCAACTACTCGAAATCCGAAAGTTTCAACATGATGGCCTTGAATACCTGAGTATCGATTAGAAACACGACAGTAATCGGCGGTATCGTTCCATCCTCCACCTCTTAAAACGTGCTCTGAACCGGTGATAGGACCGCGTGGATTTATTGGATAATTAGGTGAGTAGTAATTAGGTGAGTACCAATCATAACACCATTCCCATGTATTACCTGTCATATCGTATATGTCCAATTCGTTTGGTTTTTTTTGAGCTACAACATTAGTCTTACCGTTGGAATTATCTTTTATCCAACCCACAATATGTGCAATTTGACCGCCACTATATTTATAGCCTTTACTTTTATTTCCACCACGCGCAGCATATTCCCATTCTGCTTCGGTTGGAAGACGGTAAAGGTCTCCTAATTCCTCACTTAGCCAATCGCAATAAGCCACAGCATCGGTCCATGTTACATTAACAATTGGGTGATTGTCGTGCCAGCCCCAATTTGGTTCTTCTGGCATTGATTTACCAGTAGCATTGCAAAAGGCACGGTATTGTCTCACGGTTACCTCAGTTTTTCCAATTTTATAATCCTTTAACGTGACGCGATGCAATGGTTGTTCATCCTTATCACCTAACATCCACTCATCACCCATTGTAAAAGATCCGCCTTCAACGTGTATCATTTCAGGGTAGATCTGAGCAGATACAGTCATGTTTACAATAAAAAAAAGTAACACCATAATAGTACGTATCTTCATAATTAAATAACTCAACTAAAAATTACTTTAATAATTTTATGACACTTTTATCAAAAAAAGCATCTCCATTCTAATTATCATTTTAACTTCAATATAGGTTTATTCTCAATATATTAAAAAGCAACAAATTTACGCCTTCATAATCTGAAATAATTTAAAGTGGTTTGCGATCAAAATCTAATGGTGATATTTGCTTTTTAGATCAAAAGATCCCTATACTTTAATCTCAAACCATTATGTCCCACATGATTGGTGTTTTGTTAATTGTAATTAATTGAACTATCTAGTTCTTTCAGAATTTGAACAAGATAATGACGAAGTATTATAATCTAATCACAATCTCCCATACCATCCAATCTTCAAAATCTTTTTTGCATCAGAATCATCGCCAAAATACTCATGTATACCAATTTCTCCTTTTTCAAAAACTTCATCCTTCCAGAGATGCTAGAATAAATTATATCTACCAACTTTCAAATCTATATAGATCACTTGCCTTTGATCCTCAAGTATATGTTGTACATCAGCAACATAATAATAATATGTACCGGTATGTCCACGGAAAAAAGGCACTTGTATATTCTCACCTATTCTTGGAATGACTGGTAGATTATCTGAATCAAAATGTATTCGTCGTCTTTAAGCATTAAGGCTAAAGGTTATTAGGATTTCATTGAATTGAAAAGGCTTTTCATAAGCAATAAGATCTTCGTAGATCTTCTTTATATATTTTCTTACCTTATCGTTATTAATACCTGTTGTTTGTACTAGCTCTTTTAATGAAGGTAAAGAAAAGCTATCTTCATCATAATAATCTATTTTCAATAACTCTCCGAGTAATATGTCGTAGTCATTCCCTTTCCCAACAAATTCTTTAGCTCTGGAAGCCATACTGGTTATATCCAATATCATTTCTTTTGATGACGATTTATTATTCATAATTTTTATTTTTGTTTAATATATACTTACAATATACAGATGACTAATAATCAAACAATCTTGAAGTACATGGACCTTTGGAAATTTGAAAGTCTTTTAAAAAATGGTTATCATTTCCGAAGGGCTGATAGCTTTATTGACCCGTTTGAAGGTCATTTTGCTTGGGGCACAGGAATAAAGAAATATATTGAAAGATGTAATAAGGATGGACTGGAGTATAGTCCTTCAATGCCTGGTAAATTTTATCTGCTTATGAAACTTCAGGAATACGAAAGAAAGAAAAAATCTGTATACATAAGTTGCTGGCAAAATAGTGACTATGAATCTGAAGCGATGTGGAAACTTTATACAGGAGTTAATAACAACCCAAAATGTAAAGCATTGGTTTTAAAGACTAGTATTGACAAATTATATAATGTATTATCCCCATCTTTTAAACATTATAAACTAGAAGTAAATCCTGTTGAATACTTAAGCTCATATGGTTCTGAGGATTATAGTGATATCAGTACCTCAATTTTCTTTAAAAAAAGAAAATGTTTTGAGTATGAACAAGAAGTGAGAGCAGTATACAGCTATAAAAGATTTACTAATGACAAGGAAAATGAAGAAAATGCCTTTCACAATATTAATCTTAACCATTTAATTGAAGAAATAAGAATCTCACCTTTTCTTGGAGAAGATTTTAAATCAGAGGTTGAACAATTAATTGCTAAATACAACTTAAAATCACCTGTATATAAATCTGAAATAGATATTCAACCTGAAGTTTCAATAAAAGAAGAACTCAAATCGATAAAACGAACTAAAAAGCATTTGGGTGATAGAGCTTTTAAAAGTATGAAACCTATTTATCCAGATTCTTTAGAAATAGTAGAAAGGTTTGATGACGTTGAGAAAACCTACATTATCACTTTACGTAAAAATTAATGTCTTCCCAAATATTTCTGATTTCAGAAAATTGTTCTTTATTACTACATGCCATTTTCCATTCATTTATATATGAAGGTATTGGTTCACCATTTTTACTGTAGTAGTTATACATTTGTATTACCAATAAGGATCCATCTCTAAGATTCCTAAGCTTTTCATCTACTTCTTCACTTGAGTCACTATTATGAATCCTAGATTCCTTTAAAAGATTTTCTAATCCTATAGTAAGATCTTTTAGAACTTCATCGGATAAAGTTATAGAATGAGATTCAACAAATTGCTTAAAACCCGTGAGAAAAGATGTTAGAGAGTATGAATTTCTAACCTTTATGTTTTCACTTATTGCTTTTACTAAACTTTCAATAATCTGACCGTTATTAATCAACTCTTGAGCAGCATGAATACTATCCACAATGAATTCAATGTCATCAGCAAATATATGCTCATATATCTCTCTTTCTATTTCCTTAACATCGTAATCCAGTACATCTATAAAGCCAGATTTTAATCTTAAGTTGGACAATCCATATTGAGGATACTCTTTGATGATACGGCTGATTGAACGTTTCTCTGTAGAACTTAAAAACTCATGATTATTACCAATAATATTAATTAGAATCAATTTTAAAAATTTGAATCTTTCTCTAAACTCCCTTTTTATTGATCCAAATGCCTCTTCTTCATCTTCTTTCAGTAGATAATCTTTATCCGAATCCCACCATTTAATTAATTGCTTAAATAGATGCTTTATACTTTTTTTTGTCCAAGTATACTGAACATTAGGATTAGTAGTTCCAGCATAATTTATGAGCAAGGGAATATCACCATTGGTCATTGATATTCCTTTAGACTTCGAATTTTTAACGGTTGGCCATTTGTTTTTTTCAAAATATTTATTTAGACATTCTATTGGATCAATAGATTCTGGATGTGGTAAATTAAGGAAGGCAAACTCATATAAATTTGTTCCTATGGGGAATCCCGAGGTTTCATTTTTTTGACTCCACATAACTTGTCCCAATTTATTTTCTTGAGATTTTGTCAGTAGATTTAAATCATAAAGTTTAATTAATTTAATTAAAGCATTTTTTCTGATCCAGGTAAGCTCATTAGCGTCTTTTATAAGATTATTAATAATCTTTTTTTGAATTTTTATTACACCTTTCTTTTTAGGATTTGTAATTGTTATTAATCCAATTGGTTCTATTAAAGATTCAATCTGGGGAAATTCTAAAAAAGTAGGTATTAATTCATACCGTTTTTTATCTGGAAATGATTGTATTAACCTAGTGAGTAGATTATTTAAGTTTTCAAAACTACTATGGTAACCGGAAGCATATATCTTCTTAACTAGTTTAACAATTTCAATTTTTCTATCATGACTACATCTTAAACATAACCTTGAAAGAACTTCTGGAATTATATTAATTAGAGAAATTGTTAAACTTTTATGTTCATCTGTATCAAATTCTTTTAGGTGACTTTCAAGTATGTCAATATAATTATCAATTAGCGCATCTACTTTCTGAGAATCAAGAAATGCGATTGTCTTGCGATTAAAAATATAGTCTATTGATTCTTTATCTCTAATTCGTATAAGAGAAATTGTAGCCCAGTGCGAGGAGTAGTTTGCAACTTTCTTTATTGCGGCATGTACAGTTTTTTTACCAAAAGTGCTACCTGGAATACGTAATGGTAATCCTATGTCCTCTATTGGATATTTCGGTCAGACCATGCCAGTGATTTCGGTCAAATGATGCCACTTTGAAAGATGCTGCAAAGTAGTTAAAAATTATTTATTCATTCTTCAAAATTCCTTTTCTTAATGACTCTCCCTTCAGATCTATTCTATGT
>JBPRGH010000054.1:0-151945 GCA_051418055.1 Candidatus Cyclobacteriaceae bacterium M2_1C_046 | reverse complement strand
TATTCTTTCTAACAGGGTTTCTCTTGCTTTTTCAAAATCGGAGTAATCAAAGGGTTCATTGGTCATTCCTTCAAATTGATTGGTCAGTGTAGTTTTTTGATCAAGGAAATTTGGATAGAGCAAGTCCTCAATTGGGCGGTTGCTACTCAGGATGGCTAGAAGCAGTCCTTCTTGATGCTCATCAGTGAATTCAGTATTTTCTAAAAAATACTTCACATCAAAAAGATCCCGTGGATGGTGACGATCCAGCGCAGCACATATTTTACCACCATAGAGTTGGCCTTCTCCAACTACTTGGACTTCACAAAATGCCTCAAACTCCTCTTGGGCTTTATCACATAAAGCAAGTTTCTGTGGTTCATTTAATACTCCCCGGTTAGTTTGATTGACTTCTAGTTTTACTTGTACACCTTGATGAGCGATCAAGAGTTTAGAAGTTTCTTGCATAAGCGAAATTTTGGCTTTTGGCAGGACAGAAAGTATACTTTCTTCTACCCTTGAAAGCCCATCCGATATATTTTGCAGTGAAGTTTCCCTTTTTTCAATAGGAAGATAAGTCAAATCAATATCAACGGATAATCTTGGCATATTGCGGACAAACAGATTAATGGCCGTGCCACCATGCAAAGCAAAAAAAGTCTCTTTAGCCACTTCCGGTAATACATCGAGCAACAGAGCTACTTGTCTTTTGTAAGTTTCAGTGGCCATAATTCTCCAGTTCTTTAGGTACGGTGATTTGATATTTGGGTATGTAGGTTCCGTTTTTAGCGAGACTTCTTTTACCACTTCCCAGGTCAATTTTTTCTGGTTTTAAATAATTAAACCAGGCATGCTTGGCTTTCTCTGCCAGGTAAAGAAATAAGCGTTTTACTTTTATAGAAGTACATGACTCAAGCAATGCCTGCACCTTGGCCGGTTGAAGGTTATTCAAACTCTCCATTAATTCGTAACATTCTATTAAATGCTGTTCTTCAGGAACTAAGTACAAGCATTCCATCATCGCTCTGGCTGCGTTAGAGATTTTAAGCTGGAAGGTGGCTTGATCTATAGAAGTCAATCCGAGATTTGAAGGAAGAAAGGACGTGCTGAAATAGTTGATTTCAACTTCCCAGTTGTGCTGTTCAAACCATGCTGGTAATTTTTCATTCTTACCCCCGAACAGGAAAACTTTTTTAGTATTAAATTCCAGGTACTGTACTTTACCCAGATAAGCAAGAGCGGACTTAGCTCCTATATGAACACTCATGCCTTTTTGAAATTGTAGCGCATATAAAGCTCCGGCAACACCTACGTTTTCTCCTGTACGCTTCATAGCCCCTGTACCGATAGACTCCAGCCAATTACTCTTGCGATATCGCTTTTGTAAGTCAAGACTATACCCTTTCTCAGACAACCAGGAAGACAGCAAGACAACCCCAGAAGGCTGAGACTGAAGCAATTGGTTTATTTTAGATTCTTTTTGGGTACTCATAGTACGAATATCCGTAAAAAAACAAACCAAACCTAATAGGCGGTTTAAATAAAATACTATAAAGGTACTTTGAGTACCTAATTATTAATAATTATAAACCATTTTACATTCTACTTAAATACATACTGACAGAAATTTTGACATTTTTATCTATCGGAACTAAAGTGGACATAAACCAACCTCACCTCCCAGGGATACAACAACTGCCTTCTTCCGGTATTTAGCCCTTTCACTTCTTTCAGTTTAAGCCGTAAAGTCTCGCGGCTAATGCCGAACCGTTCGGCCAGTTCCGCCTTGCTTACAAACCGAATTTCAGAGAAAAGACTATCCATTGTAAACCATTTAAAACCATCACGGATTTAAGTGCCAATGTTTGACATAGAACCACATGAAAACCTTTCAAGCACCTAAAAATAGCAGTTTTTGACCGAAAATCCCTGACCGTAACAAGCCTTGCCAAGCCCTCTTGTACGCATCAGATAATAAATATTCATTTGAGTAAAAAAACCGAATCAAATGCTCAAATGGATAGTAGGCGGAGCGGCCGCGTTTTTCACAGGCCGGTATTTGTTGAGGCTCAATAAAGCTTCAGAAACCGTAGTGACCAGAACATCGCTTCAGGTCAACAAGGTTAGCCTGTCAGGCATTGAACTGAAGGCCGGAGTACGCTTACAAAACCCTAATTCGATCAACCTTTCCATTCAATATCCCTTCGTCAACTTGACTTACAAAGATGCCTCCCTTGGCTCTTCTCAGGTCAAAGATGAAACCATCCTAATCCCTGCCAACGGAGAGCAGTCTTTCACCATCACCATCCAGTCAGCCGGATGGCTCTCTCTTATACAGGTGTTAGGCACGGAACTGACACAAAAGATCCGAAGCGGACAAAAGGCCGTGTTGGATGTGGTCTCCACAGTGACCACCAAAGTCAACGGCATACCTTATTCGCAACAGGAAACCCTCAAACTCACGATCTGATGCAGGCATTGAAGAAACGACATATCGCTACAGGTCATGCGTTTGACAAGCTTTTTCCCAAGAGTGTCAAACAGGATAAAGTCATCCGACCGGAAGGCAAAGCCCGTCTGCACCACACCATCAATCTGATCAAGCAGATAGTAAGAGATACCAAAGGCGATACGGCCTTATTGGCCAAAACGCTAAAAGGCGATACTGTGAAAGACACCTGCGAGAACATCTGGAATTTTGTATACAAGCACATCCAATACACAAGAGACAAAGTCGGTGTGGAACAGGTCAGGCGGCCTTCCCGCACCTGGGCCGACCGGAAAACTGGTGTGGATTGTGATTGCTACACGGTCTTTATTTCCAGCATCCTTGGCAATTTAAACATCCCGCACAAAGTGCGGATCACTAAATACGGTGGCAAACCCTACTTCCAGCATATCTATCCAGTTGTGCCTAGCGAGACCGGTTATCTCACCCTGGACTGTGTGACCGACCAGTTCAACTATGAAGTACCCTACTCGGAAGCCCGCGATTTTGATATGGACGACCGCAAACCTGTAGGCGAGATCAACGGCATCCTGGAAGTCAGTGGTGTAGACTCAGCCGACCTGCTCATGGATGGATTGGGGATATATAACCTCAAGCAACCGAGGCTACCACTTCGGCAAATCAGAAAGCCAGGCCATGAGAAAAACCAGGTAACAACACCTGATAAGCTGACGATCAGAAAGGTGCCGGAACAAAATACATCATCCCAGCCTGTGTTGCAGGTAGTAAATGCTCAACCGAAAGTCGAAGTGGCACCGGCATGGGAAAATCAAACAGCACCGAGAGCTGAAGACAAGACAACAGGTCTGGGACTTGCGGGAAAGATTCTCCTTGCCCTGGGAATAGGCTTAGGCGCTTATAAACTAACTGAAATCTTAACATGATGAATTATGGAATTGCACAGACTTGACGGTTTTACCGCTTCTGGATTGGACAATGTGGACATCCAGGATATAGATTTTGAGACGCTGGAGGAGGGCGAAATGTCAGGCCAGCAAATAGCGGCACTGGAAGCCCTTGGTTATGTACAAAGCCCCGATATCGCTTATGAGATACAGGATGAAAACGGCAATGTAATCATGTATGCCGATGCGGAGGAAAACTTGTATGTTATTGATGGTTTAGGAGAGCTGGGCTTCTTTAAGAAGATTGGCAAAGGACTGAAAAATGCTGCCAAGTTTGTCGGAAAGAAAGTCATCAAACCGGTGGCAAAAGGCGTGTCCAATGCGGCCAAGTTCACAGCTAAGAAAGTCATCACCCCCGTGGTAAAAACGGTCAACCGCTACCTGAACCCAGCTACCATATTATTGAGGAACGGCTTTTTATTAGCCATGAAGGTCAACCTGATGAAAGTGGCCGAACGCCTGCGTTTCGGTTACCTCAGCGATGCGGAGGCTCAGAAGCGTGGAATGAGCATGAGCGGTTTTGCGAAGTTGAAAGAAGCCATCAGCAAAGCCGATAAAATCTATGAACTGGCCGGTGGCAAAAAAGAAAACCTCAAGAAGGCCATCCTCACAGGAAAAGGCAATAGCGATAAAGCTGTGCCCTTGAGCGGCTTTGCGTTAGGTAGTCCATTATCGGCAACCGATGATTACGTGGATCCCTTTGAAAAAATGATTGTGGAAGCTGATGCCGATGAGGTAGAGCAGCTACTGGATGACGGCATAGAGGTGGAAGGCTTAGGAGTGGTAGTGACCGGCACTGCCGTTGCAGCAGCTTCCGGGGCGGTGGCCTCTATTTCTGCTTTGCTTAGTAAGATCACCGGGGTATTTGACAAAGCCAAAAAGACCCAAAGCGATGTAAAGAACCTAGTATCTACTGCCAAATCCTTTGTGCCGACTCCTAACCGCCCGAGTGGTGGAGCAGCCCCGATACAGCTACCTCAGCCAATTCCCAAGCCACTTGTGAGGTTTAGCCCCCAGACTACATCTCTGGTACGAAGGCCAACGGTAACCGCATCTGTTTCACCAGCAGTCAAAACTCAATCATTGGTTCCAGCCAACACCGCATTGGTAAGAAAAGCTCCGAATACCCTGATAGATAACACAAATCAGCCGGAAGAGAAGGTTGGCTTTCTTCAAAAGAACAAAACGCCTTTACTGATCGGTGCAGGTGTGCTGGTAGCCGGAGGAGGTATCTATTATGTGGTGAAGCAATCCAAAAAGAAAGGCAAAGCTAAATCGGTAGATGGAATTCCAAGAGATATTAAAGGAAGGTTTAAAGGCTCGAGTAAAACCAAGTCGTCCAAACCCAAAACAAACAAGAAATCTAAGAAGCTGGTACCTACTGTGCTTCTCTAAAACTAAATAAAGTACTTAAAATCAAGAACAATGGAAAAAAAGGCAGCAATAAAGGACAGCCTAATTGAAACAGGCAAGAACCTGGGCTCAGGACTGGTTGGCATGGTAGCCGGATCGGCCGTAGGCAGGCATTCCCTTTGGATCGGGGCAGCCACCATCTTTGGTGGGGCATGGTACCAGTATGATTGGCTCACCTCAGCAGGTGTAGGCATGGTGGCCTCCAATGGCTTTGCCCAGCGCAATGAAGAGAAAGTATCCGGCCTGGATGGCTTTCAAGATGAAATTGGCAATGCCAAAAACCGGGCATTGTCTTCCCTTAAAGCCCTGGGCAAAAAAGTGTACCTGGACAAATTGTCCCCCTCACTGAGCGAAAAGCTCGGCCTCAATGGTATGGAGGACAGTGAAGTACTCATGGTCAACGGCTACATGGGTGATATTGGCAATTTTGATACCTCGGAAGTAGACGAAATCATCCGCCAACTGGAAAATGGCAATGCCGATAACCTGATTGAACAAACCGGATTTGAGGGAAGCCAGGTCGGTGACCTGGGAGCTTTAGGCAACCCGGACATTGTAGAACTGGAAGGCACCGATGCATTAGAACTCAATGCGGTGGCATAAGTGAATTCTTAAATCTTAAATCTCATATCTAAAATCTAAATCAAATGATACGTAAAAATTCAAGAGAACAATTTCTGGAAATCGTCAATGCCCACCTCTCGCTCAGGGAGCAAGGCAAGAAACATGATCCTGCTATGGTGAAAGTAGCCGAGGGAATTAAAGAAGGGCGTTTGCAACTGTCTGACAGTGCCTACTACTCCATCAAATACGGGGGAGATAAGGCCACCATCCATATGTTTGAAACCCAGGATGCCAAAGAGATCGGGGTGACCAACGTGACCCAATCCAAGCTGCCTAAAGACAGGTTGTTCCTGTGCAATAGGATCATCTTGTTGGCTAAAGTATTCGAAGGGGAAATCCCACAATCCGATACGGCCTGGAAGCAGTTGATCAAGTCAACCAATTTTGATTCTATCAAAGCGGTGGCAGGTTTGCAAAACGGAGTGTTCACTTTTATGGCCAACAAGAAGATTATCATTGATGAGCGGCCTATGCAGGATTTTGTAACCGACAACAACCTGCAAATGAACCTCGGTACCTATTACCTGGAGAACCCAAGATTTATCAGGGATGATGAAGAGTTTGAGTTCACGCTTGAGCTGGGCGATGATGCCCCAGACAAAACATTAGTGAAAGTGGTACTGGCAGGTACTTCAACCGTTCCGGCATAATCCAGCACACTCATGGAAAAGCAGACACGGGAAATACGGAAAACTTTCTCCTTTCAGGTGAATGAGGCCAATAAGCTTTATACACCTCTCAAATGGGAACTGCCCAAGAAGACTGCATTTGTGAAAGGATTACAATTGACTTCCAACTTTCCCAATAAGCTGTATTACAGAGGAAGCCAGCGCATTGAGATTGGAGGCGATGAGCTTTTCCCGGAAGGGTTTGATAGTAAAATTCTGATTTCCAGCATCAGCGTGGCACCCCGAGAGCGGTTCTTTGATCTGGGCGAAGTTCAACCTGGGGATTTATCAGTGAAAGTTCGCTACGAAGACAAAGACCATGAACGGGCGGTATTCGACAATGGCTATCAGGTATCGGTAGTGCTGTTATTTGAGGAGGAAATATGATCAGGGGAATTGAACATCGGCATAAACTGGAAGGAGAAGAATCTGAAAAGTACCTGATCAAAAGGCGGTTTGTTCCAGTAGAGCTAACTATCTCGGAGAACGGGCAATACAAAACCTTCAAAGAGAAGATTCCACATGATACCAGAAAGGTAGTAGGTATTATGATTACCCATAATGCACCAGACCATAAAGTGCACCACAACCGGGTGTATGTAGGCAGCGCTCCCGATGTGGCCATCAACCAGGCATTGGTATGTGGACTCAAGGACGATCTAATCGGAAGCCAGCCGGTGGTTTATCGGATTGAAGTAACGGAAGGCCAAAAGCTCTATTTCGCCCAACCCAAAAGGCTTAAAATCCCAGAATTGAAAGTCAATGGAAATGATGGAAAGTTCAAGGATCCGGTGGTGATTGAACTCAGGGATTTCTGGACAGACTTCAAAGAAGACTACCGGGTGTGGGAAAGCAAGTATACAGGATTAGGCATAGTGGAACTGATGGTCACTCCTACATCAGGTGAAGACGATGAAGGAGGCAGTGATGAAGATGATGATCACGAATATGACTACTGAAGTAATGATACTAGGTGAACTATCCATTTTTAGCAAACAAGGAATTGCCCTGAAAACAGAGGTAGTAGAAGGCACTCCTGTGTTCCGCGATCATGACCGGCTTAAGCAGGACCGTTACCTGTTCAATTTTGATACGAATTGCAACTTCAATGAAATAGAGTTGAACGAGCCAATCCCCAACCTGCCCATTCATCCGCTGGATATAAAAGTGAGCGGGGATTACGTGACCGGCTCCTTTAAAGATGCCGGGTATGCCACAGGACCTTATAAAGTGAAGCTCTGGCTGCTGATTGAAGAAGAACCTGAATTGTTAAAGTCATGACTGAAGAACTAGCCATACGATATGCACCGCAAAGAGTGCAGGAACGTGGGTTTCAAACCTACCGCATGGTATTTCAGGATTTAAACCTTGAGCCAAAGCAGAAGATTGAATTGGCAGCTTACAATGAAATTTGGTTTTTGATTGAAGCAGATTCAGGCATCAGCATCAGCTCCGATTTTGGGGAATATGATTACAACAATTCAAAGCTTTCAGAAAACATCCACGAGCATGCAGACAAGATTGAGATTAGGAACCAGTCCGAGAGCCCAAGAAAAGTAAAGTTTATCCAGATAATTCTAAAAGACTGAAATGGAAGCAGAACGAATAAGGAAACCGGGTTCAGTCCGATTGACCGAAGAACAGTATGAAGAGATGGAAGCTTTGGGACTGGAGAATGAAAGCGCCTATGTGAAATACAAATTGAACGGTGCTCAGAAACATCTTCAGGTATTGCGGAAGGTAAATCATCAAAAGAATGAAAGTTCAGACTACCTCAAAACTACACCTGAACCTTTGGAGGATAAACTGGCTCTTCAAAAACTCTCCATGGAGAATGAGCAGCTCAAGCAAAAGCTTGAAGAAATTTCCAGAAGCAAGGAAGAATCCCTGAGTGGTATTCATAACCAGGTGGAAGGACTGCTGAAAGATGAATTGCTCAAGCGGGATTTTGAAGTAGCAAAAAAGGAGAACTCAGCACTGCAAAAGGAGCTTGAAAAGCTGGAAAAGGAACTGGAAAAATCGGAAGAAACCATTGAAGAGAAATCCGGTGAGATTGAAGAGCTGGTCAAAAAACTTGGACTGGTAGAATTAGGAAAAGTATTGCTTCCAGGTGCCATTAGTGGATTGGCCAGCAAATATCCCAAGGAAATGCAGGGATTGGCCACCACGCTGGGAAGCCTGAGTGGGGAGGATGTGAAACATTTGCTACCGGCAGCTAGCCTGTCGGAAGAGCAGCAAAACCTGCTCAATATAGCTGAGTACTTCCGAGAGCTGTTTGATGATGAGCAGTTTGAGCAAGTTATCCAGCTGATCTCTCAGCTTGGGGAGCAAATCAAAGAGGATGGTACCATGATCAATAAGGTCATCTACTACCTCAACCAAATGAGCAAAATCAGAAATGCTAAAAAGAACGAAAATGATAAGCAAATATCAGATGTGTAATGGAAGAATTTGAACTTAATATAAAGCTGAAAGCCAAGAACCAGGTGGAAGCCAACCAGGTGAAGAAGGCCTTTGAAACAATGGTCAATAGTTTCCATGCAGACGGCATCATCAAGATGGAAAAGATCTTCAAATCGGACGCCTTTGTACGCAATGTGGTCAAGATGAAACTCGGTATAAAATAGGAAATAACAAAGTACAAATTCCAACAGCGAGGTAATACGCATCTAAAACTTGGGATTTGGAATTTAGAATTTAAAAAAATTATGGCAGCTCCACTTTTAGCATATAAAGCATGGCAAAACCGCCCAAGGATCAGCATCAGCAGCCAGGTCACCTCAACGGTGTTGGCCGTTGGTGCAGCAGCCGGGGTGTTTTGGGGCATCAAAGCCGTGGTAAAAAACTTCAAGCAGGGCATCCGGGAACAGCAAGCCCTTACCGAAGGTAATCCGGCAGCTTTCGCTACCCAACTAAAGATGGCCTTTGAGAATGACAATTACTTCGGCTGGGGCACTGATGAGGAAGTGGTTTTTTCGGTTCTGGAGGCCATTCCAAGTGGTGGTACGATGAACAAAGTACAACGGGCTTACCGAGACTTGTATGGAAGAAACCTGGCAGCCGATTTACAGGACGAATTGTCCTCCGAAGAATTCGCCAGCGCATTACAGATTATCAACGCAAAATCCTGATTATGGCAACTCAAACACGCAAGCGAAATACAAAAACAAGAACTCCCAGCAGACAACTTCCAGCTCAAAAGCAGAAGGCAGACCTGAGAAAGAAATATATTGTTTACGGACTTGGGGCCGGAGCAGTGCTGGGAGGAGGTTACCTGTTGTACAACTTCCTGCAAGACCGCCAAGTTATGGAGAGGGGTCAGGGTTTGATCGTCAACAACATCATTCCTGCGCTTCCTGGTTCTGTTCCAAGAAACACTGCCAGCGGTACTTTTCCGCTAAGAAGCGGATCAAGGGGCGAGTTGGTGAAACAGTTGCAGCAAGGTTTGCTCAATCTGAGAGGACAGGCAGCTAGCTACATTCGCAGCACCAGCATACGACCAGACGGCACTCCTGATGGGGTCTTTGGTAGCGGCACCGAAAAAGCACTTCGGGCAGCAGGCTATTCCACTTCGGTTTCGGAAAGCACCTTCAGCAAAATTACAGGCAGCAGTGCCGTTGCTCAGAGCAGCTCCTTCAACAGCAGCGCAGTTGCTGACGAGCTGATCAAAGCAGCAAACAGCCAGAACTTGTTTGCTGTACTTGCTTCCCTGAAGCAAATGCAGAACACTGGCGATTACTTATCGGTTAGAAGCCATTTTGCAACAGCTCGTGTGGGAGGAGTCCGGGTAACCAGCCCAGTCAATGCCTTGCTCAGTGTAGCTTTCAAAAACAACGAGCCCGCCAAAGTAAAAATCAGCGCCGAGTTCACCCGCATCGGATTGAAACAAACGCCCACCGGAACCTGGACTTTGTCCGGATTGGGGGCCCTGGAAACGATGCAAGACCTGCAACGCTACCAGAAAAACAGCCGGGTGCTGGATGTGGCCATTACCCAGAAGCCGACAATGCTCCGTAATGGGCAAGGTGAATATATTATCCCGGCTATTCCTGCTAGAACAGTAGTTGGTTATCTGACAAATGATCAAAAAGGTGTTGCCCAGATTATCACTGAAAATGGGGTAACTGTTTATGCCCCTTCACAAAACTTAAAACTCATATAACGATGGAAAAACTTAAACAATGGTTGAAAACCAATGTGGTTCCGGTCATCAAATGGCTGTGGAACTACCTGAAAGTATGGCGGGAATTATCTTCCATAGCCGTAGCGCTCTTTCTTTGGGCCAACAGTGCCTGGTTCCTTCGGAAAATAGATCCGACAGCAGCAACATATGATGCGGGTGTGTTCCAGGTCTATTTGTTTGCGATCATCGGGCTGTTCCTTTTGCACGGAATAGTGCGCATACTAATGAAGCTGATCTGGCCAACTTCAGATCATTATTTAGATACTCAATTTGCTCAAGACTTTAACGCTATCACATCATGGCAAAAGCTAATACTCTCTACGTTTATCTTTTTTGCTTTCTTGTTTGCAGCAGTGCTGCTGGCCAGAATCCTATAGGGTTCTTTGATATCAATGCTCAGCAAGATGCAAATACTGCCGAGCTAAATAATCAAAAGAGGCAACGCCTCCAGCAAGTCTATCTCAATGAGGTCGGTATCCGTGAGCAGGGCGGAGCTAATCGGGGCGAACAAGTGGAGCAATATTTAGCTTCAGTTGGCTTTGGGCCTGGCCATGCATGGTGTGCAGCCTTTGTAAGTTGGTGCTATCAGCAGGTGGGTGTCGCTCATCCGAAAAGTGCCTGGGTGCCAAGCTATGCCACCAAACAAAACCTGATCTACCAAAGAGGTAAATTTATCAAACAACTCCCGCAAGCGGGAGATGTATTTCTGATCAGGTATGAACGGTTGATGCGTCCGGCTCATATTGGCTTTGTGGATGAGTGGCAGAATACCTGGGTAATCACGGTAGAAGGCAATACGAATGATGATGGTTCCCGTGAAGGCGATGGAGTCTACCGAAAACGAAGGGTACAGCGACAGATTTGGGCGGTGGGTAATTTCATAGACTTTTAATGCATGCTTAGCAAAACCAGAAACATATTAAAAAGCAGAGGCTACCGGATCTTTGAAAAGCCTTACGAGCTCAATATCGTAGCGTACCGGAGCAAGCATGTCCGAAGCAACCGCTTTGACGATGAGATCCATGTGTTTTATAAGAATGAACTGGATAAGTGGGTCTATCATGTGTTTCCGGCTACTACCGATCCCGGGCAATATTGGCTGGACAACCCGATGCATCCTCAAGGCACTGCTTTTTTGAAAAAAGGACAGTATGTAAATTCTTATGTGATTGGACTGCACCGTGGGATTTATGAGGCAATCGTGCAGGTAGAAGATGTAACAGTGATTCGGGATTATGACCGGAAAGGAATTTTCAACTGGTTTGAGAGTGGTTCCCCGGATACTGGAAAGTTTGGAATTAACATCCATCGTGCCCGAAAATCCGGATCAGTGAAGGTGATTGACAATTTCTCTGCCGGTTGCCTGGTATTCGCTGACGCTTCGGATTACGACTTCTTGATGAAGCTCGCCAAAGTTCACCGAAGCATACATGGCAACCGCTTTACACTGACATTGATTGACTTTCGGGATGAGCGCAGAAGAACCCTGAGTATTGCTGCCTGGACTTCACTGCTTGCTTCTTCGGTAGCGGTTGTAGCCAATTCTTTTATCAACCAAAAAAGCTATGCGACTATCTAAAAATACTAAGAAGGCAGGATTGGCACTGATAGGCTCAATGGCTGGGTTCTTGATGGCTAAACAGTTGAAAATTGAGGACTACTATCCCTTTATTTTGCTGGGTGGCTTCCTGGGTAATACCATTGGAGAAGAGTTAATACCGGAAGAATGCTCCCCACAAAATGCACTGGGGTACATAGACCGCAACGGACAACTTAAATTGATAGCCCTATGAAGGTTGATCTTGATAAATTATATGTGGTATACAAACCCACCCGACATTCCGAAAAAGCTGATGTGTTTGACGGTCGTACGGATACGTTGGCCGGATTGTTTCGTCAGGTGTTGGGTGGCCTCAAAGTTGAACAGGTTCACGCCATCTTTACTACTTCTGCAGAGGCAGAAAAGGAAGCGAATCTTCTTTTAAAGAAACCTTCCAGGAAAAAAGGAAAAGCAAAACCTCCGATTAAAAGAGGTCAGGGCCATGCCATTTTCGGAAGTGAAGTCAAAGCCAGTGATAAGTACCGGGTGCAATCCAAACCCAAAGTGTATCGGACTAAAAAAGAGGCCGAGAGTGCTCTCAAGCAAATGTTACGGAAAGGTTGGAAACGATCTGAACTTAAAATTTTGAAGTATTGATGAAGAAAAAGGTAGTCATATCGGGAAATAAGCCAATAAGCAGCAAAATGCGCTATGCGATTTTCAATAGTAGCAATGATCGTCTGGTCAGCAAAGGCATGTTTACTGCCGGAGAAATTCATAATTATCTCAATCAAAAAGCGAAAGAAGGCAAAAGCTACTATGCCATTGAACTGAAAGGTACTAACCGGAAACTGACAGCCAAGGAGTTGAAGCCTTTAGAAAGTAAGATTAAAAACAACAAAGCCGTACTTCCTGCCAAAGACCAGACCGATTTGAAAGCTTTGCTGAAAATCCTGAAAACTAAACCAGCTTGGGAAGGGATGATAAAAGCCTATCATTTTGATACCGCCCTACGCGAAGAAATCCCTTTGAGCATCTGGAAGAAAATGGGAGGAGAAACGCTATAAGTGAAGAAGTATGGAAAAGTCAGGTTCACCCCAAAGCATTCATAATTCATCTTCAAAGATGATGCCCATCACATTTGATGATGAACAGCTTCCCAAAGTCAAAGCCTACTACAAATACGAGCTGGCCGAAATGTACAGTGTCTGCACCAAGACCTTTTCTGCCTGGATCCATATGTACTATGATGAACTCCAGGAATTCGGCTATACCAAACATACCAAGCTCCTCCGCCCGGAGATTGTGAGGTTTTTGTTTGAAAGGTTGGGGGAACCTTGATTGTATTTGTAACATATTTTTACTAAATTTGTTACAATCTTTATGGATACGAAACAGCTCTCAGTCGAAAATCAAATAATAAACCATCTCACCAAATATGGACGAGGAAAAATATACTTTCCTGAGGATTTTTCTGATTATGGCACCAGTGAAGCCGTAAGGCTTGCTTTGTTCAGATTAGAAAATAAAGAATTTTTAATTCGCCTTGCGCAAGGCATTTATCTTTTCCCAAAGAAAGATGATGTATTAGGCATTATTCATCCATCGCTTGATGAAATAGCCAAAGCCATTGCAAAACGGGATCGCGCAAGAATCATCCCTACTGGAATTCAGGCACTTAATAAGTTAGGTCTGTCGACTCAAGTGCCTATGAAAGCAGTATACCTTACCGATGGTGCTGCCAGGGATATCAGGGTAGGTAAAAATAATATTAAATTCAAGCGCACTACCCCAAAAAATTTAGCTGTAAAAGGAGAAATAAGTGGTCTAGTTGTTCAGGCAATGAGAGCAATCGGAAAGGGAAATATTACACCCTCTGAACTCAGGCGTATTCATGAACTTCTGGCTAAGGAGGATCAGGATAAGCTTACGCATGATGCAAAACTGGCTCCTTCCTGGATAAGACAAATTATGTTGAACACTAAAAAACAAGATAGCTAAATGGTAGAATGGTTTTCATTAACTGAGCAACAAAGGAAGAATATATTTAATCAGGTGAGCATACAGACCGGTTTGCCTGCCATAGCAGTTGAAAAGGACTGGTGGGTAACACTGGCACTAAAAACAGTCTTTTCATTGCCTGTAGCTGAACACCTTGTTTTCAAAGGAGGGACATCTTTAAGTAAAGGCTGGGATCTGATCGAGCGCTTTTCTGAAGATATTGACCTTGCCCTGGATCGTCGGTTTCTTGGATTTGAAGGAGACCTAAGCAAAACCCAGGTAAAAAAGCTACGAAAGTCTTCCTGCGACTTTATTAGTGGCGGATTCATGAAAGCAGTAGAAGCCAGACTTAAAGAGTTAGACATTCCTGACGTCACTCTTTCGGTTCAGGACTTCAATGACTCCGATACGGACCCGCTGGTTATTGAGTTAAACTATAAAGCCCTTACCAATCAATCGGTTTATATCCAACCCAGGGTTCTGATAGAAATTGGTTCCAGATCATTGATGGAGCCGTTTGAAGAACGGGATATTCAATCGCTTGTTGGTAAACAATATAGTGAACAAAATTTTGCTGACAGATCGGTGGCTATTCCCACGGTGCTACCCAAACGTACTTTCCTGGAAAAAATATTCCTGTTACATGAAGAGTTTCAAAAATCTGCAGAGCATATTCGCGTTGACCGTCTCAGCCGGCACTTGTATGATCTGGAAAAATTAATGGATACTGATCATGGAAAAGAGGCCATTGCGGATGATGAGCTGTATAATTCCATCATTGCCCACAGGAAGAAATTCAATATTGTAAGAGGCATTAATTATAAAAACCACAAAAAGGATAATGTCAATTTTATTCCTCCGGTAGCAATCATAAAAGATTGGGAGAAAGATTACCAAACCATGCAGGAGAGTATGATCTATGGTGAGACCTTGTCTTTTGATAAGCTAATAAAAAGATTAGAAAAATTGAGAGAGAGGCTTAGCTTCGGTAGATTGTAAAAATTGAGCTCCGAAAACATCTGGAAGAAATTCGTTAATTGTCCGATTTTTTTATCAGAGGTTTGAGTCCTTAAATCTATTGCAAATCACTCTTTTACTACCAAAATAATGAACCCAAAAAAGATTTTCTTAGATTTAAGAAACTAACTTTTATTAAAATATTGATGCCAGAAATAATTATACCCAGATTAGAAAGAGTAATCTACAACAAGCCAGGAAATAAAAACATAATAAAACAGTTTTTGGCACCAGAGCAGAAGACAGATTTAAACATCGTTGAAAGTGACCGAAATACTGTGACTATCAGGGTAGGTGATAAATCAATTCTTTTAACCAGTAACAGAAATCAATTATCTGATACGAAATTTATTCTTTTAATTAACAGGAAACCAACCAGGGAGATACTCAACAGGGAAGATTTTAAGATTAGAGGATGGTTAAAACACCCCTTGTTAAAAAACCATTCAACAAGTCAGGTTATAGGATCGTGGAATAATGATTTTCAATTTAAAGAAGAGGACGTAAAAAGTAATACCAATGGGTTAAGGACACCACAAATTGGTGCACTTTATAATATTATGGGGCATTTAAAAATGCCTTTAAAGTCAGGTACTGTAGTGCTTCCTACAGGAACTGGTAAGACCGAGACTATGCTTTCGGCCCTTGTTGCTAATCGCTGTGAGAAGCTGCTAGTGGCTGTACCCTCCGATGCGTTAAGAAATCAGATATCTGGAAAATTTCTGTCATTGGGTCTACTGAAAGATTTCGGAGTAGTTGGAGAAAAATCCCTTTATCCCATAGTAGGTATTATCAAGCAGCGATTTTCTACTTTAAATGAGGTCATTGATTTTTTTGAACAGTGCAATGTAGTGGTGACTACCATGAACATTCTGACTTCATTACCCGAGGTCCTGCAGAATGCTATATCAGATGTATGTACCCATTTTTTTATTGATGAAGCGCATCATGTAAAAGCTAAAACCTGGGATGGTTTTGCACAGTGTTTTGATGCAAGGAAAATCATTCAATACACGGCAACTCCATTTCGCAATGATGGCAAGAGAATAGAGGGAAAAATGATATTTAACTTTCCCCTAAAAGAAGCTCAGGAGCAGGGATATTTTCAAAAGATTGAATTTTTACCTATTAGGGAGTACAACCCTAAAAAATCTGATGAAATAATTACCGAAACTGCAATCAACAAATTGAGAGAGGATTTGAAAAATGGTTTTAACCATATACTTATGGCTCGGTGTGCCAATAAGGAAAGGGCTAGAGCCGTCTATAAATTATACGAGGCTGAAGGTGATCTAAACCCCATACTTCTATACTCAAGGGTTAAAGACTTCAAAAAAAATTATGCCCAGATTATTGAGAAGAAATCCAGGATTATAATCTGTGTGGATATGCTTGGAGAAGGGTTTGATCTTCCAGAACTTAAAGTAGCTGCCTTTCATGATATTAGAAAAAGTCTGCCCATAACCCTACAGTTTGCAGGGAGGTTTACAAGAACCAAGTTTGATGAGGAGTTAGGCAACGCTTGCTTTATAGCCAATATAGCTAATGTGGAAGTGAAAGATGAGCTGGAAGATCTGTATTCCAGAGATGCAGACTGGAACAGGCTTCTTTCGGATATTAGTCATGCTAAAATTGAAGAAGAAGGAGATTACAAAAATTTATTGCAAGGCTTTACAAAACTGGCTGATTCAAATATTCCCTTTCAAAATATCAAGCCCAAACTGAGTACGGTAGCATATAAAAATAAAACTACCACCTGGAATCCGAGGAATTACGAAAAAGGCATTTCCGACCTTAAAGACTGTGAGTATAAATTCTTTGATATAAATCATGATGAAAAAATGTTTGTACTCATTACAGCCAAAAGGCAGGAACTAGACTGGGTAAAACATAAAAATATCTATGCGCTTGATTGGAAATTGATATTGGTTTATTGGGAGACGAAAAACAATCTTTTGTTTATAAATAGCTCCGATAACAGCAGTCTTTATAAGGAGCTGGCTCAGGCTGTGATTGGTGAAAATGCTGAGATGATTGATAAGATCAACGTATTTAAAGCATTTCACAATATCCAGCGTACAAAACTTCACAACGTGGGTTTACGGCTTTTTTTGGGGAAGGACATTCGTTTCCGGATGAGTGTAGGTAGTGACGTTGGGGAAGCATTAGGAATAGCAGAGCGACAAAAAGGGGAAAAGGCTTTTGTTGTAGGAGTTGGATATGAAAATGGAGAGCCCGTCAACATCGGTTGCTCTTACAAAGGGAGGATATGGACTAAATTGGCTGGGGACATAGGCCACTACAAAAAGTGGTGTACAAATCTTGGAGCAAAACTCGCTAATGATCAGTTAGACCCAAATCAAATCCTTAGAGAAACTCTAATTCCCACGCTGGTAATTGAGCGCCCTGCAATTTTTCCTGTGTGGATAGACTGGGATGTTGATATGTATATGAGCCATGAAAGTAGGTTTAGATTTTTAGTGAATGGTTCCCTTTATGATATGGCCAATTGTGAACTAACGCTAACAAGTCCTTCCGATCAAGGCAATATCACATTTGCACTTGTCACGGGACATACTTCTGCCGAGTTTGAAGTGGTGCTATTTGAAAATACTGAGACCGATACGGCATATCCAGACTTTAAAATCGTTCAAAAAACCAAAGCCAAAATTGAAGTAGAATATGGCTCAAACCGTATGGTAGCTAATAAGTTCTTTGAAGAATTTGTACCAACTGTTTGGTTTGCCGATGGCTCTTCACTAACCGGCAATGTTTTTTATAATCTAAAACAAATTATAGCCCCTTATCCGAAAGAAAACATCATCGCATGGGATTGGACAGGAGTGGATATCAGTAAAGAAGCACAAAAGGTAAATCCAAAAGTGACCAATTCCATTCAGTTCAAGGTCATTCAAGATTTAAAAAAGGAAGATTTTGACATTATATATGATGACGATTATTCGGGGGAAATTGCGGATGTACTTGCATTAAAATTATTTGATAACAGACTTGAGGTGAAAATGTATCATTTAAAATTTGCTGTAGATGGGAAGGCATCTAATAACATTAAAAACCTTTATGAAGTATGTGGTCAGGCTCAAAAATCCGTTCATTGGAAACACAAAGAGGGCAGGGATTTCATTTCGCATTTGCTACGCAGGGAACCAAAAACAAGGAAAGGGGCATCGTGCTCACGTTTGGAAAAAGGAACATTGGACGATTTGGAAAACTTATTGTCAATCGTAAAACAGCGAATTCCAGTCAAATTAGAGATTTATATTGTGCAGCCTGGCATATCCAAGACCAACGTAACTGATGATATCCTGACACTTCTGGGGGTAACTGAAAATTATATCAAGGAAATCGGAGGAATAACCACTAAAGTCATCGCAAATAAATAAGTGGGTGTTTATATGAAAATTAATAAATGATACAAAGTAAACTCAGGGCATATAATTTCAAGGATGGGGAATGGGAGACCGTGACCAGGTGGCAATTAATACATATGTCTGAGTTGGAATACAAAAAATTTAAGGAGCATAATTTTCCATTATACCTTAAAAAAGACCATAGTAGTTACAAACTCACTTTCAATCAACGTCAGAAAACATTCAGGTTTTATCCGGGACAAATACCCGATGATAAAAAAGGCTCTTCAGGCTTGACCATAGCACATCAATTGGCTCAGGAGGTCATCTCTAACTTACGTACCTTACACCTTAAACTTACCGATAAACGGTTTAAGCCTTACAAGAAAGTAGATATTGAAATTGAAGCAGACCAAATATTTGAAGAACATCGTACAACAGCAAATGACAATGAATACATTGTTGATTTGCTCGTGCTTTTCTCAAAGCCAGCATGGCTCGCACTTAAATGGAACAGAATATTGATTCTGGAAGTGTATGTAACCAATGAATTAAGAGGCCAAAAAATTATTGATTTTGAAAAAAAAGGATTGTCTATGGCAGAGGTTGTGATCGGGTCAAAGCTTAAGATTAAAAAAACAGCTTCCGAGGTTTCAGAGCGTGAAGAAGACCAACTGAGAAATATAATGAAACATGCCTTTTCTAAACAGATTTACGGTGATCTCTGGATTGATACCAGTACTTCCAAATATTTAGAAAATGAAGCTCTTAAAGAACGTGAAGAACAAATTACAGCATTGAAACAGCGGATTCAAATTAGTCAAGATAAAATTAACGTTTTGAACGAAGGTTTGGAGTTTAAAGATCAACAGCTTAGAGAAACTCAGAGAAATTTAAAAACATTTGATCTCTCATTGCAGAAAGAAGTCTCGCAAAAAATATCTCTGAAAAAAGAGCTTGATCATTGGCAGTCTAAATCTAAGTTTCAGAGATTTTTAGATCTGCTACGAAAATAATTTATTAAAGCTCCTCATCCCGAACCAAGCCGAAAGCAGTTTTCTGATCTGTGCTATGATTGTTTAAAAAAGCAATCATGGCAAGAAAGAAGACAACTAAAAGAGGATCCACTTCCGGTAAATCAGCCAACACGCAACGGGTAACATTAATTAGCCGACATGCCAAGCGTACCCGGAAGAAGGGTGAGGCCTGGACAAAAGCCATTCAGCGGGCAACTCGTGAGTTAAAGAATTCCGGTAAGCTTTAAGTCGGCCTGCTATGGAAATATTCAAGCATTTGCATCCTGCGATGGGCACCGAGGAATTGAATGACTTGGTTTGGAAACTAGCAAAGCATCACGGTTACAAGTCAGACCAGAATACCATTGTGTTCCAATCTGAGAATGATTACCACAGGATCAGTACGCAGGTTCATTACAAGAATCTTCATCTGGAAACACTTTTTGATTGGCCATCAACTGATCCTTATCACAAGGTAAGCCAGCTTTCTGGTTATCCATTCGCTCTGGCCATTGGCTGGCCACCGTACCATACTTACTTTCACCAGGATTATCCCCATGCCGCTCAATTGCCTGTGGTTGTCACCTTCATTTATCATGCCTTGCAGCTCTTAACGGTAGGAGGATTGCTGATTATTCTGTCCACACGAAACGAAGAAAGCTGGCCAGCCGAAGAACTCAACAAAATAGCCGAAAAGATTGATGAGTATGTGCTTCCACCTGTTTTCGGCCAGTCAGTGGAACACGCTTTGATTGTTTACAGGCGAAAAGCCACCGATTCGGTACGGTATGAGTAGAATTTAACAAACAATGAAGTTATGATCAAAGCCAAGCAAGAAGAAGTTATCATCAAGGCACTGAAGTGTTACCAGCGACACCTGACAGAGCAAATCAGTTTTCATAATGCCATCGGCCAAGCTAATACCATTCGCAAAGCATTAATTGATGAGCTGCATAAAACGGAAGATGTACTTGACCCATTAGAAGCTGCAAAGAAGAAACCCAGAAGAGTTGCCAAAAAGAAATAAAAAACGATCAATATGAAAGGGCTGATCCTACTTGATCTGTTTAGTGGCATTGGCGGGTTTCCCAAAGGCCTGTCTGATGCCGGTTTTTCATTCAAAAAGCACTATTTCAGTGAAATTGACAAATATGCCATTGCCAACTACCAATACAACTTTAAACAAGCCATCCATGCCGGACCCGTTGAAACAGTCAAAAAAGGAAAAATTGAACCACCGGACATTGTCACGTTCGGATCTCCATGCCAGGATTTATCCATTGCTGGAAAAAGGAAAGGGATCAAAGGAAAAAGAAGCCGACTCTTTTTTGAAGCAGTTAGGGTCCTCCATGAACTTAAGCCCCGTCTGTTTATCTTTGAAAACGTCAAAGGACTTTTCTCCAGTAACCAGGGCAAAGACTTTGAAATCGTACTGCGGGCGTTTGCCGACCTTGGGGTTTATGACATCCAATGGCAACTGCTTAATACTTCCTGGTTTCTACCCCAAAACCGAGAGCGGGTGTACCTTGTCGGGTCTCTTAGAAAACAAGCCCGGCCCGAAGTATTTCCTATCGGAACAAACCATCAAGCGGTTGAAAAAAGCCATGAAAGCATCACACAAGCCAACATTGCTCCAACAATAAACACCAAGGTTGGAGAGAGCGGCAATTATTCTCCTTACATCCTCACCCTGAGAGGTAAAAAGTATGAAAAGGGAGAAAACCTTAATATCAGAAAAGCAGGAGTTACCAATTGCATTACCCAATCAGATGATCATAACTTTCTGCTAGAGAAATGGCATCCCATGCGTACTGTGAGAACAGAGAAAGCCAAAGCTATCAGGAGAAAGAACCAGAAGTTAGGAAAAGATTATGCACCTTTCCGGGAGCGTGAGTTTGAAGTCCGGGAAGACGGGATCACCGGGGCCTTGACTACCAATACAGAGCGGGAAAATTTGCTGACCAACATGAAAACGATCCGTAGGTTCACACCTTTGGAATGTGAAAGGCTACAGGGCTTTCCTGATGGCTGGACAAGCAAAGGAGTGCAGGATGGGGAAACAATAGAAATCAGCGACAGCCAAAGGTACCAGTTGGTGGGCAACGCGGTGAGTGTGCCGGTAGTACAGGCAGTTGGCGAAAATATCGTGAAAAGCTTGAAACCTGAATATCATCCCAAAATTGTTAATACTACACTTGAATCCCCACTGGAAGGTCTTGATTTTGTCAAAAAGACCCCTATTACCTACTATGGTGGAAAGCAACGGTTGGTTAGCCTGATACTTTCCCTGATTCCAGAGCATAAACTCTACTGTGAACCTTTTGTAGGGGGAGCAGCCGTTTTCTTTGCCAAGGAACCATCCAAAATGGAAGTAATCAATGATCTGAATGGTGAGGTGGTCAATTTCTACAGGGTATGCCACAGTGATTTTAATAAACTGGAAAAGCAGGTTCAGTCTACTCCACACAGCAGGCAGGTACACCGGGAGGCACAGGAAATACTTAAAAATTCAGCAAAATATGATCCAGCCAAACGAGCCTGGGCTTTCTGGGTTCAGACCAATATGAGCTTTTCCTCCCGGATTTTTGGTGGCTATGCTTATGAGCGAAATAGCAATGGCACACTCAAGCGATTTGTCAACAAGAAGCTTGCTTTTACTGAAGATATTAAAAAACGGCTGGATATGGTGGACATTGAAAACAATGATGCCCTCCAGGTCATCAGGAGCCGTGATTCTACTGATAGTTTTTTCTATTGTGACCCACCATACTTCAATTCCGATATGGGGCATTATAAAGGCTACACCGAAAAAGACTTTACAGACTTACTTGATGTACTAAGCAAGGTAAAAGGAAAATTTTTGCTGAGTAGCTATCCTTCTGATGTACTGGAAAAGTTCACCAAAAAACATAAGTGGCATACTATTACAAAACAAACAGGTGTAGCCGTAACCAAGCAAACTAATAAAGTTAAAACGGAAGTGCTGACGGCAAACTATCCGATTAAAGCTGAATTGAATGGTGTCATTGATCTCGTACAAGTCAGAGCAAAGGCATTGAAAATGAATTTAATTTTAGCTGATGTAAGCTCACTGTAACCCAAACCGAATCAACCCGAAAGTACATTGGCGAAATGACCTATCCTTGGACTATGATTTCGGTCAATAATTATTCAGAGAAAATACAGGAAGTCAACCTACAAGCCCTTCCCAAAGTGCTTCAGGAAGGCCATGGTTTCTTTTTGGAAGCAAGTGGATGGTACAAACAGGATTCAACTGTAACCGAATCCATTGACCTGTACATTCAGAAACTGAACGACCATCTGAAGCAGGGAAATGATGCTGCAAAAGAGTTCATAGAGAATTTTCTCAAGATGCAGAATAAGGTTAAAACCAAACACCAATTAGGACTTTACATCAAATCCCTGCAGAAAGCTATCTTGGAGAAACGAATCAGAAAGTCATCACTGATGGCCAGGCACATTGCCAAAATCCAGGAAGTACTGATCAAGCAATACAACAGGCTTCCGGATAATGGTAAAGTCAGGATTACCATCAATGACGCATGGAGAAATGAACTGGAATCAGGAGCTAAGAAGGTACAGGCTTTGAATGGAGTGGGCGCTTTTGCTTCAAACGAAGAAACCCCAGAGCTTAAAGTGAAGAAAAAGAAAAGTCTTTTTGACTCCATGAATGAAATTGATGAGAGACCTTCAGAAAATTCATTCAGGCTGGTAGGTGATTTAGGTACACTGCTGGGAGACCTGGAAAGATTTGAGCTGGCCATTACTCTTGAAGGTGATCAGGGAGGGGGTAAAACACGCTTTAGTTACCAACTGGCCAACGGCTTTGCAGATATTGACCTGAAAGTAGCCATGTTTTCCCTTGAGATTGGCCGTAAATCTGATCTGGTCAGGAGGATGCGGGAAGAGTACCTGAAAGCTGAAAACAGGGACAATATTTTTATCACCGATCAGCTACCAGAGGGATTTGATACCATCCGAAAAGCTGCCAAAGATTTTGATGTGATCATCATTGATAGTTGGAATAAGCTGCATGTAAAGTCCACAGAATTTGACCGGCTTAGAAAGGAGTTCCCGAATACCATCTTTGTTATCATTTTTCAGCGCACAACACAGGGAACCATCCGGGGCGGAACAGCACCTTTGTTTGATTCTGGTATAAACCTGGAAGTGGTCAAAGTGGATGACACCTTCACTAATAATTACGCAGTGGCCACCAAGAACCGATATGGAGTAACGGGTATCCAGTACAACATCACCCGGCAGAAAATCATCAACACTTTTGAAGAACAAGAAAATGGAGAAGGAGAATAACGCCATCATACGATTAAACACCACCCTGAATATGGGGCACTTGATCTATAGCTCTGTCAGTTTGCTCATCGTGATCATCACCATGTGGGTCAATGTGAATGTTCGACTGGCCCGACTGGAATATGAAGTGACCACTGAAAAGCAAAATAATGCTGAACTCAAGCTTACACAGGAAAAGCTGTTTCTTCAATTCTCCAAAACCAACTCGGAAATGACCAGGTTGCTCTATGAAATTAAGCTGGAGCTGAAGGACAAAGAAGACCGTTCAGAAAATTCTAAAGGAAACTAGCTATGATATTTCTCACGATCTTCAACTTCATTAGAAAATATTACTGGATACTCCAGGCCATTATTATTATCGTACTTTTCTTTTTCCTGAGAAAGGAGAAACAGAAAACCGAAGACTTTAAAGAAATCTACAGTCTGAAGCAAAGAGAAATTGAAATATGGAGGGATGATGCCGGAAAGAATCGGATACGTGCGGAGGTTGCCGAGATAGATGCCGCTAATGTCAAACTGGTGCTGGAGACCGATCTGAAAAAAGCGATCCGCAAGGAGGTAGGCAGCCTCAAAAGAAACCTGATAAGCTATTCTTCAATCAGCTCCTCGACCAGAGGGACTTTTCAAACTGGATCAGTAGATACAATTTATCTGGTAAAATCTCAAAAACCTTTATCGCCCATTCCTGCCAAGAAGTTTACACTTAACAACCCGGATCTTAAATTTGAAGCACTCTATATACCTTCCTTGGATACACTATTTGCCGAATACAGAATCATTCACAACTTTGAAGTTTTCCATTATTATAAACGACCAGGCAAGCCACCCTTCAATCTTTTTAGGAGAAAACAAGCCGTAGCAGAGATCAGGTTTGATAATCCTAATTCACAGGGGGATAGTTTGTACAGCGTAATGCTGGAAAGGAAGAAGGGACTATTCTACAAGCTATTCCATTAATTCTACCGAGAGATTATCCCAAAATCTGATCCGCAGCATCATCCAACACCTCCTTATCAAAATCATCAAAGTAAGCCTCAGTAGTATAGTAATTGGTATGTCCCAGCATGTCCCCAATTTGTGCTTTAGAAATGCCCTTGTGAAGTCCGGCAGTTGCAAAAGTATGTCTTGCTACATAAGTGGTGAGGTTTTCCGTAAGCCCAACAGCTTCGCCTATAAATGCCAACCGTCTGTTATGGTTACGCAAGCGATTCTGGTACAATTTATAAATATACTCCTTGTCGGCTGAGTCAATTACGTCTCGCATAATAGGAAAAGTCAGACCCTTGTCATTTTTCGGGTCGGCATAATAATCCAGAATGTACTGGGCTTCTTCGGTAATTTTGATATTGAATTCCTTAACACTGTTTCCACGTTTGGTTTTTGTACGTTTATATTTCAAACGATCTCCTTGTATAGCATCGGTGGGAAGAAAAGCTAAATCAATAAAATTCATTCCACGCATATTGAACATGAACAGAAAATAGTTACGGTGATGCCATCGTGTGGAGTTTATTGGGTAGTCTAAGTCACGGATAGCCTGAATGGCCTCTAGGTTTATCGCCCTTTTTTTTGCTTTTTCTGTTCTGATAGAATAGCCGGATTTACCAAATGGATAGTGCGTCTCATTCAGTTCGGTATCCTTGTCTTTTATGGCCAGGTTATAAATTCTTCGTACTGCACGTAATTTAGTACCCAGTCCATTCAGCTTGAGACCCTGCCCGAGGTAATCTGCTTCTAAATCTTCCAAGAACGTTTCGTCAATATCGGTAAGCAAAAGGTTGTTGTTACCATAAAATTTTAAGAATGTAACCAGTGCATCTTCAAAAGAGCCGACCATCCCGAAACGGTTAGCTTTTTTATAGCGGGCAATAATCTTTTCTCCATATTGCTTGAGGAACGTCTTTTGAGATTGTGGTGCCAAACTATGGGTAGGGGGTAGTTTTTCCTTGTCATTTTCCTCAAATCGCTGTATGATCTGGTTGGTGATTTGATCAGCGGTTAGCTCCTTGAGAACCGCATCGTGATCGGATAATACATCCTGAGCCAGCGACATTTTTCTTTGAACTTTGGAATTAGCCCTTACTGAGTTGGGAAAAGAACTCTTAATCTGCTTTCTTTTCTCGTCCCATTCTTTAGAGTTCAGGATAAACCCGGTTTTCAGGTATTTGGGTATTCCTTTATGCGATATGCGTATTACCAAAGGACACTTGTCTGTTTTGTTGTATCTGGGATCGGGCATGAGGTTCAATTTGGCCATAAAAATGCTATTTTAAGTTACATCTAAAGTAACCTAAGCAGGCAAATGTATCAAGTCATTTTGAACATTTTTTGAATACTTTTCGTGGTTTAAGATGGTTTTTGATGAACCCTAATCACTCCGCTTATTTGTTTATAACTTTGTTTATCAAATAGTTATAAATTTTTAGAGATCAAGACAAACCGTATGTCTGGTCACTTGTAATCAGTAGGTCGTTGGTTCGAATCCGACTGGGGGCTCATAATTTATTAAAAACCCTGTTTAAGAAATTTGAACAGGGTTTTTTTATTTAGAAGAGTAAAAGGATGAGAACCAACGACAATATATATAACAAGGTTCGAAACAGTAACGCAGTGTAGGTTCACGAGGGGTCTGTGCGGCATGGTTGTGGCTACGAGTAATCCGACTGGGGGCTCATAATAATCAGGCAGTTACAGAAATGTGGCTGCCTTTTTTGTTTTATTTGCCTAACAATTTGCCTAACAACTACCTCATGCAACACTGTTGCACGTATTGGAATTAAGATAAAATTATTATATTGCTATTTAAAATGAATCGCTTGCATTTTTGCATGCTGGTTTGCAGTGACTAATCGAATAAAATGTCTTATCAGGTAAATATAATAGGGTGGAAACCAGGTTTGAAAAAACTTGAGCTTACTAAAGCTATAATGGCTTATGGGGAAAGCTATAATCTAAAAAAGGCAAAATCATTAACTGATTCAATCTTGAATAAGAAGTCAGTTTATATAAATTGTTCCTCCCAAAAGAAAGCCGATATATTAGCAAAAAGAGTTAAGGAAATAAAAGCAATTGTTCAGAATAATGAATATGCTTTTGCTTAATACTGTGCTTTTCCAATAAACCTAATACTTCACCTGTATTGGCAATAATATTAATTTTTTCTGTCATAAGGTGATTTAGTTGCAACTCTGATAAGCTTTATATATTCCTGCTTCCAGTGTTCAACTTCCTGTTCAAGCTGCTTAATCCATTCCAGTAGAGATTTAACTGCTGCATGTCAAAACAACTTATAGACTACTTATTAAAAGGTTAAGTTACTAGGTTTTGATGAAGTGCTTATGGTTCTGTTTCTTATCATATACTTCGCCCTGGCGTGGCCAATAATTATAATTGAAGATAATTGATTAACTTATAGCGAACTTC
The DNA here is from genome assembly GCA_051418055.1 of Candidatus Cyclobacteriaceae bacterium M2_1C_046. GTDB lineage: Bacteria > Bacteroidota > Bacteroidia > Cytophagales > Cyclobacteriaceae > JBPRGH01. The sequence goes on along the minus strand of JBPRGH010000054.1, from coordinate 124,964 downwards.
AAAGATAGATTCGAGTTATTGAACGCTTTAGTAATTTATAGCACCCTAATATGAACCCTAAGACAATTATTTTCATTGCATTAGTACTTGCTTCCATTTGCTTAAAAGGTACAAATTTGGATAATGGTACTCCAAAAGCAGCAAATTTCAATTTAGAGAAGGATTTATTATTAGTTCAATTTGATTGTAAAACTGATGTAGATGACCTTCATACAGTTGCAGCTTTTAGGACATTAGTGTCCCATCAACCATATTCAAAAATAAATTATCATGCAGTCGCCGGCACTTATGGTATGCAGGAAGGTTTATATGTCCCACCTAATGATCTATTTCAGCTTGCTTTTGGAGATAACTGGACAGATGCCCATAATAACATGAAAGGGGCTGTTGAAAAAGTAAAATCACTGGCCATAAAAACGCTCTTACAGGGTGGGGACGTGTGGATTGCTGATGCGGGACAGTCTGATTTTTCCGCTGAGCTTGTATATGCTGTTCAAAAGGACCTGCCTGAAATAGAAACTTCGAAAAGAATACATGTGGTTCAACATGCCGAATGGAATGAAGAGGTAACAACACCTGAAAAGCTGGATTTCGTGAAACGAAATACGGACTATGTAAAAATACCGGATGGTAATGGCGTCGGAAACGGCACTCCCGGATTTCGCGACCCTGAATTCACTAATTGGGACGATAAAATTACCGATCCTGAATTGACTGAAATATGGCAGCTCGCAGTTGATTTAGCAAACAGATATAATGGAAAAGAGGGTCGCTATAATAATGAGGCTGTTTTGGCGGGAGGGTTGGATTTTTCAGATCTTTCTGAAGTTTGTTGGGTTCTAGGTTTACAAGACATAAGGGATACAGAACAGTTTTTTAAAGAATATGCTTACTAAAAACACTTATAATTGCCAGCTGTTTAGTGCCCAAAAAATATCAATCTGTACACAAAATGTGTGTATTTTTATCGCGTTATGGTTCAACGGGAAACTTATATGAGAAACAAAACCAACAACTCCATTTCCCGGCTTATGTAGAGCACGGTCCCAATCTGGCGCTAACAGAGGTTGAACTTCTAAGATGGAGTGATGGGCCTCTGGATTTACATCTGGCAGTGGTAAGCGAGGAAATAACAACTAAAAAAATACATCGGGTAGAGGTTCAGTCGGTTTTATTAGCTACTTTTACCTACCTGCCGGCAGGCAGGCTACGGTGGACAATTATTCGCTTCGATATACTACATTTTATAGGCCAAGCGTAGCAAAAAGCATTATTATCTATGACACATTTCTTCATATTTTAATAATATTTTTTGGCAATACCTACTAATCAATTAATAGCATTACTATAAACTTAGTATTTTATGAAAACAACAATTACATTCATTTTCTGCCTTATGTTGATAGTCAATTGCAAAGCACAATTTACGGCTTCTGACAGAACAATAGCCATACCAAAGGGTCATCCAATCACGATTGATGGGGAGATGAAAAGTGAAGAGTGGAGCGATGCTGCAACTAAAACAATTCCACTTAATGAGGAGGTAGAAATCACTGTCTACATCAAATATGACGAAGACAATATTTACCTTGGTTTTACAGGATTTAGTGAAAAATATAATCGTTGGCCGGAGATGCTTATCGATCTTAAGAATGACAGATCTGGGCTCATGAACGATGACGACTGGTGGTTTCATATCTCATTTCAGGATTGTATACAGCAAGGCAATTTTAATACCTGGGATACTTGTAAACCTGAATCAGATTTATTTGTAGCCAATAATGCCAAAGATGACAAGCTGGTTGATTTCGAGGCAAAAATCCCTTTTTCTACTTTGAACTTTATACCAACACCAGGGAGTACAGTTGGCATAGCCTTTAATGTCACTGATACTCAAAAGGAATGGAATTTCTGGCCCGAACATGCACAGATTGCGCTTCCAAGAAGCTGGGGAGAAGGAGTGTTTGAATAGTAATTATATACGATATTGACAAGTACATTGCTTACTTAAAAGAGCAAGGTCTCTATTACAGAATGAGCATCTCACCAAATCGTTCTGGAGCAATCAATGCTGGTAAGATTGATCTATAAATGATGCTGATATTTAAAGTGGTGAATTTCTCTATATTCTAACTCTGTTCCTTACCGTAACGCAGGGGAGGTTCACGAGGGCTTGTGCGGCATGGTTGTGGGTACGAGTAATCCGGCTGGGGGCTCATAGATGTTAAGAAAAAACCTCGTTTATGCCTTTAAACGAGGTTTTTTTATTTAGAAGAGAAAAGGATATTCATTATTGTCAGCTTGGAGTTATACTAATCATTATGCTGATCATACAGTCAATTATTTTAGTGCAAAAAGTATTATTTCAAAACGCACACAGAAGCATAAATTAAGTAGCGACTCACCTATTTACCCATTTTTAGGTATTGTTAAAGGTTCGATAATTTTTTATCATTGAGGTTAAATTTTTTTATTAACACTATTCAATTCATTATCATGAAGTTAATTTTTATTAGAATCTTTACCATTTTCCTATTTCTTTTTGCTCAACTTGTAAGTGCTCAGGATTTTAACGAGATGAGCATTAATGAAATGGAGAAGCTAAAAAATCAGGCTGTCGCCAATGAAAATTTTACTAAGGCTGCAAAAATAAAAAAGGCAATCGAGCTTAAGCAAAAGCTTGATGAAGCTGTTGCCAATGAGGATTATGAATTGGCGGCAAAATTAAAAAAGCAACTAAGGAATGGAGCAACAGGTAACGGCAATCAAGCACCGTCTGTAACCTCAAATTCTGGTTCTTCCGGATCCTCAATGAGTAATGGTAAATATGACCTGGATTTTTACAATACGGCATATCTCTTTGATAAATCAAATGATCAGGTTATAAACCTTGAAAAGAAAACAGCTGAAATTAAAACCACGTCTTATTCTGCCGTATTTGTGGCAGGAGCATCTTCTTACTGGGTTGTAAATGGTCTGACCTCAGAAGTAAAACTCGATAGAAATAAAGATTATACGTTTCTTGTTAGAGTAGCTAACGGTGTAGACCCCTCTACCATCTTTAAACTAGCTCAACTGGAACTGACCGGAAGAGAGGAAATTAGCAGAAGCCTTCTTTCTTTTAAGACAACAGCTGCAGCATATGCAGGAGGTTCAACAGATCAGAATACTGAGAGCAACGTTAATGTTTCTTTTAAAAAAGTTGATGAAGAAGTTTATGAAGTAGTGATAAACGAGGTTTTACCTCCAGGCGAATATGCCTTCGTTTTTGGTGATAACTGGTTTCTCTTCAGTAATGAAAGTCAGTTTTCTAATTCTGGATTACCAATTATATCACGAGATACAAAAGCTATGATGTACGACACAGAAGGGGAATGCCCAAAAAGTGTATGGTTTAGTATTGATTATAGCCTGGCAAAGATTATAACTAATCAAATAAAAGCTTCTGATGATGAGATTAGGGAAAATATGTATCAGGCTGCTACAGCATTATGGGACAAGCATGTTAAACATGGCAGAGTAGAAGCCTGGCTACGAAAAGAGGAACAAGGAGTTTATTATAATCCTTTTTACTCACTTGAGAAAGCTAAAAGTTCTGTGAAAAACAGATCTATGGTAACAAATGATCAGGAATTCCAATTAACAGATGAAGATATTGAAAACCATTTAGGTACCTATGAAGTAAATTATCCAGGGCTTGGACTGGTAATTATTCCGGAGGCTTTTAACACAATTAATGGAACAGCTAAATCCTACGCCGTCTGGTTTGATTTTGATAGTCGAAAGGTGGTTTATAAATATCCAATCAATATTAGATCAGATGTTAATGATAAGGCAAAGGCAGGTGGTTTTGTAGATGACTTTATTTTATTTACAAAAAGTTATATTGATAAAGATCATAAGAATAACGTCAAATAATAAATTCACATATTTTCAAAGGGACCGTTAGGTGAGGGATTTTTAATTACTGAAGGTGGACGAACGTTAAGTGACTGGTTTTCTTTAGTCGGACTATAGCTTGTTCCTGTAATTGTATTGCTGATTATTAAGTATTGGATTCCAACAGCGACAGACATATCATGTAAAGAACAAATGAGAACTTCCGCCAGCAGTAGCTATACTCATTAGGTGTATTGTAGGTTAGGTTCTTTCAGTGGTTTTGGCTACTTTGTTACGGAGTACAATGACTCACTTCGATCACCCATAATGAGTATAGCCTGAGCCTTGGCAGCAATTGGCAAAAAATGAGAGATATTACAACCAATCGATAAAAAGTTGGGTCTTATAAAAAAATAAGATTATGAAACGAGTAATAATAATACTCATAACATTAAGTGTTTTGGCTTTTTCTTGTGACGACAATGAATTTACCATTACAGACACATTTGAAGTAACAGTTGCGGGATTTGGAGCAGATTGTGGACTAGTGTTGATAGATTTTAAAGAAAATGATTTAGAAAGTATTAAAAATATCACAGGATTTGATTGGATTAGGTACCATGCCTATAATTTGGACAAGGATAAATTTAGTGAAGTTGGACAGAAGTTAATTGTAACAGTTAGAAAGACAAGAGACAATGAATTATTTCCTTGTACTACTATGGGGCCAGGATATCCTTGGGTAACAATAACAAATGTAGACTTTGGAAACTGTAACATAACATCTATATGTAACGAGACGCCGCCAACTGACGAAATTTGCACCGCATATTTTACAATGTGGTTTTATGACAAAACAACATCAGCTTGTAATCAAATTGGATATAGCGGTTGCTCTAAAAAAGGATTTGAGACTAAAAAAGAATGTGAATCTTGTAAGTGTAACACGAATGGCACAGGAGGATGACTAAAGGACAGGTTTGCAGAAACATTTATTCATTGTGGACAAGATTTGGCGGATACCAACTTCTGCCAACAGTAACTATACTCAATAAGGAGTGTAGTGGGTTAGGTTATTTTCGTTGTAGTAGCTACTTTACTACGACGCACAGGGACTCACTTCGATGACCCACTAAGTATACGCTCAGCGTTGTGATCAAGTAAAAAAATGAGGAAAAAACTTATTATATCGTTATTGACAATTACATGGATTTGTTCTTGTGGACAAAGAAGTAATTCAAAAATAGGGAAGATTGCTATTGAATCAGAGATAGAAGCCTCGACAAAAAATAACAACAAGCAACTTTCACAAAACCATGATATAGAAAGATATATTTATACAGACACTACATATACATCTTCCACAGGAAAAGAGATAACCATACAGAACAGCCTTCCAAAAGGTGGAGGTATTGCACCTGATGGAACGCAATATTTTGATTCTTCGGGAAAACGTTACGCGTTTGCTGTATTTTGGACTCGGATAATTAATGAAACTAATACTCCATTAGAACTTAATATTGATTTCCCCGCTGATTCATTTGCAATTTTTACTCCACCTGACTCCTATTTAAAACTCTTTTTACCAACGAATACCTTGACATATGATAAACTATCAACGTATAACTATGGTCTAACTGGAATAAAATCCTTTTTAGATACCCATTTTAATAAGGCTACAAATTGCAAAAAAACGATTGATCCCAATGAGGAGCATATTTTCTATGTAGCAACGCTCTCTTATCAGGCATCGGGTACTCCAAGAGCGGCACTTATTTTGAAAGACCAAGACCTATATTACAGAATGAGCATATCACCCTCTGGATCTGGAATCATCCCCTGCGGAAAGCTTGCTTTAAAAATGAAGTAGGTAATTAAAGTGGTTTAATTTTCTCATTAACATTTTTTCTAATATTATGCTGACTGATAACCTAAAAATAGAGTGAACAGGTTTAAAAAATGAAAAGCCAGTTCACAACATTATATAATTGTAATACGGGCTGAATAGCTAAAATTGAGTACTTTGGCACCTATCAAATTTTGATACAGGCGGACAGTGAATCGCTCTGAAATCCCGCACTAGGCTTATACTTGACCGTTACTCTCAATAATATATGCGATTAAATATTTTAACATTCATACTAACCGCGACTGGATCATTTATGGTTTGGTTATCAAATGGATTTAAAGGTAAATTTAATGATTACATGACCGGTCCATATGAGGTAAATAATCGTTCCTTTAAAAGAATGTTTGTTGGAATATTGACTTTAGGTATATTACTAAGTGCAATTTTCCATATCATCTCAAAATTTTAAGAAAAGCAAAAATAAGAATCTTCTATTTATCACATTATAACGTGGTGAATTTCTCCATCATCTAGCGCTGTTCCTTTTCATAATCTTTTCCTAAAAAACATACTTCTTAATTCCTGATAACGCAACAAGGCTCCTGCCCAGGTCAAAAGCAAAATTAAAACAGCAAAATAGAGGTGCGAAGTGGGGGAAGCATCTGTACGAAAATTTGAAGCAATGGCACCGCCTAAATAACCCGTTATGAGGAATAGGCCCGGCACCGCAGTGCGCGGAATAACATAAAGCACCGCCGCCAGCAAACCTAACAAGCCAATGGTGTTAAAATCACTCTCCTGATAGCCGAGATTCTCCAATGCTTCTACCATGAGGGGTAACCTTATGAATTTCATTATAGCATCAGCAACCATAAAGAGGGCTACCAACCATGATAATATTATTCCTGCCAGCTTCATGCCTCAACTGTATATTAAAAGAAAATCAAATAAATGAATCATGAGTTATTAGAATCGGGCAGTCAATGATAAGCCATTTAAGCCACCGACAAAAGGCTGTAATTTCAAACTCACTTTAGAATTTTTCTTTTTAGTGCCTAAGTTTCGTTCGTAATGGTGGAGCCATGGAATCATAAACCCTGTTACTGCTCCAATACCGTATCCCAGGATCACATCAGAAATAAAATGTTTACCGGCTTGTACCCGCCAGTATCCTTGTACAGCCGGAAGCATTGCTGCCAGTGGCCATACAACCCAGTCAACCAATCTACTCTCGGGATAATAGTCATCAAGGATCTTGGCAGTTAAAAATGTCATTGCAGCAACATTTACGGTATGTCCTGAATAAAATGATGCTAGTGCATCCCTGCTGGTTCTTTGGGAAAGGCTTACGTCAGGATTATAAACGTATGGTCGTTTTCTGGAAGATACAACCTTAGTAAAAACATTGAGGCTGTTTGTAACCAATACAGTTTGAGCATAAAGAAAGAGAAGATTTGTTTTACTTACACCCTGATCAGGTACTGTAATTGCAGCAGCCAGTGGGAAAACAAACGAAGAAACCAACAGAACGTCGCTTAATGATTGTGCACTAGTGCTGTTATTGAAAACAGCCCCTCGTTCAAACCTGGATATATCTTCAGGTGTCAGGTTTATTACATCGTCTTCTGTAAGATCGTCTCTTTGTAGATAATGTGCAGCAACCAAAAGAGTTGAACTAATCGAAGAGATGAATACGTCTGCCCTTCTATATTCATTATCAAAACGATAAATGGATTTTACCACAATAGTATCTGCAGGAGCCCGGTCATCTTTAACCTGCTGACCTGATACCAAATTGGGAATGAAAAGTAAAATTACGAAAACAAGTGATTTTGACATTTGAACTTTTGATTCAATAAACATATATCATAACCTCTACTGTAATTTTGAAACATGATAAATATAGAAATGTTTTAGAACCTTCAGGTGATGATCTGGAATAGAGAACTATAAATCACGAGGTGTAAAAGGACGTATTTTAAAGATTAAAATGGACCTCTAAGAAAGAGTCGGCCATTATACGGCCGACGTTCAAATAACAGCATCTTTATTATTTCACCTTCCTAAATTCCGCGAGACGGAGCTTCGCTTTAACTGCAGTGCTGGGCCTGAAATTTATCTTCACCTCCTTAATGGTACGCACATTAACATCCCGCGGGCTATCCTGGCCTTCACCTTTAATGGAGAGACTAAAAATCCCCAGGTTTCCAAATTTAATGCTATGGCCTTGCTGCAACAGCTCCGGTATCATGTTGGCAAGCAGCTCAGCCACACCATAAATAACTGCCCGGTTAAATGTAGCTCTTTCACTAATGATGTCACAAAGTTCATTTAACTCCAGCATATTAGTCTTTGTGACAGTGGGGTAGTATTTAGGCTTAGTTTCACTGCCTATTCCACCCGGTCGTTTGATCACTGCTTTGTAGGGTATTGGCATATTCTTTGTTGTTATTAGTTTAATGTGTTAATTTATTGCATATTTATTGACAATACAAGCGCATAGCTCACATCATTTATACTCTACATATCTCCATCCATTTTCATACATACCATAGGAAATTATTATTCGTATCTAATTATTCTTTTGTTCATATAAAAATTCCAAGTTAACAAATGGACAAAGATAAAACACCATGGTGTTGCACGCACAACACCAGCGTGTTAGCAGTTTAGCACCAGTATGTTAGGAGTGTGGCGCCAGCATGTTAGGAGTGTGGCACCAGCGTAATAGAGAGTGGCATCTTTGAAGAGCGCTTTTATTTATTTCATTCTCATGTGAAGGGATCCTTTTTTGGTAATGACTTCATCAATCTCATCGCTTCTTCATCTAGACAATATCCTAAACCTTTATAAACCCTTGGGTTCTGCCAGTCAGATTTCGCAGAAAGTAGAAGAACGTTCGCTAACAGTAGCTATAAATACATAGGGTTTATAGTGGTATTTGTTGGTTCAGTTTTATTACCTACTTTTACTATGGGATATAGTTATTCACGCTAAAGGCCCTGCATTTTTAGCCAACCGCAAAAAATATATGAAAATAATTGTTTTGCTCTTCTTATTAGTAATAGGGTCAGCAGCATATTCCCAAACTAATAATTCAATGACTTATCATCTTGTATCTGATTTTTATAAAGCCTGGAATGATGTGGATCTTGATAAAATGGAATCTCTTCTGGATAAAAATGCTTTCTTCAAATCCCCTTTCCAGCTTCGCTATTCAAGAGATACAATGATGTCAACGGTACTCCTCAGAAATCCAAAAGTATTCAAGGTGATGGAGACCATCGAAACTCAATCCATGATAAAAGACGATCTCGCCTGGTCAATTGGAACTATGGTATCAGATATTTATGATGAAACAGGCCAAAAAACAGAAAAAAAATTGCATACCGATTATGTATATCTTTTTATACGAAATAAAAATGGGGATTGGAAACTACAAATGCTATTGTATCATGAATGATTAAAAAAACATCATTTAATTCTCTTAAACGAGGTTTTTACGCCTTCGAACTAAGGGTACAACATTTGGTACAAAGCCTAACCGTTAAACTATACCTAATATGCTTTGTGCAACCGATAGAAAAATAATTATTTAGCAGAAGATTAAACTTTAATATAAATTTTCTTTTTGTCCATCCAATATCCGGCAAACCACATCAAAAGCATATAACAGATTGCAAATAGGAGAGAAGCATTCTTGCCTTCCAGCCATGATAAGAAGAAGTTTTCATATATCCACCCGGACATACTCATTCCGTCTATCCTGGTAATAATCAATAACCTGATTACCATACCAGCCAATACATAAATAAAGAGTGGGTTTTTTCCGAATACCTCAAAGAAATAAGTCCATTTTTTAAAGCCTGCCACTTCTATAGCCCACATAAGGGCAGCAAGAACAAGCAAAACAAGACCGGTTGAATGTAACACATAAGAGCTGGTCCAGAGTGGTTTGTTGATCGGAAAGACCAGGTCCCAGAGAAGTGCAGCCGCAATAAGTAATGCACCGGCCAATAATAATTTACCAACTGTATTCAGATTATTTCCTTTCTTCTGAATGAAATATCCCGCCAGATAGCCTGCAATCACATTTACAACTGCCGGCAATGTACTCAGCAGGCCTTCCGGATCAAAAGGAATACCAAAGCCATGATAAAGATTTTTTGCAGGCAAAAGAAGAAGATCATATTTAAGTGCTGCATTTCCTTCGAGGCTATAGGGATCCCCTTGATCACCGAAGAAATACATAATTGCCCAGTAAGCCAAAAGTATGATGCTGCTAAAGATGATCGCACCTTTTATTTTAAAATAATGAATTGCTAGGGATGCTATGAAATAGCACAGGCCAATCCGCTGCAATACACCCATTATTCGAATACTGGAAAAATCAAACAATACCAGCTCTCCTGCTTTCCTGCTAAGAAAAGGAAAACTATTTAGGAAAAGACCAATAATAAAGATCAGGCACGTTCGTATCAGCACCTTTCTTAAAAAGACATAGTCAGGCTGTTTATCAAATTTCCGCATGCTGAAGCTCATAGCATTGCCTATCACAAATAGAAAAGCTGGGAAAACAAGATCTGTAAGGGTAAAGCCGTGCCAGGCAGCATGCCTGAATGGATCATAAATATTACTCCAGCTACCGGGTGTATTAACAACAATCATGAGCGCAATTGTCATTCCTCTTAAAACATCCAGGGCAAGATATCGTTGCCGGGTATCCACCAGTAATAATCCAATACTTTTTGCAGTAGTTGGTTTTTTTGTGACTGTCTCTTCGGTAAGATGCATTTTTTCAATTTATCTGCGACTGCATTAATCGATTCTAAAGCAGGAAAATAAGCAGAATCTTCGAATTTTGCACTATCAGTAGCCTGATGCTTATAGGTTATTAGCAACTGTCAATTCATTTGGATCTTATGGAAAGACAGATAGGGTTACCTGAGCCATTTAAAAAATGACATGTTTTTCTTAATCTTCAGGTGCTTGATAAATTATGTTAGCCTAATTGGCTAAAAAAGTTTTGGTGGTCCATTTTTTCTTTTATAATCTTTCTAAGACCTTGTAATTTTTCTACACAAAAAGTATATAAATCTATTATTAATATAAATTATATTTTAGCTTTATGTCTTTAAAAGCATTATCAACCTACCAATTGAAACTATGATTAGAACTTTACTCGTATCAGCGTTCTTCTTTTTTACGATGGTACAAACAGCAGTTAGCCAAATTACCACCTTTCCGTATTTGGAAGATTTTGAAACAAATGACGGTGGATATACAACAACTGGCACCACCTGGGAATATGGAACTCCCAGCACTCTCAATACAAATTTAAATCAGGCATATTCCGGCTCGAAAGTTTGGATGATGGATTTAGATGGTCATTATTTAAATAATGCAGAGGAATATCTTACGTCACCAGTTTTTGATTTTTCCGGATTTTTATATGACCCGGTAATATCTTTTTATTTAAAAACAGATATAGAAACTGATTGGGATAAGTTGTCACTTCAAATCTCAACAGATGGGGGTTTGAATTTTACAACTGTTGGAACACAACGACCTGGTTGGTACAATGGTTCCGGTAACTATTGGACCGGAACTTCAGCAGATTATGTACAAATGTCTGATACCCTAATCGGTACAGCTGGCCTTGCAAATGTACAGTTTCGCTTTAAGTTCACATCTGACGGAAGTGTCACCCATGAAGGAGCGGCTATTGATGATATACGAATAGTTTCATCGGAAAATTTTAGAATTGAAGGAATTACCCCTACATCCTCTTCCTTTCAACTCACAAATAGTGAAACTCTTAATATTACCCTTAAAAATAACACTGCTGGTACTTTAACAAATGTTCCGTTAGATATTACCGTTTATGGACCAATAGATACAGTAAATGTACAGGAAACAGTTGCTGAAATTGTTCAGGGTAACATTTTAATATATACAACTAGTAATGTTTTTGATTTATCTGCAAATGGATCAGAATATTATCTTGTTGCTGAGGCCACAGTTAGCGATGGTTCACCTGAAGACAATAAGGACTCAGTAGTTTTTCAAACTACTTCCGTATATACGGGCGGCCTACCATATTTTCAGGGTTTTGAAGACGTTGAGAGTTCATTAACAATTACTACTGATGAGCAGGCTATCCCTGGATTAGAGGGTTTTTCTTTTGAAACTGATGGTTTAGGGAATTCTCGTCTGCGATTCAATCAAATTAGTTATGAAGGTTCACAGGCAGCTTTGCTTGATAATGTATCTTCTTTAAATTACAATACCAAAGGATTGGTGTTTATGGCTGATTTTTCGGCCTTAGATGTCACTACAGATGTTATTCTACTTGACCTTTACTATTTAAACTCTTTAGATGAACATGATACAGAAGATCAATTTTATGTGAGAGGTAGTGTAAACGATCCATGGATACCATTCTTTAATTGGTCTGAAAAAAGTGTAGAAAGTGAATGGCTCCATTTTGATGATTATATAGATATTACTGCAATACTGGCTGCCAATGGGCAAAATTATTCCCAAAATTTTCAGTTGAAATTCTCTCAGTATGATAATTTTTCTTATTCAAGTGATGGACTGGCATTAGATAACATTTCATTGTTCAAAGGGCCTGATAATAACCTGCAGTTAGTAGATATTATAGATCCTGGCTACTCCACCAGTTTAAGTGCCAGTGAAAATATTACTGTTAAACTGCGTAACGCAGGAATAAATGATCAGGCGTCTTTTCCTTTGACCCTCGAACTTTACGGACCTGCTGATACAATAGTGGTGACAGAAACAATAACTTCAACCGTTATTTATGGGGATACATTGTCCTACACTTTCTCCCAGGCTTTTGATTTTAGTACAGAGGGTGATTATTTTATAAAAGCATATCATAGCCTGGCATCAGATACTTTAAATCAAGGAGATACCTTAAAGACGAGTACAGGGAAAATGAGCGTGTATACTGCGGGACTTCCCTTTATGGAAGATTTTGAAGCTGTAGGACCGGATTTACTTATTTCTGATAGTACTGCAAAAATCAATGGCATTCCGGGGTTTAGCTATTTTCCTGAGATTAATATTTCAACAATGAAAAGCAATGCCATTCTTACTTTTGATCAGGGAACAGCAGCGGAAGGGAACCATGCTGCAACTTTTGCAGGTCAAAATTATTCCTATGGCTTGGGAGAAATGTACCTCAATATTGACTTATCTACTTATACTGCTTCTGCTGATACTCTTTATCTGGCATTTGATGTTAAAAAATATCCTGATGAATTTGAAACTATATATGATATGGTGAGGGTGCGTCAGGATGAGTCATCAGCCTGGATTACCGTTTATGACTGGGGCAATAATGCTACTACAGATTATCAAAAGATCATTATTAACTTAAGTGAACAACTGCTTTTGGGAGGTCAGGATTTTACCTCAAATTTTCAGGTCCAGTTTGGCAGATATGGATATTATAGGAATGGAGTCTCTTTTGACAATATGGAGGTCGTAGAGGCCTCAGGGTATGATGTGGGTATTATTAATGCTTCGGTTGCTGACGTTATTGCAATGGATAAAATTAATATGGACATTCCAATTGAAATATATAATTATGGTACGAAATCCCAGGAAAATATTGAGGTACAGGTAAAAATGTATTCAGGGGCAGATACAAGTGTATATTCTCAGGTGTTTCCAGGGCCACTTTTACAGGGAGATACTTTACTTGCAATATTGAATACTGATTTTATATTAAGTAACCTTGGGAAATATGAATTTGAGATTAAAACAAATCAGGCAAATGATTCATGGGCGAGCAATGACGGAAAGCGATTTAATTTGGCAAAAGTAGATCTGTTTACTGCTTCACTTCCTTTTGTTGAAGACTTTGAAGGAACTACAGTTAATCAATATGATAGTACGGCATATAGCATTGACGGCATTAGCGGAGTGAGTTTTTTAACAGATGAAGGCCGTTTACGATTCAATAGTTCCTATAATTATAATAATACCAAATCTGCTGTTTTAGATAGTGATGTTTACGGAAAAGATGTTGAAAACAGTTTAGTAGTAGCTCTCGACCTTTCTTTTTTTGATGTGAATCAGGATACTCTTTTAATGTATGTTGAATTTAATAAGTTTTACGATTGGGTTGACGAAGAGGATAAAATTTATATTAAAGGGGATGCTGGTAGTCCCTGGGTAGTACTATTCGACTGGCAAATGTTAACAAATAGCACCTACCAATCTGTAAGTGGATTATCACTGACTGAAATTTTGAAAAATGCGGGACAGAATTTTTCAGGTGAAACTTTAATTAAATTCAATGCCAAATCTTATGCTTATGCAACTTCAGGGGGCTTTGGTGTCGATGATATTTACATTTACGCTGCCTCAGATGCTCCCATTACCGGTCTTACATTAGATTCAAATACAATTATTGAAAATAATGCAGCAGGTGATATAGTAGGATTATTAACTGGTGAAGACGCCAACTTAGATGAGACCTTTACATTTGAATTAGTAAGCGGTGAAGGTAGTACAGATAATGCCAGTTTTACAATAGATAATAATGCACTGAAAGCAGCGACTGTTTTTGATTTTGATACTAAAAGCACTTATTCTGTCCGTATAAAAGCAACAGATATTCAGGGTAACTTCTTTGAGCAGGTATTTACTATCTATATTATTAATGTTAATGAAACTCCTACGGCACTTGCATTAAGCAATAATGCCATTAATGAAATGAATGCTATAGGTGATGTTATTGGAACATTTACAACTACTGATGTTGATGCTGGTGATTCTTTCACCTATACACTCGTAGCTGGAACAGGGGATGCGGATAATAATAGCTTTACAATTGATGGCGATCAGCTGAAAGCGGCTGAGGTTTTTGATTTTGAAACAAAAAACAGCTATAACATTCGGATAGAAACAACAGACAGTGGGAGTGAATCCTTTCAAAAGGAATTTATAATAACTATAAATGATGCTAATGAAGCTCCAACAGACATTTCATTGAGTGGTAGTAGTATTAATGAAAATAATGCCATAGCGGATGTTATTGGCACCTTGAGCACCACTGATGAAAATGCCGGTGATACATTTACATACACATTAGTAGCAGGTACAGGAGATACCGATAATAGTTTGTTCACTATAAATGCTGATGCTCTGGAGGCAGCTGATGTATTTGATTTTGAAACACAAAATAGCTACAGCATTCGTGTCCAGACTTCTGATGGTAATGGCGGAGTTTATGAGGAAGTATTTACAGTTTCAGTTAATGATGTAAATGAAGCACCTACGGCACTTGCTTTATCTAATAATAATATTGATGAAAATAATGCTTCCGGAGATGTAATAGGTACAATAACTACTACTGATGAAGATGCAGGCGATACTTTTACTTATTCGCTGGTAACCGGTACAGGTGATGCAGATAATGGCAGCTTTACAATTACAGGTGATCAGTTAGAAGCAGCCGAAGTGTTTGATTTTGAAGTAAAAAACAGCTATAACATCAGGGTGCAAACATCGGATGCGAGTGGTGAAGTTTTTGAAGAAGCATTTACAATTACTGTAAATGATCTTAATGAGGCGCCAACAGCATTAAGCCTGAATAATACAGCTCTTAATGAAAATAATACTTTAGGTGATATTATAGGTAGCTTCACTTCTACAGACGAAGATGCCAGTGACTCTTTTACTTATACTTTAGTAGCAGGTACGGGAGATACAGATAACGCAAGCTTTACAATTACCGGAGAGCAATTAGAGGCTGCAGAGATTTTTAACTTTGAAAATAAAAACAGCTATAGCATCAGGATCCAAACAATGGATGCAGGAGGTGGAATTTTTGAGGAAGCTTTTACTATTACCGTAAATGACATAAATGAAGCACCTACAGCCATCGCTCTAAGCAATACGACAATTAATGAAAATAATGCAGTGGGAGATGTAATTGGTTCAATATCCTCAACTGATGAAGATGCAGGTGACACTTTTACTTATTCGCTGGTAACCGGAACAGGGGATACCGATAACAGTAGCTTTATAGTTACTGATGATCAATTACTAGCTAATCAAGCATTTGATTTTGAAGCCAAAGAAAGCTATAGCATTAGAATTCAAACTTCTGATGTTGCCGGTAATACTTATGTAGAGGTATTTACAATTTTAATAAATGATATAGTACCTACTCAATCACAAACGATAGATTTTGCTGAAATCACTGATAAATTACTGGATGATGGAAACACCTTTGAATTGGTTGCTACTGCAAGTTCAGGTCTGGATGTGGTATTTACGGTTATCTCAGGGCCTGCTACAATTACAGGTAGTACGGTAGAGTTACTTGAAGAAGGCATGGTGGTAATTAAAGCCGAACAGCCTGGAGATGATGATCATTACTTAGCTGCAGATCCTGTTGAAAGGACCTTTGTAGTTTCACCGGTGACAGCTGTAGGTGAAGATGAATTGTCAGTTGCTATAGAAGTATATCCTAACCCGGCTAACAGGTATCTCTTTATAAAAATTAATTTACCGGAAGCACAGGAAGTTGAGCTCAGGATCCTGGATAATAATGGTAAAGAGGTGCACACAATCTCTACTATATTCGTTAAAGACCATGAAGAGCAAATTGATATTTCCGCTTATGCGAATGGCCAGTATATAATTGATTATACAGTCAATGGAGTAAGGGCCCATCAAAAGGTGATAATTAATAATTAATCTATCATTTTAGGTAAACTAAAGGAGTTGTGGCTGAGGCTGCAACTCCTTTTTATTTGTTCTGACAACTCGGACAAAAATAAGTACTCCTTCCGGAAATAGTTATTTTCTTTATCTTGCCATTGCATTTCGGGCAATCTTCTCCCTCATCGCGGTAATGGAGTAAATAGTGGGAGGGGAGCTCATCAGGTTGTGCATCATGTTTTATAGAGGTTTCCATTACCTGTTGTAACTTCTTGTGGATCTCCTTTACCTCATCATCAGAAAGATCATTGGTGTTAACTTCAGGATGTATTTCTGACTGGAATAAGACCTCATCAGCATAAATATTACCAATCCCGGCAATTGCTTTTTGGTCTGTCAGCGCTGTCTTGATTTTTGACTTTTTATTTTCAATGATCTCTCGGAAATCCCTTAGGTTTAGATCAAGGGCATCCGGGCCAAGCTGCTTGTCCTTTCTCCATTTTTCAATATCATCGGTCAGGTCTACAAAGCCCAGTTTTCTTTTGTTGATAAAAGAAAGGCAGTGGTCATTATTAAAATGAAAAAGCACTTTCGAATATTTTGGGGCTTCTCCATTTACTTTAAAATACTCAAGATAACCTGTCATACCGAAATGTAAAACCACCCACAGGTCTTTGTCCGTTTTTACTAGCAGGTTTTTCCCTATACGCCTGGATTCACTCAGTTTTTGATTTTTTAGCTTATCTCTCAGTGTCTGGGCAGAGGTTTTTAATATACTATCATCCTTTACCTCCACATGATCGATCTTTTTGTTTAGCGCGTGGGAATCCAGGTATTTTTTATATGATTCTACGTCAGGTAATTCAGGCATTGGTCATTAATCAGCATTTTTAACACGCTCTACCAAATTAAAAATGTCAGCCTCATAATTCTGACGGGTTTCTTCCATAAGATGCTGCTGCTCTTCTTTTTCCTGTTCCCAGAAATTTTTCAGCTTATCAATTTCATGAAGGCAGTTATCGAGTTCTTTTTTGGCATCTTCGGAATTAACTTTTTCTCTTTTAGTCTTTGCAACATCAAAAAGAGCATCTATCTCCTGATCTATTTCTTCTGGTGTTCTCATATTATTACTAGGATGTATTTTCTTTTTATAACAAATAGGATCAGGGATGTTCCTGTATTTTTTTTAAGAACAACCTTTTTATTATGAAGCTTCCATTTGTACCGGTGTTTCTTTTACCTCCAGTCTTAATATATCTCCCGGTACAGTTGTCGAACAAAAATCTCCGGCTTCATTAAACCAGCAAACACGATAATGACCATTTAAGCCAGTTTTTTCTTCATCTTCCAGAACAGTTAAAAGTACATCTGAATGGTTTAAGCATACCACATCACCAATATTAAATTTTTTCATGGCTATAATTTTTAATTTTACTGATAACAGCAAAGTGGTCTTCTTGTTCTTCCTTCAAAAACAATTTTCGCTCCGTTATTACGATATACTATATTTGCAACTATGCAATTACCAAAGATCATCCTGAAGAAGGGAAAAGAATCAGCTACAAAACGTTTTCATCACTGGGTTTTCTCAGGAGCAATACAAAAGATAGAAGGGAAGGTTTCCGACGGGGATCTTGTAAGGTTACATTCTTCAGAGGGTAAATTTCTTGCCATAGGTCATTATCAGCTTGCAGGTAGTATAAGTGTGAGGATAATATCATTTGATAATGAACCAATCGATCATAAGTTTTGGGTTTCAAAATTTTCTAAAGCCTTTGAATTTCGCCGTAAACTGAAATTTCCATCTGGTAAAACAAACTGCTTCAGGTTAATACACGGGGAAGGTGACGGGCTTCCCGGCTTGGTCCTTGACTATTATGATGGTGTGGTGGTAATGCTCTGCTATACGATGGGCATGTATAAATTGCGACATGATATAGCTAATGCTTTAAAAGAAGTTATTGGCGATAGATTAAGGACTGTGTACTATAAAGCAACTCCTCTACCGGCTACTCCCACAGGAGATCCCGGTGTTGAAGAATATTTAATAGGTGATCCTGTTGCTCAGACTGAAGTACTTGAGTATGAAAATAAGTTTATAATAAACTGGGAAGAAGGACAGAAATCAGGTTTTTTCCTTGACCAGCGGGAAAATAGAAGAATAGTAGGAGAGGTGGTAAAGAATAAGTCAGTATTGAATGCTTACTGCTATTCCGGGGGCTTTTCTATTTATGCACTTCAAAATGAGGCTAAAAAAGTTGTTTCCGTCGACATTTCCGAAAAGGCTATAGAGCTGACAGATAAGAATGTTGCTGCTAATTTTTCCGATGCAAGTCATATTTCAGTTGTAAGCGATGTGCTTGATTTCCTTAAAAAAGATGAGGAAACCTTTGATGTGATCATACTTGATCCGCCTGCTTTTGCAAAACATCAGAATGCCCGCCATAATGCTGTTCAGGGCTACCGAAGAATAAACCATGAAGCGTTAAAGAAAATAAATAAGGGAGGTTTCCTTTTTACATTCAGCTGTTCACAGGTGGTTGATAAGGTGCTTTTTGCCAATACAGTAAAAGCCGCAGCCATAGATGCCGGACGTCCGGTGAAAATCATTAAATTCCTTTCACAACCTGAAGACCATCCGGTAAATATTTTCCATCCTGAGACGGAGTACCTGAAGGGATTATGTTTATACGTGGAATAGGTTTTTATTCATGATGGCCTTCAGCATGTACTTCTTTACCTTCAGGTGAGATCAGGTACCATTCAGCGCCAAAACCTTTCACATCCTGGCCGGTACGCTGTTGTGCCCCTTCATCCTTTATGTAATAATACAGAGGCCAGCCATTATATGCCACCTGCATCTTACCGTCTTTTCTCTCAAAAGTGCTGATGAGGCCTTTATTTACTCCTTCCCCTGTCTCAGGTGTGCTGGCGGTTGTTAATGGCGGCCATGCATCAGCACATGCATCGTAACAATTGCTTTCTTCTTTAGAATCAGCCTTGAATAAATAAACGCTACGGCCGTTTTTATCAACCAAATATTTACCTAATTCATTAGTTGATTCCACTTTTAATGTTACTGTCCCTTCATTTTGAGTTTTCTGCTGATCGGTCAACTCACCCGTTCCATGCTCCTGAGCCTGTTCATTTCTATCGGCTGTATTATTGCAACCTGTAAAAATCAAAGTAAAGATAATTAAGCCTGTTGTTGTAAGTGTATATAATGATCTCATCGTATTTTCTTTTTTCAAAGAACAGGGGAGGTGATGAAAGGTTTACCTATAAATAATAAATTAAAAGATATGTTTATACCGCCACGACTTAATAGAATCAGCTTTTTGATAAAAAAGATCAAAAAAATCAGCCATTGCTTCTCCGGGAAAATCGTAAGATGAATTTGTTAGGATACATATACCAATATCCTGTTTTGGACTGAAGGCAATACCACTTCTGTATCCATTGGCATATCCTCCATGATATATGATAGTATCCTGAGGTATATGGACAATACGCCATCCCATTCCATAATGTGCTTTTGCAGGTCTTTGAACCCTTCGAAAAGCACGCTCTTTTAATGAAGTACGGACATAGGGTGTAAAAAGGGCTTTAAGTACATCGGGAGGTATTACTTCAGGCTTATGCCCCAGCATTGCTTTAAGCCAGTCTTCCATATCTGAAATACTTGCATTGACTCCTCCTGCTGACAGTACATTATAATAGGTGGGTGATATTTTTATCTTCTTATATCGATCGTTTCCTCTATATAGGTGAGGCTGTGCTTTATTTTTATGTTCGTGCAACTCTTCATATGATAGTGATGCATCCTCCATTCCAAGAGGAACGATTATTCTCTTATTAAGTACCTCTGTAAAAGGTTTTTCAGTAACGGTTTCAATAACAGGTTCTATTACACTGTAAGCCACATTTTGATAGCTGTAAAGCTGGCCTACGCGACTAATTAAATTTACATCTCGGAGATGGGCAATGATCCGGTCTCTTGGCCACCCTTCTTCAACAAGGTTTGTATAAGCCTGGTACTGGAGCCCGGAGGTATGAGAGAGAATATGCCTCAGCTCTACGGCTTCAGTCTGAACTTTCGTTTTTAGGGCAAACTCAGGCAGATATTTCTTTACCCTGTCATCCCATTTTAATAAGCTGTCTTTTACTAAAATACCGGTTAAAGCGGCTGAAAACCCTTTTGAAACGGAGGCCAGACGGAATACTGTATTGGTATCAATAGGATATATTGTGTTTATCTCTTTAACACCAAAAGCTTTTTTATAGACTGTTCTTCCCTGGTGAACAATCACGACGGCTACGCCCGGGACTTCTTTTTCACTGATCTGATGCTTTAACTGATAATCCAGCGTGTCTAAAAAACTCACCACAAATGGATTTTCAGGGACTATTTCTTTACTTTGATTAGAAGATGTTTTAGCGGGTACATCAATTGGTCTTTTAATTAATATAAAAATTAAAAGCAGTACCCCCAACGCCACAATACCAATTCTTATGCCTTTCAATTGATTTTTCGTTCTTTAAAAAAGAAAACTAAAAACAGATTTTAGTTATTATAAATTTTTATCACTTATCTTAACGAGCAAAGCTAAGTTATTTGTTTAAAAACAGGTGAATTTTTAAGTAGTTACCTGACAGTTCTCTCAGTATTACGGCGTTTATAACACAAAGGATAAAAAGTTGTTGAAGATATAGTTATTCTGACCTCTGTTTTTTTATGAATAAAATTTTAATTGTGGATGATGATATTGACCTCCTCGAAAATATGAGGGGTATCCTTTCCTCTAAAGGATATGAGGTAATGGGTTTGGCAGATGCCTCTGAATTGTTTAAAACCATAAATTTTTTTCAGCCCGATGTTATCATTTTAGATATTCTTTTAGCCAGTTATGATGGGAGGGAATTGTGCAGGAAAATTAAAAATGATCCCGGCACAAAGCATATTCCGGTTTTGATGTTTTCAGCACATCCGGATGCTGAAGCTTTTGTATTTGCTGCCGGGGCGGAGGAGTTTCTTAAAAAACCTTTTGATACTAAAACTTTGCTGGGCAAAATTGAAAACCTTATCAGCAATAATGACCTAAAAGGCAATGGAAAAGAAAATATCAACAGTAAATAAATGGAATTCTTTTTTCCAATTTTAGATTACTACGGCGGACCAGCACTTTTTATTCTTTTCATTATACTCCTGGTCCTTGAATCTTATTTTACATTACGCTTTAGAACAGAAAATAAAAAAAGAAGGCTGATTCGGAATGGTGGAATAGCCGTTATTGGTTTTGCTTTTTTCCGTTTAGCAGTAATACCTGTACTGGTTTTTGCAGCTAAATGGGCAGGAGAGGCCGGAATTGGTTTCTTTAACTGGATCACATTCCCCGGCGTTTTAGAGCTGATCTTAACATTTTTGCTGTTAGACTATGGGATGTACATCTGGCATAGGATGAACCATAATATCCCTCTTCTCTGGCGGTTTCATAATGTACATCATACAGACCTTGACCTGGATGTAACAACCGCTGTAAGGTTTCATTTTGGTGAGCTTTTCTTTTCTATTTTCTTTCGGTCAGCAATTATCATAATGATCGGAGCAAGCGTTACTAATCTTCTCCTCTACGAAATCTTTTTCCAGGCAGCCACAGCATTTCACCATAGTAATTTAAAGCTTCCTAAAAAACTGGAGAATAAGCTGGTTAAAGTTATAGTGACCCCACGAATGCATGGGATCCATCACTCTATTTATAAAAAGGAAACAGACAGTAATTATGCTACTATATTCTCCTTCTGGGATAAATTACATAAGACTAAGATCCTATCGGTCCCTCAGCGGAAAATAACAATTGGTGTACCAGCATGGCGAGATCACCATGAATTAAAAATAACCAGCTTGATAATGATGCCTTTTAGCAAACAAAGAGAATGGAAATTGCCTGACGGAAGAAAACCAATAAAAAGGAAAAATAGCTAATCCTGAAGCTCTACTTCATCTTTCTGGATTTCCTGATAAACAGTATCCACATCTTCTTCCACATTTTCAGGTACTGTTTTTTCAACGGTTTCCATTACAGATTCCTGTTCGGCTGGAAGTGTGATAGGATTAAAGAATAAAAATATAACGGCCACAATAGCACTTATTAATAACATCATAGCTTCGGAGGCAATCTTGCTTATATGAAGAATAAAGTATACTATTGATCCAAAAGTGAGTGCCGTGAAAATATTGACCAGCCATACCTGTGTTTCGAGAGAAAAACCATCAAAATATACAGAGAATATTAATAAGCTGGCAAAAACTGTGATAGCAACTACTAATCCAGCTGTTTTGCTGTTTTTTGAATACTTACCCATAAATTTTTTTATTACAAAACAACAATAAAGATCCTGCAGTGGAAATGAGAATTGTCATGTTTAGATATGACATAAGTTCTAATATATACATTTGTGGATAAATGTGTTAAAATAGTTAATAATCAGTGAATAACTACCTGCTTTTAACCCTTTAAAGTTGTGCAAATCTTGTGTAAAAGTAAATGATCTTCTTTTTGCAAAACTTACAAATATATACGACCTTAGTTAAACCAAGTGAGAGATATCACGGCTGATACAAAAGAGTATCGGATGGAGTAATGTAAAATCGTTAATTTATCATTGAAGGACCTGTAGTTTACGACTATAGATTGAAATGATCTTCGGATTACAGAAGGTGATGAATTTTTAGAGCAGCCTGGTAAGCCGGGTTCATAATTCACTTCCAAAGAATTAACTGAAACGTTAATTTGAAATGGATCAACCACCACGAATGAATTTATGAGTATTTAAGTCTTACGATTTAAATATTGCTTGAGAAATTACAAAAAAGATCAGATTCTGAATGCCAGTTTCGGCTGGTTCGCAGATGAAGCTTTGAGAACTGTAACTTGGCATGTTAATCAACTACGGTTGATTAATGTGAATGGGGAGTTTCCTTTGATTAGGGGGCTCCCCATTTTGTTTTTATAGTAGCAAGAATGGTATGATTGGATTAGATTTGCTCAACCTTTAGCAAATTAATGTATACAATATTTCAAATAATGTGGGCGCAGGTAGATCCTAATGGTCACCTACGCCACTCTGCTTATTATGATTTGGCTGCCCAGGTAAGGGTTAATGGCTTTAATCAATTTAAACTCAGCATACAGGAACTATTAAAGCTTGGAATAGGACCTATTTTATTCAGAGAGGAAGCTCGTTTTCTGAGGGAAGTTCACCTTAATGATGAAATAAAAGTTGATATGCAGGTTGCTGCAATGCGGGAGGATGGTTACAAGTGGAGCATCAGGCATAACTTTTATAAACAGGATGATTTAGTAGCAGTTGTTACTGTTGATGGTGCCTGGATGGACCTGAAGAAAAGAAAAGTCACCATTCCGCCAGAACATCTACAGAAGGCTTTTCAAAATTTTCCTAAGACAGAGGACTTTAAATCACTTTAGATAACCAAGCCAGTAAAGCAGTTGTTGTTTTTCTGTGGCAGATAAAGAAATATATATAGGTTGCTCAGGTTATTACTATAAAGACTGGAAAGGAAAATTTTATCCTGAGAAGCTTCCTCAGAAGCAATGGCTTCCTTATTATGCCGAACACTTTCAGACTGTTGAGATAAATAATACCTTTTATCGTTTCCCACGAGCCTCTATGTTTGAAAGATGGAATGAAATTACACCTCCGGATTTCAAGTTCACACTCAAAGGCAGCCGTTTTGTTACGCATATAAAGAAGCTGAAAAATATTGAGGAATCAGTACTTAAATTTTATGACGTTGCTGAAATATTGGGAGATAAAGTAGCGAGCTTTTTATGGCAGTTCCCGCCATATCTCGAACGTGACGACGAATTGCTTAAAAACTTCTGTAGTTCGTTAAGCTCATATATACCACAGGTAATAGAATTTCGCCATACCTCCTGGTTCTGCGAGGAAATCTATGATATACTGGAAAAGTATCAGGTAGCTTACTGTATCATTTCTGCACCGGGAGATCTGCCGGAAGACCTAAAAGTAACCTCCCCGCTGGCCTATGTACGTTTTCATGGAAAGGAAGACTGGTACAACTATAAATATTCGGAGCAGGAAATGTCAGAGTGGGCAGATAAAATAGCTTCCATTGATGCTGAAAAGATCCTGGTTTATTTCAACAACGACTGGAATGTTAACGCAGTAGACAATGGGCTTCAGCTTATGAAATTGCTATCTCTTGAATACCCTGCTCAATAAGGAGCATCTACTTCAAGCCCTTCAAGTATATCAGCCAATTCATCATAATCCTTTAGACCCGGCCTGTCTTCGTCACTCCCTTTTAATGCTACACCTTCAATATCAGTATTGATATGCTCCTTTACTTCATCTAAAGACAGATCATACCCCAGGAGAAGAGGTATGCCCTCAAATGATTTCAGGATAAGGGGGATTGAATCTTTATCATGATCAATGTTAAGCACCAGGTAAGCAAGGTTATCAAGAGCTTTTATCTCTTCTTTAAGATGTTCAAATTCTTCCGGCCTGCCCTCCAATAAAATCCGGTGATCAGGATAAGCTTCAGCTAATGCTATATCTGTGATCTGTATATAATTTACATCATAATCCTGTTTTGAAAGATTATCCACTGATGTTTCAGCTACATATTCCACCCCACTAAGCCATTCAGAAATTTCTTTAAAATTTTCAGGGGAGAGATAAAACGGGTCATCAGGATTAGTAGAGAAGCCGATCAGATCAACCCCCATGCCTGCACAGTAACGAGCATCGCTTAGATTATTTATGGTGACTTTAACTGTGGTTTTTAATGCCATCTTTATTTGAGTTCGGTACGGATAAATTTAATCTATTAGTCAATCATTTAATATGATCAACAACAGTAAGCAAAGCTATTGTTTAAAAATAATTTTACAAAAAATAACAAGCCTGGCTGAATATACGTGTTTAAACATATAATATTGTAAAACTATTTATCTTATTCCTTAAACAACAATTAATTAAACAATCATTTTACTTTAATGAAATTTAAAGACAATTTTTTTAACCTCTCCACTATAAGAGGAAGAGCGTTAGTCATCATTGCCGGGTTTTTACTTGTTCTGGCACTTATTTCAGGTTTGCTGGTGGCTCAAAATCACAGGACAAAACAGCTCCTCAGTGACATAAGTACATTACGCATTCCGGTGCCACTTACCACTTCCGATATTTTGATTGGAATTAATCAGTCAGGTGCCCTTCAGCGTGCTTATTTATTAACAGGTAACGATCAGTTTAAAACCGACAGGAACAGGGTCTGGGAGAATACGGTGAAACCTGCCAAAACTGCTCTTAATAAAATAAAGAATGATCTTCATGATGAAGAGCAGCGTCTGAAAATTGATAAAGCCATTGAACAGCTAAATAATTATCATGAGGTTCAAAGGGAGATCGATATATTTTTTGAAGAAAATTTAAAGGATCAGGTAGTTTCTGCACAGACTATTGATAGTGCCGCATTTATAGCTTTATATAATAATTTACAGGAACGTACAGCTCAAAAAGAAGTACTTGAATCATTAATCTCAGGTAAGGCTGAAGTGCTGAGGAGAGGTATTCAGGAAATTCTTGAGCCGATGAGTAATGAACAGGAGGTGCAGCTTCAAAAAGATTATTCACGGGCTGAAGAATTTATATCCCAGGCAAATATGGGGCTTTTGATAAGCTTTATTTTTGTTGGCAGTATTATAATATTAGTAGCCTTTCGGTTAATAAAAGACATTAAGAAATCTGTTGACACACCTTCAATCCTTCTAAAAAATATGGCAGAAGGAAAGTTAATGGATAGGAAAATTAACTCGAAGGATGAACTAAATGGGATCCTTGAAAATTCTTTTGAATTAAGTGAGAATATCAGAAAGGCCAGCAAGTTTGCTCTGGAAATAGGAGAGGGAGTATTTAACAGTGACTATAAACCCTCAGGTAAAAATGATGAGCTTGGTAATGCTCTTCTTCAGATGAGCGGCCGATTACAGCATGTTGCTGAAGAAGACCGGAAAATGAACTGGTCCAACACAGGTTTTACCCAGCTGGGCGATATCCTTAGGAAAGAAGGATTGGACGAAGAGGAGCTTTATAATAATGTTATCTCTTTCATGGTTAAATATCTCAATGCCAATCAGGGGGCTTTATATTTAACGAATGATGATAAAGATAATATACAGCTGGAAATGGTTTCCTGCTATGCCTATGGCCGTAAAAAATATATCTCCTCATCATTTGCGCCTGGCGAGGGGTTAATAGGACAGGTTTATCTCGAACAGGATGCCACATTATTAAAGGAGGTTCCTCAGAGTTATGTAAAAATAACATCAGGGTTAGGTGAGGCCACTCCTGCATGTCTGTTTGCCTCTCCTTTGATGGCAAATGAGGAATGCTATGGGGTCATAGAAATAGCTTCATTCTCTGTTTTGGAAGATTACCAGATCAAATTTGTAAAAAGGGCAGGAGAGCAGATTGCCACCTCGCTTTCAAAGATCCGCATAAATGCCAAAACTACTTATCTGTTAAGGGAATCTCAGCAGCAAGCTGAGGAGTTGAGGGCACAGGAGGAAGAGGTGAGGCAAAATATGGAGGAGCTTCAGGCTACACAGGAAGAAATGGCCCGTAAAGACATTGAAATGTCAGGTCAGCTTAATGCTATAGATAATACTATGGCCACAATAGAATTTTCCGTGGACGGGATAATTTTAAACGCTAATGAGAAATTTTTAAGGACAGTAAATTATTCACTGGATGAGGTACAAAATAAGCATCACAGGCTTTTTGTAGACCCTGTAGAGGCGGTTAGTGAGGAGTATAAAGAATTCTGGAATAAATTAAAAGCGGGTGCTTCACAGATCGGAGAGTTTAAGAGGTTTGCGAAAAATGGTCATATTATTTGGTTAAGTGCTACTTATACTCCTGTTATGAACAATAACGGTGAGCCTGTTAAGGTGATTAAATTTGCCCAGAATATCACCGAACAAAAACTTCAGTCATTGAATTTCGAGGGTCAGATGAATGCTTTAAATAATAATATGGCCATAATAGAATTTGATCTGAAAGGTAATATAAGGGATGCCAATGCGAACTTTCTGAATGCAATGGGATATAATTTAGCTGAAGTGAAAGGAGCACATCACCGGATATTTGTTGACTTTGAAGATACTCCAGAGGAAAAATATGAAAGGTTCTGGGATGATCTTCGGGCCGGATTACCTAAAAGCGGTGAGTTTAGAAGACTTGGAAAGGGTGGCAAAGAAGTATGGATAAGTGCAAGCTATTCTCCTATAAAAGATCTTTCCGGTAAGGTGATCAAGATAGTAAAATTTGCTCAGGATGTGACAGAGCAGAAATTAAAATCTGTTGATATCAAAGGGCAACTCGAGGCGATCAACCGCTCAACTGCTGTTGTGGAATTTGACCTTAAGGGGCATATATTAAACGCGAATGATATTTTTATAAATGCAATGGGATATAGCAGACTTGAAGATGTTAAAGGTAAACACCATAGCATATTCGTTAGCCGGGAGGACCTTAAAAGTCAGCAGTACAAGGAGCTTTGGGAAACTTTAAATAAAGGAAAATACCATAAAGGACAATTTAAAAGAATAAAAGCAACAGGTGAAGAAATATGGATCAACGGAAGCTATAATCCTATACTTGATGCTAAAGGAAAACCTTATAAAGTTGTTAAATTTGTACAGGTGGTAGAAAAAGAAATTAAGCTTCAGAAAGAGTTAGCCTGAGGTACATTTATAAATTTTTATTAATCTTTAAATTTTTAATTATGGCAGTAGAAGTATTAGATGACAGCACATTTAAAGATGCTTTGAAAAACAGCGAAAAGACGATCGTAAAATACTACGCCGGCTGGTGTGGAAGTTGCCGTCTTTTTTCTCCAAAATTCAAGCGTCTTTCAAATGATGAGCGTTTTACTAATGTACGCTTTATTGATATAGATGCAGAAAAAAACCCTGAAGCACGAAAACTCGCAGGGGTTAGTAATTTGCCATTTTTTGCAACTTTCAAGGGCGATGAACTTGTAGAATCATCACCTACTAGTAAGGAAGATAAAGTTGTTGAAATGCTGGAGAACCTGAAGAATTGATTTTTACCGGGATTTGGTAATTTAAATTAATCCCCTGGTCATGATCAGGGGATTATTCATTTATTATTAATTTTAACATCTGATAAAGCAAAAGCAATGAAAATACCTGCAATAAAAAAATTAGTAGAGAGTTATGATCAAATGGAATTGAGAGAGGCTGAAGCTCAGCTGGTGGAAGATCTGCCATTAGCTATTGAAGTGGAGGGTGATGATGAAGGGGAGCAGCTAACACATATTCTTGCTGCTATTTATATTCAGGAGAAGATGGATCGTGATAAGGTCGATTTTAAAACTGCCCTCCGCGACTATACGGGCAGGGTCAGGGAATCAATAAATTAACATGTTAAAATATATCCTTTTATTTTTTGCAGCAGTTATCCTTTTCGGGTGCAATGACGATGACCTGACAGGGGTTGAATTAAATTCCGGAGCATTTTATCCTCTACAAAAAGGTATGTTCTGGATCTATTCCACAGAAAGAACAGATTATCTTATAAATGGAACTGTTGAGGATACTTATTATCAAACTAAGGTCACCGTTAGAGATTCTTCTATAACTAATGAAGAAGTTATATACAGCTTAATTATAGAACAGAGAAGTACAGAAAGTGAGGATTGGGAGCATATAGCTACGTGGGAATCCTACAAAAATAATTATATAGCAGTTTTAAATACCGGCAGTTTACCTAAGGTAAAACTAACATTTCCAATCAGTCAGGGAATTGAGTGGAATAGTAATTCATTAAATGCACTTCCGGAGGATATTCAATATTACGACAGTATTAACAGGGTATTTTCTGTAGAAGAAAAAGAATTTTCAACTACAATAACAGTTGTAATTGATAATCAGGATGACCCTGAAAATATTACACAGGATAATATTGAATATGAAATTTACGCAAAGGATACTGGTTTAATATATTTTAAAGATATTGAACTGTTTTATAAAAGCTGCAGTACAACAAAATACCCTGAATGCTGTGAAGCAAATGTTAATATATGTTTTAATGAAATAGTAGAGGGGCATATACTAAAACAAAAACTGCTTGAGTTTGGTGTTGAATAAAAACATATTGTTATTCTTTTTAATGACAGGCATTTCTGTGGCTTCCTTTGGCCAAAAAAACAGATATGCTGTTTATTTCACCGATAAAGATAATTCTCCTTATTCCATAAATGCACCCCAGGAATTTCTTTCTGAAAGAGCAATTGCCCGACGTGATCGTATGGGGATACCAGTGGTTACAGGAGACCTGCCGGTAAACCCTCATTATATTGATTCATTGGTAGCTAAAGGAGTAGAGGTGCATTTCACCTCCAGATGGTTTAACCTGGCACTTATTGAAGCTAATGATGCGGAGGTGGAACAGCTTAAAGCTATACAAATAGTAGATTCAATTGCTTTTGCAGCCCCGGGTGAAAAACTTACTTCACGAATTAAAAAGCAGGACCTTAAAACCAGTGCCGCAACTGATCAGCAGAATATTTTTCATAATATAGACCGGATGCATGTACAGAATATTACCGGTGCCGGTGTTTGGATTGCCGTAATGGACGGAGGATTCAGCGGGGCGGATACAATAAATGCTTTTCAGCATATTTTTAATGATAACAGGTTAGTAATGGCCAGGAATTTGGTTAATAATGATAATGAGGTTTATCAATTTTCTGATCATGGTACGCAAGTGCTCTCTTTAATATCAGCTTATGATGAAGGACAATTTATTGGTGGTGCTTATGATGCCCATGTTGGTCTATTTGTTACCGAAGATGTAAGCTCAGAGTACAGAATAGAGGAATATAACTGGCTTTTTGCTGCTGAAATGGCAGATAGTGCCGGATTTGATATTATCAACACTGCCCTTGGATATAATACTTTTGATGATCCTTCCATGGATTATACCTATGAGGATATGGATGGAAGGACAACACTTATTACGCGGGCTTCTAATGAAGCAACGGCACGTGGGATCCTGACGGTAGCAAGTGCCGGAAATTCAGGAAATAGTTCCTGGACTTTTATTACAGCCCCTGCAGATGCTTTTGGTAATCTATCAGTAGGTGCAGTGGATGAAATTGGAAATAAAGCCTCTTTCAGCTCAATTGGTCCATCGGCTGATGGTCGTATAAAACCTGATATTGCTGCATTGGGCGTAGGAGTAAAAGTTTTTAACAGCAGAGGTTCAGTAGTTAGTAGAAGTGGAACTTCCTTTTCCGCACCTATAGCCACTTCCATTATGGCAGGAGTATTACAGGCATTTCCATCGTTAACTATTACAGGCTATAGAGATCTCGCTTTTGATTGGAGTTCGCAATCCCTGGATCCTGATTACAGTCTTGGTTATGGAATTTTAAGATTTGGGGAAATCCCTGAAACAGGAGGTGGATTATTCCTTCAGGTTTATCCTAATCCTGCAAAAGATCACCTAAATATTAATACGTCAGTTATTCCCGAATCTGTAGAGATATATAACATACAGGGGCGTAAATTACCGGTTCAGATTAATAGGAGGAGATTATATATTGGTTCTCTTGCTAAAGGTGCTTACGTGCTTAAAATTAAATTGCAAGGCCAGGTTTTCGTAGCCAAATTCATAAAAGAATAAACAGTTGTTTTAACTTTGTCAATTACTGCAGCATTAGAAACATGAAAAAACCAATTATTGCCCCGTCTTTTTTAGCAGCTGATTTTGCACGTATTGAGCAGGAAGTGAATATGCTCAATAATAGTGATGCAGACTGGATACATATAGATATAATGGATGGGGTTTTTGTGCCGAATATTTCTTATGGGTTACCTGTAGTGGAAGCTATCCATCGTCATTCGAAGAAGCCCCTCGATGTTCACCTGATGATCGTTTCACCTGAAAATTATGTGGAAGAATTTAAAAAAGCAGGGGCAGAGATCATTACTGTTCACTATGAAGCCTGCCAGCATCTTCATCGCAATATCCAGCAGATAAAGAATTTGGGCTGTAAAGCCGGGGTGTCTTTAAATCCGCATACAAATGTAGAACTGCTTAGGGATATACTTTCCGATATTGACCTGGTCCTAATAATGTCTGTAAATCCCGGATTTGGCGGGCAAAAATTCATTGAACGTACGTATTCGAAAATTGACCAGCTAAGGAAAATGGCTAATGAATTGAATCCTGATCTGCTAATTGAAATAGATGGTGGCGTAAATCTCGATAACGCACCGAAGTTGCTTAAGGCAGGTGCGGATGCTTTGGTAGCAGGTTCTTTTGTTTTTAAATCGGATAATCCTTCAGATACAATTTCTAAGCTGAAAAACGTTTAGAATTAAAATCTACCTGATGCGTATTTCGCTTTTCCTGTTTTTAATCGTCATCTCTTATCCGGTTTTTAGCCAGCAAACTGTAGTAGAAGGGAAGGTTGTTGATAAATCCGGAGAGGCAATCACAGGGGTAAATATAAGAATACCAGAAGGTGCGGGCACTTCTTCCAATGATCAGGGGAGGTTTCATTTAAATTTAAAAGCAACAGGATCTGTAGTCCTGATTTTTTCGCATGTTAATTATCAGGCTAAAACTGATACCCTTACACTGAATTCTGATTCAATTTTTCTCCAGATAGAGTTAGAGGAAAAAACTACTGTTCTTAAAGAAGTATCTGTTATCACCCAGGAGGAGCGCGAACAGGTAAGCATAACAAAATTAAAGGCTAAAGAATTTAAGGAATTTCCCGCACCCTTTGAGGATATAAGCCAGGTGCTGGTCTCCCTTCCCGGGGTAATAAGCAACAACGAACTATCAAGCTCTTATGCCGTGCGAGGTGGCAATTTTGATGAAAATCTAGTGTTTGTTGAAGATATACCTATCTACCGGCCGCAACTAACCAGCAATGGACAGCAGGAAGGCCTTGGATTTGTAAATACTTCTATGGTTGATGAGATCATGTTTTCAGCAGGAGGGTGGCGCTCCTCTTATGGGGATAAATTATCATCCGTACTGGTGGTGGATTATTTAGAACCCCAGGAATTTATGGCAAAAGCTTCATTAGGGTTGCTCGGGGGGTATTTGACAGCTGGAAGTAAAATTGGAAACACCAGCTTTATTGGCAGTGTAAGGCATAAAAATTCCCGTTACCTTTTAAATACACTGGAAACAGAGGGAGAATACTTTCCTCAGTTTACTGACCTGCAGTTTTACAGCACTACAGCTTTATCAAAAAACACATCGTTAATCGTTTTGGGTGGATATGCTAAAAACAGGTATGAAGTATTTCCTGCTAACCGTGAAACTGAGTTTGGTACTTTTAACAGGTCATTCCGTCTTTATGTGGCATTTGAAGGCAAGGACCTTCTTGAATATGATACCTATCAGGGAGGAATAAAGCTCACTCATCAGTGGAACACATCTTTCTCCTCTTCCTTTTTGGCTTCCGTTGTAAGGACATCAGAAAGGGAATATACAGAAGTTGAGGGCGGTTACAGGCTATGCGATGTGAACAAAAATATTGGCACGCCCGGGTTTAATGAGTGCCTGGTGACAAGAGGAGTAGGCACTTTATATGATCACAGAAGAAATTACCTGAGGGGGGAGCAGTACCTTCTTGAGGGGCAATCAGAGCTGGAGCTTACAAATCATTCTTCTCTAAAAGGTGGGATTGGCTGGAGTATGGAAGATATGGAAGATCGGATAAGTGAATTCAGCTTTATAGATTCTGCCGGTTTTGTTACGGATGTAGAGGGTTTGTCAGCTAATAACTCTCTTGTAAGAAGCCGGGGGCATGGATATCTACAGTTTGATTATGATACGAGAAAACATCATTTAAATGCAGGTATCAGGTTACTTTATAGAGATCTGAATAAAAATTTCTCATTTAGCCCCCGGTTACAATACTCTTACAGACCGGAATGGAAAAAGGATGTAATACTCAATTTTGCCACTGGAATCTATCGGCAGGTGCCTATCTTTAGAGAATTCCGCACATCAGAAGGTGAGCTAAATGAACAACTGGGAATGCAGTCGTCATGGCATATGATAGCAGGTATGGACCATAATTTCACTATCTGGAACAGGCCCTTTAAATTCATTTCTGAAGCATATTATAAATATCTGTGGGATGTTAATCCATACGATGTAAATAATATTCGGGTAAGGTATTTCGGCAATAATACAGCTACGGCTTATGCATATGGCGCTGATTTCAGATTAAGCGGTGAGTTTATAGAAAATACCGAATCCTGGTTTAGCCTTGGGATACTATCCACGCGGGAAGATGTAGAGGGTGATGGGCAGGGTTATATCCGCCGTCCGATGGATCAGCGGGTAACATTATCTATTTTTTTCCAGGACCACCTTCCTGATAATCCATCGTTCAGGGTAAATGTTCATGTACAGGTTGGCAGTGGCTTGCCATTTGGACCTCCTGATGCTCTTGAAGCGAGAAATAGCTTTAATGGAGCTACCTATCGCAGGGTGGATATTGGTTTTTCCAAAGTATTTAATGATTGGAAGAAAATAAAAGATTTTACAATAGCAGCGGAAATACTAAACCTTACAGGTTCTAATAATGTGATCAGCTATACCTGGATTGAAGATGTCAATGATCAGCAGTTTGCTGTGCCAAATACATTATCTGCAAGATTTTTAAATTTAAAACTATCTGTTTCTATTTAAAAATAAATATAATTGCGGATTAAAGTAGAATATAATGAGGCATTATATTTGCATTATTATTTCTATTTGATAAAACATTTTATTGAAAAACAGAATTTAACAATTGTACAATTTATAAATCATGATTAAGATGAGGAGTATTATTAAGAGTTTTACATTTTTATTTATTTTTCTACTAGCTGCAAATACATCATTTGCACAGGAGGGAGAGGTTGAGATTACCGATGAGGAGCTGCGCCGCTACGCCATTACGATGGATTCCATTGAGCGTATGAAAGGAAATATTGTTGCCGTAATGACCACAATGGTCCAGGAGAATGAAGAAATTACAGGAACACGTTATAATGAATTGAATAAGATCATAGATGATTCTGTAGCGCTTGTACAGGCTGGAGCAACTGAAGATGAAATTGCTTTTGTAAGAAGTGTGGTGTTGAAAAAGGATGAGATGACGGAAGAAATAAATGCTACATTTAAAACATTAGCTATTGATTTCATTGGTGAAGGCGGAAGAACTTATAAAAAAATAAAATCAGCTCTAGCTAGTGATGAAGAAGTGAAGGAGCGTTACGAGGAGATCATGGAGGATCTGAAAGAAGCAGCTGAAGAATCTAATGAAGAGCTTAAAGAAGCAGTAGAAGAAGCTGCTGAAGATGTAGGGGGCAATGGCTAATCCTACATATTGATAATGGAAAAGCCTGGAAGAAATTTCAGGCTTTTTTTATACCCTCAGGCCAATAATAAGTATATCATCTGTTTGTTCACTATTTTCTTTCCAGGCTTTATAAGTTGCCGATAAGGTTAAATGCTGCTCTGCCATTCTTGCATCTGACATATGCTTCAGCATACTGTATAATCTTTTACTTCGAAATTTTTTATTGTCGGGACTGCCAAATTGATCCTGGTACCCATCGGTCATTAAATATATGATAGAATCTTTCTGCACCTCAATTTCGGTTTGTGAGAATTGATAGTCAGGCGGGGTAAATCCTCCTATTGAATATCTGTCTCCTTTTATTTCTTCCAGGCATCCATTATTTACAATGACAAGGGAATTTTTTGCTCCGGCAAATTTGACCCGCCCATTTGTCTTATCCAGCACAAGTAGACTGATATCCATGCCATCAAAATTGTGGGTATCTTTTTGTTTAAGGGCTGAATTTATTCTTTCATTTAAAAACGTAAGTATACGTGCAGGATCATTATACTTCTCTGTTTCTACAGCTTCCTGTAACAGATTATATCCGATCATGCTCATAAAGGCCCCGGGTACACCATGACCCGTACAATCTACAGCTGTAATAAATAGGTTATTACCTGCCTCATGGAAATAATAAAAATCTCCGCTTACAACATCTCGAGGCATAAATAGAATAAAATGCTCCGGTAATGCTTTTTTAACATGAGGAGAAATAGTCAGGATAGACTGCTGGATCGTTTGCGCATAATTTATACTATCCTGTAACCGTTTATGTGCTTCATTAATGGCTTCTTTTTGTTCCTTTATGATCTTAATTGAATTGGATAAATTTTGATTCAGCTGGACCACTTTACTATGCTGCCGGGTTATTTTTTTATTAATGGAGGCAATCAGGTTCTGGTATTGATAATTTTCTTTTTTGAAAATACTTACTATCACCACAATCATGATAATAGTAATGATAACATTTATCAGGTAAGCAATTTCAAGGTTTGGTGGAGTATAAATTGGATCATAAATAAAATTATATGTCTCAACAGCAATAATGGATAAAGCACCAAGTAAAACGAGGGCTAATATTGATTTTATATCTTCAAAAAAGAGGACTGCCAAACCTGTTACTGCAAGAATAATTAATTGAGATCCGCGCTCACTGCCCCAATAAACAGTTAAAAAGGACAGATAAAAAATAGGGATTATTAAGCATAAGAATTTAGCTATACGATACTTATGAAGATAGTTAAAGAAGATGGGTATAAGAAATAAAAAAGCTCCCAGCGCCTGCACCAAATACTCCTCAGGTAAACCATTAATTACACTTTTAATTATCAGCAGTAAAAAAATAGTTTCTCCGGTAGCGAGTATTCCATTGAGAAGGCGAATTTTTCTAATCTCCTCAGACGCAAGCACCGGCCGTACACCTATATTGATAATATTATTCCAGAATTCAGGCATTCTAAAAAGTATTGACCGCGTGAATACAAGTTACCAATATATTTCTTTTCCTTAATTTACTTGTAATTAAGTTTTCTAAATATAAAATTCCATCTGAAATACAGATGTACCCAGATGTGTCTGTAAAGGCTTTACCCCCAGTATATTTTGGGAGTTATATACTTCACAAAATTCAATTCGGCTGATCCGCTCCCTCGACACTCCCGGTATGGTTTTATAGTACTGCATTCTCCCTGAGCGATTAATTATCGCTGTATATATAGCATTACACGTAAAGTTAATGGGGGAGGGGAGGTAATGCATATTATCAAAAAACGTTGCTTTTTTAGCAATAATGGTTTCTGAAATCAGCATAGATATGTTTGTTTAGTTCCTGGTTATACTGCGCTAAAAGCTGATAAGCTGAAGGGGGAATATATCCTGATCTGCTTTCCATTTTTTGGATCATAAGCGTTAACTCCTGTACGTAAAACCTTATTTGCTCAGTATTACGGCATTTTTTAGGCTTTTCAAAATTTTTGGAAGTAAAGAATTCAAACTCCCTTTCGATTCTCTTTTTGTCTAAATTTACATTCATAATAGTGTAGTTTTGCACATACAATAATTCAAATATATAGTATAGAATACTATAATGCAAGTTAATTAGTGCAAAATTACACAAAAAATATTTTTACACTTTTCCCATAAGTAATAATTGAAGTGCAATATGTTAATTATCTGGCAGTTAAGATGTTATTCCTGGTCAACTGCATTTTTAGTCACATAGTAACGATAACCGATGATAAGCTTATCAATTTTACTAAGTTTATTAAGATCTTTATTGCTGTAACGTGGAAGGATTTTCCGGTTTATAGCAGCCAGGAACTGAAAGAGGGATTTACGGATTTTTCTAAATTTTAGCATCACGATAATGGAATGTGTAAAGTAATTTGTTAATTCGGTGTATGTTTACTTAATTTATAACAAAATTAACAATAAAAGTACCTATGGAAAATAATGAAATGAATGGTTTTCTCGATGTCTGGCATACTGTCATGGCTTATGGAATGTTCGTTTTTTTTGGACTTGCTATTCTTATATATATAATTCATAAAATAAGAGAGGGGTCAATCAAAGACTATAAAGAGAAATATGATTACATCCGTAATAATCAGATCAAATATTATAGGTATAGCTTTTATTGTATTGGCGTAGCTGTTTTTATGCTTATTAATACTTACGGCAAGGGAACTTTAGAATTCGATTTTGTATGGTTCCTTGTACGATTGTTTATTGCAGTTGCCGGAGGTACATTAGTTGGATATATCTCTCATCTTATTTTAGAATATTATCACCCTACACATATTAGTAAGAAATTACGTAAATGGCGTTACATGCCTCGTGTTAATCCTAAAACAGGAAACAAGATGCGTCTTTTAGATGAGCAGGAAGAAGATGTACACCTGGATGAAGGTATGCAGGCAGAGGAAAATGTCTTTTCAGTAGATTATGATGTATGGATGGATGATAAAACAGGAGATACAAAAATTGAAAAGTATCCCGGTCACCTTGAGGCTTTACAATGCAATAACTGTGGTTTTTACACCATGAGGGTGCAGCGTGAAGAGATAATTACAAAACCTACTGATTCAGAAACAGGTGAGTTAATAAAACATTATGAATGTTCTTATTGTGGTTCAGTTAGAGCTACAAGATTCAAAATAGCCCCAAACAACCCTGAATATTATATGCGTACACCGGAAGAAACTTCAATGAATAAGAGTAACTGGCGGGTTATTCGTATTGAAATGCTTGATGAATCTGGTGAGAAAAAATCCTATGAATTCCAAACAGTAGAACAGGCTTCGCAGTTTCTTAAAGAGTCAGAAGCAACCGTTTAATTTAAAAGGTTATAAAAAAAAAATTAGCCGATATTAAAATTACTGGCACCCTTTTGGCTCTTATAGCGTTAAAGAAACTGAAGGAATAAGAGGATTTATATGTATAATAAAATTAAGAAAGTAACTCCGGCTGCAATATTTTTTGTTTTATTTTTCTCATTGCTATCTGCAGGGACCGGAGCAATATATCAATACAATTCATTTTCAGACACAACACAACTTGCCCCTAAACCAATATATTCAGAAGAGGCCAGGCTTGTTGTCAGAATATTAAGTAATTTTCATTACCGTAGCCTGGAAATGAATGATTCTTTATCATCAGTAATACTTGATGAATATATTAAAGCTTTAGATAATAATAAGTCGTATTTCCTGGCTTCTGATATTAAGGAGTTTGAAAAATACCGTAATGAACTTGATGATCATACAAAGAATGGCAACCTGGAACCTGCATATGAAATTTATTCTGTGTTTATAGATCGCTTTAATGAGCGCATGGAGTATGTGCAAAATAATCTTATTCATGCAGAGTACGATTTTACCGTCGAGGAATCTTATGATACTGACCGTTCCGATAACCCGTGGTTGAGTTCAACTGAAGAGCTAAACGATCTGTGGAGAAAGGTAGTTAAAAGCCAGGTATTAAGCTTGAAGTTATCTGATAAAGAGGATGATGAAATAAGAGAGCTTATTGAGAAAAGATATGAACGCTTCAGAAAATCCTTGAGCCAGAATAAATCTGAAGATGTTTTTGAGGTATATATGAATACGGTGGCCAGTGCATATGATCCACATACTAATTATTTTTCACCACAAACATCTGATCAGTTTAAACAGAATATGAGCCTTTCATTGGAAGGAATAGGAGCAAGGCTTCAGACTGATAATGATTTTACTAAAGTTATAAATGTTATTCCCGGAGGGCCAGCTGATAAAAGTAATAAAATTCAGGAGGGTGACAGGATTATTGGTGTAGCACAGGATAAAGATGGTGAGATGATGGATGTCATTGGTTGGAGGATTGATGATGTGGTAAGCCAGATTAAAGGACCTAAAGGCACCACAGTAAGATTAGAGATCCTGCCTGCAGAAACAGGTGTTAATGGACCGTCAAAGGTGGTGACACTGGTAAGGGAAAAAATTAAGCTTGAGGATCAGCGGGCACAGAAGGAAATAATCAGTATTGATAAGGATGGAAAAAAATTTAGAATGGGTGTAATAGATATCCCGACCTTCTATATGGATTTTGAAGCTTATCAGGCTGGTGAGGAGGATTATACAAGTACCACCAGGGATGTGAAAAGGTTAATTAATGAACTTCAGGCAGAGAATGTTGATGGACTGTTAATAGATCTTAGAAATAATGGCGGTGGTTCACTGGCAGAGGCTATAGAATTAACAGGCTTATTTATAGAAAAAGGTCCGGTGGTTCAGGTGAGAAATAAAAGCAACCAGATCCAGATTGAATCGGATGAGGATCCGGAAAAGATGTATGATGGTCCGTTGACGGTTTTAATAAACAGGTTTAGCGCTTCAGCTTCAGAGATTTTTGCCGGAGCTATT
Organism: Candidatus Cyclobacteriaceae bacterium M2_1C_046; assembly: GCA_051418055.1. Lineage (GTDB taxonomy): Bacteria > Bacteroidota > Bacteroidia > Cytophagales > Cyclobacteriaceae > JBPRGH01. Next base: position 85,132 of record JBPRGH010000054.1, on the reverse strand, counting down.
CAGGATTATGGCCGTGGCTTGGTAGTGGGTGAACAAACTTTTGGTAAGGGAACAGTACAAAGCATGGTTGATTTGGGAAGATATATTCCTGAAAGTGAGAAGGAAAGCGTTGGTCAGCTAAAGCTTACCTTGCAGAAGTTTTACCGGATCACAGGAAGCAGTACACAGCATTTAGGAGTAACTCCTGATATAGAATTACCTTCTGCTTTCTCAGCGGATGAGTTTGGTGAAAGTGCTAATGCAAGTGCATTGGCATGGGACCAGATACGCGCAGCACCTTTTAATTCTTCCAGAAAAGTAACAGAGAGGCTTGTAACTGAAATTAATGGCAACTATAAGAATCGAATGCATTCTGACCCTCATTTAATGGCACTTGTTGAAGAAACAAAAGCTTTTAAACGTAATATAGAAAAGGATAAGATTTCATTAAACCTGGAGAAGCGTAAGGCAGAGATTAAAGAAGCTGAAAAAGCTGCTAAGATTATTCCTGATAATACTTCTATGGATCTTGAGGATCCTTCAAATGAAGCCAAAGAAATACAGGATAAGTTATTAAAAGAAAGCTTATTAATACTTGCAGAAGTTGTTGAAGCTGATGTATGAAATTAAAATGATATAAATTTATCAGACAAAGCCCGGTCCTTTTTTAGGATCGGGTTTTTTGTTTTACCTTTTGCTTTTTAAAAAGAACAAAACTATTTTCACTGGTTGAATTGAATTCATAAATTTTTGATTATCTTAATTTTAGAAAATAAATCCTATGTTCAACGAAAATGAAATTTCCTCCTTTCTGGAAGATGCTGAAATCCTTAATGAGGTCCTGACGAAGAAAAAAGAATTTATAGCTTCGGAAGCTGAATTTCTCGAAATAAGCGAACACGACTTTTTGTCTTTAATAATGATGACCCCTGCAACAGGTATTGCTTTATCAAATGGTAGTGTTAGTCTTTTTGAAGAGCTGGCTTTAAATAAAATGGCCAGAAAGATGTCAAAAGGAGGTTATTTTTTAAAATTAGATCCTGTAGCACACGCTATGAAATTCTTTATTAAATCATATGAGAAATGGGAATCTCCATTCTTTGATGTGATAAAGTTATGTATGCATAAATCATTTGATATTAAACAGTTGTCAGAACTTCAATCAGCAAGAAATTCTGATAAACAAATGTTGAATTTTACGCAGCATCTTATGAGCGTACCTTATGGATTTGTCAGGTTTTTAACATCCTTCTTTCTTCATGATGAGAATAATCTGACGAGGGAGCGGAGTATTTCAAAGGTCGAGTACGAAAAAATAACTGATATGGGAAGCAAACTTGGTTTTGATGCCATTCCTGTATATCAGGAATTCCTAAAAACCTTCCAAATAAAGTAAAAAGGACTATACTTTTTCTTACTTTTGCATGTTATAACTACTGATGCGAATACGGCAATTTTATTTTTTAATACTTTTTGTATTAAGCTCTTTTTCATCGTTTGCTCAAATACATGACAAAGAGGATTTTGCCGTACCTGAAGGTTTTTACTTTGAACCCAAGAATCGACCTTTGCGGTCATTTTTCAGTAATTTTAGCTTTGGGTTTTCACTGGGTTATAGTGCTACCTTTTACAGCCAGGATCTTCGGGATTTTAATATACTCCAGGATTCCGAACAGGGGCCAATCCTTTTTACCGGAGATTTTGCAGCAGGTGATTCAGTATCAGGAACATCCTATTGGTATAATGATCTAAAATTTGCAGATGTGCGGGTCGACGGGAATGAGTTTTTTGTTTCCTCAGACAGCAGTGAATTAAAATATAAAAGCCTAAGCCATAGTATTCCTGTAAATGTAAGCCTTCACTATGACTATAGGAATTATAAAATAGGAGCTGGTTTTTCTCTTGAATATCACATACCCCGTCCATTCGGCCCAACTCATTATGAAGATAGGTTAAGTGAAATAACTCCGGATATTAAAGGTACTTTTATTTGGAGATACTATGGGATCGTGGGTGCTCGTGTGATTAGGTACTGGGACTATCTGGTGGGTATTGATGCAAGGGTCGGTGTAGTGAAATACAACGGAGACTTCAATAGGTCAATAATGGAAAAAGGGGTATTTGTAAATGTAGGGATACCTGTAGAAAGAGAGTTTTCAGAATATTTTCGTGCTTTTATCAGGCCTTCATTTGAATTAAAAAATTATTCAATGGTAATCCCTGAAAGCAGTAATGTAATTACAACCTCAAGCAACGCTGCCACAATTGAATTTGGAATTTTTTATAAAATACCGGAGGTGCCAAAATGCTTTATTAAAAAATGCCGTACACAGGTAAATCATATGCATGGTGAATACAACTATAGAAGCAGGGTACATCCTTTTTATAAATGGCAAAACCCGCATCACGGGCAGAATTATCCTGTATTAATAAAATACAAGGGGAAAAATAAAAAGAAGCTGAACCCATATTAGCAATATTTGCCTTTTGAGTATGGCAACAACATAAAAATTAGCTAAATTCGCCATCATTTAATAAATGACGAATTATTAGTAATTTGTTGAAAAGAAAGATCTAGTAATAAATTTTTAATGGCAGAGAATACATCAAATATTATCCCTATAAATATAGAGGATGAAATGAGGGGAGCGTACATCGACTATTCGATGTCGGTGATTATTTCCAGGGCTTTACCAGACGTTCGTGATGGCCTTAAGCCTGTTCATCGCCGGATACTCTACGGTATGCAGGAATTGGGAGTTACGTATAATAAGGCTCATAAAAAATCAGCACGTATTGTCGGGGAGGTGTTAGGTAAGTATCACCCGCATGGAGATGCTGCTGTTTATGAAACAATGGTGAGAATGGCTCAGCCCTGGTCGCTGCGCTATATGCTTGTTGACGGGCAGGGAAACTTTGGTTCTGTGGATGGTGATCCTCCTGCAGCCATGCGTTATACAGAGGCTCGATTGCGACGCATCTCAGAGGAGATGCTTGCGGATATCAACAAAAATACGGTTAATTTCCAGCCGAATTTTGATGATAGCACAAATGAACCCAGCGTTCTTCCGGCAAAGCTCCCGAATCTTTTGGTGAATGGCTCCTCAGGAATTGCTGTAGGTATGGCAACTAACATGCCGCCCCATAACCTTACTGAGGTTGTTGATGGTATTGTTGCTTACATCGATAACAGGGATATCGAAATTGATGAGCTGGTTCAGCATATTAAAGCACCCGATTTTCCTACAGGTGGTATTATTTACGGTTATACAGGCGTTCAAAATGCAATGCTGACTGGTCGTGGCAGAGTAGTAATGCGTGCCAAAGCGGAATTTGAAACAAGCAAAACCGGCCGTGAGCAGATAATTGTAACAGAGATCCCTTATCAGGTAAATAAAGCGTCTATGATCGAAAAGACGGCTGCACTGGTAAATGAGAAGAAAATTGAAGGGATCCATGATCTTCGGGATGAATCCGACCGTAATGGAATGAGGATCGTTTATGAGCTGAAAAAAGATGCCATTCCAAATATTGTACTTAATCATTTATACAAATATACTCAGCTCCAAACTTCTTTTGGTGTAAATAATATTGCGCTTGTAAAAGGAAGGCCGCAAGTGCTGAATATAAAGGACCTGATTAAATACTTTGTTGAACACAGGCATGAGGTTGTAACGCGAAGAACAGAATATGAGCTTGATGAAGCAGAAAAACGAGCTCATATCTTATTGGGATATCTTATTGCTCTTGACAACCTTGATAAAATTATAGAAATTATCCGTCAAAGCCGTGATCCGGAAGCGGCTAAGGCAGAATTAATAAGCCATTTTGAACTTTCTGAGATCCAGGCAAAGGCAATTTTGGAAATGCGTTTGCAGCGTCTTACCGGTCTTGAAAGAGAAAAGATCCAGAAAGAATACGATGAAATTGTTGCCCTAATAGCTGATCTAAAAGATATTCTTGGAAGTGAAGAGCGCAGAATGCAGATCATAAAGGATGAGCTTTCAGAACTGCGAGAGCGTTATGGTGATGAGCGTCGTACTGAAATTGTACATAGCGCAGAGGATATTACCATAGAGGATATGATACCTGATGAGGATATGGTAATTACCATTTCACATGAAGGGTATATCAAGCGCACACCTGTTACTGAATTTAGAAGCCAGGGTAGAGGTGGCGTTGGTTCAAGAGGTGCGAAATCCAAAGAAGATGATTTTACAGAACATTTATTTATAGCTTCTGCACATAACTACCTCTTGATATTCACCGAATTTGGAAAAGTTTTCTGGAAAAAAGTATATGAGATACCTGAAGGTTCTAAGATCTCTAAGGGCCGGGCTATTCAGAATTTAATAAATATCGAACCGGGTGATAAAGTAAAAGCCGTTATTAATGTCGATAATTTAAATGATGAGGATTATATAAATAATAACTTCATTTTGATGTGTACACGTAATGGTGTAATTAAAAAGACATCATTGGAATCGTACAGCAGGCCGAGGGCTAATGGTATAAATGCTATTACTGTTCGTGAAGGTGATGTTTTACTTGAAGCTAAACTTACCAATGGAGATAATCATATTATAATAGCCAAAAGATCCGGAAAGGCAATCCATTTCCATGAGTCTCAGGTAAGGCCGATGGGAAGAACAGCTGCCGGTGTAAGAGGGATTACATTAGAAGGTGATGATGATTATGTAGTGGGAATGGTTTGTGTATCCCGTGAAGATGCGGACCTGCTGGTTGTTTCAGAAAAAGGATATGGAAAACGTTCTAAGGTTTCTGAGTATAGAATTACTAAACGTGGAGCTAAGGGAATAAAAACGTTGAATGTAACGGAAAAAACTGGCAAGCTTGTTGCAATAAAGGAAGTAGTTGATACTGATGACCTGATGATTATTAATAGATCCGGCATTATTATTCGCATAGGAGTTGAAGGCCTTCGGGTAATGGGCAGAGCTACCCAGGGTGTAAGATTAATAAAGCTTAGTGCAAATGATGAAATATCTTCGGTAGAAAAGATCGAAAAGATTGAAGTTGAAGAAGATGTTGAAGAGGAAGGAATAATTGAAGGTGAAGAAGATATCACTAATAAAGAAGACTTAAATAACGAATCAGAAACAGACGAAAAAGAAGATTAAGAACTATAACAACAAAATTATGAAACGTAATATTTTATTTTTATTGATCATGCTAGTTGCGGGTGTGGCTTTTGGTCAGAAAAAGCCGAAGATCAACAAAGCATTAAAAGCGGTTCAGGATGGTGAACTAGCTGAAGCCAGAGAAATAATTGATGCGGCTATTGAGCATCCGAAAACAAAAGATGATCCCGAGACCTGGTATTACAGAGGTTTGATTTACGCTGCCATAGATACCACTTCCAAGCCAGAATATCAGGATGTACAGCCTGATCCTTTAATTACTTCAGTAGAGGCTTTTAATAAAGCTGAAGAAATGAACACTAAGGAGAAAGAGCTTTTTATCAGTGGACCGACTGGTTTACCAATATTAAAAAGCCAGCATGAGCAAATGCTGTGGGCTCATTATCTAAATGAAGGTGTAAAAGCTTTCCAGGAAGGGGAGCAATTAAGCGCCGCGAAAGCTTTTGAAAGATGTCAAATGGTAATGCCAAAAGATACTACCTGTGCTTTCTATTCCGGTCTTGCTTATCAGGGTGCTGAGCAGTTTGAGAAAGCAGCCGAAAAATTTGAATATCTAATTGAAGAGCTGGACCATCATGAAAAAGATGTCTATAACTCATTGATCTATATTGAAGCCAATATTCGAAAAGATGATGAAAAAGCGCTGGAATATATCAGAAAAGCAAGAGAAAGATGGCCTAATGAAATGGATTTAGCTAAAACAGAGATAAATACATTGATCCGACTTGAGCGTGTTGAAGAAGCTAAAGCTGAACTTGAGGCCGCCATTGAAGCTGAACCTGATAATCCTGATCTTTATTTTAGTCTGGGAGTAATGCTACAGGAGCTTGAAAACCCTGAAGAAGCTGTAGCGGCTTATGAACGAGCTATAGAGGCCGATCCTAATCATTTTAATTCTTTGTTCAATCTGGCAGTGATTCATTTCAATAATGCTGTAGAAGTAATTAAAGAAAAGAATAATTTAGGCTTCTCAAAAGCAGATCAAAAAAAGGAGAAGGAACTTACAAAACAAGCTAATGAATTGCTTAAAAAAGCACTTCCTTACTGGGAGAAAGTTCTTGAGCTTGATCCTAAAAACAGAACTGCACTTGAGCAGCTTAGATTTAGCTATGCCCAACTGAGAATGCCTGAGAAAGTTCAGGAAATGCAGGATAAAATGGAAGAATACGGTTATACAGAACAAGGTTAATTTTTATATAATAAAAATAAAGCCGTTCTGATTCATTTCAGAGCGGCTTTTTTTATTTAATCTGTAACTACTCCAGATCACAGGTGTTTATTTCTATATGATACCTGAGATAACCGGAATAACAGTTTTTTTATATTTTATAGCCACTTTCTTTCTGATCTTAATCATCCGATATTTTATTGCAGCAGGTTTTTTTTATTGGTACTTCTATAAATACGACTTTAAAAAATGGAAGGCTTATAAACTTACCAGGGAACACACTCCGTCAAATGAGCAGTATCTTAAGGAAATTAAATGGAGTATTATTACCTCAATTATTTTTGCCATAGTAGGCGTTGGGTTAATTTGGCTTTATCAGGAAGGATATACAGCTATTTATACTTCTTTAGACCAATATGGTTATTGGTTCCTACCGGTAAGTTTATTATTGGCTCTTTTTATTCATGAAACATATTATTACTGGATACACAGATGGATGCATCACCCAAAGGTATTCAGAAAGGTACACAAGGTGCATCATGACAGCATAACTCCTTCACCATGGACTGCATTCAGTTTTCATCCATGGGAAGGGTTACTGGAGGCTATAATTTTGCCTCTCATATTACTTATAATTCCTATGCATCCTTACGTTCTCTTTACATATCTAATGCTTATGACTGTGAGTAGTGTAATTAACCACCTCGATATCGAAATTTATCCGGAGTCACTACAAAAAAGCTGGGTTGGGAAATGGTTAATTGGTGCTTCGCATCACCATTATCATCATAAAGAATTTAATACTAACTATGGGTTATACTTTACATTTTGGGATAGATGGATGAATACCGAAAGTGTTAAGTTTCAGCAAATGGTAAGAGAAAAGAAGAATATACAGAGCAAAAAAGATCCCGACCTTATTTAAGACCGGGATTTTATTTTATTTTTTAAATCTTTTATTCACTACCAGCTCTTTTGTGCCGTGGCTATAGTCATAAAATCCACTTCCTGATTTAGCACCCAAATGCCCGGCTTCTACCATATTTACCAATAATGGACATGGCGCATACTTTTGATTCCCAAGTCCATCATAAAGTACATTCAAAATTGAAAGACAAACATCCAGGCCAATGAAATCAGCAAGCTGTAAAGGTCCCATAGGATGAGCCATACCTAACTTCATTACGGTATCGATCTCCTCTACACCTGCAACTCCCTCAAAAAGGGTATAGACTGCTTCATTTATCATTGGCATTAATATACGATTGGCAACAAAACCAGGATAATCATTTACCTCTACAGGTATTTTTCCCAGCTTTTTCGACATCTCCATTATTTTGGCTGTAATCTCGTCGGATGTATCATATCCGCGGATCACTTCAACAAGCTTCATTACCGGGACCGGATTCATAAAGTGCATTCCAATCACTTGATCTGCACGTTTAGTTACAGCGGCAATTTTTGTTATGGAAATAGAACTTGTATTTGTAGCAAGTATGCAATCTTTCTTCGCATGCTGATCAATATCACGGAATATTTGCAGTTTTAGGTCTATATTTTCGGTGGCAGCCTCAACAACAAGATCCACATCTTTTACACCATTGGCAGTACTGGTATAGGTGCTGATATTTTTCAGTGTCTCCTGTTTTTTAGATTCATCAATTAGCTCTTTTTTTACCTGGCGATCGAGATTCTTTTCAATTGTTCCAAGTGCTTTTTCCAGTGCTTTTTCTGAAATATCTATTAATGCAACATCATAACCATTTTGGGCAAAAACATGCGCTATTCCGTTGCCCATTGTACCGGAGCCTATAACTGCTACTTTATTCATGAAGATTTAATTTATAATGATATATCGGTTTTCGCAAATATAGACAGATAGGCTTAAAAAAGTCTAAAATTTGCGAAAACAAGGGGGTCAGCAATCTTCAATTTACATATTATATAGCTCGCAGGTGTGGCGGAACTTTGGCCGAACTTCGGCTATTCAGGTCAAGGCGCAGAATATCCGTAGGCTTATTACATAATACTGCTTTGTTTTGATAGATAGCTATTGGTGCTTTTAAAAGCTGTGGGTTTTTAACTAAAATTTCCAGCCAGCCAGTCATGGTAAAAGTGTTACCGGCAATCTTTTCCTGATATTCAGGGTTCGATCGGTCCAAAAGGTCCTTAGGCCTTAACCCAAGCATATTTACAATATCCTTCCAAAGGGTAGTGGTGAGTTTAATATTTCTGCAATTTACTTCATTAACATTATTGCTGATCGATTTGGCATAAGCACGGCATTGCTTACCAGTATTAGTAGCCGGATCATAATAAATATAAAGCTCATTTGGATGGAATTTCATAGGCAAAATCTTTTAGTTAAAAAAATAAGATAATAACTCTAACGAAGAAATCCAATTAATTATATAAAGATATCTCCTTTAAAGCATCTGTAGCACTAAAACGCAGAGTTAACCGATCATGTTCAGTGTCCTGAAATTTTTCACTGCATGCAGGGCCGGGAGAGATGTAGTAGATATAGAACCTTTGATTACGCGTATAAAGCTCAGTGAGGTTTGGTTTACCCAAATACTTAGATATTTTTTGGCTGCTATTTCCAAGTAGCTTTTCTTCATTTCCTAACAATACTTTTGCCAGCTCCTCACGCTGACCTGCACATCCCTTTTCATCTGCTTTCCATGCATCCTGATCAAAGCCTTCAATCTCAATAGGCTTATCAGTACAACTTAGAAAAAAGATCAGAAAAAAAGGAAGGTAATTTTTCACTATGTTTTAACAGTTTGAGCGGGCCTTCTATAGGCATAATACAACCAGCTCAAAGATATAACACTATAGCTGATTGTTAAAAAGAACGGGATAAATTGTAACTGATAATAAAAATAAAAGGCAGTTCCGGCAGAAATCAGAATAACCCTGCTAATTTCAGTCCAGGTGACCCATGATCTTTGCTCCAGTAAAGCGCCACAATTAACAACCGAAAGAACTATTAAAGTAGTGATAAGGATCTTATCATTTAAAGCTAATGATTCTACATTGAACAGAAAAACAGCCGTACCTCCAAGAATAATAAGATATTGAAAAAGAACATAATAATTAATAAAACCCCTGCTGATCATATTGTATTTTGATGGTGTAACTGAAACATCCGGCACCTTTTGTGGCCCACCCATTTCTTCCGGAAGCCAGCCTGGTTTGTAAAAGATGTACTTCAATTTATTTTTATACCCTTCAATTTTCTTCAGGTCATGCAACATGGTGTTATAATGCTCAAAATTAACCCATACAGGATTCCAACTATTAACAGGTTTGGTAGTTCCGTAGGTAGGTCTTTCCTCTTCTTGTTGAAAAGTACCAAACATCTTATCCCAGATAATAAAAACACCTGCATGGTTTTTATCAATGTATTTAGGGTTTTTCCCATGATGTACACGATGATGGGAGGGAGTATTCAGAAACTTCTCTAAAAATCCAAGTTTACCAATTGTTTCGGTATGGATCCAAAACTGGTAAACAGTAACCAATGCAGAGACAATTACAAAATCCAATGGATGGAATCCTAGTATTGCCAATGGCAGATAAAAGAAAAACGTCCACAACACCTGAAAGCTACTTTGACGCAATGCTACCGAAAAGTTATAATCTTCGCTCTGATGATGCACAACATGGCCACCCCAGAACAGATTTATTTCATGGCTCATCCTATGTGCCCAGTAATAGCAAAAATCCACAGCAAAAAATAAAGCTATCCAATAAAGCCAATTTCGTGGTAATTCAGCGATCCGTAAATATTCAAAAAGAAGAAAATATGCGCCGACACTCAGTACTTTAAAAAATACTCCGGAAAGTTGCTGTGTAATACCACAGCTAATATTTGTAAGGGCATCATTCAGCCTGTAAATTTGCTGCCGGGAAAAGCGCTGGATCAACAACTCAATCCCAATGAGAAGGAAGTAAATTGGTATGGAAAGTACAACGATATTGATCATTCTCCTGCTTTAGATAAACAACTTAAAAATATCAAAATTAGTTTGACATTAAAAATCTATAAATGACGAAATTATTAAAATTAGTATGGTTTTTTAGTCTTTTTGCTGGCCTGGGAGCATTATTATGGACTTATGCTTCTGTTTCTTATGACGTAAAAGTATTGCCTGAAACAATAATTGGGAGGGAAACCTTCTTTTATATTAGCCTTTTTGTTTTATCCGCATTGAATTTTTTGTTATACGGTTTAAGCACCCAGGAAATTTCTTCCCACAAGCCTTTCATTAAGGGTTGGGAATATTCATTTGGAACAATTTTCAATGCATTCTTTACAACCTCAGTTCTTTTTATTAATATTTTTAATAGTAACGAACCTTTCAGGTACAATTATTTTGGATATTTAATTGTTGTTTTTCTAGGAATGATGATCTTATGGTTGGTAGCTTTACCACTAATGATCCTTTTTTCTAAAAAGTCCTAGTTTTTTTATGATTGCAGTTATCCTATATAACTGGTTGTCTGTCATGTAATTAGAGATTTTACTATAAATTGATACTACAAGTGCTTTTAAATTTTAGTGCTTGCAGATCAATTATTTTTACGTTTTATTCGCCTTAGAATAGTGGAGATGTGAGAAAATAATATGGCTGAAAATACAACAGTACAATACACAGAAGATAGTATTAAGTCGCTCGACTGGAAAGAGCATATTCGCCTGAGACCAGGTATGTATATTGGTAAACTTGGCGATGGTTCGGCACAGGATGATGGTATATATGTTCTTGTAAAAGAAGTAATAGATAACGCCATCGATGAGCATATGATGGGGTTTGGAAAAACCATTGATATTAAAATAACCGAACATAAGGTGGAGATCCGCGATTATGGCCGTGGGATCCCACTGGGAAAGGTAGTGGATTGCGTTTCCAAAATAAATACCGGTGGTAAATATGACAGTGGTGCTTTTCAGAAATCTGTGGGATTGAATGGGGTCGGTACAAAGGCTGTAAATGCCCTAAGTAACTACTTTAAAGTGCAATCCTTCCGTGACGGAAAAACCAAAGTTGCTGAGTTTGCACGTGGTGAGCTTATAAAAGAGGAGAAGGAAACGACAAGCAGTGGCCGAAACGGGACGCTTGTTATCTTTGAGCCTGATGATACTGTATTCAGGAATTATCATTTTATTCCGGACTACTTATATGACCTTCTTTGGAATTATGCTTTCCTGAATTCAGGTTTAACAATAAACTTTAACGGGCAGAAGTTTCATTCTGAAAATGGATTAAAAGACCTGTTGGAAAGAAAAACGGATGTTGATGCCATACGTTATCCGATCATACATCTTAAGGGTGAAGACATTGAAATGGCTTTAACCCACAGCAATCAGTACGGTGAAGACTATTACTCATTTGTAAATGGCCAGTATACTACGCAGGGAGGAACTCATCTTGCTGCTTTCAGGGAAGCGATTGTAAGGACTGTACGTGAGTTTTATAAGAAGGATTTTGATGCTGCGGATGTTCGTGCAAGTATTGTTGGCTCAATAGCCATACGTGTACAGGAGCCTGTTTTTGAATCGCAGACGAAAACAAAGTTAGGTTCACAGGCTGTAGGCCCTGAGGGTCCGACAATGCGTACTTTTGTTAATGATTTCGTAAAACGAGCCCTGGATAATTACCTGCACCAGCATAATGAAACTGCAGAGGCATTGCACAAACGGATCCTGCAATCTGAAAGAGAGCGAAAGGAAATAGCTGGTATTAAAAAGCTTGCCAACGAAAGAGCTAAAAAAGCCAATCTTCATAATAAGAAATTACGTGACTGCCGAATGCATTATGATGATAAAAAAGGTGATCGTAATGAGGAAACAATGCTTTTTATAACTGAGGGTGACTCAGCGAGTGGTTCTATTACCAAGGCCAGGGACGTGCAAACACAAGCTGTATTCAGCTTACGTGGAAAGCCGTTGAATTGCTTCAATCTTACCAAAAAAGTAGTTTATGAAAATGAGGAGTTTAACCTCCTGCAGCATGCACTTAATATAGAAGATGGACTTGAGGGATTGCGCTATCGAAAAATAGTAATAGCAACGGATGCCGACGTTGATGGTATGCATATCCGTATGCTGCTGTTAACGTTCTTTTTACAGTTCTTTCCCGATCTTGTAAAGCATGGGCATGTGTATATACTGGATACTCCGCTTTTCCGGGTCCGTAACAAGAAGGAAACTATCTATTGCTATAGTGAAGAAGAAAAGCAAAAGGCAGTACAGAAGCTGGGAAATAAACCGGAAATAACACGATTTAAAGGATTAGGTGAGATCTCTCCCGGTGAATTCCAGGAATTTATTGGTGAAGATATTCGCCTTGAGCCTGTGATCCTGAATAAAGACACATCTGTAAACCAGCTGCTAACCTTTTATATGGGAAAAAATACTCCCCAAAGGCAGGAATTTATTGTTGACAGGCTCCGTATCGAAAAAGATATAGTTGAACGCGCTGAAGCGGTAGAATAACAATTTTTTTAAAGAAATTATGTCAGAAGATATAGATAACTCAAACGGACATTCGGAAGAGGAAGATGGACAGATCCAGGATAAATTGCCCGTAGGAGGGATGTACGAAAACTGGTTCCTTGATTATGCTTCATATGTAATTTTAGAACGTGCAGTACCGGCAATACAGGATGGTTTTAAGCCTGTACAGCGTCGTATCATGCACGCCATGAAAGAGATGGATGATGGCCGCTTTAACAAAGTGGCAAATATTATTGGGCAGACTATGCAATACCATCCGCATGGAGATGCTTCCATTGGGGATGCAATGGTAAACATGGGTCAAAAGGAGCTGCTTATTGAAACTCAGGGTAACTGGGGTGATATCAGGACCGGAGACAGCGCTGCGGCACCACGTTATATTGAGGCCCGTCTTTCCAAGTTTGCACTGGATGTGGTTTTCAACAGTCAGACAACGGATTGGCAGCTAAGCTATGATGGAAGAAAAAGAGAGCCGGTAACACTGCCTGTTAAATTTCCATTACTCCTGGCTCAGGGGGTGGAAGGTATTGCCGTAGGACTTTCAACTAAGATCCTCCCTCACAATTTTATTGAATTAATAAAAGCCAGTATTGACCTGCTGAAAGGGAAAAAAGTAAAAATTTATCCTGATTTTCCTACAGGCGGTATGATCGATGTTTCGGATTACCAGCAGGGTATAAGAGGTGGAAGAGTAAAGGTACGGGCAAAGATTGAAGAAATAGACAAGAAAACTCTGGCTGTAAAAGACATTCCTTTTGGCACAACTACCACAGGTATCATAGAATCTATTATAAAAGCCAATGATAAAGGAAAAATAAAGATCAAACAGGTGGTGGATAATACCGCTAAAGATGTTGAAGTCCTTATTACTCTTGCACCAGGCCAGTCACCTGATATTGCTATAGATGCTTTATATGCTTTTACTGATTGTGAAGTCTCAATTTCACCAAACTGCTGTGTAATTATCGATGATAAACCACATTTCATTCCTGTAGATGAAATTCTGGCTTACAATACAAATCAGACAGTTGATCTCTTAAAAAGAGAGCTGGAGATCAGAAGAAAAGAGCTAAAGGAAAAGATCCTTTTCTCTTCTCTCGAAAGAATATTTATAGAAAACCGTATTTATCGTGATATTGAGGAATGTGAAACCTGGGATGCGGTACTGGAAACTATCGACAAAGGATTAGAGCCTTTTAAACCACAGTTTTATCGTGAAATTACTCAGGAGGATATTGTAAGGCTTACGGAAATAAAGATCAAGAGGATCTCAAAATTTGATTCTTTCAAAGCTGATGAAATCCTTAAAAACCTGCAGGATGAGCTTAAGGAAACGGAGTATCACCTTGCTAATATTATAGATTATACTATTTCCTATTATCAGAACCTTCTTGAAAAGCATGGCAAGGGACGTGAACGTAAAACGGAGATCAAATCCTTTGAATCAATTGACACTACTATTGTAGCAGCTAACAATCAAAAGCTATATGTAAATCGTAAAGATGGCTTTGTTGGTTACGGCATCAAAAAAGACGAATTTGTCTGTGAATGTTCAGATATCGATGATATTATAGTTATCCGTCAGGATGGTAAAATGATGGTCAGCCGTATATCTGAAAAGAATTTTATGGGTAAGGATATATTATATGTTGGTGTCTGGAAAAAAGGTGATGACCGTATGACCTATAATCTTTCTTATGTAGATGGAAAGAGCGGGAGATCCATGGTAAAAAGGTTTAATGTCACGGCAATTACACGAGATAAGGAGTATGACCTTACGACTGGTAATGCAAAAAGCCGGGTCCATTACCTAAGTGCTAACCCTAATGGAGAGGCAGAGGTGATTACCGTAAAACTTACCTCAGGAAGTAAAGCACGTAAAAAAGTATTTGATTTCGATTTTGCAGAACTGGATATCAAAGGAAGGGGAGCAAAAGGGAATACATTGACAAAATATCCAATCCGTAAGATCGAATTAAAATCAGAGGGAAAATCCACTCTCGGCGGACTGGATATATGGCATGACAGCTCGGTAGGCCGTTTAAATAAAGATAATATTGGTATTCATCTTGGTAATTTCCTTCCTGATGATTCTATCATTGTTTTTTATAAAGATGGTACTTATGAGATGACAACCTTTGAGATCACTAACCGATACGAACAGGATAAAATTGCATTAATTGAAAAATTTGTTCCTGATAGAGTTGTTTCTGTAGTTTATTTTGATGGTGACAGCAAAAACTATTATGTAAAACGATTTACCGTAGAGACTACAAGTTTATCAAAACGTTTTCCAATTATTTCAGAAGTCTCAGGTTCAAAGCTGGAACTTGTGAGCACTACTCCTGAAAATGTCATTGAGCTTACTACACTTAAGGGCAAGCAAAAGGAAAAGCAGGTGGAATTGATTAATTTGCACGAATTTATAGATGTAAAAGGCTGGCGGGCAATTGGCAATAAGCTGACAAGTGATAAAGTTAAATCTATAAAGCTGGTAGAAACTTCTCAGGAAGAAAAATCAGAGGAACCTGATGTGAAGGCAAAGGAAGAAAAGCAGGGTGGAAAATCTTTTGGAGTTGGTGACACAATAGAGCTCGACTTTTAGATGACTGATCGTGAGGTAAAGGAGCTAACAAACTATTTCAGGGATTATGTAACCGAACATAAGCAGCAACTTTTTGAAAAGATCTTAAATGATCGTACCAAACATCTGACGGTGGTGCTGGAAGATATATATCAGTCTCAGAATGCCAGTGCAGTAGTTAGAACCTGCGATTGCCTGGGAGTTCAGGAGGTTCATATTATAGAAAATGAAAATAAATATAAGCTCAATAAAGATGTTGTACTTGGCGCATATAAGTGGATAGATATAGTCCAGTATAATAATGAGGATCAGAATACAGCTACGGCGTTAAAGCAACTGAAAAAAAGAGGATATAAAATTGTAATAACAGTACCCGACTCAGCGGTTACTACTATTGATGAAATGGATCTAACTTCTCCTGTTGCACTTGTTTTTGGTACTGAGAAAATTGGGTTATCAAAGGAAGCTTATGAGATGGCGGATGAGCAGGTAACCATCCCTATGTACGGCTTTACTGAAAGCTTTAATATATCTGTTTCGGCAGCATTGATATTACATACCTTGAGAAAAAGGATGATTGCCGAAGGAGTTGATTTTAAATTAGATAAAAAAGAAAAAGATCTTCTAAGGCTAAAATGGTATAAAAGGCTTGTAAGAAGCGCCGACCTAATGGAACAACATTTTTTAAACACTAACCGTGGTGAAAAGAGTTAACTTTATTTTTATTGATTACGTTGTAGGTTAACGAATGAAGAAGAGGCATATATTCAAGTTTTTTTTGTGGTTTTTCATAGCTGGGTTACTTTTTCTTTTTATCACGAATATGTGGGTGGTTTTAAGTACAAGGAATCAGCTGTTTAAAGATTCCGTCTCGCTTCCTGAAAATGATGTTGCCCTGGTATTAGGCACAAGCAACAGGCTTGCCGGTGGAGCGCCTAATCCTTACTTTATACTGCGAATGGAACGTGCAGCAGAGCTTTATAAAACAGGGAAAGTACGCCATATCCTGGTAAGTGGTGATAACAGCACCCGCTATTATAATGAACCCCAAAAGATGAAAGAAGCACTGGTAAAAATGGGAATTCCACCACAGCACATTACCCTTGATTATGCCGGGTTACGCACCCTTGATTCAATTATTCGTGGGAAAAAGATATTCGGGCAGCATAAAGTTACTATTGTTACACAAAAATTTCATGCTTATCGTGCATTATTCATAAGTAATTACTATAATATGGAAGCAGTGGCTATGGCCACAGATAAACTTCCCGAAGATATGTCTATTATTGTACAACTTAGAGAAATTATGGCAAGGCCACTGGCAATCTGGGATTTGTATATAGTTAAGAAAGGCCCTAAATTTTTAGGTGAAAGAGAAGATGTTAAGATTGATAGTTAATAAAGGGCTTGTATTTATATTTTCCTTTCTTTTTGTTAGTCAGATATTAACTGCACAAACAGTAGTAAAAGGTAAAGTTAAAGATGCATCTACAGGTGACCCGATCCCTTTTGCAGGCGTTTATTTTAAAGGAACCTCTATTGGCAGTACCACAGATTTTGAAGGTAATTTCGTAATTAAAACTACCTTAAAAGTAGATTCTGTTACTGTTTCATATGTTGGATATACCTCCAGAACAAAAGCTGTTATTCCTTTTCAGGAGCAAATAATAGATTTCCAGCTCCAGGAAGAAGCTATGAATCTCAATGAATTTGTGTTTTATGCAGGTGAAAACCCTGCCCATGATATCCTGCGGAAAGTAGTTAAAAACAAAAAGAATAATAATAAGTGGCAGCTGGATGCTTTTCAGTATGAGAGCTATAATAAGATAGAAATAGCCGTAGATAACATTTCTGAAAAAATGCGTAAACGGAAGGTCATGCAAAAGATCACTTCTGTGATGGATAGCATTGAGCAGATTGCCGGCGAGGACGGTAAGCCTGTTCTGCCTGTATTCATATCTGAATCCCTGTCAGAATTCTATTACCGCAATTCCCCAAGATTGCAGCACGAAAAAATCATTAAGACCAAAATTACAGGTATTGGCGTAGAAGATGGTACACTGGTGTCTCAGCTGGTGGGTTCGTCATTCCAGAATTATAATTTTTATGAAAACTGGCTAAATATAGCAGAAAAGGATTTTGTGTCTCCAATAGCAGATGGGTGGAAGCTATATTATGAGTATGACCTGTCGGATAGTGGATATGTAGATGGTGATTATTGCTACAAGCTGGATTTCTTTCCAAAAAGAGATCAGGATCTTGCCTTTAACGGTACAATGTGGATTACAAAAAAAGAATATGCTTTAAAAAGAATAGATGTCACTGTGCTGCCTATTGCCAATCTTAATTTTCTGGAAAAAATAAAAATTCAGCAGGAGCTGGTCCCTACAAGCGCAGGCCAGTGGCTTCCTTCAAAAACAAGGATACTTATAGATATTGGTCAGTTTCGGGATGATATGGCTGGTATGCTTGTGAAATTTTACTCTTCAATAGATAAGGTTGTAGTTAACCAACCGCATGAGGAAACTTTCTACAGGATCCCTATTCAGATTGCTCCGGATGTTAGCGTGAACAGTAACAATGAATTTTGGGATTTGCATAGGCATGAACCTTTGTCTGAACAGGAAAAAACTGTTTATCAGATGATTGATACTTTACGCAATATTCCTGTTGTGAAAACCTATACTGAACTTATAAAACTAGCTGTAAATGGGTATGCTAAAGTAGGTAAATTTGATGTTGGCCCTTATCTCAGTGTTTATGCGTACAATGAAATTGAAGGTCATCGCTTTCAGCTGGGGGGAAGGACAAATATAAAATTCAGTGATCAGTGGGTTTTTGGTGGTTATGCAGCTTATGGTACTGAAGATGAAACCTACAAATATAATGGGTATATGCGGTTTATAGCAGATAAAGATCAGTGGACTGTATTTTCTTTTGCATATGCTAATGATATAGATCAGGTAGGGCTTGAGGTGGATGACATTGCCGATAACCAGATGTTTTTATTTGCCACACGTTTCGGAAGCCTTAGCAGGCCGTATCGCTATGAAAGCTATAAATTTTCTATGGGAAGGGATCTTTTTAGAGGTTTCCGCCAGACATTTACTGTTAAAAACTCAAGTTTTAATCCATTATACAATTTTGCATATAAATTAAAGCCAGGTACTGATAATAGCCCCTTAGAGAGCAGGTTTAAAACCACAGAATTTACAATTGAATCACGTTATGCTAAAGATGAAGTAGTGATCATTAATGATAATGAACGGATAAGCATGGGGACCATTGACTGGCCGGTTATTAAAATGAGCTATACAGCAGGAATAGAGGGCATAATGGATAGTGATTTTACCTACCATAAGGTAAAACTGGATCTGGAGGATAAAATAATTATGGGATTTTTGGGCACATCAAATGTGGTTTTGACTGGTGAAAAAATATTTGGGACACTTCCTTATCCACTCTTGGAAACTCATGTGGGGAATGAATCCTTCTTTTACACAACAGCAGCTTTTAACTTAATGAATTTCTCTGAGTTTGCCAGTGACCAGTATGTGAGCCTTAAATATTTCCATCATTTTCAGGGGTTTATATTAAACAGGATCCCATTGATGAAAAAGCTTCAGTGGCGACTTCTTGCTTCAGGTAGTGTGATCTACGGCACACTTAGTGAAAAAAACAGAAACCTTATCCCTGATTTTACCAGTGAAGGTGAACCAATACAGCAATTATCATCGTTAGGAGATAAACCTTATGTAGAGTTAGGGTATGGTATAGAAAATATTTTCAAATTCGGAAGAATTGATTTTTTGCACAGGCTTACTCATCTTGATAAACCTGATGTTAATAGCTTTGGTGTAAAAGTAAGTTTTCAGTTTTTATTATAATGCGGCTTCTCTTATTCATTTTCGGTATATTTTTTATCATTGCTTGTCAGCGGCCTTATGGGCATAATGAAATTGTTACACAGCCTCTACCTGATTCCCTTGAATTCCCTCAAATAGCTGAAATAGAAGATACGGAAGATCCATTTCAGTACTACAGGCTCGCCAGGCTTACTTATGATCAGGGAAATGCTGTACAGGCACTGGCATATGCCGAAAAAGCAGTACAACTTGACGACGAAAATGCATTTTATTATTACCTTCTGGCGCAGGTCAATGCTTCACTTGGAAAATCAAAAGAAGCACTTGATAATGCATTAAAATCTTATAGCCTGGGATATGTGAACCCTGAACTACAGATAATTATTTCCCAGCAGTATTATGCTGAAAAGGAGTATGGTAAAGGAGAAAGATTTTTAGATGCTGCTATCAGAAAAAAGCAGAATGATCCGTCTGTTACTTTCTTAAAGGCCGTATTAATGTTGCAGAAGAATGATACAACAGCAGGGCTGCAGTGGATTGAAAAAACACTGGCCATTGATTCCGCTTATACGGATGCTATTGAAAGAAAAGCAAAGATAGCTATGGCTCAAAAGAACATCCAAGAGGCTATCAGCCTGCGCGAAAAAATTTACACACTGGAGCCTAAGAATACTGAAAATCTTTATACGCTGGGTGTTTTAAACCTGGAAATTACCCAATATGATGCTGCGGAGGAATGGTTTAGGCAACTTGTTCAGCTTGATGCAAATAATTTATCTGCGTATCTTCAGCTTTCGGAAATAAAGCTTGAAAAGAGACAGTATGACTCTGTACGTTTCTACGCTGAAAAGGCTTTACAATATGATCAGTCCTTTGATGATGTAAGGCTTCTGATTGCCAGAAGTTATGACCGCCAGTACAGGTATAATCAGGCGCTGGAGGTATACCAGGAAATTTTATCAAGAGATTCGACATTTGAAATTGCAATTGTTGAAATGGAGCAATTGCTGAAAAAGATCGCATATTTGCGAAGAGTAAGACAGAAGCAGGATTCTATAAAGGAAGAAACAACCCCTGCTAAAATTGAAAGTATAAAAAATCCAAATAATCAAGATGATTAAAATTACACTTCCGGATGGTTCGGTAAGGGAATATGAAAAAGGTGTCTCAGGACTTGATATAGCCAGCAGTATTAGCGAAGGCCTTGCCAGGAATGTATTGGCAGCAAAAGTTAATGGCGAGGTTTGGGATGCTACGCGTCCAATTGAAAATGATGCAGAAGTAAAGTTGCTCACCTGGAATGATCCTGAAGGAAAAAATACATTCTGGCACTCGTCTGCTCACTTGCTTGCAGAGGCACTGGAAGAATTATATCCTGGTGTAAAATTTGGAATTGGTCCACCTATAGATAATGGATTTTATTATGATGTTGATCTTGGTGACCGTTCGTTTGGCGAGGAGGACCTGCAGCAGGTAGAGCAAAAAATGCAGGAGCTTTCTAAAAAGAAAAGTGAATATATAAGAAAGCCGGTTAGTAAAAATGAGGCGCTCGATTATTATAAGAAAAAAAATGATGAGTATAAACTTGAGCTCATAGAAGGTTTGGAGGATGGCTCGATTACTTTTTACAGACAGGGGAATTTTACAGATCTGTGCCGCGGACCTCATATCCCGCACACCGGCTTTATCAAAGCTGTAAAGCTGCTGAATGTGGCAGGAGCATATTGGCGGGGCGATGAGAAGCGTAAGCAGCTGACAAGGATCTACGGTGTTACATTTCCAAAGCAAAAGGAGTTGTCTGAATACCTGCATCTTCTTGAAGAAGCTAAAAAGCGTGACCACAGAAAATTGGGTAAAGAGCTGGAGCTGTTTACTTTTTCAGAGAAAGTAGGAATGGGCCTGCCGCTGTGGTTGCCAAAAGGAACGGTACTCAGAGAACGTCTGGAGAATTTCATGCGACGTGCACAGGTAAAGGCAGGCTATGACCCGGTGGTAACTCCGCATATAGGTCATAAGAACCTTTATATCACTTCAGGCCACTATGAAAAATATGGGGCTGATTCTTTTCAGGCAATCCGTACACCCAATGAAGGAGAGGAGTTTTTGCTTAAGCCTATGAATTGCCCACACCATTGTGAGATTTATAAATCAAAGCCCAGGTCCTATAAAGACCTGCCGTTAAGGCTTGCAGAATTTGGTACTGTTTACAGGTATGAGCAGAGCGGTGAATTGCATGGGCTGACAAGGGTAAGAGGATTTACCCAGGATGATGCACATATATTCTGCCGGCCCGAACAGGTAAAGGAAGAATTTATAAAAGTGATCGACCTGGTCCTTTATGTATTCAGGGCCCTGGGTTTTGAAGATTATACTGCACAGGTATCGCTTCGTGACAAGGAGAACAGAGAAAAATATATAGGTGATGAGAAGCTTTGGGAAAAGGCTGAGCGTGAAATACAGGAGGCTGCAGACGAGAAGGGGCTTATTACCGTAACAGAATTTGGCGAAGCGGCATTTTATGGACCGAAGCTTGATTTTATGGTGAAAGATGCGCTTGGCAGAAGCTGGCAGCTGGGGACGATCCAGGTAGATTATCAATTGCCTGAGCGTTTTGAGCTAGAATATATAGGTGCCGATAACCAGAGGCACCGTCCGGTAATGATTCATCGTGCTCCATTTGGTTCGCTTGAAAGATTTGTGGCAGTACTCATTGAACATTGCGGTGGAAACTTCCCGCTATGGTTGGCTCCCGAACAGGTGGCTGTATTGCCATTATCGGAAAAGTACCAGGATTATGCCAATGAAGTAATAAATATCCTGCGTGAGAATGATATCAGAGGCTTTGTTGACCACAGGGATGAAAAAGTAGGGCGTAAGATAAGGGATGCTGAGGTTCAGAAAATTCCATATATGTTGATAGTGGGAGAGAAGGAAGAAAGCCAAAAGGCAGTATCTGTACGTAAGCATGGAGAAGGTGATCAGGGCAGTGTTTCATTGGATGAATTTATGGACAACTTTAAAAACATTGTGAATGAGGCAATAAAAGTCTCTTAACAATAGGCTTATATGTCTGTTATTTTTGAAATTCAAATATTTATCAGCATATTTGCAACTTAATTTTTTGTAACAAAAACAGGAGGTAACGATTAGCAAACAAAGAGGATTTCGAAGGGGCCCCCGCAGAATGGAGGAACCCTATCGAGTAAACGAAAAAATACGAGCCCCGAAAGTAAGGGTAGTAGGGGAAGATGTAGATCAGGATGTTTATCCAATTGAAAAAGCCATTGATATGGCTAAGGAACGAGGATTAGACCTGGTTGAAATTTCAGCAAAAGCAGATCCTCCAGTTTGTAAAATAATCGATTACAGCAAGTTTAAGTACGAGCAAAAAAAGAAACAAAAGGAAATTAAGGCGAAAGCTCAAAAAACCGTAATTAAAGAGATCAGATTTGGTCCTAATACGGAAGAGCACGATTTTAACTTTAAGTTGAATCACGCCAAAGGTTTTCTTAAAGATGGTGCTAAAGTAAAAGCATATGTTCACTTCGTTGGGCGTACCATTGTGTTTAAAGAAAGAGGAGAGATCCTTTTACTGAAATTTGCACAGGCGCTTGAGGAGTATGGTAAAGTAGAGCAAATGCCGAAGCTGGAAGGTAAACGTATGACAATGTTTATTACACCAAAACAACAAAAAAAGTAACCTATTTTAAATTTTTATAATAATGCCGAAGTTAAAGACGAAGTCTGGAGCGAAGAAAAGGTTTAAAGTGACATCATCCGGCAAAATCAAGCGTAAGCACGCCTTCAAAAGCCATATCCTTACTAAAAAGGAGACAAAGCAGAAAAGACGCCTTACAAAGATGACGCTGGTTCATAAAGCTGATGAGCCTAACGTGAAAGCAATGTTAAATCTTTAATGGTTTTATGTTAAACCCGGTTGTGAGGCTGAAAAGTTTTCCCGATGAAATTCAGGAAGCGCCTGTAACCAAAAACATGTAAATAATATGCCAAGATCAGTAAATGCAGTAGCATCAAGAGCAAGAAGAAAAAAAATCCTTAAAGCCGCAAAAGGTTATTGGGGCAGAAGGAAAAATGTTTGGACGGTAGCAAAGAATGCCGTTGAAAAGGGTATGCAGTACTCTTATCGTGACCGTAAGGCCAAGAAGAGAGACTTCAGAAAATTATGGATCCAGCGTATCAATGCCGGAGTTCGTGAGCACGGATTGTCATACAGCCAGTTTATGGGCCAAATGAAAACAGCAAATATCGACCTTAACAGAAAGGTATTAGCTGACCTTGCAATGAATCACCCTGAAGCTTTTAAAGCAATAGTAGACCAGGTGAAAAAATAACCACCTGATTGTTATAAATAAAAAAGCCCTGCATCCATTTGCAGGGTTTTTTTGTTATAAGACTGTGTTCTGATAAAGCTGTTAATGACATTACATCAATATTTATATAAAAACGATTTATCATCAACAAAAGATAAATTTGTTACTTTAAAATTATATCATTTTGACTTTTTCAGATTTTAATTTACGTCAGGACCTGCTGGATGGCATCCAATCCATCGGTTTTAAAACGCCAACCCCTATACAGGAGCAGGCTATTCCTAAAATTTTGGAAGGCAAGGACCTTCTTGCTTCCGCTCAAACAGGTACGGGCAAAACTGCTGCCTTTTTACTTCCTATTGTAAATGATCTTATAGATGCTGAGCACAACAATAAAGTAAAGGCCTTAGTCATAGTGCCTACACGTGAGCTGGCGCAGCAAATTGATCAGCAGATGGAAGGGCTTTCATATTTTACATCTGTCAGCTCTATAGCAATTTATGGCGGAAGTGGGGGTGATGTATTTACCACCGAAAAAAAAGCTTTATCTCAGGGTGTTGATATTGCAATCTGTACACCCGGGAGAATGATCGCTCATCTTGCCATGGGATATGTTAATCTTGATGAGCTTAAATATCTGGTATTGGATGAGGCCGATCGGATGCTGGATATGGGGTTTTATAATGATATAATGAAGATCATATCTTATATGCCGAAAAATAGGCAAACCCTGCTGTTTTCAGCGACATTTCCAAAGAAAATACAGGAGCTGGCAAAAAAGATACTTAAAGATGAATATGACCAGATAAAGCTTTCTATTTCAAAGCCGGCGGAAAACATCGAGCAGGTGGCATTTATCGTCCATGAAGAACAAAAACTTCCCATTCTCGCCCATATGCTTAAGGCAAAGCCTCTGCAAAGTATCATTGTATTTTGCAGTACCAAAATTAATGCAGATAAGGTTAGCTACAAGTTTTTAAAAGAAGGGTTCTCAGTTCAGGCCATTCACTCAGATCTCGATCAGTCGCAACGGATAGAGGCCCTGCGACAATTTAAAAACCGTAAATTAAATATACTCGTAGCTACTGATATCCTTGCCCGCGGTATTGATGTTGAGGATATTGACCTTGTGGTAAACTATGATGTTCCTAAAGAAGGTGAGGATTACATTCACCGTATAGGAAGAACAGCCCGTGCCGCTGCTGCAGGTATGGCTTTTATATTTGTAAATGAACAGGATCAGAAACGTTTCCATAAAATAGAAAAACTGCTGGGATATCCTATAAAAAAAGCTAATATACCGGCAAAATTTGGCGATACGCCTACTTATGATCCTGAAGTGTTTGAAAGAAAAAGAGCAAAAAAGGATAAAAGATCCCGCAGATAGTACTACAATAATTTTGGTGATTAGTTGCTTGTTGTACTATTTACTTAATATTTTCATTTACTCCTGATATTTATTTATACTGATGCTGAATATTTAAAGTGTTAGCTAAAATAATAGCTTGTTTATTTATACGATCACACCCCATATTTCATTTTTGAATTCTTAATTTACTGCCGAACAATCTAGTTTTTAGAGGGTTAAATTATTAGAAATGAAATATTGATATGAAATTACATACTATTTACCTCATTTTTCTGTTTATTTTTTTAACCTCCTGCTCAACAGATGCTGAACTGGCTTTTCAGGATTGGGATGAGAATAAGGATGGAGTGATATTGGAGGGTGAATATTATGAGATGAAACCATATTTAAATCTCTTTCAACAATGGGATGTAAATAATAACAGTTTTGTCAACGAGGAAGAATGGAGCCAGAGGGTAAATGATTTTTATCCTGAAAAAAATGAAAATGAATATGGTAGTTTTTCAAATTGGGATACAGATAGCGATGGTAGCATTGACTCAGGTGAATTTGCTCAAAAAACATTCAATCTTTGGGATATGAATGATGATAACAAGCTTGATATGGAAGAATTTGAGGAATGGTATCCTGAATATAAATTTGCGGCCTAAACATTCTCTGTAAGACATTAATTGAACGGCTCATGGTATTCCCAAAAGCCTTTTTTTTTGCCTTCTACTGTCAAAGCTCAATACTTAGCTACTTAAATCTGTAGGTAACAATTGTTACTGAACCGCGCTTATTAAGAGAGTATCTTTGCCTAAAAAAGTATGGGAATATTTAGTTTTCTAACGGGAAGTGGCCAGAAAGAAAAGATCAATGATTTTTTATCAAGAGGGGCTATAATTATCGATGTTCGGTCTGCTGCCGAATTTAATCAGGGGCATCCTGCAGGTGCAAAAAATATACCTCTCAATAAATTAGAGGCTGAAATTAATAAAATTAAAAAGTTAAAAAAGCCGGTTTTAGTATGTTGTGCGAGTGGCGCCCGTAGTGGGATAGCAAAAAATATCTTACAAAAACATGAGATTGATTGTTATAATGCAGGAAGCTGGTATTCACTAAATTAAAAGAACTATGAAATACTATCATACAAAAACAGTTGATTATTCATTTGATAAAGCAATTGAAAAAGTAACTGAAAAATTAAAAGAAGAGGGATTTGGAGTCCTTACTGAAATCGATGTTAAAGCTACACTAAAGAAAAAGATTGATGTGGATTTTAAGCGATATCAGATCCTTGGGGCATGTAATCCCGAATATGCACATAAAGCGCTCAAAGAAGAGGATAAAATAGGAGTATTCCTGCCTTGCAATGTAATTGTTGAAGAAGGGGCGAATGGTAAAACAGAAATATCGGCCGTGAGCCCTAAAGCATCCATGATGGCGGTAGAAAATGATAACCTTGAAGGAATAGCCAATGAAATTGAAGACAGGCTTAAAAAAGTAGTAGATGCCTGTTAATATAAAGTAGGTTTATTTATTATTGATAAAGGCTCCTCTTCACTTATGGAGCCTTTATCAATTTATCTCTATTCCAGGATCAGTGGCTGAGGGCTAAATGAAATAATAAATATAATCAGCGCAAGCCATCCTAATATCTGTCGGGTCCTGTTAAGCTTTTGCTCAACTAATGCCCCTGGATGATAAACTCCTATCACACGGCCTACGATAAAGGCAAATAATAACCATCCTGCATATCCCTGTAATGTCGGATACACCCATGCCGTAATAAACTGGGCTGTAAAGACGATCATTGCCAGCATTAACGTCTGCTGCTTTGATTCAAACATCCTGCTCATGGTAAAGTAAAGGAACAGAATATAAAGAGGGGCATAAAGTATCAGGTCTTCAAATGGATCAAAAGGTGTAACATACCCTAAGCCGGCATAGAATAAAAAGAGGGTAAAGATTATCCTGGCGATCTGCCCATGCCGCTTTTTCCCAAAAAGCCCGTAAAGAACATGTCCGCCATCCAGCTGACCTACCGGCAATAAATTTAAAGCTGTAAAGAATAAAGCAAGGAATCCGGCAAATAAAAATGGGTAATGGATCATCTCTCGGTGATCAGGTACCCGTTCCGGATCTGCAACATATTTCTCAAAAAACATGTAGGTCAGGTTTTGTCCGAGCTGAATGGAAATAATACTATCCGACTGATGTGCATAGGCCTCCTTTTCATAATCAAGTCCATACTGCTCATATTCAGGATGTATTTCGAATATATAATCCTTCGGAGGAAGGTGCGTAAAACCATACCATATTACGCCTATTGCTAAAATAAACCCTGCCAGCGGACCAGCAATACCGATATCAAAATGCTGATAAGTAGTCTTAACACGTTCTTTAATACGGATAACTGCTCCCATAGTCCCTATTGAGAATGGAATAGGGGGGAATGGTATATAATAAGGCAGGGACGTTTTTACATTATGCTTTACCGCGGTAAAATAATGGCCAAATTCGTGCACACTCAGTATTAAGAGAAAGGGAACCGAATAATAAAGGCCATTCCAGAAATCATTCCAGGTATAGCCCTCCATCCAGATCGATTTCCCATGTGTCCATTCTTCTCCGGCATGTGTGGTTGTAAAAAAAGTCACGACAAAAAGCGTGATTTGTGTGAGTATTCTTTTTGTCTTTTTAGACATATTCCTCCAATCTGAAAATTATTGCCGGATCTTTCACCTCAAGTGTTTTAATACCGATACTTTCGGCGCCCTTTAGATTACCTATACTGTCATCTAAAAATAAAAGCTGGTCAGCGGTAATATTATGCTCTTTTAGAATGTGGTGATAAATTACAGGCTCCGGCTTTCGCATACCAATTAAATGTGAATAATAAGATCTGTGAAAATAAGGATTTAAATCCTTTTCACCCGAAGCATCCTGCACCCGTTTGTTCACACAATGCATATGGATATTGTTTGTGTTGCTTAACAAGAGGACCGTATAATTTTCTTTAAGGCGGAGAAGGTAATCAAGCCTCTCTTTAGGAAGGTCCAGTATCATGGCATTCCATGCTTCATCGATCTGTGCATCGGAGAGAAAAGGCTTCTTTAACCAGTCTCTTAAAAATATTCTAAAGTCATCATCTGTCAGCTCACCTCTTTCAAAATTTTTAAAAACCTCCTCCTTATGCCAGGCAGTTTCCACTGCTTCCTCAGATCTTCCGGACAATTTTGCAAAAGATTGAACTGTTAATTGCGTATTTAGGTTTATTATAACGCCGCCAAGATCAAAAAGTAAAAATTTATTGTTTGATTTCAATGTTTCCTTTGTGATTTTAATCGCAAATATGTAACATTGCAATCCCAAATTCAAGGGATTGCACGCAATCCTTGAAGGGCCCTTAGCTCAGTTGGTTAGAGCACCTGACTCATAATCAGGTGGTCGCTGGTTCGAGCCCAGCAGGGCCCACATAAAGCCGGATGTTGTAAAACAAACCGGCTTTTTTTATGCCTAAAATTTTTATGAAGACAAACCTGGCTTGCTGGCGAGAAGTCTATCCCGATGCAGCGATAGCGGATATCTGGAAGCCAGCAGGATCCACAGATAAAGCTGAATTTCCAGTGGAGTTCGGCTTTTTTTATTCTCCATATCTTATGAAATCCACCAGATAATTAATTAAACAATCGGCATTTAAAGAGCAGTATAATTTTATAAAATGGTTCGGGTCTTTTAGAAAGAGAACCATTGAATTCAATGGATGAAAACTGGATGATTACCTGTTTCTGTTAGTCAAAGACAAGTAAAAAATATTGTTTGCTAATTATAGTATTTGAATATTTATTTTGAATATTTTCACATTCTAAATTTTATACTTTAACCATTAATGAAAACAGAAAACTTTTTTCTATGCGTCTCAATAGTTTTGGCGCTATTTTTATCCTCATGCAATAGTGAACCTGATGATGTAAGCCTCGTCAGTGATAAATCCACCGTTGCATTAAATGAAGAGGTTACTTTTACTATTACAGGGGATGTGCATGATTATTGCAACTTTAACTGGACGATTCCCAATGACGGTGCAGATAATAATCCTGTTTCCCTTACTCCTGGTGTAGATTTCGAAGTTGTATCAGGTTTTAATGAAGGTGATCTGGAATCCACTTTAAAATTCTTCAAAACCGGTAATTTTGAAGTAGGGGCAACTATTTATGATTGTGGTT
Source organism: Candidatus Cyclobacteriaceae bacterium M2_1C_046 (assembly GCA_051418055.1). GTDB lineage: Bacteria > Bacteroidota > Bacteroidia > Cytophagales > Cyclobacteriaceae > JBPRGH01. The sequence goes on along the minus strand of JBPRGH010000054.1, from coordinate 55,936 downwards.
CTGGCTGTGATAGGGAATGCACACCCTGGTTTAAAGAAACTTATATAGAGGTTAAATAAATCTTCTATATTAATTATAAAAGCCACCCATTTACTCCGGGTGGCTTTTTTTATGAGCAATTGCTTTGAAAAATCTCTTAAATTCCGCCATCGACTAGAGGTTTCAAGAAATAAGAATTGGTTATTTTGAATTAAAATAACTTATTTTGAAGCTTCCCCTAATTGTCTGAACCACAGATTATAAGGGTTAAAAGATTTCACGGAATATATGGGTGCTGAATTAAAGTATAAGGATATAACCGAAAAAATTATCGGTGCTTCATTTGAAGTTCATAAGTTTTTAGGCAACGGCTTTCAGGAAGTAATCTATCAAAGAGCTCTGGCTTATGAAATGAAGAAATCAGGATTGGAATTTGCGCGAGAGATTGAACAGAATATTTTTTATAAAGAATTAAAAGAACCAATTGGCACCCGAAGGGCAGATTTTGTAGTGGAAGGGAAAGTGCTGGTTGAACTTAAAGCCACTATCCAATTAGAAGACGTGCATCTGGCTCAGATTTTGAATTATTTAAAAGCTTATAAACTGGAGGTTGGGTTACTAATTAACTTCGGCAGTAAAAGCTTAACCTTTAAAAGATTGGTATTATGAAATAACCAGTTGGAATTACAGATCACACGAATTTAAAATTGTTAAAGTCAAAATCCGTGTAATCTGAGTCATCCGTGCAAATCCGTGGTTCAGACAATGAATGCTTTGATCACCTATTTACTGTCCATTATTTCTTCAATAATAAACTACTCCTTCTTCAAAGGCTTTTTCAATACCTTCCTTAAAAAATACACCATTGCAAAAGTTACCATCAGCTGAATGATCAGCATAAAAATTAACGCATCAGTATTCATTTTTTCTCTCTTTTGTTTGCTTTATAGACAAGAACAGCAATAAATATAAACAGGCAAAGTAATAAGATCCTTGCGCCGTTTACATAGAAAAACTTCTCTTCAAGGGCAGCTATTGCAGCCGGATCCGTAGCATTAGCCAATTGTTGGTGTAGATCGGCATTTAATAACTTCATAATGATCGAACTATTATCGAGCTGCCAACCGTTTCCACTAAAAAGATTACTAAAGGCTGTACGCCAGTCGTTATTCACAGGAGTAAAAACTGCTCCTGTAAATACCATCAACAGAAAAGCAGGAGTAATGTATTTTATAACAAACCTGTAAATCCCGGGGATTTTAATGTCAGCTCCTGAGGTGATCTCTTTCCAGCCTTTATCAAGACCAAATACCCACGAGAAGAGGATGATCTCTGCCAATGCAAAAATCACTAGTGAGACCGTACCGGCCCAGTAATCGTATTCATCAAATACTCCATAATGGTAAAATAATACGCAGGGCAGGCCAAGGATCAGGGTCATTAATCCAAAGGTAAAAGCACCGGACCTTCTGCTCCATTTAAAATGGTCCTGCATAAAGCTCATCCATGGAGTGCCCATTGCTAGTGAAGATGTAATACCTGCAAAAAATAAAAGTCCAAACCACATAAATCCTGCAAAAACGGACAGGGCAGGACCCCATTGATCAAAAAGGAAAGGCATGGTCTGAAAGGCCACTCCAAATCCAATATTTTGTACTATCCAGTCTAACCCGAAATAACCGGCAGCAATAGGTACTACAATTAGGCTCCCCAGCACTACTTCCACAAATTCATTCATAAAACCAGCCGATACAGCATTCAAGGCAATGTCATTTTTGGCATTGATATAAGCGGCATAACAATGTATTGTACCCATACCTACGGATAAGGTAAAGAATATTTGCCCTGCAGCGGCAAGCCAGACACCTGGTTTGAGTAATGCATCATACTGAGGGGTCCAGATGAAGTTTAAGCCACTCCAGGCATTTGCATCAGGATATTCCACTGAAGCGGCGCTTGTGCCAATGGTTAATGCTTTTATAGCTAGAAATACACCAAATAAAATTAATAAAGGCATACCTATTTTTGCCACCTTCTCGACTCCTGCAAGTCCATGGCTGAGGATATAAGTATTTAAAGCAACGCAGATGATAAAGAACAGGACTGCCTCGAATGGAATACCCAGGAATGCAGTTTCAAAGCTTATATACTGATTAAAAAAGGTAGCGACCTCTGATTGGGATAACCCTGAAAAAGTACCTCCTATAGAACGTAGAGCATAGCTTAAGGTCCAGGATTCAAGATAGCAGTAATAAGCAGCAACGCCGATATTGGTAAAGATCCCAAAGACACCTATATACTTCCAGAGGGATCTTTTGCCCATCTTATCAAGTATAAAAGGAGCTGAATGATAGCCAGACTTACCTCCAAAGCGGCCCATTGACCACTCTACCCAAAGTAGTGGTATACCCATCAGTAAAAAGCATACCAGGTAAGGGATTATAAAAGCACCTCCACCATTTTGTACCGCCTGAACAGGGAAACGTAAAAAGTTACCAAGCCCTACGGCATTTCCAGCCATGGCCAGAATCAAACCGAGCCGGGAGCCCCAGCTCATCTTATTCAGCGTCATAAAAGTTTTTAGAATAAAAAAAGAGCCCTGTTTTAAAGGGCTCTTTAAGTAAATTAGTTGTTGGTTGGATTCACCTTCTTATTAATTTCAGAAGTAATTAGCTCATGCTGCTTTTTAGTATCCTCCATTACTTCAAGTATTTTAGCTTTTTTAATACCGGCTGAAGCAAGGTAATTTTTAAATTCAGATACTTTAATTATTGCAGAATCGGCAGGTACATCATTAGTTTCCACTTGAGCTATTAATTGAACAAACTCTTCAGATTCTGTAGTCCATTCTTTTAGCAGACTGTCAAGTTCAGCAGATGCCATTTCAGCTTCTTTTACTTCAGTATTAGCAATATTTAAAATAGAGTCAATTTCAGTTTTTACTTTTTCATCTGTAATTGCAGCCACTAATTCGTTAGTTGAAAGGCTTACATAATTTTGCTGGAAAAGAGATACATCAGTTTTTGCACTAACGGATAAGCTGTTGATGATCGAATCATTAACGTACCATTCCGTTTTTAATGTGTCAATTGTTCCTTTAACCTGAGTTAAATCGTTTTTGGTTTCACAACCTAATGCTACTGCAGCAATACCAACAGGGATCGCATACAACAATGTGTTTTTCATAGTTACTTATAAAATTTCCAGTATGACGTAAGAGTATAAGAGGGTCACAGGTTTTTTAATAAAATATTTTTTCACAGTAGAACTATTAATAAAATCATTCAATTTTTGTAGAAAAGCATGATTTTAAGAATGGGAATTATAATTGATTAACCAGCGGGGCAACTGGTTCTTTTTCTTTTATATCTATAAACTGTTCCTGATCAGGTAACTGATTTTTGCTCATCCATTTTGACATCACACAGGCAACAACTGTATCTCCGGTTACATTCACCACAGTTCGGAACATATCAAGGATCCTGTCAACCGCAAGGATAATGGCCAGCCCTTCAATAGGTATGCCTACAGCCTGCAAAATTATTACCATCATTACCAGACCACTACCGGGAACACCGGCAGAACCGATTGATGCTAATGTAGCCGTAAATACAATCATCAACTGATCTGCCAATGTTAATTCTATTCCCATTACCTGGGCAATAAAAACTGCAGCTACTCCCTGATATAAGCTCGTTCCGTCCATATTTACCGTTGCTCCAAGTGGTAAAACAAAAGAAGAGATCTCCTTTGGCACATTCAGCTCCTCTTCGGTACGCTTCATGGTAAGGGGAAGGGTGGCATTACTGCTGCTGGTACTAAATGCCAGTACCTGCACAGCACGGATACTCCTAAAAAATTTACCTATAGGTACATCAGTAAATAGCTTAAGCAACAATGTATATACCACGAGGATCATAAGGGCCAGGCCAAGGATAACAGTTAAGCTGTACCATAGCAAACCTTTCAGGAGCTCTATGGCATGGTTAATATCATTACCAGAGACATCCACTACCATGCTCATCATTAAAGCAAATACACCAACCGGCGCAAAGAGCATAATAATATCTACCAGTTTCAGTATAGTATTATTTGCAGCCTGTAGTAAAGGCTCAAAGGGAGCAGATGATCTGGCTTTTATAAATGCAACCCCTAAGATCAAGGTGAAGAAAACCACCTGCAAAATAGCGCTGTTGCTCGAGAAAGCCTGAAATATATTTTCCGGCACCATGTCGACCAAAGGCTGCAGGATCGGTTGGTCTTCAGAAAGGTCTATGTTACCGGGAATAGCAGCCGGTTCAGCAGAATAGTTAATTGATGTTTCACTGATCTTGCCGGGATTGATGGTGTTTACTGTGATTAAACCTATGGTAATAGCCAGAACAGTTGTAATCATATATATAGATATAGTCCTGAACCCAAGCTTTGAAAGCTTATTAATATCGCTTAAGCTAATAATTCCGAGTAGCAGTGATATGATCACCATAGGGACAGCTATCATCTTCAGGAGCCGCATAAAAATGGTGCCCAGCGGCTTAATAAAATCCGTAATCCAGCTGGTGTCAATATTAAAAAATACGATCAGTAAACCGGTTATGAGACCGAGCAGCAAACCGGCTACGATCTGAAGATATAAAGGAATATTTTTCATAAACTATAGTTGGCTGTAAGACGCAGGATTCTTTTTTTGTCACCGATTTTCATCCAAAATATTTTTATAGTTAATACATCAAAAACCAAAGTAAATTTTCCAAAAAATAATTATTTAAATTTATTAGTAACTGAATCTATTTTTTTTGAAATTCGTTTATCGATTCAACCTATGAGAAACCTTTACGTTTCGCTGTTCCTTTTATCGGTTTTCTGTTCTCAGATCACCGGTCTTAATTCCTTTACAGATCACGAAGAAAAAGTTTCTTCCATTCTTACTATTACAGCTGACCTGGATGATGCTTTTGAGTATTTTCAATCCAGCTTAAAGGTCAATGTTTCTCAAAAGATAAGTGCTACAGGAGACTTTACTATTTTTGAAAACAACTGGATCCTACGTTCTCAATCAGTTTGTACAGATGTTTTTATTTCTCCGGTCTTTAAATTCTGGCAATTCACCTTATATGAGTTGCTATTCCCCTTCCATATTTTTATTTGATTAATCAGGACTATAATATTTATACAAGTACCTGAAATACAATTAATTAATCAAAATAAAAATAACTAATAATTTAACTACAATGATTTTTGCAGATATATCGCTAATAGTATTCGTAATTGCTTTTAGCACAATTCCCGTTTACCTTCTTATGCGTGCCGCAAATAAAAGGACCCGCGTCCTTAAAAAAGCACTTGCCGAGCTGACCAGACAAAAAAAGCTGGACCTGAAATATGATTTATGGTCAAATAAAATTATGGGCCTTACAAAGGAGAATAAGCTTTATTATGTAACTACTGATGATAACAACATTGTAAATCATCGTCAATGTGTGGATTTGAATGATCTAAAAGAATGTTCGCTTAAGATCAACAAAAAAGAGATCCATAACAGTGACTATTCCGGCAAAATGGAGATCAAACAGATAGACATGAACCTGGTAATGAACAGGAACAATGAGGTAGTGTCCATCAGCCTTTACGATAGTAATGTTGATGATATACTGGATTATGGTTTTCATCTGGAAGTAGGGAAGAAGTGGAAAAAAAATATTCAGGCTCTTATTCCACCGGTTACTATGATCACAAAAAGGGCAGCTTAAAAATTTTGAGTTTATTAACGGCCAGACAGCATTATGTCTGGCTTTTTTATTGTAGTTATCAGAAGTGTAAAGTATTGTTCATAGATCAATACTGTAATAAAAATTTGATTTTTTGTATCTTAGTATTATGAATAAACTGCTGCTTATCGTTTCCTTTTTAACTGTTTTTCTTTCATGTTCAGGTCAGCATGATCAAGAGAAAAATCAAAATGCTATAGTTGAAACAATAGAAGCTGATGCATTTAAAGCTTTATTAAAATCAAAGGAAGTTCAGTTAGTGGATGTGAGAACATTACAGGAAGTGGAGAAAGGTAAGATTGAAGGAGCTATTAATATTGATTACCTGAGTAATGATTTTCAGGATCTGATCGCTGATAAACTTGATAAGGATAAACCTGTTGCTGTATATTGTGCTGTAGGAGGCCGCAGTGCAAGGGCAGCGAAATTATTATCGAAAATGGGTTTTACTAAAGTTTATGACCTGAAAGGCGGATATAATAGATGGGAGGACAAATAATTTATTTCTGAATAATTTCAATTTTTTTTAAAATTTTATTGCTTCACTTTAAACGCCAATCTGCCCCTCAACATTGATTTATTTATTTGAAAGCTAAAATCTCCCTACTTACTTCATAGAGTATCAGGAAATTAATTCTACCTCAGCCTCAAAATAAAAAATCATTTCTCTTACTTTTAGTGTTATTTTATTTTAGAAAAAATTTATAATTTTATCTTTTTTAAAAATATTCATTTCTTAAAAAACTCACCTCATAAGGTTAGTATCAGAAAATTTATAGCAGGATCAGTTTGAAAAATAAATCTAAGAAATTAAAAGATGAAACAGGTAAATCAGCGAAAAAGGCTGATCAGGGTATAGATAACAATAAGCCAAAAAAAGGAATATTTTCAGCAAAAGACAATCTGCATGATCTTTTTATTCAGGCTCCTGGATTTATAACCATACTCCGCGGACCCGATCATATTTTTGATTTTGCCAATAAAAAATATCTTCAACTGATTGGTAAGGACGAAACTATTATTGGTAAACCTGTGGTTGAAGTTCTGCCTGAAGTTAGGGGCCAGGGGTTTATTGAGCTGCTTGACAATGTAAGGAAGACAGGTGAACCATTTATTGGCAATGAATTACCTGCAAAATTGGACCGTAATGGAGCAGGAAACCTTGAAGAGGCTTTTCTGGATTTTATATATGAACCTGTTAAAGATAATAATGGTATTGTCCATAGCATTTATGTTCAGGGCATTGAAGTTACGGAAAAAGTAAAAAATCGAAAATTAATAGCTGAAAGTGAGCAAAAATACAGGGCCCTTTTTGAAAAAATGGATCAGGGGTTTTGCATTGTTGATGTAATTTTAGATCATAATAAAGTACCTGAAGATTATAGATTTCTTGAAATAAATCCGGTTTTTGAATTACAGACCGGTCTTAAAAATGCTAAAGGCAGAACTGCAAAAGAACTCATTCCCAACCTGGAACAACGGTGGGTGGATATTTATGGTGATGTAGCGCTTACAGGAAAATCATCACGTTTTGTTGAGGGGTCTGAAGCAATGGGTAGATGGTTTGAAGTCTATGCCTTTAAGATTGGGGAAGAGGGAGGTTTAAAAGTAGCTATTCTTTTCACAGATATAACTGAACGCAAAAAATCAGAAGAAGCTATTCGTGAAAATGAACGAAGATTTAAGCTTTTTGCAGAAGCTATGCCACAAATGGCATTTATTGCTGATCCTAAAGGAGAAATCATCTACTTTAATAAAAGATGGTATGATTTTGTAGGTGGAATGGAAGGCACCGAGGGCTGGGGTTGGAAGAACAAGCCTATACACCATCCTGATGATTTGGATAGAACAATTAAGACCTGGAATGAAGCTCTTGAATCAGGTAACTCCTACGAGATAGAGTACCGCCTTCGCAGACATGATGGAAAATATCGCTGGCATCTTGGTAAAGCTGAACCAGTAAGGGATAATCAGGGAAATATAGAGATGTGGCTGGGTACTAATACAGATATTCACGATCATAAAGAAATAGAGGAAGCTTTACGTGCTCAGAATAAACTGACGCAGACAATAACAGATAACGCTACTACCTCACTTTTTATAAAAGATGAAAGTCAATTCTGTACTTATATGAACCCTGCAGCAGAAAAAATGACGGGCTATACTTTACAGGAAATATTGAAGATAAATAAACCTCTTCATGATATAATCCATCATACAAAACCTGATGGAAGCCATTATCCTCAAAAAGATTGTCCGATGGATCGTGCGTTCCCTGCAAAAAATAGAACTCAAGGTGAGGATATATTTATTCGGCCCGATGGTACTTTTTATCCTATAGCTTTTACAGCAAGTCCGATCGTACGATCCGGAAAAACTGTTGGTACTATAATGGAAGTTCGTGATCTTACGGAAGAGAAGGATATTATAAATGCACTAAATAAAAGTAAAAACAGATTTAGGGCTTTAGCTGATAATATATCTCAGCTTGCCTGGATGACTGATGAAACCGGCTGGATCTTCTGGTATAATAAACGATGGTTCGATTATACTGGCACTACATTAAAAGAAATGGAGGGCTGGGGCTGGCAAAAAATCTATCATCCCGATCATGTGGAAAGGGTAGTGAATGGTTTTCAGATGTGTATAGATGAAGGAAAAGAATGGGAAGATATCTTTCCCCTGAGAGGAAAGGATGGTAAATATTCCTGGTTTTTATCAAGGGCTGTTCCAATTAAAGACGAAAATGGAAAGACGCTCCAATGGTTTGGAACAAATACTGATATTACAAAACAGCGAGAGGCGGAAGAACTATTAAATTATCAGAAAAGCCTCCTTGAAGCACAGCAAAAAGTTTCACCGTTAGGTGTATTAGTAGTTTCACCTGAAGGAAAAATGCTTACATATAATGAGCAGTTTATAAAAATGTGGAACCTGCCAACAGAAATAACTGAATCCCGGGATGATAATCTGGCTCTTCAAATATCTCAGGAACAACTACTGGAACCGGAAAAATTTATTGAGCGCGCTCAGGAGATATATAGAAAAAAGGAAAAAAACCATGAAAAACTGAGATTTAAAAATGGACAGATACTTGAACGCTTCGGGGCTCCACTTAAAGGAGAAGATGATAATTTTTATGGCTATGCCTGGTTTTTTATAGATATTACGGAAAAAGAAATCTTGTTGCGACAAAAAGATGAATTTATTGGCATAGCGAGTCATGAGCTAAAAACTCCTGTAACCAGCATTAAAGGATATACTCAGATCTTGCAGGAACAATTTGCAGAAGCAGAAAACCAGTCTACCTCCAAAATATTATCTAGAATGGATATTCAGCTTGATAAGCTGACCACCCTGGTATCTGATCTGCTTGATGTTACAAAAGTAGAGCAAGGTAAGCTGCAGTTCCGGAATGAATCTTTTACACTGAATGATCTAATTTTAGAGGTAGCCGATGAAATACGGCATACAAGTAAAAAACATCAGATAATCGAAGACCTCGATGCCGATGTAACACTCCTTGGAGACCGTGAACGGATAGGGCAGGTGATAACTAATTTATTAACTAATGCTATTAAATATTCCCCTAAAAAAGATAAAGTAATAATAAAAACATTAATAGAACAGGGAAATAATGAAGTAAAGGTTTCAGTACAGGATTTTGGAATGGGTTTATCTGTAGAAGATCAGAAAAAGGTATTTGAAAGATTTTTCCGTGTAGAGAATATGGGGTACAAATCTTTTGCAGGCCTTGGTCTGGGCCTTTTTATTTCTGCAGAAATTATAAACCGCCATAATGGTACTATTGGGGTAGAAAGTAAGATTGGCGAAGGGTCAATTTTTCATTTTACGCTTCCTGTAAAATAATTTTTTAAAAATTATTAACCTGCAAAAGTATTTTCCGTTTGTATTTCAAATTTATAATGAGATTTATGAAGAAAACAATGTTGGTTATGCTTGCTGTTGTAGCAACAGTGGTGGGCGTTCAAGCGCAGGAAACGCTTTTTAAAGCAGATTCAGGTTCAGGCCCAAAAGTATTTGTGGCTCCTCTTCTTGAGCTGTCAAAGCAAAATAACCTTGCCGGGATATCTGCCGGTTTGGGAGCTGGTGTAATGGCTGGTAATTTTTATGCAGGGGTCTATTATCTGGATAATAATGAAACCGGAGCAAATCCCGGATCATACGATCAGCGGTTTCGCCATGGCGGCTTATGGGCAGGTTATATCCTTAATCCCGATAAACTTATCCATTATCAGGCAGGACTGAAATTAGGCTATGGGGCTCTTATAAATTATTTAAATACAGATAATATTTCAAGCTACCGTGGTAATCTTCTTGTGGCTAATCCAAATATTGGAGCTGAGGCTAATATTACTTCATTTATGAAATTCGGGCTTAATGCAGGTTATCGGTTTACATCTGCTGTTGGAATTGAATCGACGGATTACCTGGATGTGAAAGATTATCAGGGTGTAACTGTTGAGGCTGTTATAAAGATCGGTAATTTTTAAATTTAATCTCTTAACTATTGAAGGGCTACAGGAAGAATTTTTCTGTTGCCTTTCTTATTTATCGCCATTTTTTATTCTTTCTGTTATATTTATGGTTATCTAACTCTTATCAGCAAGTTATAAACCATGAGAATATTACTGATCCTTTTCGCCTTCTTTATATCTTTTAATAATGCAGTCGGTCAAAATAAAAAGAAAAATGATTTCCTGAATGAATTTATAGAACAGGGAATGTCTTTATGGAATGTACCCGGGCTGGCAGTTACGGTTGTAAAAGATGATCAGGTAGTATTTCAGAAAACATATGGAGTTAAGGATATTGAAACTAATGAATTGGTTAATAGTCAAACCATGTTTGCCAATGCCTCAACGACAAAAGCATTTGTTGCTCTGGGAATAGCTATTCTTGTAGATGGGGGCAAACTTGATTGGCAGGATAGGGTAATAGACCATCTGCCATATTTCAGGCTTTCAGATCCTTATGTAACCCAGGAAGCGCGTATTGTCGACCTGCTCACTCATAATATTGGATTGGGTAATGCAGACCTTCTCTGGATCATTGACAGCTTATCTGCAAAAGAGACAGTAGCGCAAATGGCAATGGCAGATTTAACATACAGCATGCGCAGCAGCTTTATTTATCAGAATATTATGTATGCCGCAGCAGGAGAGGTAATAGAATCGGTTACGGGGAAGCCCTGGAATGAATTCCTTCAGAAAGAGGTGTGGCAGCCTCTTGGAATGGATCGTACAGTTGGCCTTGTAAAAGATCTGGAAGGAAAAGATAATTATGTTGCTCCTCATTATGAGTTTGATGAAAAAGGCGTTGAGAAGATCTCGTATATGGTCAGTGATCCTATAGGTGCTGCCGGCATGATGTGGTCATCTATTGAAGATATGTCCAAATGGCTTACTTTTCTGCTGGATAGCACTAAAATAGATGGAGAACGACTTTTATCAGAGGAAAGCTATAGTAAGCTCTTCCAGCCCCATGCTATCATACCGGAAAATCAGTTTTATCCGACTACTCAGTTGACACAACCCAACTGGACCACCTATGGACTGGGATGGTTTCAGCACGACTATAGAGGTAAGATGGTAAATTTCCATACCGGTAGCCTTGCCGGGTTGGTGGCTATTGCTGGTTTATTACCTGAAGAGGATCTTGGAGTTTTTGTTTTTGCCAACCTTGATCATGCGGAATTGCGACATGCGATTATGTATGAGGTATTTGACCTTTATGCACTGGGAGGGGAGCGCAGCTGGAATAAAGAAATCTACCAGCTTTATAACGATATGAAGCAGCAAGCAACTGAGCGATCAGAGGAGAGTGATGAACGACAGGTTGTAAATACAAGCCCCTCCTTAAAACTTGAAGATTATGCGGGAAAATATCTTCATAAATTATATGGTAAAGTAGAGGTCAGGCATGAGGATGATAAGCTTCAGTTACAGCTTAATAATAAAGATATGCTCCGGTTAGATCATTACCATTTTAATACCTTTGAATCAGATGCAGAAAAATACTGGCTGGATGAGATGAAAGTTGATTTTGACCTGAATGAGCAGGGTAAGGTGGAATCGTTAAGTTTTTCAGGAGTTGAGTTTAAACGTATTTCTGAATGATTGTTTTTTCATTAATCGCAGTGTCCATTTGTGAAAAAGCCCATAAATGAGGTGAGAGACAAATAACTGAAAGTAATACTCCTTAAGGTTTATGTTCGGTGGCTTTGGATGAATCTTAAAGGTTATGATCCACGTCAACACACCGATTAAGCCATCGAGGGTTCCATATGCCAGCGCGCCATAAGATCCTGTCTTTACTCTGGTTATGCGCATTAAGGTTCTATCCAGTACGCTTAAAATATGACCAACAAAAAAATGGAGCAGCCAGCCGATTACAATAGACGTCATTTTATCGACAGGTGCTATACGATTGGTCATCTTACCTAAAACCTTCTGGGGCTCCAGGGTTTGGAAATTAGTTTTCTTAGATATAATCGCATTAAAGAGCGTCATCATCAAAGTTGCTATTATCCCCGGTATTAAAGTATTTAATGGCTTCATAAGAGTAGTAACAACCGACCTAAAGAAAAGGATATTGAAAATAATTTATCTTTATGCTCTCTCCCCAGCTATCCTGTGCCGATATTTAGTTATCAGGATCAGGATCTGATACCACTGATAGATGATATACAAGTAAACTAAAAATAGGATCACTAAAAGAACCTGACACTTTGGAAAAGTCTTTAGTCCATAGATGGGTAATTTTAACTAAGAACCATAAACCCTGAACCTTAAACTTTAAACTCTAAACTAAAAGTCAATCACTCCTTCACCTTACTCTTCATATCCAGGATCTGCCGGGCAGCAGCCAATGGATCATAACTATTATAATAACCGGAAAGGATACGATGTGCAATATGGCCGTAAATTAGCTCCTCATCTGATTTCTCTTTTTTACCCAGCCAATAGATCCTCTTAGGATGTTTCTTCATATCCTCAACATATTCTTTGGCCTGAAGCAATTGGTCCTCTGTAAAGGATATTTTAAAGCAAGCTTCTACATTTTTCATAGCTTTTCAATTTTAGTAGAGAAATTAATCCATAACATTTTAATATCCAATAACATGCCATAAAAATAAGCCTTAAATAGACAGTTTCAGTCTTCTCATGATCTATTTTGACCGTTGGCGGACGAACATTGGTCGAAAATGCAGCACTTTATATCTAACCTATGTTCTTACAACTATGATTAACCTTTATTATAGTCAAATTTGTCATTTATAACCTTATTTTACCTTCAAACATATAATTCAGGTGTACCATGTTATAATTTACTTATTTTAGGCTAACAGATTCATAATCAGTATAAACAACTATTTAACATGAAAAATAAAAAATATATCGTCATTCTATTCCTGCTAATGCAGGTTCAGTTCCTTGTTGCTCAGGAGCAGGTAGTCCAAAATATTGTGAAAGAGGCTACGGAAAACTCACAACTGGAGCAACTGGCATATGAGCTTATGGATGTAATTGGGCCACGGCTAGTAGGAACTCCCGAAATGCAACAGGCACATGAATGGGCTGTTGAAAAATATGAGGGCTGGGGCATTTCAGCAAGAAATGAGAAATGGGGAGAGTGGCGCGGATGGCAGCGTGGTATCTGTCATATTGATATGGTACACCCTCGGGTACGCAGCCTTGAAGGCATGCAGCTGGCATGGAGCCCATCTACTCCTAAAAAAGGAGTTACAGCAGAACTGGTAATTATCCCGGATGTAGATGGTCCGGAGGCTTTTCAGGAATGGCTGCCACAGGTTAAAGGCAAGCTGGTAATGATCTCTATGTATCAGCCAACAGGAAGACCAGATGAAAACTGGGAAGAATATGCTACCGAAGAATCGTTTGAAAAGATGAAGGAGGAGAGAGATTCCATTTCGGATAACTGGCGTGATCGTATCAATAATACCGGCTACAACCGTCGCACATTGCCCGCAGCGCTTGAGGATGCAGGAGCAGCCGGTATAGTATCCTCCAACTGGTCAAGAGGGTGGGGAGTGAATAAAATATTTGGTACTACCACGAAAAAAATTCCTGCAGTGGATCTTTCCCTTGAAGATTATGGGATGCTTTACAGAATGGTGGAGCATGGCGATAAACCGCAAATAAAAATAGTGGCCGAATCTAAGGAGCTTGGCAATGTACCCACATTTAATACTATTGCTGAAATTAAAGGAAGTGAAAAGCCTGAGGAGTATGTGATCTTATCAGCACATTATGATTCATGGGATGGCGCAACAGGAGCAACGGATAATGGAACGGGTACTCTTGTGATGATGGAGGCAATGCGTATTTTACAGGCTGTTTATCCAAATCCAAAGAGAACGATCCTTGTAGGCCACTGGGGCAGTGAGGAGCAGGGGCTGAATGGCTCAAGAGCTTTTGTAGAGGATAATCCAAAGATAGTGGAGAATGTACAGGCTGTTTTCAACCAGGATAATGGAACGGGACGTGTGGTAAATATTTCAGGTCAGGGATTTTTACATGCTTACGATTATGTCGGCAGATGGCTTCATGCCGTACCCACTGATATAACAGAACATATTGAAACCACCTTCCCCGGTACTCCGGCAAGAGGTGGTTCTGATTATGCATCATTTGTAGCTGCAGGTGCACCTGCCTTCTCCCTTAGCTCTCTAAGCTGGGACTACTGGAATTATACCTGGCACACCAACCGTGATACCTATGATAAAATTGTTTTCGACGATGTGCGCAGTAACGCGATCCTTACTGCTGTGCTTGCATATATGGCAAGTGAGGATCCTGAGAGGGCTTCCCGGGAGAGGAGTGTGCTTCCGATATCACCAAGAACAGGGGAACAAATTGAATGGCCGGAGCAAAGGCAACCAACAAGAAAGGGTGGACAGAATTAAATCTCCTCAATACCGTTTGCACGCCTGAAAAGGCGTCTGACGGTAGTGAGTCAGAGAGTTGATTTAAAAAAGCAGGGATAATTCTCTGCTTTTTTATTTTCCTGTATTTGCTATTTAAAGCAAGCGCTCCTAATCAATGCCCGTAAAGCTTCTGACGGTGTTGGTGAGCTTCTTATCCGTTTGCACGCCTAAAAAGGCATCTGACGGATGAGAAGGATGAGAATGTAACTGAAAAGTCTACGCTGATTTATAGGATATAAAATTAATATTTTTAACTTATACTAAATTTAAAAAAACAAAAAGTATAGCTGGAATATTTAATATCTATTATATATTCAGCTACTGACATTGTTCATGATGTTATTCTAACCTTTTTTTAGTTATGAGTGAAACAGATATTTTTCAATTTATCGGCCAAAAAGATACAATTGCGGTTCAGGAAGCTATTAAAAAGGATCCTCAAATAGTTAATGCTGTTGATAGCAGAGGCTTTACGCCATTGATACTAGCTACTTATAATGGTTTATTAGAATTATCGAAATTTCTTATTGAAAATGGTGCAGATGTAAATGCACAGGATGCTTCAGGCAATACTGCATTAATGGGTGTTTGTTTTAAAGGCTCTTCAGATCTGGCTAAAATGCTCATTGAGTCAGGTGCCGATGTGAATAAAAGAGGATATAGTGGAGCTACAGCTTTGATTTTTGCCACAACTTTTAATCAAAAGGAAATAATCAGATTGTTGGTCGCAAATGGTGCTGACAAAGATGTTACGGATGAACGAGGGAATACTGCGTTAAATCATGCCCGCATGCAGGGCTTACGAGAGATAGAAGAGCTGCTTCAGTGATTTTAATATGATCATGAACCTGATAAGTATTCAAGGCCATTATGCTCCGGCTTATTATTTAAATAAAGCAGAAGCTGCTGAGCTTAAGTTACAGGTCGAGTCATTGACCCATCAGCATGTATTGGTGATCAGCTCGAAATTCCGTACAGACCTTATTTATTACGGAGATGATTATGTGGTGGAAATTTTAAAATTATGGTGCATCATTTCGGGAACGGCTTTTAAAGAATCTACAAAACAAAAATTTTTCTATTCCCATAGCGACCTATCTTCTCTAACACATTTCTTTTATCGATTGCACCTTCTATACAGAATGCCCCGATGGCATAAAGAATTTTATGAACAGCTATTAAGCATGTGGATGGAAAATCCCAAAGAACCAGCTTTAGATACACTTATTAAAATAACGATGCTGTTGACTGAATTACATAATGAACATTCTTTAATACTAGGGCAAACCGATTGTCAGCAAATAATTGAACGTTTTGTAGACCTCAAAAGCCTGACATCTCCTGATAAAAATATCCTTAATTGACCTGATAAGTTATACCTATGCCCTGATAGATTTTTATAATGAAGATCAAAGGTTAGTCTCCTATAAATAAATTAAATTTATAGTGATGACGGCCTTTTATTAATTTAAAATCAATTTCTAATTAAAAATACTATGGAAAATCACAAAGATAGACATGTTGAACCCAACAGTCCTGTATGGGATACCAATGAATCCAGGAGATGCCCCTTTTTAGGTGGGGCTGTAAACTATACTGCAGGTACAGGTCGTACAAATCGTGATTGGTGGCCAGATATGCTAAATGTAAAGATATTGCATCAGCATTCGTCAAAATCCAATCCAATGGGTGAAGATTTTAATTATGCTGAAGAATTTAAGAAACTTGATCTTAGGGAAGTAAAAAAGGAGCTGAATGATTTGATGACTGATTCACAGGAGTGGTGGCCGGCAGATTATGGCCATTATGGCCCTTTATTCATACGAATGGCATGGCATAGCGCTGGTACTTATCGTATTATGGATGGGCGCGGTGGAGCAGGTTCCGGAAGTCAGCGATTTGCACCTCTTAACAGCTGGCCTGATAATGCCAATCTTGATAAGGCACGTCTGTTGCTATGGCCCATTAAGCAAAAGTATGGCAGGAAGATCTCATGGGCTGATCTTATGATTTTGGCCGGAAATGTAGCCCTTGAGTCTATGGGTTTTAAAACTTTAGGTTTTGGCGGTGGCCGTGAGGATGTCTGGGAGCCGGAGGAAGATATCTACTGGGGATCTGAAGGAGAATGGCTGGGCAATACTGAACGACATGCCGGTGAAAAGCTCGAAAGCCCTCTTGCAGCCTCTCACATGGGGCTTATATACGTTAATCCTGAAGGGCCAAACGGAAATCCTGATCCTCGTGAGGCGGCTGACCATATCAGGGAAACATTTGGTCGTATGGCAATGAATGATGAAGAAACTGTAGCGCTGATTGCCGGTGGCCATACTTTTGGTAAAACACATGGAGCCGCAGATCCTCGCGAACATGTTGGTAAAGAGCCTGCCGGTGCTGAAATTGAAGAAATGGGATTGGGCTGGAAAAATAAACTTGGTAGCGGCCACTCGGAAAACACCATCACGAGTGGACTGGAAGGTGCCTGGACAACCACACCTACAAAGTGGAGCAATAACTTTTTTGAGAATCTTTTCGGTTACGAATGGGAGCTGACAAAAAGCCCTGCAGGGGCACATCAGTGGAAACCAAAAAATAATGCAGGAGAGGGTACCATACCGGATGCATTCGATCCGAATAAAAAGCATGCCCCATTTATGCTTACAACGGATATCTCTCTTCGGGTAGACCCTGCTTACGAAAAAATTTCCAGAAGATTTCTTGAGAATCCTGACGACTTTGCAGATGCTTTTGCGAAAGCATGGTATAAACTAACCCATCGTGATATGGGGCCACGTCAGCGATATCTTGGTCCGGAAGTGCCGGAGGTGGAATTGCTTTGGCAGGATCCTATTCCGGAAGTCAATCATAAGATTATTGATGATAGCGATATCTCAAAGCTTAAGAGCAAAATATTGGATTCAGGTTTATCCATAGCACAGCTGGTAAGTACTGCCTGGGCAGCAGCATCGACATACCGTGATTCTGATAAAAGGGGAGGTGCTAATGGAGCACGTATACGCCTTGCACCACAGAAAGACTGGGAGGTAAATAATCCGAAACAGCTTTCTTCTGTTTTAAATGCTTATGAAAAAATTCAGAAGGAGTTTAACGATTCACAATCCGGTGGTAAGAAAGTTGCAATGGCAGACCTGATCGTACTTGGAGGCTGTGCAGGTATTGAAAAGGCAGCGAAAAATGCCGGACATAACATTACTGTTCCTTTCACTCCGGGGCGTACGGATGCATCACAGGAACAAACAGATATAGAATCTTTCTCTATCCTTGAGCCTAATGCCGATGCTTTCCGTAATTATCGAAGAAAAAATGAGCAATTAACAGCGTCAGCTGAGCAGATGATGGTAGATAAAGCGCAGCTTATGACACTTACAGCACCTGAGATGACAGTTCTGATTGGTGGTATGCGTGTATTGAATACAAACTATGATCAAAGCAAGCACGGTGTTTTCACAGATCGTCCGGAAACACTGACAAATGATTTTTTCATTAACCTGCTGGATATGAATACCACATGGAAAAGAACTTCAGATGAAGCGCAGGAATTTGAAGGACGCGACCGCAGGACCGGAGAGGTAAAGTGGAAAGGCAGCCGTGTAGATCTTATTTTTGGTTCAAATTCAGAATTAAGAGCTGATGCTGAGGTTTATGCCTGTTCTGATTCTGAAGAAAAGTTTGTTAAAGACTTTGTAAAAGCATGGGATAAAGTAATGAGCCTCGATCGTTATGATCTGGATCCGTTAAAGTAAGTAGAATTTCATTTTTATATAGGTAATAATGTTAAAATTAGGTGTTCTGGGAACGGAGCACCTTTTTTTTGCACTAAATTCAAGCACAAAATATTCCTACATACTCTCCGAAAGCACCATTTCCCGCTCTTTCTTTGGTGTCTGCTGGCTCTTTTTCTTTCTCCCTATATAAATAAGGACGCCGGTGACAGGTAGAGTGGCGATTAATAAACTGGCTAAAAAAGCAAGGACTTTTGTAGGTAATCCCCAGATGGCGCCAACATGGATATCATAGCTCATACGAACAGCATGATCCTGTACAGAGGCTTCTTCATATTTTCCATATATACTTGGTGCCTTTACTTCTTCAAGGGTGTACTGATCGAAAAAGACATAATCTGCATCATAATATACATCACCATCGTAGGAAACTTCCACATAAATACTTACAGAATCAGCATAAGGAAAGTGGATTTCATAACTATTGGCCATTGGATATTTTGCATCCAGCAGCCTTGGTAGCTGATCTATTGGTTTTTGATCATGATCGATGGTTCTCTCTTTTGATTCATTAGCCGGGATCATAAATTCAGTGACTTTATCGCCACCAATTGATTTATAGAAAAGGGTATTAAACCACTCAAGTGACATGACCAATCCTGTGATAACAAATATGATGGCGAGGGCTGATACATAAAAACCCAGGACCGTATGCAGGTCAAAATTCTTTCTTCTCCATCTTGTGGTAGGCTTCCATGCTAATTTAAACCGTTGCTTTCGCCCTTTTTTATTTTTAGGCCACCAAAGGACAATACCTGTTATAATAGAGATTAAAAATAATAATGTACCATAAGCAACAACAGGTTCACCAATATCATGAGGAAGCCATAAGTGAAGGTGGCCATCTAATATAAATGGAAAAAAACCTTTGAAATGATCCTCATGCTTAAGCACCTCGCCGTCATATGGATTGAGGAAAATTGAATAATAAAATTCAGGTTCTTCCTCATAAAATATTACCTCAATTGGCTCTGCACCTTTATTATACAATACGCCATGAATATTTTTTCCAGGTATTTCCTGTTGGGCAATTTCTTTTACACGGGTGGGAGTGACCTTGGGAATATCCTGCTGTTCGATTTTTATTTCATCAGTAAACAGTCCTTCAATTTCCTGATTAAATACCCATAAAGCTCCTGTGATAGCCTCAATAAATACTATAAGACCTGCCACAAGGCCAATAAAAAGATGTGTTAACCGGAATATTTTGCGTTTTTTGCCCATATCAAAAAATGATGGTGCAGCGATCAATAAATCACTGCACCTTATATAATTATTTAATCAAATAAGTTGGAAAAACCCTTAATTGTTTTTCCTTCAATCTTAGCGCCCTTAACTGCTGTAGCATTATTGACATCAACCTGATATACATAGGCATCTTCAGCTGTTTCGATGCTTACATATGTTTTGCCGTCTTCCACATGAACAGGAGTTGTATATCTTTTAGCATGCAAAGGTACATTTTCCACAGGAGTAATGGTCTGTGCAGCCAGGTCTATTAAGACAAGCTTCTGATTAAATTTATTTCTTCCAAAAGCACCCCAGTAAAATTCATAATTAGGATCATTGGCAGGTTCTACATCTTCCGTAAGTAGTCTTGCAATTGCTTTATTGCCACCTACATAATCCATCCAGAACAGTATACCGCCATTTGGAGCATTTTCCACATCAAAGAAGTAATTTGAATCAAATTCAGTTTCGCCGCTGTTGATCTTCAAAATACCTGAAGGTTTTTCAGCAACCGGTAAAAAACCTGCAAGATATGCTCCTGAAGAGAATGAATAAAGATCACCTGCATCCGTTTGTATTAATCCTGTTGTAGTACCATTTACACCAATGTTGCCCGTCCTTGTATCTTCAATAACTTTAATTGGTTCTGCTTCTACATTTGGATAAGAATAAACAGCGACATACGCTTTATCAGGACGTGGGGTTGTATACCAACCATTATCATCAACCAGGTAGAAAGGTATGAATAAATTATCACCTACCACCTGAAGAGCTGTAGGCCATGCAGTTACACCTTCTCCGGGAGTGCCGGTATCTTCATCATAGATCTTTACATTGGTGATCCCTGTAATAGAGCCACTTTCCGCATCTACAGTATAAAGTTTGCGGGCTGTATGAGATCCGTCTCGCGGGGCATCCATAGCCAGCATGGTTTCATTGTTTACATTGCCAAAAACTTCAAGTGGTGTTTCCAGTAAAAATTTAGCTACTTCTACAATTTCTCCCTGAGCATTCGGCTGAAAAACCTGTGCTTCAAAATTAGTGTAGCCTAATACAAAAAGTGAATTACCGACCGTATAAGAAAAATTCCAGTCGAAAGATTCAAACCCTGCACCTTCCGCTGTTATTGTACCTTCCATTATATTTTCTTCGGTAACAACATACTCAGGTTCCTGGTCTCCGGTGGTTTTTAAAGTCATGGTTATACCCTGCGCAGTATTAACCTGAGGCTCATCGCTTTCACAGCTGGTGAAACCGAGCAGCGCCATCATTACAAGTAGTGTGTATATTCTATTTTTCATTAGTTAATTGTTGTTTAAATAGTATCTGAATTTTAAATAAAATGCTCTTCCTGGTTTTTGAATATTGAAATTATCATATGCATTGGCATCAAAAATATTTCTTGCGGCAAGTGATGCATTATATTTTCCTTCATTGAAGGAGTAGTTTATATCCAGGTCATGTACAAATTGTGTGGGTATCTCATTTTTATCATTCCTGTTGCCAAACCGTTCCCAATACAGATAAAACTCATGTATATAGCGGCTTGACCAGGTGAAAGATATCCTTGAATCACGGGTAACCCGGGTATTATATCCGGCACGGAGATTCCAAAAGAAATAAGGGGTATTAGGGATCTTCTCACCAATATTATCATTAGGAAGTCCTTCATAAGATTCCGTACGATCGGTTATGGATTGATAAGTCCAGTTAAGCCCGAGCAGGTATTTATTTTTTATCTTTAATAAATTCGATGATTCGACTCCAAGTATCCGGACATTGGCCACATTATAATATCTTCCTAAAATACCACGATCATTGATGAACCGAATGAAATCTTCAGTAGGTCTATAGAATACATTAGCCTCCGACTGGATGCGGGAACGCCCAAGATCTTTATTGAAGATTAATCCATAATTTAGATTATGCGAGCTTTCGGCTGTAAGTGAAGGATTAGGGTCAATGAACATCCCATTTCCCAGGATCTCATCAGGTTCCGGCATACGATAGGCCTTTTCAAATGAGAATTTCATCGTCCAGTTCGGGTTAATCGTATATCGTGCGGAAGCTCCATAGCCGGTTTCAACAAGGTTGGCTTTGGTTTCTACATTTTGATAGCTATCTCCAATATATTCCTGTGTATTGATGAGGCCATTAAAAAAATACTGTTTTCCAAATACTGTAGCCTGAAATTTATTATTGCTGCTCAAATATTCGTATGATAAAGCACCCATATCTTTAAACAGCTCATTAGGCGAAGTAAAGGCTAAATTATTTTCATTAATTTCATCATAACCATTACGCTTTAACTGATTGTGTGATAAATTGAATCGTAAATTGTGCCCCTGGAGTAAATTATAACTTGCATCTATATTAGCCCAGATAAACTGGTCCTGGATATGAAAAATTGATTGCTGGCCATAATATTCTCCTACGTTATCAGAAAGGTCTTTAAATTCTCCCTTCCAGTTATATCGCCGTGAAATAGTATCATAGACCACTTCCTCAACATGTCCTGCCAGGGCATTGGCTTTGATCTCCAACTTTGAAAAGCTTTTGTTGTAGCGCAAGACACCCATGTAAGAGGTGTTACGACTGGTAAGGCCACCATAAGTTCGGTTTACAGAGACATCAGGATGCTGAATATTGTTCTCATTACCTGCATAAGTAAAATCAATGCTCAGTTCATCAGCAAATTTTTTACCTATAAGCCCTGCTCTTAGATTAATAGAACCGGAGGTATATTCATCATGAAACCTTCTGAAGCGTGAGTATCCGGTAATATTTCCAAATGTATCTGCGACAGGCACATTATTCATCCAGTAATCATTATCTGAATGATTAAAAAAGGAAGAGAACCTGAGAAACATCCCCTGCTCATTGCTAACCTGACCAAATGCAGAGGCCCTATGTGTATTAAAGGATCCATAAGAATAAGAAACATCAAGAAATTCATCCTTTAGAGAAGGGGTCACAATATTAATGGCACCCCCTAAAGCATCTGCAGCAAGGTGGATTGGTACCACTCCTTTATATATCTGAATGGATTTTATCATATTGGCTGGCATGTTGTTTAGGCTTAAAGCAGACCCAAAGAATTCCATGGGAATACCATCAATAAAATAACGCACCTGATTGCCTGATAATCCATTAAGTGATAATTCAAAATTAGATCCTAAACCGCCTGTTTCACGAATATTTATTCCGGAAGCAATACCTATGATCTGGTTGACATCCATATTAAGGTCCTGAAATTGCTCCGTGCTGATGACAGAAACATTTAATCCTGTAGCTTTTACACTTTGGCTTTGTTTATCCGATGTAACAACAACATTCTGCAATTGCTTTACACTTTCGACAAGGCTTATTTGATATGGAGTAGGGGAAGGGTGCTTAATAGCGATCTCCTGATGCTCAAATCCGATCCCTGAAATCTGTAATTTATATTTACCTGGTGCCACACCTTCAATTATAAAATTGCCCGATTCATCCGTTGCTGAACCTTTCCTGGTCTCTTTTAGCAAAACAGTAATACCGGGCACTGCATTGCCATCAGCATCTGTCACTTTTCCAATAACAGAGTCGGTGGACGGCTGTGCAAACGTCGACCACGGACCAATTATTAGGAAAAATAGAAGTTGCACCACTATTTATTTAGACTAAATATAAATAATAAACAAACTTAGCCTAATAGAGAGTTTTAGAAAAATTATTTAGACTAAATTTAATTAAGGATTTAAGGCGGTCATTAGAAAGTAAGAATAGGGTTTAAAACACTAGTGATAAATTATTTTAAAAACTTCAGTTAAGGTAAGCGATTCATTTACCATATCTGCTAACAGGTTTAGATCTTCATATGTTAGACAGATACCAATAAAAGCAAATTGGTTTTTAATGAGTACATGTTTTTCATTTTTAAAATTATATTGGAAATCATTGTCAGTTAGATTGGTGATTAAATCTATAAATTGCTCCAATTCTTTTTGTGTAAACGCCATTACACAACTATTAAATACTACTGAATAGCTCCGACATCCGCTGCACCAACTGACTTGCCCCTTTTCAGTTTCAGTAAATATTATTTGCTGATGATAATTACACATAGTTTTGTGCCTCTCGGAAACCATGACAAAACAATATGAAGTCATGGCTCCGGAGGACTTAACAGATACTTTAAAGTTTATTCATTTAACTTTTAAGGAATTATTATTTGAAATTTTTACTTCCATTTTCCTGAACTATATAACGGAAGGTATAGTATCTCCCTGCTGGTCGGGTGCTTCTGTCTGCAAACTCAGGTGTTGAGGTATCCGGATTTCCTTTGTAATAACTTAGGATTTCTACTTTAGCATAATTTCCGTCTCCCGTAGTTAGCATGATCACCTTACCGCGAATAGGCAGTATGGCATAACTAGGAGTACCACCACCACCGGTGTACGTATACCAGCCGTTATCACTTCCGGCAGGGATTGCTAATGACTCTTCACTGTCTACTGCAAAACCTGTTTCTGGGGCAGTTTCAAGGTCTTCGAATATTCCATCCACTACCTGAGCTGTTCCCTGTCCGGGGCCAGAAATACCTCCATTGATCAGAACTGTTGTTCCTGCAAAAGCCAGGTCCCATTTGTTAGAATTGGAATCTGCTTTTTGTAAGATTGTTCCGGTCTCAAGGTCAAAGAATGTAAAGTTACTTGATGGCCCATGGCCACCGTCAGGATCAGCCGGGATATCCGAAGCTGTTTGTTCCTCCAGAATTACAGTATTAAGGACCTCATCTTCATCACAGGCTGTAAAAGACAGCAAACTAACAAAGAGCATTACGTATACAAGTTTCATTTTTGTGTTTTTCATTTTATTATTTGATTTTAAGTTTTACATTTTTAATTTTTAGAAAATTTTATATTCACTCCTCCATACCAGATACGGCCCGGCAGGGATGGCTCAAAAGGATTAGTATTGTTTAGCAGGTTATTGCCTCCGGCTTCCAATGTTAGCCATCCAAGGATATCCTTGTTTAAAGCCAGGTTTAGCAAAATATACCCATCAGCAAATTCATTGTCAGTATCTATCACTCCATTCCCGTTGGAATCTCCCAGTCCCCATCTGCCCCGATAAATGGCCCGAAGCGCTGCATCAAAACCATGTTTGGTGTTGGAGTAAAATAGTTTTGCATTACCTGAGTGACGGGAACGATTTGGTAACCCACCATAATCTGCCAGATCTACGGCAACTGTTCGATTGGTAGCCTGATCTCGTCTAAATACTTTTCCCTCTCTAAGTCGCTCAATATCTTCCAGGTTTCGTGAATCAAGGTATTGATAACCAAGAGAAACCTCCAGGTTTTTCAGAAGTGGATAGCTTGTTTTTACTTCTACTCCCTGTGTAACCACCTCATCAAAGTTGAAATAGCTAAACACATTTTGTCCGTTTGTTTTACGCGCTATGGGAACAGCATCAATTAAGTTGCTGATCTCGTTTCTAAAAAAATTGATCTCACCCCTGAACCTGCCTGGATTTAGGTGTAAACCCCCATTGTAGGCAATGGAGGTTTCAGCTTCAATGGTTTCAATAGTTGCAGGGTCTATGAGTATCCGTTCGATCTGGCCCTGGTCCTGTAGCTCGTTCATTCGCTCAAGTACAATACTGGAGCCGATAACGGAATACCCTGCTATCGGATTAGTAAAATTGAGCAGCAATTGGCGGAAATCAGGTGCTTTATATCCTCCTCCGAAAGAAGCCTGTACTTTAAGCCATTTGTTTACAGTATATCCGGCTGCCAGCTTTGGGCTAAATCTGGAGGCGTATTCACTATGCGTGTCAAAGCGGCCACCTATGATCAAATTGAACTTTTCAGCTGGAATAAATTGATGCTGCAGGAATCCATATGTAGCCCTGAAGGCATTAACATCATCATATCGCGTAGCCTCGACTGTTTCAATTGTATGGCCAACGCCTGCTGTTGTTATATGCCGATCATTAATATAATAATCGTAAACTGCTTCAGAGCGGTTGAAAAGCTGATCAAAATAATTCTCCTCAAAGATCTCCCCGCTATTTTCATATCTAAGATCCGTTTCTGTGCGATAACCTGTCGTATAGCTGCGAAGCTGCACATGGTGACGATCATTCAGATCTATCTCCAGTGTGGGCATCAGGTTCCAGTCTTCACGCTTTCCTGTATCATTCAGGCGAATGGTTTCATTTCCCTGGATAATATCAGTGGTGTTTCTCTGGCTTTCCGTATAGAACCTGCTATTAACACTTAGTTTTACCGCATCGGAAAATTGGTAAGAAACCTTCGGATTAACCGTATATGCCTGATATGGCGGAGCGGTCATTGAAAGTGTTTCCGGCGTCAGGTCATATCCCTGACTACTTAACCTGTTGGCAAAAAATGAAGTTTTAAGTTTCTTATTGCCGTAGTTTAAGGTGGTGCTAACATCGGAAGTGCCGAAAGTACGATAGCGAGTTCGAAAAACGGAAGAAAAACCTTGCTCAGAATCTTTTGTGATAATATTTACCACGCCGGCCATAGCTTCACTTCCATATAAAGAAGAGGATGGCCCTTTGATGATCTCCACACGTTCAATATTATCCACCGCCAGACGACTAAGCTCCAGTGTACCTGCAGTACGCCCAATTACCGGTTCTCCATCAATCAGGATCAATATATATTCAGAAGAAAGCCCCTGCATCTGAAGACCAGACCCATGATCTGATACGATTTGCAGGCCCGTTTGCTCCTGTAATACCTCATCAAGTCGCAATGCACCTATCGCTTCAATCTGCTCAGCATTCACAACATCTACCGGTACGGGTATATTATCAATACTGCGACTTGTGCGTGTGGCAGTCACAACTATCTCATTCAGCTGCTGTACATCTTCTTTGACAGTAATATATAGCGGCTTTACCATTGGAACCTTTACAGAAACTTCCTTGGGTATGTAGCCAATGGATTTTACTGTCAGTTGGATCTTTCCTTCAGGTATCTCAAGAACAAAATTTCCGTTGCCATCTGTAGTTGTTCCGGTACCTGCCGCCTGTACAGCCGCATAGGCCAAACCTTCACCGTTTACATCAGTTACCCTGCCTTTTATCGTATGGCTGTTTTGTGAAAATACAGCTATAGGCATCAGGAAAAGTAAGTAGATTATAAAGATCCTCATACTATCGCAGGCATTTTACCTAAAGAATTCACGAGCTCCTTCCACTCAGTCAGCTCCGGACATCCGGGCTTTCTTAACCCGAAGAATTGTACCGCAAGTTCATTGTTGTGGTCGTAGCATTCAATTGATGTTACATCTCCGTCTCTTGTCGGTTTAGTAACCACCCAGGCGGTTTTAATCAGATCAATTCGTAGGTGCATATTAAAATCAGGATCCAACACATTAAGCCAGCGCTCTTCTCCTGTATGTCCTCTTTCCAATAATCTAATTGTGCGAACCTTATCCTGATGGATCTGGATATTACCTCGGTTACCGGCAAAGATCATGATAGGGAGCTTTTGTTTGGATGCATTTTCAAGCATCTCCTGAATATTGGAAACTGCAATAGGATAGGAGAACCTTCCTTCAGCTATCTGAATTGCATGGAATCTATCAGCATTATATTTTCTTAGCAGCGGAAAGAAATCATGCGTGTCTTTCAAGCCTGACCAATCATTTAAGAAAGCTTCCTTATCCAGGTCTTTGGTGAATTCTTTTTTATCATACGTGGATACTACCTGCTTACGGCTCTGGTCTTCAGCGCGGAAATCAGCCACAAATGCTTCATAAGCCTCATAATTACTATCTTCCTGAAGATAGATCTTAGTAATAGCCTGTCCCTCATGGTCGAAAACCTGTAAGCTTGTAAGGAGGCGGTCACCCTTCTTCTGCTTTACTGCAAATGCCACATGCCAGGATTTTAGAAATACCCGCGACTCTATGGGCCCAATAACAGTAGCCATTTGATGGGTGCTTTTACCGGAAACCCTTATTTTCTCAAAAGCTCCTTTATGCTCCAGGATACATGAATCGTTGCGGGTAAGTGACATGATCCGTCCTAATTCCGGCAGTCGCTTCATAAAAGCAGGCCAGTCAGCTTTTAATCTGATCGCTTCTTTTCCAACTTGTGTAGCGAGTAACTGTGCCTCACTTAAACCTAATGCAGAAGCAGCTTCACGGATACGTATGCCGGATTTAGCCTGCTGAATACCATTCCAGGCTTGCTCTATTTGTTCTGCTGAATTTAAACTGTTTATTGTATGCTTCATTATATGTTAGATTTATAAATTTTTATTTTATGAATTGATTACAGGCTGTCCGTTGAATTTTAAGACTTCTGATTTTAAACTGCCTGTTAATTTTTTACCCGGAGATGTTCCCTTATCTGAATTACTTTTTTTATTTGGTACTACGATCAGCTCGCCATCGTCTTCCAAAAGCCTCACGGGATATCCGAAGGTTTTTTCAATTATATCTTTGGTTACCACATCTTTTAATTCACCATAGGCAACGGTCTGGCCATTTTTCAGAAAAAGTATATCATCGGCATATTGTATTGCAAGATTTAAATCATGCAGTACGGCCATTACTGCTATATTTTCATTGCATAAATTTTTTGCCAGTGAAAGTATAGTATGTTGTTGAGCAATGTCAAGGCTGGCAGTAGGTTCGTCCAACAGCACATATTTTGGGTCTGATGTTTTATTCCGGATCTGTGCCATTACCCGAGCCATTTGTACCCTTTGTTTTTCTCCGCCTGAAAGAGTTTGGTAAGCTCTTCCTTTAAATTTCTTGAGGTCGGTCATTCTCATCACACTATTGATAATAATCTCATTTTCGACAGCTGTAGTACGATGTGCGTACCGGCCAATTTCAATGACTTGCTCTACGGTAAAGGGAAAATTAACAACTGTATGCTGTGGGAGTATTGCCCGCTTAACTGAAAGCTCACGCGGTTTAAAGCATTGCAGTTGTTTACCGTTAAGGATCACCTCGCCTTTAAATTTTCGACTTTCTCCCGATATTGCTTTTAGCAGTGTACTTTTTCCTGCTCCGTTTGGCCCTACTATGGCAGTAAATCTCCCTGGTTTTAACCGCAGGCAGCAGTCTTTCAATATCGTTTTACCACTGATTTGCTGTGTTATATTTATAGCTTTAAGCATCATATGAGGCGTTTCTTTTTTGATGTTATCAACAGGTAAATAAAAAATGGGGTACCGATTACTGCTGTAATCACTCCAATAGGCAATTCAGCAGGGGCTACTATTGTCCGGGCAAAAAGATCAGCCGATACCAAAAGGCAGGCTCCGCCTAATGCAGAAGCGGGTAAAACCAGTGTGTGATCGGAACTGAAGCTAATCCTGATAATATGAGGCACAACAAGACCCACAAAACCGATTATACCGGTAAATGCTACGGAGGTGCCAACAGCGAGTGCACTCAACAGGACAGCCCATAATTTTACTTTTTCCACAGCTACCCCTGAATGAAAAGCTTCTGCTTCACCTAAGGCTATTGCATTAAGCGGCCGTGCTAATGCAATCAGGCCAACACATGCCAGGGCTATTATTGGAAAAAGGATATTCAGGCTGTCCCATGAGGCTACACTAAGGTCACCCAGTGTCCAGAAAGTATAAGTGCGAAGCTGTACGTCATCAGCATAAAAGATTGATAATCCAATCACAGCTCCTGTTAGCGAAGTGATTGCCACTCCGGCCAGAATGAGGTATGTGATTTGTGTTTTTCCTTCATATTGGCTAAGCTTTAGAGTTATAAAAGTAGCGATCAATCCTCCCGTGAAGGCAAAAAGAGGAGTAAGCCAGAGCCCGAAAGTTTCTGTAAACTGAGGGGCAAATGCACCCAAAAACATTATAATAACGATTACCCCTAAAGCAGCACCGCTGGATACACCGATTATACCTGGCTCTACCAATGGATTTCGAAATAACCCCTGCAAAGTGGCGCCACTGAGTCCAAGTGCTGCACCGATCAAAATAGTCAAAAGTAACCGGGGAAGACGGATATTCAGAAGCACTAACTCCTGTGTTTCATTAATCCCTTCTATTAGCCCAATTCTGTGGCCAAAAACCTGCAGGATCTCTACTGGTGTAATTGCTACCGCCCCAGTGGCTAGCGAGATAAGCAGCAGTATTACAAGCAGCCCTGACAGCAGGAGAATACTTCCGGTGGTTTTGCTTCTGAATAGATTTAATGTGGTTTCCATTAGTTACCTGCTTCAGGATGAGTGAGTTCAAAAAGTTGCAGCGCCGCTTCGGCCACACGCGGACCCCAATTAGTCAGCAACACCCCGTCCATAGAAATGATCTGCCTTTTTTTACCGGCTGTTGTTTGCTGTACTCCGGTGATCTTTAAAGCTTCCTCTAACCCTCCGATACTGGCAAGACCTGAGGTAAAAAAGAGAATGTAATCAGGATTAGCTTTAATAAGTGACTCTGCATTTAGAGGCTTATATCCTTCAATTTCAGGTACTGCATTTTGTGCGCCTGAAAGTTCTAGTAGTGTAAAGGGAGAATTTTTTCCGGCTACCTGCATATTACCCTGTCCGCGGGCATAAACGCATAATACTTTGGGTCTTGACGGAATAACGGCTATTTTTTGCTCCACATACTTCAGGTCAGTAGCTATTTTTCGTATAATTGCTTCTCCTTCATCAGATCTGTTTATCGCCGAAGCAATGGTCCTGATCCTTTCTTTAGTATTATTAAAATTTGGTTCAAAATCTATAACAAGCGTTTTAATGCCTGTTGATTTAAGCTGTTTGATTAGCTCTTCTTTTACATATCCACGTTCAAAAATTACCAGGTCAGGGCGTTGGGCAATAATACCCTCTGCACTAATGCCACTGCGATAACCGATAGAGGGTAGTGCCTTCAGGCTTGCAGGGAACTGACTGGTTTGATCAGTGGCCACAATATTGTCACAAAGCCCAAGGGCGCAAACAATCTCAGATGAAGAGCTGCCTGCAGTGACAATTCGCTGTTGTGCACTTGCTGAGAAAGCGATAAAAAGAGTAATAAGAAGTAGTATATTCCTTTGCATAATTAATTTAGATTAATTCTAAATAATGCAAATATGAGGTGGGAATTGCCTCCCGTCAATCGCTATTTTTGATTAATTTATATCACCAAAGTTGGTTATTCATATAGCTAATAGTAGTGATGCCAGAAGTAGTAATAAAGATCTTAAACAGCGAAAATGAGCGTATAAATTACGATTTAGAATAAAAGATTATGGTTTTAAAATTTTAAAGTAAGATAGGGGAAGGGAAGGGATCTGATTTGTTATAGACGATCACTTCGGTTAACTGAGCTTTTTACTATCGCTGATAGAAACCAGTCCGGCCTTTACAGCATAAGCTATTAAATGTATGGGGGAGTTTATTTTTAACTTTCGAAGAATGTTCTTCCTGTGTGAATTCACTGTATGTATACTGATGTGAAGTTTATCAGCAATTTTTTGTGTGGTATTACCTGTGGCGATCAATTTAAGCACCTCCAATTCTCTGGGAGAAAGAACTGTAGGTTCTAATTCTTCTTCAGTGGTATGATCTGCTTCAATAATGTAATCCAGGATAGCATTACAATAATAACGCCGGCCAATGGAAACAGCTTGTATAGCATTTACAATTTCTGATTCACTACAGTTTTTCGTAATAATTCCCTTTATACCTCCTTTAAGAAGAGTCTGTATTATCTCATTGTTATAATTATTGGTGACAATTAATACATGGCTCTCCCCTAAATGATTAATTCTAATGATTTCTTCCAGATAACCCGATTTGTAATCAAAGGCATCGAGTACGACCAGATCAGCATTAACAGATTTAGTTTGCTGCAACAGATCGTGGTGACGTTCAATTTGTGCAACAAGTTTAAATCCGGGAGTATTTTCAATTACCAACGCTAATGCCTTACGTGTCAGGTACTGAAAATCTACTAATAGAACCGATATTGTAGATGTAAGCGACAATTATTTAGAATCATTCTAAAGAAACTGCGAAAGTATCGAATCCTATCGACCGGTTCAAGATTATTTAGAATTATTTTAAATAATAAATTTCTTTATAAAAAAATAGCAGCAGTTGAAAACTAGTGTAGAAGAGAAATAACAAAAGCTATAAGAAGGTGATACTCTTGGTTACAGGTTATTATACAGATTATTTCTTCTAATTAGTTAGCTACAGAATATCATAGATTAATTGTTTCATTATGACACATTTTATATTGAAAATACTCATGTAATAAAAATTAAATTTTGTTAAAAGATCAGTTTTCTTTAAAATTGTATCAAATCAATTTTTAACCTAAACCCTTAAACAAATGAGAAATTTTCGAATTAGCAGCATGCTAGTCTTGCTGGTGATGTTCGGATTCTTTGCATGTAATGAATCTGAGAACATTTCACCTTCCGATGATCTTTCTGAAAGTAGTATTCAGAATGATTACATCGAAGGCAAGTATATTGTCGTGTACAAAGAAAATAAGTCTGGAGCACGTTCAAATATTGAGAGCCTGGCTTATGAGACCGGACAGGATGAGATGATGAAAGTAGCAAGTAAATTTCTGAGCGAACACAGTATTGAGGCTTCAAAGCTTGAAAAAGTGTATAGCCATGTTCTTCAGGGATTTTCTGCCGAGCTTACTGAAACAGAAGTGGATCAGCTAAGAAATGACCCTAAAGTTGCTTATGTTGAGCAGGATCAGATCATAAAAGCTTTTACCACACAAAGTAACCCTACATGGGGCCTTGATCGTTCGGATCAGAGAGCCCTTCCATTGGATGCTGTTTACAACTATGATTCAGATGGAAGTGGCGTAACAGCTTATATTATTGATACGGGTATACGTACTACACATCAGGAATTTGGAGGACGTGCCCAAAGAGGATATGATGCCTTTGGAGGTAATAGTGAAGACTGTAACGGACACGGAACGCATGTTGCCGGAACAGTAGGTGGTACTGAATATGGTATAGCAAAAAATGTTACCCTTGTTGGAGTTAGGGTTCTTGACTGTGAAGGTTCTGGTACTACAAGTGGAGTTGTTGCAGGTATGGATTGGGTTGCTGCTAATGCTGTTCATCCAGCTGTAGCAAATATGTCACTTGGTGGTGGATCAAGTACTTCAATAGATGATGCAGTGCAACGCATGTATGATGCAAATGTACCTGTTATTGTAGCTGCCGGTAATGGTGATTTCCTTGGCCGTGCACAAGATGCATGTAATTCTTCTCCTGCAGGTGCTGCTAATGCTTATACTGTTGGCGCTACAGATGATACGGATACAAAGACTTCATGGTCTAACTATGGTAACTGTGTCGAGATTTTTGCTCCGGGTGCAAGTATTACTTCTGCATGGTATACAGATGATGCTTCTGTAAATACTATTAGCGGTACAAGTATGGCTTCTCCACATGTAGCTGGTGCTGCAGCACTTTTCTTACAAAATAATCCTTCTGCAACTGCTGCTGATGTATACAACTGGCTTACTACCAACAGTACAAAAAATGTAGTACTTAGCTCGAATACCACAAACAATCACCTTCTTTATACTTTAGGATCCGGAAGCGGAGACGGTGGGGGTGATGGCAGCACGGATACTACGGCGCCTACTCAGGTAACGGGATTATCAGCTACCGCTGCCGGCACTTCACAGATTGATTTATCATGGGATGCCGCTTCTGACGATACAGGTGTGGATTACTACAATATCTATCGTAATGGAAGCCTTTTAACCACATCTACCACCACATCATATAGTGATCTGGGATTATCTTCAGGAACTACTTACAGCTATGAAGTAAGTGCTGTAGATGCCGCTGGTAATGAAGGTGCTCTTTCAAGTTCTGCTTCCGCAACTACAGATTCTGACAGTGGAGGTAGCTCAATTACCTTAAGTGCAACTGGTACAAAGGTTAAAGGTCGTCATAATATAGACCTAAGCTGGTCAGGGGCATCAACTGCAAATGTTGATATCTATAGAGACGGTGTATTAATTGCTACTACAGCAAATGATGGTGCCTATACAGACAGCACTAACAACAGAGGTGGTGCAACATACACTTATACTGTTTGTGAAGAAGGAAGCACTACTTGCTCTGACGCTGTAACAGTAACTTTCTAGTACCGTTTTAAGTTAAATAATTACAGAACTTTAAAACCCTGTGACCTTTTGGTTGCAGGGTTTTTATCTTTATTGCCATGTATAGTTATATTGTTACCTTATATGATTCAGCTGTTTCTGATAAATTGAGAAATGAACCGGAATATAATAACCGTCAAAAATTAATGGCAACAGAAGCTCAGGTAATTATGCAGGAGCTTGATTTAAAAGGAAAAATAGAAAGAGTTTACGGTGGAGCATTTTTTGGGTTTGTAATAAATACAACAGATGAAGAAATAGAGCGCCTTTCTAAGGATCCACGTGTGAAATATATTGAAAAAGATCAGGGGATTAGTCTTTCGCCGCCTGAGGCTTAATTTAATAACTATTTTATGTTGTGTGATCAGTGAGTAAAAGGAGCATATACTAAACATCAGCGTACAAAATAATAAAGAAATTCCTAACTCCCTCTCTACTTCATTGACAAAATTATATTGCTATGGATGGTACTGTTAATATAGCAGCTGTACAATTAACTTGATTTTGCACCTATTATGAACTAAATTGAAGTAACTATCGCCAATGCCCGACCATGCAACATACACTACTAGCAGTTATTATCGCTCTCTCAGCAAATTATTTTTATTCACACGGTCAGGAGAAATGCGATATACAAATAACAAATGTTAATATTATAGATGGGACTGGTGGTTCAATGAAATCAGATGTAAATCTTTATATAAAGGACGGCAGGATACTAAAAATTTCTAAAAGTAATAATGAGTTTAGTGCTGATGAACTGATTAACGGGAAGGGAAAATATGTTATCCCGGGATTATTTGATGCGCATTTTCATCTCGAAAATGGTAAAGAAAAATTAGAACGATCTTTAAAACAATTAATACATTTTGGGGTGACGACTGTATTAATACCAGGTGGTTCTTCAGGGACTTATGGGAATGTTCAGGAGCTAATTGAGCAGGAGAAGCAAAATAAAATTACTTCACCTCATTTATTATTTACTAGTTTAATTACAACAATAGAGGGGGCACATCCAATGAAAATGTATGGAGCTAAATATTTTATTGACAGTACCAGTGTATATATTATTAAGAATGAAGAACATATAGAATGGATTGCTGCAGATGCAAAGGAAAATAATGCCATAGCATTGAAATTAATTGTTGAAGATGGTCCAGCGCCGCCTTTTATAGAAAGAATACCTGAAAATTATATTAAATTAATGGCCGAGGAGGGTGATAAATACAACCTCCCGCTATTCTGCCATGTAAGTGATATGGAAGAAGTTAAAATAAGCATAAATAATGGTGCTGATGCATTAATGCATTTTGTAGGAGTACAGGTGAATTGGAATGAGGATAGGCCTGCAATAGAAAAGATGGCGAAAAATAATATATCCTGGGTTACAACGGGAATGATATTTAAATCATTTTCATATCCGTTGCACAAGGAGTGGAGGCAAACAGAACATTGGGCAGTATATGGTAAAGATCAACTTTCATATTTAAATGGTGAGGACGGAAAGTTAGAGTCAGAAAGCAGGTCATTGTTAAAACAATACTTTAAAACTGATACCTTATCATATGAGACAATGACAAATATGATGTTAAAAGATATTAAAGGAGTATATGATGCAGGAGTAAATATAGTTGCAGGTACAGATGTTGGTGGCAGGCCTTATATTATGCCAGGACTCAGTCTGCATGAAGAACTTGAGATCCTTCAGCTAATTGGTATAAATCCATTAGATATTATACGGATAAGCACAAGAAATGCAGCACAAATGCTCGATCAGTTAGCTGATTATGGCACAGTGGAAAAAGGAAAGTATGCTGATCTCATTTTACTCAATAAGAACCCTCTCGAAGACATATCGAATACTTTATCAATAAATAAAGTTTTTAAACATGGAATAGAACAGAAGAGATATTAAAACTAAAACTACTTTTCAACGCCCTCTATTCCTCCATTAACAAGTCATTAACAACTCTTTTGTCCTCTCCTCGTCTTAGGTTAAGCGCAGCGGTCCTAAGACAACAAAATAACTCTCTGAGCGTCCCGCTCAATGCAGAATTTACATTTAAACTTGAAAAGGATAATTATATCTGGCATTCTATACCAGCTTCTCAAATTCCTCTCTTCTCAATCTATAAGCATTCATGGCATCCCTTCCAAGCCTTTTGGTATAAGTATGGTTGACATAGGCCCCGGCAATTGCACCAACTCCCGGTATCAACTGTATCAGCTTGGCAAGGTCTATAAAATCACGATATTCCAGCTGAAATGTGCGCCAGTCAAATTCATGAATATCGGAAGGAAGTTCTTCCTTTTTTTGATCCCAGTTCTTCATTGTTTCAAAGATGGTATTCCGGTGCTTTTGGCTGGAAAAGGTAAGCTGAAAAATATACAGGATATAAAGCCTTTCCTTATAATCACTGATATCTACTCCATAGGCATTGGCAATTTCAAAAAGCAGCTTCATCTTTAACGATAGCCATAAAGGAAAATCGGCAAGGCCATACAAAAAACCACCAAAACCGGTAATAGCGCCTTCTGCCGCAGAGGATTTTGAATAAAAATTGATCCTGCTGATCACATGCTTTTCAGCGTCCTCAAATGAACCAATTCTCTTCCTTTTAAAAGTAGTAAATCCTGCACCAAACAAAACCGAACGTGTAAGGCCTTTTACAGTTTGCGTAAAAACCACATGTACCTTCTCAGGGATGATCTTATTGATCTTGTGCTGAACGCCTTTAGCAGCCCTATTTAAAATAGTAGGCTTCCTGCTCATTTTAGCCCGCCATTCATGATGATCATATAAGGTTTTATAAAAATATGGTGAGCTATCGATATCCATTTTTAATTATTTTATTTATATAAAATACCCTCTTGTCTTAGGTTAAGCGCAGCGGTCCTAAGACAGCAATTCTTCATCCCTTGTCTTAGGTTAAGAGAAGCGGTCCTAAGACATACTTAACTTTGCCTGAGCGTCACGCTCAATCGATGACTTCAATCCTAACAAAACCCCTTCAAAATCACCTGTGACTATGAGAATAAGTTGATTAAGACTTATTTATACTTCTCTGCTCTTTTTGCCTCTTCCACAAGTATCTCATTCGGATCCTGTAAGCATGAATCAATAAAGGTTTCCATCTCTGAAGTCCTAATTAAACCTTTATTAAGGAGCACACCCAGCGTAATCATCACACCAATACGCGTACCGGTTTTCTTTACTGAAGTATTAAACAAAGGCTCGAGCTCTTCATAGGAAACACCTTCCGCCAGATTTACAATGCTGGCTTTTGCCTGCTCCAGCTTCTTACCTGATAAATTAGCATACTTCTTACTGATCTTCTGGATCTCACTAATGGCGCTTCGTTGCGGCTGTCCCTGCTGTTTTTTAGCGGCAGGTTGTTGCTGCTGTGCAGGTGCAGATTGCTGTTTAGCCCATGTGTCACGGAGACCTACCGTTTTATTGAAGATCAGCTTATCAGGAGTGGAATCTTTGTCTAATGTAAAATATCCCAAACGCTGAAACTGAAACTTATCTTCCTCTTTAGCATCTTTCAAAAAAGGCTCCAGATAGGCCTCTTTAATTATCTTCAGCGATTCAGGATTAACAAATTCCATAAAATCCTTGCCCTCATGAGCATCCGGCGCTTCATCCAGAAACAGGCGGTCATATTCGCGTACCTCAGCTTTTACCGCATGTTTGATAGATACCCAGTGCAGTGTACCTTTTACCTTTCGCATACTTGCTTCTGTTCCGCTGCCTGATTTAGAATCAGGATCATAGGTGCAATGGATTTCGGTAATATTTCCGTTATTATCTTTAACCACTGATTCACCTTTGATGATATAAGCGCTTTTCAGTCGTACTTCCTGACCAATGGTTAACCTGAAAAATTTACTTCCTGCATCTTCTTTAAAGTCTTCCCGCTCAATATACAACTCTTGTGAAAAAGGAACATCATGCGTTCCTGAATCAGGATCTTCAGGGTTATTTTCCATAGGCAGCATTTCCTCTTTACCCTCAGGGTAATTGGTGATCACCAGCTTTACCGGATCCAGAACACCCATCACCCGGGTAGCAGTTTTATTCAAATCTTCACGAATACAGAACTCAAGCAAGGACACATCCGTAACCGTATCTCTTTTTGAAATTCCCGCCAGATCGCTGAATTTTCTAATAGAGGCTGGAGTATAACCTCTGCGCCTTAGCCCTGAGATGGTAGGCATACGAGGATCATCCCAACCTGCAACGGTTTTACTCTGCACCAGCTCGAGTAATTTACGCTTGCTCATTACCGTATAGCTCAGGTTACGACGAGCAAATTCGCGCTGCTTTGGCTTAATTCCACCGTCATAGATCTGATCAAGGAACCAGTTGTACAGCTCCCGGTGTGATTTAAATTCCAGCGTACATAAGGAATGTGATATTTCCTCTATATAATCCGATTCGCCATGCGCCCAGTCATACATCGGGTAGATACACCAATCAGAACCCGTACGATGATGCGGCTTATTTACGATACGATAGAGCAAAGGATCGCGCATCAGCATATTGGGAGAGGACATATCTATCTTTGCACGCAGCACATATTTTCCTGCAGGAAACTCCCCGTTTTTCATTCGTTCAAACAGGTCAAGGTTCTCTTCTACGCTGCGGTCACGAAAAGGGCTGTTTGTTCCCGGAGATGTGGGGGTACCTTTTTGCTCCGCCATAGCTTCGGCAGACTGCTCATCGACATATGCTTTATCCTTTTTGATCAGTTCGACTGCCCAGTCATACAGCTGCTGAAAATAGTCGGAAGTATAAAGTTCCTGGGCCCACTGAAATCCAAGCCACTTTACGTCATATTTAATGGCATCCACATATTCCTGCTCCTCTTTCGAAGGGTTGGTATCATCAAAACGAAGGTTTACAGGTGCATTATATTTTTCACCAAGGCCAAAGTTCAGGCATATAGAAGCCGCATGACCAATATGCAGATAGCCATTCGGCTCCGGAGGAAAGCGAAAACGTAACTTATCAGTTGATAGGCCAGCCGACAGTTCGTCTTCAATGATTTGTTCTATAAAATTAAGCGATTTAGAGTCTTCAGTCATCTTACAAAAATTGAACGGCAAAATTACAGGAATTACAGACAATTGTCATACAAAAGAGCAACAGGATATGTTTGGGAAGTGGGAGATAATTTTGCTGACAGGTTTGAACCTCGAACATTAAAATTAAAACTGATATTGCCCTGGCTTAGTACACAACCTCTGCTACTGTATTAATCTAACATTAAATGAAGGTAAGAGATAGAGGAGATCATCACCTTTTCATTGGTTATAATAGTGGTTTTAATTAGCTCTTGTAGTGGTTCTATCTTCGGGGCCCCGGAACAGGTCCGGGGACTAGTTATTGTTAGTAAGAAATAAATTTGTCATAAAGGTCCATCCAGTTAGGATTTATATCATTAATTAAATTTCTCTTCCATTGCCTTCTATATCTTTTTATTTGCTTTTCTCTATGTAATGCTTCTTCGGAATCAGTGAATTCTTCAAAATAAATTAGTTTGGAGCAGTTATATTTTTTTGTGAAGCTTTCACGAAGTTGATTTTTATGCTCATATGTACGTCTTTCAACATCATCTGTAAAGCCGGTGTAGAATACTGTATGACGAAGATTTGTGACTATATATACATAAAATCTACTCATAACTTAAAGATAAAAAAATTAACTCCCAGTTCCCGCACCTGTTGCGGGACCCAGTGGCTATAAAAAATAAAAAGAACTAAAACTATCAAGAGAACCTATAAAAATCCATAGCATCTTTTTTTATCTAGTACTAAGATAGAGGGGATTATCAGCTTTGGATTAATTTTAATAGTGGTTCAATAAGCTCTTGAAGCGTTCATTCTTCTAAATCAGGGGAAAGATGCTAAGATCACACCCTCAGCATTCCCCTAAATCCTCTCGCTCCATAGTAAGATTCCGCACCATTATGATAAACAAATACAGTATCAAACCGGCGGTCGCAGAAAAGGGCACCTCCGAGTGACCTAATCTTTTCAGGGGTTTTTATCCAGCTCGATGTTTTCAGGTCAAATTTATCAAGGTTCTGAAGCTTACGATACTGTTCCTCAGTTAAAATCTCAACCCCCATATAATTTGCCATGTTTATAGCGCTGTCTGCCGGCTTATACTTCTTTCTTGATTCCAGTGCTTCAGGATCGTAACACAGGCTCCTGCGGCCTTTTGGGCTTTCAGCAGAACAATCAAAAAAAATATATTCATTAGTCTTTTTATCAAAATCCACCACATCCGGCTCACCGCCGGATTTTTCCATCTCATGAAGTGACCACAGCTTTTCCGGATTAGTCCCTAACTTTTCCTGTACTTTTGACCAGTCCATACCATTATGACGGCTCACGTTTTTTTCGAAACGGGCTTTTAATATTTTTAATAGCTCTTCCTGATCCGATGGTGCCAGTTGTTTTGCGGGTTTCATTATATCCGGATAATATCTTTTAAAATGACATTTAAATTAAATATTTTATTTTTTAAAGTTCAAAAAATTATTATTCACTATTGTAATTACCAGTAAATAATCCTATTATACTTCTCTTCTTATTAAAAGCATGGCAACAAAAGAGACAGATTTATACTCGATGAGTTATGAAGTTGATAGCCTGAAGTTTACCACAGGTATCGTCCAAATGTCTGTTGCAGGCCTGGTCTACTTTGGAAACAAATATTATTTTCAGGTAGAAATGATCGGGTATTTTGCTATTGTCTTGTTTTGTATTGGGATGTTAGTGGCAGGATTAAAGTACCAGACGATCATATCACCTACATGTAAAATAGTAAAAATCACACGGGGATTATTCTTTTTGGTCTTTACCAGAGAATATAGCTCTGCAGATATTTCACAAATTCAGGTAATAAAAAAGATCCGCAGGGGTACAGACCAAAATGGGATTGGCCCGACCAGGAGGAATGTTTTGATTACGACCTACTATACTCAACTCTTATTGAAAAATTCCAGGGCTATTGTCATAAATTATGACAAAGACAAAAATATGATGGAAACCTATGCATCAAAAGCCGGTAAAGCATTAAATGTTCCGGTGGAAGTAAACATAGGCTAATTATTTTCTCAGTCCCTTGCAGTTGAATCTGAGGGGGCGGGACTGTAGCAATCTTTTTCAATAACCATTTAATATACATTATTCTTAGAGGAGAAAAAGCTAAAAAGAACTGGAGATGAATTATCAAAATGCAATCGGAATAATAGGGATGGGATGGGTAGGAGCAAGTGTTGCAATCTCTATCCTAAACCAGGGGATTTGCCAGGAGCTATTGGTTAATGATATAAATCCTTCCATTTCCGAAGGTGAGGCAATGGACCTTAATCATGGTTCCTCTTTTTATCCGACAGCTAAAGTCAGTTCGGTAAGTATTGAAGAAATGATCCATTGTCGGGCAATTGTAATTACAGCAGGCCGGGGGGGTAAGCCAAATGAAACACGGCTGGACCTGTTGAAGGAAAATATTAAAATTGTTAAGGATATTTCAGAAAAGCTTCATGGATATAAAGGCATATTAATCATAGTAGCAAATCCTGTCGATGTACTAACATATTATTATCAGAAATATACAGGCCTCCCTGTTCACCGGGTGATCGGAACAGGTACTATGCTTGACACCGCCCGATTAAGGGAGTTTATCGGCAGGAAAATAAATGTAGATCCAAAAAGTATACATGCCAATGTGATTGGCGAACATGGGGAATCGGAAGTTACCATCTGGTCTCGCGCCATGGCAGGTGGCATTTCCTTAAGAAGCTGGAAAGACTGGAAACAGGAATATGAGCAGGAGATCAGTAGTAAAGTACGCTACGCCGCTCAGGAGATCATTAAAAGAAAGGGTGCTACCAATCATGCCATAGGGCTTGTTACAGCAACATTGCTTAAATGGATCACCAGAAATGAGCGGCGATTTGTAAATATCTCCAGTGTAGTACAGGGCCATTATGGACTAAATGATGTGGCGCTTTCTCTGCCATCAGTAATATCAGAAAATGGGATCAGTGAAGTATATGAAATAGCTCTTGATGATAAGGAGCAGGCCAGGCTTTACCATTCAGCAGATATATTAAGGAAAGCTATCGATTCAGTTAAATAATTACCTCATTAAAAAACCAAATTAATACTAAAAGGATTTTTATTTGACGCTATGATAATCAGCATGTATATTGTATTTTAAACTGGAAATAAAATATATGATAAGGCTGTTACCACACTTCTTTTTCATCCTCTTATTATTGGGGTGTGGCACATCCGAAGATTCAGATAAATTGATTGATAAATCAAAAAGAATTGAGTTAAAAAAGATATCAGCTGACGACAATAAAAAGCTATCAACCCTCCAGTTTCCATTAGATTTTCCGGTAAATGATCTTGCACGTATGATGAACCGTATAATGCCGGACATCCTGGTAAACGATACAATCCAACTAAATAATAGGGGAGATTATCTCATATTAAAAGTAGAACCAATAGGACGGTTACTGCTGAATGGTTATCAAAATAATCTTGATGCTTCCATACCTGTACTTGCAACGGTCAATTTTAATAAAAAAGTAGCTGCAATTAAAGTAAATAGAGAAGTAGACTTCAAACTACGCCTGGACCTTCATACGGATCTTTCTATTGATGAAAATTTTAATCTGGCTGCAGCATGTAAAATTCAGAAGATCCACTGGATAGACGAACCTGAGACAAAGCTTCTGGGAATTAAAATTAATTTAAAAAATACTGTTAAAAAGCAGCTTAACAAGAACTCATCGGCTATTGAAGATGCCATATGCAGCGCATTAAATGAATCGGTACCCATACAAAATGAAGTTATGGCTATCTGGGATCTACTTAATAAAACACATCGAATTGCCAGAGAACCAATAGATATCTGGTTAACAACAAATCCTTCAAATTTCGCGGCAAAACTTGATCGACAGGTGACAGATACGATAAGAGCCATAATTAGCACAAGCACCAATATTATCATTACACCGCTTAAAGGGGTAATGTTAGAAACTATAAAGCCACTTCCAGATAATCAATATTCAGAAGATAAACCGGGATTAGCATTGTTTGCTACAATTGTAATGCCTTATTCTTATGCTGATAATATCCTGAACAGCCGGCTTGATCAAAATGAAATATACTATAATGGATTAACAGCTTCGTTAGAGAATTTCAGAGTAACAAGTGACCGGCAGCAGTTAAAGCTTAATTTTGATCTGAAGGGTGATATTGATCTGCGTTTATCAGCGAAAGGGAGGCCTACACTTACTGCGGAGAAAGAACTGTCTATTGATAATATTCAATACAAGATTGAAAGCGGGAATCTGATTGTTAATACCGTAGAATGGATATCAAAAGCTTCACTGGAAAGTTTTGTACAGGAGCAGACAAAAATAAAACTGGCGCATATCCTGGATTCACTGGATACCAAAATCGTACAGGCCCTTAATAATTCAGACCTTGGTTCAAAAATAGACCTTGAGCTTTCCTTCAGCCACCTCAGATCCGATACCACAATATATTATCCTGACCGTTTTGAATGGTCATTTGACATAAGAGGAAAGGCACATGCTTACCTGAATGACCGGCTGGTGACCAAAAAAATTGAACTTTAAACATTGAATTTTAAACTTTTAACCCGTCTAAGTCCTCAGAGTCCCTTGCAGGAGACTCGGAGGAGGGGAAAAGCTTTGAACCTTGAACTTTGAACTTCAAATTTCAAGCTCAAGTAAAAATCATAGCCCCTTATGATAATTATCATGTTACATCCCTACCTGTCTTTTTATTTTTAAACAAGGAATACAGCTAAAAATAAAGAACAATGGACCAGGTAATAAATATTCTTCTAAAGCAGGCTGAATCACATCTTGATCGGGCCAGAGTGGAACTTCAGAAACCATCGGAAGACGTAGTGCCCTACAGCATTTGTAAACATGCTAATGAGGCAGTTGTCAGCTTTCTGAACAGCTTTCTTTTAAGTAACGGAAAGTATCTTCCGGAATCAAAATCAGTAAAGGATCTGGTTGAAGCCTGCCGTAAGGTAGATAAAAAATTTAATGAGGTACACCTGTCACCTTTTTATAATCCTGCAGAAACAGAGCACCAGTGGATGAATATTGATATGGCCATGGATTTTTATGCAATGGCAGAAAATACAAGAAATACAGTATACCCGCTTATTAAGAAAACAGAAATGTCATGAGCAACAAAAAAGCAACCCCAAAATATCCCGGCATACGGGCAGCAATGGATGGTAACACGGTAGCTATTATGTGTGAACGTGAATCATCGGATGCTGCCGGTGCATATCCGATCACCCCTTCCACACAAATGGGAGAGTATTGGGCCGAAGAAGCTGCAAAAGGCCATCTAAATATATCCGAAAGACCTCTGATCTTTATTGAACCGGAAGGAGAGCATGCCGCCGCTGCAGTAACGGCCGGGCTTTCGATGACCGGGCTTCGATCGTCAAATTTTTCGTCCGGACAAGGTATAGCTTATATGCACGAGTCACTTTATGCAGCCGTTGGAAAACGGCTTACTTATGTGCTTAATATTGGAGCCCGGGCCATGACTAAGTC
Organism: Candidatus Cyclobacteriaceae bacterium M2_1C_046; assembly: GCA_051418055.1. GTDB lineage: Bacteria > Bacteroidota > Bacteroidia > Cytophagales > Cyclobacteriaceae > JBPRGH01. Next base: position 11,399 of record JBPRGH010000054.1, on the reverse strand, counting down.
TACACTCAATGTACATGCCGGCCATGATGATTACCATGCCATTGACGATACCGGATTTTTCCAGCTTTTTGCCAAAAATGCCCAACATGTTGCGGACCTTAATATTATAGCACACAAAGTAGCTGAAATGTCATTGACACCAGGTGTAATAGCGCAGGATGGTTTCCTCACAACACACCTTATTGAAAGCTTAAATGTACCGGAGCGGGAGCTTATTAAAGAATTTCTTGGCAGGCCTGACGATATTATTGATACTCCCACACCTGCCCAAAGGATTATTTATGGCGAAAAACGGCGCCGTATCCCTGAGCTATGGGATGTTGATAATCCACTGATGGCTGGGATAGTACAGAATCAGGATGCCTATATGCAAAGTGTGGCTGCACAACGCCCGTACTTCTTCGATCACATTAAAGAAATTACAGATCAGGCATTTGAAGAATTCTCACAGCTCACCGGACGTGAATATGCACGGGTTATGACGTATAAAGCCGAGGATGCCGATTATTTAATCCTTGGACAGGGAAGCATAATACCAAGCGCTGAAGTAGTAGTTGACTACCTTCGAAAAACGCGTAACCTGAAAGTAGGGGTGGTAAACCTGCTCATGTTCCGGCCATTCCCGGCAGACCTGCTTTCAAAGATAGTTAAAGGCAAAAAAGGCGTAGTTGTACTTGAACGACTCGATCAGCCATTAGCTGTGGACCTTCCAATTGCCAGGGAATTACGTGCGGTGATATCCAAGTGCCAGGAGAACGGAAGAACAAGAAATGATAAACCTTATCCTGAATTATCCAGCTATGGACCAAATGATTCTCCTTCCATCTATTCAGGTTCTTTTGGACTTGGAAGCCGTGACCTGCAGCCGGAAGGCTTAATTGGTGCGGTGGAAAACATGTTGCCAAAAGGGGAACATAAAAAACAGTTTTACCTCTCTATAGACTTTATCAGAGATACTCCTTTTACGCCAAAACAACGTGCTTACCAGGAAAGTATTGAAGCTTCTTATCCGAATGTGAAAAAGCTGGCAGTACATGGATCGGAAAATCCTAATTTGATGCCTAAAGGCGCTACCACTGTTCGCTTTCACTCTGTAGGTGGCTGGGGAGCGATGACAACTGGAAAAAACCTGGCAATGACTTTATTCGATCTGCTGGGTTACGATATAAAAGCAAATCCAAAATATGGCTCTGAGAAGAAAGGCCAGCCAACGACTTATTATTTATCTGCTGCTCCGGAACCTATCCGGATCAACTGTGAATACATCTTTGTAGATGTTGTACTATCGCCGGACCCAAATGTTTTCAAACATACAAACGCCCTTGCCGGGTTGAAAAAAGGTGGCTGCTTTATTATTCAAAGCGACAAGGCTAATCCTGACGCGGTATGGGAAGATATTCCAAAGCAATATCAAAAAATCATTATAGAGAATGGCATTCGCATCTTTTATATAGATGGTTTCAAAATAGCCCGGGAAGAGGCCACTGATTCTGAGCTACAGTTACGAATGCAGGGTATTGCTTTCCAGGGTGCATTCTTTGCAGCCTCTCCGCTGATGAAAAACGCTGGACTGTCAGAAAAAGAGCTCCTTAAGGCTATTGAAGAACAGCTACAGCATAAATTCGGCGGAAAGGGCCAGCGTGTGGTTGATGATAATATGAGAGTGGTAAAACGTGGCTTTGATGAGGTCCATGAGATTACCAAAAAAGAGATCAACGAATCCAAAAAATCATTGAATGGTAAACCGGAGCTTCCAATTCCGGTAATGATGAAGGATATCCCGAAAAGTAAATCCAACCTGAGTGACATCCACAGGTTCTGGGAACAAACAGGTAATTTCTATGCAAGAGGTATGGGTAGTGATAACATAACTGATCCATTTATAGGATTAAGTGTAATGCCTGCCGTCTCTTCTGTTTTCCGTGATATGACGGGCATTCGCTTTGAGCATCCCGAGTGGATACCTAATAATTGTACAGCATGCGGTGACTGCTACACTGTATGTCCGGATACTGCGATCCCGGGTCTTGTTAGTGAGCTTTCCGATATTCTTGATACTGTGGTTAAAAGAGTGAAAAAGAATCATGGTAAGATAGAAAAATTGCCCAGAGCAGTACGGAAGCTGGAAGGAGAGATACGCAAGCAGTTTAATGCCGCTAAAGATAATGATGCCACCGTCAATAATATGATCAGGGAGGCTATAGACCAAATGGTCCAGCAAAGTAATGATGAAGCCCTGACCGAAGAGTTTGGCTGGTTCCTTGAAGAGCTGGGGGATTTTAAATTTGCAATGACACGCCCTTATTATGATCTGCATGAGAAAAAAGCCCCTAATAGTGGTGGATTATTCAGTATTACAATTAATCCAAATACATGTAAAGGATGTATGGAGTGTGTGACGGTTTGTCAGGATGAGGCGCTTAAACCTATAGTACAGACAGAGGAATCTATAGCCAGCCTGCGAAAAGACTGGGATTTCTGGATGGACCTGCCAACGACTCCACAAAAGTACCACCGTATTGATGATCTGGAAGAGAAGATCGGTCCTCTTGAAACCATCCTTCTCGATAAAAGTGCATATCTGAATTTTGCCAGTGGCGATGGAGCTTGCCTCGGCTGTTCTGAGAAAACAGTAATCCACTTATTTGTTGCTACCGTTGAATCATTGATGCAGCCGCGAATCAAAAAGCATGTGGCTCACCTGGAATCGCTTATTACAAAGCTGGAACAGCATATACAGGCCGGGCTTCTTGCAACGGTAGATATAAATGATACGGATACAATAAACAGGATCCTTAAAGAAAAACATAATTCCGACCTCACCATGTCTGCCATTGCCAGTCAGCTTGAGAAGGAGAAAGGCAGCAAACCAATAGACCAGGAATGGCTGGAAGAGATGTCACAATTGCTGGCACAGCTTAAACGGCTTAAGTGGAATTATACGGAAGGATATACAGGAAAAGGCCGCTCAAATATGGGTATGACCAATGCAACAGGATGTACCTCCGTTTGGGGAAGCAGCTATCCTTACAACCCTTATCCGTTCCCATGGGCCAACCACCTGTTCCAGGATTGCACCTCAATGGCCATGGGTATTTTTGAAGGCCATATGGCCAAAATGGCGGAAGGATTTAAAGCTATCCGTAAAGCGGAGCTTGAACTAAAAGGAGAATACAGGCGAAGTGAGCATAAGGAATTCTTTACCTACTTCAACTGGACACAGTTTACCGATGAAGAGTGGCATTTATCTCCACCGGTCGTAGCTGTTGGAGGTGACGGAGCGATGTATGACATCGGGTTGCAAAACCTGTCCCGTATGATGGCATCCGGAAAACCTATAAAAGTAATTATTGTAGATACACAGGTATATTCCAACACCGGTGGCCAGGCCTGTACTTCAGGATTTATCGGTCAGATCTCGGATATGGCGCAGTATGGTAAAAGATGGAAAGGAAAGTCTGAGCCTCGAAAAGAGATAGGGCTTATTGCCATGGCCCATCGAAATACCTACGTGCTTCAGGGTACTATGGCCAATACAAGCCAGATGATTGAAGGGTTTATTGAAGGGCTTATGACCAGAAGACCGGCGATATTCAACCTGTATACCACCTGCCAGCCAGAACATGGGGTGGCAGATGATCTTGGAGTAAATCAGGCGAAGCTTGCTGTAGAATCACGGGCATATCCGATCTTCAAATACAACCCGGACCTGAGCATTTTAGCCAGAGAATCTTTTGATCTCACTGGTAATCCGGCAATGGATAAGATCTGGCCTGCTTATAAATTGAAGTACATGGAAAACGGCATTCAGAAAACAATGGGAGTGCCTATGACCTTTGCCGATTTTGCTATCACAGAAGGACGCTTTAGAAAGCATTTCAGAAAAGCTCCACGGGATACATGGAACGACAATATGATCCAGCTTAGTGAATTCCTTGAGCTTGATGCAGATGAACGCGAAGGTAAATTCCCTTACATATGGGCAGTTGACCAAAAACAGCAGCTTAGCCGTGTGCTGGTGGCGGAACCCATTGTAGAATCATGTGAAGAACGCAGGGATTTCTGGATCATGCTGAAGGATCTGGCCGGTATTACCGAAAAAGAAGAGAAAGAGGAAGAAGATGTGGAAAGTAAAATCCGCTCAAATATAGTAAATACACTCGCACAGAATCTTATGAAACTGGCAGGTGGTGAACGTAACGGAAGTGAACTTAAGCTTACTAAAGAAGCAATTTCACCAGTAGTAAAAGCGGTTGAGGACAAAGAAGATGCAAATGATGGACAGGATTATCTGGCGCCATGGATCGAAACAGAGGAATGTACAGCCTGTGATGAGTGCATTGATATAAACCCTAAAATATTTGCTTATAACGATGATAAGAAGGTTTTTATAAAAGATCCTAAAGCCGGTCCTTATCAGGATCTGGTGAAAGCTGCGGAGAAATGTACGGCTGAGGTTATCCATCCCGGCTTACCGGCTAATGCAAAGGATAATGAAAAATGGATAAAACGTGGAGAAAAATTTAACTAGCTGAAACGTGTTTACATTACGGAAAAATACTTTTAAGCACGGTGTTCATCCACCGGAAAATAAGGAGACAACGAATAAATTGCCAATCCGGCAGTTTCCTTTTTCTCCATTGATCATTCTTCCGGTGGTCCAACATATTGGAAATCCTCCAAAATTACTTATAAGAGAAGGGCAGGAGGTATATCGGGGGCAGCTGCTGGCAGAGGCCGATGGTTTCCTTTCGGTAAATTTACATTCTCCGATAACCGGAAAGATCCGAAAAATTGCCAATATACCCACCATTTCCGGTAAAATGGGAAAAGGCATTTATATCGATGAATTACCTTCTTCCACACAGGAAGTAGTGGAAAGTGATCCCCTGGAGCTGGAAACAGCTACACCTGAGGAGATTTTAAATGCTATTAGGAATGCCGGGATCGTAGGACTGGGAGGTGCTGCATTTCCTACTCATGCGAAGCTTAAAATTCCGGAAGGTAAGCACTGTGAGGTGCTCATCATCAACGGTATCGAATGTGAGCCATTCCTTACTACCGACCATAGAGTGATGCTTGAACAACCAGAGGATATATTTCTAGGGATCAGGTATATAATGAGGGCCACAGGTGCAAAAAAAGCAATAATAGGAATTGAAGCTAATAAGAAAGATGCGGCTGAATTCCTTGCCAGCTTTTTGAAGCCTGACGATCCTGTAACTGTAGAAGTAGTACCGGTAAAATACCCTCAGGGTGCGGAAAAGATGCTCATTACGGCATTGCTTGGTAAGGAAGTTCCCTCGGGAGGATTACCTATTGATGTAAATGCAGTAGTAGTGAATGTAGCTACCACAGCTGAAATCGGTCGTCTTTTATCAACCGGAAGGGGCATTCAGGAACGTGTGATCACCATTACCGGACCGGGAATAAGAGATAAAGGAAATTACCTTGTACCTATAGGCACTCCTTTGCGATTTATCCTTGAGCAGGTTGCTTATAACGAGCCTATAAGTGAAGTATATATGGGTGGCCCTATGATGGGGGTGGCAGTTTCCAACCTGGATATATCTGTAGTAAAGGGCACCTCGGGCATTGTGGTATTTACCGAAAATGAAGTTAAGAGACACCAAAAGGTCTATCCGTGCATCAAATGCGGAGCCTGTGTGGATGCTTGTCCGCTGTCATTAAACCCATCAATGCTGGGTATACTGGCCAAGGCTGAAGCTTATGATCAGATGGCGTCTGAATTTCATCTGATGGACTGCTTTGAATGCGGTTCCTGCTCATATGTATGTCCTTCAGGTATCCCTTTGGTGCAGTATTTCAGGTTATCAAAATCAATTATCAGAAAACGTAAAGCAGCTAATGTTAAATAAAATTTTAAATATCAGCACTTCGCCACACCTCACCAAAGGGGTTAGCACCGATACGATCATGCTGCATGTTGTGCTGGCACTGCTTCCTGTGGTGTTTTTTGGAATTTATTCGTTTGGCATTAATGCGGCGCTTGTCATAATAACTGCGGTAGCTTCCTGTGTAATAACAGAACATCTGCTGTGTAGGATGTCCGGTAAAGAAAGTACAATTTTCGACTGGTCGGCAGTGATCACAGGAATCCTGCTGGGACTGGTACTTCCGCCTACTTTTCCGCTGTGGATGACTTTTATTGGAGGTGTAGTTGCAATAGGAATGGGAAAATTTCTCTTTGGCGGCCTGGGTAATAACGTATTTAATCCTGCCCTGGTAGGGCGTGCGGTATTGCAGGCCGCTTTTCCGGTTGCGATTACCACATGGTACGCAGCCTTCCAGGACGATCGCTTTACAAACATTCATCCGGCAGTGCTAGCCTTACCATTTATGGAGCCGGCAACAGATGGGACCACAGCAGCAACGCCGCTGGCAGCATTGAAATTTGAAAGTGTTAACACCGACACTGCTGATCTGGCTTTAGGACTGGTAAGCGGTTCTATAGGTGAAACCTCGGCAGTATTTATTTTGCTGGGAGGGCTTTACCTGGTGATCCGGAAGTTTATGAACTGGAGGATACCTGTATCGATCCTGGCTACAGTATATGTTTTCAGCGGGATCCTGCATTGGGTGAACCCGTCAGCATATCCTTCACCGGAATTCATGCTTTTCTCCGGCGGATTGATGCTGGGGGCCGTATTTATGGCTACAGACCTGGTGGCCTCTCCAATTACCTCAACAGGGATGGTCCTGTATGGATTCATCATTGGAGTGCTGGTTGTGGTGATACGGATCTGGGGCGGGCTTCCAGAAGGAGTGATGTATGCAATCCTTTTAGGTAATGCCATTTCTCCTCATATTGACAGGCTGGTGTGCTATAGAGTTTATGGGACTTCAATAAAAACGACATGAGTAAAGCAGCGACTATACAAAAAACAAACAGTTCTAAAATGCTTGGCGCTATGGTGGGCATCGGTGCATTATGTGGTCTCCTGATCGTGGTAGTTTACGAAAGCACTTTACCACGTGTTACGCGGTTAAAAGCTGAAGCTCTTGAACAGGCAATCTTTAATGTTATACCGGGAATCACCTCAACAAAAGCATTTACTTATGAAAATGGAGAATTTGTTCCCGCTGAGAAGGGTGACAAACCTGTAGCTTTTGCCGGATATGATAACACCGGAAACTTCAAAGGTGTAGCCATTGAGGCTAGCGGCCAGGGATATGCTGACATATTACGTATCCTGTATGGCTATGATCCCGAAAAGCAACAGGTAGTTGGGTTTTATGTACTGGAAAGCAAGGAAACGCCCGGTCTGGGAGATAAGATCGAAAAGGATCAGCGATTCCTCGACAATTTCACCGCTTTGGATGCCAGGCTCAATGAAGATCGCAGTGGCCTGATAAATGAAATAATACCCGTAAAAAGCGGGGCAAAGAAAAATCCATGGGAGGTGGATGGCATTACCGGGGCAACAATTTCTGCCCGTGCAATAGGTAATATCATTGGAGAGAGCTCAAAAGTCTGGGTACCCAGGATCTATAAAAATAAAGAAGTATTTGAAATGAAAATTGATGAAGGTAACTGATAACGATACCAGCACAGCTACGCCGGAACCAGCAATAGAAAGAGAGGTTAATACTCCGAAGGAACCTTATGTTGAAGTTCCGGCACCACCAACTACCGATGAGTTTATAAAGGGGCTCTGGAAAGAAAACCCTGTGTTTGTACAGGTACTGGGTATGTGCCCTGTACTGGCTGTTTCAAATACTGCCATGAATTCACTGGCAATGGGCCTTGCTACTGCCTTTGTGCTCCTGATGTCCAACTCACTGGTTTCGCTGCTCCGGAGGCATATTCCCAAGGAGGTAAGGATTGCTTCATACATTCTGATCATTGCCACCTTTGTCACCATCACCGATTATGCCATCCAGGCTATCAGCGTTGATCTGCATAAAAGCCTTGGCGCATTTATTTCATTGATCGTAGTTAACTGCCTGATATTGAGCCGTGCAGAAGCTTTTGCCGCAAAGAATAATCTCACCAGGTCTGTCATGGACGCTTTGGGAATGGGTTTGGGCTTCGTAATAGCTTTATTTTGTCTTGGCGCCGTACGGGAGATCCTGGGAAATGGCACCCTATTCGAGATGTCATTATTCCCTGAAGGCTTCCAGCCATGGGTGGTGATGATCTTACCGGCAGGTGGGTTTTTCACTCTTGCGGCATGGCTGCTGATTTTTAACTTGTATAAACAAAGAAAAGGAAACTTATGAACCAGGAATCACTTTTTCAGATATTCATTAGCGCCAGTCTGGTAAATAACTTCGTGCTGGCTTACTTCCTTGGTATTTGTCCATTCCTGGGGGTTTCGGGAAAACTGGATACGGCCACTAAAATGGGCGGGGCCGTAATGTTTGTAATGCTTATCAGCTCGATAGGCGCTTATGCAATCCATTCCCTGCTAGTGGCCATAGATGCGGAATTCCTGCAGCTGATCAGCTTTATTGTACTGATTGCCTCTATGGTACAATTAGTAGAAATGTTTATTAAAAAGATGAGCCCGACACTGTTCAGGTCGCTGGGTATATTTCTTCCCCTTATCACTACAAACTGTGCTATCCTCGGGCTGGCATTATTCCAGACCAGCAAGGGGTATGGCTTTACACAAAGTATATTTTATGCATTGGGAGCAGGGGCCGGTTTTACCATTGCTTTGGTATTGATAGCAGGCTTCCGGGAACAGCTGGAATTTGCAGGGGTACCTAAAGTCATCAAGGGTACCGTACTGACACTGGTCATTGCGGGTATATTGTCACTGTCATTCATGGGATTTTCAGGTTTAGGAACACAACAATAGAAGAAAATGGAAAAGTATATAATCGGAATATTAGGAATTGCAGCGCTTATGGCCGGATGGATACAGGTGCAGGTGATGTGGAAAAGTGTATTTGCCGATCAGGTCGAGGATGAGGATGTACTTGCAGGCCGCAAAGGCTGTGGTAACTGTGGGTGTAGCTCAACCTCCTGTTCAAAGAAAAAAGAAAATATTTAAATAGAAAATAATGGCACATTTAGCAGATTATAATACAGATAAGCGCTTTACAGCCACTGTAAAAAAGACCCGGAGGCTTACACCTGAAGATACCGATGAAATACGCGAGCTCCTGCTGGAGGTAAATCATCCTGACTTTAAATGTGAGGTGGACCAGAGTATAGGCGTACTGGTGAATACTAATGGTGAGTTTGGAAAGAACCTACATCATCGCCTCTACAGTGTGGCAGACCTTCCGATAAAAAAATCAGGCAGGACTTCCCTGACCATGCTGGTAAAACGCTGTTTTTATATAGATAATTTTAATGGTGAAGAGTATAAAGGCTTAGGCTCCAATTATCTGTGTGATAGACAGGAGGGGGATGAGATAACACTCACCGGACCTTTTGACCTGGCATTTTCGATACCTGAAGATAAAAAAGCTAATCTCATCCTTATCGGTATGGGAACAGGGATTGCACCCTTCCGTGCATTCATAAAGCATATCTATCACAAAGAGAAAGACTGGAAAGGCAGTATACGATTGTTTTACGGCGCCAGAAGCGGATTAGAGCTGCTGTATCTGAATGACAGGGATGGCGACCTTACAAATTATTACGACAGGGAAACCTTTAAAGCCATTAATGCGCTAAGCCCGAGGCCACATTGGGGCGCTCCAATTGCCCTTGATGATGCTATTGAAGAGCATGCTGTGGAGATCCTGGATATGCTGTCAAAGTCGAATACTTATGTACATGTGGCTGGCTATGAGAAGGTGAAGGAGGTAATGGATAAAGCATTTGTAAACATTCTTGGCTCTGAGCAAAAGTGGAAAACAAGAAAAGCAGAGCTGATTGCAGGAAAGAAATGGGCGGAAGTTATTTATTGATGATTTGCAGCGGTCCCACGGCTGGAAGAGCGTATGCCAGCGAGAAGCCGTCCGACCGCTTAAGGGGTAGTCCTGTAACTGCAGTTTAGGATCGCAAGTCTCCACCAGGGGGCGAGCGGCCTGTCTGAAGCCGAAGGGGCCAAGAGGGGAGCAGCTGAGTAGCGAGCACCCGGCCGCCGGGGCTGGAGCGGTTTCACCGCCCGGGTTGCAGGCGGGGTGGCATAGAGTAAAGCTATTGAGCTGTTTGACTGCTGGAAGTGCGCATGCCAGCGAGAAGCCGTCCGACCGCTTAAGAGGATTTAGAAAGCGATTGTTTAATTTTTAATACTGACTAAATGACTATTCTTATTGCAGTACTGACTCTTGGAGGTATAACCCTCATTCTGGCACTCATGCTGGTGATTGCTAACAGAAAGTTATATGTCTATGAAGATCCTCGTATCGATGTGGTGGAAGGAATGCTTCCCCATGCTAACTGCGGAGCCTGCGGCTATCCCGGCTGCAGGCCTTTTGCCGAAGCATTGGTATCCGGAAAAACCCTTCCCGGCAAATGTACCGTTGGTACCGAAGAGGGCAGGGAGATGATTGCCGATTACCTTGGAGTATCCGCAGGAGCAGAGGAAAAGCAAGTTGCCCGGCTTGCCTGTGCAGGAGGTAAGAACGTAGCCAGGAACCGCGCCAAATACCACGGCTTGGAAAGCTGCCAGGCAGCAGCGCTGGTATCCGGTGGGGGCAAGGGATGCTTCTGGGGTTGCCTTGGTTTTGCGGATTGTGAAAAGGTTTGTGACTTTGACGCTATCCACATGGACGAATTTGGCTTACCCGTTGTCGATGAGGATAAATGTACCGCCTGCGGCGATTGTGTAGAGGTATGCCCTAAAGACCTGTTTTCACTTCAGCCGGTAAGCCACCAGCTATGGGTTGCCTGTAAAAACCTGCATGAAGGTGACGCGGTCCTTGAAGATTGCGAAGTAGCCTGTACTGCCTGCGGACGCTGCGCAAAAGATGCTCCCGATAACCTGATCACCATGGAATACAACCTGCCCGTGATCAATTATGGAGCGGCCAAACAGTCTATCGACCCGATCCAGCGGTGTCCTACTGGAGCTATTGTTTGGCTCGATAAAGAAAAAGGTGTAATCAAAGGACGGGAAAGTAAGGTTGTAGTGCGGAAGGGGGAGAAAATGGTGGGTTTTTCTTAATAAAAAACATCCTGCTGAAAAGTAATATTAATCCTGCAGCTGGAGCCGTGTCGGAGACACTCATTTTCATGGATAACATTGATATATAAGTTCTCGTCCCGAAAGCGTTACAAACGCAAGCCTCGTTCATCCTCGTTACCGCTTCGCTCAAACGAGGACGAGTTTTGTGGAGCTGCTATATTTGACTGGACTTGGAGTTAAGCTCATAACAATTATATTTATACTATGAGTAGAGACAGATATGATAAGGAATTTAAGTTAATGGCAGTCGAGCTATTAAATTCGGGTAAATCTTCATCTGAGGTT
>JBPRGH010000053.1:0-57733 GCA_051418055.1 Candidatus Cyclobacteriaceae bacterium M2_1C_046 | reverse complement strand
ACATAGAATAGATCTGAAGGGAGAGTCATTAAGAAAAGGAATTTTGAAGAATGAATAAATAATTTTTAACTACTTTGCAGCATCTTTCAAAGTGGCATCATTTGACCGAAATCACTGGCATGGTCTGACCGAAATATCCATCTCGGAACAATTCTGGATTTTTAGCTATTATTTCAGTTTTTGAATTGCTGGTTTTAAGAAGTTTTAATGAATAAGAATTTGATTTGTTGTGGTCAACCCAGTACTCCAAAATATTTCTTCTCTGCCTGGCAGCAGTTTGAGTCCAGACTATTTTTCTTTTAGCCATTCAAGTTCTTGCCTATTAAGTAAATCCTGATCAATAAGCCTACCCGTTTCAATATCATCATCACTCATGGCTAACATTATTTTTTGTTCTTCAGTCAGGACAATTGAATTTTCCTGAATGTTTGAAGAATCAATCATTTTTTCAAGGGCTTCTAAATAATCTGAATTGCTGATCGCCATCAACCTATCTATGAGCCTATTTCTAATTTCTCTTGTACTGGCCATATACCAAATATAACTCAAATCATTAAAAAATCATTCTACAAACGCACCCATTTATTCGCGGTTAATTTATTTTTCAGCGGAGCTCATGAATCTTTGATTAGCCATTCCCCCAACTCTACCAAACCCCAAAATGCCAAAAGCGTGCTCCACTCCTGCTAAAAGAAAAATGTTGCAAAAAAAAGCTCTTACCCTTCAGAAACTATTAACCCCACCCTGACTCAAAGCATATTTAATCCCGATTCCGCTGCTCTTCATCGGGACAGGCGCCACGCAAGTACATTATGTAACAAACATAGGAATTCCCGCAATACGAAGCGCAGCGGAGTATTTAACATAAAACCAGATATATAAACGAGCGATGGCCTGCGCGTTTCTTAAGGGCCCCGGCACGGAGACCTCAGCTTTCGCTGAGGGCCCGGGGACTAGTGGTTGATGTGGCGCAGTGGCATCCCTTCACCCGAAGAGATGCCTTTGGCAAGGGAATAAAAAGGTGAACGATTTAATCTGACCTCAAAATATCCACTGGGTTTACCACTGCAGTCTTAATCGCCTGATAGCTCACCGTAAGCAGGGCAATACCTGTGGCTATAATGCCTGCCAACACAAAAATCCACCACTCCATATCGATGTGGTAGGCATAACCCTGCAGCCACTTTTTAGCGCCAAACCAGGCAATGGGGAATGCAATACAGCAGGCGATTAACACCATCTTCACAAAATCCCTGGAAAGCAAGGCTAAAAGGCTTAATATATTCGCACCTAATACTTTTCTCACGCCTATTTCCTTTAAACGTTGTTCTGCGGAATAAGTGGCAAGACCAAATAATCCCAGGCAGGCAATGACCACGCTGGCCAGGGCTACCCAGCCGAGTATGGTCTGGCTGCGCTGGTCTTCTATGTAAAACCGGGCAAGCTGATCATCCAGAAAGTGATATTCGAAAGGATCATTTGGATCGTTGGCTACCATAACTGATTTAAGGTTATCAAGGGTAGCCTGAATATCATGCGGTTGAATCTTTACTGAATAATAATCAATAGGATAAATAGGGGTGTTATAATTGGCAATTATCAGAGGCTCTATTTTCTTACGTAATGATTGAAAATGGAAATCCTTCACAATGCCAACTACACGTGTCTTATACGAATCGCCATTAACTATAATCGGAGAAAAAGATGAACCAAAGCCACCCTCAGTAAACTCAATAACTTCTTCTGATGCCTCTGTAATGCCCAGGATTTTCGCCGCAGCTTCATTGATAAGGATGGATGAACTATCTCTACTATTCTTTAAATTCCTGCCATTCAGTAATTTTATATTATAAGTTGACAGAAAAGAATTATCAGCACCTATCATATAAGTGATCTGAGGTTCTTTGGTACTTCCCTCCTTTCTAAATTTTAATCTTACATAGTCTTTCCAATCGCCCGGGACATGTGATGTTACAGAAACATTCCGGACGGTAGCCAGTTTGGACATTTCATTCTTTACCCATTCAAAGTTTGAGCGTGCTTTAGATACATTCACATCAATCACCACCATCAGGTCTTTATTAAAGCCGAGATCAGTGTTATTCAAAAAACGTACCTGCATAAACAGCACAATAGTTGCGATAATCATAATAGTTGAAATCGTGAATTGCAGGATCACTAATCCTTTACGTACTAAAAAATCGCCTCCCTTTTTCAATTTCAATCCTTTCAAAAGTAAAACCGGGTTAAAGCTGGAAAGCATCATGGCTGCATAGCCACCGGACAGCAAACCAATAGCAATGATCATTCCTACAGCAGCGGCCCAGAAACGTAAGCCTACCGAGGTGAAAAGAGATAATTGTTTATTAACAAATTCATTAAAATCCGGTAGCAAAAGGCTCACGATGACTACTGAAAGCAGGAAAGCTATGATTGTTGTGAAAAGAGATTCCACAAGAAACTGCCGAATGATGTTGCCACGCACCGCTCCAAGTGTTTTTCGAACTCCGATCTCCTTAAGCCTGGTGGATGCTCGTGCAGTAGAGAGATTGGTGTAATTTATCCCTGCGATCAGCAAAACGAAAATGGCTGTAAATATAAAAATCGTTATATACACAGGGTTTCCCTGCGGAATGCTGTCAACATTTGAATTTCTAGCGCCATCAATAATCCCTTCAGATCTTAAATGCATATCCTTCAATGGCTGAAGGCTGTATGAAACTTTAGTCCCTGGCTCAAGTGAGGCGTTAGCGTGCACAAGCTCGGTTATTTTATCGGAAACAGGTTCAGGATCCGCATCGGGGCTTAATAAGGCATAGACGGTAAAGCTGGTTGAAGCCCAATCACTCTCCAGTTCAAGCCTGTCTTCTTCGCTTGAATATAAGGATGATTCAGACATTAAACTATTGAAACTAAAACTTGAATTCTGTGGGTGATTTTTTAAGATCCCCGTGACCTTTAAAGGATCCTGCCAGAAGTTGAACTTCAGATTTTTATTTATCACATCCGTTCTCCCAAAGATCCGCATGGCAAGGTCTTCTGTGATAACAATAGAATTTGGTTCCTTCAAAGCAGTACGCCTGTCGCCTTCAATAAGAGGGAAATCAAATACCTGTAGCAAAAATTCATCGGCAACGGTGATGGTCTCCTGCATGTTGACAGGATTTTCAGGATCAAAAAGGTTAGCACGCCCAACTCGCTGCATGCGTGTGGTCATTTCTACTTCCGGAATTGTTTCCTTCGATTCTTCAGCGACCATATACCCTGCTGCTGCAACTGTTGTAGCTTCATTAGCAGGAGTTTTTTGATGGGTGATCACGCGAAAAATATTATCCCCCTGGCTATGCTGGCTGTCAAAATTCAGCTCGTCATGTACGTAAAGACCGATCAACAGGAAACAAACCATACCAAATGTAAGTCCCAGCACATTCAGCGTTGAATAGAGCTTGCTTTTCAAAAGGCTTCTCCATCCCATAATAAAATAACTTTTGATCATACCGTTGTGAGTTGTAAGTTTATAATTTGTAATGGACCGGGTAATCCCCGGCCGAAAAAGTAATAGCACATCTTTGAACAAGAGGAGATTCGCCCTGGATCTACCCAGGTCTTCTACCCTTCTGTCGTATAATTCAAGCAGGTCTCCTTCGATATCTGCATGATATTCAGGTTTGCAAAACCATTCCAGGAAACGCAGGATAATACGTGGTGGCTCGGTTCTTTTCATTATTCTTTACTTAATTCCAGCACCATTTTTGGCAATGCTTTCCAAAGTTCGTCACGGGCTTCTTTGCTATAATCCAGCGCTTTTTTACCGTAAGCAGTGATTTCAAAAAAAAGCTTAGGCCTCCCACGACGACTTTCAGAAGACTCCCCCAGCTCCGATTTAAGGAAGCCTTTGGACTCCAGTCTACGTAGGGTTACCTGCAAAGCGCCGATGGTTACATCTCTGTTGAGTCTTTTTTCGATTTCATCCTTAATGGCTACTCCATAGGCATTGCCATGCAACACCCCTACTGTAAGGAGGACGATCTCTTCAAATTCGCCTAATTGAATCTCTTTCATTTCTTATTAATACTATGATGTAGTAATATTAAAAAAAGTTTTATTCATAATACTACTTTATAGTAATATTTATTTTTAGGATGTATAGAGTGACGTGTAGCAGGCTGAGGTTTGGGTTTATTTTTAACCTCATCAGCGTTTATCGCATAGGGCTCCCTGTTCCAGAGACTGAGGAAGGATGATTTTTTTAATAATCGGATAGTTATATTTTCATCCATTACTTTTATAATTAATAAGATTTCCTTTCTCTTTGCACAAATGTTCTTAAACGCTGAATAAACTATGACGAGGACACCAATGATCACCCCGGAAGGGTTAGAAAAGCTGAAGAATGAATTAGATCATCTCTGGCGGGTAGAAAGGCCTGAAACTACGCAAAAAGTTTCCTGGGCCGCCAGCCTGGGTGACCGATCTGAAAATGCTGATTACCATTATAATAAAAAACGGCTGCGTGAAATTGACAGGAGGATTCTATATCTGCGCAAGTGCATCGATAACTTTAAGGTGGTAGATTATCATCCCTACCAGGAAGGTAAAGTCATGTTTGGGGCCTGGGTAGAAATTGAAAATGATAAAGGCCTGAAAAAACGCTTACGTATTGTGGGATATGAAGAACTTATTGGTGCTAAAGACTATATCTCGATGGATTCCCCAATGGCACAGGCACTGCTAAAAAAAGAAGTTGGAGATGAGGTGGTGGTAAAAACCGCAGCCGGTGAATTTAAATGGCGAATTATCAATATTGAATATCAGAAATAAAATGTGCTATATCCGCTTTTTTTTGAATTTAATAAGCTACACCTTGTTAGGGGATCACTCTTTCACAATTGCATTAGCATCCCTCAACCTCCTAATTGCAATTAATTATTTTTTATCGCATTTTCGTTTTTTTTTAATTACATAAAGTACTCATAAAGATTTATACCTTCTTCCAATGAAAATTAAAATTCTTATATTATTCTTTTGTATAGCATACTTCATTTCTTTCACTACTGAAGGACAATCAAAGAAAGCTCAGTCTGTCCGGTGGCCTGCGAAGAAAGCAGATGTGCAGGCAGTAAAAGAAAGAACCCTTTTGGTAGCCTTGCCTGGTATTAACAGTGCAGATGAGCGGCTTAAAAAAATGTTTACCAAATTTTGGGATTTCTCTAAAACTGAATTTGTTTCAGCACAAGCTATTCCATCCATAATCAAAGGAAAGGAAAGTCAATATGCGATTATGTCTGTAAATATTGTAGAGATCAAGCAGGCAGGTGTAATTATAGGCAAAATTTCAAGCAGTTATATCCGTTTTTCAGTGAGGCTGGCTGAAAAGTATGATAAGAAGAAATCCATCTATTATCAGGATGTTTTTTTTACAACCCATGATAATAATATAAATTTAGCAGATAGGGAAATCTTCGTTGGAATCCGAAACATTATCAATCATTATAACTCCAGGTTGAACGATGAAGGGATAATAGAAGCTCCACTAAAAAATGCGGGAAAACTTGAAAAAAGAACTCTGTTGATTGATAAAGAATTTCTGCATGAAAAAATGACCTCTGAAAAAATTGGAAAGCTTTATCCGTATTCTTTTAAAATAGTTGACTCTAAGGAAATTGAAACAGCAATTATGGATAAAAATGCTAGTTATGCATTTGTTGAATTAGTACCTGCAGGCAGTTCTACCAATATCTTTACCCATGATATTTATGATTGCAGTGATGGTCAAATGCTTAGCACTGGGGAATTAAATAATGGAGCCTTTGATATTTACAGCAATTTTGTAAATGATGATCACCTGAAAGCTTATGTGAGGAATTATGAAAGGATTAATGAAATGGCTGCGAAAAGAAAATAAGGTTGATAATTATAAGAAGAACTGAATTATGATCCTCAGGGTCCCTTGCAGGAGACTCTAAGGAGGATTAGTTGTGGGATATCCGGTAATCTGTTAAAAAGATCTTATACCTTATTTCACCTGTTGCCTCATATCTTTTATGAAAGATGCCAATTCAGCATGTGTTGAATAAATAACACCCACTTCATTCATAAAGGTGGTATCAGGATTATTAAGGTGAAGCCTTTTGCCAAAACTGTCAGATATATATAGTCCCAGCTCTTCAAAAAATAATCGCGTAGCCGCATAGTCCCAGATACTGCCACCTCCTTTTCGCTGCTTGGGAAACTTAAAATAACAACCCGTTTCTGAATTCATCACGCCAAGCGTATTCCGAACGGACGCATAATCAGAATGATAACGTATCTCATTTATTTTTCGCTGTGCTGCCCACGCTTTTAACTGGTCTGTTACCCAATCGAAAAAGAGTTTTTTCCGAAAACTGCTATCAATATACACATAAAGCGTTTCCTGCTTAACCGGTTTCTTATACACGAAAGGCTTATTATTTAACCATACCCCTGCTCCTTTTATGGAGGTATAGCATTCAGACTTATCCGGAACGTATACTACGCCAATCACCGGGTTGCCTGCTTTTGTCACCAATGCGATCGACACGGCATATCCGGTGCGGCTTTCTGTGAAAGGTAATGTGCCATCCAGCGGATCAATACATATAAAATGAGATTTCTGAAGCCGTGACTGATCATCGTCCGATTCTTCTGTCAGTATTCCAAAATTGTGTTGCTCTATGATCGGTTGTAAATGCTTTAATATAATTTCCTGCGCCTTGAGGTCTACGGCTGTTACTATTTGGGAAGCCTTGGAATCACCAACCTCTTTATGTCCTTTATCATAGTGTTTGTCAAATTGCAAT
Source organism: Candidatus Cyclobacteriaceae bacterium M2_1C_046 (assembly GCA_051418055.1). GTDB lineage: Bacteria > Bacteroidota > Bacteroidia > Cytophagales > Cyclobacteriaceae > JBPRGH01. Next base: position 50,912 of record JBPRGH010000053.1, on the reverse strand, counting down.
TGGATATATTCTCCGGCAGATACAGCTGCGGTCGTAATGTTCTCAGAAAGTGTATGTAACTCCTTTTCGCTAAGCATCATGCTTATATGTTAGTTGGGTTATCACTTGTTGCATAATTCGCTTGCTGTAGCCGTGCATCTTCCAATGGCCCGGACTCCAGCCGTCTAAAAAGCGATATAGATCTGCCCAGGCATACTTGTATAACTCACTCCATTCTTCTTTTACTTTATGATAATCAATATCTTTATCCAACCCTATTCCAAGCTTTTTAAAGTAATAGTTGAGTAGTTCTTCTTCATATTTTTCACAATCTGCTTCATCAAAGCAGCTACTTATAAAATATGCAACATCTTTCATTCCACACCCTTTGCCCACATACTGAAAATCTACTGCAGCTACTGAGTCTGTATTGCTAAAGCAAAAATTAGCCAGTTTGGCATCTCCATGCACAAATGTTTGATATTCAGCTTTATTAAGATGCTCATCGATATCTTTAGCTGCATTTTTTAAAAATAAATTTTGCATCCGATCCCATTCATCCGGCCGTGTTTTCAGGTGCCAATAGGTGCCTACAGGCCAGAGTCCATCAGGCTCGACTCCCATAAATTCTGCATGAAAATGAGCCAACCAGGTAAGACAATCTTTTGCCTGGGCTATTGTTACTTTTTCCGGAGTCAAACGGTGGGGAAAACCACTTGTATCAAGATCTTCCATGATCAACAATAATTCACTGCCCTCTTCTTCGGTATGATAGCATTTTGGAACCCTGCAAAGGTGATCAGTCTCGTTGGCATATTGTTGATACCAATTACGCTCTACCTGATAAGATTTGAGTTTCCGTTGGTGAGATAAGTTTGTATTCCAACCTTTGGGATGCTGGCTTTCTTCGGGTAACTGGATATGCTTGACGATAACACTCGGGTACCTCCCTCCTGACATCTCATAACGTTTAACTTCTCCATACCCACTCCATAGTGTTTGCACAATTTCAGTCCGGGAGATTGCTGAAGCATCCGTTGTTTTAAGTATGATATCGTTTATTGCTAACATTTAATTCACTCGTTTTGCCTACAGCGCCTTAAATCAAGAGATTCCAACTCTAGTACCCTGCGTATAAATTTCTAAATATATGAAATAACTTTAATCTCACTCAAAACCAAACCCATCCACCTCTGTAACCTCCCCTGCCTCCATTTTATGTAATTCAATATTCCCAATCCGTACCCTGATAAGCCGCAAAGTTGGAAAACCTACAGCGGCAGTCATTTTTCTGACCTGTCTGAATTTACCTTCATTAATGGTAATGGATATCCAGCTGGTGGGGCCATGCCTTTCATCTCTTAATCTGCCCAATGGCTTAAAATCGGGAGCTGTTTTTAATAATCTAACATGACAGGGCAACGTCTGATATCTCTTGCCTTTTTCCAGGACTACCTCCACTCCTGCCCTCAGCTTCCGGATAGCTTCATCAGTAATTTCACCATCCACCTGCACATAATACTCCTTTTCAATATTCCTGCTTCGGACCAGCTCACTTACTTTACCATCAGTAGTTAGGAGCAACAGGCCTTCGGAATTTTCATCCAGCCTGCCGATAGCCATGGTACCATCGGGAAAATCATAGAGATCTCCTAACAGCTTTTTATTCCTTCTCTTACCTTCATTCCTGATAAATTGTGAAATATAACCAGGCGGTTTATAAATGATAAAATGGTGATGCATGATGGGGAAAGATAATCTTAAATTTCATCCACAAATTCCCTAAACACCTCTTTATGCCGCTCCAGGTCTAACTTTGGTGATACGGATACCCTGGCAATATAATCTTTATCAGCTTCTTTAGTAGTGCCTTGTGTAGATGTCGCAGGTATTGTCCAGTAGCAGCCTTTTAGCTGCCCGTAGCTAACACAATATTTACTATCGTCAGGGATCTTTGTGATCATCATATTGATAAGCCTGAGGTTTAATGCACGTTTATATGCCTCTTTCTCAGCATCAGAATTTCCCTTGGTAGGAAGGTCTAATGAAAACACAGAGGGGGTAAACCCTTCATTCGCCAGTTCTTCTGAAACAAAATTGATTTTCGCTGCAGGCAGGATTTCCTTAATATAATTTACAAACTCACGTGTGTTTTTGTAAGCATCACTTATTCTCTGATTCATTGAAGGCATCTGTTGTGCAAGAAATTCAACCTGAAGATCGGTGGCCTCATTATCACAGATCTTCAAATGCTTTTCAATAGGGGTCATCAGGGCTGAGGCCTTATCATTAGCCACACAGTAACCGGCAGTACATTTACCCCCACTCGGGAATTTAGACCCACTCACATACGATAGTGTCCTTACGGATGAGAATATGCCTCCTTCTTTAAGGAATTGTATGTTGGGACAGAATGTCTGGTCGATTATGAATACCGGATCAATTGCTAATTCACCAGCCGGAGTTCGGCGCTCTGCACTGAGGACATCTCTCAAATCATTCAGGTTTGGAACTTCCACTCTGGGATTAGTGGGGATCTCGACAATTATGTAAGATACAGCATCCTGCTGAGCTACCTCGTCCAGCACTTTTTTCGTGCTTTGCACCATATTATGGTTCCGGTCTACCGGCAGATCCAGAATTTCAACATGATCATGACAAGCTGCTACCCTCCTCGCCTGGTCATTAGTTCCTCCATAACAATTAGGGGGTATAATGAATTTCACGGCTTTCCCAGGATGGTTAATTTGAGCATCTTCGAGGAGCCCCATCATAATAGCATACTGTATTGATAAGCCGGAAGAACCAATAACTGCCGGTGTCTTTGTTGCTGTAACCTCTTTTACAGTATCCACTACAATAGCTTTGTTACGGTCAAAATCACTTTTCTGATCAGGTACAGACTCTCCTGTCAATGACTTTAAAGCCGAAAAGCAATTGGCCGGGGTCATGGCAATTGTCTCCCTCCTTCTTACATGCTGTATCTCTGATATATACCCCTTGTTATGGTCACCATTTACAACCAAAATACTTCCCAGCCCGGGATAATTGGTGATAAAAAAGTCTACATTAGAATTTAATTCAACTTTATCAATTTCATTTTGATTGGATACATAAACAGTGGAACCTTTAAAATCAGCGATCTCTTCTACCCTATCCACCTGTTTTAATTCAAAGTTATAGCCATAGACACGCTGGATTACCTCTGCATCGAATGAGGCTGGTAGATTATCCTTATAAACGATCTGTGTCTTTGAGTTTTTAAATAAATTTTTTCTCAGAACTGCCAAAATGGGAACAGTTTGCGAGGAAAAGCTGATGATATTTTCCGGTTGGAGGTCGTTCTCTTTAGCTATTGCCCATTCCAATACGCTGGATAATGGATGACCCAGTCTCACATAATCATAAGCTGTGGGTAAACCAGCAAGAGCAGAGGTACCGGCATTTCCTGCCTGATATAATGCTTCAAATTGTTCGGTGAATTCTACCTTGGCCAATTCTTCATTATAGATGTCCAACCGGTGGGTGGTCAGCCTCAGCCAGTCTTCCGGCATGTTTTTGATGACATCTTTAATGTAATTGCGCATTTTGGTATTCTTTGGCATATAATTCTACTATTTTTTAGCTTATAGTCAGACACCTTGAAGATGTCAGCATTTTTTAGACAATTGAGCCGCAAAAGTAAAGGTTTATGAGGTTTTTACCTAAGAACCTGTAGTTGTCCATTATCCCGCAATAAGATAATGGGATTTGATATTTAGATTGGGTGCAGCGTTGTGGAGTATTATTGGTTGGGTTTTGGTGGAATTATTTTTTTAGTGGTCCTTTGGTTAAGGGTACCGGCACTTATCCTCACCTTCGGTTCGGGGCCGGGAGCTGGTTATAAAAAAAGGAGACAACCCTAAAGCTGTCTCCTCTTTTATATTATTTATTGTTATTATTAAGGGTTTACCACTGTATTTCCATCAAGGATCACTGCAGTCTGAGCAAGTGCACGGCCGTTATATGATGCACCGGTTTGTAAAGTGATACCTGTCATTGAAAGGATAACACCCTCAAAATGTGAAGTGGTACCGATTGTCGCCTCACCGGCCACCTGCCAGAATATATTCTGCGCCTGTGCGCCACTTTCCAGTGTGATATTAACATCTGAACTCATGGTAAGGTCACCTGATATCTGGAATATCCACACATCATCAGCCCCACCTGACAGCACCACATCCGTAGGGATCGTTACCGTGCTAGTCCACTTATAAAGACCTGGTTCGAGTGTTAACCCACCTATATTACCTGTACCAAGCTCAACAAAGTCAGGTGATGGACGGCCCGCTGCGTCATTATAAGCGGTGATCATATTTTCAACAGCTGTAGTCAGGTTTTCAGGTGTCGGGCTTGCCATATCGGCAGCATAAATCTTTCCGGTTACCTGTGATGAGGTTGCATATCCTGTAGCTGCTGTCAAGGCAAAACCTGTGATATAAGAGGCTGCCGCAGGACTAAGTCCTACATCTCCGGTAATTGCAGAAGTAGGATTATTAGTAATTGTGGTTTTCGCAAGGATTACATAATTACCGGCTGAACCAAGGTTCACAACGGCAAGTCCTGAGGATGTTGCGCTTGTAGTAAAATCCCACGCGTTATTGGCAGCAAGTCCGTTGCCGGCAAGATCCTGTGCATCGGTTGTGATCTTAGCTGTATAAGTAGTGCCTGCTTCCAGATTATTTGATGGGTTAAAAGAGGCTGTTGTTCCTGAATAGGTAACAGTTCCTGCAATTTCAGCTGTGCCCTTTAATAATTTAAAGTTTGAAGTATTAATTGTTGAAGCCAGCATTTCTTCACTAAAATTTGCGGTTATTAACTTATTTCGTGCAACGCCAGTGCTATTGTTTGCCGGGTCAGATTGTGTTACTGTTGGTTTTGTTACATCTGGCTGAGCACCTGTTGTAAAGCTCCATACATGGTCATTCACCATTCCCGTACCATTTAAGTCAACTGCGCTTTTATCGATTGTCGCAGTGTAAACTGTATTAGGCAGCAGATCTTCATTTGAAGTAAAAGTTAATGTACTACCATCATAAGAAGCGCTTCCTGTCACTGCTGCAGTACCATTGTGCAAAGCAAATTTTGAACCGGTATTTTCATTCATTTCTGTGCTGAAGGTTGCGGTAATGTCATTAGTCAAAGCCACTGCTGTTGCGTCATTTGCCGGAATAGTGGCAGTAACTGTAGGATTGATAGTTGGCTCATCATCATTTCCACAACTTATTAAATAAACAGCTGAAAGCAGCATGGCCGTCAGCGGGATCATTTTCATTGTTTGAAGTAATTTGTTCTGTTTCATTTGTATATAATTTATTTTTAATGGTCAAATGGAATTCGACCCGATAGCCATCGGGGCTCATTTCATAATATTTTTTTATCCCGCATGATTTGTTTTGTGAAAGTTTCAAGTGCGGATAACTTTCTGCTCCTGTTGGTTTTAATCCAACTTATATACAAAGGTGAGACTATCGTGATCAGGATACTTTACATCCGGTTAAGCAATGTTTACATAAATCACTGATTTGATAGTTATACCCTCCTACCCTGTATGAGCCTGAAGAGTACTGCAATTACGGCTATCACCAGAAGAATGTGTATAACACCAGTTGCTTCTAAACTTAAATAGCCTATGGCCCACAAAATTAACAATATGACTGCGACAAAATATAGTAGATTTCCCATATGCAAAGGTGGGATTATAGCTGCACAGATCACTTACACAAAAAACCCTCATTGTTATATAGATCACAGGTGCCTGGGATTAATAAAAATAAAAAAGCACTGCCTGTTAAAGCAATGCTCTTTGAATTGAAATATGAACCTACTGTTAATGTTTCACAATTGTATTGGCATCCATGGTTATAGAACCGGTTCTCGCAAGTACTCTGCCATCTAAGGCCGCACCCGTATTCAGGGTAATGGACTCCATGGCTAGTATAGTGCCTTTGAAAACACTTGTTGTACCAAAAGTAGCTGAACTTCCTACAACCCAGTAAATATTTGAAGCCTGTGCTCCGCCACTTAAAATAACTTTTCTGGCTGAAGTAGTTGTCAGAGTAGTTGCTATCTGAATGATAAAGACTGCATCTTCATTTCCTCTGGCATCAAAAGTAAGGTCTCCTGAAGAAACAGATAATGAGGATGTAGATTTATACAAACCAGGTGTTAAGGTAAGGCCACCCAGATTTCCTGACAAGGTAACAATATCTGTAGAAGTCCTTCCTGAAAGGTCGTTATAGGCTGCAGTCAGATCAAGTTTAGCCTGGTCAGATATTTCATCATTAATATGCTGGGTACCGTTTAAAATTCCCGGAGGAAAACCACCTATAGAAGAACCCGGGCTCAATCCCATGTTACCTGTAATATTTGTTTCGCCTGTGCTGGTAATAGAAGAACCGGCAAGTACCGCCAGTTCCGCAGTGCTTCCAAGTACCACGGACGATTGAACTGTCGTTTGTATTGGAATAATAATTGAATTCGAAGGAGCAGGATCATTTTCACTGCATGCTCCAAGTAAAACCGCCGATAGCAAAAGCGGATATAATTTTGAATAATTTCATTGTTTTTTTATTTAGGAATGAAAAAATTTTCACTCAGTACAAAGATGAGGAGCCTCCAGACAGTATATATTACAGATGATAAGCTATAAGTTACATAATTCACTGATGAGAGAAAGGATGGCTGCTCAGAAAATCTCATAGCTTCTCCTTTATTAAATAATAAAAGGAAAAGGATAGTAAGAAATTAAAAATTTAAATCAGGTATTATCTTTTTAATATATTAAATTCTTCCATAGAGATCTCTTTAAAAGAATTTAATCGTTCTTCCATTAGAAATTTGCTTCCAAAGTGGGTCCTGTTTTCGTTCTTAAATTTATCACTTCCAATAATTGTTATTGCTCTGTCAAAGGCTATCCTTATAAGTGAAATGGTTCCTTTTTTTTCTTTCCAGTAACTGGGGAAATTTAATGAATGATTAATATTTGTATTATTCATAATCTGCTATTTTGGATATCTGAATACAAAGGTGGGGTTTTTACCTCCCAAAGCTTTACATAAAACCTACTCAATCTTATATATTTCACTGCTTTAAGTAGATGAATATTAGGAGGTTAATCCTATTTCTCTACCTTTTATAGTGATCTTTTTAAGGATGACGGAAAGTATAAGATTGTACAAAACGAAACCGATAAAAATAATGAACCCTGGCTGCAGAGATGTTTTATTCGTTGAAATGCTGGCTAATGATTCCGTATCAATGTTTAAAATAGAGAGCTGATCATCAAGGATCCCTTTAAAGCCGATATAGGCCATAAAAATGGCGATTACATATACATCTGCCATGCTCCATTTACCTGACTTAAATGCAAAAAAATTAATGATCTGGTTTTTTCTAAGCCTTGTATTTCCTGCCAGATATATCTGTGTGGAAAGCAATTTTGCTAAAGGAAGGACTATACTAAAAAGAAGCACAAGTATGCCCACCAAAACAGAATCAAATTTTCTCGTCCCTATCAATATATTGACAACATCTAAAATGCTTTTGCTCTGAAAGAAGATAATCTGATTTTTGAAGGATATTTCTTCTCCTATCAATAAAAGGCTTACTTCTTTAAACCGTGCATCGATCTCTATCATCGGAGTGGTAAGGCCGGCGGCGAGTATCACTAATGCCAGGAAAACAGAAATAATAAATAAAGGTGTATGTATAAGTTTGTAATGGCGGACTAACCACCATAAAAGTAAGAATAACGGGATAATGCTCAGCGTCAGGAAAGTATAAAAGTATATTTTATCCTCTAAAATCTGAAGCCGGGATTCTGTTTTTTGATTGAATTCGTTCAGGTCTTCAGATTCATATTTCTTCAAAATAGCGACTATTAATTGTTCTTCACCTGCATTAGCCTGTGTTCTGTCACTATACTCCTGAAGCTTACTGCTGACCAGATATTTTAATGCATCCTTATTTTTTGGGGTTTGGATTTCCTCTACAATGGATTTTGAAAAAACAGGGACAAGCGCACGGACATCCTCTTCCTTGACAATGGTATTTATTGCGAACTTCCGTAATTTACCTTTGATCGAGGTTTGTTTCTCATCTAATAGTTGATCGGCCCTATCTACAATGGCGTTTAATATCTGATTGATCTCATAAGTTAACGTATCATTCTGCTTTGTGGTCAATTCAAACTCATCAATGCTTTTTAATATGATATTTGTAACATGCTCACGCCATATATTTACCGATAATATGCCATAGGTTATACTGTTTACTTTGCTTAGATCTTTTTTTATAGATGTGCTCTCCAATGATAGTTTATAAACCTTAAAAGCTGACCATGACGCTATTGATAGCAATGATACTGCAAGTAAAATGATCAGGGAATAGGGTATAAACTTCTTCATCCGTTTGTCACCTTTGGTTCATCTCTTGTGATCATAACTGTACTTCTCCATGTGAATAAGAATTGTTATTAATACCTTTATTAGAACCCCGGTGATAAACGGTAAGATGAGGATATGGTATTTCTATGCCGAGCTCATCAAAACGGTTTTTTATTCTTCGTAACAGCTCGCGCTTCACGATCCATTGCTTAAGAGGCCGTGTTTTCACGAGGAACCTAATTACAATGGCCGATTCATTAAATTTATCTACTCCAAGCATTTCCAGATCTCCAATGATAAGTTCACTATATGCAGGATCTTTATTCATTTCGGCTCCCAGCTCCTTCAGAACTTCCATGACCTTATCCACCTGTTCATTGTAGGAAATCCCAATATCAAACAATACCTGGGACCAAATGTGGGTTAAATTGCTTATATCAAGGATTTGTCCATGTGGAATAAAATGCGATATCCCTTCAAGGTCTCGAAGTACGGTAAGCCTGAGGCTCATATTCTCTACTATTCCGGTTGTTTCATTGATCTTCACCACGTTACCCACCCTGTATTGATTTTCCAGTAAAATCATAAATCCCGAGAGATAATCTTTCACCAGGCTTTGAGCGCCAAAAGCAATTACAAGTGATAGCACTGCGGCTCCTCCCACTACCACTGCAAGATCTACACCGATCTCTGACAGCAATACCATAAGACTTCCAAACACAACAAAAATGGTTATAATGCTTCCGGAGGCAAGTTTTAATGTTTCCAGCCGATCAGCGCTTTCTGCATCTTTCCTGCTTCTTATCATCCTGTTAAGGATGAGCCTTACTACCCATCTCCCTCCGATCCAGATCACAAAAAATGCAAATAATATGACGGCAATTTTGGGAAGGTTTGACTTAAGCCAATAAAGCACCCGATGAGGGGCCATGGAGCTCTGAAGAAATTCAAGATGAGCCATGGCATTTTGAACCTCTTCCTCAGCCTCGCTCACGACCTCAACCATCGGGATCCTAAATGTAATGAGGTTATCAATCCTGTCGTTCAGGGTGGAGATAAGTAACGTGTCCTGGGAAAATCTTCTGGAAACTTCCCGCAAATGTTTCACTACAGTTGGGTCCTGTGGCTGCTCTTTAAGAAGCAGTTTAAGTTCAGCAGATGCATCGGTAAGTACTTTTGTTAATTCAATATCATCATTATTCATTCTGACCAGCTGGTCCACTATAAGAAGGTTCTGCCTGACATGTACCAGCTCTGCTTCTAATATTCGAAGATCTTCGAGTGCGGCAAGCTCTTTCCTGTTTTGTGTCTCCGAATTGATACCGAATTTTGCGATTGTATCAGAAGCAATCAAATTTGATGAGTCCTCTTCACCGACAGGTATCTGCCCAATGGTTATATAATTTACCAGTTCCTTTTGCTTTTTTATTTTACTCTCTACAAGAGTTATCTGTTGCAGTATGACCTGTCGGCTTCGAAGATGAAGATCAAGAGAGCTGATCACCTCTTCCAAAACTTTATCCCTGGAATTATCTGCAACCTCAGGAACAGCATCAAGCTGTGAGTCGAGGCCTTCAAACTGGCGGGTCAGTTCATCTATCTCCCGTGCCAGCTGAGCACTTCTGCTCTTCATACGAATAAGCCTTTGCTGATCGTTGGCAATAAATTTTTGGAAGCGTACGATGATCTCAGCCTCCGAGAGCTGCAATGGGTCCTTTCGGGTCTCCGTATCTCCAGATAACCTTTGGCTATAGAGAGAGTTGAATACCAATAAAAAACCCAATAAACAGATTGTTTTTAACATGATAGCGTGCCTTTATATTTTGTGAGGGATGTAATTATATTTCTCTGAATGTAGTTCCTGCTGCAAGCGCAACAAATCCTCCCAATAGCAACTCGTAGTTGTACTGGGTTAGAATGTCAACATTTGCAAAATGTCCTATTATTCCTAAGGTCCCTGCCACTAAGCCGATGATCCAGGTTATTTTTTTTGGTGATGAAGGAGTTGTCATAATTACGGAGGTTTAAATATTTTATTGATCTTTAAAAGAGAAACATCCATTTGATGTCCCTCTTAAATTAATATCACATTACTGTTTATTATTTATGTGAGAAAAGGTAAAAAACACCAACCTGATATCCACGGTTGTAGGAAACTTCAGCGCTGTTTTTATCGAAATCGGTAAGACCGTGGTTATACCTGGCGTCTATTCCAAAGTTAGAGTTGGGGTTAATATAACCAATACCAAATGTAGCGCCCAGATCTATAGAGTTGAAGTCATCTCTTCTGTCAAATACCGTATTATCTACTTCTGTATTTGCGCTTACTAAGAAACCCAGTTGTGGGCCTGCCTGGAACCTGAAGCCATTGTCAAACATGTATTGTAATAATACAGGAACGTTTATGTAGTTCAGGTTTAAATTTACTTTAGTACCAAGTGGTTCGAACTCTGCTCCCTGAGTAGAGAATACAACTTCAGGCTGAACAGCGAAATTATCATTTATATGGATATGACCAATCAGGCCTACGTGGAAACCTAATAATGCATCATTGGTACTGTTTTTATTGGCAATGTTATACAAATTAAGGCCACCTTTAATCCCAATATTTGTATCCTGTGCTTTTATGGAAGTAGAAACCATTAGAGCTGCGATAACTGCAATTAAATAAAATTTCATAATTTTTAATTTAAGAATAACGCTATCGAATCATTTTTTTGATAGCTGTTTTACTGAGACAAAGGTGAAGGTTCATAACATCAGGAGCGTTACATAGAATAATCAGTATTTTATATATTTCACTGATTTAATAAACCATAATTCAATTTCCGGCCCGGTGAGTTATGAACCGAAATGTGCCTGGACCCTTCAGCATAGAACCACAGTATTAACTTATCAAACTAATATAGCATCCATGAAATGGCACAGGGTGAACCTGATTCTCATAAGGGGATTTGAGGATTAGATGAAGTGCAGTGCTTAGGATTTTTTGGTTGTTTGAGTGGGCTTTTTTTTGAGTTTGAGTTGAGTAAGAAAAGGATGTCAGACACCTTGTAGGAGTCAGACATCTCTGATCTCTTTTGGAGAAATAAAGTCAGCATGACCTCATTTAAAATCTCCTGTTCCTTATATAGGTTTTACCGGTGATGTCAGGACAACTACTGCTTTGGTATGTGTAGGGTTAGAAGATGGTATAAACTGTAAGATTACTATTATTGCTAAGGAGATTGAAATTGCGGTTATCATTTTTCTGTAATTTAAATACTTACAAATATCTATTATAAAGCGCTATGCCTTGTTACATTATTAAAGATCATAGTTACATATATCACTTATAATTTGATTTTCAAGGGCTCCAATCATTCCACGTCAGTGATATATGTAAATTCTACAATATACTATGTAATATCCCTCATGCCACATGGAACTACCTTTGATATACAGTAGCGAACTGCTTATGTAAAATCTTCGCTACTAAATATAAAAACAACTAATATGAAAAAAATTGGAATTCTTATTCTCTTAATAGGCTTGGTGATCACCACATTTACGGGCTTTAACTTCACCACAAAAGAAAAGGTGGTGGATATTGGCAAACTCGAAATTGTAAAAGATAATAACCATCAAATCAACTGGTCACCTTTGGCAGGTATTGCGCTGATTATTATTGGTGGCGGTATTTACGTCATTGGAAGAAGACAATCATTTACAAGTAACTCTTAATTTAAAAGATATGAAACATATATTAACAACTATTACACTTACGGTTCTGTCATTCCTGGTCTTAGCACCACTTAATGTCTCAGCTCAGGAAAAATATGGAAGGACACTAAATATTGCTCTGGGTATTGGTGGACATACAGGATATACGGGTTATGCAGATCGCACAATACCCGTGGTAAATATAAATTATGAATTTGATGTTGCTCAGAACTTTACACTGGCACCATTCATCAGTTTTTATACTTATTCAGCCAGACATGATAATTACACTTATAGAGAAAATGTAGTTCCTATTGGTATAAAAGGTACTTACTATTTTGATGAATTACTCAATGCCGGCAGCGACTGGGACTTTTATGGTGCAGGATCTGTTGGGTTTGTCTTTGTTGATTCCCGTTGGGATTCAGGATATGATGGCGACAGATACTATTTTAATAAAGGGAACTCCCTCTTGCTGGATATACATATAGGCGCAGAATATCATATTAATTCCAAATTCGGCGTATTCCTGGATCTGTCATCAGGAACTTCGACTATAGGTATTGCCATCCATCATTAATTTTCTTCAGTATCTTTCTGCTTCCGGATATTCATCTGGAGCAAAATCCTTAGCTTACTTCAGGGAGCTAGGGATTTCTTTTTTTAGGTCTACCAGTGATTTGATTATGTAGCAGATTCAGCTTTCATAATGCCGCTTTTTGAGAGATAGTTTTTTAGCAAGTTACTAACTTGCTTTTATAGGTGGATTTAAGTTACGCTGATGCTAAACTTAAACCAGAGGGGTGTGCCGGGATTTTATTAGTATAACATTCGAAGATTAAATGAAGTACAGGGCTGAGGATTTTTATTGGTTGTTTTGGGGAGCTACTAGTTCTTAAGTGGTTCTTAGGTTAAAGGTCCCGGCACTTATCCTAACCTTCGGTTCGGGGCCGGGAGCTGGTGGTATTTTTAATAATCTGGTGGTACTACATCCTTTCCATATACCAGATCAACTGTTTTTCAAGTTTCTTATATTTAAAAATATCACTGATGATCTTTTGTAATCGTATAAAGGCTGTTTCGCTTTTTACTACATAATCCAAGGCCTTATGGTGCATGCAATCTACCGCCACCTCAATTTTATCCTGTGCAGAGAGAATTATTACCGGGATATCCGGATTAAAATCCCTTATTTTATCAAGTGTCTCAATGCCGTTCATGGCTTCTTTATTAATTCCGTCAAGGAAGTAATCGAGGATTACTACATCCGGATTGTTTGACAGGTTTTCAAAACATTCCTCTCCGGAGAGGAATGTCTCAATCGAAAAATCACCATACTGTTGAAATTCCACTTCTAATGATCGCAAAAAAAGTGCATCATCGTCAACCAGGAAAAGTTTTATTTTAGATGTATCAGTAGAATTCATGGTGATTTTATATATTATATTTTAAGTAGTCTTGTATAGAGATTCAATTAATAACATTTTTATCAATTTTAGCATATTCTTCTTTTAATTCTTCACATGCCTGCAACAAAATGTTTTCAAGATTTGAAACCAGTGCAGGGATCTTATCAATTTCCTCCTGCATACTTGCATGTTCCTGGATTTTCACTGCCATGTCTTTAAAATTATTTTTGATCCCAACTATCGAAAAAGAAGGTATAAGCTTATGGGCAATTGCCTGCAACCTCTCCCAATCCATTTCCTCTGAAGCCTTCCTCATTTCAATTATTAAACCAGATGTTTGGTCCAGGTAAAGTGAGATCATTTCTTTCATCAATGCAGGATCTGATTTTGTTCGACGTTTTAAGTATTCGAGATTTATATATCTCTCATCATTCTTAACAACCTCATTTTTAATCTCTTCATCATTTTCAGTCGATAAAGCTTTGCTCAGCAAAGGGATCATTTTGTTGTAAAGCAATCTGTCATCGACAGGTTTTGCCACATAATCATTCATCCCAACAGCCTTACATTTCTTGAGGTCCATCGTTGTAACATCGGCGGTTAAGGCGATTATAGGAATATCAGACCTCATGGTATTCCGGATAAATTCTGTGGTTTCAAAACCGTTCATTACCGGCATCTGCAAGTCCATAAGAATTAGATCATAAGAATTCAGCTGGAGCTTTTCGATTGCTATTTTTCCATTGGAGGCTATATCACATTCAAAATTCAGATCTTCTAAAAGCGTTTTCATCAACAGCTGATTGAGCAACATGTCTTCAACAACCAATATTTTATTATTCATCCCATCAAAATCCAAATCCAGGGAATCTGCTTCAAGATCTATATTGCCATTTGATTTTTGAAAAGTTAAGGTAAACCGGAAGGATGAACCCTCATTTATCCTGCTATTGACGGAAATAGTACCATCCTGAGCTTCAACTAATTTTTTAGAGATGGCCAACCCTAAACCTGTTCCACCATAGAGCCTGGAGGTTTCACTTGTGGATTGCTCAAAATTTTCAAATATTTTTTCTGTCTTATCCTCCTCTATCCCAATTCCTGTATCTGTGACGGTTGTTTCAATAGTTACTTTTTCATTATCTTCAGAAAGCAGGTAGGTGCTTACTGTTATTTTTCCCTTTTTCGTAAACTTTACGGCATTGCTCATTAGGTTGAGAATAATTTGATTGAAACGTACAGGATCACCAATCAGCACTTCAGGGATTTTCTTATCATAGACCTGGACTAACTGCAGGTTTTTCTCCTGTATTTTAGGCTCAAACAATTGGATCATTGAAGAAAGTGAACCTGCAATTTTAAAGGGGATCTTTTCGAACGTCATTTTTCCGGAATCTACCTTTGCCAGATCAAGAATGTCATTGATGAGCACGATAAGTGCATCGCCGCTAACTTTAATTGCCGTTAAATATTCTTTTTGCTTGGGGGTCAGCTGGGTTTTTAACACCACTTTTGTAAACCCGATAATTGCATTCATTGGTGTACGGATCTCATGGCTCATATTCGACAGGAACTGTTGCTTTGCTTTCATAGCCGCCTCTGAAATCTGCATTATTCGTTCTGCTTCCTTTTGTGCTTTCTCCGCATTTTTTGTCCCTAGCTCAGCATAAAGTTTTTCATAATGCATTTCACTTTTTATCCTGTTCTGGTCAGTTACATCCCGGGCTACCATAACCGCTCCAAGGACCTGTCCTGCACTATTTTTAAACACGGATCCATTAAACAGCAATTCTGTAAGGCTCCCATCACTATGGCGAAGTTTTAATGGAAAGCCAATAACAGCTCCATTTTGGAAAACCTCCTGATATAGATTTTGAGCTTTTACAGGTTCAGTGAAGTAATTAAGGAAATCAGAACCTTTAAGTTCTTTACGTGAGATACCGGTGGACTGTGTCAGGGCTTCATTCATATCTGTTATCCTGCCTTCATGGCTTACAACTACCAACGGATCTAGGGTAGCCTCGATCAGGTTTCTGACATATTGAAAATCCTCACTGATTTGTTCTTTCGAAATTTTAGCTCCCTCGCCCATACTGATCACATTTTTAATTTTAAGCATACCCTTCAATTTTTCCTATTTCTTCGACGGGGGTTCTTTTTCTATCCTTCAATTTTTTAAAATCAGAAGGTGAAAGACCTGTGATTTTTTTAAATTGATTGGACAAATGGGCCACACTGCTATAATGTAATTTACAGGCTATTTCTGAGAGATTGAGTTCACCATAAAAAAGTAATTCCTTTATCTTCTCAACTTTATGGATGATAATAAATTGCTGTATTGTAATGCCTTTTATTTCAGAAAATAAATTAGACAGATAGGTGTAATCGTAATTTACTTTTTTACTTATAAAATCCGAATAATTTACTTTTGGAGATTCTTCCGAAAAATGTATCATTTCAGTGATCACATTTTTAACCTTCTCTATCAATATCACTCTTCTATCATCAATTAATTCAAGGCCACACATGAGCAAAGCGCTTTTTAATTGCTGCTGCTGTTCTTCGGTTAAATTTTCCATTACCTCTACCTCTCCTAAACCAACTACAATAAAATGAAGGTTAAGCTTATTTAATTCTTCTTTTACGATCATTTTGCAGCGGCTGCTTACCATGTACTTAATATACAATTTCAATGAAGCCTCCTTTAGAAGATGTATGTAAAGGTGAAGCTTATGTAGTGAGAAAGTGTTACATAGCCCCGCGGGAATCTTACATATATCACATGTTTTCCAGGTTGTCTTCGCGCTTTTCTCTCATTTGCTTAAAAAAGGATGGTGACAGACCTGTTACTTTTTTAAATTGATTTGACAGGTGTGCAACACTGCTATAGTGCATCTTATATGCTATGTCGGTTAGGGTAAGTTCATCATATAAAAGCAGCTCTTTAACACGCTCAATCTTTTGTATGATAATATACTGCTGAATGGTTATTCCTTTTACCTCTGAGAATATGTTGGCCAGATAGGTGTAGTTTAAATCTAATTTTTTGCTGATATAATCGGAATAGTTTACCCTTGGGACTTCTTCAGAGTAATGGATCATTTCCGTGATTATATTCTTTATTTTTTCTATCAGAATAGCTTTTTTATCATCCAGCAGCTCCAGGCCTGACATAGACAGATTGTCTTTCAGCTGATATCGCTGCTCCGGTGTAATATCTTCCAAAATTTCAACCATCCCAAGTTCTACAATTACATAATGCAAATCAAGCTTATTCAACTCTTCCTTCACCATCATCTTGCAGCGATGGCTTACCATATATTTAATGTATAACTTCAATATTTACGCAGAATTTAATGTCTACAACTACTTTCAGGTGGCGAAAATCTATTAAATGTAATTATTTATACCTTAAGATTGGTTGTAATGTACTTTTATAATGATTTTTTACTTTTTTTGCAGATTTGAAAGAGAGGAAATAAAAAAGGGCTCTGATAAGAACCCTTTTAGATATTAATTAAGTACAAACCTAATCGGTATACTAAATGATGCATCAACTGGTTTTCCCTGCTGAATGCCTGCTTTCCATCCTGGCATAGAAGCCACAACCCTTACAGATTCTTCTTTCAGCATTAGATCAACATCTTCACCTACTACATCGGAGGCTACTACTTCACGTACATTTCCATCCTGATCAATTACAAAGTCTACAAACACAATCCCCTCTTTATTCTGCTCTTTTGCTGTTTCCGGATATATTAAATTATCATTCAGGTACTTTAGCATTGCATCTTCACCACCTTCATAATATGGAGCCACCTCTGTCTTAACATAAACTATTCTTCCGCTGGCATCCTGGTAGGTCGGTGATAAATTTGCTTTCTCAATAGCGGCTAATCTTCGTTGTTCTGCTTTTTCTTCACCGGCTTTTATTAGCCATGCCCGTTTGGCGGCAAGATCATCGGCTTTTACTATTGAATCTTGCTGGGCTATTTCGCCTGAGGTATTAACTTCTGCAGTTTTAGTATCACAACTCTGCCAAATAAAAACTGTTGATAACAAAAGGAATAAAATCTTTTTCATGTCTGGGTATTTAATTAAGAAATAAGTTTTTCTCAATAGAAGATGCAAGATCGAAATATTTATGAATTGTTCTCTTACATTTAAATACCCTTATGTTACATATTTTACTGATTTTGAAAATAAGTAAAGCAAGCAAGATGTCAGACACCTTAGAGGTGTCAGACATCTCTAATAAAAAGGCACAGCGGGTATTGTTATGATTTTTAGGATTAGGAATATTCGGGGCTGGGAACTGGTGGTATTTTATTTTATTGTATTTTTATTTAATGAACAGGTTTTATGTTTATATCATCACCAATAAAAACCACACAGTCTTTTATACAGGTTTTACTGATGATGTAGAGCGGAGGACTTATGAACATAAGAATGGATTAAGGGAAAGTTTTACGAAAAAATACAACTGTTCTAAATTAATCTACTTTGAAGAACATAATGATGCTGAAGAAGCCCCTTGCCAGAGAGAAGCAGATCAAGAGATATAAAAGAGAATATAAATTCAATCTTATAAACTCTATCAATGAATCGTGGGACGACTTATATGATCAGTTTATAATTCATTAATTATTTAAAAAAACAACAAATCAATTCCCGGCCTCCCGACCCTAGTCGGGAAAATGTGCCGGGACCCTTCAGCGAAGAACCATAAGTTTAACTTATCAAACCACTACAGTATCTAATGAAAAGGCACACCGGGAATGATTATGATTTTTAGCATTACGAATATAAAATAATGCAGCGCTGTGGTGTTTTATTGGTTTTTTGGTGAGGTTATTTTTAGAGTGGTTCTTTGGTTAAGGGTCCCGGTATTCCGCTTTAGCCTTCGGCTTTAGCTACAACCGGGAGCTGGTGGTAATTTATTTATCTATTTTTATTCATATCCGGGAATATTTTCACCTAAATAAATATCCCGTTTTACAACCCAGAGCTGTCCTTGCTTCACGGGATCTACTATACCGTCAGATCCCCCCCTCCTGGTTATGTTTCTTTTTTGCTTTGACGTGAGCAGGGGATCATCAGCAAAATGGAAATCATCAATCCAGTAATATGTACCATCCGGCTCCAGAACGGTTATATGGATATGTGCAGGGGTATTACGAGAAGGATAGCTTCCGGGTTTGATGGTATAAAATGTATACTTGCCTTCCTGATCTGTCTTAACCCAGCCCCGGATGTAGCCGTGCCTCCGCGCCCACCCTTTTTCATTACCTTTTGTTGGATATATCCCCTGCTGATTAGTGTGATAGGTATATAGTATCACATCGCAGGCAGGGCTCCCATTCCTATATACAGTACCCGTGATTTTCAGCTTCATGCCTTCTTCATTAAAATCAGGTAATGTATCTGTTGAATTCATTTTTACATCTTTAAATTCAAATACAGCTTCACACCCTTCGCATGGACCTCCGGCCAACTGTCTGTTTTCATACTTTGTATTGGAGCAATCCTGGCTGTTAGAAGACGTGTTGCAGCCCAGAAGTAATACTATAGCTAATAATCTGTACATTTTTTCCGATTTAAATGATGAATTTGATTAAGCTATTTTACGGGAAGACATGAGATGTAATGGTATCTAAAGGTTAATGAATAGCTAACCTGTGGTATAACTTAGCTAAGTGGAGTACTATAGCAGGATTCCCTTCAGGGATTTTGAATAATTACGGCTTAGCCGTAGCTCAGTGCCGTCTATTAAAAGGACATCATAATCGCCGTTCATCCTGGACCTAAGCTCTCTCACTACAGAAGTATTTACGATAGTTGACCGGTGTATCCTTTTAAAGTGTTGGGGGTCCAGCTTTTCAATTATATTTTTCAAGCTATTGATCATCACATATTTATTGCCGCTACTGGTATAAAGGGTAATATAACTTCCCCCTGATGCTATCCAGCTGATATCTGTTTTATTAATAGAAATCGTTTTGTGGCCAACCTTCACAGGCAAAATATCTGGATAGGTTTTTTCGTGTGGTACCTGTTTTTTTCGGAAATGGTAATAAATTATGGAAAGTATTAGGTAAACAGCCAGGGACAGGTACAGCCGCGTGGAAAACTTCTCGATGAGCAGATACCTTAAGTCCCATTGTTCCTGCATGAGAACGTTTAAAACAAAAAGCAGAACAACTGCAAATACCAATAACTGCAGGATTGCCAGCAAAATGATTAAACCGCTGTTTATTATCAGGTAAAAAGGTGGCTTTGTCCTGGAGTAGCTATATGATAATCCTTTAAAAAGGATCCAGCAGAAAGGAACGAACAGCAGCCAGAAGAGATTAAAGGACAGGGATTCTGAAAAGTAATAAGACCTATTTTGCAGCAGCATACCTAAATAATCCTGAAGCAATGAGAGTGCAGTAATAATGAAGCAGAGAATTGCTACTACATTAAAGTACTTCAGGAGATCTTTTTCTAAGGTCAAGGTATGTGATAATAGCCTGTTCATTCCTAAATATACAAAGTCCGGAGCAAATTATCCTCAAGATGTCAGGCACCTTTGAGGGGTCAGACATCTTTGTCGAATATTTTGTATCATTACCCTGTGTCCCTAAATAAGTAAGATGAAGAGAGTATGTGTCATTGGTGCCGGTCCGTCAGGCATAACGGCTATTAAAAATTTACTGGATGAGGGTTTGGATGTCACAGCCTATGATTATAACAATGAGGTTGGCGGTAACTGGATCTATTCTGAGAATGAAAGCCATTCCAGTGTGTTTGAAACCACACATATCATAAGCTCCAAAACGCTTTCACAGTATGAAGATTTTACTTTCGATGAATTTGAAGCCGGGATCCCCGATTACCCTTCTCATGATCAGCTCAGGAGATATTTTCAGGCTTATGCTAAAAAATTCAACCTCTACCCTTCCATTCAATTCAATACACTGGTTAAGGAATGCAAGCCTACAGTCGATAAATGCTGGGAAGTTACCACTGAAAAGGACGGTATAGAAAAAACTGAAATATTTACAGACCTGGTAGTGTGTAATGGGCATCACTGGGAGCCCCGGTATCCTGATTATCCGGGAGACTTTTCAGGAGAATTCCTTCATTCCCATAACTATAAAAAAGCAGCACCATTTAAGGATAAGAGTGTCCTGGTAATCGGAGGAGGTAATTCGGCATGTGATGTAGCTGTAGAGACAAGCAGGGTAAGCAAAAGAACGACCATCAGCTGGAGGAGAGGTTATCGCATTATCCCAAAATTTCTCTTTGGAATGCCGAGTGATGTAGTTGCTTCAAAAATGACCTTCCTTCCTACCCGCTTAAAGTATTTTCTTTCTGAACTGACTGTAAAGCTTTTTGTCGGATCAAATAAATTATATGGGTTACCTGAGCCAGAACATAGTGTAAGTAGCACCCACCCTATCATTAACGATGAGCTTCTGTATAAATTACGCCATGGCAAAGTGATGCCGAAAGGAGATATTGACCGATATGAAGGTAAAAAGGTGTACTTCAAAGACGGATCCATTGAAGAGTTTGATGTAATTATAGCCTGCACGGGGTTTGTACTGGCTCATCCTTTCTTTGATAAGGACCTTATCAATTACCGTGAAGGTGATGTGCCCTTGTATTTAAAGATGTTACACGAGGAGCATGAAAACCTGTTTTTCATTGGTATGTTCCAGCCTCTCGGGTGTATCTGGCCGGGATCAGAACTGCAGAGTAAGCTTGCTGCAAGGGCAATTTCCGGTAAATGGAAACGACCTGCTAATATTAAGGAGTTATGCAGGAAAGAGGTTACACATCCGCACTTGAAGCAAATCAAAACTGCCAGGCATACGATCACGGTGGATTATCATCTTTTTGTAAAACAGCTAAAAAAGCATTTGCCGGAAAATGGTGAATAATAATTTTTTACAATTTTTTATTGAGCGGGACGCTCAGGTATTATTAGGTTTTTAGGACCGCTTCGCTTAACCTAAAACCAGGATAAGAATAAGAGAAGAGAAGAGATGTCAGACACCTTTTAGGTGTCAGACATTTGTGAGATCAAGTTTTAATTCAGAAGCTCCTTATTTATTATATCTTCCAGTGTACTTTTTGGTAATGCCCCTGCCTGCATCATAGGTTGGCTTTCTTTTGGGATAAATAACATGCTGGGTATACTGCGTATTTGAAAGACATTAGATAACTCCTGCTCTGTCTCCGTATCTACTTTATAAATAATAAGTTTTCCCTTATATTCTTTGGCCAATTCCTCTAATATCGGAGCTACCATTTTACAGGGACCACACCAATCAGCATAAAAATCTATGATTGCCGGCACATCCCCCTTATACTTCCACTCTTTTTCAGCGGTATAATCAAAAATTTCTTCCTTAAATTTTTCGGTTGTTAATTGTATCGTTTCCATTTATATAAATCTTTTTCACGAAGCTACTTACCGTATTTCATTTTTTGTGTAACTATAGTTACGCCCACTAATTAAATAAGCTGTAAATTGATAAAATTGTTTGGTGTGGGCCAGCAGGAGCGGGATGCTCAGGTAATTGTCCGGTTTTAGGACCGACTGCGCTTAACCTAAAACCAGGATTAGGATATTGTTTTAAAGGAAGATGTCAGACACCTTGGATGTGTCAGACATCTACTTCACCCTGGATTCTGAAAAGAGATCGTAGGCTGCGACAAGGGATTCATGCCCTTTAGCCTGTCCGTATCGTTCAAATTGATCAATTTCATTGCGGTTTTCTGCATATACCGGTTTGTAAGCTGATTCAAAATCATCCCAAACAATTAACAGAAAGCTGTAGCTGATCAGGCTCTGCCTGCCTTCTTCAAGCCACTGTTCAAAAAGTTCGTTGTCAAGTGCTGCAGGAAATTGATTACTGTCAAACATAGGATGCAAAGATAGGATGAATAGAAAACACCATTTAATAAATTTCCAGAATTATAGCTGGTCTTATAAAAATCCGGATAAGCTCGATTTCGTGAGGGGGATTTATTTGTCAATTTCTCCTGCGCCCCGGATTGAGCGGCCTGTCTGAAGCCGAAAGGGCCCTGTGCGGGGCAGCTGAGTAGCGAAAGCCGGATAAGGCGCCCATAATAAGCTATTTATAAACATGCTCAGAACTAACTCAGGTCACAAGTTCCCAACAAACTCCTTTTCATTATAGTTAAGTATCTTTAGGTTATAGATGATTTTACTTCATGCGAAAAAGAAGATTTAGGCTCAGGCAGCGGATAATGTTTTTTGTGGAAAGACAGCTTGTAAAAGGGGCTCATTATCAGCTTTTATCCGTTGCTGCATTTATTGGAATAATTTCTATTGTAGGAGGTTTACTGGTAATGCCGTCCGGAGAACCAACCGACGGTTTTGGTGAATCGGTATGGTGGGCTTTTTTAAGGTTATCCGATCCCGGCTATCTTGGTGATGATGAAGGGCTCTGGAGGCGATTTGTATCAACAATTATAACCATCGCCGGGTATGTGGTATTTCTTGGTTCTTTGGTGGCCATTATTACAAGCTCGTTAAACAGAAAAATAAGGCATCTTGAACAGGGGCTTACACCTGTAGCTGTAAATAACCATATTATTATATTAGGATGGACCAACAGGACTATTCATATTGCTGCAGAAATATTCCAGTCGGTCGGGCGTTTGAAACACTTTCTTCGTCGCCATAGCACACGCACATTACAATTAATAATCTTAGCTGATGATGTTACCCCGGACCATCTTCAGGAGCTGAAAGACTATCCGCTCATTGGCAAAAGAGCAGAAGAGATCATCCTGAGGTCAGGATTAGGGATTGATCCGGAACATCTTCGTCGGGTCGACAGCCTTAACGCAGCGGCAATAATAATACCCAGCCCTGCTTATGTACCTAATGGCTTGATAACTCCTGACATTGAGACTATTAAAACACTCCTTACCATCAATTCCGAATGCTTAAAATATAACAAGAAATTTCCTTTTGTTGTAGCTGAAATACAGGATGGAAGTAAAGTTAAAGCTGCTCAAAGAGCCTATTCGGGCCAGCTTGATATTGTTATAAGTAATGTGATCATCAGCAGGCTTATGGCTCAAAATGTAAGGCACACGGGCCTATCAGAAGTATATAGCGAGCTTTTATCACGAAGTGTACGCAATAACCTTTTCGTAAAAGATGTTTCCCAGGCCACAGGTAAGACAATAGAGGAAGTTAAAGCGGGGTATGAGAAAGCAGTGATATTCGGTGTAGTGCGCTCGGAGCAGGAGAATTTCATCCCCCATCTAAATGTACCACCTGATTATGTAGTTCAGGATAATGATAAAATGGTATTCCTTGCCAGGAAACATGAAGATATTAATGCCCTAAAACCATTTAGAAAAGCCATAGTTATAGAAAATAAAGGCAGCTTACCTATTGAGCAAGATACTGAAGTGACAAAAATCCTTATTTTAGGATATAACCATCATGTTCCTTCTCTTATAAAGGAATTTAACACGTATGAAGATGAGAAATATGAGATTACCATTGCCTCGTTACGACCTATAGATTCAAGGCAAAAGGAGTTATCATTTTTGGATAATCAGCTCCAAAGGATTGAAGTAAGGCATATCGAAGCTGATTATGTGAAGGAAGATGACTTACGGAGTGTTAATCCTGCAGCATTTGATAAAATACTGATGATGAGCAGCGACAGGCTTGTAGAGGAAGTAGAGGCGGATGCCCGGACAATTGTAGGATATGTACTTCTGGAAGAGATCCTTGAAGATACGCCTAAGCGTCCTCATATATTACTTGAATTGGCAGATCCAAGCAATGAGGGCCTCATCCGGCGGTTTGATAGTGAAGTCATCATCAGCCCAATGATCCTGAGCCATTTGTTGGCCTCTATTGCTTTACGAAGAGAATTGAATAGCATCTATACTGAACTTTTTACATTTGGCGGAGCAGAAATAATATTCAGGGATCCTAAGGAATATGGTTATGACGAGGAAAGTATAATGTTTAAAGACCTTGAAAAGACAGCGGCAGAATATGGAGAAACAGCATTAGGCTTTTATACTGCCAAAAATGAACTGAGGCTTAATCCGGGAAGGCATGAAATCCAGCAGCTGGAAAAAGGAATTCGTCTTGTAGTGCTTACTACGGTTTATTGATGACTCATCCGCTTTCCCTCCCTCCCACTCTGAGGATTGAGCGGGACGCTCAGATGATAGTTGTTCTTAGGACCGCTGCGCTTAACCTAAGATAAAGTCGGGCTAAAATTTAGGTTTAATAGAAAAAAATTTAGTGAAATTTATTAAAATTTTATTTCATACCTTATTTTAAATTAATAGTTTTGGGTACTTGTTAATTTTTCCCTTACGAAAATATGGAGAGTACCAAAATAACAATAAAAGAAGCCGCAGACAAACTGGACCTAACGCCTCAGCAGGTACGGAACCTGTGCAGGGAAAATAAGTTATATGCGGATAAAATAGGTAAAACATGGATCTTAGAGGAGCAACAAGTAATTAATTACATGGCTAGCCATAATTGTGGCAAAACAGACGATAAATCACTTACCAAACGTTCAAATAAAGATTTTTCAAATGAGCTTCATTTTGAAAAACCAATAGCGCTTTCCTTTTTTACCGGAGCGATGGGTTTAGATCTTGGAATAGAAAAATCCGGATTTAAAACTTTACTTGCTTGTGAAGTGGACAAAGCCTGCCGTAAAACCATTATTAAAAATAAACCGGAGATAGCCCTTATTGGAGATATTAGGAATTATTCTGCTGCAGATATAAGGTCTAAAGCCGGGCTAACTAAAAGCCATGATATTGACTTAGTAGTTGGTGGCCCTCCCTGCCAGGCGTTTAGCACAGCAGGCAGAAGGAAAGGATTTGAAGATGAACGTGGAAATGTATTTTTAACTTTTCTTGACCGGATTATTGAATTAAGGCCAAAGTATGCTGTAATTGAAAATGTTAGAGGAATATTATCCGCTTCTTACCAAATAAACAGCAAGCATGGGTTAGATGAACCAATAAAAGGGGGTGCCTTAAAATATATTATTGATGTGCTCAAATCTGCTGGATATATGATTAGCTTTAACCTGTATAATTCTGCTAATTTTGGTACCCCACAAAAAAGAGAGAGAGTTATTATAATTGCTTCCCGTAACGGGCTGAAGATGCCTTACCTCCTACCTACACATTCACAAAATGGTAATTTTGGGCTTCCAAAGTGGAATACTTTTGAAGATGCTGTTCAGGGGCTTCCTAAAACTGGATTGAAGCATTTGAATTTTCCTGAAAAGCGGTTAAAGTATTACAGGCTGCTTAAACCCGGTCAATACTGGAAGAACCTACCAGCTGAATTACAAAAAGAAGCTTTGGGAAATTCCTATTACTCGGGAGGTGGAAAAACTGGTTTTTTAAGAAGGCTTGCATGGGATGAGCCCTCCCCTACGTTAGTAACACATCCAGCAATGCCTGCAACAGATTTAGCGCATCCGGAAGAAGATAGGCCGTTAAGTATTGAGGAATATAAAAGGGTTCAGCAATTCCCGGATAGTTGGCAGATAGAGGGAAGCTTGATAGAGCAATATAAGCAGGTAGGAAATGCCGTTCCCGTTGGTCTTGGAAAAGCTGTAGGTGATTTAATAATGAAAGTTATAAATGAAGAAAATATCCCTACATTTAATAATTTCAAATATTCAAGATATATAAATACAAATGATAAGGACTGGGAAGCAGAATTTTACAAATTAAAAGAGCAGTTACTTAAAGCCTCATAGACTTCACCTGTCCTATAGTTGTTTGTCCTACTTCATGAAATATCTTTAGTAGCTCAACGTAAGTACTTTCACCTCCCAAAAAATCCCAATAATCCTTTCCAATGAGGACGCAGGGATCAGAATTCATATTAAAATATTTAAATGGCTGAGAATAAGCATATTCTTGTTGTGACTCACCAGTAGGATTATAATATAAAGCAAAATAGGCTTCATAAGCAGGATTATGTGCTTTAATATAAAGCATGTCCCGCTTGGCAACAGCCGTTTGATCGAGATTTGGCTTTACCGTTTTAATAGAAATAAAGTTTTTAATACCGGCCCTCTCAAAATACAGATCTGAAATTACATCCCTGATGATTGTGCGGCCTTTATCATGTGCAGCAACATCTGCTAGTTCTCTTTTCCAGTTTGGCCGTGTCCGATTAGTTTTGAGGTCAGCCATTATATTATCTATCTGGTCGCTTGCCCCCTGAAAGATACTTACCTTAAGGAGATGCTGTCGTTGACAAGGAACACCGGTACCTTCTACAATCAGACGGGAAATTTCCTCAACATATTTTTGTCCGAAACTGGTAGAAAAGGAACGTTCAAATGAAGAAAGTTTTATTACTTCGTCATCCAATAATGCTTTGTGAAAAGGTTTACGGTCACCCAGAAGATTGGCTTTTGTCCGGCTAATGGTATCTGTTACAATATTAAGCAGTAGCTGTTTAATGGCTAATTTAGTGGCTTCTAACATTCTAGGTTGTTATTAAAAGCCTTTAAATTATTTAAATATCTCTTAACTTCCCAATAACCACTTCAACACACCCATGCAGATCCTTTTTAATCTCATGTTCCCAAAATCGTAAAACAGTGATCCCTGAATATTCGAGCCGCTGGTTATTGTCTTTGTCACGCGCTATATTTCGCTCAATTTTGGGAATCCAGTACTCCCTGTTAGATTTGATCTTTAGCTTTTTCTCCTCCCAGTTATAGCCATGCCAGAATTCCCCGTCTATGAATATTGCCAACTTTGCCTTTGGAATATAAATATCAGGATTGCCCTCGAGCTTTTTGTAGTTTTTCCTGTAACGGATCCCTCTTTTCCAAAGCGCTTTCCGCAAAGACACTTCCGGTTTAGTATCTTTTCCCCTGATTTTGCTCATTAATTCTGAACGTTCTTTGGAAGTGGTAAAATGTTCTCTAAAGCGCGGAATTTTTGACATGTAAGATTAACAGGATAACCATGTTATTGAGTTCCCAAAGATTCATTTATGCTCCCTCGTGCCAATTCAATAATTCAAAATTGTGAAGTAACTTAAAAAAAAATTAAACCTGATAAACCTACTTCAAAACCAGCAACGGCACAGGACACTGAAATGCCATTTGTTGGGTAAGGCTATCATGAAACAACCTTTCCAGAAATGAATAGCTTTTAGGTAATATGGCTAACATGCTTAGGTTTTTAGCTTTGCAATAGTCTACCAGTCCTTCCTGGATGTTTCGATGAGATGTAAAGTTGAAGCTGTGGGGCACATCTTTTAAATACTCAAGCACCTGTTCACGATTATGCAGCTCTTCACGTGTCATGCTCTTTTCCACTCTATTAAGCGTTACTACATTCACATCAAGTTTCAGCTGCTCAGCAAGCCTGCCAACGAATTCTACGGAAGCATAATCTGTACTTTCACTATAATCACAAGCCAAACCTACCTTGCTGATCTCCTGAAGTTCTGATCGATCAGGTAAAATTATTACCGGAACATCAATCATTTTAATGACTTTTGCCGTTTTGGTACCCCAAAGTTCACCGAAACCCACAGCCCCTTTCGTGGCCATTATTACAAGATCAACATTTTCTTTTTTAACTGCTTCTACCAGATTTTCATCAAAGATCCCCAGCGTCTTTTTAAATTCATGTGAAACTTGCTTCAGCTCAGATATTGTATTCGAAAGCTTTTCAAAACCTTTCTCCACTAATTCCTTCGTCCTGTTTAACTTAAGTTTATCTGAAGCAGCATTTCCCTTACCCACCGGACGATGATATACATGAAAAATGATAAGGTGAGCATCTGTTTTTTTGCAGAAATCAATTGCCTGCAGCAGGGCTTTTTTTGACAGTTCCGAAAAATCTATTGGGAATAAGATTTTCATATTTTTCTAATGGTTTTACACTCTAATTGCTGCAAATATACATGAGCCAAATAAAAGCATCTATGACACATATTTTGATTAAACATGATAATGATCAATTAATGATCGGGATTTAAAAAAACTTATGGGTGTAATCAAATATACCTCTCCACGATTTTAACGGCTATTTCTTTATAATAATGCTCACTTTCGTCATCTAAAATAGGGAATGGATCTCAGTATTTCGGGATATGCCTTGTTCTGAACACAACCATATGAATGTTAACCGTTTCTGTTAACCTAAGATAAGGTATAATAATTTTCAACCGTCACCTACCCTCTTTCATCACAAAATTTTGACCATTCGACACTTTTCTTTGATAAGAATGAAATTATTACGTACTATTGCACTGTACTAGTATAGTAATACACCTAGTCCGTTTAAGCTAAACTTATATATCTATGAAAACAAAATTATTTTTCGTATTTGCTCTTCTGGCGGTTGCCTGTTCATCAGAAACCCCGCATGAAGGCGGTTATGAGGTGGGTGATATCGCCAGAGACTTTGAACTTAAAAATGTTGACGATGACCTCATCTCATTATCAGATTATAATGATGCCAAAGGTTATATTGTCGTTTTTACTTGTAATACCTGTCCTTATTCGGAATATTATGAGCAACGTATTATTGATCTTCATAATAAATACGCAAAAGAAGGATTTCCGGTAATTGCCATCAATCCAAATGATCCCATACGTTCTCCCGGTGATTCATTCGGAAACATGAAGGAATTGGCAGAAGAAAAGAAATACCCTTTCCCATATGTTCTTGATGAGACCCAGCAGGTTACGAAGGACTATGGAGCCACAAATACCCCTCATGTCTATATTCTTAATAATGATAAAAAAGTAGTTTATATAGGTGCAATAGATAATAATCCACGACAGGAACAGGCGAATAAGTTTTATGTGCAGGATGCAGTAGAAGCTCTAAAGAATAATCAAATGCCTGAAGTGACAAAAACAAAAGCTATAGGCTGCACCATTAAATGGGCCTTGTGGTAAAACATTTGTTAAATATAAAGCTGTCTTTCAATGATAAGTATTAAAAATCTTCAATTCAAATACGCTAAAAACCAGCCGCCCCTGTTTATGGATCTGGATTGTGAGCTCCGCGCCGGAAGCATAGCAGGCTTACTGGGAAAGAATGGCGCCGGGAAAACAACACTGCTTAAACTCATGATTGGATTGCTTTTCCCTACCAGCGGTAACATAACTGTAATGGGACATGAACCGGCTAAGCGGCAGCCTTCCCTGCTCCAGGATATATACTTTGTGCCTGAAGAATTTCAAATTCCTGCCATATCCATCAGTAATTATTTAAAGGCTAATGCAGGATTCTACCCCCGCTTTGACAAAAATCTACTGAAGCAGCTACTTTTGGCATTTGAGCTGCCGGAAAATAAAAAATTAAATAAGCTATCGTACGGACAAAAGAAGAAGTTCCTGATCTCCTTCGCGCTGGCTACAAAATGCCGGCTTTTAATCCTGGATGAGCCAACGAATGGTCTTGATATTCCATCAAAATCAATCTTCAGAAGAATACTTGCCGGCTCACTTGACGAAGATCAGCTGGTGATTATATCTACACACCAGGTGCGGGATGTGGAAAATCTTATTGACAGGGTACTGATGCTTGAAAATGGGAGCTTTATTATGCAGAAGGACCTTTATGAGATCTCTTCCAGGCTTCACTTCAGCACTTCATCTTCTGCTGAAGGAGAAAATATCCTTTACAGTGAAATGGTGCCCGGTGGGTACAGGGTGATCACCCCACAGATCAATGGCAGCTCTTCAGTTGATATTGAGCTTTTATTCAATGCAATATCTCACGACTCAGAAAAATTTAAAGAATATGTCCAGTAATATATTTAGCGGCAGACGTTTTTCCCTGCTTATAAGGCAATATTTTATTCATAATACACAGCTGATGCTGCTCTCAACGGTGGCATATATTGGAGTAATATTCATTATTCTGTCATTTATCCAGATGGAGAACCAGTTCATACCTAATGATCATGATGTTTTTCTGGGATCGATGATCGCCTTTGTAGCCATATTTGGAATTCTTTTTATCGGACATGCATTTCCTGCCTTTCGATCGAAGGAAAGTACTATCAACTACATTATGGTCCCTGCCTCTGTACTGGAGAAGTTCACCTTTGAATTCGTCATTCGTATGGGGGTCATTATTATAGCTTTACCGCTGTTATACTGGCTTACTTTTCACCTTCAGGGATATTTCTTTACCATATTCACTGACGATACCTTTGAACCTATAGGATTAATGGAAATCGCTCCAGTGGAAATTTCCGAGGTAGATCATATTTTCTGGCTGTCTACTTTAATTATCTCTGCCGTATTACTTGCTTTTGTTTTTGTATTTACCGGAGCAGCCACTTTTGTGAAACAACCGTTAGTGAAGTCGCTCTTTGCAGTGGCACTTATATTGGCTTTCTACATGGGCTATAGTTTTATAGTTCTGGAGGTTTTTGGGCTCGGAAGTTATGACCCGCCAAAAACAATGTGGCTATTACCAAATAATGAATCAGTAGGCTTTGGCCTAATCACAATACTTCTGGTGTTGTCTAATTTGATTATGCTGTATGTGGCTTATCGTAAATTAAAAGAAAAGGAGGTTTAAGATGGAGTTTCAAAATGGCAAGAGCATCTTTCTGCAGATAGCAGATACGATAACTGACAAAGTGGTGAGTGGCGAATTCCAGGCGGGAGAGAAAATACCTTCAGTAAGAGAGTTAGCCTCACAAATGGGTGTAAATCCCAATACAATAATGAGAACATACAGTGAATTACAGGCCATGAGCATAATAGAAAATCAAAGAGGGATCGGCTATTTTGTTAATCCTGATGCACAAAATATCATTCTTGAAGCCAAGAAAAAGGAATTTTTCGAAAAGGTACTTCCTGATTTCCTGAAACAGGCCTCACTACTGGGGATATCTTCTGAAGAACTAAAAGCACATTTACAAACCCTAAATTGATAATTATGAAGGTCAGCAACAAAATACTCATTGGATTCTTCGGGTTTCTATTTATTTACCTCACCGCTGCTTTTGCTGAAGTAAAATTTCGTGGCAGTCCAGCGGTCAAAGATGATTCGAATAGCATTGCAGAGACTGTAGATCTTTCATCAGTAAACTATGTGGTTATTTCCGGATTAGAAAAACCAACTAAAATCTACAGTTCCAGTGATCCTCGTCTTGAAGTTCGAAGCATTTCTGGTGATATGCTAAAAAACTTAAAATATTCGATTAAGGGTGACACTCTGTATGTGGCTCAGCAAGAGCTTGACGAACGTGTGGATGTATCGATCTATGTATCAGCAAACAGCTTCAAAGGATTAACGGTAAATGATTCCGGAGTAACTATTGAAGGATTGGACCAGGAAGAGCTATCTGTATTTCAAGATGCCGGTTGGATCACCATCAACAGCAAAAATAATATTGGAAATATTAAACTGAATTCTAAGAATAGCGCACAGTTTCAATTACAAGATACCGCCCTGGATACACTTTTTGTTCAAATGGAAGGGTCAAAGGCAACTATTACGGCACCAGTAAAATTTGTAGAGGGATCAATAGCTCAGGGTTCTTTTTTAAGAATGACTGATACGGAAGAGATCAGGTTTAAAAGAGATGAATCCAGCAGGCTTTACCTGGATTAGTAATAAATTTTTAACGTTTTGTAACAAAATGCTCTCAAATCATTCTTGCCATTAGCAGAAGATATCAGATGACTGAAAATAGTTTCTATATAAATGAAAAAAGCTTCTTATGAACATCGAGATTAGAGGTTTATCCAAAGTTTACCCAAATGGTCATGCTGCCATTAAAGATATCGACCTGGAGATAGGCAGCGGCATGTTTGGTTTGCTTGGTCCAAATGGTGCAGGAAAATCCAGCTTTATGCGCATACTTGTTACAGTGCAAAAAGCATCCTCCGGAACTATTGTAATGGATGGAATGGATATTAATGAGCACAGGCATAAGATACGCAAATTGATAGGTTACCTGCCACAGGATTTTACATTCTTTTCAAAACTTAAAACCTGGGAGTTCCTGGATTATGCCGCCCAATTGTCTACATCGCTTAAGAGGAAAGACCGTTTGATCAAAGTAGATAAGTTGCTGGACCAGGTAGGCCTGCTTGATGTTCGGGAAAGGATGGCTAATAAACTCTCCGGAGGTATGAAACGCCGGCTTGGCATTTCGCAGGCACTGATAGGAGAACCCAAACTTTTAGTAATCGATGAGCCAACTACTGGTCTTGATCCCGAGGAGCGCATCCGTTTCAGGAATATTTTATCTGATTTAAGCCGGAAGGATGTAACAATTATCCTATCAACCCATATTGTCGGGGATATCAGCAGCACATGTCATAATATGGCTATGCTAAATAAAGGCGAGGTAGCCTTTAAAGGGTCTCCGGAAGGCATGATAGACCGCGTTCGGGGGCATGTATGGCAGGTAATGCTTGATGATGAAGCATTCAATGAGATAAAAGCTAAATATTCGGTTGTTTCCACCATACCTGTTGAAGGGAAATGGGAAGTACAGCTAATTGCTGAGGATCAGCCGCATCCTGATGCAATAAATGCAAACCCAAACCTGGAGCATGCATATGTATATTTTATGGAAAATGAATTTGGTCTTTCATTAGTATGATCTCACTAAAAAACATATTGACCATTTCACAATATGAAGCAAAGGTGCTTTGGAGAAACTGGTTCTTCAGGATTGTAGCGATATTGGGATTAGGGGCTGTTCTCATTTTAAATTTAGCGGAATTTTCCGAGTTGGATACACCGCCATGGCGTTTGCTTTTTAATAGCTGGATCTTTCCCTCCTCTACTTTATTTTTAATAGCAATACCCCAGGTAGCTGCCATTATATTTTTAGCTACCGGGCTTATAAAGAAGGATAAAAAACTTGATACTAATGAAGTTTTCTTTGTTAGGCCAATAACCAATCTCGATTATGTACTGGGAAAAGCCCTGGCATTATTTAAGCTCTTCTTTATTTTAAATTTTGTGTTGCTTTTAATTCCATTGGTAGTCACACTAACCAGTCCCTTTGCCACTTTCAATCCTGTTGCTTATATAGTTTATCCATTGTTGACAAGTATATCTACAATTGTTTTTGTTACCGGAGTATCATTTCTTCTGGTCACTTTAATTAAAAACCAGCCAATTTCAATTGTATTACTTATCGGGATTACCGGTGTCCAGCTCATCTACTATTTTGATAAGTTCTCTAATATTCTTGATTTCATGGCATTTCGTCTCTCCCTGCTCCCTTCAGAGATGACGGGTTTCGCAGATCTGGAATTTGTCCTTTGGCACAGGTCATTTTACTTTCTTGCCGGTATTGCATGCCTTTCCATTACAGCATTTTTCCTGGATCGATTATCCAGTAACAGGTTTGCATATATTACTACAGGACTGGCTGGTATGGTGCTATTAGCCCTCTCCTCTTTTTTTATTATAAAGCTTTGGGATATGCGCCAGGATCCGATCTCCCTACGACAGGAAATGATTTCTGTAAATGACAAGTGGGCCACTATTCCAAATGTAGATATTGTTTCAAATGCCATTGACTTTGAAATGATTGACGATGAGATTTCAGTCACTTCTGATATGGTGATAAAAAATAATACTGCACAGGCACTTGATCAGATCTACTTCACATTAAATCCAGGTTTAGCAGTTGATGAGGTTAATATAAATAACCAGTCAACTGAAATTAACAGGAACTTACATATCCTATCCATTAATAATGGTGATTTGAACCTCGCCCCAGGTCAGGAGGCAAAAATTCGGATAAAATACAGCGGTTCTATAATAGAATCAGCTGCCCATTTGGAAGTAGACCAGGAGAGATATGAATCTAGCAATGATTTTAGTATGTATTCTTTAAAAAAGAAGTATGCTTTCCTTCAGCATGATTATGTCTTACTTACTAAAGACGTACTGTGGTACCCTGACACACAGATTGGTTATAGCCGTAAGTCAGCAACAAAGGAGAGGCTTTCATTTATTGATTTTCAATTAAAGGTTAAAACAGCAGCAGGAAAAATACCTGTTTCGCAAGGTGAGCTTATCGTAAATGATGATGTCTATCAATTCAAACCAGAGTATCCCCTTCCTCAGATCTCATTGGTTATAGGAGATTATGAGAAAAAAGAGATTACAGTAGACAGTGTGACTTATGCTGTATACCATTACCCCAAAAATGATTATTTCGCCAGGCAGCTGGATCAATTGGCAGATACATTAAGCTACCTCATCACTGACATTGTCAATGAATATGAAGACGCTCAAAAGATTTCCTATCCATTTAAAAGAATGCATTTTGTTGAAGTTCCTATTCACTTTGCAGCTTACAACAAGATCTACGAGAACCATCAGGCATTTCTACAACCTGAGACTGTATTTTGGCCGGAGGAAGGTGCTGATATAAATCAGTTTGACTTTAGAAGACAACTGCGCGACATGAATCTTCAGGCGGCAAAATCGAACCAGGTCCTGACTGACAAGCAGAAGCAGGCGAATGTATTTAAGGACCTTGTGAAGAGGGTATTAACCAAGCAGATAGGTGCAAATTATACTTTTGATGGTAACAACGCTGATGAACCTGATTATTCTATTTTTCCTAATTATTATGCTTATAACTCAGGAATCGTTAGTAAGGACTGGCCTTTACTTAATCGCAGTATTGCTACTTATCTGAGAAATGATAAAGAACCTCAAAAGGACTACTCAAGAAATATAAACGGAATTTCCTTTACCGAGGAGTGCAATAACCTGATGCGAGAATCTTCCATGACGGATATTCTTACAAAGGCTGAGTTTAATAAGATCAACAAATCCATTTCATTAAAAAGTCAATATCTGTTTTCCTATCTGGGCCAGGTAATAGGAGAAAACAAACTGAAGGCATTTTTATTTGACTGGGTTAATGACCATCAACATCAACTTACAAGTTATGAAGAATTCAGAAAGGCAATCCAGTTAGAATTTAATTTAGATATCGATCCGATCATTAAAAAGGTTTATTTCGAAACATCCCAGCCTGCCTTTGAAATTCTTAATATCCAAAATTATGAAGTTATGGACGGCGATAGAAAGCGCTATCAGGTCCTTGTCGAGGTGAAAAATTCCGGGGAGAATGATGGCGTGATCGAAGTAAAATTAAATAGTGGTGCAAATTCGGTTGATGATGACGATGACTATTTCATGAAGTTAAATATGGAAGATCAGGGATCAGCTGTAGAAAACCTATTTCTCATTAGGCAGGGAGAAACAAAGCTCCTGGGGTTTGTGCTGGATGAAAAGCCAAACAACATCGCCCTAAACACGATCATTTCCCGAAATATTCCTGCAGTGATCAATGTATCCATCGGAGCTTTAACAAAGCGTGAAGGGGGTTCTTTATTCAAAGGCGAGCGCGTCTTATATGAGGAGAGGCCAGCACAACAGTATGAGGTGATAGTTGATAATGAAGATAAGGGTTTCACCACCTTTAGCCCCATAAAGCCAACAGTTTTAAAAGCCTATCTGGATAGCCAAAAGGATTCTGATCAAAAATATTATGGAAGCTGGGACCGCCCCTACTCCAGCTGGGAACCAACTACAGGGTCAGATTTCTATGGTTCTGTTATACGTTCCGCTCATTTTACTCGTGCCGGAAGTGGTGAAAAAACAGCTACATGGACCCCTGAATTCAAAGAAGAAGGCTTCTATGACATCTATGTCTATATGCAGGGGAAAAATCAAAATCAATTTCAGGGTAATGATGGCGATAGCAAACAGTTCAATTATCACTATATCATCAACCATAGTGACGGGACGGATAACATTAATTACAATATATCAAATGCAGAATCAGGATGGAATTACCTGGGATCATACTATTTCAGCAAAACAGGAGGAAGTGTTTCACTGACAGATAAATGTGACTTCCGAACTGTCTATGCGGATGCTATAAAATGGGTTAAGCAATAAAAATCATGAGTAATCAGAAAAACAAATCAAATTGTGCAGGATATCGCAGCTATGAGAGGATGGTAATAATCCTATTGATCGCCTCCTGCTGGCTTATATCAACAGATTCAATGGCGCAGCGCATCCTAACTTTGGATGAAGCCATTCAAATTGCACAGGTAAAAAGCCCCACCATAAGGAAGTCAATGCTAAACCTTTATGGCAATCAAAGGAGCCTCGATGCTCAGCGTGCAGCTTTAAAATCACGGTTTTCATTAGATGTAACACCCTTTGATTACAATCGAAATCGAAATTTTGTTGACCTCTTTTCCCGGTGGAATACATATGAAGATTACAACTCCTTTGCGAATTTTTCAGTAAGCCAGCCTATAGTGGCGACCGATGGTACAATCTCACTGATCAATCGCTTTGGATATAGGGATAACTACTCTGAATTCCAGGATGTTAGAACCAAAACATTTAGTAATAATTTATATGTTCAGCTAGACCAGCCGATCTTTACTTATAACAGGAATAAGCTTCAGCTGAAGGAACTGGAGCTTAACCTCGAAAATGCCAGGATCAGTAATGCACTACAGCTTCTTTCCCTTGAGCAAAATGTAACGCAATCATTCTATAACTTTTATCAAAGACAAAATAATCTTGAAATTGCCGTGGATGAATATGAAAATCAGAAGGTAAGCTTTGAGATCACAAAAAATAAAGTTGAAGCTGATCTGCTGGCCCAGGAAGAGCTTTATCAGGCTGAACTTAACCTTGCCACATCCAAATCAACGCTTGAAAATAACCAGGTACTGCTGGATAATGCAGCCGATGATTTTAAGCTTTTATTGGGTGTTGACCTGAATGAAGACCTGGCTGTTGAGGTTGATATAAATTTCATTACCCGTGAGGTAGACCTTAATAAAGCGATATCATTCGGGCTTGAGAACAGAATGGAATTAAGGCAAAGGGCTATGGCTATTGAGCGATCTCAATTTGAATTGATACGCACAAAGGCTTTGAATGAATTTAAAGGTGCGGTTTCATTATCTATGGGATTATTTGGTGACAATGAACAGGCTACAGAGGTTTATGAAACCCCTACCATGAACCCACGAGTGGCGGTATCCTTTAACATACCCATATTCGACTGGGGTGAAAATAAAGCCAGGATGGATGCTGCAAATGCTAACCTGCAAATCAATAATGTAGACCTGGAGGTTGAGAAGAACGATATTATTATCAGTATCAGAAAGACATACAGAAACTTGCAGAATCTTGAAAACCAGATAGAAATAGCGGAGCAAAATGTCAGGAATGCCGAATTAACCTATGAGATCAATCTCGAAAGGTATAAAAACGGAGACCTTACCTCCATTGATCTTAACAGGTTTCAGACACAGCTTTCAGATAAAAAAAGCGCGCTTGCCGATGCTCTGATTAACTATAAGGTTGAATTATTAAACCTGAAGATCGTGTCACTTTACGATTTTGAAAATCAACAACCGGTATTTATCCCAATGAATTAATTATCTCAGAAACAACATATTATGCAACGGATTAACGATATGAAAAAGCTTACAACCAGGATCATCCCTCTCCTATTACTGACAGTCCTTCTGGCCTGTGATAATGAAGATTCCAATATTGAAACGGAAATCAAGATACCTGTCTCAGTGGTGAGTATTAAGCCACAAAGCATCTCCAGGTTTATTGAAACTACCGGTACTGTATATTCTTCCAGAGAGGGTACAATGAAATCGGAATTAGGTGGCATATATACGCTACAAATAAATCCATCTACCGGAAAACCATTTGCCCTGGGTGATGAAGTGAAAGCCGGTCAGGTGTTGATAAGAATAGAGGACAGGGAATTTTTAAATAACCTGCAACTGGAGGGTAAGCAGTTAAATCTGGAGCTGGCTGAAAATAACCTTCAAAAACAAAAATCACTACATGAAAAGGGAGGAGTTACCCAAACTGAATTAAAAAATGCATCCATTGATTATGTTAATGCTAAATATTCCTATGAAAATGCGGAGATCCAAAGGGCAAAGATGGCTCTTAAAGCCCCGTTTGATGGAGTGATCGTAGAGCTTCCTTACTATACGAATGGGGTAAAAGTAGATCAGGGCCAGGCGCTTTTTAAAATAATGGAGTTTAATAACCTGCTTATGGATGTTAAATTGCCGGAAAAGCATTTACCTGAAATAACAGTAGATCAGCAGGTACAAATAACCAATTACAATTTTACCGGAGATACAATTGCCGGAAAGATCAGCCAGATCTCCCCTATCATTAATGCGGATACAAGAACATTTCAAAGCGTACTTCAGATCAATAATGTAAACCATTCACTTCGGCCGGGTATGTTTATTAAAGCAGCCATTCTTGCAGAGAAACGCGACAGCACCATAGTTATCCCTAAAGAAACTATTATCTCACGGCAGGATGGCAAGGTAGTATTTACAGTTGAGAATGGTATAGCTACGGAAAAGAAGATCACTACAGGACTTGAAAATATGGATGTGATAGAAGTGACCAGTGGATTAAAGATCAATGACAGGCTGGTGGTTTCAGGTTTTGAGACGCTTAGGAACAAGTCTAAAGTCAGTGTAATACAATAATAATTTACTCCTATGAAAAAGATAGTTTCTCTGGCTGTTTCCTACCCCGTTTCCATCCTGATGCTGGTATTAGCCGTCATCCTGCTGGGTACCATCTCGTTTGGAAAATTAGGGATTGAATTATTCCCTGACCTGAAGAACCCTACTTTATATGTAGAGCTGAAGGCAGGGATCAAACCACCTTCAGAGGTAGAAAAGCAATATATCGAATCTATAGAATCAGTGGCTATAAGACAAAATGGGGCTATAGAGGTCAGCTCCATCAGCCAGACCGGCTATGGTCGTGTAACAGTACAGTATGACTGGGACAAAGATATGGATGAGGCTTTCCTGGACCTTCAAAAATCTCTCTCTGCCTTTTCACTTGATGATGAGATCGATGAATTTGTCATTTCACAATTTGACCCCAACGCTTCACCGGTAATGATCCTCGGGATCTATAACCCCAATTCCAATGACATGGAGGCGCTACGTAAGGTGGCTGAGAATAATTTTCGTAATGAGCTTATTAAATTACCCGGAATAGCTGAGGTGCGCCTTTCCGGTGAGGAAGAAAAAGAGGTAGTGCTGGAAACAGATCCTTATCTGCTCGCTTCTTTTGGACTTACTGTCAATGACCTGGTGATGAAAATCCAGAATTACAACCGCAATGTTTCCGGTGGGTTTATTGAGGAGCTGGGACGAAAATATGTAATTAAAGGGTTGGGTATTGTAGAGAAGCCTGAAGACCTGGAAGAGCTGGTGGTTGGCTATACTTCAAGTCCAAATACAGCCGGAAATCAAGGTTCAGGTACTGCTTCAGCATCCTCTGCACAAGTTGCTAGTAATCAGGTTACTAAATCTGAGCAGGTTCCTGTTCTTCTACGTGAGGTTGCCACTTTAAAGATAATGAACAAAGAGGCCAGCAGCATCGTCAGGGTAAATCAGCAGCGGAGCCTGGGGATGTCCATTTATAAAGAAACCAAGTACAATACGGTAAGTGCCGTCGATGAACTTAATGTGGTGCTGGAAGGGCTGAAGAAATCTGTGCCGGGATATGAGTTTGTTATAATTCAAAATCAGGGAAAGTTTATCCAGGGCGCTATAGATGAGGTGAAGGAGTCTGGCTTGTACGGGGCGGTTTTCGCAATGTTCATTCTGTTCCTGTTTCTGCGAAGAATGGGGTCCACGATAATTATTAGCCTTGCTATACCCATCTCCATCATAGCCACCTTTAACCTGATGTATTTTAACGGACTTACGCTCAATGTTATGACACTCGGCGGCCTTGCATTGGGTGCCGGGATGCTGGTGGATAATGCCATAGTTGTGGTAGAAAGTATTTTCAGAAAACGGGAAGAAGGACTGAGCGTCATTGATGCTGCTATCAAAGGTACCAGCGAGGTAAGCGGCGCAATAACAGCCTCTACCCTTACAACGATTGTTGTATTCCTTCCCATTGTGTATTTGCAGGGTTCTTCAGGAGAATTATTCAGGGACCAGGCCTGGACAGTAGCTTTCTCATTGATCTCCTCGTTAGCGGTAGCCATACTGGTAATCCCAATGCTCTTTGCACAGATCTTTAAAAAGGATAAGAAAAAACAGGAAGAAAAGCCACTTAAGTATAAAGCTTACAGGTCATTCCTGGATAAAGCACTTCGCTACAAAACTTCTCTAATTGTTGCTTCATTTATTTTAATAATAGGGACGTATCAGCTTCTGTCAGTAATTGGAAGCGAGTACATGCCTCAGGCAGGCACCAGGGCTATTTCAGTTGATATAAGCCTTGCAAATGGTACTTCCCTCTCCAGGACATCCTCTACTGTTGCCCAGATTGAAGGACAGCTTTTACAGCTGTTCCCAGACCAGCTGGATAAGGTATATGCGCATATTGGGTCAGAGCAAAGGCAATCCGGTATAACAAATGAAAATACCTATGAAGAAAATAAGGCAAGTCTTAAACTCATATTTAAGGAAGATATTGAGCTGGAAATTGCAGATGTCACTTCAGATCTGGCAGCCTATTTTGAAAGTATACCCGGTATTGAAGCAGTTTTTTCAAATGATGAAAGCTCACTTAATTCGATTGTGGGTGATGAAGAAATGCCATTTGTAGTAGAAATAAGCGGTAAAGATTTTAACACGCTCACCACGCTTTCTGATTCTGTAATGCTAATTATGGAACGAAATGAACACCTGTTTGAGCCGGTATCCAATCTTGAAGAGGGAGTACCACAGATCCAGGTAGATGTGGATAAATACCGGGCAGGCCTGCTTAATTTATCTATAGATGATATAATTATCCAGATCAAAGATCAACTCGAAGGCAAAAATGCCGGAACCATTGAGCGAGGTGGTGAGATGCAGGATATTAAGATCAAAGTGCCTCGTCTTTCGCTTTCAGATCTTGAAAATATTCACATTAAAAGCGGAGAGCGTGAATTCCCTTTAGGCGAAGTTGCCAGCGTGAATGTAGAACATGCTGCCAGCTCCATCTACAGAAAAAACCAAATGCGAATGGTTAAAATAGGTGCAAGAGTAAACCAGGACCAGGCTTATGATAAGATCGTAAAATCTGTAGAAGATTCTTTTTCTGCGCTCAATGTACCGCCACAGTACAAAATCAATGTGGCCGGACAGGAAATAAAACGCCAGGAATCCATGAAAAACCTGACTTTTGCCCTGATACTATCTATAATACTGGTATATATGGTGCTGGCCTCGCAGTTTGAATCGCTGCTTCACCCATTCACCATCCTCCTAACAATACCTTTGGCTGGTGTGGGCGCAATCCTCTCCTTTTTCATTCTTGGAATGCCGCTTAATATGATGGCATTTATTGGAATAATTATGCTTGCCGGCATTGCCGTTAATAATTCGATTATCCTGGTGGATAGCATTAATAATAACAAGCTGAAAGGCATGCCGCTTCGGGAGGCTATCCTGGATGCAGGACAGCGAAGGTTCCGGCCAATAATTATGACAAGCCTTACGACAATCCTGGCGCTACTGCCGCTGACCTTTGGTTTTGGTGAGAGCGCGGAATTACGTGCCCCTATGGCAATAGCGGTAATTGGTGGGCTTATAACCTCTACAATACTTA
The DNA here is from genome assembly GCA_051418055.1 of Candidatus Cyclobacteriaceae bacterium M2_1C_046. Classification (GTDB taxonomy): domain Bacteria; phylum Bacteroidota; class Bacteroidia; order Cytophagales; family Cyclobacteriaceae; genus JBPRGH01. Next base: position 8,716 of record JBPRGH010000053.1, on the reverse strand, counting down.
CACTGATCATAATCCCATGCTATTTCGAAAGCATTGAAAATTTTATAAGCTGGATAAATAGTTTTAGAAAGGTAAAAATTAAAGCTGCACATGGCTAAGAACGGACTATTACATACCATCATCAGGAGGAAGGTCCTCATATCCATGCTGTTCATTGGATTTACCTTCATGGGGTACATTTCCTATAATAAGCTTCCGGTAGAACTTTTTCCAAATGTGGAGTTACCGATACTTATTGTGCAGGTACAATCAGCCTCTGAAGTAGACCCGAAATATATGGAGCGCCAGGCTCTGATACCTTTGGAGAGTGCAATCAGTTCGTTGGAAGGTGTGGCGGAGATAAGCGCCAACGCTAATAGCAGGCAGGGAATGATATTCATCTCCTTTCAGCAGGATATAGATATTAAATATGCTTACCTGAAGCTGGAACAGAAAGTTGGGCCTATTAAAACCAGTCTTACACCGGAATTTTTTGTAAATATCATAAAGATCGATACAGAGCAGTTTACCAACACTTTTATGGACCTGCAGGTGTTAGGCAGCGGCGGTGTTGATCGGGTGCGGAACGTGACGGACCAATATATCTCTGATCGTCTCAATGACATTGATGGTGTCGGCGGTGTGGAAGTATTTGGCGGCAGGCAGAAAACAGTCGAGATCATTATGAATGATGCGATCTGTGAGGCTAATAATATTACACCAAATACCATTAACAATATACTTTCTGAAAACTCCAATAAAAGCGCCTTCGTTGGCCAGGTAGAGCGTGACGGGCAACAGGTTTTTGTTAATGTTACTGCGGAATTAAAGGATATAAAGAATATCCAGAGCCTGGTGGTATCAGAAAAAGGACCGCTGCTGCTGAGTGATGTGGCTGAAGTATATTTTGGTGTCAGGGAGCAAACATCATTAAGCCGTGTGAATGGTAAAGATGCCGTATCCATTAAATTATCCAAAGATCCGCAAGCCAACCTTATAGCCCTATCGGATAAAACACTGGAGGCTATTGATAAGCTCAATGAAGACCTCAGATCAATGGATATCCAGCTTGTTGTCCAGAGCAATCAGGCAGAGCTTATGAGCAGGAATATTGATGAGATCAAAAATCTGGCAATTACAGGTGGCCTCCTTGCAATATTCGTGCTCTGGGTTTTCCTCCGCAGGATTAAATTTATTCTTAGCATAGCGCTGGCAATCCCTATTTCAGTGTATACTGCTTTCAATTTCTTTTATGCCTATGATATTACCATCAACAGTTTAACACTTATTGGTATGGCGCTGGCCATAGGTATGCTGCTGGACAATAGCGTCGTGGTTATCGAAAATATCTACCGGCATGTGGTTAATAAGAAGAAAACACCGGAAAATGCAGTAGTTGATGGTACTAACGAGGTGATGCGGTCGGTTGTTGCTGCAACATTTACTACAGTAACTGTATTCTTACCTTTTATTTTCTCTTCTAATTTCCTGGTAACGATCATTGGGTCGCATATAGGAGTTTCAATAATTTCCACACTGCTTGTTTCATTGGTTGTAGCACTGGTGTTGATCCCTATGCTGGCCCATACTGCTATCAGTAAGGAGGATCAGAATAAAGCTCCTCTGATCAAAAATGCCTCGATACGGCAAAGGATCATCCAGAAATATATGGTTATTTTGAAATCTTGTTTCAGAAGGCCTCTTTTTACCGTTGTTGGCGGTCTGGTCCTGTTCTTTATTACTATTGGAATAAGCTTTCTTATTAGCATGGCCAGCCTCAATGAGGTTGAAAAAACAGAAATGAACCTCTTCATAACCATGCCGCAGGGCGCTACGCTGGAGTCTACTGATGTAATGACCAGGAATATTGAAGAAAAGGTGATGGCAATACCTGTTATCGATCAGGTGGTGAGCCAGATATCTGAGGGAGATGCCGTACTTACTGTAAAACTAATTGAAGGATTTGCTGACCAGGATACAGTCTCTGTTGCCGATATTCAAAACAAGCTGACAGCTATTGCCGAAGATTTTGAAAGCCTGGATATTTCACTGGATAAACCACCACAGACCAATGCCGGACAAGGCGGAGGCGGGCCTTCGGCGGGTGATGACTTTGAGAGGATGCTGGGAATTGGCACTGCCTCAGAACGCATTGTCATCAAAGGACAGGATTTTGAGTTGATGCAAACAATTGCCAATGATGTTAACCGGCTAATAGGTACGCTTCAGTCCATTGAGAGAAGCACTGTTAATATTAGTCCGGAAAGACCCGAGGCCCATATTCTTTTTGATCAAAAAAGAATGAGTGACAACAATATCACGCTTCAGAATGTAGCTGTTGGTCTTAATGATTTTCAACCTTCATTTGAATCAGGATCAAAATTTATAAGCAGTGGCGAAGAGTATGAGATAACAATTCGCACAGCGAATCAACAAACTACGGCTGCCAAAGAGATGAAAGACCTTAGGGAGATGCCTGTTACCAGCGCTACAGGTGTAGCAAATTCCCTTTCCGATATTGGTGCCGTCATCTACTCATCAGGTGAAAGCACTATTACCAGGCTTAATCAGGAAAAACGAATAGAGATCACTTATAACTTCATTGGTGAAGTGGTGAATTCCGAATCTCTTCTGGAGGCTTCACGCCTGGAGATTGACCAGATTGTAAGTGGCGTAAATATACCTTCGGGTATCGTAGTGGATGTCATTCATGATGAAGGAATGTTTAACGAGTTTTATTTCCTGATCTTCGCAGCCATTATTATAATTTTTATGATCCTGGCGGCAGTCTTTGAATCTTTATACCTGCCCATTGTGATCATGTTCTCTATTCCCCTGGCAGGGATCGGGGCTTTTCTTGGCCTTACCCTTACAGGAAATTCGCTACTCAGCGCCAATACCCTTATCGGATTTTTGATACTGCTGGGTGTGGTGGTGAATAACGGGATCATACTTATAGACTATTCCCGAATACTCAGGAGGAAGGGTTATAAAAAATACCGCGCTCTCATCATGAGTGGTGTTTCACGTATCCGTCCTATCCTTATCACTTCAATAACTACCATTATAGCCATGCTGCCCCTGGCAATGGGAGAAGCTGAATATGTGGTGAGCATAGGGCAGCCTTTTGCCGTAACCGTTATGGGAGGCCTTGCCTTTGCAACGCTGCTGACCCTGTTCTATATCCCTACTATGAGCGCCGGGCTGGAAAGTGTGCTGGATTGGTTCAGAAACCTTAAGACCAGCATTAAGCTGGTACAGATCGTGCTTATGGTGGCGATAGCTGTCTTTATTTTCCTACAGATTGAAAGTTTTCTGCTGCAGATGATAATATTCCTTGCATCGGTAATTTTAGTGCCCGGAGGCACATATTTCGTCATGACCTCCTTAAGACAGGCTAACTCAAAAATGGTTGCTCCTGACGAACTGATGCATATAGAGATACGGAATCTTACTAAAGTGTACGGTCGTGACAAGAGATGGATCCGGGAATGGAAAGGAAATAAAAGGCTATTTAATAAACGTGGAGAAGAACCTATCACACGTCACTCCTTTCTTCAGAACCTGATATGGCAGAGCGCTTTAATCGTATTTCTTTTTTATTTCATCTATTTCTTTCTCGATAAGGCATTCTGGCAGCTGGTTTTTATGATTGGCTTGCATATGTTGCTACTTTCAATGTATAAAGATGCAGCACGGCTGATCCCGGGAAAACGGCAATTTAGCAGGATAATAAATCCCTTACTTTACTGGGGCTTTCCGGTAATTAGCTCAATCTACCTCTATGGAGATATGAATATAAAGGGATTGGCTGTATTCCTGATAATCTTATGGTTTATTGGATTATTCCTGGTACGGGTAGCTCAGCGGCTTAAAGAAAAACCTGTAAATATTAAGGAGATCAAAGGGCGGTTTAGCAGAATAAGGAAACTTTATTATAGCCTGTTGCTGGTTATCCCGTTTATTAAACCTAAGGAATCAGAATTTAAGGCCCTTAAAGGGGTAAATCTAACAATTAAGCAGGGAATGTTTGGTTTATTAGGGCCTAATGGAGCCGGTAAGACAACCCTGATGCGGATCCTCTGCGGTATAATGGACCAGAGCTATGGAAAGATCTGGATCAATGGGCATGATACCACGCTGCGCCGTGAAGAGCTTCAGGGGCTTATTGGATACCTGCCACAGGCATTCGGGACCTATGAAAATATGACGCCGTACGAGTTCCTCGATTACCAGGCGATCCTGCGAAAGATCACTAATAAAAAAGAAAGGGAGGATCGTGTGCAGTATGTGCTTAAAGCAGTGCATATGGATGAGCATCAGCATAAGAAGATCGGTTCGTTTTCCGGAGGTATGAAGCAGCGGATAGGTATTGCACAGATCCTGCTTCATCTGCCAAAAATCCTGGTAGTAGATGAGCCTACAGCCGGTCTTGATCCACTTGAGCGTATACGTTTTAGAAACCTGCTGGTGGAGCTGAGCCGTGAACGAATTGTGGTATTCTCGACGCATATTATTGAAGATATCGCCAGCAGCTGCAATAATCTTGCTGTGCTTATCTCCGGAAATATAGAATATATTGGTAGCCCGACCACCATGGCGGAGCTGGCTAGTGAAAGAGTGTGGGAATTCCACCTGACACCGGAAAAATTTGAAGCTGAAAAAGAAAACTACCTGATCGTTCACCATATGCGTGAAGGTGACCTGATACGTGTAAAATGTTTGTCGGAAAGACAGCCAAGACTGGATGCCGTACAGGTACGGGCAAACCTTGAGGATGCTTACTTATGGTTGATGAAGAGTAAAAACAAGAAAAAAGATGAAGAGCTATCTCCTGTTGTTGTATAAGCTGATCACCTATAATGTGAAGGTGATCTTTGCGAATAAGTTTGTCTACTTTGTAGTTGCGGCATTTTTATTCTTCGCATTTATCATCACCCTTTCAATTTTTGATGATCCCAATTTTAATGAAGCTGCGATCTATGGATTTCTTGTCTTCCCGGGGCTGCTGCTGGTATTCTACCCGATGGCCTACGGTATTCAGAATGATGATGATTCGAAGATGCTGGAGACCATCTTCGGTATACCTAATTACCGCTATAAAGTATGGCTGGTTAGGTTTATCCTGGCCATTGGTGTAGCTTTTGCTATCCTGTTGGTGCTCGGTGGTATTGCCAACCTTACACTTTACCGCTTTGATTTACTGCCAATGGTTGGGCAGGTGCTTTTTCCCCTTACATTTCTTTCATCGTTAGGATTTATGCTCTCCACCCTCATTAGGAACGGTAACGGCACTGCCATTGCCATAGTGATCTTATCATTCATCTTTTTTATATTTTTCGAGATCCTGGAGTATAGCGCCTATAATCTTTTTCTAAATCCTTTCTCAGAACCCTATCAGATGAGCGAGTTTATCTGGCATTCGGTGATCTTTAAAAACAGGCTTTACCTGATGATCGGAAGCGCATTATTCCTGTTGTATGGAATGTATAATTTACAGTTTAGGGAAAAGTTTGTTTAGTTTGTTGTGTTTAGTTTGTAGTTTGTTGTTTTTAGTTTCCTCCCTCAGAGTCTCCTGCAAGGGGCTCTGAGGACTGGGGACTTTACCCTATCCTCCCATTCTTCTTAATGCTCTTAAGTTAAGCGAGTTTATTATCCTCTCCCTGCACCCTATCCAAAGAGGGACATTAATGGCTGCTTAACTTAATAGCATCGAGAGTATCCTGCAAGGGACTCTAAGAATTTCTCCTGATCAATCCTTCTCCCCTGTGAGTTTAACCTATTTCAAAATAAACATGATGTAGTTTTGATGTATTCCAAAATATTATTTGTGCAATCGTTGTAGTAGCCAAATTATTGATATTCCTGCAGAAATAATCTAGCTTTCCCGTTCAACCAAAACTTAAAGCTTATGAGAATCTATTACAGAATTATCACTTCGATTGTTCTATTAATGCTTATCAACTATGCGGCACAGGCTCAATGCCCCACGCTTGTATGGAGCGATGAGTTTGACGGAACAGAACTTGACCTGACGAAGTGGGAGCCCCAGATCGGGGACGGATGCGCTGAAGGAATATGTGGTTGGGGTAACAATGAGCTTCAGTATTATAAAGCTGAAAACGCTGTAGTCAGCAATGGAACGTTAAAGATCATTGCCAAAAAAGAGCGGGTGCAAAGTAAAGCTTATACCTCTGCACGCATACGTACAAAAGGATTGGCGGATTTTACTTTCGGTCGATTTGAGGCAAGGATAAAGCTGCTTCACGGGCAAGGCTTATGGCCGGCTTTCTGGATGCTTTCTACCAACGAACCTTACGGCGGCTGGCCACAAAGTGGGGAGATTGACATCATGGAGCTGCTTGGACAGAATCCGGAGGAGATCTTAGGTACCATTCATTATGGTGATCCTTATCCTGACAACCAGCACCAGGGAACAGATTTCAAATTATATAATAGTTCGTTTGACCAGGATTTTCATGTTTTTGCCATAGAATGGGAACCTGGGGTGATCAGGTGGTATGTGGATGATATTCTCTACCAGACCAAAACCAGTGATGATGTATTACCTTATAACTGGCCTTTTGATGCCGGCAATCAGATGCATTTTCTTCTAAATGTAGCAGTTGGCGGTAATCTCCCCGGCAGCCCGGATGCAACAACACCTTTCCCAAGCCAGATGGAAGTAGATTATGTAAGGGTTTATGATAGTGGCTTTAACCCATCTATTTCGGGTGACCGGTTAGTGCCTTATCAATCGGCAGGTGAAGTATACACCATTAATAATGCAGCCAGTAATTCCACATTTAGCTGGACTGTTCCTGCAGGAGCAACAATTGCCAGCGGCGCCGGAACATCTTCTATAAATGTCAACTGGGGAGATACTGGTGGTGATGTGATTTGTGATGTAACAACTGATTGTATTACCAAACAGTATAAAATAGGTGTAACTGTAGAGCCTAATTATCTCTATGAGTTCTCTTTTGAAAATTTTGATGAGGCGGCTAATGTAACGCTTAATGCTACTACAGGTACCTTTACAGAGATAAACAACCCTGATCCTTCAGGTGTAAATACTTCAGCCATAAGCGCTGAATATATCAGGAACAGCCAGGAGCAATACGATGTTATTTCTTATGCCACCTCGGCAATATCAGATGCTGATCTTTATAGCAACAGGAATAAAAAGTTCTACATGGATATACTTACTCAGGCACCTGTTGGTACGGAAGTAATTATCCAGCTTGAAAATAGTACGGCAGCATCGGCTACTAACTATCCGACAGGCCGTCATAGCCGATATGTAGGAACCATCACACAAAACGGCACCTGGGAACGTGTAGCTTTTGATTTTCTTGATCAACCGGATGGTTCAACTTCACCAACAGGAGTAGATCAGATCATCATATTATTTAATTCCAATTCCTTAACCGGTGACACCTACCATTGGGATAATTTTAACAGCTATAAAGCCGATGATGGGACAGGAACAACCAACTCCCCTCCCACTGCTTCCTATACCCATACTGCCACAAATCTTGCAGTAGATTTTGATGGCTCCGGAAGTTCGGACCCAGATGGTACCATCAGCAGCTGGAACTGGGATCTCGGGGATGGTAATACAGCCACAGGTGCATTGATCAGCCATACTTATGGTGCGGCAGGTGATTACAGCGTTACCCTTATGGTAACAGATGATGGAGGTGCTACAGATAGCTATACGGAGGTGGTTTCTGTTACAGATGGAAGTACAGGTGGTGACCCTGTGAGTATGCATGTGCAATCTATTGTTACAGGAACAGAAAGCTTAAATAAAGGAGCTAAAAGAGGTACTGCTACGGTGACTATTCATAATGACCTGGAAAACCCGGTGGACCAGGCAACAGTAACAGGAACATTTTCCGGAACATTTAACGAAACTGTCTCAGGAGTAACCGGAGCGGATGGAACGGTAACCTTTGCCACTACCGGAACCTCAAAAGGTGGTGTGACAGTAGATTTTTGTGTTGATGATGTCACCCATGCTACATTAACCTACAATGTGAGCAGCAATGATATTACATGCACCGGTACCAGCGCCAGAACAACAAGTACGGGTTTATCAGAAGTAACTGATTTTCAGTTAGCTATTTATCCTAACCCGGCACGTGAAACGCTGAATATAGCGATGGTTAATGAAAATACAGGAGATCTAGACCTGAAGCTGTTTAATATGGCCGGCCAGATAGTGCAAACTCATGTAAAGCAATTAAATGCAGGGCAACAGATCATTACCCTGGATTTAAGCCAGCTGGGTAATGGTATATATTACCTGAGTGGTCAGATCAATGGCAAAGCTATAAACCGGAAGATCTATAAGGAGTAATAATTTTTACTGCAACAATAAAAAAGTGGCTCGTATTCCGGGTCACTTTTTTTATGCCTACTATTAAATACTGTATATCACTTCCCTCCTTCGAGTCTCCTTAATGCTATTAAGTTAAGCGAGTGTATTACCCTCTCCCTGCACCCTCTCCAAAGAGGGATACTAATGGCTGCTTAACTTAATAGCAGCAAGGATATCCTTAAAAAGGACTCTCCTGCCCACCCCCTCAGAGTCTCCTGCAAGGGACTCTCGTATGTTTGATATTAATTAACTTGTAAAGAAAAAGTACAATTTCTTGTAAAGGGACTTGCAGGAGAGAAAGTAGGACTCTAAATACTTCATAAAGAAGATATTCTGCCTCAGGTTTAACCT
>JBPRGH010000052.1:0-157608 GCA_051418055.1 Candidatus Cyclobacteriaceae bacterium M2_1C_046 | reverse complement strand
ACATAGAATAGATCTGAAGGGAGAGTCATTAAGAAAAGGAATTTTGAAGAATGAATAAATAATTTTTAACTACTTTGCAGCATCTTTCAAAGTGGCATCATTTGACCGAAATCACTGGCATGGTCTGACCGAAATATCCATTTATACAATAATCTATATTTAAGTGGAATTATGCAAACATAAAATACCTTTATATCTGTTAGATTAGTATTACAGGTAGGAATAAAGCACTTTAAAGGCTATATTTATGGAAAAATATTTCTCTATTCTATGGATTTTGGAACAAGGCTAGCCAACGCAAGGAAGGAAAAAGGATTCACGCAAGATGATCTGGAAAAAGCTACAGGCATCAATAAGCGGCTGATTTCCCGCTATGAAAAAAATGATACCATGCCCTCCATTGATGTAGCCCGTAAAATGGCCAGTGCTTTACAGGTTTCTTTAGATTATCTCACCGGACTGGATTATTCACTTTTTATCAATGATCCTGAGATGACAAAGCTGCTCAAAGGATATGAGCAGCTAAAAGATGAAGATAAAGCAGTTATCAAAAAGATGCTAAAGGCTTTCAGTTTCTATTCTAAGATTGAAGAGACCCAAAATAATATGGCTTAAAGCTGGTCTGAGCAGAGTTGGTTTTTATTGATCATAAATTTTCCCTGACCTGTCAAAAGTAACTGTAAATCCATCAAAAGTCATTTGTACACGCTTCTTTGCTATTCTACCGTCTGGCATTTTAGTTTCCCCTAAATCGGCAAACATCAAATCCTCGGAAGTCATTATAGGGATTTCGATATTATCTACTCTGAGTATTCTATTTGATTTCTCAATGATTCCTTCTATAATTAAATTGAAGCTATCTGAATTACCCTTAGCATGGTAATCCATTATTGATACTACATAATTGTTATCTGAATTTTGATATAAATTAGCTGTAAAGCGCAAGTCTTTATTATTTGCAATACGGCTTTCAATATGTTCTCCAATTTGATCTGTAACCGTTTCCGGCAAATCATAATAGATATAATTCTTCATTTGAGCTGAACAGGATGTTCCTATAAAAACAATCAATACTAAAATTCTATACATCTTATTCATCATTGTCGTTTTTTACCTGTATATATAAATGATCTACGACCTATATTATTAGTATTATGAGTCGTTCCTACTGGGTTTTGACCACTTTTCCCTCCAGGCTTTGCCTGATGTATGGTAGCATTACCCCCACTTGATGTTGTATAAGAGTCTATAGAATAAGTTGCTGCCGAAGAGGTTCCTGCCGTTTCGGAGTCACCTTCTGAATATCCTGGGCCATTCTTTTTCCCTGCTTCTGTTACTGTTGGATGTCCATGACCAACACCAACAACAAGTTTTGACCCATCCTCTGTCCACATTCCATCACTACCATAAGTATTAAATGTATTGGTTACCCCTGTAGACGTACCTTCTGCGCCTGGCTGAGCATCAACTGTAGCTGTAGTAGGATCTAATGTAACAATGACAGAGTTTTCCAACTGATTATCAATTGTTCTATCATTGGCACCTTGAAATTCACTTTGAATATTCCCTTCATTGAAAGTCACCACTTGACTCACATCACCATTTCTTAAGGCATCTCTTTGAGCATCAGTAGTATTGTCTCCATTGAGATTAGCCTGTGCGGTTTCATGTTGGCCTTCATTAACTAATCTTACATTGTCCCCTTGTCCATCACTTCCTAAAAAAACCAATTCATCATTCACAATACCATAATAGTCATCTAATGCTCCCGTAGGATCAATTCTCAATATTGGATTGTTTTGAACATAATTATATGGGGTTAACCAGTTTCTTTTAAAGGCAAGTGGATCAACATTGATAAATCTAGCTATTGCAGGATCATAATATCGAGCACCATAGTCGTAAACATCCCACTCCTCTTGAATTTCTTTTCCGTTGTAGAGGTAGTTATTCGGGGTTATATAACTTCTTGTGTAGCTATTGAAAGTTAAACCGAAGGGATAGTAGTCATCTGACTGTATCACCGGATGCTCTTTTAATACAACGTTCAGATCATCAAAATGCACCCAATTCGTACTTGCACTTTCATAAGATAAATATACATAAATAAATCCCGGCTTTTGAATAGCGCCAGTACTCAAGGATAAAACTTCTTTAGCAGCTTCACCTTCATTAGCGGGAATCTGTGTAAACCCATGCTTATAATATTGCATGTTTTCATCAAACAGGATATAATTTAAATATGCTGCCGGTCTTGAATCATCAGAGGTTCCAAGTAATCCAATTGCACCTAATGCATTGTCAAAGCTGTTATACACTGCTTGCTGGGTTTCTGAACCGCCATTTACTCCGCCAAACGCTCCGGCAACAGCCGTAATTAATGAGGTTAATGTATTATTTGTTGAATATCCAGTACCACCTTCATAATATCCAACCACCTGCATTTCTACTGTATCCCCTGGGTTTACAGGTAAGCTAATGCCTGCACCCATTTGTTGATCTCCATTTACACGAATAACTTCATCAGGTGATGAACTAGCAGCAAGACTTAAAAAGCGAGTCTCCGGAATATTTGTAAAAAACAATTCCTCCTCCGAACTGTTTTCCGTTTCCATTGTTGCAAGGAAACCTATCGTTTTAGGTTTTGTGGTAAATGTTGTTCTTACATTACCTAAATGATCTTTAATATGATATTGATACTCCCAGGCATCACCTTCAGGTAATATTCTTCCCTCGGAATGGTTAACGAAACGCAGAGTATCATTTTCATAAATCATTCCACCAATGTAGTCAGTCCGCTTCAATAATATACCTGATGCATCATACACCTCCTGGGCTAACTTAATTCCTGCTGCATCATAAATGTACTTTAAATATTCATTTGTGCTCTTTTTTACATATATGGGTAAATTCAAATGATTATAGGCTATACTATCGATAGACTTATTATAATCTTTGATCATATTACCATTACGATCATAGAAGTAGTCTCTTCCTGGATTACCATCTTTAAAAGTTAAAGTATCACCGTAATCATCTACCTGGGTCAACTGATTGCCACCATCAGAATATGTATATTTAAGGCTGTCTGTTAACCCCCCAAAGCTATTAGTGCGGGAGAGGTTCATGATATTTCCATTTAGATCATAGGAAATTTTCCGTAACAGATTAGTTGTTACAGAATTCCACACGGTGCCATATTGATGCTTCTTGGCACCTTTAATCCTATTCATTGCATCATAGTTATAAGTATAAGCCTCTTCCTTATGCCCATTTGCAGTGATAACATTTTCAAGTCCCATATTTACACTCCATCGTGTTGCAGAGATATTACCATTATATGCAGCTGTATTCCCCAGTGATGCATTTATATTATTATACAATAATTCCATCCCAAAATAATCCCTGTTCTGCCCACTTACCTCCAATTGATCACTATCATTGATATGTGTTAACCACCCCCGGATGTTGTATTTATAATCTACACTTTGCTGTGCTTTATTATTTTCAACATGAAGATCTTTTACAATAAGTTCTCCTAATTCATTATAACTATTTGAGATCATTAATACTTCAACACCATTTGACATTTTAACATTATTTATTCCCTCTCCATAGTTATAAATTGTAAAATCAGCCATTAATTTAAGTTCAGGATCTGTGTTGGAGGAATATACAAGAACATTATTTACATAATAATTAATTTTACTACTAACCCTTTCAATCTTTAGAATATCACCTTCTTCATAATAATCCTTTGTCCCTTTATTAGAACCATTTTCATAAACTGCTATTCTTTTATCACCCGGATAGGTAAAAAACGCATAATCAATTGTATGATAACCCTGATCTGTATTACCATCGGTTAAACCAAATAAAATTCTATTATCCCCTTTAACTTCAATAGAGATCCATCCATCCTCATTATTTTTAAGAATATTAACTGACACTGCTCCAGCATTATATCCGGCTTGAGTCTCTGTCTTTATTAAGTTATTTCCATCGCTTTCAACTCCAACTAAATCTTTAAAAACTACAGGATTTTCAATATTATTAGCTTGATGCCATTGATTTAACAATCTTCCCCCATGATCATAATCATTCATTTCGATAACTGATAAACTGTCTTTAGTACTTGAATGATATGAATATGTTTCTAAAACATTTCCAATAAAATCATATGATGATGATGTACGATCTAACCCTCCTTTATGATTATTGGATACTGACTGAATAATACGGTACTTGTCATCATAATAATTGATTGTGGTAATAAAACCATCTTCATATTTTGTTTTTGTTCCGGTTATCTGGCCCTTTACATAAAGATTTCTTTGGCTATTATTTAATTCAGGCACAAATTCGAACCCATTACTGTTTGGTATGGTATAATCATCATAATAAGTAGCTGTTAAATAAGCCATAGAGTCAGCAACTATCGGATAGGATTGATTTGTATATCCGTGAACTGCAGTTCCTTCCTCTTCATAGAAAACAGCCGATGAAGATGAATAAAAATTATCAACCACCTGCTGCATTTGATTCTGTGACAATAGAGCAGTTGTATCTTTAGTGCCAGTTAATACAGCTCTGTTTAACGCATCGTATTTTGTAAATAGCCATTCATTCTTATCCCTTTGATTTCCATCCTGCGTTAATACCAGGCGATCTCTGCTGTCATATATCATAAATACACTATCTGCACCAGGTACTTTTTTACTGATCATTCGGTTTCTTCCATCATAATGATATAAAAATGCCCACTTATTTAAAAAAGTTATCTTTTCCGGCTCTGTTTTACCATCATATTCAGCAGATATATTAGCCGATGCCTGAGGGGGTACAACAACTTTTAACCTATCTTTAATATCATAGATATAATATGTATCTGCCCATTCAGTGCTATCTGCCTGTACCCTTTTTAGAATTGTTTGACCTAATTGATTAATAAATTCAATGACTTTATTTTCATGCTCATCTGTGGTAATATTTTTTATTAATGTATTGACACTATAATTTGATGGATAATAAGGTACTCCGGTATCAATTTTCCATTGCTTTACATTATCCGTACTTGAATTAAACTGATAGCTGAATTTTACGGTATGGTTTCCCAGTTGCCAATCTTCACCCGGTGCTCCCTGTTCAATCACTCGGTTCAGTGGGCTGGCTTCAAATAGTTTTTCGGCAAATGGTGTTGTACTATATGCAATATTCACTTCATTTTGGTAGAAAAGGTATTGCTGACTATTCAGATAATTTGAAGTATCAATAGCATTTGTTTTATATACACCATTTGCTTCTATCGATGTATAAGGTAGATATTCTTTTGAAATCCTCCCAAATGGATCATATTCAACAGGAGTAACAATATCATTTCTTCCCGGTGAACCTTGTGTCACTACATTTTGGTTATTTCTTCCTAACCCATCAAAATAAGCATAAGATTCCATTACTTCATTTATTGAAGAGGGTTCAAAACTTTCATCGGTTACAGGGATTTTATAAGTTCTTTCCCGGATATAATTACGGTCCTGTACCAAAGAAATATTTGAAATTTCTATTTCAGATGTTATAATTTTAAATCCATCTTTTGTGGTAACCTCTACTTTATAAAAACCCGGTGAGGTAATGGTATAGCTTGCACTTGTAGCGCCTGAAATCGTACTGTTATTTCTATACCACTGGTACGAGTGAAATGATCCCACAGAAACTGTAGATGTCTGACCAAGGCTTATTTGCTGATCGCCTGTAACTGTTAAAGCAGGTTGCTCTAACACATTAACCATTTTTGTATCCGATCCCTGACAATAATTATTATCAATATATGTATAAGTTACAGTATATGCGCCAGGTGGTAATCCAGTTGGGTCAAATTGTCCAGCTGTAACGTAGCTTCCTGACCAAACACCTCCAGCAGGTGATTCCCCGTAACCAGAAAGATCAATTACCCCACTTGTTGAAAATAAATCAATATCTGATCCTGCATCTACTGTAGGTAACGCCTGGACAGTGAAAGTTTTTGTGTCTGTATTAGTACAACCATTAGCATCTGTAAAACTATAGGTGACAGTATGATTTCCTAATGGTGCTGTATTGGTGTTAAATTCACCACTGGATACATAGCTGCCCGACCATATACCTCCCGTAGTTGGCGTAGTACTTTCTAAAGCTATGCTACCTGAATTTTTACAAGCAAATTGTGTTGCTCCTGCATCTACTGTTGGCAAGGCATTAACTGTAAATATTTTAGTGTCAGAGTTAGTACAGCCATTTGCATCTGTATAGGTAAAGGTTACCGTATGATTCCCAGCCGGCGCTGTATTGGTATTAAATGCACCACTGGATACATAGCTGCCAGACCATACACCTCCCGTAGTTGGCGTAGTACTTTCTAAAGCTATGCTACCTGAATTTTTACAAGCATATTGTGTGGCTCCTGCATCTACTGTTGGCAAGGCATTAACTGTAAATGTTTTAGTGTCAGAGTTAATACAACCATTCGCATCTAAAAAACTATAGGTGACAGTATGGTTTCCGGCAGGGGCTGTATTGGTATTAAATACGCCACTGCTAACATAATTACCAGACCAAGTTCCCCCTGTGGGAGTTGCACCGGTTAAGCTTACACCCCCGCTGTTTTTACATGCTGTTTGCGTACTTCCCGCATCTACTGTCGGCAAGGCATTAACTGTAAATGTTTTAGTGTCAGAGTTAATACAACCATTTGCATCTGTAAAACTATAGGTGACAGTATGGTTTCCCGCAGGTGCTGTATTGGTATTAAATACGCCACTGCTAACATAACTACCAGACCAAGCCCCCCCTGTGGGAGTTGCGCCGGTTAAGCTTACACTCCCGCTGTTTTTACATGCTGATTGATTACTTCCCGCATCTACTGTTGGCAATGCATTTACTGTAAATGTTTTAGTGTCAGAGTTCGTACAGCCATTAGCATCCGTAAAACTATAGGTGACAGTATGGTTTCCCGCAGGTGCTGTATTTGTGTTAAATGCACCACTGCTAACATAATTACCAGTCCAAGTTCCCCCTGTGGGAGTTGCGCCGGTTAAGCTTACATTCCCGCTGTTTTTACATGCTGATTGCGTACTTGCCGCATCTACTGTTGGCAATGCTTTTACTGTAAATGTTTTAATATCAGAATTAATACAACCATTCCCATCTAAAAAACTATAGGTGACAGTATGGTTTCCCGCTGGTGCTGTATTGGTATTAAATGCACCACTGCTAACATAACTACCAGACCAAGTTCCCCCTGTGGGACTTCCGCCGGTTAAGCTTACACTCCCGCTGTTTTTGCATGCTGATTGAGTACTTCCCGCATCTACTGTTGGCAAGGCATGGACAGTGAAAGTTTTAACATCTGAGTTCGTACAACCATTAGCATCCGTAAAACTATAGGTAACAGTATAGTTTCCGGCAGGGGCAGTATTAGTATTAATTGCACCACTGCTAACATAACTGCCCGACCAAGTTCCCCCTGTGGGAGTTGCGCCGGTTAAGGTTATACTCCCGCTGTTTTTACATGCTGATTGATTACTTCCTGCATCTACTGTTGGCAACGCTTTAACTGTAAATGTTTTAGTGTCAGAGTTCGTACAGCCTTTAGAATCTGTAAAACTATAGGTAACTATATGGTTTCCTGCAGGTGCTGTACTGGTATTAAATACGCCACTGCTAACATAGTTACCCGACCAAGTTCCGCTTGTGGGGCTACCGCCGGTTAATGTTATATTCCCACTATTTTTACATGCTGATTGAGTACTTCCTGCATCTACTGTTGGTAATGCATTTACTGTAAATGTTTTAGTATCAGAGTTCGTACAGCCTTTAGAATCTGTAAAACTATAGGTAACTATATGGTTTCCTGCAGGTGCTGTACTGGTATTAAATACGCCACTGCTAACATAACTACCAGACCAAGTTCCCCCTGTGGGAGTTGCGCCGGTTAAGCTTACACTCCCGCTGTTTTTACATGCTGTTTGAGTACTTCCCGCATCTACTGTCGGCAAGGCATGGACAGTGAAAGTTTTAACATCTGAGTTTGTACAGCCATTAGCTTCTGTAAAGCTATAGGTGACAGTATAGTTTCCCGCTGGTGCTGTATTGGTGTTAAATGAACCACTGCTAACATAGCTGCCCGACCAAGTTCCCCCTGTGGGACTTCCGCCGGTTAAGGTTATACTCCCGCTGTTTTTACATGCTGATTGATTACTTCCTGCATCTACTGTTGGCAACGCCTTGACAGTGAAAGTTTTAGTATCAGAGTTCGTACAGCCATTAGCATCAGTAAAGCTATAGTTGACAACATAATTTCCCGCTGGTGCTGTATTGGTATTAAAAGCACCACTGCTAACATAACTACCAGACCAAGTTCCGCCCGTGGGAATACCCCCGGTTAAAATTATACTCCCGCTGTTTTTACATGCTGATTGAGTACTTCCCGCATCTACTGTTGGCAAGGCATTAACTGTAAATGTTTTAGTATCTGAGTTCGTACAGCCATTAGCATCTATAAAACTATAATTGACAATATAATTGCCCGCAGGTGCTAAATTAGTATCAAATGTTCCATTTAAAACATAACTGTTACCTGACCAACTACCACCAGTTGGGCTGCCACCTGTCAAAGCTACTTTTCCGCTGTTTTTACACGCCGATTGATTACTTCCTGCATCTACTGTGGGCAATGCATTAACTGTAAATGTTTTTATATCTGAATTAACACATCCTTTTGCATCTGTAAAACTGTAAGTAACTGTATGGTTTCCTGCAGGTGCTGTACTGGTATTAAATACGCCACTGCTAACATAGTTGCCTGACCAAATTCCACCTGTGGGGCTACCGCCAGTTAATGTTATATTCCCACTGTTTTTACATGCTGATTGATTACTTCCCGCATCTACTGTTGGCAATGCATTAACTGTAAAAGTTTTTGTGTCAGAATTAGTACAGCCTTTAGAATCTGTAAAACTATAGGTAACTATATGGTTTCCTGCAGGTGCTGTACTGGTATTAAATACGCCGCTGCTAACATAGTTACCCGACCAAGTTCCGCCTGTGGGGCTACCGCCGGTTAATGTTATATTCCCACTATTTTTACATGCTGATTGAGTACTTCCCGCATCTACTGTTGGTAATGCATTTACTGTTACAGTAACACTTCCGGATCCTGAACTCCACAAGGTAGTGCCAGTATCATATGCCCTAATATAATAAGTGCCGGAAGAACTAACTACTTTTGATGAAGAATGATCTGATATACTGGTACCTAAAGAACTCGTTTGCCAATACCAAAGAACTCCATCAGGTGGCGTACCATTTCTATATAAAGTTTTATTCCCACAAGTATTAGTTGAAGCTGTTGGATTTGGCGGTGTGGCTGGCGGTTCATTAACCCCACCAGGGTCACCTATATTGTTTGTTCCTATTTGTGCCGTTAAAGAGAATGAAATTAATAATAATGCACTAAAAAGAAATATATGATTATAAGCTTTCATATGATTTAGGTCGACCCATTTATAAGTTATTCTTTAATAATTCTGACTGAGGTTTTAAATATTATTATATCATTATAAGGACTATCAATTGCATCGTGAAGTACATTAACTAAGACTAATGCCTGTAATTCAAAGAGTTTAGAAATTCTAAACCTCCTTCCAACTCCAATTAATGCAGCATCTTCCCATTTTCTGTCATTTTCATTTAAAATAGTTCGTTCATCAGGTTTATATACTCGCTCAAATTCCGCATATCCAAAGAATTTTCTATATACAGCATGACTTGCAAAGAATCCGAAACCTTTAGTTTGTTCATTACTACTAATATTTAAGTCTTGATCAAATTCCTGACGAAATTTAGCAGAAGCTCCAATTTCAAATAATTTATTTATCCGGTATCCAATTATTGGTGCTAAATCGAGCACCAGAGGTTTGGTTGTGAGAAAATTAAAGTTGCCCCCAATGATCACTCTCTCCTTAAATGTTTTACCCTCAAGTGAATTTCTTTTAACAGCAGAAGAAAGATCCTGAGAAGACGGCATATAAGAATATTTCTTCTTAAGGGTAGTCATCTGATTCTGAGCCGCCTGCACCTGTGAAATATTCTCACTAATATATTTTCCAGCCTTTTGTACTAGTTCATTTTTCAATTTAGGATCACCTGATGTTATATTTTGCACATCAACCATTCGATCCTCAAGTGCTTTAATCTCCTTCTTTTTTAATCCCAGTTCTTCAAATTCATCAAGTTCAGACAACTCCCTTTCAGCCCTTTCACTAACTTCATCGATAGCCAATGTCTGTAGTGTATCTAGCGTAAGGGAATCTATATCGTCAAGGTGTTTTATAAATGCTATATCTGTTTCCTCAAGATAATTGCCTAAAGAATCGAAACCTACCGTTTTTAATTGCCTGAAGGCTTTCTTAGCTATGACTGAATCGGCATTATTTAATGTAGCAGAATCGACAAGTAAAACATCAGAAATAATTTGTTCTTCATTTGAACCTAAATCTATTTGTTCAAGCACTTCGTCTTTGGCATTGTTATAAAATTTCTGGGAATCAATCTTCAAAACCTTTTCCTCAGAGGTAATTAAAAAATCAGCTTCCCCGGGATAAGTTTCCTTTAGCTGCTCTATGGCTTCTTTTGTTAATTTCCTTACATATCTGGCAGAATCTTTTTTATAATATTTTTTAAATAATTCTGCCCTTGCAGTAGAATCTTCCACCTGTTGCAGCTTTCTTTGGTGCCGCTCAGATAATTGAATGTCATAATCCTGTGCCAATAGGACCTTTGACATCAATAAAAATAATATGATTAATATCAGGCGCATACGATAGTATCAGATCCCCTTTTTGTTGAATTATGTGTTATTGTGTTCCTCCGGGAGTTTTATAATTATAATCGTAGCGTTTTAATATATTACCCTCATTATCCTTTATAAATTTCAACCTGCCAAAAGCATCATATTCATTATAGGATACTTTGCCATTTGGATCACATAAAGTATATAGGGAACCATCCGGATTATAAGAATAGCTACTTAAAGACGATCCATTAGGATATACTTTTACTTCATCTAACCTGTCACCATATATTGTTAATGGCCCAGAATAGTTATCTTCGATATAATTCCAGCCACCATTTATATATTGGAAATAAGAGATTAAATAATCCTTACCTGATGGTGGTGTAAAATCTACATAGTAAGAAGTTGATTTGTATTTATGACCTACTTTGGCATATAATCTATTATCTATTCCAGAAGCATGTTCTTCAAAACCTTCATAAAATATTTCATTATATGCCGCATTAATGGCTGATGCAACTAGTTTTTTATTATTATGTCCCCATTTATATGAGGATGTTATACCTGATCCATCAACCCGTTCTTTAAGGTTTTTATTAACATCATAAATATTAAATACCCGTTGAACATATTTATAATCATCTTCAAAAAGTATATTAGGATTTAAATTCGGGAGATCCTGTAGATCATCGGATTCATATTTATAAACATTTTTAACTTGCCCCTTATCATTATATTCTGCTATTGTTCCTTGAATTAATTTTCCCTCAACGGAATTAAGGACTTTAACAGGTTTAACAATATGATTTGAATCTAATTGGTCATAATTTGATAGTGATGAATCATAATCCTGTGGATAATAAAAATGTTGCTCAATTTTGTTTCCATCACTATTTTCAGTTGTTATTTGATTTAGCTGAATATGATCAAGGTTATTATATTTATTTTTTTTATAGGTAATAACTGCCAAATTTTCTTGATTATATATCTTTTCAACTGTTGAATCTAGATAAAACCAGTGATTAATATTTTTATATTCAAATACATTATACCTTTCCAATGCGATAGGCCAAATAGCAGTCTCACCTACTGTTTTACCATTGCATGGGTGATAATATACAATCTCTTCTACAGGAGTTTCATTTTTTTCACATTCTACACCATTATATAAATGACTTCCTAGATATCTGTTAAATCCATTTAGATATATAACACAAGACTGCATTTTAATAGCAGCATTTATATTTGTTTCATCACAAATAAAAGTTAATGCATCTTCACAAGTTTTATCCTCTTTTTTTTGTACTATCAAGGCGGGGATCTCATTATTATATCTATTATCCTTTTTCCAAAAATTAGTTTTCTGACTTAGTAAGACACCACTGGAATTAAAAGTATTGACTTCTTTTTCAAGTCCATTGCTCCATCCAAAATTTGTTAATGGGGCATTATTTATTTCATCTCCATAAATAACCTCCCCAGGATAATCCGAATTTACTAGAAACTCATATGTCTTATAACCATTTAATAAATCATCATTCTCCTTTTCAATAACATTTTTGTAGGTTACATGACCCCCATTAAATGGTAGTATATTATTTATACTAGAAGACGATAATACCCCATAGTTACAGGTATAAGTGGCACAAATATTATCTGGTTGGTCGCAATTTTGATTTAGTGCTAGTGAAGAATAATAATAAGGGGTGAACCTTTTTATACCAGAAGATTTTAATGGTGTAGCTATATCATTATATTCATAATGCTTTTCAAATGCCTTTCCTATTTCTGTATAAGAACGAATGTTATTGATCCTAGCTCCTCCTATTTCCAGATTACCATATTCTATAATTTTGTCCTGATCATGATAATCAAAATATACATGAGCTAATATTGACTCGCCATAAGATGTAATAGTGAATTCATATTGATCTCCAGGATTAATTGATAAATAGTTCTGATAAGAACTACTATCATATAATCTGAAATGCTCCATTAAGAAAACCCCTGATGTAATATTTTTAATCGATAGCTCTGCAAAATTATGTAAGCCATCAGCATCTTGATTTGGATCAACATTAAAATTTAAAGATATTCTCCCATCAAAAATTATGACAGTATCAACTTCTGTATATGATTCTTTAAAAGATATTCCCTGGACTGAATTATAATAGTGTTTTTCAGCAGGCCAAACTTCATAAGAACTATAATATGTATGCGGCTCATATTCAAAAGTTGAATAACCACCTGTAGGATAATCAATTCTGCTTAACATTCCATAATGCGCATATAAACCATCAGTCTCTCTATCTCCTCCTATTCCTTCAAATACATTATTCCCGGCATTATCAAAAACTATTACATCTTTCGGAACGAAATAATTATTATCCTTACCATTAAAATATCCATAATGATCCTGGGCATAAGATAGTCTTGGTGGAAGATGGTTCCTGTTATAATAAGAAAAAGTATGGCTTTTAGCTTCTGATAAATTTTTATCATATTCTTTTACTAAATCCAAAAAGAGTCTACTTCTTGTTTCACCTGATGTTTGAGCATTAGTATATTTTGATCCCGAATAAAAGGCATAAGAATAGTTGAATTTAATTTTTTTACTTATTACTCCTGAATAATAAACTGTTATACTTTCAACTTTAGTGCCTGATATTACATCACTTCTTCCTGACGTGTTAAAAACAATACTATCATTATTATATTCAATTGATCTTATATCGAGCCCGTAAGTATAATTTAATTTTACACATGTTTTATTAGGAACATTTAAACATGATGGTGTACCACAAAGGAAATCCACATCACTCATATTTAAAAATTTCTGTATTGTCTCATCTACAGCTGAATAATAAGTTTCTAGTTTATCAGAGTAGTTTATTATAATTTCATCTCCACCTGGATGAATTATTTTAGTTAAATACCACGCAGTGATTTCAGCTACATCATAGCTTTTTCCACAACCACTACCTGTATTATCAACTTTACTTTTCTCTACTGCAGCAAATAAATATTTTATTCCTTCTATATCTGTTACTTCAAATGATCTTTCTCCTGTTGTTTCATTTATTACATGAACTATTTCAAAATTCTGTAGTGGAATAGTTGGAGAAGGTTTTCCATCAGGTAAAAAAGTGAATTTGCCATTATAACCCATAAAATTAAAGGCATAGACATCTGGTTCCGAATCAAATCCATCTAATTCTCCGGCATCTTTAATATATTGATACGCTTCATAAGAATCCTCTTTTATATTAGAAGGATAAGGATGTTTTACACCATAATCTGATTCATCCTTTACCATACGTGTTATAACACCTCCTGCATTTAATGACCATCCCAACCCTACCCAGGAAGCAACCTGATCAACTTTAATTCCTGATCCGTTATAAGATAAAGAAATGGGCAAGTTTAAATTTTTCCCTTGTAAGGTATGTAAAGGGATATCAACATTTATTGATCCTGTAGATAAGGATACAGGTACCATCCCATATTTCCCTAGTTCAGCAGCTGTTGCGGATGGCGGTATTACATTGATCTCTCCTGGCCTGAAATCAGTATTCATCTGCGCTTTGCTATTATAGGGAAGAAGAAAAAGTAAGACTAGAAATAAAGTGCTGAGATATCGCATGTTTTATTAGTTATTAAATTTTAATTTTTTAATCCTTACTCAACTATCGGAAGATTCTAAACAAATTTTTTAATGGCTGAGTATTTTGACTAAGTGGATTTGATGCAAGAAGATGCGGAAATAAATCTCAAGCAATACCCAACCTTGGGTATCTTTCTTTTTATTGCGTTTATTTATATTTAAAGCGTGTTTTTAATTGAATTATTTTTAAAAAAATATTTATTAATAGAAAAAATCAGAAGAAATCTATGTTCTCCAGAGTGAAGTCCTAAACCTTAAACTCTTAATTAGCTTGTGTAAATTCTTTCTATTGCGGAAGAAAATTGAATAATGTTTCCCAATAGTTTGATCTGCCTTCCGAACATACTGTTTTGGAACACCAGGTTCGCATATAATTATTATTATTTCCATTAATCACCGCTGAAAATAATTGATATTTTAATTGAAAAATTAATAGGTGACTTTGGCAGACTGAATTCTAATTTTCTGATGAAATTTCGGAATGAAATAAATAATTGAACATGAACTGGTATGGGTTAGATGGGATCATTCCTAATATATTAATTAGTAATCATTTCCATTTTAAGCAGCCCATCACCACCTCTATAATTTACTGACATCAAATTAAACCCACTAGTCCTGTAGAAAAATTATCACCCAATCTCTACCTCCAGTTCTAAAGCATCCGCATCATTTCCTCCAAAACGTAAAACTGCAATTGCCCCTTTCATCCAGGGAACTTTATCAAGGGTTGGTTTTACGGCTTTAAATAACTGCTCAGCATCCGGTCCGTACATATATATGCTCCCGTCACTATCATCCATGGCAATTTCATGCCAGTCATATGTGCCTACTCCCTTTTCGGAAATAATATTATCAAGTTTAAGGTCCAATTCATGCAAAGCATCCAGGCCATCCTGATAATATGTAAAGTAGACAACTACAGAATGTAGATCTTTGAAAGGACTGTTTTCTGCTTTATATTTATTTTCATCAAATAATTTCATTTTTTTATTTGGTTGATTTTTATGTTAACAATACATAACCTCATTCCATCATTAATATTTGATTTTTACCAGCAGCATATATAAAAAGAGGATTTTATGGTATCAGCCAATGCTTTCCTGAAAGCTATCCAGTCTTAAATTATTTCAAAATTTCCTTACAAACAAATGCAGTTTTAGGTATGGATGTTTCGGCTATCGCTTTAAATCCTCCTTTAATATTTACCAGCTTCTTTAATCCTCTTGATCTTAATATAGACGCTGCTATCATTGAACGATAACCACCTGCACAATAGATGTAGTTTACCTGCTGATCATCATATGAAAATATGTTTTGATTTATAAAATCCAAAGGTTTATTATCTGCACCTTCCATATGTTCAGCATTAAATTCCGACTCCTTTCGGACATCTATAGCTTTAATTTTTTCCTGCTTATGACGGGCTGCAAATTCCTCAGCCGTGATAGATTCGATCTTGTCTATCTCTCTACCTGACATTTTCCAGCTCTCTATACCATCTTTCAGATAACCTAATGTATTGTCAAAGCCTACCCGGGCAAGACGGGTAACTACTTCTTCTTCCCTTCCTTCTTCAGTAATAATCAAAACAGGCTGCTGTATATCAACAATTAGAGTTCCTGCCCATGGGGCAAATCCGCCGTCTATACCTATGTTTATAGAATTAGGGATGAAGCCTTTGGCAAAACTTTCAGGATCTCTTGTGTCCAGTATCAATGCACGCATCTCATTAACATCTGTTTCAAAAGCTTCCGCTGATAATGGTTGTGTACCTTTCTTTATAACCTCTTCAATAGAATCATATCCTTCTTTATTCATTTTCACATTTACAGGAAAGTATTGAGGAGGAGGAGCAAGTCCCTCTGTTACCTCTTTAACAAATTCCTCCTTTGTCATATCCTCACGGAGAGCGTAGTTGAAGAGTTTTTGCCTCCCGAGCTTGTCAAAGGTCTCTTTGCTCATATTTTTGCCACAAGCTGAGCCTGCTCCATGTGCAGGATATACCAGCACATCATCCGGTAATGGCATTATCTTGTTTCGTAGCGAATCAAAAAGATAGCCTGCCAGATCTTCTTCTGTAAGATCAGATTTTGCAGCAAGATCAGGCCGCCCTACGTCTCCAATAAATAACGTATCACCGGTAAAAATGGCATATTCTTTTCCATTTGCATCGAGCAACAGATAAGTCGTTGACTCCATGGTATGACCTGGTGTGTGCAGGACCTTAATTTTTATATTTCCCACGTGGAGAATTTCACCATCCTCTGCGATATGAGCATCAAATGAAGGATTTGCATTAGGACCGAAAACGATTTTTGCCCCTGTTGCCTTTGCCAGATCAATATGGCCGGACACAAAATCAGCATGAAAATGTGTTTCCAGTACATACTTTATTTGCACCCCATTCTCCTTTGCTTTCCCCAGATACGGCTTTATTTCCCTTAACGGATCGATTATTATAGCTTCCTTTTCAGATTCTATATAATAGGCGCCTTGTGCTAAACAACCTGTATATATTTGTTCTACTTTCATAGTTATCAATACTAATTCACTCTAAAGTTAAAAAATCATACGCAAAGGTGAAGTTTCGGCTTTCCTGATGCAGTAACTTTTGTTACAAAAATATTAAATAAAGGCTGAGGTAGTTAACTGTAAATAAACCTGAAGCCAGTTTATCATGTATGGATGGGAACTCTTAAATTAATATCCAGCAGAAAAGCCCCCCACAAAACTGCAGGAGGCTCTTTTTACCAAGTATTTTATTTTTTAAATATTTATTTGGAAGCTAGTCCCTTCTTATGTCCGGCCAAAGCATAATAGAATATAAACAGGTAACATGGGACTAGCACCCAATAAGCATCTTTAGGGGAGATCATATCCGCTAATTGACCATATAATAATGGAATTAATGCTCCTCCGGCAATACCCATAATAAGCAATGAGGAACCTGCTTTTGTAAATCTTCCTAAACCCTCCAGAGCCATCGGCCAAATAGCAGGCCACACCAAAGCATTGGCTAAACCTAATAAGGCCAGTGCTGAAACTGAAACGTAACCATGGGTAAAAATTACGATAAAGGATAAAATTGTACCCAAAACACCGGAATATAATAAAGCTTTTTCCTGACTCAGATACTTTGGGATGCATATAATTCCAATTATATACCCTACAATCATGGCCACTAATGTAGCTGTGGTGAAGTATTTGGCGGTTTCAAGCGATATACCCTCCGTAGCACCATAGCTTATAATGGAGTCTCCCGCCAGCACTTCTACACCTACATAAAGAAATAAGGCTAATGCACCAAGTAGCAAATGGGGAAACTGAAGAATGCTTTTCCTATTGTTAGCTGCCGGAACGGCACCTACTTCCTCCTTATTTGCATCCACTTCAGGTAAGCTCGAGAGATAAACAAATAAAGCCAATAAGATTAATGCTACTGCAATAATAATATAAGGTATAATAACTCTCGATGCCAGCTCATTGAGCTGCTGAACTGTAGCAGTTGCACTGGTAAATCCCTCCTCATCAACAAGATGATCAACCCCACTTAAGGCAATTGCACCCAATACGATAGGAGCCAGGGCACCTGCAAATTTATTGCATATTCCCATAATACTAATGCGCTTTGCGGCACTTTCACGTGGTCCTATAATAGTAATATAAGGATTAGAAGCTGTTTGAAGTAAAGCAAGCCCTGTTCCCTGCACAAAAAGACCAACAAGGAATATGATATACTGGCGACTTATGGCAGCCGGAATAAAAATAACCGCTCCCACGGCTATAACCAGTAAGCCTAAAGACATACCTTTTTTATAACCAGTATAGCTTAAGACCCAACCGGAAGGAAGAGCCATAACCAGATATGCAATATAAAATGCAAAGGCAACAAGATAAGACTCAAGGTTACTCAGTTCACAAGCTATCTTTAAATAAGGAATTAATACCGAATTTAACCATGTAATAAATCCGAAAATAAAAAATAAGGCGCCAATAATAAGGATAGGGCTTACACCTTTCTTTTTGGAAAGAACCTCTTCCTCTTTCCGGGGATCAGGTTTTTGTACTAAATTGTCTGTCAATGGATTAATATTTAAGTTTTTCTAATAAAAGGCTGCTTACACGACCTCCTCTTTTTATAATTTACCTGTAATTAATGATGGTACTTTTTATTTAAGAACCATATTGGAATAGTTAAATATATGATTTAATTCTTTTACACATTTTACAAGATTAATTTTTGTATAATGAATTTTCAAAAATATGCTGCATCAGAATTTTAAATGAATATCTCCTTTTATCCCTTGAAAATCACTTGCTTGGATTTCGATCAGCAGGGTGGAATTTTCATTATTATACTCACTGCCCAAAATCTCCAAAGTTTCAACTGCAGAAATAACTTCAGCGGGTTGGTTACACCTTATCTTAAGTAGCTGGTTACCATACACTTTAACATTAACAGTAATCGTATTATTTTGATGCTGAAGCTTGTAGATATTTGCTGTACCATCATGAACTACATAAACTGGCATTAAATTTTTACCTTTCTTGTAGTTTAGGATATATTTTTTCTTTTCTAAGATCGGAAGATAAAGAAAGCCATAATCCTCCTCTTCAAAATACGCAGGTAAAAGCTGCCCATCAATTTCTGCTTCAGAAACATGCTCATTTTCTTCAAGTTTTACCTTTAATACCATTGTTCCTAAAATGTCATTCTGATAGGCCTCATCAGGCATTGCACTATTATCGATATTTACTACCCCCACCTCATCTTCGGTCACCTTAGTATATTTATTATAAAGCCATTGAGAATGTAACTGCTCAGTATTCTTTGCAATATAACGATCATTACTTCTTTGTGCTGCCTTATAATAATTTATCCATTGTTCGGTAATTCCCGGTTGCAGAAAATCATCCTGTGCAAGCCAATTAGGCCAGTGGCTTTCTATTATATCAGTTTGTTGATCCTCAAGCTCGACTTTTGGTAAAGAAGAAAGTTCGTACCAGAGATTACCATAATTTATTCTGTTAATCACATGGGTTCCATGATCAAATCCACCACCATTTAATTCTTCAGGGGGATTTAATTCAGGAATAAAACTAAAATCTGTATTGGCATATTTTACACCATTCTCACTTAAAAGCTTTCCCAGGCTATAGTCACCTGTAGGATTCCAATAGTAGCTGTAGGCACAGGGAACAAAACTTTCAGGAAATGAATGACCGTTTTCTGGAGTCAGTCCATATTGAGCCATAATATCTTTGAAGCACTGAATATGTTCTCGTAGAGATTCCTCAGGCCAGGGCTTTTTATCATTCAGGTTATACCACTCAGCTCTTTTTTGTGTTTCTCCGGGTGCCCAATATTCATGTCCAAGTCCATGAAGGCCAAATTCAATATGAGCAGCTTCTTTCGTAACGTAGCTCATTATATCCTTTTGCTCTTCGTTTACACGTAATGAATTATCCCAATTTTCACGCTGGTAGGTTGTTGTAGGGAATTTGGCCAGTAAATTTTCCCTGTCCATTTCACTTAAGATGAAGAGACACTGAATTCTTGCACCAACTGCTTTTCCAACTTCAACAATATATTTGTAATCATTAAGGTCAAATCTTCTTTTAACTCCGCATCGGTAAGGACCGGGTGGAGTATGTTGTGAAAGATCGCTACCTTCGTTCCATCCTAAATCATCTATGGCAAAAGCAAAAGCCCTTGGAAAAATTATTTTATGCAATTTACTTTCCGTATTCATAAAACAGCAGTTTATTTTGGCTACTAATCCTCAGGGTACAGCTCTATTAACATGTTCTTTTCAAAAGAAACATTAAGCTCTGCCTCAGGACCTTTAACCATTCCTAAATCAAGATCATTAATATAATCGCGAACACGATAGGATTTATCCTTTAATCCGCGAAGAGTAATTGATCCCTTCCACTCTTTATTATAAAATGCAAAGTGAAGGGTATCGCCTTTTTGAATTACATGGGTTTCGGGCAAGTCCCATCCAATATCGTATAAATCGCCCAAATATTCTTCTTTTGATAGCATCTTTTCGTGATACAAATTAAACCACTTTTTCCAGATCACTTCTCGCTCAGGTGTAAGTAGGTTATCTTCTGTAACAGTAGGATTTTCACGAGGCCAGGTAAATTTAGTTCCGAGTATAGCTCCTACACCAAAAGAGCTGGCAAAATCGCTCCGATCATCACTTAATTCCACATGATCACCAAAATATGCAGTCTTACCAATCAAAGCTTTATAAGTTTTCCCTTTATGCCTTATCTGCCAGCTTGAAAGTGGGTCCGAAGCCACAGCAAGATTCATGTATGGCATATTAAAAACTGACATACACGTTCCGCATGGACAGTTTTGAATAACAGCATGAGGTTTTATGGCCCTTGCTGTTTTATATATATTTTCAAAAAATCCAGGTACTGCTTCTACGGCCAACTCAGGATCAGCCAGTTCATCTGTAGTGTTGTAATCTGGAGGAACAGCATTTAAATGCTGGCCATCCATCTTCAGACCATCAAACCCCCATTGGTTCATAAAAAGGTCTATAACATTTTCAGTATGGCGGATTGTCTTTTTGTGGGCGGGCGACAAATAATAGGCATCCCACCAGGTGATATCCTGTGGTGAACCTTCAGCATTAATTAACATCATATCAGGGTTTTCCTGCAGCAGTTTGCTATCCGGATCAGCAGCTAATGGCGCCCACCATAACATTGCTTTTAACCCGTTAGCATGTATCTCTTCTACAAGAGCTTTCATTTGAGCATCGCCGCGAGGGAATTTCTGATTATTTACATTCCAATCTCCCTCAGCTTGCTGAAAGCCATCATCAATGGTGACCCACTTAATACCAAGTTCCTTTACCTTTGGTAGTGTGCCAATAATTTCATCCAAAGTAAAGTCCCTCATATATCCCCATGCACACCAGGAGGATTCATATGCAGCTTCTTCCGGTTCAACAAATTTTAATCCTTTGGCTTTTAAAAGGTTTCCATATGCCGAAAGGCTATTGTAATAATCACCGCTATGAACATTGACAAAAGTTTCCAATGTTTTTAAGGTATCACCCATTTCAAGTATGAGAGGGTCTAAATACTCTTTCTCAATTCGAATATCTGCTACATTCTCCTGCTTCCCAATAGTAACAGGTAGGGAAACAAGCTTAGGGAGAAGCTCGATATGTCCGATAGCAATTCCCTGATCAGGACGCCAGAGATCTGTTACCGGAATACCTCCTCCATAATCAGAGCTGTTCATGCCCATATAATTTTGCTGTTTAAAACCAGATTTCAGGGGCTGGATCCAGTCTTTTCGGGCACTGGTAGAACTACCCTGAAAAGACCAGAACAAAGTTGAATCCTGATGGGGTAATACCTTGTAATGATGATTTACCCACTTTTCTGCGTGAACTGCATCAGTGGAATTATTAATATACATTACCTGCATCACCAGCATATTCGGAAAACTATCATATGCTTTTATCTTTAAAATCTTTTCCAGGGATTCATTTCCTTTACTACCCTTACCCTTTAAAAGCCAGCGGTTCCCAGTACCCACAGAATCAGTAAAAGGTCCGGAAATATTATCATATGATATAAAATCCTGAAAATTATTATTGGTTGTAACAAGGTATTCAGAAGGCTCAGCGGCAAGCATTAATGGCTTCGCTCCTGCAGCTGTGGAAGTTATTTTTGTATGTAACTTATCGTTTATCTGCAATACCAGGTCACCATGTGTTATAACAACTTCTCCGGCAGGGGTTGTTGTTTTTTCTTGTTTACAAGCAGAAATAAACAGCATCAACAGCAGATATTTGAAGAAGTAGCGCATAAGATTATTATTTTCGTTTCAGGATTTTAGCGGCATTATCATAATACAATTTTTTTAAAACTTCCGGTTCAAGACCAAATCCATGTAATGGCCAATGATAATTAAAGCGGTCAATCTCATAAAAATGCTCATCATTACTTTCAAGGATCCTAAAGGTTGTTTGGTACATTGCTGCCTCCATTCCCATATCTGTACCATACATCAGCTTATCCTGATATTTCTTATAAAATTTTTGCATGTAACGTGGTATTGCAGCTGTCTCTCCATAGCGGGCGGAAATATCGGCATAAAGATTAGGGTATTGATCTAATAAATCTCCAAGTATTTTAAGGTCATATTCGCAATTAGCAAAATGACAGGCAATGAACGTCGTTTTTGGATTATCTCTTACGGCATTCTCTAAGGAATTTATGAGAGCTGCATGATCCAGCAATCCCTCCTGTTCTTTATCCACCTGCCATACGTATGCATTCATTAATCCGTCGTTGGTGGAGTCCATAGGCTGATACATCCACATCGGTTCTGCCACATGTATATTGACCGGCATGCTCAGCTCGGCACACTTCTCTAAAAGAGGTTTCATCCGGGGATCATCAATATGTAATCCTTTTCCTGGAACAGGTTCGGAATATACTTCTCCCAGCCCTTTATCGCCTAATTCACCGACCCCTCTGGCACCAATTTTATAGCAACGTTCGAGTTCCTGTACAGCTTTTTCGCTCCATCCTGGCTCGGTATAGCCTGTATAGTCAAAGCCGCACCAAAGTTCAAAACGATTGTCATATTTAGCATACACCTGATAAATTGAGTCAAAGGTAGTACCTGAAGCTTTTGTTAATATTATTGTTTTTTCAATACCAACCTTATCCATTATTTCTATCCAGCGTACAAGCTCCTCCTCGGATTGTGCGTAGGGATGAGAATGCATATCTATTACAGGATATTTTGCTTTAGTAATATTAGTAACAGGAATATGAAAAATGGATTTTGGACGATAATTTTTTAGCAGTAACGAATCTGGAGTTTGTGCCCGAGTGAAAACACCTGTAATTAATAGAGTGGCCAATATTATAAGCGAGGTCTTCATTAACTTGCAGGCGAAACAATTTTAAGTTTTTCAATAATTAAATTTTCCACTGATGAGGTAGCAACTGGAAATATCTTGCGTAGATCTATCTCCTCATTATCCCTTAGTACCTGCTGCAGTGTCTTCATAAATATGTTTTTGATTTCAGTAGCAAGATTTACTTTTGAAATTCCACGCTTTATTGCCTCCCGAAGCTGATCATCTGGAATCCCAGAACTTCCATGGAGTACTAATGCCGCTGGTGTTGCTTCATGTATTTTAGAGAGTAACTCAAGCTGTAACTTCGGCACTTCCTTATAAAAACCATGAGCAGAGCCAATTGCAATGGCAAGGGCATTAATACCTGTTTCTTCTACAAAATTTTTAGCTTCCTCGGGTTGCGTATAAACACTTGACTGCTCCTGCCCCAGCTTTGCCACGTAACCAAGCTCGGCTTCCACATTGGCTTTGTATTTCTGAGCTAATTTCACCACTGCTAAAGTGGTTTTAACATTCTCAGCAAATGATTTTTCACTTGCATCAATCATCACTGAATCAAAACCGGCATCGAGACACCTGTGTGCCATATCAACAGAACTCCCATGGTCAAGGTGAAGCCATCCCTGCACATTATATTCTTCCATTGCTGAACGTGCCATAGCAGTAGCAACTTTTAATCCCAGGTAGTGAATTGAGCTTTCAGAAAGCTGGACAATAACAGGTTGACCGACTGTTTTTGCAGCTTTTAGCACACCCGAAAGGGTCTCATAGTTATAGAAGTTAGTAGCTAAAAGGGCCTTCCCCTGTTGTCCTATGATTGCAAATTTTTCCTGTAGTGTCATTAAATGGTATAATTAAAAGATGATTTGGCTATACTTTTTACTAAATCCATATCTTCAAAGGCGGTTGTGCCACCTGAACGTGTTGTATTTATCGCTCCCGTTAATGCCCCATATTTAAGGCACTCTCTTAAAGAATTTCCTTTGATGTACTTTGAAATAAAACCAGCATCAAAACTATCTCCGGCCCCTATGCTGTCAACTACATTTTCATTTAAAAAAGCAGGCTGATATATGAGCTCATTATCAGCCCAGGCATAAACTCCGGAGCTTCCATCTTTTACAACCAATGTGTTGGCAAAAGGAGCCAATTTACTTTTACCATCCTGCACATTTTTTGTACCAGTTAATAACATAAGCTCATTACTATTGGGCATAAATACATCAACAAAAGGCAGAAGCTTCGGCAGGTCTATATCCCATTGCTCGGCAGGATCCCATTGTGGATCAATAGAAGTTGTGAGCCCTAATTCTTTTGCCTTTCTGAATAAATCTACTAATTGATTGGTTAGTCCCTTCTGTAAAAAAATCGAGCTCATATGGAGATGTTTGGCTGAGCTTAAAACCTGCTCATTTACATCCTCAAGGTGAAGGAGTTCCATTGCCCCCGGATATGTTACATTAGCCCTGTCTTCACCAAAATTTAATGCAATCGTAGCACCTGTTTTTAGCTTTTCACTTCTTATGATATTATTTACATCAACACCACGAGATCTTAAGCTCTCAATTATAAAATCGCCAAAATTATCCTTTCCTACTTTTCCAATAAAAGAAGTGGGGATACCTAGCGTGCTTAGATTACTGGCAAATATTGCAGAGCTGCTGCCCAACGTAAGGGTCATTTGGCCGGCCAGTACTTCTTTACCTATTTCCGGATATTTATCTATATTGTTAAGGATCAGGTCTATATTAAGTTCTCCGACCACTATTACATCATGAACTTTATCCATTTTTATTAGTTAAAATATTTTAAATTCCTGACAGAATAATGTGCTAGGTTAAAACTGTTTCTTCTGTTTCCTGAAGCAATAAATCATTCAGGTCTACCAGGTTAAATTTATAAAAATACTTATCCATTGCTTTTTCAATATGTGAAAGCAGGATCTCTTCTGCTTCTATTCCATTAAGTTCCAGGTTACGATATAATTTCCAACGTGCCGCCAATACTTCTGAATTTTCCCAGATGTACCTACAGCCGGTTTTCACTAGCCACTCCTGACGCTCTTCGTCATTTGCATAAAAATCTTCTGTATCCTCACCTTCAAAAAGCCATTTTTTCCAACGATTTGAGCTGATTACAGCATTCCAAAGAACCTCCTTTAATGCCGAAAGTTTAGCAACTTTCCCTTCTGAAAAAAGATTTGCTTCAATTTCACATAATTCCATTAACCCTTCATATTCCCGCTCTGTAAATTCAGGGCCCACATTTGCAGCCCCCATACCTGAACGTGGATAATCTTCAGGATTAGTCACATTATCAGAATAATGTCCTTTGATCACGCTACCGTACTGCTGTACAATTTCCGTCAGCTCTTTCGCTACCTTTGGATCAAATGTAGAGGTATGAAGATCAGTACCTACTTTTCCTACCACAAAACAAGGCCATACATTCTCCAGCTTATGGCTCTTGAGGCCTTCTTTAAGTAATTTCAAAAATCTATCGAATGCTTTAAGGTCTGCAAGGCCTCCATGGACTTCCTCAGTACCTACTTCATAAGCAATAGGAGGGTAATTATTTTTCTTTCTAAAGTCTTCAGCATGAACAATCAGGTCAACTGTTCGCTCAGCAACAACATCTATTTCTATAATTTCACCTTTTGGCATGGTAATGTCAATGGTGGGGTCAACATGGATAAGATCATAACCCGCTATAATGGCATCCTCAAAAGATTTTTTTACAGCAGCCAAGGTTTGCTGATAGCTCCATTTCTGACGGTTATGTATATCTTTTAACCATGGTCCACCATGATCAATAGCAATTATTGCTGATCCGGTATAATTGATAGCAGCTGCTTCCTGACGTATTGTTTTTACAAACTGCTCTTGTGTCAAACCAGTATAACCACCATCTCCATCTACCTGATTTAAAGTAGCTGCAAATTTTATTATACTGTTGTTACGTTTTGCCGAACGAAGAGAAGCTTTAATAACTGCCAGTGAATTCGGACATGCTGCAAAGATGGAACGTCGAACTCCTGTCTCTTTCTCTAAATCCTTTATTCTCTTTAGTAAGTAATCCAGCAATGACATATTTTGTTGCCTTGCTTTTTCTCTTAAGACTTGATCCATACGTTTATTTTTTTTTAAAAATAGTAATTGAATTAATTAGGGCACATCATAAATTTCGACGCCCTGTACTACTCTTGAAATTGCTCCTGAAGCAGAAGGTTCATCAGGTTTTAACCCGAAATAAAGTGATTTATAAAAGCCAAGTATTTGTGCCGGTATCACACTACAAACAGTTAAAAATTCTTCTTTTAGTGTATATCCGTTTGCAGCTCTCTCAGAAAAAATAATTTTTCTCTTAAGATTGATATCTGAAACCTCAGATTCCATAATTCCTATTTCAGCCATAGGAGGTTTTCCCTGCTGCATAGCAGCAACTAAATCTTTTTCATAGCGCAAAGCATACTCATTATTTGAAAAAATATAAATAACAATTGTATTTTCATCAACAACTGCCTTTGGCCCATGCCGCAAACCAAGAAAAGAATCCCGTTTACAAATCACTAATCCATCAGTAAGCTCCTGAAGTTTTAAGTGTGACTCAGTAGCAGTACCATAAAACGGACCGGCACCTAAAAAAACTGCCCGGTTAAAATCAAGCGATGCAAGCTGCTTAATATCCCCTGCATATTCTTCAATAATCTTTTTCCCATAAGATATAAGAGCTTCAACATCTTTCTTTACGGCTTCCAATCCATTGATGTGTGCAATTAATATTCCAGCTAATAACATTCCGGTATAGCTACTGGTCATTGCCAGGCTCAGGTCACATGCTTCCTCGGGAAGTGTTAAAATATAATTATCATTCTTTGTAGAAATATTCGCCAGCCTTCCATCAGGATTACAGGTAATGATTAAATGATAACAATTTTTGCAAAATTTATCTGCCAGATCTATGGCTGCTACACTTTCAGGGCTATTGCCAGATCTTGCAAATGATATAATTAAAGTAGGAACATCAGAAAGTAAAAAATCTTTAGGGTGAGTTACAATATCCGTAGTTGAAATAGCTTCCGCAAGTATATTCATTTGACGCTGAAAAACACCCCTAAGAGAAAATCCAATAAAGGCACTTGTACCTGCTCCCGTAAGAATAATTCTCTGAATATCTCTGTGTTCATTTAAAAATGAACGCATCGCAGAACTTTCGCTATTTACCTGGCCCCATACTTTTTGCCATATATCCGGCTGTTGCGAAATTTCTTTTGCAGTATTTATTGCACCGTTTTCAGTTAATTCCTGCGTATCAATTCCTAGATATTCCATGTACACATTTGTTAATTTGAGTATTAATCAAAGATATATAAAATAACCTAATATCTTTCGTTTCGTTATTATTTTTTATTCATTAACCTTTATATACTTTTCTTTTAACTTTTTAAATAAATTAATTTGTCAAAATAGATATAATATATTCCAGAATTTATTACTTTAGCTTCTCACCGTGTTGCATTTTAAAATGTCAAAAAATAGAGAGTCTACTGTAACAAGAAGAAAAGAGACACTTACCCTAATATCAGAACAAGGGGAGGTTTTCGTCAAAGATCTAAGCAAGAAGTTTAAAGTAAGTGAAGTCACTATTAGAAATGACCTTGATCAGCTTGAGCAAAAAAATTTGTTAATAAGAGCAAGAGGTGGTGCTTTAAAAGCAGAGAATGGTGTAGCTATCGATCAACGTTTGGCTGACAAAAATCGAATCAACTTTCAGGAAAAAGCACGGATTGGTGAAAAAGCAGCAAAACTTGTTAATGAGATGGATACCATTATTATTGATTCCGGATCAACTACAGCAGAGATGGTAAAGAATTTAACTCAACTGCAGGATTTAACTGTTATTACTAATGCTCTAAATATAGCCAATCAGCTTATGACAATCCCTCATATAAATATGATCATGCCGGGTGGCTTCCTAAGAAAAAATTCACTCTCATTAGTAGGGCCCCAGGCTGAAAAGGGCCTTCGTAATTTTAATGTAGACAAAGCCTTTTTAGGAGTTGACGGTTTCGATACCAGAAGTGGGATTTTTACACCTAATGTCGAAGAAGCACGCTTAAATGAAATTATGATTGAAATCTCTAAAGAGGTAATATTACTAGCTGACTCCAGCAAGTTTAGCAAGAGAAGTTTTGCCTTTATCTGCTCAATTGATAAGATCAACAAAGTTATAACCGATAGTAATATCCCTGAGGATGATTTAAAGCGCCTGCAGGATTCTGGTGTGGAAGTAATTATAGCGTGATAATTTATTGCAAAATTAGAAGAGGGCACAAATAAAATGATGCCATTAATATATCTTAAATTTACTAAGTGTTGGGGCTAAATATTTCACTCCTGATTGCTAAGGATAATTTGAGCCTATCCCATTATTAACATCTTATTCTATAAAGCCATTTAACAACTAAATAATTTAATAATATAAATAAAAAAAGCTTCATAAAGAAGCTTTTTTTACTCAATTAAAACCCAATTATAATCTAAACATAATTATTCATTTTGAACAGCTAAATCATTTGTAATAAGCTCATCCTGAGGGATGTAATAAATTATGCGAGGATCCTGCCAGCTCACAATCTCCTGAGGCTGAACTCCAGGAAAATTCCTATCCATATTTAATTTGTTTCGATATAAATCAATCGACCTATGTCCTTCATATGCCAGCTCTATTCTGCGTTCTTTTAAAACAGCATCTAACACATCTGTGGCACCGAGCATATTTGAAAGCGCGTACAGTTCGTTACCTTCAAGGCCTGCTCGTCTTCTTAATACATTAATATCATCGAGTGCCAGCTGATCAAGGCCCTCTTTTGCATAAGCCTCAGCCCGATTAAGATACATCTCTGATAAGCGTAATACATGCGGTGAATTTAAGGTTACCACTCCATCCTGATATGAATGTTTTGTTATAAAATATTTGGGAAAACCATTTCTTGTCTCAATGGTTACTCCGTCAGCTTTATATTGCGGGACAATCAGGTCATTTCGTACATCTTCAGGAAATTGCCCTAACTGCTGCCTTAAAGGCTCAGAAGCATATATTTCTCCCCAGCCAATTTGATCTGTCAAATACATAGAACCAATGCTCCCTGTTCCTCTGTCGTCCTGAAGAGTATGTCTTATTATAAAAATTGACTCACTAGAAGATTGTGTATTCCAAAATGAATTTAGATATTCTTCTCTGGTAGATAGCCGGTATTTAGGTGATTCAATGACATCAGTAGCATATTTAATCACCTCATCATGCATACCCATATATAAATAAACTCTGGATAATAAAGCCCAGGCTGCCTCTTTGGAAGCGAATTCACTTCCCCTGTCCATAGACATCAATTCGGCAGCTTTTTCTAGATCGTCCACAACCTGTCTATAGCTTTCACCAACAGTAGATCTAGCCAGATCATCCGTACCAGTGCTGGACAATCTTAGAATGACGCCAAGATTATCCTCACCATGAGAAAATGGTCGCGCAAAAAGCCTCAGCAAATCAAAATGCGCCATAGCACGCATGAAATAATTCTCACCTAATAAATGATCATTTTTTTCATCCAAACCCTCTTCTACGGATTCGATATTTTGATTTGCTGTATTAATGATTTTATAAGCTGCATACCATAAATAGGTACTATTTTCCTGTGCAGGAAAATGCTCCCGAGTCACGGCAAAGAATAAAGGATCTACAGTAGTGGCACTCAAAGAAACATTATCACTGGAATATTCCAACATTTGATGTAAATTCCGTGCATAAGTACTCCTGAAATCATTCACCCCCTTATATGGCAGCTGATCTTTCATTATTGAATAGGCTCCATTGGTAGCATATTCCAGCGCATTTTCTACATCCGCAAGGTTCTCTTTTGTTACACCTTCAAACGGTTCAATCTCTAATTCACAAGCCGTACTGAAGATTGCTAAGAATATAACTATTGAAATATTTATTTTTTTCATATTATTTATGATTAAAAGCTAATTTTTAAACCCACTAAATATTGTTTGCTAATTGGATACTTAAAATCCGATAAACCAGCAATTCCAAAAGATCCTACTTCAGGATCCATACCAGAAAATTTCGTGAACGTAAAAAGATTATCACCAGAAACAAAAATGTTTGCTCTTGCAATATTCACCTTCGACAACAGATCAGAAGGAATATTGTAACTCAACATGATATTTCTAATCCTCCAGAAACTACCATCTTCAAGAAATCTAGAAGATG
This sequence comes from Candidatus Cyclobacteriaceae bacterium M2_1C_046, assembly GCA_051418055.1. Lineage (GTDB taxonomy): Bacteria > Bacteroidota > Bacteroidia > Cytophagales > Cyclobacteriaceae > JBPRGH01. Next base: position 126,923 of record JBPRGH010000052.1, on the reverse strand, counting down.
GTTTATTGGATTGGTTATTACCACCAAATACTGGTCTAGGATGTGTTGCTATATCACCCGGTGATTCCCAACGTGACCATTCTTCCGGAAGTTCCATCATGTTAAAGTTAAAATTGGCACCATCTGCATCAATAAATTCCCTTGTACGATGATAAACCAGGTGGCCATACTGAAATGCAGATGACACATTTAGAGTAAACCCTTTAAAACTTACTGAAGTATTCAGACCTCCAAAAAAATCAGGCGTTGCAGAACCTACTACTTGCAGGCTATTAGTTGCAGAAGCTTCAGCATAATTTTCTGTAATTGTATATTCTACAACATTTCCCTCTGCATCAGTGACTGCTTTCTCCCATTGTGGGTTTCCGGTATCAGGATTTACCCCAACCCATTTTGGCAGATACCATGAATTAATATCCTCACCTACACGAACAGACTGCTTAACGCCATCATAAACCTTATTAATAACTGTTCCCTCTGGCAATTCTTTCACTTCATTTTGTACTGAGCCAATATTGAAATTCATGCTCCAGACAACACTTTCAGACCTTACTATATCCCCGCCAATGCCAAATTCATAACCATAGTTTACCACACGACCAGCATTTTTCCAAACCTCTGCTATACCCTGTGAAGGTGGTAGTTGAACCTTAGTAAGTAATCGGTCTGTATCTTTATGAAATACATCTGCCGAAATATCAATTCTGTTAAAGAGGCTGGCATCCAGTCCCAGGTCGCTTGCTTTTGTCTGTTCCCAACCGAGATTCGGATTCGGCAATGTCTCCGGATAACCTGCGGATGCTCCATGGTACTGTGTTGAAAAATTATATAATGCAAGGTATTGAAAAGGTGGAATATTATCATTCCCCACCACTCCATAACTACCACGGAGTTTCAACAATGATATTGTTTGGTCAAAATTGCTGAAGAATTCTTCATTGCTGATCAGCCATGACGCAGAAATCGCCCCAAAATTACCCCATCGGTTATTTGCTCCAAAAACCGAACTGCCATCTCTCCTAAATGATCCTGTTATAAAATATCTGTTGTCAAAATCATACCCCACTTCAGATAGATATGATTGAGCTGCCGTTTGGATCTTTGTGCCGGAAATGTCTTGAGGAGAAGCAATACCGCCAGGAATCTTAATTCCTGAAACAATACCATAACCAGTTGCACCAGCCGATTCACTTGTCCATTGCGATGTCTCAAAACCGATAAAACCATGTAAATGGTGATTCCCAAGATCTTTATTAAATCGGGCAAGATTTGTGGATATAGCACTAATACCCTGTGAAATATTAAAAGAAAGCACTCCTGAATTACTCATCCCTTCGATGGTACGTACATCCTCATATGTGTCGCTTCTATAATTCGAAGTGGATATCCGGTTACGAGATTCAAAGGTCAACCAGGAGGTAATATCAGCAGTCAGCACCACATCACCGCTCATGACGAATCCTCTTGTTTCATAATCGTTATAAAGAGCACTGTGGAATATATTATTCTTATCCCGGGTTAAAAAACCTGGTGTATTTGCATCTATATATCTAATATTACCCTCTTCATCAAAAGGGGTATCATATGGAAGATATAGGAATGGCTGGTAAGGCCATCTCCAGTGGTATGAGTTATTTTTATCCCTTGTAACATTTAAATTTGTAGTCAGCCTTACGGCTTCCGATAATTCAAAATCCAGGTTTGATCTGAAATTGAACCTCTCATAGTTAGTACTTAATAAAGTACCCTCTTCATTATAATAATCACCCGCCAAATAGTAGCGAATTTTCCCGTTACTCCCTTTAGCAGAAATGTTATGGTTCTGCACCTGACCATTTTGATAAGCAAGATCCAGCCAATCTGTGTCTGTTTCAAGTACAGAAGCTGGCCTGAAACTATTAAATACAGCTGAGCTATTGAACATCATTCGTTCCGTATCATAAAGCTGCTGAGCATTCATCATATTAAAATTCCCGGTGGTAATTTCCCTTGTTCCGACTGTACTGCTCACAGTGATTTCAGGTTTATCCGTAGTTCCTTTCTTTGTTGTCACCACGATTACTCCTGCATTTGCCCTGGAGCCATAAAGTGCAATGGCACCAGCATCCTTTAATACCGTAATACTCTCCACATCATTGGGATTATAGCTACCCCCTATAATCCCATCAACCACCACCAAAGGACCACGATCAGCATTGATGGAAGAATTACCTCTAATACGTATTTGAGCTGGGGCTCCCGGTGCACCAGTGGCCTGAGTCACCTGAACCCCTGATATCTTTCCCTGTAGCATGCTTGCCACGTCGGGGGAGGTAACATCCTGAATTTCTTCAGAAGAAAGATTAGCCACGGACCCGGTGATCTCCTGTTTCGTTTTAGCGGAATAACCAACTACTATTACTTCCTGAAGCTGCTCCTGTGAGAGGCTCAAAGTAATATTAATTTCACTTCTATTCCCAACAGGCTCCTCCACAGTCTCAAATCCTATAAAAGAAAATACCAGCACTGCATCATTTTCTTTTAACTGCAAAGAATATCTTCCGTCAATATCCGTAACCGCTCCGATGGTTGTACCTTTAACAAGTATATTTACACCTGGCAATGGTTGATTATCAGATTCTGAAATTACCCTCCCCTGAACTGCATGTTGGGCAAATCCTTGCAGTGAAAGTAAACTAAAGCTAAATGATAAGGCAATGGCCTTAATAAAAAGTAAATATCTATTCATATCGGTGAATTAATAAGTCTAAGTAAATATATTATCTTTCGTATTATTACGAAAGCAAAGTTTGATTTATTTTTGATTTTATTTAAAAACTGGACAGAATTTCATGATCAAGATTAAGATATGGCTATGGTATGCCTTAATTACCACAGTAGCATGGGGAATTTGGGGAGCGTTGATTGAGCTACCGGAAAAAGCAGGATTCCCAGCAACTTTGGGTTACGTTGCCTGGGCCCTTACTATGATCCCTTTTGCCGTTGCTGCTTTATATATAAAAAAATGGCATCTGGATACCAGTGGTAGGGCAATATTGTTAGGTTCTCTTGTTGGTTTATTTGGTGCCGGAGGTCAGTTGATACTTTTCCAGGCCCTTCGGGATGGGCCGGCTTACGTTGTCTTTCCATTGATTTCATTGTTTCCCGTAGTGACAATTTTCCTCTCAACAATATTTTTAAAGGAAAAAGCAAACAAGCGGCAATGGGCCGGTATAAGCATGGCATTAATTGCTATTTTTTTACTTTCCTATCAACCCACAGCAGAGAAATCCTCCTATGGTCAGCTATGGTTGCTACTTTCAATTTTTGTATTCATCTTATGGGGTTTCCAGGCATTTATAATGAAGTTCTCTAATGAAGTAATGAGCGCCGAAAGCATTTTCTTTTATATGATGGCAGCAAGTGTGGTGCTTATTCCTGTAGCAATTTGGATGACAAATTTTAATGAACCAATCAACTGGGGATTTAAGGGAGCCTATCTTGCCGGAATAATACATACTCTTAATGCTCTCGGGGCACTTACACTCGTATATGCACTCCGTTACGGAAAAGCCATCATTGTGGTACCGCTTACTGGCCTCTCTCCCATTATTACTATAATCCTATCGTTGGTTCTTTATTCTGTAATACCAGGCATAACTTTATCGATAGGAATGATACTGGCAATGGTGGCAATTGTAATTTTAAGCGAATAAAAAAAGAGGTTGTCTCAAATTATTAGGACAACCTCTTAAACCCATATAACAGGTATCTTATTGCTTAATCATCTTTATATACCTGTGTCCAGTATTATTGCTTATCTTTAGCACGTACAGACCGGGTTGAAGATTCGATATATTAAATCGTAATCCCTGCTCAGAATCTTCTACAGGATATAATGATAACCCCCTACCGTTAATATCAGTCCATTCAATATTTAAATTTTCAGGTAAATGGCCAGCCAAATTTAGCTGAATAATATCTTTTGCAGGATTAGGAAACAGGTAGATCTCCCGGAACAGTTCGTTCTCAATCCCTAGAACTACCTCTGGTGAGCCAAAAACCACTTCCGAATAATCGGATCGCCCATTTTCATTAAAGGAGTAAACACGATAGTAATAAGTTGTTCCCCCTACTACATCATTATCATAATAAGATAATGTAGATGAATTCACCTCAGCAACTGTTTCAAAATTATCCTGGTTACCCACAGAACGTTCAACCACAAAACCTAAACAATCACATTGTCCCCATTGAACAATAAGCTGAGTGTCAGGAAAGTAATGAGACCTCATTACACTAACATCTGCAGGCACCTGGGCCGGTAATGGCCTAATAAATACAGCAGGTAATTTTGATTCCCGTGGAACAAATACCTGTTCAGCAAAAGCGAGATTAAATATAGCTCCTGTTTTTACTATTGTATTCTGACCAAGGTTTTCTAATAGGCTAGTTGGAAATGCAAGCTCATAAAAACCAGTAGATACTGCTGATTCCACCTTCTGAACAAATAAATCCTCATCCGTGTAAAGAGAATCATTTCTCACGAAATAATCATAACCAGCATCCTGCCAGGTGGTGATTTTCAATCCTGTTGTTACGTCATTATCCGTATCTAAATAAACCTCATAACTTTCCGGATTAGTACCCTCAAGAAGAGCATATATGCTATCGTTTTTCACTGTAAATCTTATAGTGTACGTAACCTCTCCACTTCTTGCTGTAGCAACAGGTGCTATAGCCTCCCATTCTTCCACATTCCCATCAGTGGAAAAAACATAATTTTCTGGTTTTTCTGTTGTATTAACTTCCACCACAGGTGTGTAAGTAGAGACAAATTTTCCATTAGCTGTACTTGCAAAATATCGATATCGGTAATTAACACCCACAGTCAATCCTCCATCTTTGTAGTAAAATTCCTCTGGAGAAAGTATTGCAATTGTAGTAAATTCCTCACCCGGTGCAGCACGTTGAATCGTACGATATACCTGCTGGTCATCCAGACCCCAATACACAATAGCAGAACTGCCTGAAGAAGTTGCTAAAGGTTTTGCAGGATTATTCAACAGCAGTCTATAGGACAAAAATGATTGATTTTGAAGAGGCAGGTAACCACTCGCCACCTCACCCGCAGGATCATTGACGAATCCGAAGGATATTTCTTCACCTAATGCAATACCGGTAAAAAAACTCCTGGGTATACCAACTTCTATGACGGAATCATCTTGTTTTAGTGAAATTCCACCAAGCGAGACCCAACCCCATGCTCCGTTAACACCACTATATTCATAAATAATATCATTCTCTACAAGATAATCCGCACCATTAGTTGCCCATTGCCAGGCATTATATCCGGTAACTTTGCTTTGATCAGCATCAATAAATAATTGATAATTCTGATGAAGTGATGTTCCTGTAACTAAAAAATAAATACTGTCTTTATCGTTAAATACCTTCAGTACTTCAGGAGCCTGCCCTGATTCCACAGCAACGGCAGGAACAGGCTGCCAATCACTAACCTGTCCATCAGTTGCTACCTTGGTGTATGACTGTAGTTGCGGGCTGGAGAAAAAAAAATCACTGCCGGAATAGTTATTAACTGCACTACTTTTATCGACCATTAAAGTGTGCTGCAAGGAATTATAACCTGTTTCTGGATCCCACAATCCTGCATTCGCAAGATGAATGGCATATGCTGGATCTGCATAAAGAGTAGGCTCGGGATCGGGTAAATTCAAGAACATATCATAAGCGCCTTCTTCTATATCAACAGGCAATCCGGATGTCACAGATATTTTTATAGTATCTGCTAACGGCCATACCCTTGGGTCTTCATTGATTGGTAATTTATATATTTTACCGCTTGATTTCTCCCTTAGCATAAGCTCAACCAGTCGCGGATTATATGGATTAGCCCAACCTTCATTCAGCAGCTTCATGGAAAAATGAACTTCACCACCGGGTTTGCTGCTCTCCTGAAGCGTACTTTCCACGAGCCTAAAGCGATAACCCAGCTTTTTTTGCACTTCTGGCATACAGCCATCAGTTTCCCAACTACTTAACACATCCGGATGATAACCACTATTCAAATATGAATAATGAAATCTCTCCATCTGCTCCAGAGCATTCGGACATTCCGAATAAGGTATAGAAACACCACATGTTTCCCCTCCCATCGGCAAGTACTTTGTTTCCTGTTCAAGGTAAGCCTTTTCAGCCTCCATATTACTTGTATAAGTGCCTACATCAGTGGCGGATGCTAAAAAACAATCATTATGATGTCCCAGCCGCGATTCAGCAGTACCACTAAAAGCCTGTTCTTCCGTTATTGGTGTCGTGGATTCCGTTATTTTAAATTTAATTTCCGGCGTGCGTAACTGTACCGCCCGGTTTTCAGGCAAAGCATCAAGCAGGGCATATACAACAGCCCTGCGATTAGCCCAATCCTCGGCTGTTGGTGCCCCTAAATTTTCCGAAAAATGATCCGTATAATACCATTCTCCCCAGGCACCCACAAAACCCGCCTGCACCACTGCTATCACATCGCTATTTCGTTTAAGCACCGATTCAAGTTGCTTAATATGAGAAACCACCCGCGCGGGAGTTGCATCTCCATAAGGTGCGTATTGCCTTTTTGTATAGGCAAATCTCACAACCGCCTTTACACCAGCAGCACGCATAGCGTTAAAATCCTGCTGCATATTATCCAAATACTCTTCTGAGATATCACTGTCTACAAAGCCATTGAGATAGAACAATCGAAGAATTAATGTGAAGCCTTCGGCACGGTAACCTTGTAAAGTTGTTTCGTTCAAAAAAGAGTAGTTTGACGTACCAGTTTCGGTGTGTCTATAAAAACCTCTTTCCGGATTAGCTATATCTTCATTATTCTCAGTGTACTCTACGGAAGAGAAAGTTTGTGCCTCCACAGGCGTGATTTGGCTCAAAAAGCTCAAAACAAGCACAGGCAGAATATACCGTAAGTTCATATAATATTTTTTCATCATAGTAAAAATTTATTGATCATGCGTCTTACGAATTCTTTTTCGTGGTCTGCAATTACCTAGTAATCTGTATTTCGAACAAAATTATTTTCCCTGTGCATCCACTTACCTTGTGTAAAATCAGGGATTTCCACTGTCTCACCACCCAAACGTATTGACGACTCAGAAAGTGGCGTAATAGCACTCCATGTAACAGCATCATATACATCTTGCGGAGTAGGTTCTTTTCTTTTAACCGATTCTATAAAAGCGTTCATAACAAACCAATCCATTCCACCATGTCCTGCACCGGCAGCATCGTCACCATATTTTTTCCATAGCGGGTGGTCATATTTTTCCAACCATGGCTGCGCATCATTCCACTGATGAGGTTCGCTTTTACCTTCTATATAAATTGAGTTATTTATATCCATCCACAATCCTTCTGTACCCTGCACCCTGAAACCTAGGGAATATGGTCGAGGAAGATTTGTATCATGTGTTAATAAAACGGTTTCACCATTTGCACATTTCAGCATTGTATTTACGACATCACCCAGCTTAAATTTAACTTTCGCATTTGGATGATCCTCACCAGCTTTATCCACAATATAGTCATGTAAACCTCGTGCTTTTGAGGAATAGGAAACAAGCTCCGTCAACCGATTCCCGCGATTTATATCGATCATCATAGCAACCGGACCAATTCCGTGAGTAGGGTAAAGATCCCCATCGCGGTGTACAGAATGATGTGTTCGCCATTGCGCTTCAGAAAATGCTTTTTCACCAAACTCCACACCTCCGCCATAAGGTTGCTGGCCATCATTAAATTTGACTTCTCTAAGATCGTGTTGATAACCACCCTGAACATGTACTATCTCACCAAAAACATTTTGACGAACCATATTTAATACAGCCATTACATCACGGCGATAGCATACATTCTCCAACATCATTAGCGGCATGCCTGTACGCTCAGAGGTATGTACAATATTCCAACACTCCTCTATTGTAGTACCCACTATCACTTCACAACCCACATATTTTTTGGCATTCATAGCATCAATAGACATTTCCGTATGCCACCTCCATGGAGTAGCGATTACCACTCCATCAATATCATTATTTTCCAGGAGCTTCTTGTAGCCATAAGGACCTTCCATAATCACCTGGGGCATAGGCTTACCAGATTTTTTAATCTTTTCTTTGCTCATCTCAATCATGCGTGGCTGCACATCACATATTGACACAACATCAACATCATTCCTCTGCAGGGCAAGCTCTAGAAGATGCTGTCCCCTCAGCCCAACGCCAATAAAACCTAATCTCGCTTTTCTATCTTTATCTTTAGAAAAAAGAATGCCCGACGGCAGAATTGAAAACCCCAAACCAGCTACCGCGGCCGATTTAACGAAGTTTCTCCTGGATGTATTACTACTCATTAAAACCCTGTTATTTAAATGTTTAATTTAATTAAAACTGCCTCAACAAATAATGGCAAGAAAAGCGGAAGCAATCATAGAGAAAGCTTCCGCTAAAAAAATTGAAATAATTAATTAGTCATATCAAAGAAAAGCATTTGTGATTCTTCAGTGTTGTCTACTGGTAAAGAACCAACTGTTGCCCATCCATTTTCCGTATCAATATTTGCAATAGCAAAAGAGAACCCTTCGCTTGACAGATCACTTAAGGCAGAACGCAATATCGAAAACTCTATTGCATTACCTCCATTATGAGGCACCAATGTTGAAGCGGTTATTGCACCTGAACCAGCGGCAGAAGCCAATTCCCACGCCCATGCATCTGTAGTCTCACCAATAAACCTGTAAATTTCACCATCCTGATTTGCACCAAAATCACCAGTGATATAATAATCAGCACCCATACCTAATGGATACCAGCCACTGGAGTAACCTGTCTCAGGATTATTGTCTGCATCCATAAAGATGTCGAAATATCCTTTTACATTAGAAGTTCCTTCCACAAGGAAATAAATACGATCAGCATCATAATCTACTTTTATTGCATTTATGGTTCTACCTTCACCAGAAGCTGAAACAATAGCCGCCGGAATATCATTCCAGTCGGATAATTCACCATCAACTACCACAGGAGAAGATTTTGCAAGTGTTATATCATCTGGTAGCGAAGCGTCAGTTCCACCAGGCCCTGTAGCCGTTAAAACAACTGTATATGTTCCATAAGAATCATAAACATGCACCGGATTTTCTTCTGTAGATGTATTCCCATCACCAAAATCCCAGGAATAGGATGTTGCATCCGTGGATGTATTTGTGAAAGTCACCTCACGTGCATCTGCTACATATGTGAAGCTTGCATCTGGTGCAGGAGCAGGCTCATCTTCCCCTCCGCAACTTGCTAATGTGAATAGAGCAACTAATGCCATTGCTCCGATCAGGTTTTTGAAAAATTGTTCTTTACGTTTCATAAATTATTGGTTTTAATTATTGAAGTCTTAGAAAGCAATATTTATGCTTTTCCTAAATCTTTTGTTAAACATATCAAGATATTTAACAAAAGAAAAATAATATTAAAGTAATTTTTAAATTATTTAAAAGGTTTTGTAAGTCACTTATTCTTCTTTAGGCTTTTATTTGAAAGGAAACGAAAGTATAGTACAACATATGAGATTTTTTATTACACCGATCATATTAATCCTGTTACTCCTAAAAATCTATATTTGCCTGATAGGAAACTCAGAGGATTTATGGATTATTATGTTTTAGCTTAATAAAGATTAATATAATGCAGATCGCAGTACTTTTTGATATGGATGGTGTAATTGTGGATAGTAACCCATACCACAAATTAGCCTTTAAAGCTTTTCTTGAACAGTATAATATTGAGTTAACAGATGAAGAGTTAAAAACAAAGGTATTCGGGCGCACAAATAAAGAAATAATGACCTACATCTTTAAAGATGATGTTACTCAGAAAAAAACAGAGATGTGGGCAAATGAAAAAGAAGCTATATTCAGGGATATGTATAAACAGCATATCAAACCAGTAAAAGGTCTGGTCCCGTTTCTGCAGAATCTCAAAGCCAGGGGAATAGCTACTGCTATAGGTACTTCAGCTCCTTTGGCTAACCTTGACTTTGTGCTGGATACGCTCAATATAAGAAAATATTTTAATATGCTTGTACACTCCGCTGATGTAACTCATGGCAAACCACACCCTGAGGTATATTTAAAAGCCGCATCTAAACTTAGAGTTAAACCTGCTCAATGTATTGTTATAGAGGATTCGCTTCCGGGAGTGGAGGCAGGTTTAAATGCCGGAATGAAAATTATAGGTGTTACAACCACACATAAACCAGAAGAAATGTATCAAACCCACCTGATCATTGAAAATTTTGAAGAATTAAATATTGAACAATTGTTGGATATTCTAAAATAAAAGCTTTTGTTAAAATCCTTTTTTGATCAGACTATCCATATTGACATAGAGTAATATTTTTATTTATAAATCAATCTTCCCCATGTTCAAAAATAAATACATCTGGATCACCGGCGCATCATCAGGAATAGGAAAGGAAATGGCAATTCAATTTGCTCAACAGGGCGCTCATGTAGCTGTTTCTGCACGTAGAACAGAAAGGCTAAACGAGCTGGTGAAAGAAATTGAGCAGTTGGGACAGAAAGCACTAGCCGTGTCTTGTGATGTGGCAGACGAAAATCAGGTAAAAGAAGCGATGGATAAAATAATTTCTGAATTTGGACAGCTGGATATAGCCGTGGCTAATGCAGGGTTTGGTGTGGGAGGGAAAGTTGAATCATTGACCGCAGATGACTGGCGCAGGCAGATGGAAGTAAACGTAGTAGGCCTTACTTCCACCATTACACAAAGCTTGCCCCACCTGAAGAAAACAAAAGGAAGCATTGTGCTTATGAGCAGTGTTGCCGCTATGGTCTCCACTCCTGGAACTGCGGCATATTCTGCCTCAAAAGCAGCTGTAAGAAGTATAGGCCAGGCATTATCAATGGAGTTATATGGCAGCGGAGTTGCCTGCACCACCATCTCACCGGGTTTTGTTGAAAGCGAGATAGGACAGGTAGACAATAAGGGAGTTTACCGGCCCGATTGGAAAGATTTCAGGCCCAAACAGCTCATGTGGCCTACGGATAAAGCAGTGAAAACTATGCTAAAGGGGATCCGCAAAAGAAAGAGACATGTAATAATTACCGGCCACGGAAAAGTATTGGCTTTTCTGGGACAGCATTTTCCTCGGTTAGTTTATGGGTTAACAGTGAAGAAGATTTTTCCTGGCGTTAAATAACTAAGTACGACGGACTAGCTTCTCAATACTAGAAAAAAGCCAGGTGGACAAAAATTTACAAAGAATCCTAAGTAAAATAGTTATCCACTACTGGCTAAACAAACAAATGAAATTTTCAATTATAAAAACTGACAGGGATATCTTTAATTATTGCCCCTGCCCTAGCGAGAATGCAGGTTTGCCATTAAATGCATACAGGTTCTCCGTTTTAATGGTGTCGATATTTTTATCAATCGCCTGGGATAAAATATCCAGGATCTGCTGCTTTGTTATGGTTTTCCCCTCCACATGCTTATATCGACAGCGCCAGTGATCCGTGCAGAAGGTTTCTTCAAACCCCTCAGGCCAAACCTTAATACCTCTGTTAGTGATCATGCTTAGCTTAACTTCAGGAGAATCCAGCTGCTGCATAATTATACCCATTTCCTCCGCGTTAGTGCCGTTCCATTGTACGAATACATCTACTCCCAGCAGTTCCTTCTTAGCAGTAGCTTTGCGTTGGAATTTAGGAAGTTTAAAAGATGCACCCTCTACATAATCCACAGCTTTTAAAGAAACCGGCTGGTCTCCAAGATTTCCTATTACAGCCTGAGCAAATTCCTGAGTACCTACTTTTTTCTTACTGGTTCCTTCTTTATATATATCTTCAGTATGAATACCTTCTTCTATAGTCTTGAGCCATGCATTTTGTACTCTTTGTGCAACATCAGTCTGCCCAATATGGTTGAGCATCATAATTGCTCCCTGAAGTAGTCCGGAAGGATTAGCTACATTCTGTCCGGCGATGGGTGGCGCAGAACCGTGAATGGCTTCGAACATTGCACAGCTTTCTCCAATATTTGCTGAGCCGGCTAAACCAACTGAACCTGTAATTTGTGCTGCCACATCAGAAAGTATATCTCCATATAAATTTGGCATCACTATTACATCAAACATTTCGGGCGTGTCTGCAAGTCGGGCTGCCCCAATATCTACAATCCAGTGCTCATTCTCAATCTCAGGATATTCCGTGGCGATCTCTTTAAAAACCTGGTGAAATAAACCGTCAGTTTGCTTCATAATATTGTCTTTTGTGAAGCAACTAACTTTCTGACGCTTATAATGCCTTGCGTATTCAAAAGCATAGCGTACGATCTTTTCACAACCAGGTCGGCTGATAAGCTTCAGGCACTGAACCACCTCATCCGTTTGCTGATGTTCGATACCTGCATATAGATCTTCCTCATTCTCTCTGATTATCACTACATCCATTTCCGGATGTTTGGTTTTTACAAAAGGATGCAGGCTTATACAAGGTCTTACATTAGCATACAAACCAAGCATTTTACGCATTGTCACATTCAGGCTTTTATAACCACCTCCCTGAGGAGTGGTGATGGGAGCCTTTAAAAATACTTTGTTGCTCCTGATAGAGCTCCAGGATTCCTGTGAAATCCCTGAAGTGTTTCCGGCAAGATATACTTTCTCCCCTACTTCAATCTCCTCAATATTTAACCTAGCACCGGCAGCTTCCAAAATTTTTAAAGTTGCCTCCATTATTTCCGGACCAATCCCATCTCCTTTTGCAACTGTTATTTTTGTTGCCTTAGGGCTGGTGGTTTTAACTGAATCCCCTTTAGTGCTTTTAACTAATGAATCTTCTATTAGCATAGTTTTTTTTGCAAAAATGGAGCAAACATATAATTAATGAAAATTTATACTTTTAATACAAATCATAAACTTTATTTATATATAAGCCATGCCTCCATCGATACAAAATGTATAACCAATACACTCACTTGCAGGATAATGCTTACGGTAGAATAATTGAAAAACAAAAAATTATCAGGATTATTGGAAGGCTGGGATAAACCGAAAAACCGATATGGAATAACCTCCACCACAAAAATTATAATTATTTATTCATGCAGTGAAGACTCTAAGGACATTAATTATCAAGCCACTGATGTGCTTCTTCTTCCGTCTGGAAATAGTGAATAAAATCATTACTTGATTTTTCTCCAAATCTTTTTACTGACATCTGAGTAAATGCACTTTCTGAAAGTATAAAAGCCATCTTTTGAAGTCCATTTTTAATAAGCTCAGGCATTTGCTCAGCAGCATAGTCTGTATCCTCTTTTTTTACCAAAGCCTGTTTCTGAGTATTGGATATTATGGTCTTAACCGGGTGTTTTCTGGAGAATTTTACACTTTCATTTATAGCCTCACGAAAGTTCTCCGAACTAGCAAATCCTATCCAAGTTTGGGTCAATCTTTGATTTTCTCTATTAAAGGTAAGTTTTGCAAATTTCTTGTCGTAAATAGTCATGGTGCTGTTATTTTTTTTGAATTGGCGAAGATAAAAATTATGCTATCTAAATATTATCTATTTGAGAATTTTTTATATTGATCAATTGAACTCTCTCATTAGTAATTTTTTATGTGAGTATTTTAAAAAGCACATCGAGAAGTATAATCCGGATGTAACATTTGTCACCATTCCTAAACCTAATAAAATTAATCTTTGCTGTATATAATTTCCCGAAATCAGAGAGTTTGTCTTCATGAGGACAAACTATTACATGTTATAACACGTTTTAATCTTTATGGAAATACTGGATATTACAGATATTATAAAAGGAGCTATAAATAAATCAATCTCCTATACTGCTTACAAAGCACTTATGGCTGAGCAGATCATTGGTTATCAGAAGCCTGAGGATCCAAAGAAGCCGGATCTTGGTTACTATGCAAAATTAAATTATCACAGGATAGCACGTTTGGATAAAACCGTTCAATTACTACCTGAGGTTGTAGAAGAATTGAAAAATAATCAGTTAAATCAAACGTGGTTACTAATTACTGAAGGATGGTGTGGTGATGCGGCACAAAGTGTTCCGGTAATTAATAAAATGGCGGAAGCAGCGTCTGATATTAATTTAAAACTTGTCCTCCGGGATCAAAATATTGAATTAATGGATCAGTTTTTAACTAATGGCGGACGGTCCATCCCAAAGCTCATCATTCTTGATAAAGACGGGCAGCAAGTATTAGGCACCTGGGGCCCACGTCCTGTAGCCGCCCAGCAGCTTATGATTGATTTAAAACAAAAAGAAACACCATATCCGGAGATCACACTACAGATCCAAAAATGGTATGCAGAGGATAAAACGATAAGTATTCAGAAAGAAATTATTGAATTAATGAATCAGTTGAAATAAGCTAAAGCACAAAATAACCAAAGGGAGCTTCAGTTAATTTCTTTTCAAGGAAAACTATTTCTATACGCTTACCGGCACGTTTCGCTAGCCTTAGGATATCCTGTGTGCCTTCGGATTTACCATCCCAGAATGCAATTATAATATCACTGTTATTAACAATAGCTTCTTTATCTTGTGGAAAGAATTCAAAAGGAATATTATGTGACTGTGCATATTCTTTTGCAAGTTGATCGGCGCCCTCAGAATCACCGGTGACAACAAGATCAACAGTTCCCTTCTTGGCCAAATATTTGACCATTTGGGTATAATTGGTAAATTTTCGGCTTCCTATAACTCCTAATCTCATTGATTCTCTCCTTTTCTGACCGCATTAATTGTTAACTGGAGAAGAAAATTACAAAATTTATTTCATATTTACTATCGCGAAACCGACAAATTACCGGAAGAAACTTTAGATGACCTATAATTCCTTCCGGTGGTTTATTTCAAATATTATTGGTTCATTTTAGGAATGATTTAAGCATCCACATCACTTTTTCATGATGCTTTATATAATCTCTAACTAACCCTGCCGTACCTTCATCATCTGAAGATTTTGCTTTTGATAGGACTTCTTTTTCATAATTTAAAATGGTCTTAAGATTTTCCAGGGTTATTCCCACACATTCTTTTCCATCACGGATATCACGTTCTTCTTTGATCTTGGCCTGCTTAATATAATCCGAATATGTATGATAAGGCACTCCCCCTAAAGTAAGGATACGTTCTGCTATCTCATCAATAGCTTCCTGCGCGTTTGTATAAAGCTCTTCAAATTTTTCATGTAATTCAAAGAAAAGATCACCCTCAACATTCCAGTGAAATCCGCGAAGGTTTTGGTAATAGATCTGATAATTTACCAGGAGCACATTTAAAATCTCAACTAATTCCTTGTGGTCCTGCTTGCTTAATTCGACAATTTCAGTTTTCATTGTATTTTGAGTTTTTGTATTAAAATAAGCAACAATTTTGCTGCCTTTGTATACATCAAAATTACCTCAAAATGGCTGTTTTTTTGATATAAAAGCTATAGAAAAAGCTGATCTTCCTATAATTTATAATGATTAAAAAATACGGCGGGCGAGCCTGAATCTTGTATAGTAGTAAGAGGAAAAAATATTGCTTTCCACTACGCCTCTTGAGGATGATGAATGAATAAAATATATCTCTTCATCACCTTTTACTTCTGTAACCATTCCTACATGCGTCACCTTCCTTTTTCTCTTTCCGGTTGCAAAAAATACAAGGTCACCTACCTGCAGGTCATCTATCCTTTTGATTTTCTTACCTTCCTTTTTTTGATCTTCCGACATGCGGGGGAGATTATATCCTACGGATGAAAAAGAGGAGCATAATAATCCGCTGCAATCCATCCCGGCACTTGTCGTACCACCCCATTGATAAGGAGTACCAATATATGATCTTGCTGTAGATACCAGATAATTTACCTTTCTTTGTCGCTCCGCAAGCTTTTTTGATGAGGCGCAGGAACTGAAGATCAGTAGCAGTATAAAAAATTGAAAGAAGATTTTAAGCTTTTGCATCTTTCTTAAAAAATAATTACCGTTAAATTTATAACGGTTAAATTACCTAAACTTGATAGAAAAATTAAAAAATATACCGTTTAAAGGTCAAATTTTTGATGAAGACCTTTATAAAAAGCTGTATTCCGTCGATGCTTCTGCTTATCGTGAGATACCATTGGCAGTCGCCTATCCTGCTGATGAAGAGGATATTACATCACTTGTGAAATTTGCACATGATACTAAAATACCGCTTATTCCACGGGCTGCCGGCACCTCTCTGGCCGGACAGGTAGTAGGTAAAGGGATAGTGGTAGATATCTCCCGTTTCATGACAAAAGTGCTTGAGACAAATCCTGAAGAAGGATGGGTGCGCGTTCAACCTGGTGTCATTCGTGATGATCTCAACAAACACCTAAAAGATTTTAACCTGTTTTTCGGGCCTGAAACTTCTACGGCAAACAGGGCTATGATCGGTGGTATGATCGGGAATAATTCCTGTGGATCAAATTCTATTGTTTACGGAAGCACAAGAGAACATTTAATTGAAGTTAAAGCCGTTTTATCGGATGGCTCGACTACCACTTTTAAGGCCGTTTCCCCTAAAGTATTTGACCAAAAATGTAAGCAGGATAACCTGGAGGGAGAGATCTACAGAAATATAAATGATTTATTGGCTCCTGAAGAAAACAGGAAGGAAATTGAATTACAGTATCCTAAAAGATCCATACCCCGGCGTAACACCGGTTATGCCTTAGATCTCCTGATGGATTCAGCGCCTTTTAATAAAACAGGTGAGGATTTTAATTTTTGTAAGATTATTGCCGGTTCAGAAGGTACTTTAGCCTTTATTACCGAAGCAAAAATAAAAACAGTACCGATCCCCTCACCAAACATAGGGCTGCTGTGCATCCATTTCAAAAATCTTTATGATTCACTAAAGGCTACTCTGACAGCACTCAAATATGATCCTTCTGCATGTGAATTAATGGATCATTATATCCTTGATCGTACAAAGGGAAATATTGAGCATCGCCAGAACAGGTTTTTTATAGAAGGAGACCCTGAAGCCATCCTTGTAGTGGAATTGCGTGGTGAAGATATGAATGAAGTGGAGCAAAAAGTTGCTCAGCTAACGGAACAGCTTAAAAAAGAAAGACTTGGATATCATTTTCCCCTCGTTACCGGAGAAAACACCAAACGTGTATGGGAATTACGTAAAGCTGGTTTAGGACTACTCTCAAATATGCCGGGAGATGCCAAACCTGTGCCTGTTATTGAAGATACTGCAGTGGACGTACAGGATCTGCCTGCTTATATAAAGGAATTTAACGAACAGCTAAAAAAACATGGGTTGTTTTGTGTTCATTATGCTCATGCAGGTTCCGGTGAATTACATTTAAGGCCAATAATAAACCTAAAAACAAAGGAAGGAAACGAGCTTTTCCGTACAGTAGCTACTGAAGTAGCCGCTTTGGTAAAAAAGTACAGAGGTTCGCTAAGCGGTGAACATGGTGACGGCAGGCTAAGAGGAGAATTTATTCCTTTTATGATTGGTGACAAATGCTACCAGATGCTTAAAGAAGTAAAAAAATCCTGGGATCCTGATAATATTTTTAATCCGGGAAAGATAGTGGATACTCCATCTATGAATTCTTTTCTACGATTTGAGCCTGAACAACATACCCCAGAATACGACACAATTTTTGACTTTAAGCAAACAAAGGGAATTGTACGTGCTGTTGAGCAATGTAATGGTTCAGGGGATTGCCGGAAGACGCATCTATCCGGAGGTACCATGTGCCCCAGCTATATGGCCACTAAAAACGAAAAGGATACAACACGTGGCCGGGCAAATATTATACGTGAAGCTCTAAATAATCCGCAGAAATTAAATGCCTTTGATAATAAAGAGATCATGGAGGTACTAGATCTATGTCTTTCCTGCAAAGGATGTACATCTGAATGCCCCTCCAATGTTGATATTGCACGTGTAAAGGCAGAGGCACAATACCAGTATTATAAAGAAAACGGATTCCCGCTTCGAAACCGGCTGATGGCAAATATTGGGGCTTTAAATAAAATAGGAAGTAAATTTCCAGGCATCACAAATCTGGCACTTAAGCAGCCCTTGCTGAAAAAATTTATGGGAATAGCTCCTCAAAGGTCGCTTCCTCCCGTTTACAAGCACTCGTTGATCTCCTGGTATAAAAAAAATAAAGCCAATATCACCCCTTCCAGTCCTATCGGAAAGGTCTATTTCTTCTGTGATGAATTCACTAACTATAATGATACGGAAATAGGCATTAAAGCCATAAAGCTGCTGAGCCGCCTTAATTATGAAGTAGAAATACCTGATCATTCCGATAGTGGACGAGCCGCTATTTCAAAGGGATTATTAATGCAGGCAAAAAAACAGGCTGAAAAGAACGTCCGGGTATTTGAAAAACTTATTTCAGAAGAAACTCCCCTGATAGGTTTGGAACCGTCTGCCATTTTGAGCTTTCGGGATGAATATCCTGCATTAGTTGAAGAAGACCTCAAAAAACCTGCGGCAGAGATAAGTGAAAATGTTTTATTGCTGGAAGAGTTTATTGGGCGAGAATTTCAGGAAGGACGGATAAAACATTCTTCATTTACAGATGATAAAAAGCTGATACGGCTACATGGCCATTGTCATCAGAAAGCATTATCTACAATGGTAGCTGCAAAAAAGACATTGATGTTGCCACAGAACTATGAAGTGCTCCTGATCCCATCCGGCTGCTGTGGTATGGCCGGATCATTTGGATATGAAAAAGAACATTATGACGTAAGCCAGCAGATTGGCGAGCTGGTGCTTTTTCCTACAATAAGAAAATTATCCAATGATGTGATCATTGCAGCAGCGGGAACAAGTTGCAGGCATCAGATCTATGATGGTACGGGGAGAATTGCGAAACATCCGGCGGAGATATTGTGGGAGGCTTTGAAGGAGATGTGAGATTTGAGAAATTCACGACTTAAAAGTAATGTTCTACAATAAAAGATGCTGAATTAATTCCCTAGTCTTAAAAATCCAAACCCGGAATCCTGAATTTATTTCAGGATCTGATACCACAAGCCAGAGATAACAGAAAGAATAAGAATAGGACCACAAAAAGAAGACAAATAATTATACAAAAGTGAAATAAATATATTACTTTCACTTTTGTATAATATGAAATCTATATGAAAAGAGATTCAATAGGCGAGTTGGAGGAGCTCGTTTTACTAACGGTTGGAGCATTGGCAAATGAAGCTTATGGAGTTGCTGTAATGGAGGAGATTGAGCGACAAACCGGCAGGAAGATAAATATAAGCGCCATCCATACAGTCCTGAAACGGCTTGAAGCAAAAGGTTATCTAAAATCATCTATGGGTGGTGCCACTGAAGAAAGAGGCGGAAGACGTAAACGTATATTTCAGCTTACGATTCCCGGTAAGCGTGTTCTTGATGAAATGTACGAATTGCGCACCCAGCTTTACGGTAAGTTACAACTCAATTTTGAATAAAAATGCAGCAACAACCGCCAAAGTGGGCCGACAGACTCCTGGAGTTTTTTTGCAAGCCTGAACTTCTTGAAGAAATCCAGGGTGATCTTCATGAATTGTATAGTAAAAGGATCAATAAAAATAAGTTATCACAGATCATCTATTTTTGGTATGTAATCAGGTTCATCCGAATATCTAATATAAGATCAATCCATCTCCCATTCATCAACCTTTCTCTTGTCCGTCTAAATTTTAAAGCAGGTTATCGTAACCTTCGAAAAGCCAGGAGCTTTTCAATAATAAATATTATAGGATTAAGCCTCAGCCTTTGTGCATCACTTTTTATTTTTCAGCATGTCCATCAGCAGAAGAGCTTTGACAAATTCCATTCCAACTCAGAAAAAATATACAGGATATCAAGCTCAAGATATCTCAATGGTGAGCTTCAATATTCACGGGCCATGACTCTACCGGAGGTAGGATTAGCCATGGAAGAATTTTACCCCGAAATTAAAGAAACAGCAAGAATATTTCCCGCAAGTAAAAACATTGAACCTGTTTTTAACACTAGAACAAAAAATGGGAAGAAGATCAGCTTTTCTATACCAAATGCATTTATAGCCGATAGTAGCTTCCTTACTATTTTTGATATGCAATTTATTACAGGCGACCCTCAATCAGCACTTTCAGGTTCCAATAAAATTATACTATCTGAAAAAGTTGCATTAAAATTCTTTGGGCATACTGATATTGTAGGATTGGAGTTATCCAGTAACCTTCAGGAAAACTGGATTATTACAGGTGTATACAAAGACCTTCCTGCCAATAGTCATTTTAAACCTGACGTTTTATTGTCCTGGTTTAATGTCTATGGTGACCGCAGCTTATTCACCTGGGATGGCTTTTACACCTATATCCTTTTGAACAATGAAAATGATATAACAGAAATAAATTCAAGGCTTAATCTTTTTAAAGACCATTATTTAGGTGAGTACCTAAAAGATAAACCTCTTATAGATTATCAGTTTGGGCTCCAGCCACTGGAAAAGATCCATCTCCATTCGAAATTGGAAAATGAATTTCATCCTACTGGTCATAAATACCTGATAGATATTCTTATAGTAATTGGGATATTAATTTTACTCATAGCCGTAGTTAACCAAATTAACCTTAACACTTCACGAACTCTTGAACGCACCAAAGAAATTGGGATCCGAAAGGTTATAGGTTCTTCCAAAGCTTCTTTAATGGGGCAATTTCTTATAGAATCATTGCTAATTAACTTAATATCCTTACTTTTTGCTCTATTGCTGATCTATAAATTCTCACCACAGTTCAACACCTTTTTTGGAACAAAGATTGATTTCAAATTATTTACATCACCTGAATTCTGGATGTATTTGTTTTTAATTTTGTCCTCAGTTTCATTATTAACAGCTTTTTATCCTCTCCTTACCATCTCAGGATTTAAATTGAGTAATGCCTTAAAGGGAATAAAACCTACAGAAGGAGAGGCTTATATAAAAAAAGGACTTGTAACTTTTCAATTTGCCATATCATTAATCCTGATCATCTGTACATTAGGCATTTTTTACCAGCTGGAATTCCTGCAAAATAAAGATCTTGGTTTTGATGTTCGGAAAAAATTAATCCTGAAGCTACTTCCCGGAGTTGGAGAAGAAGTAGATTCTACCTTTAACAACAGGTTAAATGTATTAAAGAAAAAACTAAATACGTACAGCTATATAGATGGCTCAACCGTCAGCTCAAACATTCCGGGAAGAACAAATGAATGGCTGGGAAGGAGTAAACTAAAAGGACAAGACCTTCTTATTTCTGCCTATCTAACCCGGGTTGATGAGAATTTCATTGATACATATAACTTGAAATTAATAGCAGGTAAAAACTTTCCATTGTATAGCGACTCGCTACAATATATAATCGTTAATAATGCAGCTGTTCAAGCCTTTAACTTAAAAAGACCGGAAGACCTTATTGGTCAGAAGCTGGTCATGGGTACTGAGATGGAAATTATAGGTGTTGTTGAATCTTTTAATGAGCAATCACTACACAAGGAGGTAGCTCCATCTTTTTATTGGACAAGAGGAGGCTATAAAAAATTTCTAACAATTAATCTTACCGGCAATGATCTTCCAAAGCAGGTAATTGCAATAGAAAAAATGTGGAAAGATATTTTCCCTGATCGACCTTTCCAGTTTTTCTTTCTTGATGATCTTTATAATGAGCAGTATAAAACCGAGCTTTATACGAGCAGGATCATCACAATTTTCTCCATACTAGCTGTAGTAATAGCTTGCATGGGTTTATTTGCAATGGCATCCTATACCCTCTTTAGAAAAACAAAAGAAATAGGGATTCGAAAAGTCTTCGGTGCAAATGTAACATCACTCACAACTTCTTTTGCCCTAAAATTTAGTCTTCCACTGGTTTTCGCAAGCATTGTAGCCATTCCGATAAGTTACTGGTTATTAGATAAATGGCTCCAACAGTTTGCCTATAGAATGACAATAAAACCAGAATTATTCGCTCTTCCTTTTTTCATACTTCTTTTTATTTCCCTGGTAGTTATTCTTTTTCAAACAGCAAATGCCGCCGGTAAAAATCCAATTGATAGTTTAAGAAGTGAGTAAGGCTTGGCTTTAAAATTAATAACTGTTGTTATTAGATAATAATATGGCATTTTTGTCATTTAAAATTAATATTCATGTGCGGAATTACCGGAGTATATGCCTTTAATATGATCGGCAGGATGCATTTTGTCCACCTGGAGAATGCAACACGTGTCATCGAAAGCAGAGGACCTGATTATCACGATTCTTACCATGATAATACTGTTGCTTTAGGGCATCGCAGGCTCTCCATTATTGACACCTCCTCCTCAGGCCACCAGCCGATGCATGATGCTACGGGACGCTATTTGATCATTTACAATGGAGAGATCTTTAATTATCGGGAATTAAAAAAAGACCTTGTCGATAAAGGCTATCAGTTCAATTCTGAAACAGACACTGAAGTACTTTTAAATCTTTATATCGCCTATGGCAAAGAGTGCCTGAATAAAGTCAATGGTTTTTTCTCTTTTGCTATTTATGATAAGGAGGAAAAAATTCTATTCCTTGCCCGTGACCGAATGGGTATTAAGCCACTCTATTATTTTCAGGATGGCGACAAGTTTTTATTTGGCTCTGAAATTAAATCGCTTTTAAAATACGGTATTCCTAAAGAGATCGACTACGAAGCACTATGGCAGTACCTTCAGATGAATTATATCAGTGCTCCCAAGACGATATTCAAGGGCATCAAAAAGCTGGAGCCGGGGCATTACTATTCTATTTCACCGGAAAAAATTAAATCAGCTGCGTATTACACCATTCCCTATGATCCTAGTGCTATAAATAAAAAATCTTCATATGAGGAGCAGCAAAAGCATTTATTTACGCTTATGGAAGATTCGGTACAACAAAGGTTAGTGTCTGACGTACCTTTGGGAACATTCTTAAGTGGCGGGATAGATTCCTCTGTCATTACCATGCTTGCAGCCCGTCATAAGCCTGACATCCATAGCTTCAGCATAGGTTATAAGGATCTGAAGTTTTTCGATGAAACCGATTATGCCCGATTAGTAGCTAAAAAAGCCAGTATTGAACATACGGTCTTTGAAATATCAAGTAATGAGCTGCTGCGGAGCATTGAGAGTGTACTGGATTATATGGACGAACCTTTTGCAGATTCCTCTGCCCTTGCTGTAAACCTTCTTTGCAGGGAGACAAAAAAACATGCTACCGTAGCCTTAAGTGGTGATGGCGCCGATGAATTATTTGGAGGATACAATAAGCATGAGGCTTTAAAAAAGTTATCTGACGGCGGTTCTTTGATGAATCTAATATCAGCAGGCCAACCACTCTGGTATATGCTGCCCAAGTCCCGGCATAATAAACTTACTAATCTCTTCCGGCAACTCTACAGAATGAGTGAAGGAATGAAGTTATCACCTTCTGAACGCTACTGGCGCTGGGCATCCTTTGCCTCTGAAGGATCTGCCTTCAACCTTCTTTCCAGCCAAAGCCGAAAACTGGTTCAGCAAGATTCTTATGCGGATTTTAAAAAGAATTTTACCGGACATATTCAAAATGATCTGAATTCGCAATTGCTGGCAGATTGCAAAATGGTACTTCCTGATGATATGCTTGCCAAGGTAGACCGGATGTCAATGCTGAACAGCCTTGAGGTTCGCGTACCTTTCCTCGATTACAGGATCGTAAATTTTGCCTTCAGTCTCCCCGAAGAATATAAAATAGGGAATGGCATAAGAAAGCGCATTGTACAGGATACATTCAGGGACTTACTCCCTGCAGAATTATACAATCGCCCGAAGAAAGGATTTGAAGTTCCGCTTCTTCACTGGCTCCGCCATGACCTGAAAGGAAAGATCAATGATGACCTGTTAAAAGATGATTTTATTGAAGAACAGGGGATCTTTAATGTCAGAGAGGTAAGAAAACTTAAAAAGAAACTGTTTAGTATGAATCCCGGTGATGTCCATGCACGGATTTGGGGGCTTTTGGTTTTTCAATGGTGGTACAGGAGATATTTTAGTTAATATTACTCCTCCAGTATCTCGATCTCCACACGTACATTTTTATGCGCCTGCGCACTATGTTTGTCGAACAACATTCTTCTTCCTCCCCATGCTTTTATTTCCATACGCTCAGGGTCAATTCCATTTTGCACCAGAAATTCTTTAATCAGGGTCGCCCTTTCCTTTGAAAGTTTTTTTGCCGAACCAAAACCATGTTGATCATCATCGGTGAGGGCAAATAAATTCTCATCTTCCCCATGATATATTATGGGCCCAGGATTTCTGCCATTTGTATGTCCATGTATCCTGATCTTGTATGCCGGGTTTTCCTTCATCATTTCCAGCAGCTGGTTAAGCTCGTACTTTGATTTAGGCTGCATTATAGCTGCATCCTTAAAAAAGTACACATTAAACATAGTGACAATATCACCAACATGATACCGCACCAGGTCGAAATTTACAACGAAAATATCAGCCAGCAACTGGATATCAGATTGTGCTGTATCTGGCAACGGATTATAGTAGTTTATTGTCTGCTGCATCTTTCTATACCCAAAAACATCGCATACAAGCAAAACTTCACCGCTTCTGTTATTAGGATCAGGCAAAGTTACATATGAGCCACTTTCAATAACATCTATTAGAGAAGCCCGCACAGGATCAATTACCTGAATATCACCGGAAACATCATGATAATTAGCCGCATTATAAAGGTTTACAAACACGAGGAAATCTTCAAGTGTAATCTCCTCTTCCTCCTTTATCTTCTCTTCTTCACGAAAAATAATCTTTTCCTCTAATTTTTTTCTTGCTTCAGTATCCGATTTTTTAACAGTGTCTTTTGCAACAGCAGAAGTATCGGTTGTTACTGCCCGTTTAGGTTTTGAAACATCCTGAACATTTATTTTCTCTTTTTTATCTGGTTGTTCCGGTGCTTTATAATCACCCATTACATATACCCATGTATCATCAAACTCCTCTTTTTGACGCATCTCACGCATCTTCTGGAGGCTGGCGCGAAAGTCAGAATCATAATATACGTAAACAAAAAGGAGATTTTTTAAAGGGCTATAACCATAAGTAGCATTATAACCTTGCTGCTGCAGGTTATTGGTAAATTTTTCGGCATAATGCTCCTTAGCAGGAGCATATGCTCCAACGACAACATAGTATCCCTTTGGAAGAATATCCGGCGGGAAAGTTTCAGCAAAACTTACATTAAGTTTTACAATAAAAAAAAGTAACAAAAAAATTAAGCGATTGCTTTTATGCATTTCACCTGTCAGATAAAACTTAAAAAATTTTTATCGTGACAATATAATAAAAGATATTACATCACAAAAGCCTGTGAGTTATAAAATTCTTATTCCTCAAGGATTTCTATCTCCACACGAACATTTTTATGTGCCTGAGGACTGTGCTTATCATAGAGCATCCTTTTCCCTCCCCAGGCTTTTATCTCCATTCTTGCAGGATCAATGCCATTGCTGATAAGATAATTTTTTATTACGATGGCTCTTTCCTTAGAAAGCTTCTTAGCTGATCCAAACCCCGTATTATCATCTTCTGACAAGGCAAACATATTTCCATCCTCGCCTGCAGTTACTATCACTCCGGGACTTTTACCATTGATATGCCCATGTATCTTAATTTCAAACCCAGGATTTTCCTCCATCATTTCAATCAGCCTATGTAGCTCATATTTTGATTCCGGCCGCATAATCGCTGCATCTTTAAAGAAATAGACATTATACATGGTAGCAATATCACCTTTATGATACCTCACAAGTGGAAAGTGATAAACCATTATATCGCCAATAAGATCTATATCCACGGAAGCAGTATCTGCGAAAGGTTCATTATAATTTATCTGATGCTGAAGTTTCCTATAGCCAAAGGTTTCAACAATCAGAGTTAATTTCCCGGAGCCATTATTAGGATCAACAACAGATGTATATTCACCACCTTTAACTGACTGTATAAGTTTCGCTCTTTCAGTATCTATAATCTGCACTTCCCCGGATACATCCTGATTATTAGCAGCATTAAAAAGATTGAAGAAGATGGTATAATCACCAAGTGTTAAATCTTCATCATCAGGTTCTGCTAATCTGGCTTCTTCTTTTAAAATCACTTCTTCACGCAACTCTTCTTTTGATAAAGGAGTTATTTCAGCCTGCCTGTCAATTTTTATTGCTTCAGGTTCATTAATTTGTTCTTCCTGCCTGCGAGGTTCCTCTAATTCGCGAACACCTTCTTTTTCTTCTGCTATGACAGGTTCCTCCTCAGGGTATTGACTTCCGAAATCACCTGTATAGATCCAGGAATCTTTAAAATCATTTAAACCCCAGACCTCATGGAGTTTATCTACTGCATTTTGCCAATTGTCGGTACTCAATACGTATACATAATACAAACCGCGGTTATAGTTCATTTCAAACTCTGCATCAAGATCATGCCGGCTCGCAAACTCTACCCATTCCCGTGCATTTTCTTCGAATTTAAATGCTCCAATGACTACATAGGTTTTTACCTTCTCAGCAGAACTTGCTGAGTTATTAAATAACATTACACAAAGAAGGCACAGCAGCAATATTTTGCACTGTAAAAAAATACCTATTCTCATGTATAGCAGGGTTTAGTTGTACGAAAATAATAAATTAATGTATAAAATTAAAACCCTACTTATAACGTACTTGCTTACAGACAGTTTAAACTTAGTTACGAATCAACCCTGAAGGGAAAACCACAACACTCTCATTACCATCTTTACCTACGGCAGAAACTCCAAAAAAGTAGTTGTCGATCACTAAGTTTTCTAAAGTAAAGGAGGTTTTTGATGGATCTACATATCTGAAATTTTCCCACTGGGGCGCAGTTGTCTCTCTCCAGTAGATCTTATAAGCTGCTAAATTAGGATCATCTACTACTTTCCAGGATAATGTAGTAGAGGGCTGAACAGCACCTCCTATCTTTACTTCATCAGGAGAAGGGGGAGCCCATGCTAATGCTGCCATAGTTATTGCATTAACTGCGGTTAGTTTTTTAGCATAATCAAAGTTTACACCTTCTATAACATCTCCATACTTAATTCCACCTTCGGTACGGATATCCTGGTGCTGCCGATTATAATTTTCATGAGTTTCCATTATTCTTACCGCAGGAAATCCTTCATTATTAAACGGAGTATGATGCCCTCCTCTGCCAAACCTATCGAGGCGATAGATCATCATTGCATCCAGATTGGGCATATAGATCTCCGCCATACGATCAATGTAGCGGGCCAGCTGTCGGCTAACGCCATCCACTTCACCTCCAAAATATCTTCTCGCCCTGCGCTCCTGCTCTGTTTCGGTCACTGGTGTAGGTTCACTAAATACCCTGAAAGTATTATTTTCAATTACACCGTCAACTCCTTCAATATTACCTATCATATCGTTATTAAGTACACCAATTATATTCCAGCCTTCTTCTTTGGCTTGTTTTGCCAGACCTGCACCTCCAAAAAGACCTTGCTCTTCACCACTCAGGCCTATGTACATAATACTCGAAGGAAATTTATATTTTGATAGTACACGGGCGGCTTCAATAGCGCCTGCCATACCTGATGCATTATCATTTGCACCCGGTGCATCGATTTCAGCATCTATTACATTTGATGCCCTGGAATCAATATCACCACTCATGATGATATAATTATTGGGATTCCTGGTGCCTTTTTGTACGGCTACGACATTTACTATCCAGGTATCTTCAGGAATTCGCCTGCTCTCTTCGGCTTTCACCAAAGACCGCTGATAATAAACCTCAAGGCATCCTCCGCATTCCTTACTTATTTTATCAAATTCAGCTTTTATCCATCTTCTGGCAGCACCGATCCCGCGTGTTTCTGAAACTGTATCTGAAAGCGTATTACGCGTACCAAAATTGGCCAGTATTGTTATATCCTGCTCCAGGCGGTCTGCAGATACATCTTCTATAATTTCATAAATGCGTGGGTCCACTATAGGAGGTAATGTATTATTTTGAGCAAATCCTGCTACTGATAGGAATGCTAAAAGGAAGGTGATTTTATATTTCATCATAATATTTTCTTTTATAATCTTTAAAATTATCAAAATTATTGCTAGTTGAGAAAAAGGATACTTATTTTCGTAAAAAATCGATTTCAATGAGAATTTCTTTTATAACCCTCTTTGCTTTTGTTTTAGTATGCCACTCATGTAATCCTCCTGAAAATCAGAGAGAGGAGGAAGAAATAACTACCGAATTGCCGCCGGAAGAGCGTGCGGAAAAAATCCTTCAGGAAGAAGTTATTGCCATTCATGATGAGGTAATGCCCAGAATGGATGAGTTAATGAGACTTAAAGAGAAACTGGTTGTAAAAATGGATAGCCTGCAAAACATTGAAGCAGAAGAGCAAAAAATGGAGGATCTTAAAGAAAATATTGAGCAGCTTAAAAAAGCCGATAGCGCTATGATGACGTGGATGAGGCAATTTAAACCTGTCCGTGATACAATTTCCCATGAGGAACGGATAGAATACCTGAAGCATGAAAAAGAACGGATAGAAAAAGTAAGGGAAATGATGCTCCGTGCTCTTGAAGATGCCCGGAGTAAATTGGATTAGGAAGTCAGAGGTCTGGAGTCTAAGGTTCTTTAATTTTTTTACTCAATACTAGGTACTCAGGACTCAAGACTAATTATTGCCTACTGTAGGCTTCTTCGCACCTCCAACTCCTAAAGGAGGGATCCGGCGCGCATAGTTAAAACCACTGGGAAATTACTAACTGCTTTTTGTCAATTGGCAACTATTACTGTTAACTGCCTCTGTCCCTGTTTCCAAAAGCTGCTTTTTAAATACTAAAGACTAAGGACTCATTACTAAAAATTGCCTACTGCATACTGCATATTGCCTACTGAAAACCCTACTTTTCAGAAATACTTCCCAGCCCTGAAATATCCTTTCGCACTTCTTTAGGGTTACCTGAATAAGTTATGCCCCCTACTCCGCTTACTGATGCTTTAAGGCTATTAGTAACATATACATGTGCGCCGCCAACACCCGAAATATGGATTTCCGCATTTTCACTTATCAGCTCTTCGGCATCCAGGCCTCCGGCCCCGCTCATATGAACCTCCTGCGACTCTGTTTTTCCCTTAAGCTCTACAGATCCGGCACCTGAAATATTAACTTTTAACTGCTGTACATCCATTTCCATCTTCAGCGCCCCGGCACCTGCCATTTCCAAAGTAAAGCGGTCTCCTGTCAATACACTTTCATTAGTAACTGTAGAAGCGCCACCCAATTTTAGCTGATTTATATCCTGATAACCTATTGTCATCTTAACGCCATGGTCACTTCTTAATCCTTTGGTGGAAACTATTTTTAATACATTGCCATCCTGCTCCACATCGATATATTGATGCAGGTTTTCATCGGTAGTAATGGTCAATGAAGGTTTTTCGGTAGGCTTAAAAGTTATATCATAATTGCCGGTTATATGTACCTCATCAAATTCACCAATATTTTTTTTCTTTTCCACAATATCGCCATTACCACGTTCATAGCTGATTCCATTGCAGTTTATAAGAAATAACAGAAAAACAAGAGGGACAAATAGGCGTTGCATAGTATAAAATTTATAAGGTTAGTTAATTTTGAGGTCAATTTAACATTCATCTGATGCAAAAAGATACTAAAATTTTTGAATTAATAGAAAAAGAAAGGTCACGTCAGGAAAATGAGATAGAGCTTATCGCTTCTGAAAACTTCACTTCACCACAGGTGATGGAGGCAATGGGGAGCGTTCTTACAAATAAATATGCTGAAGGCCTTCCCGGCAAAAGGTACTATGGAGGATGTGATGTTGTAGATGAGGTAGAGCAGCTGGCAATTGACCGGGTAAAAGAATTATTTGGCGCTACCTGGGCTAATGTACAGCCACATTCTGGTGCACAGGCAAATTCTGCCGTTATGCTTGGTGTACTTGAGCCGGGAGATAAGATCCTTGGATTTGACCTTTCTCATGGGGGTCATCTTACTCACGGATCTCCTGTAAATTTCTCCGGAAAGCTTTATAAACCATCTTTTTATGGAGTAGATAAAGATTCAGGACTTATTGATTGGGATGAAGTTCGAAAAACAGCTAAAAAAGAAAAGCCAAAATTAATCATTTGTGGAGCATCTGCCTACAGCCGTGACTGGAACTATGAGCATCTTAGAGAAACTGCAGATGAAGTTGGAGCCCTTTTGCTTGCGGATATCTCTCATCCTGCCGGTTTAATAGCACGTGGAGTTTTAAATGATCCGCTTCCTTACTGTCATATAATAACTTCAACTACCCATAAAACTTTACGTGGACCTCGCGGGGGAGTTATAATGATGGGAGAAGATTTTGAAAATCCTATGGGGCACAAAACACCTAAAGGTATTATTAAAAAGATGTCTTCTATCCTGGATTCTGCAGTATTTCCGGGAACGCAGGGAGGGCCTTTAGAACATGTTATTGCTGCAAAGGCAGTTTCTTTTTATGAAGCTCTCTCCGACAAATACATGGAATATGTAGTTCAGGTTGTGAAAAATGCACAGGCCATGGCCAAAGCATTTACTGATAAGGATTATAATCTGGTTTCTAATGGAACAGACAATCATATGATGCTTATTGACCTTAGAAATAAAGGACTCAATGGTAAAGAGGCAGAGGAAGCTTTGGGCAAGGCTGATATTACAATAAATAAAAATATGGTACCTTTTGATGACAAATCTCCGTTTGTAACTTCAGGTATACGAATTGGTACTGCCGCGATGACTACACGAGGATTAAAAGAGGATGATATGGAGAGAATTGTAAATTACATTGATGTAGCACTTGAAAACCAAGATAATGAAAAGAGGCTACAGGAAATACGTGAAGAAATTCATAGCTGGATGAAAAATTTTCCTTTGTACCAATAAGCCGTGCCACTAGACCAACCCGATCAAAGTAAGGAAATGTCTTTCCTGGAGCACCTGGAAGAGCTGCGATGGCATCTTATCAGGGCTGCTATAGCCGTTATGGTAATTTCGATAGCAGCTTTTATTGCTGTAGATTTTGTCTTTGGCGTTGTCATTTTAGGTCCTGCACAACCAGATTTCTGGACATTTAAAATGATGTGCCGCTTAAGTGATGCAGTAAATATCGATGCACTTTGTATTGGTGATATGCCATTCAGGCTGCAGAGTAGAAAAATGACCGGACAATTTACCATGCACATCACCTCTTCAATGGTGATAGGGATAATTGCTTCTTTTCCTTATGTCTTTTGGGAGATCTGGCGCTTTGTAAGCCCTGGCATGTATTCAAAAGAACGCCAATCTTCAAAAGGAGCAGTATTCTTTGTCTCTTTGCTTTTTGCTACAGGAGTTCTCTTTGGCTATTATATCATGTCCCCTCTTGCGGTTAATTTCCTTGCCAACTATCAGGTGAATGAAATGATCATGAATGAGTTTGATATCACAAGCTATGTAGGGACTGTAACAATGCTGGTGCTGGGCAGCGGAATATTATTCCAGCTTCCGATGGTTATTTATTTCCTTACAAAAGTGGGCGTGGTAACTCCTGACTTTCTAAGAACTTATCGCCGGCATGCGCTTGTTATTATATTAGTTTTGGGTGCGGTTTTAACACCTCCTGATCCCTTTAGCCAGATCCTTATTGCTATTCCCTTGGTTGGATTGTACGAAGTGAGCATATATGTATCACGCATCACTCTAAAGAGAATGCGAAAAAGAGAAAGGGAGTTATACGGAGATGATAAACCAATGAAGCAGTAGATTTATTTAAAAAAAATTATTACTATGAAAATTTCAATAGGTGCCGATCACGCTGGTTTTGAGTACAAACAACAGCTAATTAATAAGCTAAAAGAAGATGGCCACAATGTTACCGATCATGGAACAGATAGCCCTGAATCTGTCGACTATCCGGATTTTGCTCATCCTGTCGCTGATGATGTGAGTGAGTCAAAAGCCGACCTGGGTATTTTGATCTGTGGCAGTGCTAATGGTGTGGCAATGGCAGCAAATAAACATTCAAAGGTGAGGGCAGCCATCTGCTGGAATAAAGAGCTTGCGGAATTAGCACGCACACATAACAATGCAAATGTCCTTTGCATTCCTTCGCGCTTCGTGGCTTATGAGCTTGCAGAAACAATCACTGACGCTTTTCTGAAGTCTTCCTTTGAAGGTGGAAGACATGAAAGAAGAGTAAACAAGATCAGTTGTTAATAGTATAAATATCCTCTTCAAGGAGGCGGTAGTTTTCTTTCAGCCATGGAATATGTTTCATTACCTCCTCCATTTTTTGGTGCGGGTCAATAACAATGGCAGGAGGGTCATTTTTAAAAGCAACAAATATTTCAGTTATATTATCATAATATTCCGGAGAGTCAAAAAGGGGTTCTGTAAGGCGCCAGTTGAAATATGGCGTCGCAAGAGTGGCTTCTTTATAAATATCCAC
The DNA here is from genome assembly GCA_051418055.1 of Candidatus Cyclobacteriaceae bacterium M2_1C_046. Classification (GTDB taxonomy): domain Bacteria; phylum Bacteroidota; class Bacteroidia; order Cytophagales; family Cyclobacteriaceae; genus JBPRGH01. The sequence continues at coordinate 94,285 of JBPRGH010000052.1, read as the reverse complement.
ATTTTCATCAAGCACCAATACAGATTTTCCTTTAACCATTTCATCATAAGGGGTTGAAGAAACCAGCAGGCGCTTATAGTGCACGTAATTTTTCGTGAAGAAAAAATCGAAATAAGTGCCTAATGAAACCAGAAGTACCGGTACAAAGAAAAAAGCAAATATTATTTCCGACTTCAGGTTTTTTCTCATAGAAAGGAAATAATGAGATATATAAAAAGCTAAAGGAGGAACAAGTAACATAAATTTAGCTGGTGCCAACTTTGTGCCGAAAAACATTATAACTACTGAAAACAGCAGCCAAATGAACATCGCCTGCGTTAGCCTTAACTGATAATTTGTAAATCTTAACCCCTGCATTACTTTTCCAAACCCTAGCAGAAGGTATATGGCAGGTACGGCAAGAATTATCGCTAACCCTGAAAAATCCATAAGGCTCTCAGCATCTATCACCATCCATGGATTGAAGAAACTGTAATAAAGGTCCCGAACACCATCCTTTAATAAGTAATAGGCTATTAATAACAAAAATGGCAGGGTAACCCCAAAAGAGAGCAGGATATATCTTCTGAAAACAGTACCGGTAAAAAATGCCAGAATGAGTAAAATAGCAGGTGCAATAATAATTACAGGCAAATAAAATAATGCTGCGACACCAATTTGCAACCCAATACTAAAGATCTGTTCATCACGTTTGGCCCTGATTTCCATATGATCAAAAAGACGATCCAGTGCCATCAGCAGAAAAGTGATGCTCATCAAAATGGGTGTAAGAGTAAAAAAATCAAAAAATAAAGAAGCACATATGACATAAATTAATGCCGGGGCATAACTATTTTCATTAAATGCTTTATTATTTAGTAGCAACCGATTAAAAATTGCAGCCTGTATAGTAATTAAAAGAAGGCTGATAATTTGATAAGCCAGTAATGAACGGCCGAATAACGCATCGATTATCCAGTACACACCTGCAGCTAAAGGAGCAATATTATCCCATAGTTCGATATAAAGCATGGCACCTTCATCCATCTTTTCACCGATTACCATATAATGAAGGTCACTATGAGATAATGCATCATCAGAAAGTAACACAGGTAAACGGATAATCAGCAGGATTAAAAAAACAAATACCAGCCGGTAAGGATCATTAAATCTGAAAAAGCTTAACAAATTGCGTAATTTTACATTTTTAAATCAGACACTGCTCAAAAATAAGTGTTATTATTGATACGTTACTAATATTTTAGAAGGGATAGTAAATGGAAGGCACCAGACAACAGAAAATTGCGAAGCAAATACAAAAAGATATTAGCGATATTTTTCAAAAAGATAAATGGGGTTTATTTAAAAATAAGCTTATATCTGTCTCTGATGTATCGGTTACACCTGATCTGAGCATTGCACGTATTTATTTGAGCATGATGATGGTGAAGGATAAGGATGAGATGATTGACCGGATAAATTCTCATAAAAGTGAAATTCGTAAGCTTGTTGGAAACCGTATAGGCAAGCAAATGCGGAAAGTGCCTGAATTACATTTTTATAAAGATGAGCTGCAAGAGCGTGCTGCACGAATGGATTCAATCATTGACAGTCTTGATATTCCCCCTGCCGAAGAGGATGAGGATAAAAATAACGAATGAAGCTACCTTTATTTATAGCGCGTAAATATTTTTTCTCCAGTAAAAAAAGAAATTTTATAAATGTCATCAGTATCATCTCTATGATAGGGGTGGCTATATGTACAGCAGCATTAATAATTGTACTTTCTGTATTCAATGGGCTCGAATCACTTCTGGAAAAGCTTTATGGCACATTTGACCCCCAGATAAAAATTGAAGCAGCAAAGGGTAAATCCTTTGAAGTTAATGATGTATTCCTGCAGGAATTAAAAGGTACTGAAGGTGTAGATATCGTAACGGAGGTTATTGAAGATTATGCTTATGTACGGTACCGGGATGCTGATATGGTGGCCACCATAAAAGGTGTCAGCGAAAATTTTTTAGAGCAAAATCGTATCGATCAGGCAATTGTAAGTGGTGAGCTCAAATTAAAAGAAGAAGGTACCAGCTATGCCATTATCGGTCGTGGAATTCAGTATTCACTTTCTGTTATGCCCGGAAATACCCTCTACCCGTTACAGGTATTTTATATTAAAGACGTACGGCCGGGAAGTATAGACATCAATCAGATGTACAGCAAAAAAAATATTCTGGTGGGAAGTGTTTTTGCCATTGAGAAAAACTATGATGAGAATTTCATTTTTGTACCACTGGATTTTGCTGCAGATCTATTAAATTATGGTGATAAACGTACTTCTCTGGAAGTTCTTCTAACACCGGGTGCCGAGGCAAAAAAAGTAGAACAGCGCCTGCAAAGTAAATTAGGTGATGAATTTAATGTACTAACAAACCAGGAGCAACATGCAGATCTTTACAGGCTTCTTAAATTGGAAAAGCTGTTTGTTTTTATAGCTTTTTCTTTAATCCTAGCAGTAGGTTCGCTGAATATTTTTTTCTCACTTACAATGCTTGGCCTGGATAAAAAGAAAGATATTTCTGTGCTTTATGCTATGGGGGCCAACAATGTATTGGTACGAAGAATATTTATTTTTGAGGGAGCCATTATTTCTCTTGGGGGCGCTGTAATTGGTATGGCCCTGGGAGCAATATTGTGCTATCTTCAGCAATCAGTAGGATTAGTTTCAATGGGTATGGAAACTTCTGTGCTGGAAAATTATCCGGTTAAAATGAAAGTAATGGATTTTGTCTATACTGCGGCCAGTTTAATATTTATTACTATCCTTATCTCCTACAGGCCAGCAATACTTGCCACGAAATATAATTCCGTAGCCAATCTATAGTTTAATGTGATTAAAAATGAATTATAAAGTCCCTGATCAAACGCGAATTGGCCATGTGCATTTAAAAGTTTCAGATCTGGACAGAGCACTAAAATTTTATTGTGATCTGCTGGGTTTCGAGCTTATTACTACCTACGGAAAGGATGCAGCTTTTATCTCCGCCGGAGGTTATCATCATCATATTGGCCTGAATACCTGGCAGAGCAAAAATGGCAACCCGCCAGCCCCTAATACAACCGGATTATTCCATGTAGCCATCGTCTACCCTACCAGGAAAGATCTTGCAAAAATCTATCAGCGGATAATTGACAATAAATATGGGTTTACCGGAGCAGCTGATCATGGTGTATCTGAAGCATTATATCTCAATGATCCCGATCAAAACGGACTGGAGCTTTATTGGGACAAGCCGAAAGAACTGTGGCCTAAAAAAGCCGATGGGTCAATTGAAATGTACACCCGCCCATTGAATATTGAGAATTTGTTGCAGGAAATTTAATTGCTGTTATCTATTTTTTTTACATGATGTAACACACCAAAATCAAAAGGCGACCAGAGTGAGGTTTCTACCTGAATCTCTTTCAAAGCCTGATTCACCCATACATTTGATGTCCGATAAAGGGTATAATTCCCTTTTGCTAGATAGAAATGATCATTAGCCGAATAGCCGTTAATATTTTGAACTTTAGAATAACCTCCCTCATCTTTCTGAAAGTAATTGCTGATATACTCATTAAGCTCCTCCAGTTGGGCAGGGCAAATTTTTAGCTCCACCCAATGATCACGCTTCCGGTTGTGGTTCATCAAATGAAGTGCTGCAGGGCTTTTTACAAACAAAGCTGTTAATGCAGTACCAAGGGTAAGATCACTCCATTTAGGAGTGTTTATATAAAACTCCTTATCCCCCCAGCCAAAAGAAATATATCTTGTATTGCTTCTTACCTCATGGTTTTCCAGGATCTCATCTGCCACTCTGTTAACAGGCAGAATAATATAAAGATGTACACCATTAGTGGCAACATATGTTGTTACCTGCTCGTCACATGCTATTTTCTCCGGATCAGTACTCAAATATGATAAAGTGATTGCCAGAATCATATAGAGAGCAAAAAGGCTGAGTAAAGAAAACAACAGCCATTCCAGGAATTTCAGGAATTTCTTCAATCGCTTATTATTCTGTTCTTAACAAACTTATTAAAAAATTACAGCAGGCAGAAATATTTTGGTTATGACATTATATATCAGCTACCGCTCGTGTATTTCTCCCCCAAAAACTGCGTTAATTGATTACTTTTGGTTAGATTCAGTTTTTAAACTAAAAAAGAAAATTAAAAAATGTTAGCTAAAAAGATCTTTTTCCTCTTTAGCCTTATTCTTTGTTCAGGAAGTTTTTTAAAAGCCCAGGATAATCTGTTGGTTTTTAAAGGCGCCACAATCTATACCATCTCAGGTGACGTTATTGAGAATGGTGTTCTTATTGTCAAAGATGGTAAAGTAACTAATGTCGGATCGGCAGATGATATTCGTATACCCGGCGATGCTGAAGTACAGGATGTAACCGGCAAAGTAATAATGCCCGGGCTTGTAGATTCACACTCGCACATTGGCGGCGGTGATGGTGGTGACAGGTCATCTCCGTTACATCCTGATGTTCGTATACTTGATGCCATCGATGCAAGAAGCGATTCTTTCCGAAAAGCTCGTGCAGGAGGTATTACTTCCGTAAATATTATGCCGGGTTCAGGGCACCTTATGAGCGGTCAGACCGTATATCTGAAACTGCGGGAGGGTGAAACCATTAATGACCTGCTTTTTGTGAATGACCCTACAAAAGAAATTGCCGGAGGGATAAAAATGGCTAACGGAACAAATCCATTGGGAGCTACACCATTTCCGGGAACTAGGGCAAAATCCGCAGCAATGGTTCGGGACCTGTTTGTAAAAGCCCAGGATTATAAAGCCAAAATAGATGCTGCTAAAGGTGATCCGGAAAAGATGCCAAAAAGAGATATTAATATGGAGGCGCTTGTAGAAGTTCTCGAGGGAAAGCGGGTAGTTCATAATCATACTCACCGGCATGATGATATCCTTACAGCAATCCGGCTAAAAGAAGAATTTGGCTACAGGCTGGTTTTACATCATGTTAGTGAAGCATGGAAAGTGGCTGATGAAATAGCGAAAGCTGATGTTGCCGCTTCAATAATTATACTTGATGCTCCGGGCGGCAAGCTGGAGGCTGTGGAAATACAGCAAAATAATGGTGTTATGCTTGAAAAAGCAGGAGTTGATGTTGGATTTCACACTGATGATGGGATTACAGATTCACGGCTCTTCCTGAGATCAGCAGCCTTTGGTGTTCGTGCCGGAATGTCGAGAGAAAAAGCACTTGAGGCCGTAACGCTTGCCAATGCACGAATGATGGACGTGCAGGACCGTGTAGGCTCTTTAGAGAAAGGTAAAGATGCCGATTTTATCATCCTCTCCGGTGATCCTCTCAGCGTTTATACACATGTCGAGCAGACGTGGGTTGAAGGTGAGAAGGTTTTTGACCGATCAGATCCTGAAGACAGAGAATTTGCTATCGGAGGCTACGAGGTGTTCAGAGGTGAATATTACGACCATCACCATTAATGGAAGGAAAATACTAATGATTCTAAAGAATAAATTATCAGTAATTATGAAATTTACTATAGCTGCTTTGTTTTCTGTTATTCTTTTACAGACAGTAACAGGTAATGTATATGCTCAAATTGCAGTAAAGGGAGAAACAGTATATACCGTCAGTGGGGATCCTATAACTGATGGTGTAGTATTAATTAAGGACGGTAAAATCCAGGAGATTGGCACTGCTGACAGAATAACAATTCCTGAAAACTATAAAGTTTATAGTGCAAAGGTCGTTACTCCCGGATTAGTTGATGCCCGTACTGTTGTAGGGTTGGCCGGAATTTATAATGAGCCGAATGATCAGGACCAGCTTGAAAAATCAAGTCCATTGCAGCCGGAATTACGTGCAATTGATGCATACAACGCCCGAGAGGAGCTGGTTGCTTTTTTGCGAAGCATGGGAGTAACTACTGTACATGCAGGACATGGCCCGGGGGCTTTGATCAGCGGCCAAACACTTATTGCCAAAACTACGGGCAATACAGTGGAGGAAGCTGTAATTAAACCCTTTAACATGGTTTCTTTTACTCTTGGTCCAACTGTTAGCCGAAACTACCAGGTTCCCGGCACACGATCAAAAGGTGTAGCCATGCTGCGTGAACAGCTGTATAAAGCACAGGAATACGCAGTTAAAATGAAATCGGAAGATGAAACAAAACGCCCTACCAGAGATCTAAAACTGGAAGTTTTGGCACAGGTACTGAATGGTGAAGTCCCTGCGTTAATAACAGCACAACAATCAACGGAAATAATGACGGCAATCCGATTGCAGGAAGAATTTGGATTTAAGCTGATCCTTGATGGTGCCAGCGAAGCTTACCTGGTAATGGATGAGATTAAAAAAGCAGGAGTACCTGTTATCCTTCACCCAACCATGGTGAGGAATTATGGAGATACCCGTAATGCTACTTTTGAAACAGCTGCAAAGCTACAGCAGGCAGGTATTCCTTTTGCGCTTCAAAGCGGCTTTGAAGGTTATGTGCCAAAAACAAGAGTAGTTTTATATGAAGCAGCAATTGCAGCAGCCAATGGCCTCGGATTTGATAATGCGCTAAAGGCTATTACCATTGATGCCGCTAATATTATAGGCGTCGGTGACAGAGTAGGCTCACTGGAAAAAGGGAAAGATGCTGATCTTGTTCTTTTTGATGGAGATCCGTTTGAATATACATCACATGTTACTACTGTAATAATAAATGGTGAGGTAGTAAGTGAGGAAAAAAGATAAAATAAAAACCGGCTCGAAAGGCCGGTTTTTTTCTTTCTATTTTTGAATTTTCTTAGCTTGGTGACAAAGCAGTTTTTGGAGAATTATTTTCCATATTGACATATAATGTTCGTGTAGGATAAGCGATATCAACATTAATTTTCTCCAGCTCTTCATAAAGACGAAAATTTATCTCCTGCTGTGTATCCATATATGAGTTATAATCAGGGACTTCCATAAAATAAACTACTTCAAATCGCAGACTTGAATCTTCATATGCAGCAAAATGCGCCCTGTCTAAATTTGCCTGCTCCTGTTCCTCCAGGATTGTTTTTATTATTCCGGGGATCGTTTTCAATTTTTCCAGTGGTGTCTGGTAGGTGACACCAAAGTTAAATACAATGCGGCGCCGCTGCATGCTTTTATAGTTCTTTATCCTGGAGCTTGTAAGGTCACCATTTGAAAAAATCAGCTCTTCACCAGAAAGGCTACGTATCCTGGTAGTTTTTATTCCAATTTTTTCTACTGATCCAAGCTTATCATCAATGATCAAAAAATCACCAACTATAAAAGGACGGTCAAACAGAATAACAAAGTAATTGAACAGGTCACCCAGTATATTTTGTGCAGCAAGTGCAATAGCTATACCTCCTATTCCCAGACCGGCTACAACAGCAGTAACATCAAATCCAAGGTTGCCAAAAAGGAATATTAGTCCTAACCCCCATACAATAAGATTAATGATGAGCATAAGCCCACTCAGCTGTTTTACCCGCTCTTCACCACCTTCCTGCCGCCGCAAGTAACCTCTTAAAATGGCCTGAACAAATGCAGAAACAAGCCTGATGCCCAAAATTGTAAGGGAAACAATTAAAGCGACCTGAAGGATATCCTGAAGCCGCTCTGAAAGATAGAGGTAGTTTAATCCCCAATAAACAACTAAAATATATAGTGCAGGAATTCCGTATTTATCGAAGTACCCAACTGTATAGGAATCAATTTTTGTTTTAGTTCTTGTAGTCAGCCGCTCAATGCGTGTGAGTATTGATCTTTTAAACAGCTTTATAAGTAAAAGGCCTACTACAATAATACCTAGAGCTATAAGATACTGCTGTACGGTATTGTCGTAATAAACCCGTTCTAATATATCATTCATGGTAATGTGGTGATTTATAATGCATTAACAACTATTACTAACCATAAAATGTATAAATAGTTGTCAAAAAAATTAAAGCGGATGATGTCTATTCCTCTCCGTCCTTAAGATCTTCAATCATATTTTCCAGCACTTTTATCAGCTTTTTCTTTTGGGTTTTATCGGATACGCTCCATTTATCCTTCTCTGCCCGCTTATGTGCCAGTTTGATTTTCCTCCCTGACATTGCTGTACTGTACGTATTAGCATCAAGTTTTGTCACATGCTGATGTGCAAGTATATACCAATGGTATTCGGTACCTACGGGCACTCCTGAGCCTTCAGGTGCTTTTCCGGCACGGCGCTTGGGAGTTTCATAGTTGATCTCCCATTCATCAGGGGTCATTTTTTTCTCTTTCCACTCGCCTTTGTCATAATACCATTTGTGGCTACGGCCGACTTTCATGCCGGTATATTTTTTACCTTCGTATTCTTTAAATTTATTGTAGGATTTGGAAAGGTCCTTTTCAGATTCTTTTTCAGCCTTTGCCTTTGTGGTACGGCGTGGTGTTCCGGCTCTTTTTCTTTCTACCTTTTCTTTCTCCTTCTTCCGTGTGCCACTTGTAGCTTTAGCGGAGGCACTTATCTTTTCTTTCGTTTTATCTTCAGCCATAATCTTCTCCTCTTTTCGTTCTCGATCTTTGTTTATTAACATGCACAGATATTAGATGTTAGATAATTAAATAGATATGAGACTTGAGATATGAGACTTGAGATGTAAAAAAAATTATAAGATACTGAGGCTCAAAAAAATAAAATATTCGATGGAAACCCAAAATAAAAAAAGCCCTTGCCGGATTAATCGACAAGGGCTTTTATTTTAACTGTTACTTCTAATTACTTATTAGCCTGAAATCTTTTGGCTACTTCGTCCCAGTTGACAACATTCCACCAAGCCTCGATATATTCCGGACGCTTATTTTGGTAGTTTAAGTAATATGCATGCTCCCAAACGTCAAGTCCAAGGATAGGCGTTCCACCACATCCAACATTTGGCATGAGGGGGTTATCCTGATTCTGTGAATGGCATACTTCAAGTTTTCCACCTCTGTGAACACATAACCAGGCCCACCCTGAACCAAATTGTGTCGCAGCAGCTTCAGAAAATTTTTCTTTAAACTTTTCAAAAGATCCAAATGACTCCTTTATGGAATTGGCAAGTTCTCCTTCAGGTGCACCGCCTTTGTTAGGGCCCATCACAGCCCAGAACAAGTTGTGGTTATAATATCCACCGCCATTATTTCTTATTTTTTCATTATCAGAATGACTCTGCAAAAGTTCTTCAATTGTCTTACCCTCCATTTCAGTCCCCTCAATTGCATTGTTCAGTTTGCTTGTATAACCTGCATGATGCTTATCATGGTGTATTTCCATAGTTTTAGCATCTATATACGGTTCTAATGCATCATTTGCATACGGTAGATCGGGTAATTTAAAAGCCATAATTTTTTATTATTTAAGTTTTACAAATGCTTTTATCAAAGTTAACGTAAACTTTGTAAATGACTGTAACCCAATGGATTGATAATTCCTATATACTGATAGATATTCTTTATGTCTTCTTCCTTAGCTCTGCAAAGAACTTTAAGATCAAAGCAGCCGACTCTTCGGCTAAAATACCAGAGGTGATCTTTGTCCGGGGATGGATCATTTTGGGATTAATAACAGAATAGCCTCTTTGCTCATCTCTTGCCCCAAAGACCAGCCGCTTTAACTGCGCCCAGTACAACCCTCCCGCGCACATACCACAGGGTTCCAGTGTTACGTATAAGGAACAGTCCGTAAGGTATTTTGTTCCAATGTAGTTACATGCAGATGTTATGGCAATCATTTCGGCATGAGCAGTAGGGTCTTTAAGCCTTTCCGTCTGGTTATAACCCTTGGCAATTATTTGGTTATTTGCAACAACTACAGCACCAACCGGTATCTCTCCCTCTGCATGTGCTTGCTGGGCAAGCTTAATCGCTTCGCGCATAAAACGCTCATCGCTATTGAGATCAATAGCCACTATAGTTTCTTTGGTTTTATCTTCACACTATTCATCACCTCACTGGCTATAGGTTGCCAGGTCTGGATATAACGAAGCGGTGCATGGAAGCTAAAAACGTACATTTGGCCGTTCTTTATCAGATATTGAAGATATGAATATTTTACCGCCGGCTCTGTAGTTTCCAGCCCCAGCCGGTCACCATTAATACGTGTTTCGAGCTCAAAAATAATAAAGGTTTCTCCATTGATCTCTCTGACATCCTCCTGGTGTACCTTCACTTTATCAAACATATTGCTGATAGAGGCTTTTATAAAACCTTTTGCTATTTCAATATCACCATCACGCCATTGTGTGGCAGATTGGTTAACACTAAAATCCACCATACGCTCTTCATTTGTATATGCAGCAATTGGCTTTCTGACGGATGGATAACGCTGAGCGAGATCTTCCGGTGTCATTGGAAAGAATTCAGCTGGTAACAACACAGTAATACCATCCGCTACTTTTGTTTTTTTCAGCTTTACATCGTTAAAGCCACTTCCTGCAAGAAAGAGTGTGATTAAGAAAAATGATCTTATCATGTGTGTTGTTTTATCTTCAGATAACAAATTTGATACCAGCTTTTAGTGCAATAATACTCATTTGCAGCTTCAAAACGTAATGTTTGATATGTTCGTTCCGGAGTATGTGTAATTTCAAAATTTTAACCTATCTACAATTAATTACAACTAATCCTCACCTAATCGTGTCTTAAGAAATATGAATTTTAATTTTAACAGGTTATTACCGGGTATAATAATTATCTGCCTCACAACTTCCTGTACAGATACGGAAATCGGGGCCAGAGTTCCTGTTAATATATCAAATGCCGATATTCCTGAGAAAGGCCAGATAAACACTTCTATTGCAATTCAGGCAACAGCCCAGGCAAATAATGGGTGCTATGAGGATCTGCAAATCTCCTTTAATACAACTGACAGTGTTCATTTTCTTTTAAAAGCAACAGGATTATTCCAAACCAATGGAGCATGTCCACAGGTAATAGTATCTAAAGATACAACCATTGATTTTACACCTTTAAGAACTGGCAAATATTACTTCCAGATAAATGAATACCCTTTTCCAGTATCTTTTGATACTCTTGAGGTGAAGTAAATGAATATTTTTGCCTAAACGGTATTTTTTATTTAAACTTCTAATCAACAATTAGCACCGGCATAAGGAGATTATTAACTTTGCGCCTTAAAAATCTATAATACATATGCTTCGTTCCCATACTTGCGGTGAATTACGACTTGATGACAAAGGAAAACAGGTTACCCTATGCGGCTGGGTTCAGAAAGCCCGTGATAAAGGAGGCGTTATCTGGATTGACCTGCGTGATAAATATGGCATCACCCAGCTGATCCTTGAGGAAGAAAAAAGCGCTGAAGAGCTGGTGAAAACTGCCCGTGAATTAGGCCGTGAATTCGTTATTAAAGCAGAGGGAGAAGTCATTGAGCGCTATTCTAAGAACCCAAACCTGCCAACGGGAGATATAGAGGTTAAGCTTTCAGGATTATCAATCCTCAACAGGTCCAAAACACCTCCCTTTACTATTGAAGATGATACTGACGGCGGTGAGGACCTGAGGATGAAATACCGCTACCTGGACCTGCGCCGTAATCCCCTCAGAAGAAATCTTGAGCTGCGCCATAAGCTGATGCAGAATACCCGCCGCTATATGGACGAGCAGGGATTTAATGAAATTGAAACACCGGTTCTTATAAAATCTACTCCGGAAGGTGCCCGCGATTTCGTGGTGCCGAGCCGTGTCCATGAAGGTGAGTTTTATGCCTTACCACAATCCCCTCAGACCTTTAAGCAGCTGCTGATGGTTGCCGGCATGGACCGTTATTTTCAGATCGTGAAGTGCTTCAGGGATGAAGACCTTCGTGCCGATCGCCAGCCGGAATTTACACAGATAGACTGTGAGATGTCATTTGTAGATAGAGAAGATGTTTTGAGCACGTTTGAAGGACTGATCAAGCATCTTTTCAGAACAGTAAAAAATGTAGAGCTGCCGGATTTCCCAAGGATGTCTTATGCTGAGGCTATAACTAAATACGGATCTGATAAGCCGGACCTGCGCTTTGGGATGGAATTCGTTGAGCTTAACGAGCTGACCCAAAATAAAGGATTTAACGTATTTGACCAGGCGGAGCTGGTGGTCGGAATAAATGCTCCCGGTGCAGGAGAATATACCCGTAAGCAGCTGGATGCCCTTACGGATTTTGTACGCAGGCCTCAGGTTGGCGCAAAGGGTCTCGTTTATGTGAAGCATAATCTTGATGGTTCATTAAAATCTTCCGTAGATAAGTTTTATAATGAAGAGCAGTTAAAAGGTTGGGCAGAAGCTTTCAATTCAAAGCCCGGCGACCTGATGCTGATATTAGCCGGCGATAAAAGTGAGACCAGGGTTCAGCTGAATCAATTGCGCCTGCATATGGGGAATGAACTAGGTTTACGTAAAAAGGATGATTATAAGCCGTTGTGGGTACTTGATTTTCCTTTACTTGAATGGGATGAAGAAAGCCAGCGATATCATGCCATGCACCATCCGTTTACTTCGCCTGTTCCTGAAGATCTTGAAAAGCTGGAATCTAGCCCAGGTGATGTTCGTGCCAATGCCTACGATATGGTAGTGAATGGTGTGGAGCTTGGCGGCGGATCAATCCGTATCCATGACCGCGAGATACAGCAGCGAATGTTTGATGCACTTGGTTTTACCAAAGAAGAAGCAGAATACCAATTTGGCTTCCTTTTAAATGCCTTTGAATACGGCGCTCCTCCTCATGGTGGTATCGCTTTTGGATTTGACAGACTCAGTGCTCTATTTGGAGGTACAGAATCCATCCGTGATTATATTGCCTTCCCTAAAAACAATGCCGGCAAGGATGTCATGATAGATACACCTTCTAAGATTGACCAGCAGCAGCTGGATGAGCTGCATTTGAGGATCAAGAAAGAGTAGATTATAGCTAGCCTTCCTAAACCTTTTTGACGTAGCAAAAAGGTTTAGGAAGGCTATTAATTTTTTATCCCCTGTTTTAAGTTTTAAACTTAAAACCAGGAATGGAATGAAGTTTGAAACTTCATGATCAAGCAAGTTATAAACTTACTCTTATTGAAAGATTTAAGTTACGCTTTGCTAGACTTAAGTCAGGTAACTATTAGTTCCTTCAGTAACTCAACCTGCTGTTATCTTGTTACAGAACCTGAGGATGATTATCCTTATTTAAAAAATCATTAATTTTTCAAAATAAAATAACTCCCGGGCAAAAGTAACAATAGAATGGATAGTGTAAACCTTAAGCAAAGAATTGAAGACCTTCCCCCGGAGAATTTTGAACAGCTCAAGTATTTCATAAAAGAAGAAGCAACAAACTCTGAAATAGCTGAATATATCAATTACCATTGGGAAGCTATTGAAGACCAGCCTAACCTAATAAAGAAAATATTTGCCACACTAAAAGGTGAACGAGCTGTAAAAGTATTTGAGCGCCTGGAATATAAAGCCCAGTGTGAGCTACTGGATATATTTCCCAAAGACAGGATTACATACCTGCTAAATGAAATTTCCCCTGATGACCGTACTGCACTTTTCGAAAAAATGCCCCAACCGGTCATGGGAAAATGGCTTAATATCCTTAATGAGACAGAAAGAAAGAGTGCTATAAAGCTACTCAACTACGATGAAGATACCATTGGCCGCTTAATGACTACAGAGTTCGTACAGGTACAACCCGAATGGACCTGTAAGGAGGCTATTGAACATATAAGGGCTATCGGGCATGACAGTGAAACAATTAATGTGATCTATGTTGTCGACGAAACTCACAAACTGATTGATGACCTGAGGATACGTGAAATATTACTGGCCAACCCAAATACTAAAATTAAAAACATTACTGACGACAGGTTTGTCAGCCTCAATGCATATAATGACCAGGAGACTGCCATACGTGTATTTAAAGAAACTGACCGCTATGCCCTTCCTGTTACTGATTTTGATGGCACCCTTGTAGGTATCGTTACCGTTGATGACCTGCTGGATGTAATGGAGCGGGAGGATACGGAAGATATCCATAAAATGGGGGGTAGTGAAGCTTTGGACGAGCCTTATTTTTCGGTAAGCTTATTCAAGCTGATTAAGAAAAGAGCTGGCTGGCTGATCGTACTTTTCTTTGGACTGATGCTGACAGCAACAGCTATGAGTTATTTTGAAGATGCTATTGCAAGCGCGGTAGTATTAACTCTCTTTATTCCGTTGATCATCGCCAGCGGGGGTAATTCAGGTTCTCAGGCAGCCACGATTATTACACGTGCGCTGGCACTGGAGGAAGTTTCTTTAAAACAATGGTGGAGAGTAATGAAGCGAGAAGTCGTTTCTGGCCTTTCTTTAGGTATTGTCTTAGGGTCACTTGGTGCCTTAAGAGTTATCTTCGGCGGTTTGGTCACCAATGAATATGGTGATCATTGGGGGCTGCTGGCTATTACCATTGGCGTTGCCCTTGTCGGGGTAGTTCTATGGGGTACATTAATGGGTTCATTGCTACCGCTATTATTACAACGCCTCGGATTTGACCCTGCCGTTTCTTCGGTACCTTTTATTTCTACATTAGTGGATGTTACCGGAATAGTAATCTATTTTTCTACTGCTTATCTTTTTTTAGGAGGGATATTGTTGTGATTTACATTTATTACCGCTTTTAAGCCGCCTTATCAGTATTTATAGCTGTCGTTATTTTAATTTTTCACCAATCCTTCCTCTCCACGGTCAAGCTGAATTTATTTCAGCTTCTTAAGACGCGGAGTGAGAGCTGGAAATAAAACTAAATTTCTAGCAGGAGATTTTATAGGAAGTTTTAGAACTGCATCGTCTCTTATCGGAAGGTTATTAAGTTCTTTTTGTGGTGCTATGCTGAAAATTTTATATATCATCAGACGGTGGTTTTAGATCCTGAAATAAATTCAGGATGACGGGCAGGAGATTGTTAGTCAGAAGGAGTTTAAAATAATAACTTTTCCCTCCATTTTGCCAAGCTGAATTTATTTCAGCTTCTTATGACGCGGAGTGAAGAGCTGGAAATAAAGCTTATTTTTTAGCAGAAACTTTATTAGAAAAAATCCTCTATAAGCATGAGCTGGTTAGGTTCTTTTTGTGGTTCTATAAAGAAATCTTTTACATATCATCAGGCGGTGGTATCAGATCCTGAAATAAATTCAGGATGACGTGAGAAGGAAGTTTCGCCATAATGACTTTTAAATTATCATTCTCTCGAAAACAGTGCTAAAAGCTCTTTTTTCAACTGATCCTTAAAATATTTATCGGATCTTGTAATTCGGTTTTTATATTTCAGATTACCCTCTCTATCAGTAATAAGTATATTGTGCATAGATATTGTTTCGACCCAATCACCAAGTAAACTAATAGGGCTAGCAGTAAAAATAAAAGGCTCGGCATATTTTTTAGCTAAAGAGCGTAAATCAGGTATAGCTTTCCTGCTAAAAACAACGGTATTCACAGGATCATTAAGCTCCTGAACAAGCTCCTTTATTAAATCCAGATATTCATCATTAGCACTTTTTAAAAAAATTGTAGGCATACCCTTTAATCCTGCATCTGTATAGATCTTATTATTAATATCCTTAAATTCAAAAGCAGGCATTGGAGTTCCTATTATCAATGGGGCAGGACGATAAAGCCTGCCGTAAATATTATCCGGTTTAGCCGTGCCTGAATAGTTTATTTTTAAATAATATGTTCCTTGTTGGCGGTTATTAAAGGTTATATAACCATTATGCTTTTCGTACAAAACTGGTGGGTAGATATTAGAATTGATCTGAAGGTCCAGCTGTGACTGATCCACTTTTATATCAAATATTAATGCATAAAACCCTTCCGCCATTGGCATCTTCACTTCTCCATCCTTTTCTATTGTGGAAACATAAATGGTTTGAAAATGCTGAAGCGTATCGGACTTGCTATTGAAGAGGTTCTGAGTACGGCCAAAGGTAGGGATAAGGATAAAATAAAGGATAATACTAACTCTCATGTCAGGAAATTAATATATAAGGATTTTAATATTTAATTTACTAAATTCATCTTTAATATCCATCAGCAGTTCCTAAAATGTACCGGTTAATATTAATATCCCTCTTTACCACCTTTTCTCTTTGCGAAGCTCAGGTAGTCATCAAAGGCAAGATCCACAACTATGATGGTGAAACATTAATCTGGTACACTCCGACTCTGGATGGAATATATGGTCCAGTAGGCCGTACTATCAAGCCTAATTCAAATGGAAGGTTCAAAATTTCCTTTGAAAATGAAGGATATGGTACTGCCAGAATATCCATAAAAGGAATAAGTTACAGATTTTTTATTGATGAGGATACTAAAATTTCAATTGAAATTGACCAGAGCAAAATAAATTTTCCATCCAGCTTCAGAAACTTTAAAAAGTACTACATATACGACTCAATAAAACAATTAGCTACAGTTAGTATTGAGGGTGATTATTCACAAATAAATAAATTTTATAATCGAAATATAAGGACAGCTTATTCAGTTGTTAGTGAAGTAGGCGGAAACTATTATTCAAAGATCCTCATCAGAGAAAATTCACCTCAGAAAGTAATGTATTTAATGGATTCACTTATGCAAAGGGAAATTGATCAGATTAATATACTAATAGCTAATGATGATCCTGAGTCTGATGCGAATAATATTAATAATGAAATATTAGATTTTTTGAAAAACGAAGTTAAGGCTTTTTATGCGGCTATTTTTTTAAATGCAATGTTTCAAAAAAGGATGCATCAGGTGAAGTTGTTGAAAAAAGATCCATTTGCTGAAATGAAGATATACAACCGCCAGTGGGAAAGTTTAATAGAAAACCTTTCAAAACAAGTTCAAAAAGAAATTGATCCTATTCCCGGCAGCACTGATTATGTTCAGCTGGTTGAAAGTTTATTTTATACAATGAATAAAAATCGATACAAGGAATATGAATATCCTCAGCCTGAGGACCATGATCAGTTTATAGATCATCAATTATTTAGATCAGATTCAGTACTACAATTAAATGAGCAATCACTTTTCGCTCTAAAACTTATACATTTTAAAAGATTTTTGGAAAATCAAGTTTGGTATTCTCCTGCCTTATTAAATTCAGTATATGAGTATCAAAGAAAATATCCTGAATCAAAGCATTTAGATTATTTCAAACCACAGATCGAAAAGCTGGAGCAATATGTAAGGAAAGCTTCTGAAGATTTTAATAAAGCTAAAGTCATTGAAACTAATTACACCTCCTTATCAGATCTGCTTGAGGAGTTTAAAGGCCAAAATGTGCTGGTTGATATCTGGGCCACCTGGTGCCTGCCTTGTATTAAAGAATTTAAAAATAAAGCCGTCCTTGATCCATATATCAGCAATAACAAGTTAACTCTTCTATACATTTCCGTTGACAAACCTCAATGGGAAGATCGCTGGCGCGAAAATATCAGGTATAACGAATTAGCGGGTTATCATATACGTGCCAACAATGAGTTCAAAGATGATCTTTGGAATACCATCGGCGGAGAGAAAGGAACCATACCCCGTTATGTATTAATAGATAAAAAGGGCAAAATATATAAATCCACCGCTAGCAGACCCGGTGATGGAGATAAATTAATAGCTGAGATTGATTCATTAATAATTTCGCAGGATTAGGATAAATCATATTGCTGATCAGATTAGATTCCAATAAGTACTTTATGCCTAGCGTAATTGTTATT
Source organism: Candidatus Cyclobacteriaceae bacterium M2_1C_046 (assembly GCA_051418055.1). Lineage (GTDB taxonomy): Bacteria > Bacteroidota > Bacteroidia > Cytophagales > Cyclobacteriaceae > JBPRGH01. The sequence continues at coordinate 76,539 of JBPRGH010000052.1, read as the reverse complement.
TATTAAGGTTACGGAAGGTTTGCTGCAAATTTTTATCAGTAGGATCAGGTGCTTTATAATCAACTAATTTACACTCAGAATCAATGATCCAATATCTAGGGATTCCTTTAATATTATAGGTATTAAGTATTTGTGAATCAAAAGAATTAATAACGTAATAGTTTTTAAAGTTTTTGAACGAATCCTCATTTTCTAATAAAAATTTTCTCCACCTACTATACTCATCATCTACCGATAGCGTCACTATTTTTACTTCCAAATCACTTACTTGTATTTCTTTATTTAATGTATTAAGATCAGGTATCTTACGTAAACACGGCTTACACCAGGTGGCCCAAAAATCAATATAAACTACATTATTGAAAATAACATCTTGAAATGCAATTGTATCACCTTCATCTGTTAGAAGTTGGGCATCTAATATATCTGCTTTAAAAACCTGCAGGCTTCTATATTTCTGCTCTTGCTCTTCAGCAATTTTAAACCTTTTTCTAAGTATGTCTGAAAAATGACCATCCGAATGATCAAGTAAAAACTTATCGAGTTCCTTATACACATATTCATTCGTATTATCGCTTAAATCAAGAAGTAAATTAGCCCGGTAATACTTTAAAAAAGCACCTTTCAATGACTCATTAGCTAATTTAAAAATAGTAGGAACAAATTTAGAATCACCTTGTGATAATGGAATTCCGGCCTTTTTCTTCTCAATTAAATATTTTGCATAGATAAAATCTGAAAGAGCATCTTTTACATTCTTATGCTTTATGTAATCTTCATCTTTAAGTAGATTGGAAAACTCATCGTAGTAACTATTAAATAATTCAGGTTGATTAAATGCTTCATTATTATTTCGAAAATACCGCATTACCTCATAATACCTTCTTGTTGTAACATATTTTGTTATCCATTCTTTAAAAGAAGGGGAAATCTCATACTGTAATTCAAGCTCGTTCAACTCAACTTTAGCTTTTTCCTCTCTTTTTATTAAATTTTCATAAAATGCTCGAGGATCAGAGTTTATAATTAAACTAGTCATTTCTTTATCGCTCCAGTTTTTTTGTATCTCCTTAAAGAAGAAATTATTTCTCCCATTAGAATTATTAAAATGAATATTCTCCTGAGAATCTATAATAAAATCTACCGTATCCGCAGGTTCAATATATAGCTTTAATCCTCCACCTTTCCATCCAATTGTTACAATTTCAGGATGATCAATAGAGACTATGAATTCAAATTTTCCATCTTTATCCGTTTTAAATTCATGGTTTATAACATTTGCACTCAAATAATTGGAATAGAAAGCGATAACCTTCTTATTCTTAAAATCATTAATCTGCCCCTTGATAATAGCGGCTTCTGACCTTAAGGAAATTAACAGTACTATAAAGAACAGGATGAATTTTAACATGATAATAGATTAAAGTGGCTGGTGCTGCTTTATTATTTGTATAAGCTTAGTAATTACTGAATATAATTGTAATTTCCATATATTCATAATAACTTTTGAAGTAAAACATGCCACTCTTATGTCTAAAATAATTTTCCCATTGCTTATTCTTATCAATTTCTATGGACAAGCACAGGTGGAAAAGAATGAAAATAATATATTAGTTTCCGGCAAAATCATTGATCCTGATTCAACAATTAAAAAAATTAAGCTTGCCATTAACCGATTAGGTTTTGATCAGGAAGTGATCTATTCCAATGTTGACACAGCAGGAAATTTTCATTTCCAGTTCTATTCCTCTATACCTACAGATATATGGCTAGTTTATCAGGCCAATTGTTTATTTCTTGTTCATCCGAATGATAGTATATTTATTCAATTTAATGGAGGTAAAAAAGGTAGGGTTGCTTTTTTGGAAAGTATGTCATTTACAGGTGATAGGAGGAAAACCAACAATAATATTAAAGCTTTTCAAGCTGAATACTTTACAAGTTCTTTCTACAATAGCTGGGATTTAAAAGCAAAAGCAAAGGAAAATAAAAATCCTGAACAATTCCGCTTTTTTGCTGACAGCCTTCGTGCTGAAGGAAATAAAATTTTCAGTCATTTTTTATCTTCACAAAGCTCTAATCAAGAATCTATAAAATGGATTCAGTTGTATCTGGATAATAATTACTATCATGATCTGACTTCTTACCCTCCATCTCATAAAAGTACATTAAAGCAAAAGAATATTGATTGGGATGTAGCTTTATCATATTATAGTTATTTTAAAACGAACCAACCGATTACAGAATCATTAGTGAGTGCTGACTTTATTAACAGTTTTACGAATAAATATCTTTATCGTTATATACGATTACTTGTCGCTGAGAAAGATTTTGAAAAGCAAGCAAAGGATTCTGTATTTTTTCATACCATAGTTGAGGAAACAACGGATCAGTTATTAAAGGAAGTGGCAATCACACAATACTGTGATGGTTTATTAAGTGAAGCTAATTTGCCAGCTTTTGAAAATAATATTAAAATTATCAAGCAAAATTTAACATCTGGATTCTTATATAAGCCGCTTTTTGAAAAATATGAGAAGGTAAAAATTGAGTTGGAAGAGGCAGAAATGACATCAAATATAAAGCTCAATACCGTAGAAAATATATCTGGCTTCAAATTTCTTATTGATTTGCTGAAAAAGCATAAAGGGCGGGCTATTTATGTAGACGTTTGGGCCACCTGGTGCGGGCCTTGCTTAGAGGAATTTCCATTTTCCATAGAATTGCATGAAGATTTTAAAGATGTAGATTTTGTCTATCTATGTATCGATTCCCAAGAAGCATCTTATAAAAACACCATTAAAAGATATGGTTTAGAAGGAAATCATTATTTTCTCAACAAAGATCAAAGTACACGATTAAGAGAAGAATTAAATATGAACGGTGTCCCACATTATCTTCTTATTGATAAAAGTGGAGAAATAATTTATTCAGGATATCAATTAAAGCCGAGTAACCATCAGACCAAAGAAAAGATACTGAAACTTGTTAGTCAGGATTAAAATATGATACTAAATATTTATAAATTATTTGTTCTATTCTTAGCCTTTTTATTCACTTATTGCAGTTATGCTCAAAGTTCAATCACTGGAAAAATCATTGGTTACCAAAATAAAGGTAAACTCACCCTTACTCTTCAGCATTCGTTTTTTACTACAGATGATACAGAGCTGATAGAGGTGAGCATTGGTAAGGATGGCTTTTTTTCTGACACTATCGCCCTTGAACACCCTCAATTTCTATTGCTTACCTATCATAACCCTGATCGACCTCAACCTCGAATTTTACTGTATCTTGAGCCTGAAAAGGCTGTCAAAGTTACCTTTCATAAAGATTCTTTAAGCGCAACAAAAACTTTCAGTGGTGATCTGGCAAAAGAGAATCAGCATTTGCAGGAATTTAATAGTGCAATAACAAAATTTCGTAGAGGGATTAATACATTGAAAAAGACTAATGTCATTCCAGCTATAGATAGTCTTTATGAGCAGTATTTATTATCCTTAGAACCTTTAAAGAATCTACCTACCAAAAAGTAATGCGATCCGATTCAGATTATATATGGGCAGAGGAAAGGCTGAAATATTTGCTCATGGGCCTAAAATCATCTGATCCTTTTGATTATCAATTTATTGACAGTATTAGGTACTATGAAAATTTAATCCCCTCCTCTAATAGATTTAATAATTATTTTATTTCCTGGTATTTTATTTCTGAATGCATTCGTAACGGAGGAACCAATTGTTTGCGTGATTACCCATTGAAGATTCAGTCAATAGAGCAAAATTATACTATAACTAATAAAGAGTATCCACTTGCACTTCTTACCCGTGATTATTTAAAAACTCCTGATGAAGCTGCTTTTGTACAACTGAAAAAATTTAAAGATACATACCCAAATAGCCGCTATACAGAAGCATTAGACCAGGTACTTTTATCCAAAATTTCAATGGATAGTTTACTATCCATAATTAATGATCCGGCATTAGAATCTCTCAATAATGAAACCGTGCTTGTTAATTTATGGGCCAGTTGGTGTGGACCTTGTGTTAAAGCGATCCCCGGCTATAATAAACTAACATTAGAATATGAGGCGCAGGGTTTTGTATTGTTGAATATCAATTTTGATAAGAAAGAAGATTTTGATAAAGCAGAAAGAATTATAGAAAAAAAGAATTTTTCAGGAACACATGTTTTCCTTAATAAGGAACAACAGGATCTTATTAATCGCATTTTTTATGTTGAAAGCCTTCCAAGAAAGTTTCTTTATAAAGAGGGTAAGATGGTAAATATGGATCTGAGAGACCTAACAAGTCTTCAGGAGCATCTAAAATAAATATGATCGTATGCGCAGTCTTCTATTAATATTCATCTTTTCAACCACCTCCACATTTGCCCAGGTTGTCATCAAAGGCAAGATCCACAACTACGATGGGAAATCCGAAATTTCCTACTATCCAACTCTGGATGGAATATATTCACCCAGATATCTGACAGTGAAGCCAAAACCAAATGGCAGCTTTAAAATAGAATTTGAAAATGAAGGTTTTGGTACAATGGATTTGATCTATCCTGGTCTTATTTATAGATTTTTCTATGATTCAGATTCGGAAATTTACCTTGAATTTGATCAGGAAAAAATAAAAGGAAAAGATCGCTTTACTTCCAGAAAATCAGCTACACGCTTACTTGAAGGTGACCACAAATCAGTTAATAACTTTTATAATAATAGTATCAGAACAGCCCAGATTTCTGCTGGCTCTTATAATGGCTTATATACAATACTGTTTGCTTCACTCGAGGAGCCAGAAAATGCACTTTATGTAATGGATTCTTTGATCCAAAAAGAAGTTGATCAGATTAACGCCCTGGAAAATAATATCCAAAATGAGAAATCATATACGGATGAGAGCAAGGAGATCAAAGCGTTTTTAATAAATGAGGTAAAAGCTTTTTATACATCGGCTTTTTTAATCGGGATGTCTCGCAAAAAATATGATCAGGCACGGCTTTTTGAAGAAGATCCCTCAGCTTCTTATTCCATCTACAATGAACAATGGATAAATCTCCTAAAGCAATTGATCAATGTATCTCAAAAAGAGATTAAAGCTGCACCCAATAGTAAAGACTACAATGGATATGTAAGGTATTTATTTTTAAAAGTTGAAAATGAAGAGTATAAAAATTATGAAACTAATCCAGAAGGTATGTCGCTGGATGAAAGAATAAATTTTATGCTTTTTGAATCAGACTCTGTTCTATCGATAGACGAAAATTCATTATTTAGCCTAAGGCTCTACGAATTTAGCAAATATCTTACGGGGCAGCTTTTTTATTCCCCAGCCTTAATAGATGCTGTATATGAATTTAAAAGGAGATATCCTGAATCCGCACATATTGAAAATCTTCAGCCTTATATAGAGAAACTGGAAAATTATGTCATTGAATCTTCAAAAGAATATAATAAGGCACAGGTTATAGAAACTAATTACACTACGTTTTCAGATCTTATTGAAGAATTTAAGGGACAGTATATTCTACTGGATATATGGGCTACCTGGTGCCATCCATGTGTCGAAGATTTTAAACATAAAGATACTATTTATGAGTATATGCGGGATAAAAATATTATCACCCTTTATGTTTCTATTGACCCACCCAAATGGGAAGAGAGATGGAGAAACAGTATTAAGTACAACCAGTTGGATGGATATCATGTACGTCCTAACAGAGAGTTTATTACAGATATGTGGGATGTAATCGGTGGTTATAGAGGATCCATTCCAAGATACGTGCTTATCAATAATGAAGGGAAAATATTTAAAGCTTCAGCTTCAAGACCCGTTAAGGATAATCAGTTAATTTCTGAATTAGAAGAGATGATTAATGGGGAATGAGGAGGAACGGGTTTATTTTGAAATGTCAGTTTATCCAATGGTCATCGGTCGGACACCCTTCCCGCTTGCATACGCGCATCCAGTCGTCAGACCGAAACCACTAAAACACTCAATGATAAATAAAAGAATAAATCTTAAGTATCTCGTCATCCTTCTTCTTCTAATAGCAGTAAAAGCTAATTCACAAGAAGGGGATAAACTCGTTTTATCAGAGCCTGGTGATGTACTGCTTCAAATATTTATTGATGAAAAGCCTTTATCAAATGAGCACTTAACCATAGCTTATACAGATTACTTTTTTGAACATTTTGAAGTAGAGGTTCCAATAAAAGAAAATGATACACTGGAATACCTGGTTCAAAATATCCTCCCCCAGAATATCCGGATCTTTTATCTCCAGCCGGAGAAGCTTATAGAGGCAAATTTTATTGCATATCCAAATGATACCATATCGCTTTATCTTGATCCACAAGAAGATGTAAAAATTTTTTCAGATAATAATTCAGATATTAATAAACTGATCGATAAGTACGAAAAATTTGCTGCCGCCCGTCTTCCTGATGCTGCACAATATAATACCGCATTAAAATTAGAACCTGCTGCGTATAAAGCATTTCATAAACAGCTGTTGGATCAAAAAAACAGAATTACTGCAGATTTTTGTAAAACGGATTCATGTACAGATGTATTTACAAAATGGTTAACCACCAGTAATCAGCTGGACTATAACCTGGAGTTAATGAAGTATACGTGGCAGAGTTTCACCTATGGTTTAGGTAACTCTCCGCAACAGCGTGAAAACCTTCCTGGTGATTACCTGAATTTTGTCGATTCTATAACTATTGAAATAGAGGAAATTTATCCTTACAATTATTTCTCTTACCTCAATAGCCTGCGGAACAAGAAACTCCAGGTTCAAGAACTGCATCACCAATGGTTTGTGAGAGAGAGGGATATGATCTTTAAATATCAACAAGATCTAACTTCCGACCTGCAGGATCCCTTAGCCTTATCTGTTGAAGATGCACATTTCATCAGGAATGTACCTTATGGTAGATTCAATCATCATATGTGGGATTCAGATACAAGAACAAAGTATCTAACTATCAGAAGAAAGTATGAATCAGAACTATTACCGGCATTAAATAAAGCACAATTTCAGCAAGTACTAAATAAATTGATGAAAATAAAAGATCCTTTAGAAAGGGAGATATTAATTTATTATTATCTAAAAGAAGAGTTATTTTCTAAAAGTGATTACACCATAAATGAAGTGATTCCGGCAGCAGAGAAATATTTAACAAATGTGCAATACCAGGAAGATCTAAAAGCCAGATTCAATTCTTTTAAAAATATTTCTATCGATGAGAAATTAAACGCTACACTACTAAAATTAAATCATGAGGATACAGAGAGTTTTTTTAAAGATCTTTTTGCCCGATTCCCTGATAAACCCATACTACTGACTATTTGGGGCACCTGGTGCAAACCCTGTAAAGAAGATTTTCAATTTATAGCATCAAAAAAAGAAGAATTAGAAGATATAAATCTTGTTTATCTCTGCGCTTCATGTCCACAAGAAGCATGGAAAAAAGATATAATTAAGTACAAAGTTGATGGCACACATTTTCTTCTGAATTCAGTTCTTCATGATGATATTAAAAAAACTTTTACGCTTAATAGTTACCCCAGCTACTATTTAGTCACTCCGGATGGCTTTAAAAAAATTAATTCACGTCCCAAAATAGCGGATTTTATAAAGGAGATCGCAGATCGTAATAAAAAATAAGGTACTCTGAACATTCTGTGACGCAACTTCAGAATGAAGGCAACTGAGATGGGATCAGATTTTCCAAGAAAAACATTTTTACCTGTCAATATTGTTCTCATAAGCTTCAACAACTTTTAAAACCCTTAATTTGCTATTGTTATAAATTCCCAGCTCTTTAATATTGCTTTCATACTCAATTAAAATAAGCCTACCGTCCTTTATTATGCCGTACATCGGTAAACTGCTAATACCTGCTTCATTCACTAATTCCTGTTGTAATTTTTCAGTTGCAAAAATGTGGGTGCCGGCAAGATTTTTATTAAAAATATAGGATTTCCAGACATTAAACTTATCAGGTTTATCGAATGAAATATAGATTGTATTTATCTTATTCTCAGCGTTACGAAAAATTGATGACATAATATTATGCTCGATCAGACAAGGACCACACCACGTTGCCCAGAAATCAACCAGTACTACATCCTCCTTTGCCAGTTCTAGTAGGTCATGAAAATTATCAATGGAAATTATTCGGATTTTGGAGCTGTCAATATTATATAATTGCTGCTCATTTAAAGAAACAGATAGATTAAAATTTTCTGCATCAGCCTTTATATTTAAAGTATCTAAAGGAAAGATCAACGTTTCTAATTTACCTTCTCCAATTTTTAATCGTGCAAAGGAAGGTTCCATTAAATCCAGATCAATTAGGAAAGCCCCAAGCGAATCAGCTTCTAATTCTGAATCATTAAATCTTTTATCAAGAGAGGTTAAGACAATTTTTTGCCACCCATAATTATCTATCTGTCCCTTTATTATAGCCTGAGAAAATAGATCTATCGAACTAAATAAAAATAGCGAAAGAATAGTAAATCTCATGATTTCTAATTTTTTAGATTATGAAGATATTAAATCTTTCACTTTTTTAATAGAATCCCTTCTACTCCAGTACCTGAGGAGGTTGAATAGTTCGTTTAAAAGAATTTCACCAACCGTTTCTTTTTTTGGTTAAGCTGAATTTATTTCAGCTTCTTATGACGCGGAGTAAAGAGTTGGAAATAATAACTTATTTTTTTGCAGGAGTTTTGTAGAAAGTTTAGAACTGCAAAATATCGTCTCGTAACGGGAGATTGTTAAGTTCTTTTTGTGGCGCTATACTGAATTTTTTTATATTTCATCAAGCAGTGGTACCAGATCCTGATATAAAATCAGGATGACGGGGAGAGGTAGGTTGTAATCGGAAATCGTTTAAGCTTTTTTCAGGTAAGCTCCTAAACTACTTTCTTTTCGCATTGTTCCATAAGCTGTAGAATGAACAGCAGAATAGAAAAAATAATAATATTTATTGCCAGTATCGGCTTTCTGGCATTGCTCATTGAAATTTTCTTTTTTGAGCAGCTATTCTTTAGGATCAAAAGATATCCTATACGAAAAAGCAAAGGCAGCAAATCAATTACTATTTTACATCTCACAGATCTGCATTTTCGAAATCACCTTACCTATAACTACAGGAGATTAGTAAAAGTAATACACAGAATAAACCCTTCTATAATTTTCATTTCTGGAGATTCAGTAGACCAGCATGGGACACTTGAGCCACTGGAAAAATTCCTGCGCTTATTATCAAGTAAAATACCCAAAGTTGCGGTGCCGGGGAACCATGAGTATGTTGCAGATATTGACCTTGATGAACTAAAAGAAGTTTATGAAAGCACTAACTGTGACCTTCTTATTAATGAATCAAAGGCTTATAATTTAGGAGGAGCACGTATAATGGTGACAGGGCTGGATGACCTGCTCGAGGGACAGGAGGATTTTAAAAAAGCAGTGAAAGGTGTGGGCAAAGAAAAGCATCATTTTGTGCTCATACACAGCCCAAAGCACCAGGAAAAAATAAAGCAGCAGATTAAAAAAATAAATGCTCAACGTCCTGAAGAAAAGCAGCTTAATATCTATGCCTTTTTCGCCGGCCACAATCATGGAGGACAAATAAAATTAGGAAATTATGTCCCCCACCTTCCCCCCGCCTCCGGAGATTATGTTGAAGGCTGGTACAATAAAAAAAAGCCTTACCTCTACCTCTCCAAAGGCTTCGGCACCTCGGTAATTCCCATCCGCTTCTGGTCAAGGGCAGAGGTTACGGTTTTTGATTATTATGTTTAGTTCTTGGTTCGTTGTTTTTAGTTCGTGGTTTTTGGTTCGAGGTTTGTTCGTGGCCTAACTAGAAACCTTAAACGAGAAACAAGGAACTAAACAACTACCTCCCCTTATACTCCGGCTTTCTCTTCTCCACAAATGCCTGCATCCCTTCTTTCTGGTCCTCCGAAGCGAAGGTCATATAGAAGTTTTTACGCTCAAAGAATAATCCTTCCTCAAGATGTGTTTCAAATGCCCTGTTTACAGATTCCTTTGCCAGCTTAGCCGAAACAGGTGACATAGAGGCAATTTCTTTAGCCAGTTGAAGAGCTTCATACATATACATTTCTACGGGTACAACTTTATTTACCAGTCCATACTGCATTGCTTCTTCGCCGCTGATAAACCTGCCGGTAAGCACCAGCTCCATGGCTTTAGCTTTACCAATTGCACGTGTAAGCCTTTGTGTACCTCCAGCACCTGGCATTGTACCTATTTTTATTTCCGGCTGCCCAAATTTTGCAGATTCGCTGGCAATGATCATATCACAGGTCATGGCAAGCTCACAACCACCGCCAAGGGCAAATCCGGAAACAGCGGCAATCAATGGTTTTTTTGTCTTTTTAATCTGATCCCAGGTAGAGAACTGGTCTATCTCCAGCATATCTATTGCCGATTTACCAGCCATCTGCTTTATATCTGCCCCGGCTGCAAAAGCTTTTTCATTCCCGGTAAGGATGATTACCCTGACCTCATTATTATTATCAAGCTCTTTTAATGCATCTCTTAGTTCACCCATCAGCTGAAGGTTAAGGGCATTCAGCTCTTTCGGGCGGTTTAATTCAATAAGGGCTATATGTTTTTCGTAGGAAGGGTTTACTTTGATAAATTCCATAGACTTCTTAATTTGCTTTCCTGCAATAATAAGAAAAGCTTCCCTTTTTCAAAGGAAGCTTTTACTTAACCATGCTAAACAGGTGAGCAAAAAAGTGCTATGTACAGGTAAATACCAGAACTATGGAGGAGGTAACCTGTTAATTAGAAAATCTTTTCGTTATTTTTCAAACTGAATTTTAATCGCCATGAAAGTATCAGTGTTATTTGTATGCCTGGGAAATATCTGTCGCTCTCCTCTTGCCAAAAGCTTATTTATGCACCATGTAAAAGAAAAAGGGCTTGAGGATGAGATATTTATTGATTCCTGTGGCACTTCCCATTATCATCTAGGCGAATCTCCTGATGAAAGGACAATAGCCAATGCCGCCAAAAATGGATTAAATATTTCAAACGAAGCAAGGCAACTGCTGCGTGAGGATCTCAGAAAGTTCGATTATATCGTGGCGATGGACAGGAGCAATCTGAAAAATATTAAACTCCTGGACCATGGGAATGAGTTTAGTCATAAAATATTCCTGATGCGCGATTTTGATCCAAAAGAAAAAGGGACTGAAGTCCCTGATCCTTATTTTGGTGGTGAAGAAGGCTTTCAAAATGTTTATGATATCCTCAACCGCTCCACAAAAGAGTTTTTAAATCATATTATTAAAAAAGAGCAGCTTATGAAGGTAGAGCAATAAGTGCCTGATAATTTAATGCCGTTTTTTGCTCCAGCTCAATAGTTCCTCCTTTCCTATGCTCCTCCAGGGATTCCGGAGTATAATTTTTAATCGTCAACAGCATTAAACCATGTTGCTCCTGGAAATTAAAGTAGTTACTTAACCGCTCCTTCAGGCTATCTATTTTACTTTCATTATAATCCACACATATTTTAAAAGTAAGGGCCGAATTCTGCATCATGTTTATCTTAACATTCAGCAATGAAAGCTCATGAAAGATAAGCTTCAAATTTTCCTCATTAATAAAACTAAAATCTTTAATTGTAAGGGATACGAGGCTCTGCCTTTCCTTTATTATTATTGCCGGAGCAAGCTTCTTAATATTCTGAGTATGTATGATTGTCCCTTTTGCAGAAGGATTATCAAAGCTTTTTACCAGTAACGGAATCCCTTTATTAGCCAAAGGTTTTATCGTCTTCGGGTGGATTACAGTAGCGCCATAATAAGTCATCTCTGCCGCTTCCTGATAAGACAACTCATCATATAGAATGGCATTATCAAAGCGGCTTGGATCAGCATTTAGTATACCGGGAACATCTTTCCATATCGTTAATGACTCAGCACCTAATGCCGAGGCAAAAATAGCAGCACTGAAATCCGATCCTTCCCTTCCAAGAGTGGTGGTAAGATTATTATGCCCTCCTATAAACCCCTGGGTAAGAATAATGCTTTTATCAAGTATCTCAGGTAGTTCCGCATTTATTTTTTCAAAACTATAGTCCCAGAGTATTTTACCTTCCTTAAAAGTATTATCAGTAAGGATATATTTTCTTGCATCAATCCATTCTGTTGCTTTCAGCTCCTGCACCAGGTAGGCATGTACGATCATAGAGGAAAATATTTCTCCAAAAGATATCACCTGGTCGTAATGTACGTTGACAGGATAATCCTGCAGCAGGTGATACTCCAGCTCTACAAAACGTCTTCTGATCTGTTCGAAAATTGGATTCTCCATTTTAAAAAGCGCATCCATGATCTCCAGATGATACTGCTTTATTTCCGTCAGCTTTTCCTGATAGTCTTTTCCTCCCCGATGGATAATCAATAAATTCTCCAGCGCGTTAGTTATCTTACCCATAGCTGATACAACCACCAAAAGGCGATTATCAGGGGCATTTTTTATTATCCCGGACATATTCCGGATGGCATCTGCCGATTTTATGGAGGCACCACCAAACTTGTAAACCTTCATCTTGTTTAGTAATGTAATCGATTTAAATGTTAAATTTGCAACAATTACGTTAATTGCCCTACTTGTTGTATAAGTAAACCAAACCACGAAGTTATGGAAGATTCGCGCATTGCACTACCTATTGGAACAACTTTAGACAGATATATCAAAAAAAAACAGGATGAGTTTCAATATGCCACTGGAGAACTGTCTCAGCTTTTGAGAGATATAGCTCTCGCAGGAAAGGTAGTAAACCGGGAAATAAATAAAGCCGGACTTATAAACATTATCGGAGCCGTTGGAAAAGAAAATATTCAGGGTGAGGAACAGCAAAAACTTGATGTGCTTGCAAATATTCGTTTTAGCAGGGCATTAACTAAAGGAGGGGAAGCCTGTGCCGTAATATCCGAGGAAAGTGAGGAGATCATGGACCTTAACAACAATGGTAAGTATGTCATTGCTATTGACCCACTAGATGGTTCTTCCAATATAGATGTGAATGTTTCAATAGGAACAATTTTCAGTGTTTTCAGAAGGATTTCTCCTGTTGGTTCTCCTATAACCACTGATGATGTACTGCAAAAAGGCACGGAGCAGGTAGCGGCAGGATATATTTTATATGGCTCTTCTACAATGCTTGTTTATACCACAGGACATGGTGTAAGCGGATTTACCTACGAGCCTTCACTTGGGGAATATTTTCTTTCTCACCCTGACATGCAAATCCCTGAAGATGGTAATATATACTCTGTTAATGAAGGTTCATTTAACAGCTTTCCGGATGAGGTAAAACAGTATATTGAATATTGCAAGGAACAGAACTATTCCGGCAGGTATATTGGATCACTTGTAGCGGATTTTCATCGTAACCTGCTTAAGGGAGGTATTTATATTTACCCTGCTACGGAGAAAAATCCTAATGGTAAGCTGAGGCTTATGTATGAATGCAATGCACTTGCTTTTCTTGTGGAGCAGGCAGGCGGAAGTGCTACCACCGGAACCCAGAGAATCTTGGAGGTAGAGCCTGAATCACTACACCAGCGGGTTCCTTATTTTGTAGGATCTAAGAAAATGGTGTCAAAAGCGGGTACCTTTTTCAAAGGCAAAGCAAAAGTTAACGGTACTGCATCCGTGTAGTAGCTTTCTGAAGCTGTCGGTTTAAAATAAGCTCCGCCAGGTTATCAGCAATATTTTCAGGAGATCCCACATGCAGGATCTCCTTTACTTTTTGTTCACTTACATCAATTCGATAAAGTCCCTGAAGCAGCCGTTCGAAATCTTTATTTAAAAGAATATTTAAAAAGGCTGATAGCTGCTTTTTCATTTCTTCACGAGAATTAAAATTTTGAACTTCAAAATCAAAATCCTTCTTCAGCAGGCTTTGCGCTATCTGTAATCTCTCCTCTTCTACTTCTACGGAATTATTTTTTTTCATCCGGTTTATCAGAATCTTTTGCCGGTTTTTCTTTAGTTTTTTTTTCTGCTTTTTTATTAGGCTGCTCTTCCGAGTCTTTTAAAAGCTCCGGCATCTGATTATAAATAATCCTATACCAGCTTATCAGCTTTTTAATATCTGAAGGATAAACACGTGTTTTATCCAGCTCAGGAATAACAAATTCCAAAAAAGCATAAAGCTCTTCCTTTGAAGAATTGGAATCTACTCCCGGATCATCACCAAATTCTTCAAAAATTTTCATCATCACACCCTGAAGGGGTTCGGCACCTTCAGTGGTAGTGGTGTATATTGAAATATCACTTAATACAGAAACCCTGTGGCTGGGACCTGCAACAAGCTTCTTTTTGTCATCACCTAATGATTCCAGGATCACTCCCGTACGTGTAGGTGCTACTATTTTATACAATCCCGGTTTTCCGGCTACAGATGCTATATCTTTAAAATCCATGGGTTCTCTCTCTAGTTATATTCCGCAAAAGTATGGAAACCTATATTTTCTAAAAATTATTGTTGAGTATAATTTTCAACTGCCATATCAATTAACTCTAAAATCTGATCCTGCCCTTCTTTGGTTTCTGACGAGCTAATCATCAATGGGGGCATTTCCTCCCACATATGCTTAAGCTGCCTTACCCATGCCGCCTTTGATGCCTGCTGTTTATTTTTGCTTAATTTATCCGCCTTTGTCAAAATGATGGCCACCGGCAACAGGTTCTCTCCTGCCCAGGTAATAAACTCAATATCTATCGGCTGTGGATCAATCCTGCTATCTACAAGAATATTTAATAGCGCCAGGTTCTCTCTGTTCAACAGGTAATCTGTTATCATTTTTTGCCAGCTCAACCGTTTTTTCTGGCTTACCTGTGCATATCCATAGCCCGGAAGGTCAACAAGATACCAGGATTCATTTATTTCGAAATGATTAATAAGCTGTGTCTTGCCGGGGCGACCGGAAATTTTTGCCAGTTGCTTCCGATCAGTAAGCATATTTATTAATGATGACTTTCCCACATTTGAACGGCCGATAAAAGCTATCTCAGGTCGTTTGGGCGGGGGGCATTGCTTATAATTGGCACTACTTGTAAGAAAATTTGCTGTTTTGACTTTCAATACGTTTGTTTTTTTGCACTTAAACTAATACTTTAAATCTTTATTTCATTAATTTTACTCGTTAAAGTGTATCTTAATTATTGAAATAAGATCAACACCGCTTTTGGCGTTATTTTTTGAGTTAATATATTAAAAGAATTAAGCAATATTGCACCATGCGTCGGACTTTTAAAACTGTCCTTATAATCATTTTTTCAGGCATTGCCATATTTCCGTCTGAATTAATGGCACAGGAAGATAAATCGAATGTAGAGCTAGCGAACGAACTCGTGGAAATGGCTGAAGAAGTTTTAGCTAATACCAAGGCTATGATACAGGCACGGGATATGTATGTTCAGGCTGCTCAGCTCGACCCTAATAACGTGCAGGCTAACTGGAAAGCTGGCGAATTTTATCTGGAAACTGTTGGCAAAGACCAGGCTGCCCAATATTTCGAACGAGTGCATGAACTCGACCCTCAGTATCGCTTTGACCTGTTCTACTGGACTGGGCGAAGCTACCAATATGCCAAAGATTTTGATAAAGCACTGGAGTACTATAACAGGTATTTGGATAAACTTCAAGCAAATGATGGCTACCGTGGAAGAGATAAAGTGGAGCTTCCTGAGGTCGAAAGACGTATTTTTGAAAGTAATAATGGTAAGGAGTTTATGGTAAATCCGGCTCATCATTCCATCGTTAATGTCGGGGCTGCCATAAATACTGAAGAAGATGAATATGCTCCCGTATTAAATGCTGATGAAGACCTCATGATCTTCACCTCCCGCCGCCGTGAGGGGAATTTAAATGAAAACGTATTTATTGATAATAAACCGTATGAAGATATATTTTACTCACGTAAAGTTAATGGAGAGTGGACAAGAGCGGAGAATATCGGTGAAACGGTAAACACGGAATTTCATGATAGCAACCTCGCCCTTTCAGCTGATGCTGAGCAACTGTTCCTTTATAAGGATGAGGATAATGGAGATATCTATGTCAGCTATAGGGATGGTGATACCTGGAGCTATCCGGAAACATTAAGTGAGAGTATAAATTCAGAAGGTTTTAAAGAAGGATCTATCAGTATCAGCCCAGACGAACAGGTTTTATTCTTTGCAAGTAACCGTATAGGTGGACTCGGAGGAATGGATATCTACTATAGCGTTAAAAATAAGAACGGTGAGTGGGAAAGATCAAAAAATTTAGGCCCGGTAATTAATACCTCGTCCGATGATGATGGTCCTTTCATTGATTATGATGGTAAAACCCTTTATTTCAGCTCTCAGGGACATAAGGGAATGGGTGGCCATGATATTTTCTTCAGCGTTTATGACAGCGCCAATCAGGAATGGTCTGAACCTAAAAACCTGGGATATCCGATCAATACGCCTGATAATGATGTTTATTTTGTAAGTACGCGTGACGGTAAAAGGGGATACTACGCATCGGTAAGGGAAGATGGTTTAGGCTATACAGATATATACATGGTGACTTTACAGGAAGAGGTAACAGAAGAAGAACCTTTAGCTGTAGAAGAGCCACAGGATGAACCTGAAGAAGAGGTGCAGCCGGTTAAATTGACAGTTAAAGTTTTTGACAGCGAATCCGGTGACCCTATAGATGCACAAGTTAGTTTACGAAGAAAAACAGATAATGTAGTTGCCGGAGTGAGCAAAGAGGGAGCAGGCACTTATGTGTCAAACATAAAAGATGAAAATAATAATCCATACCAGCTAAGTGTCGAAAAGAACGGTTATGCTTTTGAAAACACAACTATTAATATTCCTGCAGCTACATCCGATGTAAATGAGATCTCCAGGATCATTGAATTAAAGAAGCTTTCAGAGGGGACACGTTCCGTTTTAAGAAATATCTATTTTGATTTTAATAAAGCATCATTCAAACAGGCGTCTTACAACGAGCTTAATAAACTGGAGAAAATGCTTGCTCAAAATCCAAACTTAAAGATCGAATTATCAGGCCATACGGATAATATTGGCTCTGCCCGTTATAATAAGGAGCTTTCTCAAAAACGAGCCAATGCGGTAAAGAATTTCCTGGTTGATAAAGGAATTGATCCTCGCAGGATCGAATCTGTAGGTTTCGGTGAAGAGCGTCCACTTGCCAGTAATGATGATGAATTAGAAGGCCGCGAACTGAACAGAAGAGTAGAGTTTAAGGTTATCAGGTAATTAAATTGATAGCGCCTGCCTCTTATAGGCATAGGTTATGCATCTTTGTGGCAAAACTGATCTCATGCAAGTAGTACCCTATAAAAATGAAGAAGGCTCTAAAAAAGAGCAGGTAGCAAAAATGTTCAATAAGATCAGCAGGCGGTACGATCTGCTGAATCATCTTTTAAGCTTAGGTATTGATATTATCTGGCGTAAAAAGGCAATTAAGAAGCTTTCAGCGCATAATCCTAAAGTAATCCTTGATGTAGCAACCGGAACAGGTGATTTTGCTATTGAAGCTTTAAAACTAGATCCTGAAAAAGTAATAGGTGTAGACATTTCAGAGGGCATGCTGGAGCAAGGTCGTCAGAAGATGAAGAAAAAGAACCATGATGATAAAATTGAGCTTATTTATGGGGACAGTGAAAATTTACCTTTCGAAGATGAGAAGTTTGATGCAATAATTGCAGCTTTTGGCGTTAGAAACTTTGAAGATCTGGAAGCCGGACTTAAGGAAATGCACAGGGTAATGAAAAAAGGAGGCAAAGTTGTAATACTGGAATTTAGCAGACCAAGAGTTTTTCCTTTTAAACAGCTTTATAACCTTTATTTTAAAATTGTTCTTCCTTTTATAGGCAAAACAATAGCAAAAGATAATTCAGCATATTCTTATTTACCTGAGTCTGTGCAACATTTTCCGGATGGTGAAGATTTTTTAAACATTTTGAATAAAACTGGATTTACTAAGACGCAATGCTCTCCGTTAACCTTTGGAATATCGTCCATTTATACAGGAATAAAATAACTTTTTTTATTCTTGCCCTATTCTTTTTGTCTTTTTCTGCGGAAGCGCAGATGGGAAAGAGAGGAAAGGAAATAAATAATCCTAATTACGACAAGCGTTTCGTGAGCTATGGCTTTTTGCTGGCAATTCATACATCCAATTATAAACTGGAATATTCGGATGCTTTTGCCACTCCAGAAAATCCTCTTCATAACCAATATAGTCTTGATCAGGTGCATTCAGTGCTTCCTAGATGGACCACTGGTTTTAATCTGGGCTTTATTGTAAATTTTCGCTTTTCAGATCAGTTTGATACGAGGCTTACACCACAGGTAGCTTTTTATGAGCATCACCTGGATTATCGTTTTCTTTCAAATAGTAGCACAAATGGCCCTATCCTGGTTGAGCAGATTATAGAAAGTACACTAGTGGAATTTCCGCTGTTATTAAAATATAAATCCGAACGGCGCGGAAATACACGTGTATATCTTTTAACCGGAGTAAAACCCGGCATAGAGGTTTCCGGGAAAAATCAGATCCAATCCGGAAACGAAACACTCGATATCAGGGAAGGAAATCTTTCGGTAGAAGTAGGTGCCGGATTAGATATTTATTTCCCTCTCTTTAAATTCAGTCCCGAAATTCGTTACAGCAGAGGTTTAACGAACCTGCATCGTAATCTGGAAAATCAGTATAGTGCAAGTATCCGCGAATTAAATACCAATACCATCACCTTATATTTCCTGTTTCAATGAGTAAAACTATCTTTATTACCGGCGCTACAAGCGGTATAGGAGAAGCTACTGCAAGATTATGTGCCTCGGAAGGATACAATCTTATTCTTTGCGGAAGAAGAAAAGAGAGATTAGAGAATCTTAAAAAAGAACTTGATTCCCCGGCTCAAACAGTGATTACGTTACAATTTGATGTTCGTGATAAGCAGGCAGTGAATGATGCTATTGATTCTTTACCGGAAAAGGGCAGGGAAATCGATGTGCTTATCAACAATGCCGGAAATGCTCATGGGCTTGATACAGTTTATGAAGGTAATATCGAAGATTGGGATGCAATAATCGATATTAACGTAAAAGGATTGTTATATGTATCAAAGGCGATCATTCCGCATATGGTTAGCAGAAAAAGCGGGCAGATAGTTAATATAGGTTCTATTGCGGGGAAAGAAGTATATCCTAAAGGGAATGTCTACTGTGCCTCTAAACATGCTGTAGATGCCATCAGCAGCGGTATGCGGATTGATCTTAATGAACATGGGATCAAAGTATCCCAGATCAATCCCGGGCTTGTAGAAACAGAGTTTTCACTGGTACGCTTTAAAGGAGATGAGCGCAGGTCAGAAAAAGTATATGAAGGGTATCAGCCATTAAAAGCTGAGGATGTAGCCGATGTTATTTTATTTACCATTACACGGCCGGCACATGTTAATATTGCTGATCTTGTATTATTCCCAACTGATCAGGCTTCCTCAACAATTGTTAATAAGAAGTAGCTAATTGCTGAACTACCTCAGGCACTATCTGATGATCGCCATCATACCACAGCTCCTTTGGTTTTATTTCAAGCAGTTCTGAAATGCTTTTTATTTCCCCGAGCCGTTCTTGTTTAATGTATGGATCGTTTTTTCCTAGTACCAGGATCACTTTTTTTGTAGTAAGCACCTTTTTAGCTTTAACAATAGTTAAATCCGGGGGAAAGATACCTGCCCATAAAATAAGCTGGTCGGCTTTAATATAACCATCGGTAATCCAGCGGCTTGCAGTTGCTGCCCCCTGAGAGAACCCCAGGATATTTACCTGAATTTTTCTCAGATCCATATCTCCTTTTATATGGTCATGCAGCTGGTTTAGATGATTGATATAGTTATAAATATCTGTTTCCCTGTCTTCACGTGTCATCCAGGTAGCACCGACCCGGCCCTCAAATCCCTGCAGATAAAATCTGTTTGTCCCTTCGGGAGCAACAACAAAATGCTCTTCAGGATCTAAAATCTCAAATTTCTTAATAAAGTATTTTGCCAGCTGCCCGTAACCATGAAGAACAAACCAGATGCTTTTTGTGGCGGAAGAAAGTTTTCCATGCGTAAAATAACGCGCTCTATACTGTATATCTAAATGATGCTCACTCATAAAGAAAAAAAGCAGGATATGTTCATACCCTGCTTAAAAATTAGCTAATAAATTTTCTAGCGTTTGAAGCCGAGGGCACTACCCCCGCAATGTGAATCACTATTTTCAAAAGTGTATTGAATATAATAAATTCCTGTGGTATTACATGGATAAGCTATAGCCGAAATAAACTGGCCATTATACTTGCTGCTTGCAACTTTATTCCGCTGAGAATCATAAAGTGTCACTACAATACCATCAGGATTTTCACCTGTTGAACATAGATTGATCATATACTGAGTGCCTTTTGTGAAAACATAAGAATACTCAACTTTATCTTTTGCTCCGCCTTCTCCATTTATCTTATAGCTTTTCAGGAAGTTAAAGCCATTAGCGAGCTTTGGTATACATGCACTTGTATACTGCTCAGGATCACATTGAGCAGCTGCATTTGTATTGGTAAATCCAAGCAGGCCAACAATTATTATAAAAAATAAGGTAACTTTCTTCATTGGTGTAAAAGTTTATTAGCTAATTATATTTTTTCTTACTGACTGAATATGATTCTTAATATTCTCTACATTTTGATCAGTGATTTTTATTTCACTGGAGCTGTTATCTTTAATAACCATCACTCCGTCAACCACTTCAAATGTAGATTCCTTATAAGTTTTTACAATTTCTATTTCATTATATTCCTGCTGCAGAGGCTTTAAAGATTCATAAAGCTCATTTATATTAGGGTCTACCTCACTATAGAATGACAATAGAAGCATAATATTTTCCAGGATTATTTTCTGCTCCCCTACTTTTTCACGTAGTTCAGCATTTCCGGGATTAGAATTAGCAACATGAGAAACAATATGCATTGCCTCAATCCAGCCACCTGTCAATAATAAAACACTCAGGTTAGCACGGTTTTGCTCCTGAAGGTAGCTATTGATCTCATTAAAATTCTGAGTTGTAATAAGAAGCAAAGAATCTAAATTCGAGCTGTTAGTTGCCAATCTTTTTATAGTTTCCAATTCAAAGAACTGGCCTATATTAAGTCCGTTAGCTAGATCTTTTATAGATGACATATAGGCCAATCCATCCTGGTTTTGTTCGTAGATATTGGTGTAACCAAGATCTGTGCCATAAATACCAAGATTTAGAGCTTTCCTATAGTTACTGTTATACCTTGAAATGTTCTCAGGCTCATTTAGCAGCTCCGATTCATACTTTTTTCCGGATTCTTTAAGCAACACGGATATTTCAAGTGGAGAAGGGATCTGCTGGAGAATGCTGCTGATCACCTCTTCAGAAATAGCCGGCCCTTCCACGTCTACCGTATCCAGACTTGCCAGGAAAGCCTCTTCATTGGGTTGCTTTCCAGTATTGCAAGACCACAGTGTGGCGCCGATAATTATAATGCACAGTATTCGCATAATCTAATAATATTGAGCAAACAAAATTAAAAATTCATATAACAGAAGCAAATATTAATTTGGCGTAAAAATTACATGAGTGTAAAAATTATTTAGCGCCTCTGGTAAAATTTAAATTCCCAAACCAATCTACCAGTTTTTTTAACCATTCAAAATATAAAGTTATATAAAAAATAGCTGACATAAACCAGATAACCAGCATGTTGAACCAAAACGTACTAAATGTAGCACCTAAAAAATTCTTTTCAGGAGCAAAAAAGTGTGTTCTATAGCTTAAAATTCCTGTTTCTACAGGTTCATTAAATACGGGATTTATCTGTTGTATCAGCTTACCCTCATATTCCAGTATCCGATCACTTGTATTTACATTTTTTACAAGATCCGCAAGGCTTTCATTATAATACCTGTTTTTATATTCATTTAAATTATAGTTATATTCTTCATTGTTCTCGAAAAAATAGACCATTTTCTCCTTTTTTCTTACAGCATCATTGTAAAGAGCCTGGTAATATTTTTTCATGCCTTCCAGATATTGTTGCAAATTCTGATTTACCTCCTCATTAAAGCCGGAAAGTGTCAGGTCTTCATTTATATTTATTTTCTCCAACCCTTCTTTATATTCTTCCTTATTCAGTTCATCTCTCAGAATTGCAAGTGCAACTACTACCTTCTGACGTTTTTCGGGATCCTCAGCATTATTTATATTATCATTAACATATTCCCTTCTTCTGTTTAGCTCATCCACCAGATAGGCAGCTTTAAAATCCGCCTGAGCTTCTAATTTTTCAAAATTAAAGTATGGCTCCTGATAGGTGTTGTTTTTAAACTGGTGCACTGTCATGGCTTCATAAGCCCACCGGGATGCCATCATATCTGCAACAACAGGAACTTTCCCTTTTGTACTAATGACATTATTCAATTTATCAAAACTGAATAAAAGGCCACTCAGGATCATCTGTGGGATGAGTAACAATGGGATCATCACGTATACCGTCACCGCCGAATTAAAGGCTGAGGAAATATTTAACCCAAGTACATTTGCAAAACAGCTACAGGTAAAAAGGACAAACCAAAAGGCAAATGTCATATCCCTGATCTCAAGTATCAGGTTCCCAATTAACACAAATAGAAGTGTCTGTACGGCTGAAAGCAGAAATAAAATACCTACTTTACTAGATAAATAGCTATTCCAGCTCAGGTTTAGGAAAGATTCCCTCTTCAGTATTTTTCTGTCCCTGATTATCTCTTCAGCACTCACTGTAAGCCCCATAAAAAGGGCAACAATAATGCTCATTAAAAGAAAAGCCGGAATATTTTCATTGAACCTGAAGATATATTCATCGCCCTGAGGAGAGCTCTTGTATCTAATAATAAAAGCTAAAATAATTGCCAGCAATGGCGCCTCAAGAAGGTTGATCAGCAAATATTGTTTATTACTCAATTTGCTCAGCATATCCCTTTTTACAAAGATGAACATTTGCCGGACCTTGTTTGGGATGTTTAATGAATGTGGTGGCTCTTCCTTAATATCCTCGATTTTTTCCTGCTGAAAGCTGGATTTATAATGGTCATGCCACTGCTGAGGATTTATCTTTCTTTTATTAGTTAACTGCCCGTATTCATCGACTACACGAGCCTCAATAATATTAAAGATCTGCTCCGGGTTTACATTACCACATGTCTCACATTGCCCCCGCTCACGGTCTACCTGATTGGTGATAGTTTTAAAATAGGTTACCGCCTCAACAGGATTGCCATAAAAAATAGGATATCCGCCGGTATCCAGAATGTACATCTTATCAAACATCTTGTAGATATCTGAAGATGGCTGGTGAATAACAACGAATATAAGTTTTCCTTTTAGAGATAATTCTTTTAAAAGGTCTATAACATTTTCCGAATCACGTGATGATAACCCTGATGTAGGTTCATCGACAAAAAGCACTGCCGGCTCACGTATTAATTCGAGGGCGATATTAAGCCGCTTTCTTTGGCCACCGCTGATCGTTTTATCCAGCACACTTCCCACCTTCAGGTCTTTGCGATGATCAAGGCCCAGGCTTTCCAGTACTTCTAAAACACGCTTTTGAAGTTGCTCTTCCGTATAATCGGCAAAGCAAAGTTTGGCATTGTAATACAGGTTTTCGTAAACCGTAAGTTCTTCAATAAGGAGGTCGTCCTGTGAGACATATCCGATAACCCCATGAATACGGTCCTTTTCTTCAAATATATCAAACCCGTTAATCAGGATAGTGCCATTTGACGGCCGCTCAATACCGGCTAATGAATTTAGAAGCGTAGTTTTACCTGCTCCGCTGGCTCCCATTATTCCAATAAGCCTTCCCGGGCCTTCCGAGATTTTTATATCTCTGAGACCTACGGCGCCGTTCGGAAATTTAAACTCATTGATAGTGGCATTAAAACTGATCTTCGCCGACTGCAGGTCCTCATTAAAAATAGAAATAAGGTCACTGTAATAAAGTGCTGCCCCTGTAGGGGTTTTTACGGTGCTACCGTGACTAAACAGGTATACACGCTTTCTCTTCATGATAAATCCATTAAGTAATATCTCTTCCTTTCCGATATACTTAATGAAATACATGTCCACGCTTTTTACCCGGATAAAAACCAGGCTACCCTTTATATCCGTCTGAAAATGTTTTGGTTGCCCTTTATAAGGCTCATCTTCTGAAGCCTGGTATTGCGGTGCCTCAGATTTATTATTCACAAGCATTACATCCTCGTAATGCAGGTCTTCAGGGTTATCGTGTAGTACAAAACCTTCAATGAGCTTATACTCATCTTTTACAATATTAAAAACAGTGGATATGGTATCGATGATCTCCATACGCTGTGGTGTGAACTTCTCATCACTACCTACCAGCTCAAGGATCTTTATCAGAACTACGACCTTCTGCTTTTGGGTAAGGGTTTTGTTTATTTTTTTACATAATCCAAGGGTCTTTACACTATCGCGGACGGAGGTTAGCTTTTTCTTTTTCTTCTCCTCATCCTCTGCCGTAACTTCGTCAGATTGATCATTGTACCCGGATTGCTGATCATACAGCTCCAGATATTCATTGATAGTATCCTGGTCCAGCTCCTGCTGAAAAAAGCTGATCACAAACTGACGCTCTTTCTCTGTTACCCCACCATCCTGCTTCGTGATGATAGCGAACAGCTGAGTAAGAGCTTTCAGAATTTCTTCACTCATAACTTACTCTCCTACCAGTTCAATCCCCTCAGGATTGATGTTTAATATGTTTTAAATTCAAATGGTACTTCTACCAGCTCACTAAATTCCTCGCCGGCTTCTTCCATATCTTCATCATCTTCATGAAAATACCAGATAATTTTTGTTCCTTCAATATCTTCAAGTGAAGAAAGGATATCCAGGATTAGCTTTGATGAAGCTGTATTAAAATATTCTAATTTCAGGACAAATTCTGTCTCAGGATTTGGGTCTTTGCTATATTCATCTATCCAGTCTAATACCGGTTGATAAAATTCAGCAGAATCCTCGGGTAGTGAGCGACCTGAGATCTCAAAAATGCCATTACCTTTATCTAAAATTATCTTTGGTGTATCTTCAGTTCCTTCAAGTAATAAAACTTCCATTGGTTTATCTGTTTTGTGGGTTTAATGTTATTATGATCTTCCGATAGTTGTCTTTAGACAAAAGAATGAATATTTATCATCCATATCCTGGAACTCATATTCAAGTGGTTTTCCTGACTTGCGTGCCATGTCTACAAATCCAAGACCGGCACCACCCTTATCGGATATTTCGGTATTCTTAATAATATCCTTATACATACTTTTAAGACCATCTTTATCCAATGAATTGATCTTATCGATCCTTGCCTTTAAACCATCAATATTTGCCTTTTTTATGGGATTACCGGACATTATCAGGTATTCTCCTTCATGGCGGCCAATCATAAAAATAGCAGATTGGTTGGTTTCCATTTCATCCGAATGTTTAACAATATTTTGAAGGCACTCTACCATTACGTTGAATACCTTGCGCTTAATACTTGACTCTTCACCCGTAGAATCCATGTTGCGCTCTGCCATTGCAAGTACCGATTTGGTGATTTCCTGTGTAAACTCACCTTCATAAACCAGTATCAGGTTTTGTGACAACATCGTCTGGTGTAGATCATAAATATATTTCATGTTCTGGCTGAATTTATAATTTTATTTTACTAATATATCAATTAAAATTTAATCCCAATAAGTAGAACATCATCTGTTTGTTTCTCATCGGATTTCCATCCTTCCCACTCTTTATCAAATATCTTATAAGCTTCTTTCATATCCTTTTTATGGATATCCGTAATTAGCGATCTCAGGCGTTTTGGTCCGAATTTACGGTTTTGAGGCCCACCAAATTGATCAGGGAATCCATCTGAACAGAAATAGATTGAATCCTCAGAATTTAGTTTTATCGTGTGATTGGTAAAGTTGGTCTGGTTTTTATAAATACCACCACCTATAGGGAATTTATTTCCCTTTATTTCTTCCATCTCGCCATTAATCATAGCATAAAGTGGACGGTGTGCTCCGGCGTACTGTACTTCTTTTTTAGCAACATCAATACGACACAATGCGATGTCCATCCCATCTTTGGTTTTGGAATCATCCTGATCCTGTCGTAATGTCTGGGTTACCCCTTCATCAAGCTGATCCAGGATAATACCAGGATCCTCTACTTTCCGGCTTTTTACTATATCGTTCAGCAGGAAGTATCCGATGAGTGAAAGAAGAGCTCCGGGAACACCATGTCCTGTACAATCAACTGCAGCAATATAAATGATATCACCCATTCTCAGATACCATGGGAAGTCACCACTTACCACATCTTTCGGTTTATAAAGTATAAAGGAATCAGGGAGGGCTTTATTTATCACTGCAGTATTTGGCAGGATTGCATTCTGAAGTCGCTTGGAATAATTAATACTGTCAGCAATCTTCTTGTTCTTATTCTGGATCTCCAGCTCAATCAGCTTTCTCTCCGTAATATCATGCGATACAACAAGTACAGATTCTATATTTTCATGCTCATCGTATTCCGGGATAGCGTTCACCTGCATTACCCTGTCACCAAGAGCACTTGGAAAATCCATTTCGGTCCGTACCTTATTATCATTCTGTCTTACAGTATTGACAATTTCCAGCCATTTATTCAGGACCTGCTCATTCAGCTCTACATCACTTACCGGCTGGTTCAGGTACTTATCCGGTTTTTTACCTGTATATTCTTCAATAACAGGGTTTATATAGCTAACCATCTCGTTTTCAATACGGGTAATAAGATCAGGAGAATTTTCAGATAATGCCTGCATCTTACTGCGCATACGTTGCTCAAGCTCAGCCCTTCTTCTTTCTGTAATATCTCGCGAATTAACAATGAATCCCTGTATGGCAGGATTAGATAAGAAGTTTGTTCCCGTGCTTTCAATCCAGATATAATTCCCTTCTTTGGTTTTATACTCGTACTGGATCGTTACCTGCTCCAGCGGATTATTTTTCAGGTCCTGGAACATCTGGTGGAACAGATCAGTATAATCCTCATGAACATTAACTATATCGCTGGAATCGATCATTTCCTTTTGTGAGTACCCTAAAATAGGTTCTACCGAAGGGCTGATATAGCGAATTGTTTCATCCTCCTCATAAATAGTGATCACCTCTGAAGCATTTTCAAGCAGAAGCTGCATACGTTTTTGCGTACGGTTTACCTCCTCAATCTGCTCTTCCAGTGCCTGATTCGAGCGAGTTAGCTCCTCCTGTGTTGCCTGCATCTCTTCGGCATTCTGCCTAAGCACTTCCTGCTTTTCCTGCAGCTCAGCACTCATTGTTTGCGATTCTTCAAGCAGACGTCGGGTACGTGCATTTACTTTTATGTTAAAGATCGTACGGGCAAGGCTTAAACTCAGCTCTTCAACAAATTTTACCTTACCTTCATCAAATCGGTTGAAACCTGCAAATTCCAGTGCACCATAAACTTTTTCCTCAGTGATGAGAGGGACGATCATAATACAATTTGGCTTTTGATCACCAAGAATACCTGAAGTTACCGTGACATAATCCTCTGGTATCTCTATCCTCAGGATAGTGTCTTTTTCAGCAGCAGCCTGTCCTACAAGCCCTTCGGCAAACTTAAATTTCGCAAACAGGTGTTTCTTCCTGTTATATGCATAGCTGGCATTCATTTCCAGGAAAGGATTATCAGGATCATCATCGTTTACCACATAAAAGGCTCCCTGCACGGCACCAATTTTATGGACAATATATTTTATTATCTCATCTCCCAAAAGCTCCAGGTCATTGTAGCTACGCAATATCTCACTTACCTCAGCCACACCGGTTACAATCCAGTTTCTTTGCTTCTCAGCTTTATCGGCCGCCACAAGATTATTCCGCATATTAACCAGCGAGTTTCCTAAAAGGTCTTCATTGCTTACCGGCTTATACTCTGCATCGAAATCACCTTCACCTATTCTTTGGGCAAATTGAGCGTTTCCTTTTAATGTCCTTACGAGGTTATTGGTTGTTTCTGCCATCTCACCGAATTCATCAGAAGATTGTCTTTCTATGCGGCTTGGCAGGATACCCTGGCTTAGCAGGTGAAGCGATGTTTTTAAGGATTCTATTGGCTTAACCAGCTGCTGGCTATAGATCAATGATAACAGGACTGAGAGGGCAATAATTATCAATCCGGAAAAAATAAACCTCCACAGTAGCTGATTGCTGTTTTCAAATATCTCATCGGTATCCATTTTGGCTATAAGCCCCCAGCCGGTATTTGGTACATTCTGCCATGAGGCAAGTACCTCCTCTCCTCTGTAATCTGTTCCAGATCCAACACCTGATTCCTCAGTAAATGACTTTTTAATATAATGTGGCAGCGTTTCAACCTTTTCAAGGACAACCAAGGCACCTTCAGGTTTATTCCGCGGCCTATTGAGATAATTTACCCGGTCTTTATCAGGATCCATTCTTACTAAAATAATTTCACCTGTTTGCCCCAAACCTGTAGTATCTCCCAGCATATTGTATATCCTGGAAAGTTCCAGCTGCACCAGCACAATTGAAGTTTCACCGGTTTCATGATTCACAGGAGCTCCTGCATAGATATAATATTTATCATCCTTAAACTCGAGATTGCTTATATATGTGCCTGTAAGTGAATTCTTTAAAGTGACACCATCAGTATCAATGAAATTACTGCCGGCAGATTTAGCGGGATCTGTAGAGAAAGTTATCCTCCCGGAAGGATTAGTAATATAAACATTGCTATAACTAAAATTTTCTTTTATGCGCTGAAGATATTCTTCAACATTATATGTCTGAACAGGTGCTACTGGCTCCTCCTCTTCCATTTCCATCATTGCAAAAGGATCATCAGTATCTGGCTCTTCATCCATTGCTGCAAAGGGATCATCAGATTCTTCTTCTGCACCGCCACCTCCAAAGAAATCAAACATCCCTCCGCCTCCTGAGGAAGCTTCTTCTGTTTTAGCAGTTGCCCCTTTTACCAATTCAGGTGAGCTTTGCAGAAGGTTTAACGTTTGGATGACTTTGTCGAAATACGTCTCAACCTTCTCACCTTTGCTTTTTGCAATAGCATGCAAAGCATTTCCATAACGGTTTTCTACTGCATCACGGCTATAATTATAAGAAAGCAGGCTTATGACAGCAACTGTGACCAACACCACAATTACCACTAAGGCAGTTATTTTTGAACTAATTGAAAGGTTCCTGAACATTATTTATCCCCAGTTTTCTTTTTATTCTTTTTTGTCTTTTCATCAGCTACTTCTACATCAGCAGCTACTAATTCAGGCTCTTTTTCAGCCTTCTTCTTTGATCCGGTACCGCTTATTGCTGCTCCGAGATCCTGAAAATATTTCTCCAACAAAGTGATATCTTCTTTTTTTACAGGCACAAAGGAAGCAATTTCAACCACTCCTAAAAGCTCATCCTCCGAAGCAACAGGAAGTATTAGAATATAGGAAGGCGATGATTTTCCAAGGCCACTTATTACCTTTAGGTATCCCTCAGGCACCTCATCCAGATAAATCAATTTTTGCTCTTTAGCCACCTGCCCGACAAGGCCTTCCCCAAATTCGAAAGATATAACCTCACTTTCAGCTATTGCCATGGCATAAGAAGCCTTTAATACTACCGTGCGAACATCACCCTGATGTTCCTTTATATAAAACGCTCCCTGACTGGCTTCAAGATTTTTGCAAATATGATTTAACAGCTCATTCAGATTTTTCTGATTATCCGGCTTATTCGATGAAAGGTACTTATCAAGAGCTTTTCTCTCCAGTTTAGCTTTTTTACCTTCAGCCTGTTCATTTCTTTCCTCCTCCTCTTTCTGCTCTTTCCTGGTTTTTTCTACATATACAATATTAGCATCTTCATTTTTGAAGCTATAATAAATTGCCAATAGCCCAACTATCATTGTTATTCCTATTACGGCATAGGCAGAATAAAATACAGCATCTGCGCGTCCCGCATCGGAAAGATCAAGAATATTAAGATCATATATGAGCTTATCTTCAATATTAAATAAGATATAAGCTGATACCAACATACCAATGAGGTATAAGGCAATGAGAGGGAAAATTATTTTCTTTCTGTTAAGTTTCATTGGCTTCAATATTTCAGCTTTGGTAATCCAAATTATTTATATTGTTTGTTCAGTTCATCTAAAAACTTTACAAGTTCATCAACTTTTAGCACATGATCAATAGTTGTCGCTTTTAATGCAGCATTTGGCATTGTATCAATCATGCAATCTGCCGGATCCTGAATTACTGTCAATCCGCCACGATCCTTTATTGCCTTCATACCCATCGCACCATCGCGATTAGCACCTGATAAAAGTATTCCAATAAGTTTATCTCTAAAAACATATGAAGCAGACGCCAATGTGACATCTATTGAAGGACGTGAATTATTATACATTTCCTCCGTGCTTAGGGAAAAGTAATTTCCCAGTTCAATGCTCATATGATAATTGGCCGGAGCCAGATAAACATTTCCTTTTTTTATTGATTCCTTATCATAAGGTTCGACAACAGCTTTTATACTTTTTAAAGAAAGAGCTTCCGTAAATCCATTTCTCACATGCTTCAGCCGGTGAAGGCACATAATTATTGGCAACGGAAAATCTTTAGGAAGCTCAGATAAAATTTTAACAATTCCCTGAAAACTTCCGGCAGAGCCTCCGATAACCACGGCTTTATATCTGTTATGTAACCTAAAGCGATTTATCATCTCTGCCAGACCTAATCCTTAATCTTTTTATAGATCTTTTCCTCGTTATTTGCCACCAGGAATTTGTTTACAATATCACACCATATCAGTGATTCTTTGGAACCAATTGCCAGATAGCCATATTTAAATAAACTTTCATGGAATTTTATAAGGACCTCATTCTGTAACTTCTGATTAAAATAAATCATTACGTTACGGCATAGTATAAGATCGAACTTATTAAATACATCCCCCATCACCAGATCATGCTTACGGAAGGATACGTTTCGCATCAGTTTGCTGTCAAATACTGCCTGTCCGTCAGAAACTTTATAATAATCTTTTAGCTCTCCCGTTCCCTGAAACCTGATATAGTTCTTTTCATTAAGATCCATATTCTTTACACTATAGACCCCGGATTTGGCACGTGTGAGAATACTGGAATCAAGATCTGTAGCAATGATCTGTACATTATCAAGTATGCCCATTTCATGCAATAGGATACACATGGAAAATACCTCTTCGCCGGAAGAGCACCCGGCATGCCATATCTTAAAAGATTTATGGTTTAATAAAATAGCCGGTATGATATCATCGCGCATAACCCTCCAAAAGGACGGATCACGAAACATTTCTGTAACATTTACTGTAATTTCATTCAGGAAATTTTCAAGAAAATCAGGTGAATCACTGAGCTTTTTTACTAAGGCATCTACCGTTAAATTTTGCATCTCAAGGATCCTGTTGATTCTCCTTTTAAAGGATGACATGGCATAATTAGTAAAATCATACCCATAACGTTGCTTTACCACCTCAGATATTCTCTTAAGGTCAGCTATATCCAGTTCACTTGTCATCAAAATATGTTGTTAAGCCTCCTATAGTATCAAAAAATCGAAAATAACGATATATTTCGTTTTACTAATTAAAAAAATACTAATTCTTCATTAGCAGGAATAAAAATCGATCATTTCCTAACCTGCGAATAAAATATTTTAATTGGTAACTTGCACCTGTTAATTCACCTGAAGTCTGCTCATGTAAGAAAATATCGGTGTTTAAACTTTCCAGCTCAAGAACTGAGAAAATCTGCCTGTCAAATATTTTTTCCAGCTCTTCCCCTCCATTCTTCACAACACCCTGGCGATCAACCTCTGCCACAGCAATAATATTAACCTGGGCACCCGCAATATTTTGTGCTTTAGCTGAAAGTGTGCGGTTTGTAATTTCCAGAGCTTCAAGATTATCCCTAAGTTGCTGCTCTACCTCTACAGCGTATTTTGATTCACCAGCCACAACCATTTCCTGCTGCCTTACCTCTTCAGCAAATTCAATAACCTTAATAATTTCACCCTTACTGTTTTTTACCGGTGTGTAGGTGGCTTCAATATCAATGATCTGGTCATCTGATATTCTTCTTTTAAATACCCCGGATTTTACTTCTCCTTTCTTCAGCGCGCTCCACAGATCAAGAAATCCGTTATAATCTGCTTCTGATTCCGGGAGAAGAGTTTGTTGTGATTTACCCATCAGATCTTCTACCGATAATTGAAACAGGGTGGCGAAATTTTTATTTACATGTGTAATACGTTTATCAGCATTATATTCTGCAAGAGCCAATGTATTATTAATAGCCTCCAGGCGGCTGGTGATCTCCTGCTCCTTTCTTCCCATCTCCTCCTGAGTAGCTGATAATTCCTCCATATTCTGCCTCATCTCCTCCTCTTGTGATCGCATCTGCTCAGTCATCTCCTGAGATTCTTCCAAAAGTTTTTTCGTACGCTGGTTGATCTTAACATTTTGTATGGTAGAGGAAATGATCTCACTCAATTT
Source organism: Candidatus Cyclobacteriaceae bacterium M2_1C_046 (assembly GCA_051418055.1). Classification (GTDB taxonomy): domain Bacteria; phylum Bacteroidota; class Bacteroidia; order Cytophagales; family Cyclobacteriaceae; genus JBPRGH01. The sequence continues at coordinate 43,786 of JBPRGH010000052.1, read as the reverse complement.
TCTTACAAAAGAAACTTCATAGGCTTTGTATTCTTTTAATGAAGCTAGTTCAATGACACCAAAAACCTCCTCCTCAACTTTCAACGGCACAAGTAATATTGCTTTGGGGGATGTCTCACCAATACCGGATGTAATACTGATGTAATCTTCCGGTACTTCTAAAAGGTAGATATAATCCTCTTCAAGGAAAGTCTGCCCTACTAATCCTTCACCCGGGCGATAATTTTTTTTATTATACTTTTTTATATCCATGGCATAAAAAGCCATCAATTCAAGTAAGGGCTGCTCCTCTTCTTCGTTGAGAAGGTAAATACCTCCCACCATAGAATTAGTATATTTCACTAAAGCAGCAGTCACTTTATCCGTAAGCTTCTCCAGGGTATCATTATTTCTGCGTAAGAGGTCTCCAAAATTTGCCAATCCTTCCGAAATCCATTTTCTCTCACTATCCTCCCCCTCAACCTTCTTCATTTGAGCCTGCATCCCTTTTAGAGCTTCCTTAATGGTATCCCTTTCTTCATCGCCGGCAAGTTTTAATTCCCCATCAAGCTTACCTTCTCCAAGTGCCTTAATATAAGAAGCTGTAGCCTGAAAAGTAGCAGCAGTATGATTGAGGATTTTGCTTAAGTCATTTATTTCCTTCTCATCATAGTTCTTAACCTGAACATTATATGTGCCCTGGCTTATTTTATTCCCAGAGTGAATAATTTCATTAAGAGGGTTAAAAACCTTATTTTTTATACCTGCCAGAATAATCACAAGGCCAATGATAATCAGGACCCAGAAAATAAGGATTATATAAAACACCAGCTCCTGATCGCTTTTACTTTCCTGGATCAGATAATTGCTATACCGATCATTTAATTGAAGCCATTCAGGTAAATATATGCTGGAAATATTATTGAAAGATCTCTCAACAGCCGGATTGGGAATAGACTGTATATCACTTACCACCCGAGAGGTGTAAATATCCAGTGTATCGCTGATCCTTACCTGCTCAACACGCTGCACTACTGTATCTATTCGTGCAGGTGCATTAAGTGCCGTCGTCAGGTCCTGGTGCAGATCAATCCATACCTGCTCAAGATCCGAAAGGATGTTCATTTCAGTGCCTTTAGCAGGATTTACTGCCAGATCATAACCGGATATCCTTCCTCCGGAAACGAATGTCTGCAGGAGCTGATCATATTCATTAAAAGCTCGTTCAGCCAATGATCTCTGTGCTGCTGTTAGCTCCCCCTGCTGAAGTAAATTATAAGCTTCTGCCTTTACCTTACCCGCTTTATCCTGAAAAGTGGATATCTCCTTTACCAAAGAAGCCTCCCTGTCCTGAAATAAATAAATAGCAGTAGCATTTAGGGTGGCTAAAATAAAAAAGCCGCCTATTATAAAATAAACTTTCCGTTCCAGTGATAATCTATGCCAAAATTGCACAGCTAAAAAATTTGAAAATTAAATCTAATATACAATAATTTTAAAGTTTGAAAGAAAAAGGTAATAATGATTTAATATTTTTTGCCTTTATCCATTTCCCCGGAGCGTATAACATAATAATTTCTATATCATCATGCTGCTTAAGCTCATTTTCCAGCATTATCTGCCTGCAGGACCCACATGGCGTGGCAGGTAAATGATCATTATTAGTTACAGCTACCACTGCTATTTTCTTTATTTTCTGAGGCTCTTTCTGTGTGGCTGCCTTTACAAAAGCCACGCGTTCAGCACAAGTACATTCCGGATAAGCTGCATTCTCCTGATTTGCTCCATGGACAATGCTGTTATCCTCCATAAGTAATGCTGCCCCGACATTAAATTTAGAATATGGAGCATAAGACCTTTTTGTCGCTTCAAATGCTTCTTTTATAAGATCCTGATCCTCGGAAGAAAATTCAGCCAAAGAGGAATACACCGTATATTGTTGTGAGAACTCTATATCTTCAGGCATATCAAACTTTATTTAGCCTGGCAATTTACTTATTTAATCGGTGATTTGGAAATTTATGCATGCTCACCCATCTGTAAAGGGAAATATTCCTTTAATTTGGGCCTTCATTTATTAAACTCTCTGGTATATATGAAAAAAATTCTTGTTTTAGGAGCCGGCAGATCAGCCTCTACATTAATTAATTATCTATTGGATAACAGTCAGAAGGAAGACTGGCAAATAACAGTAGCCGATCAGGACGAGCAGATGGCACAGGAAAAAATCAGCGGGCACAACAGAGCAAAAGCATTTTCTTTTGATGTCCTTGATAAGGAGGAGAGAACACGTTTTATAAAAGAGGTTGATATTGTGATCTCAATGCTTCCCGTTAAATTACACCACCTGGTAGCCCTTACTTGTCTTGAAGAAAATAAAAACCTGGTTACAGCATCGTATGTCTCAGATGATATGCAAAAGCTGAATGGTGAGGTAGCCGGCAAAAACCTTATTTTTTTAAATGAATGTGGCCTTGATCCCGGCATTGACCATATGTCGGCAATGAAAGTTATTGACGAGATCAGGGATAAAGGTTATCACCTAAAAACGTTTGAGTCCTTTACAGGAGGATTGCTTGCACCAGGTACGGATGACAGTAATCCGTGGGAATATAAATTTACCTGGAACCCCAGGAACGTTGTACTCGCCGGCCAGGGTTTTGTTAAATTTATCCAGGAAAATAAGTACAAATACATTCCTTATCACAAAGTATTTAGAAGGACAGAGCAGGTACATATTCCGGGGTATGGTTACTTTGAAGGATATGCTAACCGCGACTCATTGAAATATCTCGATATCTATAATCTGAGGGAGCTTTCCACCATCTATCGCGGAACCTTCCGAAGGCCGGGATTCTGCAGGACCTGGGATATTTTCGTACAGCTGGGTGCTACAGATGATTCCTTTGAAATGGAAGGAGTAGAAAATATGTCGCACAGGGATTTCATTAACTCTTTCTTGTTTTACAATCCTCATGATACGGTTGAACTTAAGCTTGCACATTATATGAATGTAGACCTGGAAGGTCCCGAAATGCACCGCTTAAAATGGCTCGGTTTATTTGAAAATGAGCCGGTTGGAATAAAGAAAGGAACTCCGGCGCAGGTTTTAGAACATATCCTAAAAAAGAAATGGAGCTTAAAACCTGAGGACAGGGATATGATTGTGATGTGGCATAAGTTTGAATATATCGCCAATAATCAGGAGCATGAGATCCATTCATCTATGATAGCCATAGGAGATGATATGAAAGATACAGCAATGGCAAAGACAGTAGGGTTACCCGTTGGTATTGCTGCGAAATTGATCCTTCAGAATAAAATCAATGAGCGCGGTGTGGTGATACCTATTAAAAAAGATATCTACACCCCAATACTAAATGAGCTAAAGACACTGGGAATTGAATTAAATGAGAAGAAGGTCCGATAGGGATCCGATCCACTACCGTAGACTTACTCCTAATCCTACTGTCAGGGTATTATATTCCTGTAATGTATAATCAGCATGTAGTGTTATAGCGGCTAATTTAAGCTGAGCACCTGCTGTTGCCCGTGCCCCGCCCGAAGGGAAATCCATGTTCTTAACAGGATCTGTTAAAGTGAAATCGGCATCTCCGTTTCCATCTGTATCAATATTAAAAATTCCCAGCATGTTGAACTTAGAACTTATTCTGTTGTACCCTATCCCGCCATAGATAGTGAGTAACGAAAGTTTTTTAGATACCAGCGCCTGAAAAGTGAGCGTATTGCTGTCAAAAGTACCCCTTTGTCCGGCGGTAACAGCATTATTAGGATCAGAAAGATCAAGTTCAAAATGAAGGTCGGTATATCCAACAAATGCTGAAATATCAATGGGAGCAGATTCCAAGCCTATGTATTGGGTGATATCATGCATAATCCCTATACCCCACATTTGAAAGCTGTAATCCTTACCTCCTACTTCAGGTACAAAACGAATTTTAACATCCGTATTCTTTATTGTTCCGATTCCTATTTGTGCCATTGGTACCGGAGCAAAATTGCTGCCTATCTCCTCTTTCAGTCCTACACCGGGAGGACCCTGAAAAGTTTGGGATCCAAGATCAGGATCCGTAAATCTATATTGAACGGGAACATCAGGACCAAAAAGTGTTGGGGCTTGGCCTGATACATTTCCATTTACTGAAACTAACTCTATTCGCTCTAATTCTAAAGCAGCAATATCATAAAATAGATCCTCATCAGGGATCATAGCGGCATTTATAGTAACTGTGACATCAAATCCTAATGGCTCATGAGTTTTAGCTGTATTGTACCAGCCATTCGCCATTCCATACCCGAACCCTTTAACCAAAGGGTTAAAATAACCTTTGAGTAGCTTTTTAGCATCCCGTGCTGCTATTTCACCTTTTGCTCGAAAAAGGTTTTCTATATCCGTCTGAGCTTTTAGGGGGGATATAAATAAAAGCCCACAAAATAAGATCAGTAGTTTCTTTTCCATATTCTGTAAAGGATTAATGCTTTTATAAAGTTATGGTATTTATAATTAACTCCAAGTCCAGTCAAATATAGCAGCTCCAGTAGCACGTCATTGCGAGAAGGCGAACAAAGTTGCTTTATTTAGCAGAAGTATCGTGCCGACGAAGCAATCTCGTCTTTATTCCAACAGATTGCTTCACTCAAACTGAATTTGTTTTCAAATTGATATCTGTTATTTAATTCGTTCGCAATGACGGTAGCACGTCATTGCGAGAAGGCGAACAAAGTTGCTTTATTTAGCAGAAGTATCGTGCCGACGAAGCAATCTCCTCTTTTAAACCAACAGATTACTTCACTTAAATTGAATTCGTTTTTAAATTGATATCTGTTATTCAATTCCTTAGCAATGACGGTAAAAGAGTGTTAAAATTTTCAAATCTTTCTCCAAATCTTTTTTTGTTATCTCACTTTGTCCTAAATTTGCAATAATAATTACTAACTAATAATCATTATTAATTGGAGCAATCGCTGGATATACTGAGGGAACAGTTGGCAAAGGCCGGTTTAAAAGCCACAGGTCCCCGTTTACTGGTATTTCAGGCGATAGTGGATTCAGGTCTTCATCATCCAACTGCAGAGCAGGTTTATGGGGTGGTGAAACAAAAAAGCCCTTCTATTACACTGGCAACAGTTTATAAAAATCTGGAATCCCTGGTAAGTGTCAACCTTATCAATCGTGTATTCTCAGAGGATGGCCAGAAGCGGTTTGATACAAGGCATAATGAGCATGCACATATCCATTGCACCAATACAAAAGAGATAATTGATTATCATGACAATGAGCTAAATGAGATGATCATCAGCTATTTCAGGAAAAAGAAGGTTAGTAATCTTAAGATCAGGAACATCTCTTTGCACATAACCGGTGAGAAGATCGATCCTGAAAAAAATGTACAAATTAAATAATTTATAAATTTTAAAAATTCTAAAAAATATGTCATTAGTAGGTAAAAAAGCCCCTATTTTTAATGCACCAGCAGTATTAAACGGAGAAGAAATTGTTGAGAATTTCTCTTTGGACCAATACATTGGTGAGAAAGAAGTTATTTTCTTCTTTTATCCGAAAGATTTTACTTTCGTTTGCCCGACTGAGATCCATGCATTTCAGGAAAAATTAGCTGAATTCGAGAAGAGAGGTGTTCAGGTTGTTGGTTGCTCTACTGACACTGAAGAAACTCACCTTGCATGGTTGATGACTCCAAGAGATAACGGTGGGATCGAGGGTGTTACTTATCCTTTAGTTGCTGATACTGCAAAAACTATCTCTAACAATTTTGGTGTACTTGCCGGCGACTGGAATTATACTGAAGAAGGAGAACTTACTTTTGAAGGAGCTCCTGTAGCATTCAGAGGCACTTTCTTTATTGACAAAGAAGGTATTGTTCGCCATGCTACAATAAATGACCTTCCCTTAGGCAGAAATATTGATGAAATGATCCGTATCGTAGATGCATGGCATCATGTTGAAAAGCATGGTGAAGTTTGCCCTGCAAACTGGGAAGAAGGTAAAGAAGCTATGAAAGCAACCAGAGATGGTGTCGCTTCATATTTAGCTTCTAAGTAATCATTAAATATCCCTTAATAAAAAAAACCTCCGCATGCGGAGGTTTTTTTTATGTCTCTAAATATCTAATTTAAGTTTAGCGCAGCGTAACTTCAATTCTCTGATAGATGCAAGTTTGCAACTTGCATTTTCGAAAGTTGCAAACTTTCATTCTATTCTTCGGCTTCAGTTGAAAACTGAAGCCAGAATGATAGAAAAACTGAAACCAGAATAATGCCTGCGGTATTAAATAAATATTAAATAATCATTATAAACCTTCCCCATGCGGAGGGTTTTTTTATTTTTGCGGTTCTCATATGGTACTACTATACAATATAGGTATTCTTCTCTACTCATTCCTGGTTCGCCTCACTGCAATATTTAACCCAAAGGCTAAATTATTTGTAAAGGGACGAAAAGATCTGTTAAAAAAAATAAAGATTGCCTTCAGCAACAATACATGCCCTGTTGCCTGGTTTCATTGTGCATCTTTAGGGGAATTTGAGCAGGCAAGGCCATTAATGGAAGCCTTTAATAAAACTTATCCTGATTACAAGATCCTTTTAACTTTCTTCTCCCCTTCCGGCTATGAGATCCGTAATGATTATCCCCTTGCTGACTGGGTGTTCTACTTACCCATAGACAGGCCTTCCAGAGCTAAAAAATTTATAGAGATCACTAATCCTAAGGTGGCTTTTATCATTAAATATGAATACTGGTATAACCTCATAAAATACACCCGCAGGAAAAAGGTACCTATACTATCTGTATCAAGCATTTTCAGGAAAGACCAAATATTTTTTAAGCCTTACGGAAAATTATTCAGACGCCTGCTCGGTTATTTTGATCATTTTTTCGTCCAGGATAATGCATCATTAAAACTGCTGCAATCAATAAATATAAAACATGTTTCCAAATCCGGGGACACCCGCTTCGACAGGGTTAAAGGCATACGTGATCGGGTAAAGCCAATTCCTGTTGCCGAGCATTTTTCCAAAGGTTCAGATGTGTTTGTAATTGGCAGCTGCTGGCCCCAGGATATGGAGGTATTAATGTCATTTATTAATGATAGAAAAGACATTAAATTTATCATAGCTCCCCATACATTAGAAGAAAAGTTTATTAACAAACTTCAAATAGAGCTGCTACGGGAAACGATTAAATTCAGTGAAGCAGAAATACCGGATGTTGAACAATATGAAGTGTTAATTATTGATAATATAGGTATGCTCTCCGGTCTCTATCAATATGGAAAGTATGCATATGTTGGTGGAGCTTTCGGACAAGGATTACATAATATCCTGGAACCGGCTACCTTTGGGCTGCCTGTTTTCTTTGGCAATAACAATTACCAGAAATTCAGAGAGGCAAGGGAGTTAATTAATGTAGGAGGGGCTTTTGCCGTAGAAAGCTATTCGGAATTCCGGAAAGCATTTAAAAAAGTTGAAGACCCGGAAACATACCAAATGATCTCCGGAATTAATTCTGATTATGTCAAGGAAAATGCGGGAGCTACAGATATCATTCTTAATTATTGTAAAAATGAGCTGAGATTATGATCGGTAGAGTTTTAAAATCCACCGGCTCATGGTATGAGGTACTGCTGGAGAATGGTGATATCATTGAATGCAGGACTCGGGGAAAGCTACGCCTGGAAGGTTTTGAAACTACAAATCCTGTTGCTGTAGGTGACCTGGTCGAAACGGAGGAGAAGGAGAAAGGGTCATGCCAAATAATGGATATTTTGCCCCGTAAGAATTATATTATCCGAAAGTCAATAAAGAAAAAAAGCCAGAGCCATATAATTGCTGCAAATATGGACCTTGCAGCACTTGTGGTGACGATGGCTTTGCCAAGAACCTCCACCGGATTTATAGACCGGTTTCTGGTTACTGCGGAGGCGTATGATATCCCACAAATGCTGATCTTTAATAAAACCGACATCTTAAAGAAAAAGGACCGGGAAAAGATGGAGTATTTGAAAAATACCTACTCCGAAATAGGCATTATTTGTATCTCCACCTCTGCAGTTACCGGTGAAGGAATTGATGACCTGAAAGAAAAGCTAAAAAACAAGATCACCTTAATAAGCGGTCATTCCGGCGTTGGAAAAAGCTCGCTGCTCAATCTTTTAGCCCCTGAGGTAAATCAGGAGGTTAAGGAAATCTCCAAATGGACCGAAAAAGGCATGCATACCACCACCTTTGCTGAGATGTTTGCCACTGAAGAAGAAACCTATGTCATTGACACACCCGGAATTAAAGAGCTTGGCCTTGTGGAAATGGAACCTGAGGAGATCTCTGATTATTTCCCCGAGATGCGAAAAGCACAAAAATTCTGCCGCTTCAACAACTGCACCCATACCCATGAACCTGGATGTGCTGTTAAAGAAGCCTTAGAAAAGGGTGAAATAGAAGAATTCCGCTATCACAGTTATCTTAGCATCCTGGATGACGAAGAAAGCCACCGCTAATTACTTTAAAGCTTTAAAGCGAAAGTAAACATCCTTTATATACGGCAAAGCTCCTGTATAATGCGTGCCTCCTTCTATAGGGACAAACTCAAACTTATCAGCATTACCAGGTAAGGCAATAAGCGCTTCGTAAGAATCTACTGAATTTTGATAAGGAACAGTCACATCTGCTGTTCCATGATACATAATAACCGGCGCTACAGGAGTCCAGTTGGTAAGGCTGTTATCCTTCAGAGCATTGGCCATATCTGCAAAATCTGCTGAAGTATCAAAATTTTGAATGGCATCAGGTTGTAAGAAATCAGCTACCACATCTGTAAGCTCCTGATTAATCTGACTTCCTGAATTTGTACCATCAAAAAGACCTTCAAGCTTTGAGGCATAAGGCTCCTGAAAGAACAGGCCGAGGTCCTGGTCCCATCCATAATAATTTTTATAGGCAAGAGCTACAAAAGCCATATAGAAAGGCTGATCATAAGACTCTAATCCAAAATACCATTCCTGCATACCTTTTACATCATACCCTCCTGATGCTGGCGCAGAGACTTTTACAGGTAAGGTGGTATTCTCTTCCATATATTTATGTGTAGCCATAGTAGCAAAACCACCTTCCGAATAACCAGTAAGAAATACATCACCATTAAAATTCACACCCAGCTCCACAAGCATTTCGGTTGTAGCTTTTATAGCATCATAGATACTTTCCCCCATAGCTTCCGCGACATAATAAGGATGGAAATAATCTTCAGATGCACCAAAACCAATATAATCAGGAATTACAACTACATAACCTGTGGAGGCAAGGCTAAAAAGCGGCAGCTGATTAAATAAATTTTTTGAAGGTGCTTCATCATGAGCTACAATAGTTCCATGCTGAAAGCTGAGAAGGGGAATTGAAGCCGTAGTAGTAGGGACAGCAACTAATGCTGTGGCATTTATAACATTCTCATTATAGGAGGTTTTGTAAGTAACTTCATAAACCTTAAACTTATGTTGTACATCAGGATGGACCGTATCCATATCAATGGCAGAAAAAGCCATTTTTGCTTCATTCGTACCGTAGTTTAAAATATTGGAATATTCAACCAGTGCCGGCTCTTCAATTAATAATTCGTCACCTGAACATGAAAATAAGGCAATAAAAGACAGGGCAATAAAGTAAAAATAATTTCTCATGATAAAAACTTATTAAAAAAGCAGCTTTCTGTTTATACTGCTATCAATTTTATTTTTCAAATGCACAGGATGCATCGTACGCCAATTTACTACATTATAATCATTTCCAATAAATAAATAATGATGAATGGAATAATTTGCCAGTTCATTTGATACAAAATCAGGAAAATTCATCGCCACGATCCAACCGGGCTCATCAAAATCATCAGTCACTTCCGAAGCCCACTCTTCATAATAGCAATCATCGGAACCGTGGAAATTAAAGATATTTTCTCCGATCAAAATATATTTAGATATCCCCTGCTTCAATAGATGGTCAATGATATTTCTCTTAAACGTCATGATATCATTATTAATTGTATCATTCCACTCGCCTATCATTTCAATGATCACAAAACCATCTTCATAATCAGCATATAAAATTTTAATGTAAAGCGTTTCTGAGCCTATAAAATCCCAGGCAGGATCTATGTAATAACCGTAGATGTTTTCCGAATACAGATCATAATTATATTCCTTTCCGTAGAAAGGTGATTGTTGATCAGATGAGGATTCATAATATTTATCCCAGTTATAAAATGGCTCTATATCATGCATAATTATTCAACCAACCGTACAAGCTTCAATAAAGTTGCGCCAAATGAGATAAAAATTAGGTTAAATTTTATAGGTTCGTATAAGATTTATGTATAGCGAAATATTAATATATCTCGGAGTAGGTTGTTTGTTTGTGGCAGGAGGGCTGATCACTTCAAAATTAATCCGTCCCAACAGGCCTAATCCTGAGAAACTTGCAATTTATGAGAGTGGCGAAGAGCCATTAGGCGATGCACGGGCAAGCTTTCCGGTGCGTTATTATGTTATTGCCCTTATCTTTTTACTTTTTGAAGTTGAAATAATATTCCTGTTTCCCTGGGCACTGGTTTTTGCTGATGAGGGCCTGGTAAATGCTACAGCAGGAAGGTGGGGATGGCTGACATTTATTGAAATGATGATTTTCCTTACTATCCTTATCGTTGGTCTTGCTTTCGCATGGAAAAAGGGATATTTGGACTGGGAGGTAACACGAGTTGAAAAAGAGAAATTCAAGGGTCCTGTACCTCAGGATCTTTATAAGAAATTTAATGAAAGAATAGATGGGACTCTTGGATAAAAAGCTTGAACATGGAGGTGTATTGGTAACCAAACTGGATCACCTGATCAATTGGGCGCGCTTATCCTCTATGTGGCCCATGAGCTTTGGTATTGCCTGCTGCGCCATAGAATTTATGAGTACGGGTACCACAGTTTATGACATGGACCGTTTCGGTATGGCACCAAGAGCTTCTCCGAGACAATCAGATGTAATGATAGTGGCAGGGACAGTGACTTTTAAAATGGCTGATCGCGTGCGAAGGCTTTACGAACAGATGGCTGAACCACGCTATATTATTTCCATGGGTAGCTGTGCAAATTGCGGCGGGCCCTATTGGCAGCATGGTTATCATGTAGTTAAAGGAGTAGATCGCATTATTCCCGTTGATGTTTATGTTCCGGGATGTCCACCACGGCCTGAAGCATTAATTGGAGGCTTCTTAAAACTGCAGGAGAAGATCCGTAATGAATCTTTAATGGCCCCTAAAGCATTGGAAAGATTATTAAATAAAGATGGAGTTAACGAAAATAGCTGATATAATAAAAGCAGAGGTCCCTGATGTGAAGCTGGAAGTACTGGAAAATGTGCAGCCCGGGGGATTGGCATGTGTGGCTGAGCAGCTGTTAAAAATTTGTGATGTACTTCATAAACATTCGGAATTATATTTTGATCAGCTTTCCTGCATAACAGCTATGGATAATGGACCGGAGGCCAACACTCTGGAGGTAATCTATAACTTATCTTCCATTCCATACAACTATCAGCTTACCTTAAAAGTCGTGTTGCCACGAACGGAAGATCCCCTGCCTGAGATACCTACTCTATCAGGTATCTGGATGACGGCCAACTGGCATGAGCGCGAGATATTTGATCTTATGGGCATCAATTTTACAGGACATCCGGATATGCGCCGTTTGTTTTTACCGGCAGACTGGAAGGGGCATCCACTGCGGAAAGATTACAAAGACCTGGAAACCTATCATGGAATTAAAGTAAAATATTAATTGGCAAATCCAATACAATATCAATTTGATGAGAAGCACCTGAAAGCTTCGGACCCTAATAAATTCAGGGAGGAAGAGCTGAGGTCGGAAGAGCTGGTACTAAACCTGGGGCCACAGCATCCCAGTACGCACGGAGTCCTTCGGCTTGAGGTACTGTTTGAAGGAGAGACCATTAAAGATGTTGCCCCACATCTTGGCTACCTTCACCGCTGCTTTGAAAAACATGCTGAAAACCTCCCGTACAATCAGGTAATCCCTTTTGTAGACCGGATGGATTATATGGCTGCCATGAATTCAGAGCATGTTTATGCCATGGGCGTGGAGAAGATGCTGGGAATTACGGACAGGATACCCAAAAGAGTGGAATATATCCGTGTGCTGGTGGCGGAATTAAATCGTATTGCCTCACATTTTATTGCTGTCGGTACATATGGAATGGATATTGGCGCCTTCACTCCTTTCTTCTGGCTCATGCGCGACAGAGAACATATCCTGCGCCTGCTGGAATGGGTAAGCGGAGCCCGTATGCTTTATAATTACATCTGGATAGGAGGTTTATATTATGACCTCCCTGTTGGTTTTGAAGAAAGGTGCAGCCAGTTTATCAACTATTTAAAGCCGAAGCTAAAGGAAATGGAAGAGCTTATTATCAATAATAAGATCTTTATAGACCGTACGGCTAATGTGGGTATCCTGCCTCTTGATCTTGCTGTTAATTACGGCATTACCGGACCGATGCTAAGAGCTTCCGGATTAAAATATGATCTTCGAAAAGTGGATGGTTATTCAGTCTATCCTGAGCTGGATTTTTCCGTACCTGTAGGTGAAGGGAAAATGGGCACTTTGGGAGATTGCTGGGACAGGACCTATGTGCGGGTAATGGAGATCCATGAATCTGTAAAGATCATTGAGCAGTGCCTGGATAAGCTTACCAAAGAGCATAAACGTACGCGTGAATTTAACCCTCATGAAGCAGTACCAAAAAAAATCAGGCCTGCAAAACAGGAGCTTTATTTCAGGGGCGAAACACCAAAAGGAGAGCTCGGATTTTATTTCCGTGCCGATGGTAAGTCAGACTATCCCTTCCGGTGCAAAGCACGTTCCTGCTGTTTTATTAATCTGTCTGTGATCTCTGAAATATCTAAAGGTGCCATGATAGCTGATCTTATTGCCATACTGGGCTCTATAGATATAGTTTTGGGCGAGGTGGACAGATAACGCGCGTTCTTTTATGATTCTATTCATCTCTTGCAGGTTCTCCGCAGACAGTGGTATTAGATACTGAAATTTAATTCAGTATTGCTGGAGGAGGAGTAAATTTGATTTTAAAAGAAAAAAAAGCCCTACTCTTTTAGAATAAGGCTTCTTTTTTCAAAATTCTTTAAATAGTTTTTAACTCTAAAGTTAAAAAATCAGGGGTTTCTTACGATTTATAATTTTGTGCCGGGACCTTCTTCAATGGCTCCTTGGCATTACTTGAATTAATTGCTTTTGTTGCCTGTGATTTTGAATGGATCTTCTCCAGTGTCCTCTTATCGTCTTTTCTCTTAGTAGGGTCAACATTATCTCCATTTTTTCTGGCATTAGCTTCATCGACACGTTCTTTGGTCAGGTCGGCAATCTTTTTGCGGGATCCAAAACCTAATTTTACAGCAAGCTTATGGTAAGCCATCTGAGTTTTAAACCAGCTCTTATCAGCAATACTCCCTATATCATTTCTGGTTTCTTTACCGCTTTTTGGGGTCATCAGAATTGTTGCAACAAAACCTGTAACTAAACCAATAATTCCTCCATATATCGTCTTCATAATTTTCTATTTTAATTTTACATAAACCTGAAATACAGGCAAATTATCTAGTAGTGTATATAATGAAAATTCCATGCCATTCTTAAAAGCGGCATTAGATGCTATTTAAAGCTTAATCGTACAGGATATGTATATTTTAGTCACTATAGTTGTGGAAATTGAGAGACGTTTTTTTATTTAAAATCTGTCGCTACATTATTCATTTTTAAGCACTTTTAAAGGATTAGAATTTGTTACTTTTAGGATATGATAACTTACAGTTAATACAGCTATTATCAGCATTAGAATAGCAGCTATTAAAAAAGTAATCAGCGGCATATTGATTTTAAAAGCAAAATTCTCTATCCAGTTTGAAGAAAAATAATATGCAACAGGAGCTCCTATAATAGTTGAAATCACAATAAGTATTAGGAATTCCTTTCCAAGGATATGCGCCAAATGATCGGCTGGTGCACCCAATATTTTCCTGATACCAATTTCTTTTATTCTTCGTTCAGCAGAATAAGCTGATAATCCAAATAGACCCATACATGAGATAATGACAGCCATAATGGAAAAATATTTTATCATATCCCCCTCTTTTTCATCATCCACATATTTTTTCTTCCATTCATCTTCCATTAGAGTAAAATTAAAAGGAAACGCACTGGCATAAAGAGAATGCTGATGCTCAAGATCTTTAATTGCTTGCTGCAACTTGCCTTCTTTAGCTCTGACAACTAAAAAACTTATATACTGAGAGGTCAGTGAGATGATCAATGGAGCTATTTCTCTTTTTGCTGAATAAAAGTTAAAATCTTTCATTACACCTATAAGCTCTCCATCCTGACCACCATCCCAAAGCCTGGCTTTCATGCCAATCACATCTCCATACAAGCCAATAACTTCAGCACCTTTTTCATTTACTATAAAATTCAAAGAATCTGAAAGTAATGCATCATTAAAGTTTCTGCCATCAATCAGTTCTACTCCATAAGTTTTTATAAAATCATGATCTGTCGATATATAATTAAAGCTAATCCTATCCCCCGGATCCTTTCCTTCCCAGCCAATTCCCCAAATCTGATTATTAAATTCAAGAGGCGTGTGGCTTATTCCTGTTACTGATTCTATTGCATCAGAATTAAGTAGTTCGTTTTTTACAGTACTGTGTTTTCCCTTCATTCCATTGGGCATTCTGATAGAGATAAGGTTCTTTTGGTCGAATCCTGAATTCATATTGATCAGGTACCTTATCTGCTGATATATAATAATGGTGCTGGTGATTAAAATCATAGCAAGCGTAAACTGTACAACTATTAATGACTGCCGAAATTTTATGCCTTCTTTACCCTTTGTCAGCTTGTTCCTTAAAATATCTGTTGGATTATCCTTTGTCAGATAAAATGCAGGGTAAATGCCAGCAATTAACCCCACTAAAATGCTAAGTAAAACCGGACTGATTAAAATAAAAACCCCACCGGATAAGAGTGTAAGCTTTACGTCCATTACCGAATTAAAGAAAGGTAAAATAAGCAGCGCAAATACATAGGCCATAACCATTGCTATTAGTGCAGTAATCACTGATTCAATTAATATCTGATATGCCAGGCTTTCCCGTGTTGCTCCTATTGCTTTCTTTATCCCTATTTCTTTAATTTTTTTAGTAGCATTTGCAGTAGACAGATTTATAAAATTTACAATTGCTATTATCAAAACAAGAATAGCAATTCCAATAAAAATTAAAATATTCTCAATACGGCCACCAGCTTCTGATCCATTTTCGAATTTACTATTCAACCTCCATTTAGTAACCGGATGCAAGAATAGGGATATATAATTAGTGCCAGCCTGTTCATTAACAACATTCACAATTTTCTCCTCTATCGCTATTTGTGATACATTATCATGTAGGGTAATAAAGGTTTTAATATTATTATTCCCCCACTTGTCGAGCCAGGGTTTATTATTTTCCCAAAAGATCTCAAAAGGAAGCAAAAACTTAAATTCAAGGTTGGTATTTTCCGGTAGGTCCTCAATGATCCCGCTTATTGTATAAAGATCTTTCCCATCCAGCAGAATTGTTTCCCCAAGGGCACCTTCATCAGGGAAATATTTATCAGCCAGTGATTTTGTAATGATGATCTTCTTGTTGTTATCTAGTGCGGTTAATTTATCGCCATTGATAAATTTTATGTTAAATATTTGAAGAAAGTCACTGTCAACATATACTCCTTCCTCATAGATCTTGCGCTCACCAACGGTGAATAAATGTTCAACAGTCCAGGTGTAACGGGAGCTAAATTTTATATCAGGAAATGTAGATTTCAGGTAAGGTGCCATGGGGCCTGGTGTAGAACTGGAAGTAACGATTTGTCCATCATCAAAAAACCTATTTTCCAGTACCCTATAAAGCTGCTCAGCTTTAGGGTGATGTTTATCATAAGAAAGTTCGTTTGCAGCCCATATTATTACAAGGAAAGCCAGGGTTAGACCAATCGACAGGCTTAAGGCATTAATAATAAATGATATCGGGCTTTTGCGTGCCTGGCGTATGAAGAGGTTAAGTGTTGTCTTTATCATGATCTGATTGTTAAGTGACGGTATTTTACTTCAATTGATTAACGCGTCAGGTAAATATGATTACAGATCAAATTAAACGAGTAGTAAAGGAAAATTCTAAAAATATTAAGATCAATGGGTAAAGAATTAAAAAGCTTAACTATTTTTATAATGATAGATTTTTGGAGGTAAAAAATAAAAAAGCCATACTTTAAAGAATGGGTTTTTTTAACAATCAGAGATTAATTTAAATCCGAAAATATTCCAGTATGTAATCTATCACTACCAATGCAACTCTTACACAAATAAATCCCTCTTTCATATCAATCAATGCTTCGTAAGCCTTTGATAATTCCAGGCTATCTTCTATTAATGACAGGGTAGTATTTTTCATATCTCAGAGAAATATTTTAAAGTTTATCTGATGTCTCCATTCTTTCATAATAAATCCTCCAGTTAAGCTTCCAGCTTTTACCACCATCTTCCGATGCTTCCCAATCCCAGATCAAAGTGTCCTCTTTAATTGAGTGAAAAACCATTCTTTGACGGAACTGCTTTCCATCTTTTTCAACTATGTCAGTGATAAACATTTTTTTATCGCCATCCTTTTCTCCTTTAAAAGAGAAATATCCTCCTGCATTATCTGCCCATGCCTGTCTCCAAACATTTAATCTCTTTTGATACACAGAGATACTTGTACCTCTAAATCCTTTATTTCTTCCTTTTGTAATTTTAAAATCTTCCTGTAGTACATTATCCAGTGCCCAGGATATGGTATTTGTTCCTTCTCCTTTGGTACTGTCCTGCTCATCCCAGAACACTTTCCACTCTCCTATCCAAAAATCAAATAGCTGTTCGGGATTTTCACCATATCTTGAACTTTCGGAAACCTGTGCGAATAATCCAGCCTGATGTAAAGTCATTGCAAAAAATATAAATAGTAACTTTTTCATTTCCTTTTACTCTTTTTGTAATTCTACGATTACTGAAAGACTTATACTTATTATTAGATCTTTAAAGGGTTAAGTATTAAAATTTTTGACTGCTTTTTGAATCCAGCTAATCTCAAGCTTTGGAAGGGCTACTGATCCTCATTTTGATGAATTGATCAATAGCCTAAATTCTTAATCTAATTTTTTCGTGATGAAAATACTTTTTCTACTGAGAAATTTATTTCGATAATTAAATAGTAAAGATTTGAAAAGTTTAACCAAATGAAAAAGCTGATTATAGACTTCTATTTTATTGCATCGTAAATTCAAATAAAAATTAAGAAAATGTTAACATCAGCAAAAATCTTTTTAATGCTATGCCTAGTGATAAATCTTCAGAGCCTGGCACAAGATCAAATACCCGTAATCACTGGTAAAGTAGACATCTCCATTAAAGAAGGAACCATAGATTGCGATCTTAATTTAAAAAATATTCCTCGTATTCAGGATTACGTGATCCGGATCAATTCAGGTATGAATATTTATTTTTTTAAAAATCAGAAGCAAAACAGGATATTAAAATATAGGAAATCGAAAGATCAAGACAGCTGGGAAAGCACTGCTTATTATTTTCCTGATAATACAGGAAAAGGCAAATATTTACCAGAGGATATAAAATTCAGATATATGGGCAAGTATCCTGTTCTTGATTCGCTATATGGATGGGGCTCAGATGACTGGAAAGGGAATATTGCATTTAATGGCTATTCATTAAGAATGGATGGGCTTCAAACAAATTGGTATCCCGTATTATACGATGTAGAGAATGATGTGAAATATGAAAAAGTAAAATATGATATTGAAATAAACTGCACTGATTGCAATGCCCTCTATATAAATGGCAATCCACCAATACAAGAAAAATCTGCCAGGTTTAAAAATGATAAACCATATGAGCTTGCTGTATATGTTGGGAATTATACATTTGAAAATATTGAAGGCACCTATTTTTTATCCCGACATAAATTCGATTCAAATGAGGGAGTTTGGAGAGATGACAAATAAATTCAAATTATTCCTTGAAAATAAATATCAGGATCACCTGGATAATTTAATGGAGTAGATAAAATACGCCGAAATAAGCCGTATTTTATTTTATTGCTATAATTAACCATCTGCTGGGGATCAGGTTATAAATGAATAATCTATGAAAATATATTTAGCTAAGATCATTTCAGGCAGCATATATGGTACTGCTTTTATGACAATTTTCAGCTACCTGATCTCCGGCAGGCGACAAAATCATTTCAAGAAGCCCATGATCTTTAATCTGCTTCTGGGAAGGGTTGATCCGTTGAATGACCTGAAAAAAGGAAAATGGCATAAAAAAAGCTGGATGGCTCATTATCTTGCGGGTTTATTTTTTTCATTCCTGTTCTCCTGTGTATGGTCGCTTGCCAAAACAGAGCCAAATTTAAAAAGCGGATCATTACTAGGTGCAATCAATGGGCTAATTGGAATATGTATCTGGAGGATTCTTTTTAACATCCATCCAAAACCTCCGGAAGTTAAGCCTCAGAAATATTATGGTCATATTTTAGGTGCCCATATCATTTTTGGTATATTCACTGCATTTGGCTATAAAAAAGCAACCGATACTTAATTAGTTAAAACTGAATGAAACTCCCAGCTGGCCTATTGCATGAACAGGATATCCGATCCTCGTATCCACAAATACACCAATATTGTCGCTAGCCATATATTTAAAACCTATGATCCCTGTGCTATAAAAAGAGATCATCCTATTGTTTGGGCCCGGATAAATAAATTCCTCTGACTGTAACGCATTCCAGCCGCTAATTCCGGCTCCCAGGCTGATGTACGGAAATAGTTTAGAATCTGTATCAATATGATAAGTAGTGATAGCGCTGATAAAATAATTGATATATCCATATCTATGGCTTGCCATATTTTCCTCCATAACACTGTTAAAACCGCTCATTATCCCAAAGCTAAAATTATCCTTACCCGCTAACTCTATCTTTAAAACAGTCTCCGGAAAGCTGACAGTCTGGATATTTGGCTGATGAACTTCCCTTGAATGAACCACTCTGCCGGTACCTATGCCGAGAGAAATAAGTAATTCGGCATCACGAAAAAAATTAGGCTTATCTTCTTCAGATAGATTTAAATAAACAGGATCATCCACACGCGCTATTATTTCCTTATTTCTCTCGGAATACTCATCATCACCGGAAGGCTGCTCATCATCAAACATTTCAACAATTCCATTCTCGTAACGTATCGAATAGACTGAGCTTTTTAATATTTTATAAATCGGCCCCGAAAGATTATCGTATCGCTTATAGGTGATCTCATCAATACCTACTTCTATTACTCTCGACTGAACAATTTCACCTCCTTTTTTCACTATAAGGTCCTGGGCAAGTGCTGGGATAGCGCTAATAATAAGAATGAATATGACAGTAATAAGTCTTTGATATTTCATGGATTTCTCAAATAAAGCTTTTAACAGGTCTCCTGAACCATAATTGTAAGAAAACAATAATTTCCATAAACCATTGATCCAATGCATAAATATGATATAATTTTTTTATAAATGAAGTAATGCAGCTTTGATATGTGGTGAAAACCTCCAGCGCTCGAAAAGGAACCTGCCACGCCTGGAGTAATAAATTCAAAAAATAAATCCGCCATTTAGCAACGGGTTATAATATAAAACATTAAAAGTTAACATGTTAGGGGCCTGCATGTTAGATAAATATAACTAACATAAGATTATTATGAAAGGGAATTTCTGGAAAGCTGCAATTCTCAGTGGTGTAATTGCCGCTGTTGTGATGCTTATGCTCGAATTAATTTTGAACCCATTGTTCCTGGGCGCGCCTGTATGGGGACCCCCACGGATGATGGCTACAATTGTAATGGGTGAAGGAGTATTACCTCCGCCAGCCTCCTTTGATTTAGGGGTGATACTGGTGGCTATGCTGGTTCATTTCGTACTTTCTATCATATATTCCATAATTATCGGAGCTGTTGTGAGGACACAGAATAAAACTTCTGCACTCATCACAGGGGCCGTCTTCGGATTAGTACTCTATCTGATTAATTTCTATCTTTTCACAGGTATATTTCCATGGTTCGCTGAGGCGCGTAACTTCGTTCAGATAGCCATTCATATAATTTTCGGTATAACAGCTGCATGGGCATTCAAAGCTACATGGAAAGGAGAATTAAAGGATCCTGAGGTACCAAAAACCAAACCTAAAACAGGTACTACTTTTAATATTTAATTAGCTCTAAAGTATTTCCTCATACGCCATTGCGAATAAGAAAGGATTAACGAAGTCGCCGTGCAGAATATGGGTGCGACTGCGGCAATACTTCGAATATGAAAACTGTTTCGTTCGCACCAAACCCATGAATGTGCGGACCTACGCGCAGGTTTGAGTCCGGTCCGGTCCGAAGAAATCAGACTTACTCTTGTACTCAATCTCCAAAATCGATTTATTATTATACCTATATATGGTTGAAATTCTTAACTTGCATTTATTTATTGTTTCAACATTCATTTTTTAATGCATAGAAACTTATTTTTAAAAACCATAACCTTCTTTTTGGTTTTAAGTATAATTCCGCAAGCCAGCTTTGCACAAATATTTGGTTCTCCATTTATTGAAAACTTTAATGCCCGTGACTACAATTCCTCCGTCTCTAATTTTGATATGGAACAGGACTCTATTGGCAGATTGTACATTGGCAATTGGAGTGGCATCTTAAGATACGATGGCAGCCAATGGAAGAAGATCAACATTTCCCATGGAAAATCTGCTTACCACCTGGCTAAAGGTAGCGACGGAGCAATTTATGCAACAACAAATGATGCCATAGGATACCTTTCAACGGATAGTATCGGTAATGATAAGTTCGTCACCATTGATATGGAAATTCAAGATATCTATCCTAATGAAATCTCAGGTGTTTTTGCAGCTGGTAATGAGCTTTATTTCCTAACTGACAAATACCTCCTGCGCTACAATAAAAAAGATGACCTTCAAAAAACTGCCATATCCGGGGCCATAAAATATAACGGAAAATTTCATTTCAGAGGAGAAAATATCTTCAGCTATAAAAATGAACTGTACCTGAATAATGAAGACCTGGGGCTTTTTTTACTTGAAAATAATATCCTCACCCCGGTTAATGGAGGTGAAGAAACTATAGGTAAGACCATTGTGGGTTCTGCTGAAATAGCAAACGGAAAACTCCTTATTACTGATGAGGGTGAGACATTTCTACTTGCTGGAAAACTTCAGCCTTATTCGTTTTTACCTAAACAATTAAAGGACGAACTGATAGCCAATCGAATAAATGCAGTAGATGCCCAACTAACAGGCAGCACCTCTGCAATAGCTATAGGAACATTAAAAAACGGGGTCTATTACATTAAAGAAGGTGAATTGATCTTTCATGTTAACCAGCTTAACGGACTATCTAATAATGAGGTAAGGGAGGTTAAATTCAGTGGTAACTGCCTGTGGGTAACTACCCAAAGCGGCATTTCCAAGCTTACCGGGCTTGAGCAGTATACCTTTTGGAACACCGAGAACAAAGATATTGGGCTTATATGGGAGCTTTATAAAAAAGATGGCACCCTTTATGTCCCTACCACCAAAGGGCTTTATGTAAAAGAAGGGAATAGCCTCGTAAAAAATGATCCTTCAGCAGAGCGGACATATTTTCT
Source organism: Candidatus Cyclobacteriaceae bacterium M2_1C_046 (assembly GCA_051418055.1). GTDB lineage: Bacteria > Bacteroidota > Bacteroidia > Cytophagales > Cyclobacteriaceae > JBPRGH01. The sequence continues at coordinate 21,913 of JBPRGH010000052.1, read as the reverse complement.
TTATAATCTGGGCAATCAGCTATTTATGAATACCGAAAGTGGAATAAATAAAGTTACAGCGGATGGATTAGTGCCATTATTTGATCTTCAGCTTGCAAATAATGCCGATCGGTATGACGACAATATTTTCCTGATGTCTGGGAGAGGCCTTTACAGGTTACCCCTTAAAGATAATAAGCCCGGGCAGCCGATCGCTGTCAGTAAAATCGTCTCAGGTCATTCTTTTAGCTCACAACAACATGACGGAGCTTTATGGTTTGGTGTTGTAAATAATGGAATTATAACTATCCGGAAGGATGGAAATGACTATAAGGTATTTAATTTCACCAGTGAGCATGGACTGCCCGATGATACAAGCATTGAACTTGTCGTTGTAGATGACGAGCTGATCATTGCTACCAACAATGGCTTTTATCAGCTGAACAATTCTCCGGATGAAGATTCAACGGACATGTTCGTTCCACATAATGACCTTATAAAAGAACGTATTGAAATCTCATATCCTGCAAAAGATAATAAAGATAATATCTGGTACGTAGCACGCTTCCCGAATCAGAATGACAGACTGGAAAAGCTGGAAAAAATGCCTGATGAAAGCTACAAAAGGATTTATTTGCCCTTTCGGCTTTTAAACGATCAGGAGCTTACTACCATTTATCCGGATCCGGAGCAGGAAAATATTGTATGGATAGCAGGAACAGGTGGCTTATATCGCTACAATGGAAACGTATCCCGCTCAGTTAACTCAGGACCAACCGTTTTTATCAATGAAATAGCTCTGGATGATAGTATAATTTTTAAGGGTGCCTATACCCAAAGCTTCTCGAAAGATGCAGTCACTCCTGAATTCGAGAACGAAAATAATAATATAGAATTCCATTTTGCTGCAACAACATATGAAGAGCCTGGTTTAACCCAGTACAGCTATTTTCTTGACGGTTTTGATCAATCCTGGTCCTCATGGGGCCCCGAACTTAAAAAAGAGTATACTAACCTAAGCCCGGGAAAATATACCTTTAATGTCAAAGCTATAGATCTGTACCTTAATGAAACAGGGGTCGCCAACTATTCATTTGCCATTGAAAAACCATGGTATCAAACCACCTGGGCTATAATTTTATTTATTCTGCTTGGAGCCTTGCTCATCAGGTTAATTGTTTATACCTACACCTATCGCCTCAGGATCCAGCGTAAAAACCTTGAGCAGGCTGTAAATGAAAAAACCGCTGAGATCCTACAGCAAAAAAAGCAGATAGAGGCACAAAATGATTCGTTAAAAGAGTATTCGGAGGAGCTGGAAGCTAATAGAGATGCGATCATGGATAAAAATAAACAGCTTGAAAATCAGCAGAACGAGATACAGGCGCAAAACTATGAGCTGAAAAAGCTTAATGCTACCAAAGATAAATTCTTTTCTATCCTCGGTCATGACCTCAAAGGGCCGATCAACTCACTAATATCTTTTTCCGGACTGCTTATTAACCATACGGAGCGTATGTCAAAAGATGAGATCCTGGTGGTAGCCAGTGACCTTGATAAATCCCTGAAAAACACCTACAGCCTGCTCGACAACCTGCTGGATTGGTCACGCTCTCAAACAAATCAGATAGAGTATAATTTTGAGCTTTTTGACATTAAAGATCTAATTAACGAAAACATAAACCTTTTTGAAGGCCAGGCTAAGAATAAAAGTATCACTATTGAAAAAAACATATTTAGCACCAATGTATGGGCAGATAAAAATTGCATTAATACGGTCATTAGGAATCTTTTATCTAACGCCATAAAATTTACCAGGGAAGGTGGGAAAGTGAAAGTAAGCGTGACAGTTTTAAAGGGAGAAGTCATTGTTTCGGTTGCAGATAATGGTATAGGCATGAGCAAAGAAACCACTCAAAATATTTTTGCCCTGGATAAAAAACCAGGTACCCTTGGGACCGCCAAAGAAAAAGGAACAGGCCTGGGGCTAATATTATGTAAAGGGTTTATTGAAAAAAACAAAGGCAGGATCTGGGTAGGGAGTGAAGAAGGCAAAGGAACAATTTTCAGCTTTAGCCTGCCTGAGGGTAGTCAATAGTCTTTAGTACTTTAGTATTAATCTCAATTAACAAATCTTCTTCATAGGTCATTGCAAAGGAGCAGGAACCTCTAAATAAAAAATATATCAGGTAAATAAAAAAGGCCTGAGCAAAACCGCGCTACACGGAACGGGCTGAATTTCCTGTCAAATCTTAAATTTAATTTAAAGAAAAAAAAGTTAGTCGAATTAAGGGCTCTTATTCAGTAGCGGGGACTGGGATTCATTATTCCTGATAATCTGTAGGTTATTAATTCCAGCAAAAGATTGAAGTGTTTTTTGGTCTGATATTCCATATTCGAATTTGGAATATATAATATCGCTTAGTTTTCATTTAAATCCGATTGATCATATCTCTTTTCTAGCAACTCTTTATACCTAATCTTCATGTCATCTGATAAAAATGACTTGTCAATCCAATCCAGGGCAACAGATTTATTCTTTAGCATCCTTTTAAATACACCATTAATTTGTTTGTCCGTAAGTTCTAATTCCTTGCCCAGACGCAAAAAGTGATCCTTCTTCAGTTTTCTCTTTTTGCCGACCAGTGTTAAGGCCAGCTCTTCAGTATCATCAGGATTTACGATAGAGGCATTTAGCAAATCATAAGCAGGGGACAATACCCATCCTGAAGTACTTTCTATCATTGAGAAGTTCTTGAGGTGCATGTCGTTGTTACCGGTAAGGAAAGAGAAAACTGCTAATTCGAAATAAAAAATCTTGTCTAATAAGGTATTGTCAGAATAATCGTCAATAGCTTTCCCAATCTTCTCCATGGAGCTTCTATATTTATCAAAAGCCTCAGTGATCTGGAACATATCAATCATGTGGATCTTTTCACCGCCTTCTTCCCTATCCACACGTTTTGTTATATATGATAATTCTCCGGATGCTAAACGGATCAGAGACGATGGAACTACTTTAATTCCGAAGCTTTCCGCAATGCGCATGGTGACATGTTCATTTGCAGGCATTTCAGGAAATCGATCTGAAGGTGGTTTAAAAATGTACTGCCCTCCTAAAGCTCCAACTACAGTCAGGCGAGTATCAGAATTTTCTCTGGTTTCTTTCACTTGGGACATAGAAAGTTTTGGCTGAACGCCAGGTACTGCGACACTCCGTTCCACAACACGTTGTGCAAGCTCATCCATCTGATCCAGAGTATACTCAATTGATGGTGGTGCTGTAGTTCCAAAGAATTCCAAAGAACATTTTTCATGCAAGTCCGAGCCTGCTTCAATAGGCCTATAGCAATATAGACATTTACGCTTCATCCTCTTCTTGAATTAGTATGACACTCACAGCACCTATACAATTTTGGCAACATGCCAACAATAATCCCATTCGGTCATTACGGTTGATCTTCCAATTTTCAGATGCAATATCCAATAACCATCCTTCAGGGATTAGCCCTTCAAAAAATGGAAATAATCTTTTATCAGAATAAGGTATATCCGTTACGGGCATAGAGAATGTGATAAAATCATTTGGAAAATTTTTTACATATTGGTCATTATACTGAAAGATGAATTCTCCTTCATTGGTTTCAGTAATTATACCTGCCAAATGATCTTTATATAATACTTTACCGCGCCTCATTTATCTAGATCCTTACTTTTAACCGGAGCTAATACATGTCCAAACATGCGTAGTACGAGGTTTACCTTATCCAAATTAAGATTGGTCTTCCCTTGTTCTATTTTTCGTATTACCGTTAGCGCCACTCCAGCACGTTCAGCAAATTCTTCCTGTGTGAGATTTACCTCTTTTCTTCTTTCCTTAACAAACTCAGCTAATTGTTTCATTATATCTTTTTAAATATAATTCATGTCAAATATACGATATTATATGCAATAAGATATAATTCATTATTATTTTATATTTACTATATGCTTTTAGATATAATTTATCATGGATATTTCTAAAAATACCAAGGGTATCTAATGGGATAGCAATAAGAGCTTTAAAAGCTATCACATTAAATCTTTATCATTTTAAAAAAAATTTTAATTACTATTCTGGAAAAATACCTCATGCAAATACTCCCGGAACAATGAAGGCCAGTGATGATTGATAAATCGACTTTTTTTCTTGTCAAATTTGAGTAAAAAGGGGAACACATGAAGGATATTGAGGAGGGGTGTATTAATTCTTTCAGGTGCTACAAATAGCAATCGCACCCTTAAGTAAACTTATTCTCACAACAAGTTTCCGTTTCCATAGAGGGGGTGAAAGTTTTTACAACTTACTGAACAATAGCTGAACAAAAAAAATAAAAAAAGCCTACACAATATGTGTAGGCCTTACTTAGTAGCGGGGACTGGACTCGAACCAGTGACCTTCGGGTTATGAGCCCGACGAGCTACCAACTGCTCCACCCCGCGATGTAGTTAATCCCTTTTTCTTAAGGGAGTACAAAGGTATAATTACGTTTTGTAAAAAACAAATTACCTTTGATATTAATTAATAAATTACATGGAAAGTTCCACACATAAAGCAGGATTTGTAAATATTGTCGGAAAACCTAACGTGGGGAAGTCTACACTGATGAACCAGCTCGTAGGTGAGCGGCTTTCTATAATCACCTCCAAAGCCCAGACAACCCGCCACCGGATAATGGGTATAATCAATGGAGATGATTTTCAGATCATCTATTCGGATACCCCGGGGATCTTAAAACCGGAATATGAGCTACATGAATCGATGATGGGCTTTGTCAGGTCCTCCATTGAAGATGCAGATATATTATTGGTAATTGCTGAGCTTGGTGAAAAATATGATGAAGAGCTTTTTGCTCCGGTAAAGAAAACAGAGGGTAAGATTATTTTTATCCTGAATAAAATTGATCAGGCAAAGGGCAGCCAGGTCGAGGATAAGCTCAACTACTGGAAAGAAAAAATACAGGCTGATCATTACATCCCTGTTTCAGCACTTGAGGGGTTAAATGTGGGCAAGTTGTTCCAGACTATCCTTGCAGAGCTTCCGGTGCATCCGCCATACTATCCAAAAGATGCACTTACAGATAAGCCGGAAAGATTTTTTGTTGAAGAGATCATCAGGGAAAAGATCTTTTTGAACTACAAAAAGGAAGTCCCTTACAGCTCAGAGGTGGCTGTGGAAGAATTTAAGGAAGAAGAAGATATCATCCGTATTCGTGCTATTATCTATGTGGAGCGAAAATCACAAAAAGGTATTATCATAGGCAAAGGCGGTGAAATGCTTAAAAAAGTAGGGACAGAAGCACGAAAGGATATGGAAGAATTTTTCCGGAAAAAGATATTTCTGGAGACTTTCGTCAAAGTAGCTGAAAACTGGCGTAAAGTGGAGAGTAAGCTGAAGCAATTTGGATATAAATAGTCCTGAGTCAGGAGTCAATAGTATTGAGTTTAAAAATAAAATTAGTGATTAAAATTTATTTCATTAAAGAAGTAAATTAAAATGACAATTGGAAGTATCAATAAAGCAGCTGTTAACTAGTCCTTTTTGTTTAGTAGATTTGCAGAGATAAATATATTCCGCAGTCTTTAGTAGCTAATAGTTAGTAATAGAAATAAAATCTAATTCTTAGTCTTTAATTGATTTCAGTTACTAAAGACTCAGGACTAAAGACTAAAGACTAACAAAGTGGCCAATATAGTAGCAATAGTAGGACGACCAAATGTAGGGAAATCAACGCTGTTTAACAGATTAGTTGAGGCGCGGAAGGCGATCATGCATGATGAAAGTGGAGTAACACGGGATCGTCATTACGGGTATGGTGAGTGGAACGGGAAGCATTTTACGGTAATAGATACAGGTGGATATGTAACGGGAAGTGAGGATAAATTTGAATCACAGATCCGTACACAGGTGGAGATTGCCCTTGAGGAAGCTTCAGTAATCCTCTTTATGGTAGATGTGGATGCAGGCATTACAGGTCTTGATAAAGACTTTGCAAATGTCATCCGTACCACAAATAAACCGGTATTCCTTATAGCCAATAAAGCCGATAACCCCGAGCGGCAATTTGCAGCTAATGAATTTTATGCTTTAGGTTTCGATGAAGTTTATCCTGTCTCTTCCGTTAGCGGAGCTGGTACAGGGGAGCTGCTGGATGAAGTTGTTCGACATTTTGAAGATATTGGAATTGAAGATCCTGAAGCCGGTATCCCGCGAATTGCCATATTAGGCCGTCCGAACGTTGGCAAATCTTCTTTTATAAATACACTTTTAGGGGAAGAAAGAAGCATCGTCACTGATGAAGCAGGTACAACGCGTGATTCTATAGATACTCATTACAAGATGTATGGCAAAGACTTCATTCTGGTAGATACTGCCGGTATACGTAAGAAGTCAAGGGTAAAAGAGAATATAGAATTCTATTCGGTTTTACGTTCCCTTCAGGCACTGGAAGAAAGCAATGTCTGCATTATTATAATTGATGCAGTGAGAGGGCTCGAGGGTCAGGACATGAACCTTATCAGCCTGGCACGCCGAAATAATAAAGGTATCCTCATCATGGTCAATAAGTGGGACCTAATAGAAAAAGACAGCAAAACAGCTGATAAGTTCCGTAAAGATATTGAGGAGCGCCTTGGGGAGATGGCTTATATTCCTGTTATATTTACATCTGTGATTAATAAGCAGCGCATTTTCCAGGCTATAGAAAAAGCAATGGAAGTTTATGAAAACCTTACCAAGCGCATTCCTACTTCAAAACTTAATGATGTAATGCTCAAGGAGATTGAAAAATATCCTCCGCCAGCAGTAAGAGGGCATTATATTAAGATCAAGTATATCACGCAGTTACCCGGAAAATCCCCCGCTTTTGCTTTCTTTTGTAACCATCCCCAGCACATTCGCTCGGCATATATGCGTTACCTGGAAAACAAGTTAAGAGGCCATTTTGGCTTTGAAGGAGTGCCTGTGCGTATTTATTTTAGAAAAAAATAACATTTTACTTGACAAAGCAGTATTTAAAATTCATATATTTGGGTGGAGAAATACTAAAAAAAGCCGTTATACTATGAAAAAGTTACTTTCATTTTTATTCGCAATAGGATTTATGTTCAGCATTGCTGCCTGTGATACTAAACCAGAGGCTGCTGAAGAGGAAGCTGAAGCCATTGAAGAACAAACGGATGATATGGAAGAGGCTGCCGATGAACTGGACAATGAAGCGCTTGAAGAGCGTACAGATGAAATGGAAGATGCGGCTGACGAATTGGAAGAATAAAAACTTTATATTAATAAATTAATTACAAACCAAATTACCTGAAAAACCATGAAAAATCTATTTACATTACTCCTTGCTCTAGGTTTTATGTTTGGAATCGCTGCATGCGAAACTAAGCCTGAAGCTGAAGAAACTGAAACAGAAACTGAAGAAGTTCTGGAAGAAACTGAACAAGAAATGGAAGAAACCGGAGCTGAGATTGAAGAAGAAGCTGAAGAAGTTGAAGTTGAAGTAGAGGAAGAAACTCAGGAATAATTTCCATTATTCTAAAACTAAAAGCCCCTCAATTGGGGCTTTTTTTTTGAAACAATGAATGAAGAAACAACTTATTACAAAATAAACCGGGCGCTTCAGGTGTATGTGCCTGCTACTGCAGTCCATTACTGTTTCCTGCTCTGGAATAAGCATAATTTCACATTCAAGATCACCAAACCCCGCCATTCAAAAGCAGGTGATTACCGCTTTCTGCCTTCAGAAAAACATCATATTATTACTATAAATAAAAACCTGAATAAGTACAGCTTCTTACTTACCTATATTCATGAGGTTGCACACCTGGTTGCATTTGAGCAATTCGGAAGGAAAATAGCTCCCCATGGGCTGGAGTGGAAAAAAACGTTCATACATCTGATGAGGCCATTATTACGGCCTGAAGTTTTTCCAGAAGATGTCCTAAAGGTCCTTTATAAGCATTTCCAAAACCCAAAAGCTTCAACTTCTTCAGACCCAACCCTGGTAAAGGCATTAAGTAAGTATGATCCACTGTCCTTACAGCAAAAGGGAATCCTTCTGGATGAACTTCCCCATGGCAGTATATTTCAATTTCGAACAAAAGTTTATCAAAAGTTGGAAAAACGACGCACTAGGATACTCTGTGAAGAACAAAGCTCTAAACGCAGGTATTTAATCAGCAAAGCGGCTTTGGTTGAAAAAAGGTTATAGTAGATCTTTGCAATAGCCAAAATTTACATACCGTAACACTAAAATTTGCACTTATTGATATCCTCTACAACTAGTAAAGTCAATAAAATGAACATTAAATTTAGTAGAGATACATGTTGCAACTCTCAAACTAAATAAATACCCTTTACATAAGAAAATTACTGCCCATAGAAATATTCTTAAAAATATATCTAATATAATTTCTTATTATCAAAATATTTTGCTTTTTTGTATCTGAATCGGTTGTAACACCGTTACAATTGGTTTAGGTTGACTGCTGGGCCGCCCTGTGGTAGGGGCGGCCTAAATTTTTTATACCCTTCCAAAATTCTTATCCAAATTTTATTATTACCATTAATGCATTGAAAATCTGATGCTTATCGATAGCTTTTGTTTTTCCTGATCCCTGTTTGATAAAAAATAATTAGATGTTTAAACTTTTTTTATTTAAATGTTGTAACATATATTGTTTATACACGTATATTTGCAGAGTAGATAATAAATATGAAATCAATCGGGGAATTAATACATCAGCAGAATTTTCGTTCCGAGTATCTTAAGGCGGATATAAACCTTATTTATACCACCTCTTTTCTCTCAGGACAAAAAAATTGTATCCTGAAGAAATTCGGGATATCGATGCAGCAATTTAATATCCTCCGGATTTTAAAAGGATTAAATGGCGAACCTGCTTCGGTAAAGCTTCTTACCGAACGTATGCTGGACAAGATGTCTAATGCATCACGATTGGTAGAAAAGCTAAAAAATAAAGGCCTGGTCAGGCGCAATAATTGCCCTGACGACAGGAGACAGGTGGAAATTTTTATTACAGAAAAAGGATTGTCCTTAACGGATGAAGCTACACGTGAATTAGAAAATGAATTAATGAACAGACAGCATCTCACAGAATCAGAAGCCGGAGAGCTTAACCGCCTCCTCGATAAAATGAGAGGGATATGAAATAAGAAATCGGAAATCAGAAAGATGAAATAAACTAAAAACTAAGAACAAAGAACTACGAACTACGAACTACGAACTACGAACTACAAAACTAAAAACAAATGAGAAAGATCAATTATTTAATCGCAATGCTGGCAGTAGCTGTCGCATTCGGATTCAGTGCAGCTGAAATCACTGCAGTATTTTCGGTTAATCCGGAAGAAAGCACAGTAAAATGGGTAGGCCGTAAAGTAACTGGCGAACATTATGGTACTGTAGCCTTGAAAAGCGGCAACCTTGATATCCAGGATGGCCAATTAAAAGGCGGAAGCTTTGTAGTGGACATGACCTCTATCGTAAGCGATGACCTTACTGGTGAGTACAAAGGAAAGTTAGAAGGACATTTAAAGTCTGATGATTTCTTTGGTGTTGAAAACTATCCTGAAGCTAAATTTATTGTAACTAAAGCAGTGAAAAAAGGTGGCAACCAGTACGACGTTACGGGTGACCTTACAGTTAAAGGAAAAACCAATGTTGTTACTTTCCCTGCTGAAGTGGTTATTACAGATAAAAACGCGTATGCTACTGCAACTATCACAGTAGACCGCTCTAAATATGATGTTCGTTACGGTTCAGGAAGCTTCTTCGATAATCTGGGTGATAAAACCATCTATGACAACTTCGAACTTCAGGTAAAACTGGTGGCTAACAACTAATATTAAATTAATTTCAAATTGAAAAGCCCGGGTTTGTACGATCCGGGCTTTTTTTGGTTAACTATTTTGGGCGTGTCCCTCCTGCGCCTTATAATAATCACAATTAAATTCACCTTTTACTAACAGGCTTATCGGGCCGTGCTATCCGCTATACTCCTCGCCCCACCTCTATACCTCCCCCGCTTCGGGGTACCGCTCCTATCACTCACGCAGATCAAATAAATCCCTCCGTCATCCACAATTCGTAATTCGTAAACCATAAATTGCTCTTGACCAAAATCACCCCCTAAAATGACCAATCTCATATAAAACCAGTTTTTAATCTAAGAACTTTATATAAAACCCAGAAGGATCATGAAAACGATAATAGTTCCTACAGATTTTTCCAAGTATGCAGACAACGCCTTGGATTTTGCTAAACAGCTGGCTCCAAAATTAAATGCCATGGTATTATTACTTCATACAATAGACCTGCCACCCCTTGTGCAAACGCTATATATGGAAAATTATAGCATGGATGATTTTTATGAAGAAGCAAAAAAGCAGGCAGAAGAAAAACTAGGTGATCTGAGGCAGCAGCATAAGGAGGATAATATCACCTCAGCAGTTTTTCGGGGCAGATTATATGAAGTAATTAATGAGATCTATGGCCAATTTGACGCTGAACTTATTATTATGGGAACAAAAGGAGCTTCCGGTCTGAAAGAAACATTTATGGGTTCTAATACCGAAAAGGTCATCCGCAATTCCAGAATTCCTGTCCTTAGTATCCAAAATAAAGTAGATATCAGCAGCATCAGGCAAATTGTTATCCCAACTAACGGGAAAGAAGATAATGAAGGATTTTTCAGTGAGCTTCAAAAACTACAGCAAATTTTTAATACTAAAAATAACATACTCTTTATAAATGCCCTGCATGCTTTTGAAAATGAGAACGAAGTAAAAGAAAATCTAATGAAGTATGCTAAAAAAGCCAAACTTGAGAATTATGAAGTTCAGGTTTTGCGCGCAATCACTCCTGAAGATGGTATAGCAGATTTTGTAGATTCCAATAATGTGGATATGATTGCAATCGCAACACATGGAAGGCATGGCCTGAGCCATTTAATGTATGGCAGCCTGGCGGAAGATCTGGCCAATCACATTTCTGTACCGGTATTTAGCTATAATCTTAAAGCAGATAAATATAAAGCTCAAAAAAATGAAAATAAAGAATATTCTGGTTCCTATTGATTTTTCAAATAGCTCAATTAATGCACTGGAATGGGGAAGTGATATTGCAAAAAAAACAGGTGCAAAGCTACATGTATTCCATTCCTATGAATATACTGCCACCTATGCCCAGGTAAATTACCTTGCATTTATGGAATCAATAGCGGATACAGTAGAGAAAAGCCTGCTGAAAGATATGAAGGCACTGGAAAGACAGATCAGTGTTCTTACAGAACTCAAGCCAAAATATTCCATATCCTTTGATTATACGGTAAAAGGAATAAAGGATTTTGCATCTGCAGAGAATATAGACCTTATTGTGATGGGTACACGAGGAAATAATGATGTAACCAATAAGCTCATGGGAAGCACTACCCATTCTATTATTGAAAATACATCTACTCCTGTTTTAGCCATTCCGGAAGGACATTTTCCTCATGAAATCAATAAAATGGTTTTTGCTGAAGATTTCAAACGTGTTTCTCCAAAAAATGCCATGGATCTTATCAATGAACTGGCGAAGATTTATAATGGGTCTCTTAAGATCCTTCACATATCCGCCACCAACAAAGAAGGCTCAGCAGTGCAGACAGATGAAGTACTTGCCATAGCAAAGGAATTAAAAGATATTCCCCATTCTTATGCTTTTTCTGTTAATAAAGAACCTGACAAAGGAATCCTGGAGTACCTTGATCAGAATGAATCTGATCTTTTAATAATGGTACCACGCAAGCACGGGTTCTTTTTCAATCTGTTTAAAGATAGCATAACCGAGCAGGTGGTACACAGGATAAAAATCCCCCTCCTTGCTATTCAGGATTATGAAGAGAAGCATTAACCCCCTCCACCAGGGGGCGAACGGACTGTCTGAGCCCGAAGCAGCTTGAGAGTGGGCAGGCGAGTAGTGAGCACCCGGCCCGCTTGCGCTGGCATTAGCGGTGGACCGGGGGTGGCATTCTATCCCCTCGCGTCACATCTCCCTCCCCATCCCCTTCCCTCCGAGTCACTTACTACCCCTCCTCCTCCGAGTCACTTGATAGAGGACCTAGGAGAAAGAGAGCCATCCTGACGAAAGAAAAGTCATTATCCCGACTGACCATAATCATTTTAAGTAGCTCCTGATCCCCATCTCCTCCGAGTCACTCGCAGAGGACTCGGAGAATATTTTGATTTTTAAACTCCTAACATTATCTTTCTAAGGCAATCAACCGAGCATAATGGCTACTCATGTTTTACAAGATGAAACAGGTAAGGTATATTTCTGTACAATCACCTGTTTTAAATGGCTCTCTCTCTTCGAATTGGCAAATTATGATGCAGTTTATAGCTGGTTCAACTATCTGGAAAATAAAGATCAGTGTAAAATTCTGGGATATGTGATCATGCCTAATCACCTTCACGTGTTACTCTACTACAATAATCCACAACGATCAGTAAATAAGATAATAGGTGAAGGCAAACGTTTTATGGCTTATGCTATTGTAAAGCAACTTAAAAAAATGGATGTGACAAATATAATTGCCACACTTAAAAATGGCGTATCTCCCCTGGAGAGCAGGAATGGAAAGCTACACAACGTTTTCCAACACCATTCTGACATAAAGTTATGCTACTCTAAAAATATTATTGAGCAAAAGCTGGATGACATCCATAGAAACCCTGTTACTGGAAAATGGAACCTTTCTGAAAATTTTGTTGAATATATCCATTCCAGTGCATCATTTTATGAGTTGGGTGAGCAAAAGATCTTTCCTGTGACACATTATTTAAATATATGAACTCTTTGTACCATCCTGCTCTGAGTCCTCTTCGAGTGACTCAGAGGAGACGGAGAGGACTTCTCTCTCCGAGTCACTCGAAGAGGACTCGGAGACTCGGAGAGTGCTGGCTCCGGGTTCCCTTCACTCGAAGAGGACTCGGAGAGTAATGGCCTTGGGTTCCCTTCCCTCGAAGAGGGCTCGGAGACTCGGAGTAACCGTAATTAAAGTCATTATTTTCCCTGATTATTGTCATTTTAAGTAGCTCCTGATTTTCTCAGCTTTACACTGCTGAAAATCTGGCTATGAAAATAATAGAGACGAAGGTGAAATGTCACCACTGTGGTGATGACTGTGTAGATAATCTTATTGAAAGAGATGGCAAATCCTTTTGCTGTGAGGGATGTAATATTGTAAATGAAATACTGGATGATAATGATCTGCAGGAGGTTTATACTGAAAATTTTCAGATAAAACCGAAGAACAGGAAAGCCTATGAATACGACTACCTCGATAATGAAGAAGTAGTACAGAAGCTAATTCATTTTTCTAACGAAACCTATAAAAAATTTACGGTAAACCTCCCGTCAATCCACTGTAGCGCATGTATTTTAATACTTGAAAACCTTCCGAAGTTCTTACCGGGAGTAACACGCTCAATGGTAAACTTTAACAAGAAGGAGCTTACCATACTTTTCCGATATCAGGATATTACTTTAAAAGAAATAGCAGAATTCCTCCATGATCTTGGCTACAAACCGGATTTTAATTTTTCAGCCCTTGAAGGAAAAAAGAAGAAAACCGACTATTACAAAAATCTTGGTGTTAAAATAGCCGTTGCCGGTTTTTGCTTTGGCAACAGTATGCTGATCAGCCTACCTGAATATCTTGATACTGATCTTCATTTGGAGGAGAAGTATAAAGTTTTATTTGGTGTAGTAAACCTCATACTAATTTTGCCGGTGGTATTTTACTCCGGCACAGGATATTTTACCTCTGCTATAAAAGGATTAAAAAAGAAACAGGTAAATCTTGATGTTCCTATTGCCCTTGGTATTTCGCTCTTATTTCTAAGGACGACTTTTGAAATTATTACAGGTGCGGGTGCAGGATATGCAGATTCCCTGACAGGACTGATCTTTTTTCTCTTAATAGGCCGCTGGTATCAGAATAAAACCTATCAGGCATTGGCATTTGACAGGGACTATAAAAGCTTTTTCCCTATTTCTGTCATAAAAATCAATAACGAACAAGAGATGTCCATACCTCTTTCATCAGTTCAGTCTGGTGACCAGCTCCTAATTCGGAACAACGAACTTGTACCTGTTGATTGTAGGTTAATTAAAGGCACGGGTTCTATTGATTATAGTTTCGTTACCGGTGAGTCATTACCAGAAACTATTAAAGCAGGCAAGGATATCTATGCGGGAGGAAAACATATTGGGCCACCAATAATAGTAGAGGCTTTACGCTCTGTAAATAACAGCTATTTAACGCAGCTGTGGCAGCAAAAAGAAGAAGAAAATAAAGATGACCCTACCCTGGCCCTGATCATCAACAAGATCAGTAAGCATTTTACAATCATTATTTTAGCGATTGCATTCACCACTGCAGCGTACTGGTATTTTGTTGATATAGATAAGCTGTGGAACAGCTTTAGCTCTGTGCTCATTGTCGCCTGTCCGTGTGCCCTTGCCCTTGCCTCTCCTTTTGCATACGGCCATGCAATGAGGATCTTAGGCAGGAAAGGTTTATATCTGAAAGATGCCAGTGTAGTCGAGAAGATGGCGCGGTTAAAGCATATCATCTGGGATAAAACCGGCACCCTGACAAATACATTTAATGCCAATATTCATTTTATAGGCGATGACCTGCATTCCGATGACCTGGCGGATATAAAATCAGTAGTACATAATTCCATGCACCCGTTGAGTAGGCTTATCTTTCAGTCGCTTCCTCAGAGTTTAAGCGTATCTCAGCTTTCAGGTTTTGAAGAATTATCCGGTAAGGGTATAAAAGCTTATGTTAATGGTAAAGAACTAATCATTGGGTCTGCGTCATTAGCTGGTGTTCAGACAGACCAAAATCAGATCAATGAGACAAGAGTATATATTTCAATTGAAGGAAAAAGAAAAGGATACTACTCTTTCAGGCAACACTACAGAAGCGGGATCTTTAACCTGCTGGAAAACCTGAAGAATAGGTTTGAGCTGCATCTTCTTTCCGGTGACAACGATGGAGAAAAAGCATTCCTCTCACCATATTTTGATAGCCTTCATTTTAATCAAAACCCTCTGGATAAGAAGGGTTACCTAACTAAGCTCAATAAAAATGAAGATGTAGCCATGATAGGCGATGGCCTTAATGATGCCGGAGCGCTTCAGGAGGCAAATGTTGGTATCGCCGTTACAGATAATACCCATCAGTTTACACCTGCATGTGATGTTATTTATGATTCGAAGGAATTACCTGACCTTGATCGCTACCTTTTATTCACCCGTCGGACATTGATGATCGTTTATATCGCTTTCGGCATCTCATTCCTCTACAATATTGTGGGCTTATCTTTTGCCGTTACAGGCCATCTAACCCCTTTGCTTTCAGCTATTTTAATGCCGGTCAGCTCTGTTACGGTAGTTCTGTTTGTCTCATTAAGTGTAATGCAAAGCTTTAAAAAATCTTTTTCAAAAAGCAGTCAAGAAATGATAAAAGTCATGAAGGCCTCTGCTACAGGTCATACTATTTAAGTAGAGATAGAGCCAATATTGTACCCATTATTTAAATATTATGGAAGTTATCTTCATACTCATCGGATTAAGCTTTTTGGTTGCCTCGGGATTTCTTGGTGCCTATATCTGGGCCTATAGATCCGGTCAGTATGATGATGATTATACGCCTTCTGTGCGGATACTAATGGATGATGAACTTAAATCTGTAAACAAAAATGTCGAAAGAACCTCTAATCGAGAAAGAGAAACCGGTCAGGCCGATAAAAACTGACCTGGAGACATTCTATTACGATAACCAGATCGTAAAGATGTTTCTTATCGCCACCACAGTGTTTGGGGTGATAGGTATGACGGTAGGCTTACTTGCTGCCATACAATTATTTTTACCGGAAGCTAATTTTAGCACTTCATTTACAACATTTGGAAGGATACGGCCTTTGCACACCAATGCCGTGATTTTTGCTTTTGTGGGTAACGGTATTTTTGCAGGTGTCTATTACTCCTTACAAAGGCTTTGTAAGACCCGCATGTACAGTGATATGCTTAGCAAGATACATTTTTGGGGCTGGCAATCCATTATTCTGGCTGCGGCTATTACCCTTCCGCTAGGATATACCACAAGTAAGGAATATGCAGAGCTGGAGTGGCCTATAGACATTGCCATTGCTGTGATCTGGATAATTTTTGGTGTCAACATGTTTTTGACTATCCTTAAGAGAAGAGAACGTCATTTATACGTTGCCATCTGGTTCTATATTGCTACTTTTATTACGGTAGCCATGCTGCATGTGGTAAACTCATTTGAGATCCCTGTGCATTTCATGAAAAGCTACAGCTGGTTTGCAGGGGTTCAGGATGCGTTAGTTCAATGGTGGTATGGACATAACGCTGTTGCTTTCTTCCTGACTACTCCTTATTTGGGACTGATGTACTACTTTGTACCAAAGGCAGCTAACCGGCCGGTTTACTCTTACCGACTTTCTATTATACACTTTTGGGCACTGATCTTTATTTATATCTGGGCAGGACCTCACCACCTGCTGTATAATTCATTGCCAAACTGGGCACAATCACTTGGTGTTGTATTTTCCGTAATGCTTATAGCACCATCATGGGGAGGTATGCTTAATGGATTACTAACGCTTCGTGGTGCATGGGATAAAGTCCGGGAAGATCCAACATTAAAATTTATGGTTGTTGCATTGACGGCTTATGGTATGGCAACATTTGAAGGCCCTATGCTATCGCTAAAAAATGTTAATGCCATTGCACATTTCACAGATTGGATTATCGCTCACGTACACGTTGGTGGATTAGGATGGAATGGTTTTTTAACCTTTGCCATGCTGTACTACCTGATCCCCGTTATGTATAAGACCAAGCTTTATAGCCTGAAGCTTGCTAACTGGCACTTCTGGATCGGCACATTAGGCATATTATTCTATGCCCTTCCGATGTATTGGGCTGGATTTACTCAAAGCTTAATGTGGAAAGAGTTTACTGAAGCAGGTATGCTGGCTTACCCTAACTTCCTGGAAACAGTAACTCAAATTAAAACAATGTACATGCTCCGTGCCTTCGGCGGATTCCTATTTCTTACAGGGGTCTTTATAATGATCTATAATCTTGTGAAAACAGCTTATAGTGGATCATTCGTAAAAGATGTAAAAGCCGAGGCTGCACCATTGGTTAAAGAATATACTCCTGCTAAACACGAGCACTGGCACCGCAGGTTTTTTGAGTGGAAGCCAACGAGATTATTAGTATGGAGCTTTATCGCCGTAGCTATAGGTGGTATAGTGGAATTTGTACCAACATTCCTTATTGATTCAAATGTACCTACAATAGCAAGTGTTAAACCTTATACCCCACTAGAACTTGAGGGACGTGATCTTTATATCAGGGAAGGCTGTAACGTATGTCACTCACAGATGGTAAGGCCATTCCGTTCAGAGACAGAACGTTATGGGGAATATGCAAAAGCCGGAGAGTTTGTTTACGACCATCCTTTCTTATGGGGATCGAAGCGAACGGGTCCGGATCTTTTAAGAGTTGGAGGTAAGTATTCTCACAGCTGGCATTACAACCACATGCTGGATCCTGAAAGCATGTCTCCAGGCTCTATTATGCCTCCATACCCATGGATGTTTGAGCAGGACTGGGATAAAGAATATATAGCAGACAAGATCTCCGCCATGCGGACCCTGGGTGTCCCTTATGAAGAAGGTTATGAAGAGCAGGCTTTAGCTGATGCTGAAAAGCAGGCAGAAGAAATTGCTGCAACTCTGGCAAAAGAAGGGATTGATGTAAAGAGTGATAAAGAGATCATAGCCCTTATTGCTTATCTGCAAAGATTAGGTACTGATATCCAGCAGATGGAGAATGAAATATCGCAAAAATCTAAAGAAAATTAATCATGTTGAAATTTATAAAACATCATGTGGATACAATAGTGGGAATAGAAATATTCCCGCTAATATCCTTTGTTATCTTTTTCCTCTTTTTTGTCCTCATGACCATCTGGATCATACGGATGGATAAAGGTGAGGTAAAAAGGATTTCAGAAATCCCTTTGAAAAATGAAAATTCGGAGCAGCCATGAAAAAAATGAATAAATATAAATTTTTAGCATTTCTGATGGTTTTGCCAGGCGTTGCAAATGCACAAAATGCCGGGGAAGAAATCAGCTTTTATCAGCAATATCAGACGGAACTGGTATTAGGCTTTGCCATCTTGGTTTGCCTGGTGGCTTTACTGGCCCTGCTTGTTTCCTTATATGCCCTAACCTCCGTACTGAATGTAAAAGCATTAGCGACAGAAGAAAAAGGAACTGAGGAAGAAGTGACAGAAGAAAAAGCAAAAAAAGTTGGCTTCTGGCGCCGATTGCTCAATAAGATGAATGATGCAGTCCCTGTAAATCAGGAACGTTCGATTTTAACTGATCATGAATACGACGGTATTTATGAGCTTGATAATAAACTTCCACCATGGTGGGTGTATATGTTCTACGCCACTATCATCTTCTCAGTTGGATATATCCTTCATTATCATGTTTTTAAAACAGGAGAACTGCAGGAGGAAGAGTATGAAACTGAAATGGCCGAAGCACGTGCAGAGGTAGAAGCTTACCTGGCATTACATGGTGAAGAAGTGGATGAAACAACAGTAACCATGCTTACTGAGGAAAATGATCTGATCACAGGAAAAGAGTTATATGGCATAAACTGTGCCCCTTGTCACGGTCCGGATGGTGGTGGTACTATAGGGCCTAACCTTACGGATAAGTACTGGATCCATGGCGGTAGTGTAAAAGATATTTTTGCCACCATTAAATATGGAGTTCCTTCCAAAGGTATGATCCCATGGGAATCTCAGCTTACCCCTAAGCAAATGCAACAGCTGTCGAGCTACCTAATAACTTTAGAGGGAACCACACCTACTAATAATAAAGCACCTGAGGGTGAGCTTTATGAAAGAGAAACCCCTGACAATCAGGAAGCCAGGGAAGAAATAGTAGAAGACGCCATTTAAGGTTATAACCCGGTCGGCCTGCATGATAAAGTTAGCTGACCGGGTTTTATTGCTTTTGAGCAAATGAAGAAAGGAAAGTATGAATCAATCAAAGGATATCTCAGACATCTATCAGGAAAAGCATTCGGAAGAAAGCTTTCGTGATAAGATAGCAACTGTAGATAAAGAGGGGAAGAGGATATGGGTTTATCCTAAAAAGCCAAGTGGCCGCTATCATACAGCCCGTGCATGGGTAGCTGCCGGATTGCTTCTATTCTTATTTGCCGCTCCTTTTATTAAAATAGATGGTCAGCCACTCCTGCTATTTAATATCCTTGAAAGAAAATTTGTAATATTCGGACAGGTTTTCTGGCCACAGGATTTTTACTTATTTGGCCTTGCCACCATCACATTAGTTGTTTTTATAATCCTCTTTACTGTCGTATTTGGCCGGTTATTCTGCGGCTGGGTATGTCCGCAAACTATTTTTATGGAGTTTGTATTCCGAAAAATAGAATACTGGATTGAGGGTGATTACATGGCGCAGAAGAAGCTTAATAATCAAACCTGGAAAAGAGAAAAAATATTAAAGAAAGGATCAAAACATCTGATCTTTCTGCTGATAGCGGTTTTAATCATGCACACGTTCATGGCCTATATTATAGGAGTGGATGAAGTTTGGAATATTATTCAGTCACCGCCTTCAGAAAATTTAGGTGGTTTTACTGCAATGGTATTTTTTACAATTGCATTTTACTGGGTATTTAGCCACTTCAGGGAACAGGTGTGCACAACAGTATGCCCCTATGGACGCCTCCAGGGTGTACTTTTGGACAGGCAATCTGTTGTGGTCGCTTATGACTATGCACGTGGTGAACCAAGGGCAAAATTCAGAAAAGGTGAAGATCGTGGAGAAAGCCCAAAGGGAGATTGCATAGAATGTAAACAATGTGTGCTGGTGTGCCCTACAGGGATTGATATCCGCAATGGCACTCAGCTGGAATGTATTAATTGTACTGCCTGTATGGATGCCTGCGACCATATAATGGATAAGATCGACAGGCCACGCGGGCTGATAAGATATGCATCTGAGCAACAAATTGCGGAAAAGCAGCCTTTCAGCTTCACTGCCCGAATGAAAGCTTATACAGCTGTTCTGGTAGTTCTAATTGGTATTCTGTCCACTCTTTTACTCATACGAAATGATGTGGAGAGCACGATCTTAAGAACTCCTGGCATGATGTATCAAACAAGGGAAGATGGAACAATAACGAATCTTTATCAGGTAAAGGTTATCAATAAAACAAACGAAAACCTGCCACTAGATTTCAGGCTGTTGGATCAGGAAGGATCTATAGAAATGGTAGGTAAAGGCATTTCAGTAGAGGCCAATTCTTCAGCTCAGGGAGCTTTATTTGTGGTAATGGACCCGCAAAATCTCGAAGAGATGAGCAGTAAAATTGATATTGGTGTTTTTTCTGAAGGAGAAAAATTAGAAGAGGTAAAAACAACATTTTTAGGACCGGCAAAATAGGAAAATTATGAAATGGAATTGGGGAACAAAGATCATATTATCATTCGTAGGATTTGCAATTTTTATAATATACCTGGTGGTGATGAGCTTTCGGGAAAATATTGATCTGGTAACAGAAGATTATTATGGTGAAGAGTTGAAATATGAACAGCGCCTTTCACAGATGGATAATGTTAATGGACTGGATAATAAGGTGATAATTATAGCTTCCAGCGACAGTTATACTTTGACTTTCCCTCATAAAGAAATAAAGACTGGCGATCTTCATTTTTACAGGCCTGATAATAAAGCCTTTGATAGAAATTATGATCTTAAGGGTTCAAAAGGGACTTACACTGTCAGTAAGGCTGATCTTATCCCCGGGAGATACAGGGTAAAGATCTCATGGGGAGCTTCGGGTAAAAAATTCTATCAGGAAGAATTAATTTTTGTAAAATGATATTAGCCTCTGCACTTATACTTGGCTTTTTGAGCAGCTGGCACTGCATTGGCATGTGTGGCCCTTTGGCTATGGCGGTCAATCATGGTGGCGGCAGAGGCCCCTGGTATGGTGCAGCTATTTATCATTCTGGTAGAATTTTAATTTATGCCGGACTGGGAGTATTAATGGGACTGCTGGGTATGGCTACTTATATGCTGAAGCTCCAGCAGTATTTTTCTTTTCTGCTTGGGGCAGTGGTTATTATCCTTATCTTCCGTCAAAGCTGGCTTAACAAGCTAACTGCAAAATATCAGAAGAGCCGGTTTATGCAATTCATACGAAAAAATGTGCTGAACAAAAGGAATTTCCGGTCTAAGAAGGGGAAATTCATTTCCGGTATGGCTAATGGCCTCCTCCCCTGCGGAATGGTATATGTAGCACTGGCAGGAGCACTGGCACAACCCGCAATATCCTCTTCGGTAATCTACATGCTGATGTTCGGCCTGGGAACATTACCTGCACTTATGGCCACTCAGTTTATCCCTTTAGGATGGGCAAGAAAACCTTTTTTTAAAAAATGGGCCTATGCCGGTATGTTGGTGATCTCCTGTTTGTTCTTTTACCGGGCTCTTCACACACACCAGCATGAGGCTGAGCATCAACATCAGGAGATCTCTTCTCCTTTTGCTGGGGTGCCTGTTTGTGGTAGTTTGTAGCCACCGGTCTGTATTCTAAGACTTATGCAAGTAAAGCTGTATAAAAATATTACAATTTATAGCTTTGCTTTTTATGCTGCATAACCGTAAGTTTCCACATAAGGTGTACCTCTTTTTATAACCGCAAACGCTCTGGATATTAATT
>JBPRGH010000051.1:0-3117 GCA_051418055.1 Candidatus Cyclobacteriaceae bacterium M2_1C_046 | reverse complement strand
TATGAAGATGATGATTCTAATACTCCCGGAATCCAGGGTGGGTTTCCAAAATATATCTTCACCGATAAACCTGAGAATGGAAATTCGGTAACTGTTTCTGTCACTTCATCTGATTCTGATGAAAACCAAACATTATCAGGTTATGAAGGATGGAATTTACTCGGAAACCCATTCGGCATAGAAATATCGGTTGATGAACTTCTGGCTTCGATAAATAGGGCTTTACAAATTGAAGATCCCAATTATGAAGCAAATGCTAATCTCTATGTATGGGAGCCATCAGCCAATGGCGGTAATGGTGATTATATTGCATTGCAAAAAAATAGAGGTAAAACTATAGCTCCGTTTCAGGCCTTCTGGATTAGGATTAATGATGTGTCTGAAGGGGAAACTTTTACAGTGAATGCGTCATTAGAACGAAATAAACTGCGTGCCAACACCGGTAGCCGTCTCTACAAAGAAAATAGTAATCGGAATATTAGATTTGAATTGCGGTTGGGGGACGGTGAGGTATATGATGATTATCAACTGGTATTTGATCGGGATGGTTCAATTGCGACAGATATATATGATGCTTTTAAACTACCTTCACTTAATACCGATGCAATCAGTTTATTTAGCCTGGCAGGTGAAAATAAACTGATGAAAAATATTTTGCCTTCCGATTTAGAGGCGTCACTTGAGATACCTTTACATTTCGATGCAGGAGGTAGAGAGAGCCTTAGCTTTAGTTGGATGGATCTTGATAAAATACCTGACGCATGGCGAATTACATTACTGGACAAAAAATTAAATAAGGAAATTAATTTGCGTTCGGTTTCGAATTATGATTTTAGAGTACCTACAGAAGAAAATGCAGTAAAGGTAGAAACCGAAAGTGAAGGTCTTAGATTAAACAAATCGAAATCCGGTACTGGAGAGCCAAGATTTACCTTAACCGTAAGCCCCGGTGTTGCCGAGCAGTCAACATCTACGGACATTCCCGAATCTGTAAAGTTAAATCCAAACTATCCTAATCCATTTAATCCTGCAACTACCATAAGTTTTGAATTGAAAGAAGATTCTGAAGTGCTTTTAAGTATTTGGAATATAGTTGGCCAAAAAGTAGTAACACTCGTTGATGGGATGAAAGAAGCCGGAGAACATACAGCAACCTGGAATGCAAGTGAAATGCCTAGCGGTATTTATATTGCCCAGCTTGAAGTTGGCGGACAGGTCTTTATACGTAAAATGACACTGATCAAATAATTTGGACTAAGTGAAAACCATACTGATTTTATATAATCTTTCATGAACTATTGTGCTGTCATTTATAGAGCGTGTTTAACTTTATCAATATAATCACCCATCATATAGCTTAATGTTTTATATTTTTTTGGAAAGTGTAATTCTCACAGATTTTTTAATAAAAAGATAAAGTTAACTTCTTTTTTGATTAGCCTGTCATTTGCCCCTATTTTAGATGAATCATGTCTTATTTTAAAATGTTATTACAGTAACTTTAACGATAAATAAAAAAACAGGAGTACAGAGACTTAGCACATGCAATATAAAAATGTACAAGGTATTGACATCCCTGAGATAGGTTTAGGAACTTATAAATTGCACGACAGGGAGTGTTCAAATGCTGTTAGGATGGCCTTGGATATTGGCTACAGACATATCGATACTGCCCAGATGTATAAAAATGAACATGAAATAGGAGAGGCGCTAAACGTATCAAATGTACCAAGGGAGGATATTTTCCTCTCCACAAAAATCTGGCATACCAATCTGGAATATGATGATGTGCTCCAGACTACAGAAGAAACACTTAGAAATCTTGATACACCCTATGTTGACTTGCTGCTGATACATTGGCCTAATGGGCAATATGATTTACGGAAAACAATAGAAGCTATGTTGATTTTACGGGATCAGGGCAAGGCACTGAATATAGGTGTCAGTAATTTTCCGCTCTCTATGCTTAAAAAGGTTAATGAAGAAATTCGAGCTCCAATTTTTTGCAACCAAGTAGAGTTTCATCCTTTCCTTGATCAGCTGGACCTTCTCGACTATGCTATAGAAAAAGATATTCTTTTAACAGCTTACAGTCCTTTAGCTCAAGGCAAAGTAAATGATAATGAAGAGTTGCAAAAAATAGCAGGTATATATGGCAAAACTCCTGCTCAGATAGCTTTACGTTGGTTAATTGAACAGGAAAATGTAGTAGCTATTCCCAAGGCAAGCTCAAGAGAACATCTAGAAGAGAATATCGATATTTTTGATTTTCAGTTGAGCGATGAGCATTTCAATCAAATTGATCAGCTAGAGAAATCAGAACGCTTGGTGAATCCCAGTTTTGCCCCGAAATGGGATTAGAATTTAAACAATAGCTGATTTCGGAACGATATAATTGCGTCTGTTTTTTATTAGCATAAATAGAAACAGATAATAGTGCACAAGCAATTATGACATTTAAGAAATCAGATTACTTCATCTTAGCGGCTGTTCTAATCTCTTTTCTGTTATCTGTCTATCTTTGGATTCAAGGAGATAACGACAGTGCTATCTTTGTCGGCTTATGGGTGCCTAGCTTATTAGGTCTTGGTAATTATCTGAAAATAAAAAGCATCATAAAATGATATGGATAATTATCTTCTGTTTTTTGGCCTTCTTGTACTAATTCTCATACTAGCAGGGGTTTTCTTTTCTATCAGGGAGTTCAAGGAAATGGCAAATCGTCCGGAAGAATACCGTACCGATGATGAAGCCAGAATGGATATCAAAAAATAATCTCAGGCTTTGCTCTCGGCTATTGCAGATACTTTTCTGTCGCTCATTCTAATGATGCGATGCAGATAAGAACCCGTATCTTTCGCAACTGCATATTCAGATCTTATCTCTTCACCTTCGGTACATTCAGAGCGAAACTCAATGTCAATTTCATTGACAGAATCAGCTTCAGGTAAAACTTCTAAAGCCCACTCAATATATTTTACATTATTAACATGCTGGTTGATATCGAGATCACTGCGCCTGACTTTGAAGTTTTTTGACTCCTCCATTTTATGATCGATTTCGATTCTGTTCTTTCTAATGTCCAGAACATGCTTTGTATTATCAGGCGCCATCCGG
>JBPRGH010000050.1:0-1469 GCA_051418055.1 Candidatus Cyclobacteriaceae bacterium M2_1C_046 | reverse complement strand
TGATGCTTTCTTATATGACCTGGATGAAAGAATCCACCTGCAGCACTCCTCCGAATTTGATATGATATCACTGGCTAAAGAAGGAGCTGTTATCAGCCTGTAAGGTTTGCTAAATAAAGCAAAAGATCCCTCTCATTAGCTTGTAAAATAATAAAGTTTTTTTACAGCTAGCGATTCAAGTTACATCGCACATATATTTCCCGCAGATTACGCTAATTTATGCAGACAAGATCAATTCAAAATCTGCGTTTATCTGCGTAATCTGCGGGAGAGTTAATTTGGATGCGTAACTTCAGTTAGAAAATCATTCCGAATGACAAGGCTTATAAATAAATTGGAGGATTACCACCCCGGCCAACAGGATTTTAGAAATAATATCTTACACCTAAAGCCGCATCAACATCAAAATCGGTTTCGGGAATGATATTGACGATGGGAGCTACCTCAAAGAAGAATCCTACCGGTGAATCTTCGAGCAGGTAGTTTATCCCAACAGGAACCCTTGCGCCAAGAACGGCATTATTATCTCCGGGATCCGGATAATCGTCGGCAAAGATGATACGGCCGCCTATACCGTAATAAACCGGAAGCTGGCCTTTGTTTATATCATCACCTAAAATTCCAAAATGGTGCCAAAGATAATCAGCATGAATGTTTACCGCATCATAGCGGCCTACTGACCATGCCAGACCGGCATCAATTGCGGTGTTCTGTGAGGTCCATGCCTTGAAACTGATTCCGGTGGGCTCGCCCACCATTAAGCCTAACCCAACTTTGTTTTGTGACTGTTGGGCATTTGCGGTATTAATAGTTAATGCAAGAAAAAATAAACAGATCGTTGATAATAGTAGCTTCTTTATATCCATATATAACTTATTGGTCTTTTAATATTTGTCGACATGTTTTAAAGTTTAAAATCAGCAATAAGTTCCATCTGCGGACATATATTGAAGCAGCATAGATCGGTACATCTGCCTCGCTTTTTATTTCGTAATATTTTACCGGTACACTACATCAAACTAACAGTTTAAATTTTAAAGGAGTCAAAACCATTATGGATAAAACTTACTATAACCCCGAAGATCTGAAAAAATTCGGCGATGTTGCCGACTTTCAAGAAGAACTGGCAGAGAAATTTTTTGATTACTATGGAGCCGTTTTTGAAGACGGGGCCTTAAGTGCTAAAGAAAAGTCACTTATTGCCCTAGCAGTGGCTCATACTATTCAGTGTCCATATTGCATTGATGCATATACAACAGATAGTTTAGAAAAAGGATCCACTGAAGAGCAGATGATGGAAGCCGTACATGTAGCTACTGCTATACGTGGGGGTGCTTCTTTGGTACATAGCACACAAATGATGAATCAGGTTAATAAGTTAAGCATGTAAGTTGTATGAAGTCATTAAAAGCCAGAAAGCATGATCTGTCCGACCCGGAAGTACAACTGGACGTCATCAATAACCATTC
>JBPRGH010000049.1:0-1056 GCA_051418055.1 Candidatus Cyclobacteriaceae bacterium M2_1C_046 | reverse complement strand
CGTTGAGGAAGGATAGCGGTAAACTTATAGGCACTCCGGCAGCTATGTAAGGCAGCCAAAAAAACACGTGTACGTGATGTACGGCGCTTAAGGTACGGTAAATAAATGACAAAACAGAGAAATATTTTCAACTGTTTATTTGAAGTTCATTTGCTAGATGCAGTCGGAATTGATACATTAATTGCACATACAAATAAAGTATTGCAAATATGGCCTTTGAAACCGATAGCTGCTTATATTTTCAAACAAACAATCTCGCCCGTTTGTTATCCCGTATGGCAGATGAGGCGTTTAAAGAAGTCGGACTCTCCCCCAGTCACGCATTTCTATTGATGAAGGTAAATGATGAGCCGGGCATTCAGCCCTCGACACTCAGCGAGGTACTTGGACTTACCCCTTCTACTATTACTCGTCTGATTGAAAAGATGGAGTACCAGGGCTATCTGAAGAGAGAGTCTGAAGGTCGGGCGACCCACGTCAGGCCCACAAACAAATGTATTGCAAAGGAATCGGACTTACAGGAAGCCTGGTACAGCCTGCGGAAAAACTATACAGATATTCTTGGGGACCGCTATACGGAGGTGTTGACTGAGATGTCAGTTAAAGCAATCGATCAGCTGGAATAAAATTTAAAGTTGTATGTACAAGTAATGGTATAAAGTATTTTTTGGAATGCTGTTAAATCAGTTCCGGGAAATTTCCACAGATTATAATTAATCTGTGAAAATCTGAATAATCTGCGTCATCCGTGTTCTATTATTAACCGCTAATCATTTCTGAGTAAGTATATAGTAAATCTGTAAATCTTGATAACAGGCTAATTGTATAATTTATAGGTAATTATAGAAAAACAGCTAATATTTAAATACTATAGATATAAGATTGATCACTATTCACTAATTACAGTCTATTATGCGTTGGCTGTTGGTAATTTTATTTCTTTGGCAAGCTTCACTGGGTTATGCTCAATATCCTTCAGCTGACATAAGCATTGCTAAAATTCAGCAATCGGGCGAGGACCTATCTTTAGAGGCCTTGCTCGAAGAGTCTGATAAT
>JBPRGH010000048.1:0-1393 GCA_051418055.1 Candidatus Cyclobacteriaceae bacterium M2_1C_046 | reverse complement strand
TAATAAAGAGTAGGGATCGCTCCATAACTCCTTCTCATATGTTCACGGCCAAATTCTCCGTTACCATAGGCACTGCTCGTCATAAGGGTAAGTAAGCCCTGGAATTTAGGGCTAAATCTATATTCTGCCCTTAACCAGTTTTCGATATACAGCACATCCTCGGCTATTGAGCCATCATCGAGAAGAGCGGTCAGGATACCTTTTGTATCAACCTGTTCATAGCTGTAATGAAAATCATACATAAGAGTAAGATTCTGGTTCTGGTACTTATGGCCCAAAGTAAAGAAAGTTGTTCCCCTGTTCTTTACTTCATTGGAATGACTTAAACTGTAAATGGTTTGAAATTTTCCCTTAAAGAAGTCCCCTCTCCAGTTACCAACAAATGCTACAGGCCAATCGGGTTCCTGAATATTTTCTGAAACTATATCGCCATAAAGATCATCATAATGCATGGTACGTGAATTTAGCACCTGAAAGCCGAATTTGTGGTTTTGAAACGCCTGATATGTTATTCCTGCCCCTGTAACGAATGCCAGCACATTATTATATACATCATTATATTCCAGAACATACAGGGGACTAAACTCGTATTCATACCCTCCGTAAAATGCATTCATTTTTCCAAGTAAAAGACGAATGGCAGGGCTTATCTCAAGATCAATAAAGGCCAGTTCAATATCATTTCCAAGACGATCCAGGGTTTGCACCTCGCTGTTTTTATTAAATCGGTGCCTGAATTTAAAATTCAGCCTTTCGTGTAGTTTTCCTGAAATCCCTAGGGCCGTAAAACCATTACTGAACTGAAGTCCGTTATAGTAGTTGTCCCCCCCTCTGAAAGTATATGCCTGGAATTCCGTTCGCATATCAAAGGTGAAATTAATATTCTTTAAGAGCTCTATCTTTTCCACGGGTAAGACAGGCTGAGCCATGCTTTTGTTTTCCTGTGGGAATACCAGCAAAGGGATGACTAATAAAAGAAATGATAGAAAAGACTTTATCATAAAATAATTTATGATGGGATTAATAGTGGGATTGGGGGCACAACAGTCACCAATCAAACAGGCTTGATCCAATAAAAAATTTTATTGATGAGGAATCCTTATAAATTTACTGAATTTATTGTTGAAAGCAGTAGCATTATGCTTATTCTTTAATTGATTATTCAATAAACGGTATCCTGAAGAGTGTATTTATCTTTGGGATAACATTCTTCTCAATGAAATATTAAAATTCAAACCTCCCCCTATTCATTACAACTTCAGGTAATAGAATGTCATAATAATGAGTTAGAATTGGCTGTAAACTATAGAATAAAAAAACCGGAAGCCTTCGTTTCCGGTTTTTTTTCAAACATCAAAATCTCCTATACTTTGATGGTACAGCCGATTGCTTT
>JBPRGH010000047.1:0-1783 GCA_051418055.1 Candidatus Cyclobacteriaceae bacterium M2_1C_046 | reverse complement strand
GGGCAGTGCCATCCGAAGAACCAAGTAAAAGTACGTCAAGAGCAATAAGTCCTGCTACAACATAGCGTGCCTGTATGGGCGGCAACAAAATAAGCATGATAGGCATGGTCGGGTATAACATTGCAAAAGAGACCATAATGCCGTATACAGCTCCTGAAGCGCCGATTACATAGTTTATGCCAAGAATCTGGGCAAAAAGAATATCAAGAAGCGCTCCTCCTATTCCTGCTCCCAAATAGATAACGGAAAATGTACGAGGACCTAATGTTTCTTCCACAGCACGTCCCATCCACCAAAGCCAGAGCATATTAAAAATGAGGTGAAAGGCACCACCGTGCAGAAACATATAGGTAACTGCACGCCAAGGTTGGAAAAGGGCTGTCTGCCATTCGGGATAAAAGGCAAAAGCTGTAATCAAGCCATTACTATAGGCAGGGCTAATAATTCCCAGGACTATCTGGAAAATAAAAACAACGACATTAAGAGTAATAAGGGTTCGAATAGCAACCGGTAATCCCCTATATCCTCTTTTTAATGATTCGCCGAATGAGTCGTTATACATCGTATAATTACAGTTTAGTCAACCACAGTTTAAGCTTCAGAACCTTTAGACAAAAATCAGTAATGTGTAAATATGCTATAGCTCCTGAGCAATTTTAATACTATACAATCATGAGCACTAATAATATGAATCTTCGCTTTTTAGTCCCCAATACTTTATCAAAATAAAACCGATAAGCATACCACCCAAATGTGCAAAGTGAGCTACCCCAGAATTTGTACGGCTGATACCACTTACCAATTCTATTACTCCAAAAATTGCTACAAAATATTTAGCCTTGATTGGAATAGGTGGAAATAATAGCATAATCGGCCGCTCCGGAAACATCATACCGAATGCCAACAAGATACCGTAAACAGCTCCCGAGGCACCTAATGTCGGGGCTCCGCCTCCTCCAATTAACATATGCAACAACGCCGCACCTATACCTGTCAAAAAATAGTAAATGGTAAAACGCCGTGTACCCCAAAAGTTCTCTATGGACTGTCCAAACATCCATAGTGCAAAGAGGTTAAAAAATATATGCCCAAAACCAGCATGTAAAAACATATAAGTGACCAATTGCCATATATCAAAATAGCCGGAGCCTATTGGCCATAATGCTCCATACTGAAACAGGGGCTGCCCAACTATTGGAGTATTTAGTGCAACAAATGCTAAAACATTAATAATAAGGAGATGTTTTACAGCCGGTGGAAAAATCGAAAATTGAGTATTCGGACTGTATTGAGATCTTTGGTAATTCAAAAATAAAAAATATTAATTGCTATTTTCTTTCATCAGAATATACGGTTCCTAACCATCAATTCTAATATCTATTCACAGCTTAAGTTAGTACGAAAAAAATCATTATAAGTTATCTTAATCCATCAAGCAGTTCTTTTTCCTGAAGATATAGTCTTATCCATTTTGTAGAATATTCCTGTCTGGCAGTAGGCAATCTACAGAAAAATAAATCCATAAATATATCCCGCCTCTTTACAATACAAGCATATTTAGCCGGAAACCGTGGGACTATTCTATAGTTCTAAAAATGCAGAGAACTACTTACTGGCTGTGATTTACCATATAGTCATAGGTTAACGTAGCAAGCGACTTCACACCTAGTTTCATGCCCTCTTCTTCAATATAAAAGTCCGGGGTGTGATGCGGAGCCGCTTCAGCAGGATCCATTCCCTTGGGCATACCGCCAACAAAGTAATAAAACCCTGGAATCTCTTT
>JBPRGH010000046.1:0-1287 GCA_051418055.1 Candidatus Cyclobacteriaceae bacterium M2_1C_046 | reverse complement strand
AAGCGACCTGCATATGCCTGGGATGTCAGGTTTTGAGTTTCTGGAAGCAATGATTAATGATTCAGATAAAAATGAAATACCAGTGTTAATTATTACAAGCCAGCCTACTGAGAATAAGAGACTGAAAGCTTTACGCATTGGAGCAGCAGATTTCATTGATAAAGAACTGCTAATTAAAAACAACCAATTGCTAAAAGATCGTATTGAACTAAAATTGGTGACAAATGTGTCCTATGAAAAGTCAACCGAGCGATTAGACTTTGACAGGAAGAAATTATCGAATCTATTAATGTCAGAAATTATTGATGGGGATTTTTTATCGGCCTCTCGCAATTTATTGGCAGAAATCAAAGATACGTTTAGTATTAACTACATATCTTTTTGGTCCATTACATCTTCCGAACCATCACTCGTATTATCATTAGAAGACCAACAAAATAGATTTCATCCCCCTGATTATAGTGGTACAATGCTTAAAGAAGAACTAACCTATAAGAACGTTTTAAAACAACGAAAGTCCTATTTGTCAAATAACGTGATTCAAGATCGTGAAGAAGGTCATGGAATTCTTACTAAAAAATCTAGAGACCATGGCTTCCCAGCGGAAATAGGTATTCCTATTTTTGATGTAGATCAAAAAACATTGCTTGCAAATAGTTTCCGGATCTCCAAAAATGCGAACATTTTCGGTTATGTCATTTTGAAAAGAGACACTTTGTTTTCTGATAAAGAATACAAAGTTCTTACTAAAATTCTCTTACAATCCGGAACTATTTTGTGGCGCCTTTACAGCAAAATATAGTTAACCTGTTACTTGCCGATTAGCAGGTATTTACTCTGCAAAAGCTTTCAATGTGGATATTATTAGCTCAAATTAATAAAAAATATGAATTTATCAGGAATGATAGCATCCAGATACAGGTTTGTGCAGGAAATAATTCAATGCAAGATTTCTGAAAGGCTGGTTATCGATTAGAGACGTTAACTAAGTATATAGTTATTACAGAGACCTTTAAATCATCACACAGGCTAATATAAAAAACCCAAAGGCAAGTGATGAAATCAATGGCTTAGTACTCCTGGTCCAAAAATGTATGGGGAAGGCTCTTGCCTGCCGATTTAGGTAACCATGCGCTCTTTCGCACCTCATATAGTAACAAATATCATCCTATTACAGGTTTTAAGTATAAATATTATGGATAACAAGATTAATAAAGCGGTCATCTATTACCTCTGCGTTACTTTCTTAGCTATAGCTGTCTGCTCGGTTTTAATTGCTACCTTGGA
>JBPRGH010000045.1:0-1090 GCA_051418055.1 Candidatus Cyclobacteriaceae bacterium M2_1C_046 | reverse complement strand
CAATAAGATTCAACAGCGGCAACAGTACCTGGAACAGAAATTTGGATCTGAAGGAGACTATTTTCAGCAACAAAAGGAGTTATTAGAACCTATACAGCGTAAAGTATTTGAAGCAATAACAGTAGTCGCGGAAAGAGAAGGTTTCGATTTTATTTTCGATCGAACTCAGAACAATGATATTTTATTTGCTCGTGACCAGTGGAATTTAAACGACGAGGTGTTATTGGAGCTAGGAATAGCAACCGATAATACGAGCAACTAAATTGAATATTTTATATTTTTGCGCGCCTTATTTGAACCTTGAAAACAAGATTTATCTATGATTAAAAAGTTTATTAGTGCACTAAGTTTATTAATGCTTGTGATGACTGTGTATTCACATGCGCAGGTTAAAATTGGATATATGGATGTTCAATCTGTAATGTCTGAATTACCTGAAATGGAGAATATTCAAGCTAAGCTTGATAATTTTGTAACCGAAAAGCAGCAGCAGCTCGAAGATAGAACAGCAAGCTTTCAGGAAGCAGTTGCAGATTATCAGGAGAACCAAGCTTCGATGTCAGAAGAGCAGCAAGCAACCAGAGAAGAAGAGTTGGCGACAATGGAAGAAGAACTCCGTGGTTTTCAGCAGAGCATACAAACCGAAATCCAACAGTATCGCCAAGAATTACTTGCTCCAATTTATGCCGACATTGATAGTGCAATAGCTGCTATTGCCGAGGAAAGAGATCTGGATTTTGTATTGAACAAGGCTACCATGAGGGGCGAAAATATTGTTCAATTTTCATCACAACAGAATATGAATATTACCGACGAAGTAGTAAAACGGATTGTAAGTAAATCGAATCAGAACTAAATAATATAAAGCAATGACTATATTGAAGCGTATTTTAACTGTATCAGCCTTTTGTGCGATATTTATTACTACACTTGGGGTTACCCAAAGCACCGCACAGGAAGTAAAAATTGGCTATGTGGAACCACAGGCTATACTGGCGAAGATGCCGGAGATGAAAGCCGTAGAGCAGCGATTGCAGAATTTTGCAGAGCGCAAGAAAAAAGAACTGGCTCAAAAGGAACAGGAGCTCAG
>JBPRGH010000044.1:0-69661 GCA_051418055.1 Candidatus Cyclobacteriaceae bacterium M2_1C_046 | reverse complement strand
GGTAGTTCCTTCTTCATTTAATTCAGAAAGTAACTTCATTACCTCTTCACCATTAGCAGAGTCAAGATTACCTGTAGGCTCATCGGCAAGGATCACGCTTGGTTTAGCAACAATGGCACGCGCGATAGCCACACGCTGCTGCTGACCTCCAGATAGCTGCTGCGGGAAGTGATTTCTTCTGTGCATAATATTCATACGCTCAAGCACTTCTTCCACACGCTGCTTACGCTCGCTGCTGGGCACTTTTAAATATAATAATGGAAGCTCAACATTTTCAAATACTGTAAGCTCATCGATAAGATTAAAGCTCTGGAATACAAATCCTATAGAACCTTTACGCAGCTGTGCACGCTGTCTTTCACTATACCTGCTTACCTCATGCTCACCGAAGTGATATTCACCATCCGAAGGATTATCAAGTAAACCAAGGATGTTCAGTAATGTCGACTTTCCACAACCTGAAGGTCCCATGATCGCAACAAATTCGCCATCTTTGATTTCCAGGTTAATGTTGTTTAATGCTGTGGTCTCTACTTCTTCAGTAGTATAAACCTTTTGTAAATTTTTAATTTTTATCATGGTTGTGCAATTTAATTCAATATTAATACTTCGTTATCTCCAAAATTATCATATGATGAGGTGATCACTTTATCACCTATTTCAAGCCCTTCAAGGACCTCAAAATACTCAGAATTCTTTCTTCCAAGACGTATATCCCTACGCTCAGCATTACCTTCTTCATTTACTACGTATACCCAGTTCCCGCCTGTATCCTTATAAAATCCTCCAACAGGGATCAATATCTCTTCGGATGACTGGCCTAATTCTATTCTCATTCTCAATGACTGACCTCTTCTTATCCCTTCAGGAACCTCGTCAGTAAATTCCATATCCACTTCAAACCGTCCATTGACAATGTTTGGGTAGATGTAAGATATAGTCAGGTCATAATTATTATTATCAAAACTGGTAGAAGCATTCAGGCCCGTTTGTATCCTTGGCAAATAAAGCTCATCAATTTGTGCTTTTACCTTATAGCTATTTACAACCGCTACCTGCCCAAGCCTTTCTCCGGGCGATACTGCCTGACCTTCTTCCAATTGTGGCGTTGTCAGCTGACCTTCTATAGGGGAACGTATCACCAGATTATCAAGGATACGGCCTACTCCTGAAAGGCTTTGAGACATTTTATTCTCCGATCTGTTAAGCTCCTCCAGCTGACGCACACGCGCTATTGAATCATTTTTATAAGCAAGATAAGTAATTTCTTTTCTTTTTATGTTGAATTCATAATCCGCTTTTACTCTCTCATACTCCTGCTCTGAAATTAATTTTTTATCATAAAGCTGCTTAGTACGCTCATACTGAGGTTTAAGAATAGCTAATTGGTTTTCAATTTGAGCAAGGGTCTGCTGTTGTTGCAAATCATTCTGTGTTAACTGAAGCCGTGTTTGTCTTACCCGGTTTATACTTTCATTCAAACTTGCTTCCTGACCTAAGACGCTCAATTCACGGTTAAGGTTACTAAGCTCTAAAATTACATCTCCTTTCTTAAGCATGGCACCACTCTCGGCCTTAATACTTTTAATTGTACCACCTTCAACGGCATCTAGATAAATTGTGCGGCTTGGATGTACTATACCTGTTTGTGGTATATAATCCTGAAATACTCCTTTCTGAACGGCAGAGATGGTAATTTTCTCCTGATCAACATTTAACTTTGACCTCCTGTCAGAAAATACCAGCTGGTACAGCACAAATCCAACTACAATAGCCCCTATACCCCATGTGGCAATGCGTTTAGGTGTAAATGTCTTCTTTTTAATTTTTTTATCCATCAATATAAAATCTTCTATCCTTGGAAACCGTATTGCCAACAAGCGTGCCAATATCTTATATACGGTTAAATCTGCCTTTTTAAACTATTATACATTCTGCCAGCGTTCACCATTGGACGAGGGGCGTCCGCCAGCGAACATTTAATCTCCGATTTCGTGCACATAAATAATAGAAGTATTTATATTAGAGCGTTTATCGGCACATTTCTACTCCGGTATGCCATTTGCCATTAAAGAAGAGCATATATATCAGCTAAGATGAATAAAGAATCAAAAACAGGTAAAATCTTAATAGTAGATGATAATGAAGACCTGCTTAAGGCAGCGCGTATGTTCTTAAAGCGGCACATGCAGCAGATCGATGTTGAAGTAAATCCGGAAAATATACCCTCACTTCTAAATAATGATAATTATGATGTGATCATGCTTGACATGAATTTCACAAAAGATGTTAGTAGTGGCAAGGAGGGATATTATTGGCTCGAGCGTATACTGGAATTTGATCCTTCAGCAGTAGTTGTGCTGATTACAGCTTATGGAGATGTGCAGATGGCTGTAAAAGCTATAAAGGCTGGAGCTACAGATTTCGTATTAAAACCATGGGAAAATGAAAAGCTTCTTGCTACATTGTTTTCCGCAATGCGCCTCAGGGAGAGCAAATTGCAGGTTCAGGACCTGAAGATAAAGAATGAGGAAATGAGCCGTCATATCTCCAGCCAGTTCAATTCATTAATAGGGAGAAGCCAGGCCATGATGCAGGTTTATGAAACTATTGAGCGTGTGGCGGTAACTGATGCGAATGTTTTGATACTTGGAGAAAACGGAACAGGAAAAGAATTAGTAGCAAGGGAGATCCATCTTCATTCTACACGAAAAGAAGAGGTATTTGTAGGTGTAGACCTTGGATCAATTAGTGAAACACTTTTTGAAAGTGAGCTTTTTGGACATAAAAAAGGTTCCTTCACTGATGCGCGTGAAGATCGTGCCGGCAGATTTGAAGTTGCCAATAAAGGGACCCTTTTTCTTGATGAAATAGGAAACCTCAGCCTTCCCTTACAGGCTAAGCTTTTATCAGTTCTGCAAAACAGAAGGGTTTCTCGTGTTGGTGCCAATAAAGAGATGCAAATTGATATCAGGCTGATATGTGCGACAAATATGCCGCTGTACGATATGGTGAAGGAAAACAGGTTTCGTCAGGACCTCCTCTACCGGATAAACACAATTGAGCTAAAGCTGCCTCCACTGCGCGAGCGCCTTGAAGACCTTCCATTGCTGGCCCAGCATTTTTTAAAAATATATGCAAAAAAATACGAAAAGCAGGTAAGCAAGATCAGTGATGCCACAATTTCAAGGATGCAAAAACATAACTGGCCGGGAAATATACGGGAGCTTCAGCATGCCATTGAAAGGGCAGTAATAATGTCTAACAGCAGCATTTTACAACCGGAAGATTTTAATTTTTCCTCATCAAAAGCAGATGCTAAAACTGATGGAGCAGAAGTTATGCTTGACCAGTATAATCTTGATGAGGTAGAAAAAATACTTATCAGGAAAGTATTATCAAAATATAATGGTAACATAACACAGGCCGCAAAAGAATTAGGGTTAACACGTTCATCACTTTATAGAAGATTGGAGAAGCATGGGCTTTAATGACTTTAGGTTCAGGACCGGGATACGTATCATTTTTCTGGGTATAACGCTTTGGCTTTTCACCTGGTTGCTTCATCGTCCTGAGCTACTCATAACTGCTATGCTTGTTGGTTTTGTGATCATCTTACAGATGTTGGAACTGTTTAATTTCGTGAGCCAGACCAACAAAAAGCTCACACGATTTTTTGAATCCGTAAAGTATGGTGATTTTGCCAGCGGCTTTACATATGATGATAAATTAGGCCATAGCTTTAGAGACCTTAATACAGCATTAAGTGAGGTTTTAGAGGCTTTTAGAAGAACACGGTCTGAAAAAGAGGAACACTGGCTGTATCTTCAAACGGTGGTTGAACATGTAAACACCGGTCTTATATCTTTCAATGATGAAGGTAAGGTTGGGCTGATAAATGCCGCAGCAAAAAAGTTAATTGAAACTGATCAGCTACGCAATGTCGACCAGCTCCTTGAAATTAAGCCCCGTCTATTCAAAGCTTTATTCGATCTGCCTTCCGGGAAAAGTGCCTTATACAAAGAGAATAATGCGAAAGAATTGGCCATTCATGCTACTACTATTCGGCTGCAGGGAAAAAGCTATAAACTTGTCGCAATTCAGAATATCCGTAGTGAATTACAAAAAAAGGAGCTTGATGCATGGCAGAATTTAACAAAGGTATTACGGCATGAGATCATGAATTCTATCACTCCTATTACTTCACTTACGAGTACGATGAAGGATATTATAAAGGAAGATATTGTCAATAATAACGGGCATTTTGAAATTGATGAAGAGTCGCTTACAGACCTTCAGGATGGCCTTGATACCATTGAAGGGCGAAGCAAAGGACTGGCTGGCTTCCTTGATGCTTATCGTGATTATACAAGTATCCCTTTACCCGATATAAAAGAATTTCCTGTTAAACAGCTGATCGAAAAAGTAGCACAGCTATTACGTGCTGAATTTAAAAATGCAGGTGCCCAAATAAGCTGCAGTGTACATCCGGCTTCACTTACTGTAAAGGCTGATGAAAAACTTATAGAACAAGTACTAATCAATCTTGTAAAGAATGCTTTAGAAGCTATGGAGAAAGTTAAAAATCCTAAAGTGGAGGTTCTTTCTTTTCTTGATGTAAATCAGAATGTTGTTATCAGTGTGAAGGACAATGGTGAAGGTATAATCAGGGAAGCACTCGAACAGATCTTCATACCATTTTATACCACTAAACCCAGGGGATCGGGTATTGGCCTTAGCCTGTCAAGCCAGATCATGCGCCTTCATAACGGCACACTGGAAGTTGATTCAGAACCCGGTGTGGGCACGGAATTCAGGTTACGGTTCTAAACGTCTCTTTTCAAGCCATTTATCTTAATTTTTCTGATAAAAATCATATCCTGTAAAGGTATAGATCATATGAGCAAGGCTATAATTTTTTCAATTTTATTAAAAGAAAAAAGATGGCAGCTCCAAAACACCATACGGGTATCCCTATTAAGGCACACCTTAAAGTTACCCATAAGAAAAATCAGGCTCCTCTTATTACTGCAGATACAGTTGATGACCTGATTCAATTTAAAAGACAGCGGTACAGGCAAAATAAAATCAATAGCTTTTTATATTTTACGATCGGTCTAACTATTACTTTATCCCTTATAATTTATGCCTTCGAATACAAAGTATATATGAAGGGAGGAGAAATAGAGATAACTGAAAAATCTATGGTAGCTGAAGAAATATTAGACATCCCCCCTACAGAACAACCGCCACCAGAGCCTCCTAAAGTCATTCAGCAGCCCAATTTCACTGTTGTAACTGAAGAAGAAATTGTTGAAGAAATAGAGGTCAATTTTGATATTGAGATGACAGAGGAAACTACTATTGAAGAAACTTTTTTTGAAATAACTGAAGGTCCTAAAGAAGAGGTAGCCGAGGAAATTTTTACAATAGTAGAGCAACCACCTACTCCTCAGGGAGGAATGGGAGAATTTATGAGTTATTTACAAAGTAATTTAAGGTATCCTCCCGCAGCTCTAAGGCTTGGTGTAGAGGGTAAAGTGTTTGTCCAATTTATTGTTAACCCGGACGGTTCGCTTACTGATTTTGAATTAATAAGAGGAATTGGTGCCGGATGTGATGAAGAAGCCATCAGGGTTTTAAAAAACAGTCCAAACTGGAACCCCGGAAAACAACGTGGAAAAGCCGTAAAGGTTAGAATGATTTTGCCTGTATTTTTCATTATCAAAAAATAATTCAGGCATTACTATTCACGTGATACCCAGACTATTTAACTTTAATGGTTTATTAAAGTTAAATAGCCATTTATTATCTGTTACTATTTCTGTCCCTGCCCCTGCTTCCCCTTATGGCTTTTCAGGGCTGGCTTTTAAAAAGAAGGATTCCCACAAGTAATGTACCGGATGATATTTCAGGTACTTCGGGAGCAGGAGAGCGATATATCAAATTGGTAACTCTGGGGGAAAGCACGATTGCTGGTGCAGGAGTTAAAAATCATAAAACGGGATTCACCGGAACACTGGCAGATTCACTGGCAGAAAAATATAGAGCTACTGTTGATTGGGAGGTGGTAGCAAAAAGCGGTTACTCTGCTTCTAAAGTTTGTAATAGACTAATTGGCGATATTCAGCAAAATGATCCTGACCTCATTGTAATAGGATTGGGAGCCAATGATGCATTTGAATTTACCTCTCCAACAAAATGGAAGAAAGATATAGGTCGAATAATTAATAAATTGAAGGGAAAATATCCTGAAGCACAAATATATTTTTTAAATATGCCTCCGGTAGGTTCTTTTCCTGAATTACCTTTTCTTTTAAATTTCTTTTCCGGAAAGATAGTGAAGATCTTAGGAAAGGAACTGGCAGAGATTGCCAGGCAATATCGGAATGTATATTATTTTGATGAACCTATCAATTTATCGGAATGGAAGAAAAAAGTTTCTCCTAAGGCTACAGTATCAGACTTATTTAGTGATGGCATACATCCTTCTGGCGATGCGTATCAAATATGGGCTAAAGAAGCTGCAAAACGTATTTCTCTCTAACAGGAAAATCCCAGAGCAACAGCTAAGGGATAAACCTAAAACACAAACAGAATCTATAAATTATTATTTTCAATAGTTGAAATATATTAAATATTAATGGCCGTA
This sequence comes from Candidatus Cyclobacteriaceae bacterium M2_1C_046, assembly GCA_051418055.1. Classification (GTDB taxonomy): domain Bacteria; phylum Bacteroidota; class Bacteroidia; order Cytophagales; family Cyclobacteriaceae; genus JBPRGH01. The sequence continues at coordinate 63,009 of JBPRGH010000044.1, read as the reverse complement.
AAGAAGCGTCTAATTATATTAAATTTTATTTTACTATTAAAATCTTTGTTTCATAACCAATAAAACTAAAAACCAGAGCATTATTAGGATCAGAGGATTTAATTTTAAAAGCACCACTGAGATCTGTTACTGTCCCTACAGAGGAATCTTTTATAACAATATTTACCCCGGGCAGAACCTGACCTGCAGCATTTTTCACTACACCTTTGATATATTCCCCCTCTCGATCGGCAGTTATTGACATATCTTGATTAACGGTTTTTGCCTGCTCAGGCATTACATTTCCTTCTGTATTATTAAGGGAAAAGTTTATGGGAAGTATAATCCTCTGCTTAACAGTTTTACCGCGCTGCATGGCAGGCTCAAAGGCTTTCACTTCCTTTATTGCCGTAAGGGCTACTTCGTCAAGTCCATAGCCAAGGCCACGTACTACTTCTATATTGTTTAACTTACCATCAGTATCTACAACAAACTGAACATACACCCGTCCTTCTATCCCTTTACTTTTAGCCTCATCAGAATATTTTATTTCTTTGCTTAGATCCTGGTATAATTGCTCATAACCATTTAAAGGTTTGGCAGGTTGCTCAACAATTTGATAAACCTCATCTGCGTTTATATTTTTTTCATCAATGAAAGCTTTTAATGGGCCGTTTTTATTTACGATCATGCCTATTGTTTCCCTTTCTTTGAAAACATGAACAAGAGCAATGGTTTCAGGATCTATGTCTTTAAGTTTTCCTAGGGATTCTTCATTTTTAGCATCAGTCTCCATATACACCAACTGTGCTGCAGGATATTTTTCCTGTAAGTCCTGCATTTTTCCTTCCAGTTCAGCTGGTAAGGTTGTTTGAGAAGCTGTTTCCATTACTTCATTCACATCATTCATTACTTCATCGTTACAACTGAATACTATTGTAGTCAGTGTAATTATTCCGGCTATGCTATAAGCTTTCCAGTATTGGAATTTGGTTTTAGGGCTTTTCATCATTTTTATACGTTTTAAGGTTATCGATTTATTGAAATGGTGCCCTATGGAAAGGGTCATTTTCTTTAGGGCCATTTTGGCTAGTAAACTGCTATATTCATTCCGATCTGTATTTTCCAATATTCTCTGATCAGCCAGATACTCATGGACATCCTGTAAGTTCGTCTTCATCCACCAGACAATAGGATTAATCCAAAATATGATTTTTATAATTTCTAGAAATAAGATATCCAAAGTATGCCTTTGCTTTATATGCACTACCTCATGATCAATGATTTTCTCGCGCTCCTGTGGTGATAAGGATTCTGAATTATCAAAAAACAAAATATTCAGAAAAGAAAAAGTCGGAAACTGCCCGTTGGTTGTTATAAAAAAATATTCATTTTTATTAACGATATCAGCTCTTCTTAAACTGATAAACCTAATGATTTGGATAATCTGGTAAATGAAAAGTGTAAAAAAGATAATAACACCAGTTAAGTACAAACCACCACACCATAATATCCAGTTAAGAGTACTAATTCCCGTTGAATCGGAAATAATAGTCGAAGAAGCTTTTTCGCTACCTATTACTATTTCTGGTAATACTAATGCTTGAAAATCAGAAATAGGAAATGCTCCTTGGAAAGGAGGACTAAATTCAATCAATGGAATTATCACAGCAAATACTGATGCAGCTATAAGATAATATCTTACAAAATGAAATTGATTATCATTCCTAAGAATTAAATAATATATCAGGCCAAATATCAGCAGGCAAAGATTGGCCTCTATAAAATATGTGATTATACTATTCATCATTTTTATCTTTTAGGTCTTTCTGAACATGTTTCATTAATTCTTCCACATCCTTCACATCCAGGTCATTTTCTTTTGCAAAAAATGAAACCAGCCGTTCAAAGGAACCTCCGAAATAACCGGTAAGAAAGCTGTTAAAGAAAAACCGGCTGTACTCTTTCTTACCTACTACAGGATAATACTGGTGTGATTTGCCGTAAGCTTTATGCGCGACAAAACCCTTTTGCTCAAGGATCCTTACAATAGTAGAAATAGTATTATAAGCGGGCTTGGGTGCAGGCATCTTCTCCATAATATCCTTTACAAAGCCTCTTTCTATCTCCCAGAGGATCTGCATTACCTGCTCTTCTGCTTTTGTCAATTCTTTCATAACTTTTTATCAGCTTATTATCAATAATTTATATATCTCGTTTTTCCACATTGTGCAAATTTAGAATCACGGTCCAGCTCCAGCTTTACATTAGCCGAAAATGCTGTAATCACTTTTTTAAATTCCTCCTTTTTAGCATCAGAAACAGAAGGATTCAGCACATTGAATGCATAATAATCAACAGTCCCATTTTTATTGAAGTAAATTTTATTCACAAGGGCAATGGTTGAATCCTGCACATCCCAGTCAAAATCTTGCTCTTTCATGAATGCCATAACCTTCTGATGAAATTCACCCCATGATTTATAAACTGCTTTAGCTTCTTCATCGGATACATTTCGCGGATCAAGTAAATTCGGATAAACCTCATCCAGATTTAATTTATTAAAATGCTCTAACTCCTTTTTATCACTGACATTTATAACTTTCTGCTCCGAATTACTCATTGCAATATCCTGGGCGAAAAGATCTGAATAATTAACTACTACAAGCAATAAAGACAATAAATAAACTTTCATATGGTTAAATTTTCAAATTGATATCCTAAAGTTATAACTAATATTTTAGTTTACAAACTATTTTCTTAGTTTTTTAACTATATTTTTAGTTTATAATATTTTAAAAGTGTATCCCTCACAATTTTTTATCTTTACAGGAACACCCAAAAAATAGCTATGAAATATTTTTTAAGTATTATTTTAATAGTTTCCGCTATGCAGGCAGAGAGCCAGGATAAACGTCCAAGAGAATATGGTATAAATATTGGCGTATTACCGACAGGAGAAAATAATGCCATTACAGATGTGGAAGGTGTAAAAGTAGGCCATACTACGCTGATAGAAGGTGAAAATATCCGAACCGGAGTTACTGCCATTCTCCCTTACGATGGAAATATTTTTCAGAATAAAGTACCCGGAGCCATATATATAGCAAATGGATTTGGGAAACTTGCCGGATTCAGTCAGGTTGAAGAGCTGGGAAATATTGAAACGCCAATTATTCTTACCAATACATTATCTGTACCTACATCATCCAATGGCCTGATTACCAATACGTTAAATGATCCTGAAAATTCAAATGTCCGGTCTGTCAATGCTTTGGTAGGTGAAACAAATGACGGCTACCTGAATGATATCAGGGGAAGGCATATAAAAGAAGAGCATGTGCTGAATGCCATTAGCAGTGCAACAAGCGGGCCTGTTAAAGAAGGTAATATTGGAGCCGGAACTGGCACTATCTGCTTTGGCTATAAGGGAGGAATTGGTACTTCCTCACGCAAATTGCCCGAATCAATGGGTGGTTATACTGTAGGTGTGCTTGTACAAAGTAATTTTGGAGGTGTATTGGAAATAAATGGTGTACCCATTGCTAAAGAGCTAAAAAAATACCCATACCGCGATAAAATCCTCAATGATGCTGACGGATCCTGCATGATGATAGTAGCAACTGATGCACCACTTGATGCCCGTAACCTGAAACGACTGGCAAAACGAGCAATGCTGGGCCTTGCTAAAACAGGAGGAATTGCCTCAAATGGAAGTGGTGATTATGTTATAGCTTTCTCTACCGCCAACGAAAATTTTGTTCCCTATTCTCCTAAGGCTCCGATACAAATAAACAGGTATCTTCATAATGATGAAATATCCCCCTTGTTCCTGGCAACTATTGAAGCTACCGAAGAGGCCATAATAAATTCTTTATTTGCAGCAGAAACAATGACAGGCAGGGATGGCCATACGATTCAGGAGTTACCAGTTGAAAAAGTACTGGAGATAATGAAGAAGTATAACTTCATTGAGAAGGAGTAAATGAAACAACTTCACCGGGATGCAATAAAAACCACTTACTTAAGTATAGCTGTAAATTTATTTCTGGCAATCGTGAAAGGCCTTACTGGGATTTTTGGAAATTCCTATGCCTTAATAGCCGATGCCATTGAATCTACAACTGATATCTTTTCATCTATCCTTCTGCTCTTTGGATTAAAATATTCAACCAAACCTCCGGATGAGGATCATCCTTATGGCCATGGTAAAGCAGAACCACTAATAACTTTTGCCATTGTCGGATTCCTGCTCATTTCTGCTGTTATTATTGCTTATCAGGCCATTCAGAATATTCTTACACCCCATGAGGTACCTGAACTATATACACTTCCTGTTCTTGTTATTATAATTATCCTCAAAGAAGTTTTCTATCGTTTTGTTAAGAAAAAAAGTATAAAGACTAAAAGCACCTCGCTACAGGCTGATGCCTGGCACCATCGTGCAGACGCTATTACTTCCTTTACTGCTTTAATTGGTATAGTCATCGCCCTGTTATTAGGCAAAGGTTATGAAGCCGCAGATGACTGGGCTGCATTAATAGCCTCAGGGATAATAATATTTAATGCTTATCTGATATTCCGTCCGGCACTTGGCGAAATTATGGATGAACACCTTTATGATGAGCTGATCAGTGAAATACGTAAAGCTTCAGCAGAAGTTGATGGTGTGTTAGATACTGAAAAATGCTTCGTCAGGAAAACAGGTATGACTTTTCATGTCGACCTTCATGTAATTGTTGACGGGACAATTTCTGTCGAAGCAGGTCATACCATCGCTCATGAACTGAAGGATCACCTCCAACATAGATTCCCGGAAATTGCTGATATCCTGATCCACATAGAGCCGGATTAAATTCTTCTGCCAAAATACTAAAATAATCTATTGATAATCAGTGTACTACTAACAAAAAAGGTACATAATGTAAAAAAACAACCAGGTATAATTTTTAAAAAAAGATAAAAAAGATAATATCGCACCTTAACAAAAATAATCAACCAAATGCAAAAAATTATTTTATCTATCCTTTTACTATTTTCACTGGGATATCTTATTAGCTGTGGAAATGATGATCCTGATATCATTGCCACGTCAATTGAATTAAATCCGTCTACCGTATTTTTAAATGAAGGACAAACAAGCAATATTCTACTTACAACCAAACCTGGCGGCATCGCCTCCTGGTCAATTAGCTCAAAGCCTTCCTGGCTAGAGGTTTCTCCTGAATCAGGTAGTACAAACGGCGAAGGAACTGCTTTAACTTTAACTCCAATTAATGATAATATGGAGCCTGGGGATTATAATGGAACATTAGAAATTATAAGCTCAGCAGGAAGTACCAGTGCAAGTATAACCTTTACAGTGGATGCTCATCCAAAAGTACAGCTAAGTTCCAATGAATTAAATTTTGATGCTGCTACAGAATCACAAACCATTACTCTTACTAATAGCGGAACCGGCGCATTAAATTGGGAAGCTTTAAGTGACGTTACCTGGATGACAATTAACCCTGCAACGGGAAGCGTATCCACCTCAGAGACAACTGATATTGTAGTGACTGTTGATCGAAATAATTTACCTCAGGGTACTGAAACAGGATCAATCACATTCACTTCAAATGCAGATCATGGTGATATGATAGTTTCAGTGAATATGGATGTACCTGAAATTGCCACGATCAGTTTATCGACAGATACTTTGGGTTATGATTATTTCATTAATGAGAAAGAAATAACTGTTACTAATGAAGGAAATGTCAGCTATGACTTTACGCTCTCTTCCTCAAATGGTCTTGTCGAATTCAGTCCTGCAACAGGTTCTCTTGAAGTTGGCGCATCTACTGTTGTTTTAATGACTACAAACAGAGCTTCTCTTAATACAGGCTTATTTTCCGATATGATCATTGCTTCAAATCCTAAAGAAGAAGCAGATACCTTACAGGTAGGGATTAAAAATTTCCTGGAGGAAAAATGGTTGATCAGTGATGTGATAAAAGATGCTGAATATGATCGCAATAACGATGTCCTTATTGCAGTAGTTGGTAATGAGCTGAGGAAATATGATCCTGTAAATCAAACCCACACAAGCGTTACATTAAATTTATTAGCTAACTGTGTGTCAGTAGGGTTAGATGGTTCTCATGCTGTCGTTGGGCATAATGGTTATCTGTCATATGTAGATCTTACCACTATGACCTTATTGAATACACTCCCTGTAACCGCTGATGTTTTTGATATTGTTTTGGCACCAAATGGATATGCTTATGCTTTCCCTGAAGAAGATCAATGGGAGCAAATTCGGTGCATAAATCTTTCCGATGGCACAGAAACCTTGCACAGTGGAGGATCATCTATTTATGAAAATACAAGAGCCAAGCTACACCCTTCCGGAACTGTTATATATGGAGCAGATAATAACTTAAGCCCTTCGGATTTCGAAAAATATGATATTTCCGGTGGTACTGCTCAATACCTATACGATTCTCCTTATCATGGGGATTATTCCTTCAATGGCAATATCTGGATCTCTGATAATGGAAATTTCCTGTTCTCCAGGGGAATGGATGTATTCCGCTCTACTACCGACAAAACAACAGATATGACATATGCAGGAAGTCTGGGCGACAATCAATATGTTGTAGCTCTTGACCATTCTTCTCTGGCAAATCAGGTATATGCAATATTAACAACAGGTTCTAAATTTGACAATATTCCTGCTTCAGAAATAAATGCATATGATGGTTCTTATTTTCAATTTCAAAAGACAATACCACTTCCTAAATTTATTATTCCTGATGGTGTTGGCGGGGGTGAGCTCTTTAATTCCCAGGGAATGTTCGGCTATTTTAATAGTGATGCCACAAAATATTTTGTAGTAGTAAGAAATGCCGGGGATTTAAATTCTTATGCGATAGTTAATATAACTGTAGAATAAAAATAATTAATTACTCAAAAAAGCTGTTTGCTATTAAAGTAAACAGCTTTTTTTGTTTCAATTCAATTTTAAAAACAAATTCTGCTCATGATTTATAACCATTACCAGCAGTAGTAAATGTAGATTATTTTTAAAGTTAATTTTTATCAATAGCAGCATTTCTTTGATTAAATTAGCTTAGCTAAAAGCCCCTGACATGAAATATCTAGTTTTACCTTTCATAATCCTTATTTCTATGGCAGCTTGTCAAACACCAGAATCACCTGCTAATCAATATTCAGTAGAGTCGCCGGATCAAAATATTATTATTGAGTTTGAGCTTGCTCCAGGAGGAACACCCACCTACCGGATCTCCCATCAGGATGCTATTGTTATTGGCGCTTCTAATATGGGGTTTGACTTTAAAGAAGCCCTTCCTTTGAAAAACGGATTTAAAATCCTGGAGGCACAAACAAATACGCAGAATGAAACCTGGAGCATGCCATGGGGTGAGCAGCGTGAAGTAATTAATCACTATAATGAGCTGGTGGTAAATCTGCAGGAAGAGCAGGAGCCTAATCGAAAATTAAATATTTACTTCAGAGCATATAACGATGGCATAGGTTTCAGGTACGAATTCCCCGAACAGGAAAACTGGGATGAGGTGGTAATAATGGATGAAAATACAAAATTCAATTTAACAGGAGATCATCTTACCTGGTGGACACCCGGCGATTGGGATATTTACGAACATCTCTATAACACAACTAAATTTTCAGAAATTGATGCAACGACAAAACGTAACCATCCTGCTTTAGCACAAACCTATATTCCTGAGAATGCCGTAAATACTCCTGTAACCATGCGTACGGAAGATGGGCTACACCTAACATTTCATGAGGCTGATCTAACGGATTATGCAGGCATGACATTAAAAGTGGATAAAGAAAAGCTGGCAATGACCAGTGAACTGGTAGGATCTGACAGACTGGGATATAAAGTAAAACGGCAGCTACCATTTAAAACCCCCTGGAGGACGATCCATATTAGTGAGGATGCTGCAGGGTTAATTGAATCGAATCTTATTGTTAATCTGAATGAGCCTAATAAGCTGGGAGATGTATCGTGGTTTACTCCAATGAAATACACCGGCATCTGGTGGGAAATGCACCTTGGAAAATCCAGCTGGGATATGGAAAGCGGGAAACATGGGGCTACAACAGAGAATGCAAAACGCCTTATCGACTGGACTGCTGAAAACGGATTTGGAGGCATGTTGGTAGAAGGCTGGAATACCGGCTGGGAACGATGGATCGGATTTGAAGATCGTGAAGGAGTTTTTGATTTCGTTACACCATACCCGGATTATGACCTGCGTGAAGTGGTAAATTATGCAAAAGAAAAGGGAGTGCAACTCATCATGCACCATGAAACCTCAGCAGCGCCACGGACATATGTGCAGCAGCTTGATACTGCCTTTAACCTGATGGAGGAGCTGGGTATCCATGTGGTGAAAACCGGCTATGTTGGAAAAATTATTCCAAAGGGGGAATACCATCACGGCCAGTGGATGGTCAATCACTACAGGAAAATAGTAACAGAGGCCGCAAAACGTCAAATTGCCATTAATGCACATGAGCCTATAAAGGCAACGGGTATCCGTCGTACATATCCTAATGCAGTTTCACGGGAAGGTCTCCGCGGACAGGAATTTAATGCCTGGTCGCCCGATGGAGGTAATCCACCGGAGCATTTGTCTATTGTAGCCTTTACACGAATGCTTGCCGGACCTATTGATTATACGCCAGGTATATTCAATATAAAACTAGAGCCGTATAAAAAAGAGAATCAGGTTAATACAACAATCGCCCATCAATTAGCGCTGTATGTGGTGATCTACAGTCCGGTTCAAATGGTACCAGATCTTATTGAGCATTATGAAGGCCAGCCTGCCTTTCAGTTTATTCGTGATGTAGGAGTAGATTGGGAAACAAGTAAAGTTTTAAATGGCGAAGTAGGGGATTTTGTGACAATTGCCAGAAAAGAAAGAAAAACCGAAGATTGGTTTATAGGGGGTATTACGGATGAAAATCCAAGAACGTTAAAGTTAAAATTTGACTTTTTAGAGCCAGGGAAAAGCTATAAAGCAAAGATCTATCGGGATTCCAGGGATGCCCATTGGGACCTTAATCCTACGGCAGTGACTATTGTTGAGATGGATATCGATCCCACTTCTGAAATAGATATTGATCTCGCACCGGGAGGTGGTTTTGCCATTAGCCTGATGAGGGAATAGGTGTTTAAAAGTTTAAATTAAAAAAGATTTTTCATCCTATTGAGTGATCTCACTAGAGCAGCGCCTTAATTTACTATACAGTCTAATATACGTTTATAATGAAAATTTTTAATTTACACTTTCAGCATCCTTTATATTAACTTTTGTAACTGCTAATTTTGTTAATATTTTATCTTTCTCTTTCTCCCATTCCAGGATCTCACGAAGCAAATCAGCAGGTGTTTCCAATTCCAATTCGGAAGCATAAGTCCTGGCTGCACCATACACGGAGATCTTATAGTGGATAAGATTCTGCAGGCATGAAATTATAAGAGTATCCTTAATGAACTCAGAAGAAGAAAGATGGCTGATTTTATCCAGGTCCTCCAGCAGTATATCAAACGGTTTATTATTTATTTCTGTTGGCTCAACCATTAAATAATTAAATACCCGCTCAAGTTTGGTCAATTTATCATCAGAGCTTTCATTATATTTTTTTATTTCATACACAAGAGTATTTGTGGTGGCATGGTTTAAACAACGCGGCAATGATTTCTGGAGCTTTCGCTCTGCATCATACATTCTGTTTACAAGAAATACTAACGCCTCATGAAGATTATCTATTGAATTTTTCATCTTTTTAATAATTTTATCTGAATGAAATATTTAGTACCGTAAGAAAAGGAGATCTTTATATTTGTAAAGGTCAGATAAAGAAAGTTTATTTAAAATATCAGTGGTCATAGAACCATATGATATTCATCATTTTAACCATAGATTAAAACATTGCTTTATTTTTTCACTATTTTTATCGTATCCTGTTAGTATTAAAATTTTTTATTCAGGAGGACCTTAATTGCAATAAAAATGGATGATCAAAATAAAATATCGTTTCAGTTTATTACCGAACCAACAGATGTAAACTTTGGTGGAAAAGTCCACGGTGGTGTAGTAATGAAATGGATAGATCAAACTGCCTACACCTGCGCAAGAAATTGGGCGGAAACCTATTGCGTAACTGTTTATGTAGGTGGCATTCGTTTTCTTAAGCCAATCAACATTGGCGAGGTAATTAAAATAAATGCTTATGTTATTTATACTGGAAACACAAGTATTCATATAGCTGTCGATGTTTACTCCAGGAATTTCGATCAAAAAGAATTTGAGAAAAAAACGCATTGTGTTATCGTTTTTGTTTCTGTGGATGAAAATGGAAATCCGGTTAATGTTAAAAAATGGATACCTGAAACTGAGAAGGAAAAGAAGCTCTCTGAATATGCCAAGCGATTAAAAAGATTACGTGAGCAAATAAGTACTGAAATGCAACCTTTTTTTAAAGATTAATATAAAGTACAATCCAATTTGCCACTGTGGGATTTCTTTCTACCTCAAAATAAATGAAAAAAAATTGTATTTGGAGAAGGCGGATAAAGTTTCAATAGCTTGTATTACCCTTTGATTTCTTCCATAATTTTCTTACCTTTTATCAAAGATATCTGCCTATGGAAGCAATACTGATGAAAAAAGAGGAGCTGGCGAATGTGAAATTTTCTCATGAAGAAGTAATTTCCGATGAAGTCCAGAAAAAATTGCGAATGGCAGAGCTACATCGTGCACAAACATTAGGTAACCTGGAAAAAATCAAGGTAAGGATTAATTTTCAGCTTGATAATCATTCTCACAGGATGGTAGAAACAACAGTTTGGGCTGTAGGCCCTGATAACCTGATGTTGAAAGGTGGTATAGCTATTCCAATAAGAGCAGTAGAGGATATACAGGTTATTTGAGTATTTGCTATTTGCCCAAGATAAACTAATATAGCCAAACCTCTAAAAAAACCGGTCATTTCGAACGTAGCCTATCTAAGCTAAAGGTTTAAAACAACAGTTATGCGAAGTGAGAAATCTTACTTCTTTTCTAGCACATACTGCTAGTCGAGGAGGAAGATCTCTCCTGTCGTCGGGATGACCGGGAGGTGGAAAATAAAAAGGATTCGAAGTTGCTACTCCGAACCCCTTTACACAGTTATATAGGTTATAATCACAAAAGCTCATTTACCTTCTCAGGGGGCCTTCCGATCACAGCCTGATCTTCTTTAATGATAATTGGCCTTTCAATAAGCTTCGGATTTTCCGAAAGAATTACAAGCCAGTCCTCATCGTTTATGTCTTTACCTTTATAACTTTCCTTATACAGATCCTCATTCTTTCTTACCAGGTCCTCTGCAGGGATACCCAGCATCTCCACGACTTTTCTAAGCTCATCTTTTGTGGGAGGGGTTTTAAGGTACTCCACTACCTCCACTGTTTCACCTTTTTCTTCTATTATCTGTAGTGCCTCTCTGCTTTTACGGCATCGAGGGTTATGGTAAATCCTTAGCATATCATCCTACTTTTTCTACTACAATATTATGATTTGTATAAATACAGATATCAGCTGCTATACTTAAAGCTTCTTTAACAATCTCCTCTGCCGTCAGCTGAGAAGCATGTTTCTTAAGCGCTAAAGCTGCCGATTGCGCATACATTGCCCCTGATCCTATTGCCGCAATCTGATTATCCGGCTCCAGCACATCACCGGTTCCCGAAACGATCAGCAATTCATTTTTATCAGCTGTTATCAGCATCGCTTCAAGCTTACGCAGGTAACGATCCGTACGCCAGTCTTTAGCTAATTCTATGGCGGCACGTTTCATATTGCCTCCATAGCTGTTTAACTTCGCATCAAATCTTTCCAGTAACGTAAATGCATCAGCGGTAGAGCCTGCAAAGCCTGTTACTATTTTACCATCCTGCAGTGAACGGATCTTTTTAACATTGCTCTTCGCGACATAATTGTTCATTGTAGCCTGACCATCTGCCCCAATTGCTACCTGACCATTATGTACTACGGCTAATACCGTGGTTGATTTTATTTGAGTTTTTCCCATTCTAATTAACTAATTATTCTTATTGGAAGACAATTATCCTCCCCTGAATTTTCAGAGAAGGATTGTTTATTCTGATTATATCAAACCAGGATCCTTACCGGTTCTTCCAATAGATTTTTTACTGTCTGAAGGAAGGCAGCCCCTGAGGCCCCATCAACTACCCTGTGATCACAGGAAAGGGTAACTTTCATGCGGTTACCCGGTACAACCTGCCCATTCTTCACTACAGGAGTTTCTTTTATCCCCCCTACAGCCAGGATACAAGAATCCGGCGGATTAATAATAGCCGTAAATTCTTCAATACCAAACATTCCCAGGTTACTGATGGTAAAGGTATTGCCTTCCCATTCACTAGGCTGTAATTGCTTATTTTTTGCTTTCTCACCCAACTGCTTCACTTCAGCAGAAATATGGCTAAGTGATTTGTTATCGGCAAATCTCACTACAGGAACTAACAAACCCTCCTCTACGGCTACGGCAACACCTATATGTACATGTTTATTGTAGCGTATCTTATCACCGCGCCAGCTGGAGTTGACTTTCGGATGCTGACGTAATGCAACAGCACAAGCTTTAATTACCAGATCATTAAACGACAGTTTTACAGGACTGAATTCATTCATGGACTTGCGTGCCTCTATTGCTTTATCCATATCAATTTCCATGGTCAGGTAGAAATGAGGAGCAGAATATTTACTTTCCGCCAGCCGTTTAGCAATTGTTTTACGCATCTGGGAAATATTCTTCTCCTCGTACTGCTCTTCTCCTACTACCTGAGGGATCTGAACAGGCGCTGCACCTTTGTCTTCTTTTGCCGCAGGGGCTTCGGCAGCAGGTTTATATTCCTCAACATCTCTCTTTACTATTCTACCATGATCTCCGCTACCTTTTATTTTAGAAATATCATAACCAAGCTCTTCAGCCATTTTGCGGGCCAGTGGAGAAGCTTTTACACGACCTTCTTCAGTTTGTGTAGCTTCTTCATTCTCACCTTTAACAGAACTTGTTACAACTTCTTTAGCCTCTTCTTTTACAACTTCCTGCTCTTCTTCTTTTTCTTCTTTATCCTCACTGGCAGCCTTTTGCTCATGAGCCTTTAATAATTTCTGATAATCTGCTCCTTTTTCACCGATAATGGCAATCACACCATCAATAGGAACAGCTTCGCCTTCTTTAGGTCCTATATATAGTAGCGTACCATCCTCATAAGCCTCGAGCTCCATTGTAGCTTTATCAGTCTCTACTTCTGCGAGAATATCACCAGAGCTCACCTTGTCTCCTTCTTTTTTCAACCATGAGGCAATAGTACCTTCTGTCATTGTATCACTCATCTTTGGCATGGTGATAACAGAAGCATTTATATCAGAAGTATCAATATCTTCGGCAGATTCTTCTTTAGCTGCAGGTTTCTCTTCCTTAGCTTCGGCTTTTTTCTCTCCTCCACCCTTCTCCTGCTCTAAAAGGCTCTTATAATCCTCTCCTTTTTCACCAATAATAGCTATGACACCATCAATTGGGACAGCATCGCCTTCTTTAGGTCCAATATATAAAATAGTGCCGTCTTCGTAAGATTCCAGCTCCATGGTGGCTTTATCAGTTTCTACTTCTGCAAGGATATCCCCAGAACTTACTTTATCACCTTCTTTTACAAGCCAGGAAGCAATGACACCTTCTTCCATGGTGTCACTCATTTTCGGCATCTTTATTACTTCAGCCATATTATCATTTTATTTTAGGCGTCAAAATTAGACCTTAATTGCCCGATATTCAAATATTTGATTTTCAAATTAACAGGTATTAAAAACCTATGTTCATAAGAAGGAACTCAAACCGTGATTCTTTCTCATCTAAAGTATAGCTATATCGCACTCCAAGATCAATTTCAACAGGAAATCTCAATACATTAATATCAAATGTTAACTCTGTTCCTATAGAGCTATATGTACTCGTCAGGTCAGAAAAAAAGACTCTGCCAACAGGCGGTTCATATTGCACAAAATAATTCTTTCCGGTACCATAGCCATAATCATAAAAAAGATTGAGCTTGGCGCGTTTAATATATAACACAGGACCAATCTCTAAGTCAGGATACAAAAATGGAAATTTATAATTGGCCGAAAAAGAATGAAAGGTTGAATGGGACGGAAATGAATAACCTCTGGGCATAAAGATACGGTTCCTGAAGAAATACAGGTCCTGCGATAGTTCATCTTCCCTCTCCTGATAATTGTACCTGAAAAATAAACTATGGTGCTTAAATATATCCCTGTTTATCAAAAACACGGGGGATGGAAAGTAAGCCGTACCTCTGAAAGCCAGTAACCGTCCATTAAAATCATTGTCATTTTGATCAATAGTATTAAAATGTTCAACATTAATAACTGCTCCCCACCGGCTATTAAGATCCCTTAAGCTACGTTTGTGTAGCAGATAGTAAAAGAAATTAATATTTCCGAATTTAAGGGTACCATTATCCACCTCACTTCTGAGAAAAAAAGCCAGTGAATCTGAAATGGGTAATATTCGATTAGGTAAACCATTTAACTCTGGTAAAACAGGGTTGTCGTAATTAGAGATCTGTCGAATACCAAGATTATAACCTACCTCCATTCGAGAATGAAATTTTGACCTTGTAAGCGTCAGCGGGATCCTTATTCCGGATAAATAGGTAGTTTCATCCCATTTATAATCCAGCTCCTGATCATTAATATCAATAGTACTTATGCGGCTACCTTTTTCCACTCTGAAATCAAAGATGGGCAGTAATCCCTGATAAGTTATCTCTGCAAAATAAAATCCGCTGTTATCATTAATATTATATTCATATCCGGCTCCAATGCCGGTAGTTCTTAGTATATCATCAGAATAAACACCTATATCTACAGAATTAAGATCGGATGTAGCAAGAGGCCCCCAACTGTGAGGGTTAATGATATTCAGTATAGAATGATAATCTTCCGTAGCATAAACCTTCTGCTCCCCCTCTTCATTTAGCTGCTGCATATTTTCCTGCTCCAGCAGGGGCTCGTATAAATTTACCCTTGCCACCGGAGCCTCCTCAAGAGGTATCCATTGCGAAGGATCAAAATCAATTTTGGCAATATTCATACCCATAGGCTGGAAATCATTAAAGTAGATCACCCGGTTAACAGTATCAATGTCGGGGTTATAAGCTCCGTACCTACTGTTTGTAACCTGGTAACGTTGATTGGTGGTAAGATCCAGTACATGAATATTATCAATGCCATTAACCGGAGAATTGAAAAACAGATAGTTACCATATAAAACAGGATGCCCTACATTTTCATGTCCCATTGGTAATAATATTTCAGCCTGCCCTGTTTCATAATCAAAAGCCACTACACTTTTTCCCTCTTGATTGGTAAGAAGTGAAACGATCCTCTTCCCATTGTTAGAAAACCTTGCCATACTTAAATAGCTGTTGTCAGCTGTGGCGAATCTTTTTATTTCCTCCCCTGTGTAATAATCGAGGACAACAAGAAAATGCTCCTGGCCTTCAGTTGTAAGGCTGGTAACAATCTTATATCCGTCAGGGGATACTGCTGCCCCTGTATATCTGCTGTTAGTAGTTAAGGTACGAACATTACCATCTTCAAAATTATATGTCTTTATTACTGAAGAACTTTCTTTTTGATATCTGACATCTACAAATATTTCATTCCACACCAGCCGGTTCCGAGAAACAGAAAGAAATCCTGAATTATTATATACTCCCGGAAAATACCTCTTCAGCTCTTTACCTGTGCTATCCAGTATCACAAAATGATCCGCGTCTCCCAACCCATTTCTTAATGCAACTATATTTCCGTTCTCTAATAGCTGCGGATAATGATAACCGGTAAATACTTTAGGTGCATCCAGCAAAAGTTCATACTCCTCGGGATCCAGAACTTCCATTTGTGTCGTCCACAGCTCCTCAAGCTCATCCTGCATCAGATTGTAATTTTTGACTATATTTTGTCCTGTATATTTTTTTAATGAGGAAGAAAACCTTGCCGGAATAACAGGTAGTTTAAAGGACCTTTCTGAAACTTTTTCCCATATTTCCGGGTCATTTGTTCTTCTTCTTAAGTGAGTAACATAGTTATATCCTAAAACGTAATGGTTCGGGATCATATCTTTGTACGACTGCAAGTGTTGTTTTGTATAGGTGTAATCTTTTTTGGCCAGTAAATTTGTTCTGTATACACGGTTAAAGTCTGGTATCCTACCTCTTCCGCTGGGAGTAAATAAGGTTTCCGTTAGAGTAGCATCACCCTCCCAAAACCATCTTGGTGCTGCTGCTACAGCCAATGCTGCCTGGCCATTTTCGCCAAATAAATATCGTGCAATTTTAGTTACACCTGTTTTACTTTTATCAAATTGCACTATATGCCGGTACTCATGAACCGCCAAAAGATCAAGCCAGGTGTTGGTACCTAAGAAATTGTAGTCCTGGGGAGGCATAGTGAAAAACTCTGATCTTCTTGGAGAAAGTGTTACAAATCCATTAGATACTGAATTTCTGTTTTGTAAAATTATGGGAATAGGTTTTGGTGAAGTGTTTAAAGTAGCAGAAGCCGGCTGATAGATGGCTTCCAGCTTATTTGCCAACTTTTGGGCATTGTCCTCAAAATTTGCAGGATAAATAATTTTAAAGTGAGGTGTTCTCAGCTGCCGCCAGTCTATCGATGGAGGTGCATTATCAAATACCATTTGTCCCTTTACCGATGAAACAGCACAGATGATAACTATTACAGCAAAATATATTTTTATATATTGTGTCATTGATCCATTAAGTGTTAAAATCCTCCACTAGTCATAAATTTCTTAAATATTGTTAATTATAACCTTATATTCGTTTTAATTACCAACTAAAAAACAATGATACAAACACTAAAAGTATTTAGCCTGTTTTTTGCAGGCTTAATAATCATCTCTTCCTGCAACATAAAAGATAATGAAGAGTCAGCGTCCGGTTCACAGGAATTGAATGTGGACTATGAAAAGGTGACGCTTGAAAACGGACTTGATGTAATTCTACATCAGGATAAATCAGATCCTATTGTAGCTGTAGCTATTGTTGTCCATGCAGGCTCAAACCGTGAAAAGCCTGGCCGGACTGGATTTGCGCACTTCTTTGAACATATGCTGTTCCAGCGCTCTGAAAACGTTCCTGATGGAGGCTTCTTCAAAAACATCAATGAATGGGGCGGAACCTTTAATGGCGGCACCTCCTCGGATTACACAGTTTATTATGAAGTGGTACCTAAAGATGCACTTGAAAAAGTAATGTGGATGGAATCTGACCGCATGGGTTATTTTATTAATTCAGTTACCACAGCCAGTCTTGAAGGTGAAAAACCAGTGGTGAAAAATGAAAAACGCCAGAATTATGACAATCGCCCATACGGGCATACAAGAGCTGTGATAAGTAAATCACTATATCCTTCAAACCACCCTTACAATTGGCTTACAATAGGGGAATTGGAAGACCTCCAAAATGCTACTCTTGAAGATGTTAAGGAGTTTTATGAGCAGTATTATGGACCTAATAATGCAACTTTAGTAATTGCGGGTGATTTTGATAAAGAAAAAACTCAGGAACTGGTTAAAAAATATTTTGGAGAAATTCCTTCAAGGGGTGTTGATACGCCAATGGACCCTCAGCCAGTTAAGCTTGATTCTGTTATCTCTATTTATCATGAAGATAATTTCGCAAAGCTGCCTGAGCTAACAATGACTTACCCTACGGTAGAACAGTACCATGAAGACAGCTGGACACTTAATGCATTAGGTCAAATCCTTTCAGACGGAAAGCGTGCTCCTTTATACAAAGTTATAGTAGAAAATAAAGAATTAGCTCCGAATGCTTCCGCATATAACAGCTCACAGGAGTTGGCAGGAACATTTGGCATTCGTGTGCGTGCAAATCAGGGTGTGGACCTTGATACTGTAAAGGCAGCAATTTTTGAAGCTTTTGCAAAATTCGAAGAAGAAGGTGTAAATCAAAAAGACCTTGATAGAATAAAAGCAGGATTGGAAACAGGATTTTATAATGGCATAAGTAGCGTTTTAGGAAAAGCTTTCCAACTTGGTTTCTACAATGAATATGCCGGAAGCCCTGATTTTATCAAAGAAGATATTGCCAATATAAAAGCAGTAACTACTCAAGATGTAATGGCGGCTTACAATAAGTATATCAAAAACCAGCCATATATTGTAACCAGCTTTGTTCCCAAAGGAAACGCAGAGCTTGCTCTTTCTAATGCAAAAAAAGCAGATATAAAAGAGGAAGAAATAACCGCTCATACGGAAACTGCAATGATAGATCAGGAGCCTCAGGAGGAGATAGTGAAAACACCAAGCTCATTTGATCGTTCTGTAGAGCCTGAATTTGGTGAAGCTCCTTTATTGAATCCTCCTGTTATCTGGACAAGCAGCCTTAGCAATGGAATGAATGTTTATGGCATTGAAGCAAATGAGCTTCCGCTGGTTAACTTCAGTATTCGTATTAAAGGCGGCCATATGGCTGATAACCCTGAAAAAGTTGGTGTTGCCTATATGATCACCGATCTTATGATGGAAGGTACGAAAACCAAAACTCCTGAAGAGTTGGAAGATGCTATCGGCCAATTAGGTGCCAATATCAGCATGTACACCAGTGATGAGTATATTACCGTTTCAGGAAATACTTTATCAAGAAACTATCAGGCAACCCTTGACCTGGTAAGAGAAATGCTTCTGGAGCCTCGCTGGGATGAAAAAGAGTTTGACCGCATTAAAAAAAGCACGATAAACCGAATTCAGCAAATGAATGCAAATCCTAATGCATTGGCAAGTAATGTTTTCAATAAAATGGTTTATGGATCGGAGCATATTTTAGCAAAACCAAGTATTGGTACAGAGGAATCTCTTGAATCAATCACTATTGATGATATGAAGGCATACTACGAGAAGTATTTTTCACCTTCCATAGCAAGCTTTCATATAGCCGGAAATATTCCAAAAGATCAGGCTAAAGCTTCCCTTGCAGGGTTAGAAGAAGGCTGGGCAGCTAAGGAAGTAGAGATACCTTCTTATGATGCTCCTGATGCCCCTTCAAGCCCGCAACTTTATTTTGTTGACATTCCGGATGCCAAACAATCTGCAATAATGATCGGAAGGCTTACAGTACCTACAAGCCATAAAGACCATTATAAACTGGATGTTGCAAATTACCGGTTAGGTTCCGGTTCGGGAGGACGCCTTTTCCAGATCCTTAGAGAAGAAAAAGGCTATACATATGGTGCTTATTCATATCTGCGAAACAGCAATGAGAAGGCCCCGTGGATAGCTTCATCAAGTGTAAGGTCAAATGTAACAGCCGAATCCATGGAGACTTTTAAGGAAGTGATCGGGAATTATGCTGCAACATATACAGAAGATGACCTGGAGAAGACAAAAACTGCCTTAATAAAGCAGAATACCCGGAAGTTTGAAACACTTGGTAGCCTGGTTGGAATACTACAAAACATAAGCACTTATAACCGTTCTTTAGACTATATAGACCAGGAGCAGAAAGTACTGCAAGGTATGACTAAAGAACAAGTACAGGAGCTTGTTAATAAGTACATGGACCTGGGAACTATGGTATATGTAGTTGTTGGAGATAAGGCTACACAGCTCGAACGTTTAAAAGTAGAAGGTGCCGGAAACCCTGTCCTTGTTGATAAGGATGGCAACCCTGTGGTAACGCCAATTTCCATGAAATAGTGAATTTATAAATCTGAATAAAAAAGGCTTCAATGTAAAGACATTGGAGCCTTTTTTGTATATGGTTAATCAGGCCAATGAAAACGATTTCGAATTATTAATTTTTAGTCTTCCAATCAGTGAACATTGATGATTTGAAACTGTTGTGGATTAAGACAAAGTATATTTATTTAATTTTTTAATCTGTAAATTTTCCCATGAGCCAGAATCCAGGTAAGATCTCTTCACATGACAAATACCATCGGTTGATGTCTATGACTGGGTCTGGGGCATTTACAGTAGACCGGGCTTTAGATTCCGGGAATATCAGTGGCATACTTCATGATATTTTCAATGTCAATGATTTATCATTAACAGTTGAAGATTACTTCAATAAAATACCGCCTGTCCATAAAGAAAGAATTAAAGAAAAACTTACCCAGGCATATAAAAATGCTGATGATATTGAACTGATATACCCTCTTGAACGAGGACAGAAATTCATATGGGTAAAGGTTAAAGGAACAGCATTAGATGAAGAGACATATTTCCTGGTCCATCAGGTTATTGAAGAAGTAAAGGCCTATGATCATCTTGATATTAAAAGCGAAATAAAGAATATTTTAAACGCCATACCAGTACCTGTTCTTATCCTTACCCAGGATGAGAATATTACGTTTATAAATAACACTTTTAAGGAAATTACCGGTTATACGGAAAATGATCTTTCTACCATTGATGATTGGGTCAATAAAGCTTACCAAGATAAAGCCACGGATATTTATAACCTTATAAAAAAGCTTTTTGGGATAACCAGCCGGGTAGATGACGGAACATTTGAAGTAAGGGTAAAATCAGGTGAAATAAAAACATTTCATTTTTTTACAGCCCCTTTGGGTAAAAATATATATGGTCAGAAACAGATCCTCAGCATTGCTATTGATGTTTCTGAATCATATACCAAAGACCGGCTTATAAAACAGCAAAGTGAGGAGCTTCATATATTAATTGAAAAGCTTCCCTACATGCTGATAACAGCTGATGCAGAAGGAGAACTGGTATATGCCAATAGTAAGGTAATGGCATACAGCGGATATTCATCGGAGCAAATTAAATCACAATGGGTAACATTTGTCCATCCCGAAGACCGCCAACGTGTACTAAAACAAAGAGAACATAGTATAAGCACCGGAACTACTTTTGTTTCTGATTTCAGGTTAAAACACAGAGATGGCACTTACAGGTGGTTCAACTTTAAATTTTTACCTGTAAAAAATAAAAATAATAAGATCATTAAATGGGTCGGTAGCGGAATTGATGTTCATGAAGAATATATGTCTCAGCACCAGCTGACAGAAAGCTTAAAAAAAGAAGTATCACATCTTGATGAGATCATAGAATCACTTCCACAAATGGCCTGGACTGCGGATCCGGATGGAGAAATGGATTACTTTAACAAAAGATGGTATAATTATACCGGGCAGAACCCTGATGAAGCTTTAGGTGACGGTTGGAAGAAAGTACTGCACCCTGAAGACATTGAAGAAACTATGAAGGAGTTCAATAAATCCATTGAAACACTGGAGGACCTGGAAGTAGAAGCACGGTTTCTGAATGCTGAAGACAATACCTACTGCTGGCATCTTATCAAAGCGCTACCTGTCAAAAATAGCGAGAAAAAAATAGATTACTGGATAGGGACTGCTACAAATATTCATGAACAAAAGATGCTTGAATATAACAAAGGGGAATTTTTAAATGTAGCAAGTCACGAACTCCGAACCCCTTTAACCTCATTAACCGGCTATCTACAGTTAATGGAAGATGCTTTAGAAAAAAGCCAGTATCACAACCTGAAATTTTATCTGGGAAAATCACTAAATTCAACTTACAGGATCAACAGGCTTGTTAATGATCTTTTAAACCTGAGTAACGTTGAATCCGGAAAAATTGCCGATTTCCATAAAGAAGAAATAAATTTCAGGAAGTTTGTAAATGATATAATTAAGAATTATCAGCAACTTTATCCGAAAAGGGAATTTATTTTTAATACAACAGCTAAAATATTTAAGACCTGGGGGAACGCTTTTAGGCTGGAACAGGTTTTGGATAATTTAATATCTAATTCCTTAAAATATGCGCCTAATTCCCCGATATATATTAACCTGAAAAAACAGAAAGATAAGTTGCTTATAGAAGTTTCCGATGAAGGCAAAGGGATACCTCAAAATAAACTCTCTGCTGTTTTTGATCGTTTCTATAGAATAAAGGATAATGCTTTAAGCTCAGGACTGGGTGTTGGCCTATTTATTTCCAGGGAAATAATAGAGCAGCATGATGGGGAAATATGGGCAGAACGCAATGATGACAAAGGAATT
Source organism: Candidatus Cyclobacteriaceae bacterium M2_1C_046 (assembly GCA_051418055.1). Lineage (GTDB taxonomy): Bacteria > Bacteroidota > Bacteroidia > Cytophagales > Cyclobacteriaceae > JBPRGH01. The sequence goes on along the minus strand of JBPRGH010000044.1, from coordinate 40,801 downwards.
ACTTTTAAATTTACCCTTCCTGTAGCATAGGATTTTCTAATCCTTATCCTTAATATACCTGCAGAACATTTAAAAATGAAAGAAATACAAAAAATAGAATTACGTAATCTTGAAATGGGCGATTATCTGGAATTGAAAAATTCTATGATTGAAGCCTATAAAAACTGGTCAGACTCTTACTGGAAAGAAAAACATATACGGTCCCTTCTGGAAAAATTCCCCGAAGGGCAGCTTTGTATAGTAGTAGACGATAAAGTGGTAGGAAGTGCTTTATCCATTATTGTAGATTATAAAAAGTTTGGTGACAACCATACCTATCAGCAAATTACAGGTGAATACTCCTTTAATACCCATAATCCAAAAGGTGATGTACTTTATGGTATTGATGTATTCATTGATCCCAATTACCGGGGCTTACGTCTGGGAAGGCGTTTATATGATGCACGTAAAGAGCTGTGTGAGCAGTTTAATTTAAAATCCATTATTGCCGGAGGAAGGATCCCAAATTACAATGAATATTCTGACGAATTAACCCCACGTGCCTACATAGAAAAGGTAAAGAATAAAGAAATACACGATCCTGTATTAAGCTTTCAGATAGCCAATGATTTTCACGTAAAAAAGATCCTTAAAAATTATCTTCCAGGTGACGAGGAATCTTCGGGCTATGCTACATTACTGGAATGGAATAATATTTACTATTCTGAAGAGCAGCAGTATATCAATCTGCCTAAATCTGTAGTCAGGCTGGGGCTAGTGCAGTGGCAAATGAGAAATTTCCGGAACCTCGAGGAGATCTGTGATCAGATAGAATTTTTTGTGGATACGGTTTCAGGATATAAAAGTGATTTTATTCTCTTTCCGGAGTTATTTAATGCCCCCTTAATGGCAGATTACAACCACCTGACAGAAGCAGAAGCTATCAGAAAGCTGGCGGATTTCACTGAACCGCTTCGGGAAAAATTCATGGAATATGCAATCAGCTACAATGTAAATATAATTACAGGGAGCATGCCTTATCTTCATGATAACAAACTCTATAATGTGGGTTATTTGTGCCGGAGAGATGGTTCATATGAGGAATATAAAAAGATACATATTACACCGAATGAAAGGGCCCACTGGGGTATGAAGGGCGGTGATGAGATCCGTGCTTTTGACACTGATTGCGGTAAAGTAGGTATTCTTATCTGTTATGACGTGGAATTTCCGGAGCTGCCAAGATTGTTGGCGGACGATGGCATGGATATACTTTTTGTCCCTTTCCTCACTGATACACAAAATGGATATACCAGAGTAAGAAATTGTGCTATGGCAAGAGCCATTGAGAATGAATGTTATGTTGTCATTGCAGGTAGCGTTGGAAACCTGCCAAGGGTAAGTAACATGGATATTCAGTATGCCCAATCGGCGGTATTCACGCCTTCAGATTTTTCATTTCCAAATAATGGAATAAAAGCAGAAACAACTCCTAATACTGAAATGACCCTGATAGTAGATGTGGATGTTAATTCACTCAAGGAGCTTCATAACTATGGAAGTGTCAGAAATTTAAAAGACAGAAGGTTAGATCTTTATTCTCTTAAGATCAAAGATCCGGCTAAAAAGAAAAAGAAGTTTGCTCCTGAGGGTGCAGCTACGGAGGTATCTCAGAAAGAACCTGAGAAAGCTGAAAACCTGCCAACAAACCAGGGATAAAATAATTTTTTAAACTATAGATTAATTTACAGTTGACAAAGTATCCTTTAATAACCTATAAATCCTTTAGGCATGCGGATATATTAATGGTAAAAGGAAGTAATACCGCCGCAGTTATAGTAAAAAAAGATTATATCCCCATTAATAAATTCAAAGAGATCTTTAAGACACTCGAAGAGCTGGTGGAAGAAAAGAATATTGATAAGCTTATTTTTGATAAGAGAAATATGACTGTTTTCCACCAGCCATCAATGGAATGGTATTTTAGTGTCTGGAAAGAAAAAATGTATGACCTGGGATTAAAAGCACACAGAAAAATATTACCTGAGGATATTACTTTTCAATATAGTGTAAAGATTGGCAGAGAAGATATCAGTAAAAAATATCCGGGTGGTAAGTTCCATCAAATGGATATTAAGTATATGAAGGATTTAGATGAAGCCATCGAACATTAAGAGAGGTTATAATTGAGCCACTGGTAAATCAGGTATCCATACCTTTACAGTGGTTCCTTTTCCTTCTTCAGATTCTATTTTTATTTTTCCTTTTATTTTTTCAACTGCAGATTTAACAATATATAGTCCGATCCCCAGGCCTTTGGATATCTGCGAGCCTCTGTAAAAAAAGTTGCCTGTTTCACTGAGGATATCCCCCGGCATCCCTATTCCATTATCTGTGATCTTTAATATGTTCATTCGATCATCACCGTTAATAAAAATCGCTATCCTTTTTTGTTTGGATGATGGATCCTGAAAGTTTATTGCATTGGAAATCAAATGATAAAGAATAAGTTCAAAACGAAAGGCATCCGTCGATATCATCTTTTTATTGATCTCCTGTTCAATTTTAATTTTACTTATATCATAAGCTTCTGATGTCTCAGAAAGTATTTTACTTAGCAATATTTCAGCATCAAATGCTATCGGAATAATTTTTTCCCTGATATTTCGTACAAAAACAGTAAGCGACTTTAATATCTTATCCATATTTTGCGTACTTAGTACCATTTTCTCAAGATATAGCTTTTCTACCCTGTTTTCCATATCCAGCAGTTCTATTAAGCCATTCATGGATGCAATAGGTGATTTTAAGTCATGATATGTCCGGTAAACCAGCTGGTCCATTTCTGCATTCCTTTTTTCAAGTTCATTATTTACCCGGGTCAGCTCATTGTTTTTCTCTACCAGTTTTTCAATGGCAGCCGTAAGCTCTTCTTTCTGAGCATCCAGCTCCTCAATTTTCTCTGCTAATTCTTCCTGAAGGGGGTTTTTTTCCATCTGCTTGTATCAATATAACTACTAAACGTCATGAACAATAATTGTTTCAAATTAAAAAAGGGCAATCCTCTAAATAAGGATCACCCTCTCCATTACTTACTTATCACGAGCTTCTTTTTATGCCTCAGCAGGCTCTCTGTGCCCTACCCAGGTAAAGCGTTTAATGACATATTCAGGATTGGTAAATGACGCATTTCCAGCAGGATTACCGCCTGTAACATGAAAGTCAGAGAAGCCGGCATTCTGATTCATATAAATATGTCCAACAAGGTTAAAGGATACAGGAGTAGCAGCGAGTGCCATCTCATCAGCAATTTTTTCTTTAACTTTCTTGTCTATACTATAAGCACCACACGAAATTGCTCCGTGTTTCTCTGCCATTTCACGTGCAAGAGCAATAGAATGATCAGTATCTTTTGTTTTAATAAGCAGCGCTATAGGACCGAATAACTCCGTACTAAATTTCTTCTTATCCGAGGCATCAACTTCCATTACCAGAGCCGTTGTTGTCCTGGCATTTTTAAACATCGGGTTTTCAATGGTTGATGAATCCAGCCATACCTTATCAGCAATTTCCTTTGCCTGCTCCACGCGCTCACAGGTAGCTTTATTTTGAATGGCCCCTAAAACAAAAGGGCCAGCTTTTGGATTGTTGGCCAGGCCACTTAATTGCTCTGAGAATTTTTGAGCAAATTCATCAAAGGTAACTGTACCTTCCGGGGTCTTAATACCACCTGCAGGTACATAAAAATTTTGTGGTGCAGTACACATTTGACCTGAGTAAAGGCTAACGGAAAATGCAAGGTTTGCTGCTACTTTATCTATATCCTTTACCGAATCGAGTATCACCGAATTCACACCGGTTTTTTCTGTAAAGACAGCTTTACCTTCGAGCCCTTCAAGGTAGCTACCAAATGATGAGTTACCCGTATAATCTATAATTTTCACTTTCTCATGCTCAGCAAGGCCTTTGGTGATCATCTTGTCATAAGTATCAACTGCAAGCTGACAGGCATCGGCAGGGTGTCCATTCTCCTCCAGCACCTTCTGTATCTCAGCGACAAAGATAGCCATTGGTAAAATAGCTCCTGGATGAGGTTTTACAATCACTGAATTTCCGGTAACAAGGCTCGCATACACGCCTGGAACAGAATTCCATGTAGGGAAAGTAGAGCAGCCTACTACCATACCAATACCTTTAGGTACAGCCCTCCACTCCTTTTCTATTTTAAGGTTAAATTTACCCATTGGCTTATCCCATGTAGCCTGCCTCGGAAAACGATTAAGCTCCTCATAACCGGATGCAATAGCTTCCATGGCACGATCGGCAGCATGAGGTCCTGATGCCTGAAAAGCCATCATATAACCCTGTCCGGTAGTATGCATTGTCGCATAAGCAATTTCAAAAAACCTTTCCTTTACTCTCTCCAGAGACTCGACCAACAGTGCAGCACGATCATTTGGAGAAACTTTTCTCCATTTATGAAATGCTTTTTCGGCCCTGTCAACTAATGTATCTACAGAAAATGTAGGGTATTTTATATTCAATGGCTCCTGTGTATACGGAGACTCCTCTACTCCAATCCAGTTTTCAGGATCCTTTTGTTTTAGCTCCTCAAATTTTTTCCCTACAGAGGAAGAATATTTTTCTCTTCCTTCCTTATCTGCTGTTTCCGGATAAGCACCCGGGAACTCTGGATAAGCAGCATAAAATTTACGATCATGAAGTGCTTTTACAGCCTCATCAAGTTTATTTTTATGTTTTTCAAAAATGCTCATAATGATATATTTTCAATTTTTATTTCTGGTTAGCGAATATACAAAAATAGGAGGTATCGATTAGTGAAAATCAAGGTTTACTGTTAATTTCAAGGGGCCTAAATTTCTTTTCCGATACTTTATTAAGCTTCTCTAAAGTCACATTAAAAACCTTACGGTCCATAAAATTCCTGTTATTATTTTCTACATCCTGTATTATACTGTCAGCTTGTTCAATTAACACTTTTGAATACTCATTCTTCTTATCTGCATACATTAAATTCTTTACAAAATTCAACAGGTTGATCATTACGGAAATGTCTTTTTTTCCATATTCACGTATTGCCCCAATATTTTGAAAAAGCATATGATCTACCGGCCACTCTTTCCGGATAATCCGCACATCATAATTATTATCTCTTTTAACATTGCAATCTGGCAATTCTATTCTTGTTCTAAAAAGAATGGTAAGCAGATCCAGTGCTTTATGTGCAGTGCCCGGATCATTTATACCAGGGCTTAGGGCTTTTACAGCTATTTCAGTTATCTGTTTAAAGCCAAAATTAAAATGATCCCTTAGATGCTCTTCTGTTTCAAGTTCAATAAAATCAAAAAGTTCTTTAACTACTTCTCTTTCTTTTGAAATATCCTTGTTGACAGAAACAAAAGGATATCCTTTAGGTATAAAGAAGCCTTTTGTAAAATTAAGTTTAAGTTTTAAATCTTTTTCTTTTAAGAAGTTTAATAATCCAGTAGTTTCAATATCATTAAAATATCCTGCACCGGGTGATTTCAATGGGTACCATTCCGCTACGGAAATTTCTTTATCCACCAGGTCTTTTGTACTGGTATAAAAATCATTTAATTGGTTCCTGGTTTTCTTAAAAATATCGTAAAGGATATTATCTACCTGGATAGATTTGGAAATAGAATCAATAAAATATACAAAAAGCCCTAAACTTGCGATAGCTACAACCATTCCGAAAAGTATCCCTAAAGCAGGAACTTCCATTCCCTTTTCAACAGCATTTATATTTATCATAAGCATCAGGGAATAGATGATAGTAGATAAGTAAAAGCCTAATACTATCTGATGGAATTTACGGGATATTATTCCTGGTATTACTCTGGGGGATAAGGTAGCGGAGGCACGGTTCAGAACAACCATTACCATTGAAAAGCTAAAAACCGTGAGTGAAATAATACCCCCAACAATAGTCCCTAATATCATCCGGGCATTTTCAGCATTAGTTACCAATGCCACTTCTAAAAATTCCTTCATTTCCTCACTGGTTGAAGAATATTCAAAGTAAAGCATGAAAATTGCGAAAGCAATGGTAAGGAATACCATTAAGGATGGATAAAAAGCTATACTACTGATTATTGTACGATAACTTCTATTTATAAAATGTTTTAACTTTTTCAAGTTTCTATCATTTTTAAAACTTTCTTCTCTGTTTGTTTCAACAGGTGGGAATATTTTATATCAGCATATTCATCATCACGTACAGTAACCTCTTTATCTTCTACCACTGTTTCCAGTACATCCGGGTGGATATAATATTCGCGACAGGTGGAGACAGTATTTCCCAACCGCTCTGCGACACGCCTTACTACAGCAGTCTCAAGCTTTTTTCTCGGATTTTCCTTTATTTCTTTTTTCGCTTCTTCCTTTTCCTCTACAGCAGCTACCGTTCCTCCCCAGGTTCTAAAATGCTTTGCGGTAAAATCTTCATTAGCAATTTCCTGAATATATTCATTTACATCCTGTGACTGTATTCTCCGGCTTTTTCCCTCCTCATCAATATAGCGGAATATCTCATAGCCGGGAAGCTCTGAAGTTTCACGGATTAATTTTTTTACTTTTGGATTAGTAATACTGATTTTTCGGTATCGGCCACTTTTTCCTTTATATTCAAATTCTATTTTTCCTTTTTTTTTCGTCAGGTGTTTTCTTCTTAAAGTTGTAATACCATAGGTTTCATTCTCATTTCTATAGTGATCACTGCCAATACGAAAATGAAACTCATCCATAATTTTTATGATAAGCGCTATCACTTTTTCTTTTGGCCACCCTTCTTTCTTCATGTCCCGCTGTACTTTTCCACGTATAGTTGGCAGAAGCCTTCCAAACTCATATATCTTATCATATTTTTCTTTCTGCCGGTACTCTATAAAATCCTCATGGTACAGGTATTGTTTCCTGCCTTTTTCATCATATCCTGTTGCCTGAAGATGACCTGTGGGGTCTTCACATATCCAGACTCTTTCCCAATTTGGAGGAATTACTAATTCATCTATACGGTTTAAAATCTTATGATCTTCCACTTTACAATCATCACAATCAAGATAAATAAATCCTCTTCCCTTTTTTTTCCTAAGGATCCCCTTCTCTTCCCCCGACACATATCTTAATCCCTTCGGAATCATCTGTTAGAAAATTGACTCAATATCTCTGTACCTGGCCTGCATAAACATAAATATGCCATAACAGATCAATCCTACTGCAACAGCAAGCATTAAAATAATACCTCCTGTTCCCTGAATGAAATCCATAGCTGCACCTGTACCTTGTGTAGCCTGGCTGGCATCATGTTGAATACCTGCTTTTATAATAAAATAACCAATTACAGAAAAGACGATCCCCCGCGCGATATAACCAGCCATTCCTGATTTAATCAGATAGCTCTTATATTTGTCATCTATCTTATAGCTCTCTACCTTCTTTTTATATTTTCCGGAAATTGCCTGATATCCCAAATAAAGGCTTCTTCCTATTATAATTATCCCTATCCCTATTAATACATATTGTCCCCATGATTGTTGAAGCAACTCCTGTATTATCTGTGTCTGTTTTGAACCTCCACCTCCATTTGTTGAACCTCCTCCTCCTGAGAAAGAATCAATGGCCAATTTTGCTGCAAAAACAGCAAATGCCCCATATAGGATACCACTACCTGCTCTCCCAATCCGCTTGGCTATACCCTTCGCATCTTCTGCATTACTCCTCCAGGCCTGTACTAATCTCCATATGGCATAGAAAAATAGTCCTAAAGCAATAAGAGCCACTAAATAAGCACCGTAAGACTCTTGTAACAACCATTTTAAAGCACCCTGTTTTCCGGTAGTCTGACCTCCGGCTCCTCCAATGGCCGTTAAGAATGCAAGCACACCTATTAAACTATAAACAACTCCTTTTGAAGCAAGTCCCAGGCGAACCATTTTTTCCGATGCATCTGAAACCTCTTGATTGGTATCCATAAATTGAAATTTTTAATTAACTCCTTTTCTTAACCGCTATAAAGTGTAGATAGTTATTTTACAAAACATATATTCCTACATAATATATTATATATCAGCACTTTATTGGTTTTATGCTGTAATAAAAAAATAAAAAACCCCAGGTCAAAAAAATCAACCTGGGGTTCCATCTACCAATATGAGATACTAATTAATTGGTTTGAGTTTCAGTTTCGAGCTCCTCTTCTACATTTTCAAAAAATCTTTCGATGTCATTACCAATCCTTTCCAGATCCTTTCCAATTTCCTCAAGAGTTTGGTTTGTTTCTGCCTTTATCTCCTCCCAGTTTTCACGGGATGAATTTTCGATTTTTTGGAGCTCATTATTTAGCTGCCTTCTTTCTTCACGCAGTTCCTCACGTGTATTTTCTATTTCTTGACGAGTCTCTCCTTCTGCATTCTCCAATCTATCACCTAACCTCTCAAGATCGCGATCTATTTCAGCTATTTCATTATTAATATCTTGCTTCATTTCCTGCTTCTCCTGCTGATATTCCTGTTCGGAGATCTCATTACCATCATTTTCTACTCTTTCTCCCTGAGTACATTGAAAAATCAAGGTTGAACTTAAAAGGATAAGCGATATCCCCAAAAGTGCTTTTCTATAATTCTGCATCGATTTCATATAATCATACTTCTTTTAATACAACATTAAATTTACTTCTCGTCTTTATTCGCCTTTTCACTTACAATACCACCATGATCCATATCCCTGTTTACAAATTTGTAAGGATCATCAACATAAAATGTTGCATTGGCAGTCATTGCGATTGGCGTCTTCATCAGAGAAGGGTTCTCTTCCAATAATTTCAGCCATTCCTCATTCGGAAGGTCTTTCTTTTTATAGTCGGTTAGATATAATTCATGGTTTTTATCTACCAGTTCCTTAACGGATATATTCATTTTTTCAGCAAGCTCAGCAATCTGTGTCTGGGTAAGCCCTTCTTTGGAAACATCATGTACATTAACCGTTTTATTAGCAGTTTTTGCATACCCTAATGCTTTACTGTCATTATATTTCTCACTGTTATAAAAAAATTTCATCTCGTTTTTCTGAGCGTTCATATCTGCTTCCATCTTTCGTGTCAATTGTTAAATCCTCAATTGGGGTAAATAAACACGGGCCCTTATGAGGAAACCCTTTCACCATCACAATTGTTGGATCTGGTTTAAATAAAATATTTTTTATCTGCTTAACCATTTTACATCACTGCTATATTTTTATCTGATTTTTTGCATTTGGATTGATGAACAATAGAAAAATGTACTTCCTTAAATTTTTTTGTGTGGTATCGGTGAACATTCCTTTATAAAACTATAGCTATATTTTAATATGATGTGTGGTAAACAATTATTGTTTAAATCAAATCGGAGCAGGAAAAACCTGTTCCGATTTGAGAAAAACTATATTACAATCTTTTGTTATAGTCTTTCAATTTCATCTCTTAATTCTCTCTTTGATTTTCCGGTTTTTTGCTGAAGACGACCCCAGGTCTCTTCCTCTTTACCTTCCACAAAGCGTAAGTCATCATCAGTCAGTTGACCGTACTTTTGCTTTAACTTACCTTTTATCTGATTCCAGTTTCCTTTCATTTCTTCGTCAGTCATAATATATTTAGTTTTAGTTAAACATTAATTAATAAATAAAGTAAAAAAAGGTCTTAATTTACCTTTAGTGAAGATCTTGCATCACGGGCAGCTTCCCTGGCATTGCTGCTCAGTTCGTCAATATTAGTGTTGTAAGTATTACGGATTGCCTTTATGGTCTCATCTACCGTATTTTTCACATTGTTTGCCAGTGAATCTATCATTCGATCACTTTCCTTGCTAAGCTTGCGACGGGTTCTATCTCCGCTTTGAGGAGCTAATAACATCCCTGCAGCAGCACCCGCTGCAACTCCTACTATAAATCCTGTTATTACTTTTGATGTAGTATCCATAAATTTTTTAATTTTTAGTTTATTATTTAACATACAGTACCCTGCGCATGTTTACTTTATGAAAATTATGTACCAAAGTTTTTTATAGAGCTAGCAGCCTCAATATCAGGTGGATCAGAAAAGATTGAAAACATTATCTGTGCATTATTTTCTACATAAATGGGGAAGAATAAAACTGATTGGCTAGTAGAGAAAAGCTAGGATCTTTTATTGGGGAAGGATAAATAATGAATTACTAATTATAATAAACAATTCAAAAATCATGTCAAGACACAATTTAAAACCATTAAGTGAAGTAATGAAGGACCTGAAAGAAGAGGGTTTTGAAAAAGATTTTGCTTTCAAAAATGAACGGCTTTTTATTTTAGACCAGGAGGACAAAAATTATGATCCTAAGGCGTTGGAAATAGAAAAAGAATATCGATTTGAAGGTGATAGTGATCCGGGGATGATGACTATCCTTTATGCACTTAAAACCAATGATGGGGTGAAAGGAACTATATCAAATGCTTATGGCGCAAATACGGATCAGGACCTGGCAGCATTTATGCGTCAGGTGAAACACAGCTGATCAAAAATTAAATCCAAGGTTCACATACCACAACCCATTTTCTTCTGATGTGGCATAGGTGGCTGTTAATACCCATTTATCAACTGGTTGTATAAACAGTCCGCCTCCATATCCTGAATGCCACTCATCAGACTCTTCAAGATCAGTAAATACCCTTCCATGATCCATTAATCCAATTAATCCAATTCTTACAGGAAGTATATAAAACCTGAATTTTGCAAGACTTATTCGTGCTTCTGTATTCTGATATAATGCAGACCTTCCTGAAAAACGATCACGCACATATCCCCTTAAATTTCCCGGCCGTCCAAAACCCTGATTACCTCCTAAAGTATTTGCCTGAAAGAAAAAGAAATCACCAATATTGCTTGCTCCCCCAAATCTGAAAGCAAAAGTCACGGGTATATTCTGTGTTTTAAAAGGTGTGTAATACAAGGTCAAATCACTTTGGATCCTGCTGTAATCCCGTTTTTCTCCATACAATCCATGGAACCATCCGGAGGTAAGATTCCATCTCACACCTCCGGTTGGATAATGCTTGTTATCTATATGAGCAAGTTCCGATTCAAAAAGCATTCCTGCGTAATGAGTTTCATCAAAAGCATCCTGAGCAACATCAGCTAAAGGTGTAACAAGAAAATTATCAGCTTCTCTTAATACATTCATAAAACGATATGATGGCCCGAATTTTAGGAAATTATTTTCACCAAATCGAAGTTTAAATCCAACATCAAGATTTGCTTCAATTTTTCTGTACTCATAGAATTCTTCATTTTCAATAATTCGCTCAGTATCATTACCTAACCCAAAATAATTGGAAACAAAATCTGGCGCCCTTGCCAGCAGATCAACATCTACATCAAGCTTTTTAAAGACTTCACGGAAAGAACCCTCATAGATTATATTATAAGCTCCCGTATGAAAAGCATAGTTGGCAACCAAACGTTGCTGCGTACTGAAATCATACTTTCTGAAGTCATTCGTTTTAATTAAAACACCACCACCTATAAAAATCCCGTCGTCCTGGTTATATCCCAAAAACACCTGAGGTGCCAGGAAATCATATTCAAAATAATCATAATCATAGCGATTAGCATCCAGGCTTTTACTTGTAAAATCACGTGTTTCCTCACTTGGGTTTAAATCAGTATCTTCTTTAATATCATACACTTTTGTTTTCTTAGCGCGGCCCCTTACATAGGATTTATCTGTTATTTCATCTTCCCCGTCACCCCCAATTATCCTAACTACTATACTTTCATCCACTTCACCTGTCACCTCAAAAAAATCTTTGTTACCAAATCCATACAGCCGAACTTCATCTGTTTCATCTGTATAAAAAGTTCGCTGATAGAGAATCTTTTCCTTGCCTCCATCATCATTAGATTTATACATTGTTACACGAGTACGTTCATCATCCAGCCTTTCTACCAGAAAGTACTCATGTTTATCGCTTCCATGTATATCTACTTCTTTTGCAAGAATCTCATAGTATTCATCAGCCCATTCCTTCAACTTTTCCCTTCTTACTTTAAGCTTATGTATATATTCCTCTCCCCGAAGGTCATTAATCGTATCAGGCCATTGATTGACAGCCGTCTTTATTACCTCATTAGTTAAGCGTCGTTGTAAAGTATCTGCTATTCCATGCCACTCTTCTCGTGACAGCTCAGTTAGGAACCTACGATCGAAATTACGTGCCTGGTAATTAAGGCCCTTCATATCCCGAACCTCTTCTTCAAAAGATTGAAATTTTCTGATAGCCCATTTCCGGCTAAGGATCCAGGGAAATACGCCATCAAACTGAAAAAATACATTATCTCGGTCTTCGGGTATAGGCCTGTAAAGATTTCCTTTTTTATCCTCCTCAAAAAGATCGTCCTTATCCAGCTCTGCCCAACGCCAGTTACCTTCATGACGGTCCCAGTCACCCACCCACATATCAAAAAGGCGTGCGCGCAGTACGGCTCGCTGATCTACCTGATTATCGTTATCTTCCATTAGGTCTTCCCTCACTGTACTGGTGCTTACAGCATTTTCTGTGAACCCAAAATCTTCATAATCCGACCAGTCTTCATCTGCATCCTCTTCAAGCATCATCAGCATTCCACCAAATTCATCCTGATATTCTCCCAGCTCAGGAGTATCCGGCAGGTAATATAACTCGGGATTAGTATGATAAATACCCGCTGCCTCAGCCATTCCAGGTAAAATAAATGCGCCATATGGATTTGATGCCGAAATAAGATCCTGTATAACATCCTGGGCAACGGTAGATCGCAGCATTTTAGGAAGTGCAGGCGACGGATCTTTTTGAATGCTCCTCAGGCTATATAATTTATCATTGGCCGCCTTTAATTTTAATGATTTGGTTTGCATTCCGCCGCCTTCCCCTAATATCTCCAAACCACCTTTTTTTGTTTCAATATTTATCATAGGCACTTCCACCGGCGCCGTCCATACATCCCTGTAGTTGTCGCCGAGCAAGAAACGATTTACCTCTCCAGCTTTATATATTTTACCTGCCTTTACTACTACGGAAGAATCCTGCCGATCAACCTCTATGGGCTCCTGCTGCACCACAGGCCCCTTCTTTTGAACAGTTTTACACGAACAAAAGAGGAAAAGCACTAATAAAATAAGTGAACTGTTTTTATACATTAGTTATAAGAAAAGTGACAATAAAGGTGAGAACACTTGCAACTAATCCTATCATGAATAGGTTATAGGAGACTTTTAAAAGCCTGTATTTTTTTTCCAGTACATGCCCCAGGTTATATAAATCCATTGACATACTATCATAAAGAAACTGCTGATCTTCTTTTAACTGTCGGAGATGCTTAACAAATGTTTCGCGGGGGATACCTAAAAAATTACCAAAATAAAGAACAGTATCATTGTTCTTTTTAACTTCTTCCATATCCACTTCCTTCTGGGTCACCTTAGGCCGTGCTGAAATAATAGCATAAACTACTGAGGATAAACAACCCAAAAGTAAAATAAAAATTGGCATGATATATCGAAGAGACCCAAAGGTAAAACCTTCACTTAAAGATAAGCTGGCACCTGATAAGGTAACGATTACCGACAGGATGATTGTATTAATACTAATCATCATATTGGCCTTACCATCAGCAATTGCACTTAAATTAATATGATTCCTGTATGTAGCCCGGTATAGTGTATCAATTCCCCGCCCAAAATCTTTCCCTGTCTTTTTACGAGTAGTGACTTTTCTGGCTTTATGAATATTATTACGCTGCTTCTTAATATTCTTTGCCCTTCGCTTCTCATATTCTTCTTTAGCTGGCTGAGTTATGAAATCATTATTAATCAAAAACTCATACTGCTTCTTTTGCCATTCAAGCTCCGAGTACGTTTTTTTGGTGAAATGTTCAGTTTCAACCCTTAAAAGCTCACCCTTTCTAAAAAAACCTTTTTTACCTATATGCGACAGATCAGCATCATGCATTAATTCTTCAAGATAATTTTTAGGTTTAGCTTTGAGATCGGTACTGATAATAAGCTTTTTTATCTCATCTATATCAGCATCAGGATAATTATATTTTTTTAAATAATCCTCAGCGATTTTGGCTCCTGATTTTTCATGGCCAAAATAATTTTCTGTCATGCCCGAATCATGAAACCATGCGGCTAAAATTAATTTCTCCTTATCCTTATCAGTAATATCACTTTTTTCCGTGAGGTCTCTTATCGAGTCAACTACATCGGTGGTATGTTTATAATTATGAAAAAGGCAGCGTTTTGGAAGCTTTTCTTTGAAGAGCTGATTTATAAATTCTTCTGCTTCTGCTATAACTTCTTCTGAAACTTTTTTTTCTTCTTTGGTCTCCTCCATTTAATTAACTTAACTATAAAAGAATGAGAATGTTAAAAATTTTTAGGCGCTGGCAGGCTCCTGATAAGTGATACACATAAACTCCTTATGCTGGCTCAGATATTTGATAACTTTATCACATGCAGGGATAATTTTTATACCTTCTTTCTGAGCAAATAAACATGCACTATAAAGTAGCTCTTCTTCAATCTCTGTAGTATTTGATTTACTACTTATATGTAAAAAATTTAATTCGTACAGCTTCGGTGATAGCTTATTAAACCTTAATTCACTATTCCCATTATTATTTTTTATATAAAATCTATTGTTCTCTGTATCAAGTCTAACGGTTAAATACATCATCGCCTCCTTCTTTTTCCATAACATTAATGAAAATCATGCCATGGAAATAAAAGCTTTATTTTCAATGATTTGTAAAACTATCCATGGAAGATACGTAGATGATGTTCTACGTTTATACACAATATAACCTCAAAAAAAAGGCTACCCCGGAAGGTAGCCATTGATATTAATTGTGTGATAGCATCTATACGTTAGGGGAAATCTTGAAAGATTCCAGCTGATCAATAGCACCACGGATCATCTGACGCTGACCAGATAATTTTTCCACAAGATAGTCCGGCATGTTTTCATTGTTAATGGCATCATCATAAGCATCCAGGGCCTTTTTCTCCCCTGTTTTTGCTGTTTCAATAACAGTTGATGTGTCATTTCCTGTAACTTTAGATTTCAGATCCATCCAGTTTCTATGTAAAAAACCTTTTACAGTACCGCTATCATCGAGATCAAGACCATGCTCACGAACATCATTTTTTAGTTCCTCCGCAAAAAGCCTGCGCTGTTGAGATAATCTTCTAAAAACAGTTCCGGCCTCACTGCTGTCTATTGCATCAGCAGCCTTCTTATATCCTTCAGCACCATCTTTGCATATATCCAACACATTATCCAAATCTTTTTTTACTGATTTATCTATCATAATCTTTTCAAATTTAATTTTCAAAAGTTCTGTTTAATTATTTGCATAAATTGATCCAACAACGCTAATGGAAAGCAAATGGCCTTATTATATCGCATATTTTAAAAATTGCGTAATTAATACCACAGATAAGTGGACTTGCAGCCACTAAACTGCCGGAATATCATGTGCCATTTTTCAGCTAAAAAAATTATCTTTCTCAGTATAAATGACTTAGCCCGTGGTCAAAAAATATGGCATAATCATAGCGATATATGAACTATAAATTTTCAACCTAAAACAAAAACTGAAGTAATTCAGAGATGGGATGTGGTGGTGAATAGGTGCATTTATTTGCACCTTTTAAGGGTTGCCTTAAAACGGCAGCCCTTTTTTTTTGTTATACTGCTTAAATGAACACCAAAAATAATTTCACTAAGGGAGATCCTGACCTGAGATATGTAAAATATCTTACGCGTTTAATGGACTCTGAATTTAGCCTGCCCGGGACAAAATTCCGTTTTGGCCTTGACCCTATTTTAGGCCTGATACCGGGAGTTGGCGATATTGCATCATATGCAGTCTCAGGCCTTATTATCTTCTATATCTCGCGATATGGCGCCAGTCGTAAGGTGATCTATATGATGGTAGGTAATGCTGCACTTGATGCGGTGATTGGAAGTATCCCTCTCCTGGGTCATATTTTTGACTTTTACTATAAAGCCAATGAGCGTAATCTGAGGCTGCTGCAGGAGCATTATGAAGAGGGGAAATATCAGGGTAAAGGCACCCGATTCCTGACGGTTCTAATAATTGTCTTTATAGTGATTTTCATAATTTTGATACTGATTATCTGGGCTATAATTACTGCAATTTTCTCTTTATTTTAAAAAATTTAAATTAACCTTTGTTATAGCTAACATTTAAAAAATACCTCTGTTATCAAAATAAAAAGGAGGTATAATATGGCTATAATGAGAAGAAATACACCATCAATTTTTGATGACATTTTTAATCCAAGTTTTTTTGAAGAAGCTGATTATGCTGGTGACAGACCAACGATGCCTTCAGTAAATATTAGTGAGACAGAGAACGATTTTAAGCTGGAGGTAGCTGCTCCCGGTATGAAAAAAGAAGATTTCAATATCGTGGTAAATGATAATGTTTTAACTATATCTTCCGAAAAAACACGGGAAGAACGTGAGGAAGAAAAATTTACAAGAAGAGAGTTCAGCTATGAAGCTTTTCAAAGGAGATTTACTTTACCTAAAACAGTAGATGAAGAGAATATAAATGCTTCTTATAAGGATGGGGTACTGGAAATTAGTATCCCTAAAAAGGAAGAAGCGAAAAGGAAGTCGCCAAGGCAAATAGATATCAGGTAATCATTGGTAAAATATAAAAAGGCCGGTTAAATAAACCGGCCTTTTTAAAATATCAATTTCCCTTATAAATTATCCATCTCTTCCTTTACGAACTTTATAAGCGACTTTATATAATCACTGCTAAAATCAAACTTAATGTTTGCAGCTTCATATACTTCAGGAATTGATCTGATATAGCCTAACTTCAGGGCATTAATGTAACCTTCCAGACCTTTTCTTTTATCTGATTTATAATTTCTCCAAACTGCAACAGCACCTAACTGGGCCATACCATATTCAATATAATAGAAAGGTACTTCATAAAGATGAAGCTGCTTATGCCATAGATAATTCTTGGCTTCCTCACAGCCACTCCAATCAGTCACATCATCTGTAAAAGAATCAAAGATCCTGTTCCATTCCTGTTTCCTCTCCTCCCTTGTATGAGAAGGGGTTTCGTATATCCAGTGCTGGAATTTATCAATGGTTGCTACCCATGGTAAAGTTTCAATTATCTGCTCAAGATGCTCTTTTTTGGCTCTTTTAAGATCCTCCTCATTATCAAAAAACAAATCCCATTCATCCATAGAAATGAGTTCCATGGCCATAGAAGCCAATTCGGCAACTTCAGAAGGAGCTTCTTTAAAATCACTAATTTCAAGGTCCCTGATCAGAAAAGAATGTACGGCATGGCCGCCTTCATGCAGGATCGTCACCATATCACGAAGAGTGGAAGTAGCATTCATAAAAATGAAAGGCACCCCTATTTCAGCCAGCGGATAATTATAGCCCCCGGGTGCTTTTCCTTTTCGCGACTCAAGGTCCAGATGGCCCATCTCATCCATTATAGCCAGACATTCTCCCAGAAAAGGATCCAGCCTGCTGAATGCTTCTATAGTCTTTTGAGTCAGCTCTTCACTGGTTTTGAAAGGTTTTAATGCAGGTTTTGCCTCAGGATCCACGGCTTTATCCCATGGCTTCAGTTTCTCCACACCTAATTTTTCCTTACGCTCACTGGCAATATCATTTAATTTCGGCGCTACTTCATTTTTTACTGCCTTATGAAATTCAAAACAATCCTTTGGGTCGTAATCAAACCGGCCGAGAGATTTAAACATGTAGTCCCTGAAATTTTGAAATCCTGCATTTTCTGCAACTTTATGTCGTAGCTCAACAAGGTTATCAAACAGCTCTTCCAGCTTATTCTTATCCTGAAGCCTTCTGGATACGATTTTCTTATAGACCTCCTCTCTTTTCTTCCGGTTATTATCCTGTAGAAGCACTGTTGCCTGCGGAAGGGTCATCTCCTGCCCTTCTACTTCTACAGTCATATTGCCAATGATCTGCCCGTACTTTTGGGTTTCAGTCTGGATTTCTGTAAACAGAGAAATATTCTCTTCCCTGAAGATTTCTATTTCCTTTCTCAGAGAGCGAATTAATATGTCAAAGCCTTCTTCTTTCTCCAGCTCATTTAGGAAAGGCGACTCTAAAGCTTCTCTATTTAGCTTATCTGTAACAGGGGCTATCTTTGGCTGGATCTGCTGTATAAAGGTCCTGTAAGCCTCGGCATATTCCTCATTATCCGTAAACCGGGTCATATTGATATATCTCCAGCCGTGATCTTCCGAAATAATGGATTCCAGCTCACTCCGGTCAATAAACCACTTGCGAAGATCTTCCTTGTTTTTTATTTCTCTCTCCAGAAGATCCTCATAATAAGGTTTTAAGCTCTCCCAGTCTTTGATCTTAAAATCTTCGGGAACAAATTTTCTTGGCTTCCTCTCAGGTATTATTACAGTTCCTTTCATTAACCTATTTCAATTATTACATCTTCAGTAAGAGGATGTCCGACACATGTAAGCACGTAACCTTCAGCCAGTTCCGCTTCACTCAATCCCTCTTCTTCCTCAAGTTTCACTTTACCACTGATACACTTACCCCGGCAAGCTGTACATAATCCACTTTGACAGGAGAAAGGAAGATCAATTCCAAGATCAAGAGCTGTTTCGAGAATAGTTTTATCCGGCGGGACCATGATCTTATGTTCCTCTCCATCATAATGAATAGTAACTTCACGTTCTACAACCTCATCACCACCGGTTGCAGCCTCCGCCTGCTTTAATTCCTTATCAATAGTTCCTGCCACAAAACTTTCCTTAAAGACGTTTTCCTTTGGAATATCCTGGGCTGAAAGTAGGGTTTCAACATTTTTCATCATCCCTTCAGGGCCGCACATCAGGTATGTGGTTTTTTCCAGTCCCCAGTCAGGGATTCGCTCAAAAAGTTTATTTAGCATCTCATGATTCAACAGTCCGGAGTATCCCTGCCAGTTCATTGGAGCATCATCAAGAATATGTATTACATGAACCCTGCCTTCATATTCAGTTTCTAATTTATCCAGCTCTTCTTTAAAGATGATGCTGTTAATATTCCTGTTGGCATAGATTAGGGATACAATACTATCCGGCTCCTGAGACAACAAAGATTTTATTATAGAAAGCATCGGAGTAATACCGCTACCGCCGGCAAACATGATTACATGGCGTTTATTGGAGCTCTTGAATTCGGTGGTAAAAACTCCCATTGGCTCCATAACCTTCACTGTATCGCCAACATTAAGATTATCCGGTAACCAGTTGGACATCAATCCACCGTCAACTCTTTTTACAGTAACGGCAAGATCATCGTCAGTATAAGGGCTGCTGCAAAGTGAATAAGCCCGGCGAACTTCTTTCCCGTTAATATTTACAATAAGAGTTAAAAACTGCCCTGATTTATAATTAAATTTTTCTTCAGGGGAATGAAATACAATGGTTATAGCATCATGGGTTTCATTGATGATCTCCTTTACTTTAAGGTCGCGGTACCGATTTGAACCCTTTGAAGCTTTTTCCTTCTTTTCTTCTTTTCCTTTTTTATTAAATAAATTAAATACCATTTCTATAGATTTAACCAATACGTCAATTTAAAAACTAAAGCCCTGTTTAAAGAACCATCGGCAAATAAACCTGAAGGCAGATAGTTCTCAGTATAAACAACAAACAAATCAGAGACGGGTTTGTATCTCCACTGCAGGCGTGCATTAAGATTAACATTATCACGCTGCTCGTTGTATTGTACAAAGGTCGTTAAAAAAATGCTTTTTGTGAACGTAACTTCAACCTTTGGTCCGATAAGCCAGAATTCGGTATCAATGAATGGATCCGGAAAATCCAACTGGTTATATTCAGCAGCAAGAGAAAGTTGGCCGTAAGGCTGATACCTATAATTTATTTCCGTATTAGCTACAAAACGATTACCATTATAAAAACCACCATAAGATACTTCACCTTCCGCATTTAATGTTTTCCGCCGATCTGTTTCAGCACTAATAGTATACCTGTTCCACCAAAAAGCATCTCCTATATCAAGTTTTACTTCACTTGCCCTAGTAGGATCAAATGGACGCCGCAACATTTCAAATCTCCGCTCAAATCCCGCCCTGATCTCTGCAGTATTAAGGAACTCAATAGAATAATCAGCACTGATTTCCATATCAGTTCTGTTACCATCAGTATCGGTCGTATAAAAAATATTAAAACCCGGACCATGGTTTTGTACGGTTCTGGAGACAGGATAAAAGTTGTAATCTATAAAAGAACCTGTTTTTATGATATCTTTTCGCTGTACAAATCCTACTTCCGCATTGTAATTTTCACCAACACTCTCTGCTAAGACAGCGATACTAATGATACTATTATCATATCTTAAAAACGCACCGGTTGAATAACTGCTTTCCTTAGGCTCCGGATCCACAGAACGGTGATAGAAGAAATCTCCCTCCCACTTATTATCCTTTGATAGCAGGTTATAATCCAGCCCAAAAACCCTGTTATATTTTGTTGTAGAAAGTAGTGTATCCTGCTCATCGAAATCTAACGCTTCCCGGTTTACAAACACAGCACCTATATTGCTTCTTCCAAATATTTGCCTCTGCGCAACAGCCACGGTATAATTTTGACCCGGCAGACGAAAAGCATATGGTTCCGCAACAGCTCCGGGAAGCAATGCATTGTCTTCCTCTTCAGTTTGGATATTTAGCAATCCTATCCTCCAGTTATTTGCTACTTTTCCACTTAAACGCATGCCGTACTGCAAAGGCACCTGTTTGGTAATCCCGATAGTATCCGTACTTATTCCGATCCGCCGAGAGAAAAAAGGTCTTGAGGAACGAAAACCACCTTCTGAAAAAAGATCCTGGTTTTCAAGGAAGAATTGTCTCCTTTCAGGAAAGAAAATTTCAAAACGGCTCAGGTTGGTTACCTGGCGGTCTACTTCAACCTGAGAAAAATCCGGATTGAATGTCAGATCCAGATTTAAACTTGGTGTTAAACCAATTTTTGCGTCAAACCCAGCATTAAAACCAGTCTCTGTTTCCTCAGCTGAAATATATGATCCTGCTACATAAGGAATGAGGACGGCATTTATACCCGGTTTAGGTAATTTCTTATCAAATAATAATTTTCCTGCAAAGGCAAATGAAGAAGGGCGGTAACCTACGGGAATTATAGTCCATGAGGAGCGCGTGTTATCCTTTAAATTATTACGTAAAACATTAAAATTCCAGGCTTTAAGCTCTTCGTTGTACCGCAGTGTCTTAAATGGTATTGATATTTCAAAAGTCCAGAACCCCTCATGGTGCTCTGTATCAGCAAACCATTTGTTGTCCCAGTCGGTAGAAACCTCCTGGCCATTGGTAACTATACCTTCCCGCTGAACACCAAGAGGCGTAATCCCAAAAGTAAACCCATTGGTATAATCATTATATGGATCAATATAAAAGCTGATATTATCATTACCTCCAAAATCAAAATCTCTCTTCAGCGACTGCACTACATGATCCGGATTAGCATCAAATGCCCTTCCCGCTATATAAAAATTTTTGTCATCATACGCTACCAACACCTGTGTCTGATATTCTGCTTTTACAGAATCAATAGGAAAATTTAGATAAAACTGATTTATATGATCGAGCCTGGTCCATAAGGGTTCCTCCAACCGACCATCTATAATTATTTCTTCTGTAGTAGCATTAACCTGATAAGTAAATTTTTCGGCATTTATTTGTGCTAACAAAGAAGTTTCAGAAAGAAAAAATGCAAATATTAAAAAATAACAGTTCCTCATCGTTCCGCTCGCAAAGCTAACCAAAAAAGTATTTTCATGCCTCTGATTTTGTCAACCATTGAATGAAGACTAAATTTGCCTCTTAACGACTACTACATGAAACTTGATCAACTTAATGCAATCTCTCCTGTTGATGGACGCTATAGAAATAAAACTGCTGAATTAAGCCCTTATTTTTCCGAATTCGGTCTGATCAACTACAGGGTGAGGATTGAAATAGAATATTTTATTGCCTTATGTGAACTGCCTCTTCCTGAGCTAAAAGGTTTTGATAAAAATAAATATAAAACCATCCGTAACATATATATCAATTTTTCCGAACGAGACGCTCAGGAAATTAAAGAAATAGAAACCACCACTAATCATGATGTAAAAGCCGTAGAATATTTTCTTAAAGGAAGGTTTTCTCAGCTGGGGCTGAAAGATCATGTGGAGTTTATCCACTTTGGGCTTACCAGTCAGGATATAAATAATACCGCCATTCCTTTATCAATAAAGGAGGCTATGGAGGAGCTAATGCTACCGGAGCTGGAGCGGGTAATTGAAAAGCTCGAGCTTATGGCACTCGACTGGGAAAATATCCCGATGCTGGCACGGACACACGGGCAGCCGGCATCACCTACGCGCCTGGGTAAGGAGATATCGGTTTTTTCAGAACGTCTTCGGGAGCAGGTACAGCTATTAACGGCAGTACCGCATGCTGCAAAATTCGGAGGGGCTACTGGAAATTTTAATGCCCATTATGTTGCCTATCCCGAGCAGGACTGGCATGCATTTGCCAATCAGTTTGTACAACAATCGCTGGGGCTGAAAAGAAGTTTTCCCACTACTCAAATCGAACACTATGATCACCTGGCTGCCTTTTGTGATTCGATAAAAAGAATTAATACTGTGCTAATTGATCTTTCACGGGATTTCTGGCAGTATATCAGCATGGAGTACTTTAAGCAAAAGATCAAAGACGATGAAGTAGGCTCATCAGCCATGCCACATAAAGTTAATCCTATCGATTTTGAAAATGCAGAAGGTAATCTGGGAATGGCTAATGCCATATTAGAGCATCTTTCTGCAAAACTACCGATAAGCAGGTTACAGCGGGACCTTACAGATTCTACCGTTTTACGAAATGTTGGTGTTCCGCTGGCACACATGCTTATATCGTACAAATCTTTATTAAAAGGGCTGGAAAAGGTAGAGCTGAATAAATCTGCACTGGAAGATGACCTTGAAAAAAACTGGGCTGTTGTAGCAGAGGCTATCCAGACAGTATTACGAAGGGAAAAATATCCAAAACCTTATGAAGCTTTAAAGGAGCTTACAAGGACAAATCAAAAGATAACCAAAGAAGTAATACATAATTTTATTGATGGTCTTTCTGTCAAAGAGGAGATAAAGGATACACTGAAGAAGATCAGCCCATATAATTATACCGGAAGGTAATGAACAGGCAATGGGTCTTGCCGGTAATTGTATTCTCACAATTTGCCGGCACCTCACTTTGGTTTGCCGGAAATGCGATCATTACTGATCTACAGCAAAATCTCCACCTGCAGGATGACCTGATCGGCCACATAACCAGTGCTGTACAATTTGGTTTCATTTTCGGTACGCTGCTTTTTGCCATGCTTACTATTGCCGACAGGTTTTCTCCGTCAAAAGTTTTTTTATTCTGTGCTCTTGGAGGAGCTTTCGTGAACCTGTCCATTATTTTTCTGGCTGAAGGATTCTACTCGCTGATCGCCATCAGGTTCCTTACGGGAATTTTTCTTGCTGGTATTTATCCTGTAGGAATGAAAATAGCATCGGACTGGCATCAGAAAGGATTAGGAAAAGCCTTAGGTTTTCTTGTTGGGGCTTTAGTTGTTGGTACAGCTTTCCCTCATTTGGTAAGCTACTTCACGAGAGAAATAAACTGGCAGCTGGTTGTATGGGTAATTTCAATACTAGCCGCAACAGGAGGCTTACTGATATATTTTTTTGTTCCTGATGGACCATTCAGAAAAAAAAGCAACGTAATAGATCTTACAGCATTCTTTAAAGTATTTTCAAAAAAAGACTTTCGCTCAGCTGCATTAGGATATTTCGGACATATGTGGGAGTTATATGCTTTCTGGGCATTTGTCCCTGTAATTCTTTTGTATTATCAAAAGGAAAATTCGGCACTTTTTATAGATATAAGCCTGCTGTCATTTATAATAATTGCCATTGGTGGTATTTCATGTATTGCAGGAGGATTTATAGCAGAAAGATACGGTAGCCCGAAAGTTGCTTTTTCTGCATTATTAATCTCCTGTCTATGCTGCATATTTTCTTTTGCAATTTTTGATTTTAGCCCTCTTTTTTTCATTCTTTATTTAGTTGTCTGGGGATTAGCTGTGATTGCTGATTCTCCTCAATTTTCTACCCTTGTTGCTAAAACTGCCCCGACAGATTATACAGGTACAGCCCTTACAGTTGTTAATAGCTTTGGTTTCCTGATCACCATTTTCAGTATTCAGCTGATCAATTTTTTATATGATATTACTGAAAATGCTAACTGGATCTTTCTCTTATTAGCTCCGGGACCCGTTATAGGTTTACTCTTCTTTTCGAGGATTTTAAAAAAGGAATTTTAAGCGCTTTTATTAAAATCTTAAAGCTTTAGAGATGGTAAAAATCCGCTTTGGTGGTTTGCCCGGAGGAGTTGCATTTCGATCTTTCATTCTATCTTTACTTCTTAATATTTTAAAATGGAAAACCCGATAAACAACCGAAATAAAGTAAAGCGTATTCCAAAGCGGGGACATTACGATCAGGAGACCCTGTACAATATATTGGATGCTGGATTTGTATGTCATGTAGGATTTATTCAAAATAATCAGCCTTTTGTAATTCCCACCCTTTACGGCAGAATTGATGATAAGCTCTATATACATGGAGCTTCGACCAGCAGGATGTTGAAAGAGCTTGAGAAAGGTCTGGATGTTTGTCTTACTGTAACACATGTTGATGCCCTTGTGCTCGCACGCTCGGCTTTTCATCACAGCATGAATTATCGATCTGCCATGGTATTTGGAAAGGCTTATATTGCAGAGGAGCCTGAAAAATCTCAGGCTTTAAAGGCTATTTCAGACAATATTATTGCAGGAAGATGGGAGGAGGTCCGTGAGCCTTCTGCTAAAGAGTTAAAGGCAACCACCGTACTGCGCCTTGAAATTGAGCAGGTTTCAAGTA
Organism: Candidatus Cyclobacteriaceae bacterium M2_1C_046; assembly: GCA_051418055.1. Lineage (GTDB taxonomy): Bacteria > Bacteroidota > Bacteroidia > Cytophagales > Cyclobacteriaceae > JBPRGH01. Next base: position 15,700 of record JBPRGH010000044.1, on the reverse strand, counting down.
AAGTACGCACTGGCCCTCCCGGTGATGACGAGCCGGATTATGAGCTCCCAATATGGGCAGGATTATTAAATTTTGAAACTTCTGTAAAAGAAATCATAACTGACCCTTTACTGAAAAAGGAAATGGAGATCTCTCCCTCAGTAAAAGGTTTTAAACCAAAAAATAATCCTCATTAGTAACGAAAATTTCTTACGTCGGCGTTTTAATCTCACATACAATTAAAAAGAGGCTGTCTCCAAAGGTTCTCGTCATGCTGAATTTATTTCAGTATCTATTGCCGAAGCGTTTCTGAACAACGAAAGATCCTGAACTGAATTGCAGGATGACCTAAAAATGGCTTTTGAGACAGTCTCTTTAGTTAAAATTTCTGTCTTTCATCATGATCATCCTCAGCAATACGATAGGCCTCAATGATCTTTTTAACTATTTTGTGTCTTACCACATCCTTTCCGGTAAGCTGGACTAAACCTATTCCTTCAATACCATTAAGAATTTTAGTAGCCTCGATCAAACCTGATTTCTGCTTCTTAGGCAGGTCGATCTGCGAAGTATCACCTGTGATAATTACTTTTGAATGAGGCCCCATTCGTGTTAAAAACATCTTGATCTGGCTTGGAGTAGTATTTTGCGCCTCATCAAGTAAAATAAAGGCATTATTTAAGGTACGCCCTCTCATATAAGCCAGTGGCGCTATCTCAATAATGTTGTTCTCCATATAATAGCGCAATTTTTCTCCTGGTACCATATCATAGAGCGCGTCGTATATTGGTCGCAGGTATGGATCAAGTTTTTCTTTCAGGTCGCCCGGTAAAAAACCTAAAGTCTCCCCCGCCTCTACAGCAGGACGTGTAATGATGATTTTTTTAACAGCCTTATTCTTCAGCGCCTGGACAGCCAGTGCAACCGAAATATAAGTTTTACCGGTACCGGCAGGACCCAAGGCAAAGACAAGATCATTCTCCCGTATAGCATACACAAGTTTCTGCTGATTGATAGTCCTTGGTTTTATGGCAGAACCTCGCGTACCATAGATCAAGGTATTTTCCGTATCTTCAGGAAGATTTGCTTCACTTTCCTGCGAAAGGTATGTCTGTACATTTTCCTTTGTTACCTTACCATACTTATGATAATGTTCAAGTAAGGAGTTGAGGATATCATTTATTTTTATAATTTCATTAGTATTCCCCTTGATGCGAATTTCATTGCCCCTGCTTATGATTTTACTTTCAGGGAACGCATTAGATAATTCACTAATGTTATTATTCTGAACTCCCAAAAAATCGAGTAGGGAGATATTTTCCAAAGTAATTACTTTCTCTACCAAATGTTGTTTTATTATTTGTGTATTAAATTTTTTAAGGTTAAAAATTAACTATTTTTGCTTCGTTGCGCTAGTCAATTATCGGCTAGCAAATTAATAACACAATTTAAACAAAAAAAGATTTTCAGGCGGTTATATTTGCTTGATTTATGGCAATAATAACATTATTAACGGATTTTGGAGAGGAAGATCATTATGTTGCAGCTGTAAAAGGTAAAATATTATCGTTTATACCTTCGGCACAACTTGTAGATATCAGCCATCAAAACCCGTTAAGCGATATTTCTGCAGCAGCTTTTACTGTTAATGCCGCCTTTAAAAATTTTCCTGCAGGGACCATACATGTTATTGCTATTCAACAACAACTTCATAATCAGGAGGAAAGGATGATAGCCGCACGGCTGGGAGAGCATTATTTTATTTTGCCTGACAATGGCCTGCTGAGCCTCATAAGCGATAAAGAACCTGATATGGTTGTAGATCTTCCTGTCGAATCTGAAAACACTTCATTTATCTGCCGCGAAGTGCTGGCACCTGCTGCCGCTAAACTTGCAGCCGGTGGTAACCTAACAGATTTGGGAAAACCTGCCGGTGAAGTAAAACGGCTTATGAATCGTGTTATGCGTGCAACAATGAAGCAGATCTCTGGTCATGTCATCAAAACTGATCATTATGGCAACCTTATTACGAATATTGAAGAGGAAGCTTTTAAAACCATAAGCAAAAAGGCAGGTGAATATACTCTAATCTTTGGTCGTGAAAGGATAAACCGCGTCCATAGAAGTTATAATTCGGTAGAGGCCGGTGAACTATTCATTATTTTCAATAGTCAGGGCCTGCTGGAGATAGGTATAAATCAGGGAAATGCCGAGCAGCTCCTTGGCCTTACGCTGGATAGTCCTGTGATAATAAACTTTCAAGAATCATGATCATCAGAATAGTAAGAATGTCTTTTCAACCTTCAAAAGTAAACCAGTTCCTTGAGGTTTTTGAAGAAAATAATGTAAGCATCCGTAATTTCCGGGGCTGCACACATCTGGAGCTCCACCGTGATGTAAACAAGCCAAATATTTTTGCTACCTATAGTTTCTGGGAGAAAGCTGAAGATCTGGAGAAATACCGCAAATCAGAGCTTTTTGAAAAAGTTTGGAGTAAAACAAAACCTTTATTTAATGATAAACCGCAGGCCTTCTCACATGAACGTGTGATGCTTGTGGAGCCTGATGATCCTGCGGAGCTGGAGGGGTGATTTTGATATTTTAATTATGTCGCGAATTTTTTGGCGTTACAAACGAGGATCAGTTAAGAAAACCAGTTAAGAAGCTACTTTTTCTAATTTTGTTTCTTTAGATAGTCTTCTTACTACAGGTTTTCTGGATTCTCTGTTTATTCTTTTTATTTCCTTTTCATGCTTTTCCTTTTTCTTATTTCTCCGGCCAATCCACAATAATGTTCCTGTAACAGGTAAGCTGGCAACAATCAGGCTGGCGAAAAAAGCTAATATTTTTCCTGGTAATCCCATTATTGCCCCGGTATGAATGTCATAATTCATCCTTAATAGCTTATCGGCCATGTTTGCATCATGAAATCGGCTGTAGATATGATCGGCCTGAATTTCTTCTAATGAGTACTGATTATAATAGATATAATCCATCTCCCAATAGGTAGAAGCATCAGGATTTACCGCTACGTGAATAGGTGATTCATCCGTAGCAGGAAAATGCATTTCTATTGTCTCTGCATGCGTATTTTCAGCTTTTGTTTTCTCCCATAAATAATCAACAGGATGCATACCAGCTGTATAGGCAATTGCAGCAGTAGTATCAGATAAAGGTTCTTCATATTCAAGATTTCCGTCACCGCCTAATGACACATGTAACCCATCCCTGAACCATTCAAATCCCCAGGTAAGCCCTGTAATTGCTAAAATCAGAGCAATTATCATCACATAAATACCCATCACACTATGCAGATCGTAATTCTTTCTTCTCCAGCGCGCATTCCACTTGATCTTAAAACTCTTTTTTCTGCCTTTTTTATTTTTTGGCCACCAAAGCACAATTCCGCTTATCAGCAAGACGATGAAAACTAATGTGAAGGAAGCAACTACCGGTTGGCCAATTTCATCGGGAAGCCATAAATAAAAATGCCCATCAAGGACAATACGAAAGAAATCGGCAAACTCATCTTTTACCTTCAGCACCTCTCCGGTGTATTGATTTATGTACACGAAATCATAGTATTCTTCATACATCCAGTAAATAGCCTGTGCAGCCCGGTCTTCTCCCTGATATAAAATACCATGGATATGTTTTCCCGGCAACTGAGCATCAGCAATTTTCCGGATTTCTGAGGGAGGGAGAACAGGTGCACTCTGAGGTTCAACAAACCTGTAGGATTGGGTCAGCTCCTGTATTTCATGCTGAAAAGCATAAATGCATCCGGTAATAGCTACAATAAACACCACCAGCCCCGATGAGAGTCCGAGCCAGAGGTGTAATTGGCTAATTAACTTTTTTAACGTCATACGAAGAAGTATAAAATTGTCTGACAGATCAGTGAGTGACCTGCCAGACTATAAATTTTAATTAATTAATTGGAAAAAGTGCCTGGAACTGATTGCCAATTAGCTTAGCTCCTTTCGTTGCTGTTGCAGTAGCTGGATCAACCTGATAGACATGTGCTTCTGTTCCGTTATTTACTGAAACATAAACTTTTCCGTTTTCTACCAGGTAAGGAGTTTGATATTGACCACCATGTAAAGGCACATCATCAACAACTGTTACTGTTTGAGCATTAAGGTCAAGGATAGCAACATTAAGAATAGCATTTACTTCGCTAAAAGCAGCCCATTGTGAAGCAGCACCTGCTTCATCATCTTTTGCCAGTGTAATCACTCTTGCCACAACTTTTCCATTACCAGCATATACACCGGAAAGCACTTTAAAACCTTTTTCTTCTACATTAAAGAAGTAGTTAGGATCAAATGAATCCTGACCCGCATTAATTTTTAATATTCCTGAAGGCTTTGTCACCTGAGTATATCCGGTAACTTTTGAAGCAGGAGAAATTGTAAACCTGTTTCCACTTTCATCCTCAAGAATACTTGGAGATCCACCATAATATCCAATAGGAGCAGTACGGTTATCTTTTATTGTTTTTATATATTCAATTTCTGGATATGAAAATACACTTACATAAGCAGTATCAGTATTAGGAGTTGCCCATGTTGCACCATTCAATGGGTAAAAAGAAATAAATAATTTATCACCATCAACATAAGAACTTGTTGGCCAGGCATTAAGCTGATTTCCTTCACTATCAAAAGATGCATAGATCGGATGTTTGACATTTCTATCAATAGCTATATTTTGTATATCTACCAACTGTAGCTGACAATCAAACGAGCCACCTCCCCATGGAGCACCAATAGCCAAGAAATAGTTGTCATCAATGGCATTCATTACATCGAACCTTTCGAAAACAAATTTGCCTTTCTCCACCAGCTGGCCGGCTTCTACTTTATATCCTATACATTCATTCAATTGATATCCAAACGCAAAATACGTATTGCCAAAATATCCATTGTAGTTCCATCCGGCAAGCTCAACTCCATTTCCCTCTGCGCTTATTTCTCCAGTCATTAAATCATCAACAGTTATAAAATAATCTGCGCTTTCCTCATTAGCATCCTGTGTTCTCAAAGACATTACATATCCTGATGCACCGGGATTTACAGCTGTCTCATCATCTGAACATGAAGTAACTGTGATCAAACTGACCATAGCAACTAAAAATGTAGCGTTTTTTATAAAATTTTTCATTTTAGTATTTTAGATATTAATTATTGGTTTGATTTATTTATTATTTATTTAAAAAGTAACTTAATTTCACATGAAAAGCCCTTCCCGGTTTTTGAAGCCTGAAATTATCGTACAGCTCACTGTCAAAAAGATTAGTACAGTCTACTGACACATTATACTTGCCGTTCTGCATAGCATAGGAAGCGGATATATTATGCGACACCTGTCTGGGTATATCATTCTTTTTATCTATACTTCCCTGATTTGACCATTTCAGGTAAAAGCCTTCTACAAATAGCGTTGACCAGTTGAGGCTTAAAGCTGAGGATTCATGTCCAACATCCTTCAGCATCACTCCTAAAAGTGCATTTCCAAACAGAAATGGTTGATTTGGTAACTGAATGCCATATAAATAATTTATACCCCCTGTTTGAGTATATCTGGTATTATTGATTTGAGATTGGTAAGTACCATTTAAAGCTATATTGATTAAATCTTTGAAAGTGTACTGCAAAGCACCTTCAAAAACATTAAATTGTGCGGCCTGTAAATTTTGTGAAATCACATTGTTGCCACTTAAAAAAGGTCTTATCAGATTATCTACTTTACGATGTAAATAAGATGCTTCAATTTTAAGCTTATGGCTTTCTTTAATTTGAAAATTTGAAGCAACTCCCAAATTAAAATTTTTACTTTGCTCAGGCCCCAGGTTTGGAGAACTTAAGTGAAGCAATCCATCCCCAAATAATTCAACAGGTTCGGGAAGCCTGTTTGTATTTTCAAATGAAGCTTTAATTTGTAAATTCGGAAGAAGAAAATAGGTTGTTGCTACTCCATACCCTCCTGCCTCATGCTTATGAGAAATTTCCCTAAACTCATCCTCAGCAAAATCATCCTGCTCTCTGGTGGCAGAATTCATGGTAAAGTATTTACCAAAAAACACTGACCTCAATTTATTATCCAAAAGGCTTAAATTGTAAGATAAACCACTGATATTTTTTTCCAGAGATTGAGGTTCTGTAAATGGAATGGCATCTACTCCTATAGGGTCGTTTCCTACACGGGTGTAGTAATGATATGTATTATTAAAGGATAAAGATTGATTTTGATTAACCTCATAGACCAGGTTCGAAGATGCCATAAAAGCATTATCTGTGAAATGAAATCTTGTTTTATACCAATTGTACTCCCCTCGGTTTGCCTCAAGATGATCAGCTGAAAATTCACCATACCAGTTGTAGACACGGCTGCTCGTATCTATTCTTGCACTTTCTCCATACTTATAGGTAGTATTGGCTGTTAATGAGAGGCCTTTAATAAATAGGTCTTCTTTCTGATATTTTAAAGTTGGAATTATTGCATTGTCCGTAGTGTAAGCCTCACCTATTGGCCTGGTTAAATTATAACTTTGCTGTACCTCTTTATAATTGCCCGAAGCTATTAAACCAACAATTAATTTATCCGCATATTTTTTGTTTTCAACACCCGCCTCTACCTGAACTGTACTTGATCGATAAGTATCATGGAACCGCTCTACCTCAGTTATCATCATTTTACCTGATACCGGAGAAAAATTTGGATCAGGAACAGGAGCAAGTATGCTATAATTATTGTCTGAATAATTAAAAAAGGCATTAACATTGACCACAAAGCCATTTTTATTTGAAAATCTACTTATCAAAGAAGATCGATGGGTATTAAAAGAGCCAATGGAGTAAGAAACATTTAAGTAATTTTTTATAGCAGTGTTTGTTGTGATATTAACTGCTCCACCCAAAGCATCCGAACCTAAATGAACAGGAACAACACCTTTATAAACTTCAATTGTAGAAATTAGATTTGCGGGTATATTATTTAGTGTTAATGAGGAACCGAAATAATCCATCGGAATACCATCAATAAAAAACTTGATCTGATTACCGGAAAAACCATTTAGGGAGAAATTAAAATTAGAACCCAGCCCGCCATCTTCCCTGATCCTCACCCCGGTGGTGGTATTTAGTATCTGGTTAACATCAAGATTTCTAATTTTTAGCGGTTTTACATCTATTGCAGAAACTGAATAGGGCATTTCTTTTATCTCAGTCACCTGAGATTTTCCTCTTACCACCACATCACTTAACATATTTGTGCTTTCTGCTAGAGAAATATTAAGCACCTCATCTTTCTCATTAAGCACTACCTCTTTTGAATAAGATTCGAAACCTATATAGTTAAAAGTAATATGATAAGATCCTGGTTGAAGATCTATCCTGAATTTCCCATCTACATCCGTTGCCACACCAGTTTGAAGCTCTTTAACCAATACAGTAGCCCCAATTAAAGGAGTTCCTTCCGTATCATATACTTGTCCAGATAAGACTATCTGTGACTGGCAATTGAATGCTAATAGCAGATAAGCCTTTAGTAAAACCAGTCTGTAAATGACTCCTGACATTGACTCTATTGTTATTTGGATTAATTATAAATAACTGATCGTGCAATTTTAATAATGGAATTTTAAATGACCTAATTTTATTTAGATTAATTCTAAACAGATGATAAATATTATTTTAAAAAATGATTTTTGTCAGGTTTGGCCAGTATTAATAATAATCTGTTGAAGCTTTTCTTAATTCTAATTAGTATAAAGCTGATTAAGCATAATAATAGCTTTAATGCTATTGGATAATAAAGAATCTTTATTCAAATTTGCAGCCCGCTATTAGCAAAGATGCCCAGATGGCGGAATTGGTAGACGCGTTGGTCTCAAACACCAATGTCTTCGGACGTGCCGGTTCGACTCCGGCTCTGGGTACTTTAAAGCCTGATAACTAATTAGTTTTCAGGCTTTTTTTTAAATAGGGTCCATCAACCTGGTGGTCTGTCGGGGGACAGACCACGAAATTTGTGGTCTGTCGGGGGACAGGCCACGGAACCCCATGACCTGTCCCCCGACAGGACATATGTACAATATCCGCTTTCTCTCTTGACAGGACATTTAGAAATTATTACCCATATCTCTCCGAATAATGTGTTACAATCCCAAATTCATCACTTCCTTTTTCATAAAAGGCTGCCGATGACCATCTGTAATTTTCCGGTTTGGTCACTAAATTCCATTTTACCTGAAGTGGGTTACAATGAATGTAATCTAATGTGCATTCAAATTTTCGCCTTGAATCCATTAATACAGCCAGAGGATCTCGTATCCAAAACCGGTGATTTCTTTCTATTGTTCGTTCAACATAGTAAGGCAGCACGACGTGGTTTTTGTTTCTGATATTTTTTAAAAACTGACTACTTGTCCATTTATTAAAAGAGGCATGTGGTTTTTCTTTACCATTCATTTCTAATAATTCCCAAAGCAAATGAATGTGATTAGGCATGATAACATATCCGTATACAATTATCTTTTTATGGTCAATGAGCCATTGGAGCTGCTGAATGATTATTAATTTATAAAAATCATCCATTAATAAATTATTCCAGTTTTTAATGGTGTCAGTCCAGAAATATACTTCATTTAGAAGCATCGAAGATTTGCGCATTTTTTGGTTAGGTTAACTGCTTAAGTAGTATAAATATAATATTTTTTAATATAAAAGTAGGATGTGGTAGTGGTCTGTCGGGGGACAGACCACGGGGAGGGGGACAGACCACGGAGTTTATCATTGATGTGGTTTTTTGTGATCTGTTGGGGGATTGACCCACGATATTGAACCCTTCATGACCTGGCCCCCGACAGGACATTGAGGTGAGCGTCAATATCTCACGTCTTATATCTAATGTCTATTTATTTTTTGCTAACTTTCTCCTATCCATTACAAAAAAAAATCAACATATGAATTTAACAAGAATAATTCCCGCCTGTGCACTTCTATTGGTAGCAGCCTGCCAATCTGCTCAGGAGGATGTAAGTGAAGAAAAATCAGTATGGGCAGACTCTGCAGCAATGCAGGCGATAGATGCCGAAGAATTTGCAAATCACATTCAAACCCTTGCTTCCGACGAATTTCAGGGGCGTATGCCCGGGACAATAGGTGAGGAAAAAACCATCAATTACCTCAAAGAAGAATTTCAGCAGCTCGGCCTTCAGCCGGGAAATGGTGACAGCTTTTTTCAGGAGGTACAGCTGGTGGAAATCAACAGCCAACCGCAAGGGCCTATGATAGTTAAAGATGAGCAGGGAGAAAGTATTTCATTGGAGTATCTTGACGATTATGTTGCATTAACACGACGTGTAAAAGATCAGGTTAAGCTGGAAAATAGTGAACTCGTTTTTGCCGGGTATGGAATAGTAGCGCCGGAATATAACTGGAATGACTATGAAGGACTTGATGTAGAAGGCAAAACTGTTGTGGTACTGGTAAATGATCCTGGCTTCGCTACCAAAGACAGTACCTTATTCAATGGTGAAGCCATGACCTATTATGGCCGCTGGTCTTATAAATATGAAGAGGCAGCCCGTCAGGGTGCAGCAGGAATAATGATCATTCATGAGACAAAACCTGCCAGCTATCCATGGTCTGTCGTACGTGGTGGATGGAGCGGAACTAACATGTACCTGGAGGCTGAAGATCAGAATATGAGCCGCGTTAAAGTGGAAGGCTGGATCAGTATTGAAAGTGCGAACCAGATCTTTCAATTGGCAGGTATGGATACGGCATTAATGGAAAAAGCTAGTCAACCAGGATTCAAGGCAGTGCCTATGGGTATAACTACCTCCCTGACACTCGAAAATGAAATTTCCAGATCTACTTCTAATAATGTACTGGCACTATGGCCCGGTGATGAGCGTAAAGATGAATATATCATCTATACAGCGCATTGGGACCACATGGGAGTTGGCGAACCTGTAAATGGTGATTCTATTTATAATGGTGCAGTGGACAATGCTACAGGAACAGCAGCTTTAATTGAAATAGCTGAAGCTTTCACAAAGCTGGAAGACAGACAGGGACGTTCTATTCTGTTTCTTGCCGTAACTGCCGAAGAACAAGGCTTATTAGGATCGGAGTATTATGCTACAAATCCCGTTTACCCTTTGGAGCAAACTGTTGCAGTAATAAACATGGATGCACTTACCGGGATTGGAAGCGTTGAAAATCTTATAGTAATAGGCTATGGCCAATCAGAATTAGATGAGATAGCTGAAGCATCAGCAGCTAAAATGGATATGCATATCACCCCTGATCAGAATCCTTCCGCCGGATATTTCTATCGTTCAGACCATTTCAGCTTTGCGAAAGTAGGTGTTCCGGCTTTATATGCTGACACCGGATATAAGCATCGGGAAAAGGGATTGGAATATGGCAAAAGACAAGCAGCTAAATATAACGAGGAGCATTACCATGGTCCCAGTGATGAATATAGTGACGACTGGGATATGACCGGAATGGTGGAATATGTGCAATTGATGTTTGATATAGGACTGGATCTTGCTACTTCGGATGAATTCCCAAATTATAAAGAACGTTCTGAATTTAAAGCTGCCCGTGATGCTATGATGGAAATGAAATAATTATCTGAGTAAGCTATTTTTATATCTCCTCAAAGAGATTTATAAACAGTCCTTTGAGGAGATATTTATAAGCTATTTCAAATTTTAACCATTAATTGTCTTTAGTACTATTTTTGATCCCGAAGCTATAAAATCAGTGGTTTGATTATCTTTTCATTCTAAATAAACCACTTTATTTTTCGGGTATTTTACCTCATATTTTAAAATTAAATCTTTTGATTCACCAGGCTGAAGTGCTAATCTCCAAAGGATTTTTCCCGTTGAGTCTATATATTCCGCTCCGCTTTTTTCCAGGACTTCCACTTCTATTTCATCACTCGTAGAAACCGGGACCTGATCTTCAATAATAATATCTACAGGTTCAGCTTTATTATTTTTTACAATAGTGGTAAATCCAACTACCTCTTTTTTATTAGAACCAATGAAAGGTTTGGATGTAAAATCATCTATTCTTTTTCTCTCTACCGCAACATTTTTATCCTGTCCTAAAGAAAGCTGAAGAGTATCCTTGCTATAGCGAGTGTCTAATAATGTTTTACCTATATATTTACCTTCAAAGAATAAGCTGGCTACACCTGAAAGGAAATTATACTTCTCCCAATCGATCATTTTAGCAGTTAAATAAGCATTTTGAACCACTTTTGGTACAGAATAATAAGTATAAGCAGAATTTATATCATACTTAACAAGATCAACTCTTTCTCTTTCACTGTTAGAAAGTATAGTAAATGGTTCTTTAACCTGAAATTCAAAAGTAGTTTGATTAATAACTGGTGTAGCAGCTAAATCAATATCTTCAATAACCTCCTCTTCTGTTATACTTACTTGTTTTGACCTTCCCTGCCTTTTTGCTGCATATCCTGATACCACCACTTCATTAAGCTGAGTAACATCCGGTTGCATCACTATATTAATTTCCGAACGATCTCTTATAGGGATATCCTTTGTGCCATAACCAATGTAAGAAAAAACAATTGATTGGGCATCATTTGTAAGGGGCAGCTCATAAAAGCCATTGATATCTGTTACAGTCCCCACTGTTGTTCCTTTTATTAAAACATTAACACCTGGCAAAGCATCCCCTTCCGGGCTATTAATCCTTCCTGTCAGACGATCATTCTTAACGTACTGGCGGGGCTGGTAAGGACGATTAAACCCTAGCCACCACGTATCGAGGCCTGGTACTGTAGAAGATTGTGACGGATCCGCATTGGAAAATGTAAGCTTCACATCTTTCCAGTCTTCCCCGGTATTTTGTCTAACACTGGCAATATAGGTTACGGATATCGGCTGATTTATTTTTTCTACACGTACATCATAAGAAGGCGTCCAACCTGCATTCTTAACTGTGTAATCAACTTTAAATTTGCCTGAAACAGTGGTTGATGCTTCTACAAGAATTGATAAATTCCTTTTTGGTTCGGGCTTTTTATTATTCCATGCATTCAACTGAGCCTGGTAGTCTTGTATTTTTTCCCGGTGATTATCCATTTCTTCCTGTAGTTCCAGCTTCTTGACGGCTATTTCTGACAAACGTTCATGAAAAAAAGCCGATAATGACTTTAGCTCCTCTACCGTCATTCCATTTTGCTGACCTCCAATAGATTTGTTTTGTTTTAGTAATGTTTCTTCTTCCAAATATACCTGTAGAAGACTATTCTTCTTCGCCAATAACTTTTTCTGCTCTTTCAGCTTCCCCTGTATTTCCATCACCTGCTCTGAGGACTCTTTCTTATCCAGATAATCAATTTCAGAATTTATAGATAAAACTTTTACACCCATACTTGCCGATGCTACTTTAATACTTTTTTCCTCAAGTTCTGAAGGAAGATCCTCTACTACAATTAAATTTTTTCCATTCTTCAGGTTAGCCGAAAAACCACGCGTTACCTGTGCACCATTTAAATAGACTGTTACATCTTCAATGGAAGAATTTACCTTTTGTTGCGCTTTGCTATTTATAAAAAGCAGCATGGCCAAAGAGATTAAAATTAGATTTTTCATGGTCTTAAAATGTTGTATGGAAATTAAATATTGAAAATAGTACCTGCAAAATAATTTAGCATTATTATTATGTTTATCTATTTCATAATGTTGCCCATTAAAATAGTCACAAAAACATTGACAAATAATTTAAATTTAATGCCTGTAAAATATCTTTTAATAAAAGAGCAGATTTAAAGATAATACATATCGGAAGTTATATATATTCTAATTCACCTTCAAAAGTCAATTGAGAAGAATGACATTTCAGATTTTACTCATTCCAATCAGAAAGGTACCGCTCATTTAAAAATTATTTAGAATAATCAATAGCCCGGGCAAAAGCCGAACATAAGCAGCCTTTTTTAAAGAACCGTATTAATCTTTTCTATATTTTATATCACTGAATGAGATGATCTTTATCAGTATATAAAATACTCATTATGAATAGGTTTGTCATATAAAACATATAGAAACCATAAAATTTGTGAAGGAAGCAAAATTGGAGAGTAAGGTAACAGACCCCAATAAATTTTTAATAACTATTTATCATGAATAAATTTTTAATAATTGTATTAAGCCTGATATTGGCTTTTATCACACAAATTTCTCATGCCCAATTTTCTGTAGATGGGCAGATTATCCAGCGGGCTGAATTCCGTAATGGAGCCGGAAGGCTAATTGGAGAAAATCAGGATCCTGCAGCTTTTATTGCCCATCGGGTACGCATTCAGACCAAATATGTGATGGATGGTTTTACATTTTATGCCAGTATTCAGGATGTACGTACCTGGGGCAACACACCACAAGTTAAGCTTACCGACCCTTACCTTTCATTACATGAGGCGTGGGCTGAATTTCCTCTGGGTGAATACTGGAAAGTAAAACTTGGCCGGCAGGAATTGAACTATGACAATTTCCGGTTTTTGGGGAACCTGGACTGGGCATTACAGGGACGGGCCCATGATTTTGGTTTGGTGAAGTATGAAAAGGAAGATTTAAAAGTACATTTTGGCGGGGGTTATAATCAGGATGGTCAATTTTTGGCAGGAAATGCCTTTACCACACCTAATCAGTATAAAACAGCTCAAATGATTCGCGTGGAGAATAAATGGAATAAATTAAGTTTTTCAGCACTACTATGGAATGACGGGCGTCAGTTTATTGAGCGGGATACTTTAGGCAGTATAGAAAATAAAGAAACCTATTACCGGCAGACGATAGGCCTTCCCATGCTTAAGTATACGTTAGGAAATACAATATTATCCGGTTTCTACTACCATCAGCTGGGAAAAGACCCTATAAGAAGAAATGTGAATGCTTTTAACTTAAGTGCACAGGTGACGCAAACTTTATCATCAAATGAAGAAAAAGGCAGCAGCTTTAAAATGACAGCCGGATTTGAAATTTTAAGTGGCACCGATACAGATGAGTTTAGCGAAAATCACTCTTTTACCCCCTTATATGGAACTAATCATGCTCATAACGGCTATATGGATTACTTTTTTGTAGGAGGAAGGTTTGTTAATAGCGTAGGCTTGCAGGATTATTATTTGAAAGGCAGATATCAGTTTAATCCGGATTTTTTCACTCAGCTGGATGCACATTTATTTTACTCACAGGCTGATGTCATTAGGTTAAACGAAACACTTGATCAATATCTTGGTACGGAAATAGATTTATCCATCGGTTATAATTTAAATAGGGCAATTTCAATACAGGGAGGATATAGCCAAATGCTACCTTCTTCAACATTTGAAGAACTGCAGGGGCAGGGAGATTTTAAAGATATACAAAACTGGGCCTATATCATGTTAATATACAGGCCTACGATGAAAAACAGGTTTATAGGAATATTATTCTAATGAAGAAGCATTTATTTAATTAACTTTAAACATAAGCAACTTCTTATATCTTAATCTATTATCTTACATCTAACCCCATGAATGACATCCTGATCTACGGCGCTTACGGCTACACCGGAAAATTAATTGTAAAAGAGGCTGTAGACAAAGGTCTGAAGCCTATTCTGGGTGGAAGAAATAGCGACAAGCTGGAAAAACTTTCAAAGCAGTATGATTTGCCAGCTGTTGTTCTTGATCTCAATGAAAAAGATAAACTGGAAGATGCACTAAAGAACGTAGATGTGGTTATACATTGTGCCGGACCATTCAGCGCTACGGCTATTCCGATGGCTGAAGCATGCCTCCGTACGAAAACTCATTATCTGGATATTACCGGCGAGTATAATGTTTTTCAACAGTTACATAAAAAAGATGATCAGGCCAAGGGAGCAGGAGTAATGATATTACCCGGTGCCGGATTTGATGTGGTTCCAAGTGATTGTTTAGCCAGTCACCTGCACAAAAAAATTCCTGATGCCACTCACCTATTACTTGCCTTCACCAGTAAAGGTGGAGGGGTATCACGTGGTACGGCAAAAACAATGATTGAGGGTTCTTCAGAAGGACAACGTTACCGGAAGGATGGCAATCTTGTAACTGCTCCCCTGGGTCAGCATACAAAAGAAATAGATTATGGACCTCTTAAACAGCTTAGTGTTGCAATCTCCTGGGGAGATATAGTCACTGCGTATTATAGTACGGGAATTTCTAACATAGAGGTTTATACAGGAACAAAGAAAAAGCAGGTAAGCCAGATGAAATGGATGCACCGCCTGCGATGGATTATGAAATTAAACCCGATTAAGAATTTCCTAAAAAAGCAGGTGGATAAGCGGCCTGCTGGTCCTTCGGAAGAAAAACGCGCGAAAAGCGAAACTTATCTTTACGGAAAAATCTGGAATAATAAAGCTGAATATGAGGCAAGGATGATAACGCTAAACGGATATACGCTTACAGCCAAATCCTCCGTATTAATAGCTTCAAAAATCCTTAGCGGAAATTTCAAACCCGGATTCCAAACTCCGGCAACGGCCTATGGGGCAGACCTGATCCTGGAGATACCGGGAAGTGAGCTTAAGAGCTGAGGGTTTAGAGCTAAGAGCATAGGGCAAAGAGTTTAGAGCAAAGAGCTTAGAGCAAAGAGCTTAGAGCAAAGAGCTTAGAGCAAAGAGCTTAGAGCAAAGAG
>JBPRGH010000043.1:0-1123 GCA_051418055.1 Candidatus Cyclobacteriaceae bacterium M2_1C_046 | reverse complement strand
CTTCTCTCTAATTAAAGCTGAATCCGATTTTAAATTCTTCAAGAGAGAGAAAAGCTGCTTCCAACCCTGCTATTCTAATAAATGCTTTCCCGGTCATATTAGTGATTCTATTAAAATTGTCATATACCTGTAGATCAGATGATTAAAAATCGTACATTAGAAGATTAGACATTCAATTTCATCATTTCCGGCGGAAAAGATGCACTGCAGGATCTCGAAATAATCTCCCCCACATCATTTTTATTGATATACAGCTCAGGGAACCACTGAAGACCATAGACAATGCAGGCTTTCAGACCTGTAGAAGAAGCATAAAACCATTATTAAACATGGAAAACACAAAACCCGAATATTTTTTACTCCGCCCAAAAGTTGAAAAAGCCTACGGCTATTCCCACGCCGTGAAAATTGGAAACAGTATAAAGATCTCCGGTGCCGTAAGTATGGATGATGAAGGAAATCCCACTGCTATAGATGATTTTGAGCAGCAAATGAAAAACTGCTATTCTGATCTTGAAAAGATACTGAAACATTTCAACTGCACTTTTGATGATGTGGTGAAGGAAGATGTGTTTACCACCAATATGCCTCTATTTCTGGAACATGCCGGTTACAGAGCTGAAATCTATAAAAACCATTTCCCGACCGGATCCTGGCTGGGCGTGAAGGAACTTGCTCTTCCCGGATTGCTTATTGAAGTAGAATTGGAAGTGCATAAAACATAGGTTTATAATCTAAGATTAAATAAACCCAGGAAATTCGTTGAACAATATGGGCATGCCGAAAACCATACAGAGTAGGCAAAATATTAAATGAAAAAACAATGGCAACTTATGTATTTCGTCACAAAGTAGGGGACATTAATGCCTGGCTTCAAGGTCATGAAGATAGGGTTAGGTTATTTGCCCCGGCATCCAATGGTTTTAGAACATTTCAGGATGCGGATGATCCCAATTCCATTCTAATAGTGGTTGATACCGATGATGTTCAAAAATTAGGAGCAATAATCAATGATCCGAAAATTCAACATATAAAAGATCGTCATACGGTCCTGGAGCCCATAACTATGTCTGCAGAGGTTAATTTTTAAGCGGCAGAATAAAATAATAACCAATAAATATTT
>JBPRGH010000042.1:0-2624 GCA_051418055.1 Candidatus Cyclobacteriaceae bacterium M2_1C_046 | reverse complement strand
CTCTTCGCAACCGGATGCCACATCCCTGGCTTGAAGAGTTAAACCGTGCAAGCAATGAGGATCCCCAGACGTATGATACAGAGTATGTTCAATGGCAAAGGGGGGCTCTTTCCGATACCCCTATGCAAACGATGAAAGGCTGGGTGGATACGGCACTTGGCGAAGACAACATCTGGCTGGTACTTGTATTTCATGGGGTGGAAGGCATAGGATGGGAACCGCTTTCGGAGGAGGAACTCAGGGAATATTATAGCTATATGGCAGGTGCATCGGATGAGTTGTGGATAGCCACCTTCAAGGATGTAACAAAGTATATCCGGGAACGCATGAGTTCGGAAGTTAAAAGCAGCTGGGGAGGAGACCGGATCTCAATTACACTGGAACACTCGCTCGACCCGGAGCTTTACAGCGATCCGCTGACCCTCAAAACGTATATTCCTGACGGTTGGAATAGCGTCTCGGTAAAACAGGGTAATAAAATTCTCACTATTGAAGCCAGAGAAGACAGTCAGGGGAAGTATATTCAGTATGATGCAAAGCCAAATGATGAACCTGTGGTACTATCAGCTTCCTAATGATCATTATTATGCCATGAGCTAAGAAAGAAAAAACACACGAGCATCGAACAAGTTTATAAAGATAAGCAGGCTCTGCTTTTAGCCTATCTATGATTCTACGAAGGTGGTTTTACCTGCTGTCAAGAACCCCGCGAGTGAATGAGAAATGATGAGCGGTTGGAATGGTCAAAATCAATCAAAGAGCTCAAGCAGCGCATGGCACTAAATCCCGTTTATGAAAAGCGCCACTACCATAAAGTGGATGTCGCCTACCAGCATTTCCTACAGCGCCTCAACGAAGTCCGGCAAGCGTGGAGGACGTGCCATAGATTTCGTGGTCTAATTTACGCGTGGCTGGCTGCCCAGCATAGCAGCAACCCGAATGCTCTGAGATCCCACGTCTCGGGGCATTTTCTTTTTAAGGGAGGTTAACTCGATTCTATATTTTTCTTACAGGAAGACCCCCTGCCTCTATATACCCACGGCCTGCAAGTAATAGGGTTCTATTTTTTCTTCCCCAGAAAATGGCAACACTTATAAATACTCCTCCTACTTTCGAAAGGCGGATTTTTAATTTTTACTTGAAGGCCTTCCAGTCTTGGTCAAAAGGATTTTGGTTTTCAGAAAGTGGTAAATTGTGGTAAAATAAAAAGTTTCAAACCTTCTGATCCGAAGAGACAATGAAATGCTGTCTTATGAATCATAAAGGTTAACTTTAAGATACCATGGAGCATCATAAATAACTACTAGGGGAGAACACTGTGAAAACAATTCATGTACAGTTAATATATCTGCACTATCATTTTTCAAAAAGGGTAGTCACTGATTTTTCTAAATCATGAAAATCAACCGGTTTAACTAAAAAATCATGGAATCCTGTCTTCTGAGCCCTCATCTTATAATGGGAGCTCGAATTAGCGGTAATATAAATAACTGGACAGAGAGTAAATTTTCGGATTTCTTGCATAGCCTCGATACCATCCATTTCTCCCCCAAGTGCAATATCCATTATAATCAGATCAGGATTTATCTTTTCCGCCATTTCTAAAGCTTTTTTGGCGTTAACGACATTTCCTTTAATGGTAAATCCAAGAGTTTTAAGAAATTTTTGGTACAGCAGACTTAAGATGAGATCATCTTCTACCACCATTACTGTCTTTTGTGATTCACTCATGGTGTAGAATTTTAAATTATCCTAAGGGTCAAAGTGTGGATCGCGCAAATAAATGCGCAAATGATATAAATAGTTCGTTTCTGAGATCATCCTGTTAAGAAAACACAACTTTACGTTGTCATTTCTAGCCTAGACTATCTGATCTTTGTTTGGATATAAATTCCTGATGTAGATCGTCCATTGGGATTCTTCTAAACATAAAATGGAGCTGTGAAAATACTTTACCCTTAATCTATCCAGGTTAAAGTATACAGCTTTTAGCATTACCAGTTGATATTGAATGTTCAGCTATGTCAATATAGGCAAGCTAAGGCAGAAAGAATGCTATTTCCAACACAATCCTGCTTTTTAGAATTATGATGGAATCCTAAGGAGTGAGTCTATGTTGAATCAAATCAAAGATTTATAAAAAGTAGTGATAAATATCTTTCGACGGTGAATATCTCAAATATCAAGGGTCTGTGCATGTTTAGCGCACAATTTTAGAACCAATTGGAGCTAAGATTAATTTTAGGGGTATAAATTTTGCATAGTTGCTACTAGCTGTCAATAAGACTGACTAGTTAGAATTTCAGATTTAAAAGTAAGAATTAATTACATAATCAAGATTAATCAGGAGGCGCTTTATGGGACGTGCAATGCTAATAATATGTGCCGGGTTGGTGATATCACTTGGTTTCGTAACATTGGGTACAACCGAGCAGGGAAAACGAATCATTAGGAATAATGTGGGTTATGCTGAATTCACCCAAGCTAAGAACAGTGCTCATACAGCTATCCAGATGGCCTTTCAGGAAATGAATAATGATCCCAACTGGGCTAAAGACCATGGCGAAGCGAATCCCTGGTATCCGAATGTAGACGGCCAACAAGTAAAAGTGTATGTTGATTAT
>JBPRGH010000041.1:0-246688 GCA_051418055.1 Candidatus Cyclobacteriaceae bacterium M2_1C_046 | reverse complement strand
TCTCTTCGCAAATCTCCTGGTAACATGCTTTAGGTATGATAAGCTACGTTCGAAATGACCCATTTTTTTGTTGCTTAGGGGCATCAAATCATGTCTCCCCCTCCCTCTCCGGTCATATCGACGACAGGAGATATCTTCCTCTTGGTTTAGCAGTACGCATTAATAGATGAGTAAGGTTTCTCTCTTCGCAAATCTCCTGGTAACATGCTTTAGGTATGATAAGCTACGTTCGAAATGACGCATTTTTAGTTGTTGTGGGGCAGTATACCTCCTTAGGAAGCGGAACGGATAAAGAGGTGTAGCTGGATGCTACACCTGGTTAAATTAAATGTTGAATCAGATCTTTAAAGCAGTGCTTCGATTGTCAATAAATTTTACCGGTTTTCGGCTCATTTCCGGAAACAGTATTTTTCTCAGGTCATCCATTGGGGTAGGAATGAGCTTAGGGGTAACTCGTACTTTTGTTTTAAAATGGTCAATCAGCTCGGGCAGGTTTAAAGCTTCGCCGGCGGCATAATGGATCTGCACCTCATCGGTGTTATATTCATTTGTAGAAACCTCCACAACATAATCAATGATGTGCGGTGTGTCATTCATTACTTCAAAAATTGCCGGAGGATAAATCGTGGTACCTTTATATTTGATCATCTGGTGCTTTCTTCCAATTACAGGTCCCAGGCGATATGTGGTCCTTCCGCAGTTGCATTTCTCTGTATGCTTACACAGGATATCTCCTGTTTTAAAACGAATTAATGGCATTGCTTCCACCCCCAATGTGGTTATGGTGAGCTCCCCGGGCTCACCATCCGGAACAGGATTGTTATTGTCATCAAGAATTTCAGTAATTATCAATTCGGGATGAGTATGACCTCCACAACCTTCCTCACATTCAGTGAAGGCTGTCGCCATTTCTGATGAAGCATAAGTTGAAAAAAGCTGAATATCCCACTTTTCTCGAATACGCGCTCCCAGTGCATTTAATGACAGGTCATTGTTCCGGATTGGCTCACCAATACAAATTGCTTTTTTTATTGAAGAATTTCTGTAATCAATATTATGAGCTTCAGCATATTCAATTAGTTTTAATAGAAACGAAGGAACAATGATCAATGCTGTTGGTTCGATTTCTTCTATTGTCTTCCAGTGAAGTTCAGGAATCTTAGGCCCTACTCTAACCATCCCGGCCTCTATTTTTCTGGCACCCAACACATAGGCCAGTCCTGCCATAAACCTACGGTCTACAGTAGTAGTAAGCTGATATACCTCTTCGTCGCTACCTCCGGCACAGGTAAGGGAGAGGGCCTCATTGTAGGTGAGCCTTTCAACGTCTTTTTCAGAAAGAGGGATAGTGACTGCCTCCCCTTCGGTACCGGATGTATTACAGAAATCAATGATCTTTTTTCTCTCTACACAATAAAAATCTTTATTGAATTTCTGTAAATGAAATTTATCGACCGGCGGGATCAGCGAAAGATTTTCAAGAGTATTGATCTTTTTGAAGTTTATATTATGCTCCTTAAAATATCTTTTATAAAAAACCGAATGATCATTAACATACTGAAGCAATAACCGCAACTGGTTTTCCTGAAATTTCTTTATTTCTTCAACGGATGCTTTTTCAATATCGGGTATCATGCTCATTCTTCTAATATAACAATAGCTGTCGCATAATTTTTCGTATGCGAGACAGATACATGTAGCGCTGCGGGATTGTTCTTAAAAAAATTTAATGCTTCACCTTCAAGCCTGATCTCCGGCTTTCCAAGGGCGTTATTCAGCACTATCACTTCGTAAAAATTCATTTTCCCACTCCAGCCGGTTCCCAGTGCTTTAAAAAAAGCCTCTTTAGCAGCAAATTTTCCGGCATAGCTTTCAAATTTATTGCCCCTGCTTTCACAATACTCAATTTCCTGCTTTGAAAAAACTGCTTTTGAGAAGCCATCATTCTTCTCCAGTGATCTTTTTATCCGATCAACTTCTACAATATCAATACCGGTTCCTTTGATCATTTTCTCAGCTCATCAAGAGATTGCTGTAATGCAGCCTGCATGTGATGCTTCTCGCTTTCTTTGGCAATTTCTTTTGTTAAACCTATTTCCAGGTACTTCTTTGCCTCTGTCCAGTTCTCCTGAGTTACAAAATAGTTACCAAGATAATAATAAGTCAAATATCCATTAGGATTACTGTCAACAAATTTATTTACCTCTTCAGTGCTAAGATCGCCCCCTTTTCCTGAAAACAGAAAATGCTGCAACCTGTCCCGCATTGTTGCAAAGTAAGTGTATTTTTTAAAATCTTCCGTATATAAAAAAGGATCTTCTGATATATTCAACGAATCAGTATAAGCGTTATACTCACCGTTATTCTCTTCGGAAAAGACTTTTTTAAGATCGTATGCCAAATATTCACCCAATCCATAGTCAGAAGTAGATACCCACATTATCATATCCTCCGGACTAAAGATCACGGAATGGTGGGCTATCAGCTGGTTTATTGCCTTCTCATTATTCAGCCCGATATTTTTATTATCAATACCTTTTTTATCTCTTAAAATAGAAGCAAATCGTTGTATATCTAAAGAAGTATCTTTTTCGATAAGCTCCTCTACACGCTTATAGCGATAATCAGATACTCCTTCCTGTAGATACTCCTGGTTATTCTCATCATCAAATAATTCTTTGCTTTGAAAGTGATTTGTTACTACCATATCATTATCATCAGGAAGAAATAATGCCGTCTTTTCAGGTGATTTTTCAATGAGACCAGCTTTACCATCTTTCTTTGATCCAATTAAGAAAGTCTCCGCAACAAATGAGTCATACGATTTAGCAATCTCATAAGCCTCCTCTATTGTTGACGCATATTGCAAAATTTGTCTTGCTATGACAGATACAGGTGTTTTACCTTTAGTAGGTATTCCTGACTTAGCAGAATTTAATGTGATGGTAAGCCCTTCTTCATTCATTCCGGATACCACGCCTGTAAAACCCGCCCAGGTAACAGACATAAATTTATATCCCTTCTCAGGATTATAGAAAGCAATAATTTTATCTTTTGCGAATTCCTGGCCAAAATAAAAATCAAAGTTTCTTCCTATTAAAAGTTTATTTCCTACAGATCTGTCTCCCCAGACAGCAAAGGAAGTACACCCCACCAGGTTCATGTTCTGCATGGCGTGGCCAATATCATGTGCTGCATGGTAATTTAATGCACGATGATATTTAGGAGCTACAAAATCATAGGCATTATCCATATATTGTGAAGAGGCATATATCTCCTGTAGCTGTTCTTCGGGAACATATTGATCTAAATCCCTATTCATCCATCCCACTACATATTTGAGGAATCCCAGGTACGATTCTGAAGGAATCCGATTTTTAATTTCATCTATAAAAGCCTCCTCTTTTTCCAGCATCAGACCTTTGCCCATTACACCAATAGCATTACCCTGCTGATAGGAGTTACCCTCCAGGTACATTTCCCAGGTTCCCTTATCATTCTTCCTTAACCAGTTTGGGCCATAACGATAAAGACCATCTGCTGTGTTTTCTATGGTATAAGCAGAGGTTTGATTATCAGGCAGGCTGGGCTCATTAAGCCTTATCTTAAAGAAAAATATAACTGCGAGGAGCAGAAATAGCCCGAGAAGAAGAGCAAGACTGTACTTAAATATTTTCATTTTTTCCTTTTAGGAAGTTAGCAGCATCACTAATATTCACTACAAAGGTAATTAAATGGGGATTGGTTCCTTAAGTTAATGAGTATTATAAAAAAAGGGTATTATAAGTTATTATCAGGTTCTTCCTTAGTTATCTCATATTCATACAGGTCGGGATTTATGTTGCCACCCAATGTTCCCCTGAACCTTTTCCAAAAATTTTCTTTATCCGGAAGGGCTTCAAAATCCTGAACATAAGCAACTGAATAATTTATTTCCGGCGTAGGTTTTGGAATGTGCTTTAGGGTATCAAAGACAATAGGCAAAAAATCAATATTGAGATCATTTTTTTTTGCAAAGCGCTTTAAGAGTGAGTTTTGAAAAGGATCCGTTGCTAATGCAATTTTTTTAAACCCCAGGTTCTCCGCAAGCTGCACCGAATAATAAAGATTTTCCGTGCTATGTTCCGCTTCCATCTCAACAAATATATTTTCCTTAGGTATGCCCAGAGCTTTACCATACTCTCTCATTATTACACTTTCTATAAAGGGGGTATATACTGCACTGCCTGAATAGATAACATTATTGGTATATCCATTTTCAAATAGATATTTAGACCAGTAAACCCGTATCTTCATCACATCATGCCATGTGCTATCCTGAAAAGGGTAACCAGGGACAATGATGGCATCATAAGGTTTATTTGCCATGTTTTTTTGAAAGGATTTAATGGCGGCCTTATTTATACATGAAATAAGAAGAGGAGTAATAAAAAGTAAGATTACAACCCGGCGAAAAATATTTGTCATTATTATTATCCAAAGTTTACAGTTAATTAAACTACATTTTTTCCGCAAATGTTTCTACGCCTCCCTTACTTTGTCCATAATATACTTATTTCCAAGGAACTCCGAGCAGGTAATTACCGCGCCAATGGTCACACCCAAAACTCCATGTAAGTTAAGATTTTGACCGGTAAGTAAAAGGTTAGGGATTTTTGTCCTGGGTGAGATAAATGATTTCATAGGGTCTTTATAATCCTTTACTATGCCATATAAGGAACCGTCCTTAGTGCCAATATAATCCCTGTATGTTAGCGGGGTGGAAGTATAATATGTTTCTATATTATTCCTGATATCCGGCATTTTCTTTTCAAGCTCTTCAATAAGGATCTCTGCCTTTTCTTTTTTAAATGCCTCATAATCGGACCCTCTATCCTCCTCCTTTGAAACAATATTGAATGTGTTTGCCCATTTCTCAGTATCAGAATACTTCATATAAGCCATTAATGTCATGGTATCAGCATATTCGGCTTCTTTTGATGTGGCACCAGTAAATAATGCATAATTCATTGGCCAATTCTCCTGATAATCAGCCCCGGACCATACATCCGGATCAATAAAATGATAGAGATTATGATTAAAATATTTTACAGTCCCTTTCTTCAGCACTATATATACTATAAATACTGAAACTGAATTTTCAAGGCTTTCTATTCTCTTTCTATAGGCTTTTCGGATCTTTCCCGCCTCTACCATTTCAAGTGTATTGGTAGGGTGGATATTTGAAATAAAATGCTTGCCACAAAATTTTCTACCATCTGCCAATTCCACCGCACTTACTTTATCTTCATCAAAAACAAATTTTTTTACATCCGCATGTTTTAATATCTCACCACCATTTTGTCGAATGATCCTGGAAAGTAATATGGCAATCTGAGATCCTCCATCCAGGCATCTGTATGAGCTTTCTATATAGGAGTTAATGATTAATGCATGAGTATACAAAGGAGTTTTATCTCCTTCACCTGCATAAAGCAGATTAGTGCCAGCCAGAACCGCCTGGAGCTTTGGGTTTGATGTGCAGTTAGCAATAAATTCCCTGGCGCTCATATCATGATAGCTCACATTGCTCCAGTCACCGTTTGAAGGTCTAAGGTTGTACATGGGAAAATTGCTACAAACCTCCCTTATTATATTACAATATTTTATTATACCTTCTTTTTCTTCAGGAAAATAACCGCACATATTTTCAATAAAACGGTCATAACCCTGGGCATATTTATATTCTGTTTCGTCACCATCGAAAGTAATTATATCAAAGCCATCTTCATCAAGCTTCTTGATCTTAAGATTATCCATTATCCCCAAATACTTGAAATAATGATAAAGATTTTGCCCCTCTTCAAGGCCTCCTATATAATGAATGCCCGTGTCAAAAATTCTTTTATTACGCGAAAATATCTGCAGATTGCCCCCAATTTGCTTATTCTTTTCCAGCACAAGGACTTTATACCCTTCACGGCTCAATATAACTCCGCATGCAAGTCCTCCAAGGCCGCTTCCGATGATAATGATATCGTATTCGTTATCTCCCATTAGTTTTTCTTCAGTACAAAAAGTGTATTGGAAGTTAATTTTGTATTGTCAATGATCTCAAGCTTAAAATTCTTTTTTTCAGCAAATCCTTTCACCATATCACGCGAAATAAAATTCAGGGAATTTTTTGTTTTGTTAAAACCGGTTTTTGTGGATATAAATTCCGTCAGCTCAGTCCCTTTATGGCGTTCTTCCTGACTTTTATCCCCCTCCCTAATCAAAATAATACCAGCTGCCGTAATATGGTCAGCCATATTATCCATCAGTTTTTCCTGCTGCTCTATTGTTAAATAATGCATTACATCACTTACAATAAAGACATCTGCTGAACCATAATTATAAGTCACCACATCACCATGGTCAAAAGTAATGTTTCGTGGTTTTACAGGGCAATTTTTTGCAACTTCTATTTTTTCAGCATCATAATCAATGCCCAGCATAGATCTTCCTCCGCGGCTTAGCCCAAGTGCATAGGTCATATATCCGTATCCGCAGCCAAGATCAACAATCCTTGCATTATCAGGCAAAATTTTATGAAGTGTCTTATAATAATCTTCCAGGCTAAGCTTTACCCTTACATACCACTCAAGTACCGGCCCTTTATAAATGTAATTCTTTAATAGGATGTCTTTATAATAAGCAGGGGTCTCCAGTTCTTGTCTAAGCCCGGCATATTCATTCTTAAAATATTTGCTTATTTTTTTTGTTCTGTCGGAATAACCCTCACCATAAGATAAATCCTGATGCTTAATCCTCGGAAGGAATTTAACCGTTATCCTGCCGTTCCTCATGCAGAAAGGGTCTCTTTTCGGCATTACATAGTTAGTTCCGTGTAACAAAACCGGCTGAATGTCAAGTTTAAAATGATCTGCCAGAAAGAAGGCGCCTTTGTGGAACCTCCCTATTTTAAATGATTCTGATCGTGTTCCTTCGGGATAGATGACAATAGAATACCCCTTATTTATTAAATCCTGGATCTCATCAAGTTGATTTTCCAGTCCTTTTCCGGTATAGATGAAGTCAGCGTATTTTACTGCTTTTCCAAATAAAGGTGAATTATAAACCCAATCATTTGTCACCATTACTACTTTAGGATTGAACATCAGCAGTAAAAGGATATCTACGAATGAATGATGATTTGCGATAATAACTGACGGTTTTGAGAAATCGGCATTTTCTTTACTACGCACATCTTTCTTGATGTTTATCATCACATAAATGATGTGCCGACAAAAAAGCATTATCAGCCAGTGAAAAAATTTCTTTTTCCTGTCAGCCTTCCCAATAGGGACCCTAAGAAAAGATTGAACTATCAGCAGTAGCATACATCCTACAACAAAATTTGCAAAGGCAAAAACTGATAATAATAAAGAGCCGATAGTATAAGGAGGGACGTTCTTATTTTTTCTTCTCTGGATAAAAAAATTATATATAATAGGCTGTATAGTGAATGTCAGGAATATTACTGCGATAATCCCTATAATTGCGAGCAAGGCTATTGATTTTAATGTTGGGTGCTGCGCAAATGCCAGTACACCTATTCCCACCAGAGTGGTTACTGCGGATAATACGATAGATTTTTTATAGGAGACGAGATTGTTAAGGCCCAGCTTATAATTTTGGGTCAGCCCTCTCATTACAAAAATGCTATAATCTATACCGAGACCGAAAATAAATGTGCAGATAATGATGTTAACAATATTAAACGATAAGCCAAATAATCCCATTATCCCTAATATCCACAGCCAGCTCAAAATAATAGGAAGGAAAGCAATTATGGCCAGCTCAATTCTCCCATAGCTGACAAGGATAATGATGAAAACCACCGCAAGTGAAATATTTACCAGCTTATTAAAATCTTCCTGAAGTAATTCTATAAGACGATTTGTCATATAGCCCTGGTCGAAAATAATAGTGCCGGGTAAATTTTCAAAAGTATTCATTACCACAGGCTTATTTTGCGTACTCATTTTAGCCGATGAGATAACTGAAATTTTATCTTCACCCTCAATAATCAGGTCTTCACCAAAAACCTTAAAAACTTCTTCTACGTCCTCCTCACTTAAATTATCATAATCACCCTTGAATGTTTCTTCCAGAGACCTAAAGGCTTCCTTTTTAAAACCCTTACGCTCCGCCGCCTGATAAAACATGTTTAAAACACTGTCAGCATCCTGTTCCTGCCAAAACTCTTTCCATCTTTTTAATCTTTCTTCCTGCACACGTACGGAAGGTACAATGGTATTAACAGTATTATATTTATAAATAATCCCCTCATTATGCAGGCTGTCAAGCTTTTTCGTTATCTTATCTTCTGTCTCCAAAGCCTCCCATAAGGAACTGCCCCCACTTACCAGGTACAGGTTGTTAGCAGAAATAGTAGTTATCCTGTTAAGATTATCCTCATACCTTTCCAGGTCTTCGGGCATGTAATTAAGCTTGAGCATATTACTTTCAAATGAATACCCTCTCCAGGTAAACAAACTTACAGCCGTTAAAATAAAGAATATAAACAGGGCAAATTTTGACCGGTAAAGAGGATATCGCGCAGTTTTGGAAACTATCCTTTCAACAATATTAGGAGTTTCTCTTAGTCTTATCCGGCTATTTTCCTTAATCACCAAATGGGGTAGCACAATTAATGTATAAAGGGCCGCAGACAGAACACTAACCCCAGCAAATAAACCCAGGTCTGCTAAAGCCTCTGATCTTAAAAATAGCAGTGAAAAAAAAGCACAGCTCGTTGTAAGGCTACTGATCAGGATTGGATTTGTCAGATCTTTAAATAACTGCCTTATATCCTTTTGATGCTTAAAATGTGTGATAAAATGTAGTGCATAATCTATTGTGATCCCCAGTAAAACCGATCCAACACCGAGGGATATGGCAGAAGATTTTTCCTTAAAGAGATAAAGGCATGCAACTGCTATGATTGCCCCGAAGATCCCGGGGGTAACTGCAGTAAAAAAAACAATAACACTTCGGTAGTAAAATGATATGAATAACAATAGAAACAGCAGCGCTATTGATACGGTAATATAGATATCGGTTTTAATTCTTTTTGCATTAGCAGCCGCCACTGCTGCAGAACCAAAATATTCCAGGGTGATTGTTGAATATTGACCTGAAAGATCTTCTTTTAATCTCTCTATACCTTCTATAAGTTTTGAATTCTCTGTTGTTTTATTTGGAGCATGGGTTAAAGAAATAAAAAAAAGCAGATGATTTTTATCTTTTGTCAACAGGTGATTCTGGTAGAGCTGTATATTTTCATCCAGCTGCATATTTCCCATTCGCTGCAAAGGAAACCCCACAAGTCCGAATGGGTCCTGCACAATAATCTTTTTTGATACCATACTTACGGGAGAGATCAGAGTCTTGTAGTTTTTATCTACTGTATTTTCAATACCTTCTTCAGATATTCTTGTAACTATTTTCTCATAATCTTCCTCAGTAAGGTAGAGTGGCAAATTTTTGAGATAATAATCGTAAAGTGACTGGAGCTGATCATCTTTAAATTCTCTGATAATATCGCTGATGAGGTCAGGGTAACACTGCTTAAGGCTGTCACTAAAATTTGCAGCATATTCTATCAGCTGATCCGGGTCAGATGTTATGGTATCTTCAGAATACAGGTGTAAAATCAGCCTGTTATTCATTTTGAAGCCTTCTAAAGCTTTATTTACCTGCTTTACTTTTTCATCCTGAGGTATTACATTAATAATATCCTCTTCAAGCTTAATTTTCAAAGCAAAAAATAAGGCACTTCCCACAAAAGCTAAGAAGAAAACAACTGAAAAAAGCCTGTACTTTTTAATCAGTTCATATACCTGGTAAAAAATATTACTCATGAAAGTAGTAAAAGATCAGGATGCAATAGCCGAAAGTCTGTTTTTTTAAAATTAAGGTTATGAAGGCACAAATTTAATGTGAAATTATTTTAGCCAAAGTCATGATCGCTCTTTTATGTTTGGTAACGAAAGGGTTGGTTTTATCCCAAACATAACCAGCCAACACCGAACATATCTGCTTCTTCATTTCTACATTTGATTTATGGGTAAAGAAAATATCATGTAATGAACCATCATACCAGGTATTCACAAAGGTACGGAAAACATCTACTCCGCCTTTTAGATAATCGGAATAATCCTTCTCCCAGTCAACCTGTTCCCCTCTCAATTGTTTTACCAGCAATTTGGCTGCTGTAGCAGCAGATTCTGTTGCTAATGCTACTCCCGAAGAAAAAACCGGATCAAGGAATTCCGTACTATTACCTGTTAATACAAATCCATCGCCGTACAATCTGGAAACTGCTGCAGAATATCCTGATATCTTCTGTGGCTCAAATTTAGCATCTTTTATAGCAAAACGATTATTTAATCCCGGCACTTCCTTCAGCCATTTGTCAAATTGTTCTGCAGGTGTACCTTTATATTTATTAACAATTTCTGGTTCACCAACAATTCCCACTGAAGTGTTACCATCGGAAAATGGAATTATCCAGATCCAGACATCCAGGGAATAAATAATTACTGTAATCCTGTTACCATCGATACCTGTGGGTCTTTTTTTATCCTCTAAATGTGTGAATAATGCAACGCGGAGAGGAAAATTTGAAGGCTGATCCAGATTTAAAAATCTCGGTAATACACGGCCATACCCACTACCATCCACAATAAATTTAGCTTCAACAGTATAAGTGCTATTATCAGGTTTTTTAATAGTTGTCACTGACGAATGATCATCATTAAATGTTACACCTACAGCTTCAGCTTCATAATCTATAGCTACACCTTTTCTTTCTGTTTCATTAGCCAATAAATTATCAAAATCTGCCCTTTGAACCTGCCATGTCCAATTCCATCCCTTTGTAAACTGCTCTGTAAAATTAAAGTCACAGATCTCCTCACCCCGAAGAAATTTGGCGCCATACTTTTTTTGAAAGCCAGCACCATCTATGACATTTAGCAGACCTGCATACTCCAGGTTATCCATACATCTTGGCAATAAGCTTTCTCCGATCACAAATCGCGGAAATTTCTGCTTTTCCACAATTCGGACATCATATCCTTCATTTTTTAATATAGATGCTGCTACTGTACCCGCAGGACCTGCACCAATAACCAAAACATCAACCTTCATCTGAGGAGTAAATTGAATTTTTTAAGAATAAAAAATCAGAAAAGTAATCATCAAATTTTTATGTAAATAAAGTGAAAATAAATCTGCTTTACATGTGAGGAGTAAAATTTTTCTTTAAAATAATGATTTTAGCAAAAAGATATAATTTTTTCTTTGCTTATTATATTTGCTTATTATATAGGTAATCAGTTGTTTTGTAGTCCAAATTTTTAGTCTCAAATAAATTAGAGAATTAATCAGGTACCGAGGTAATGGTGGAAATAGGTTTTGCTTCCTTAACTCTCGAAAATATAAAGAAAGTTATTTCCGGGGAGAAAGTAAGAGTTACGGAAGATACAAAAAAAAGGGTTGAAGAAAGTTACAGTTTTTTAAAGGAATTTTCGAAAGACAAAATAATTTACGGAATAAATACCGGCTTCGGTCCGATGGCTCAATATAAAGTTGATGAAGAGGAGCAGAAGGTCCTGCAGTATAATCTCATCAGAAGCCACGCATCAGGCCTTGGTAACCCATTGCCTGCCGAACATGTAAAAGCTTCAATGCTGGCGCGATTAAATACGCTTTCATTAGGCTATTCCGGAATTAATAATTCAGCAATTGAAGTGCTTGAAGCGCTTATAAACCATGACGTTACACCTATGATCTACGAGCACGGAGGTGTGGGGGCAAGTGGTGACCTGGTGCAATTAGCTCACCTGGCCCTTGTTATGATCGGGGAAGGAAAAGTAGAATATAAGGGTGAAATTAGGCCTACAAAAGAGATATATAATGAGCTTGGGATTAAGCCCATGGAGGTTACGCTGCGGGAAGGACTTGCAGTAATGAACGGCACCAGTGTTATGACCGGCATTGGGCTGATAAATTCAGTTTATGCTAAAAGAGCTATTGAATGGAGCCTTATTGCCTCTTCCATGATATGTGAGATTGTTGATGCCTATGATGACTATTTCTCGCCGGAGCTAAATGAATCTAAAAAACATATTGGCCAGCAGGAGGTTGCAAAAATTATATCAAAGCACCTTAGCACCAGTAAATATATAAGAAAGAGGGAACCACAACCTACTGCAGAAGAGCAGGAAGGGCAAAATATTTTTAAAGATAAAGTACAGGAGTATTACTCGATCCGTTGTGTCCCGCAGATTGTAGGAGCCATACTGGAAACAGTAGAGCAATGCCAGAAGCTATTAGTTGAAGAAGCCAATTCAGCAAATGACAACCCAATCGTAGACCTGAAAAGCCGGAATGTATTACACGGCGGGAATTTTCATGGGGATTATGTAGCTTTTGAAATGGATAAGCTAAAAATTGCTGTTACCAAACTTTCCATGCTGGCAGAACGGCAGCTGAACTTTTTAATGAATCCAAAACTAAATAATATTTTAACTCCTTTTGTCAATTTAGGTAAACTGGGAGTAAATTTTGGAATGCAGGGCGTGCAATTCACTGCCGTTTCTTCTACAGCAGAAAATCAAACATTGAGCAATCCAATGTATGTCCACAGCATTCCTAATAATAATGACAATCAGGATATAGTGAGTATGGGGGCTAATGCTGCTCTTATTACAAAACAAGTAATAAATAATACATATGAAGTATTAGCCATTGAAATTATATCAATTGTACAGGCACTGGATCTTTTGGAAAAAACGGATGGATTATCTGACGATGCTAAGGAAACATATTCCAGCATCAGAAACATAATCCCTAAATTTGTTTCTGATTTTCCTATTTATGAAAAATTAAGGGAAGTAAAGACATATATGATGGAAAATTCCCCTGTAAAATCAGATAATTAACTTATCATCTGATTTTATCGTGTGGAAAAATCTGAAGATTAAAAGATGAGCTTTTCGGAAGATAAAGTTCAAAAATTAAAAAGTATTTTTTAAAAGAAATTTTGATAATTTCGCGAAATTTCCAAAAAATGAGATATGCATTAGTAACTGGTGGCTCCCGTGGAATAGGAAGAGCAATTTGCCTCAAACTGGCAGAAAAAGGATTTAATATTTTAATTAATTATGTTTCCAATGAAGAAGCTGCACAGGAAGCCCTGAGCCTTGTTGAAAAGAAAGGTGTAACAGCTGAACTTTGGAAGTGTGATATTACTAACCGCGAACAGGTACGGACCTCTCTTGCGGAATGGTATAAAAATCATCCTTCGGATACTGTTGATGTACTGGTAAATAATTCCGGGATACGGAAGGATAATTTAATGATCTGGATGCAGGATGAGGAATGGGATAGTGTTATAAACACCAGTCTAGGTGGTTTTTTTAATGTTACTAAAGCCGTTATACCTGAAATGATCAAGGGTAAAGACGGAAGGATTATTAATATTGTTTCACTATCCGGTTTAAAAGGGTTACCCGGCCAAACAAATTATTCAGCAGCTAAGGCAGCAGTTATCGGTGCCACCAAAGCATTGGCCCAGGAAGTGGGAAGAA
This sequence comes from Candidatus Cyclobacteriaceae bacterium M2_1C_046, assembly GCA_051418055.1. Lineage (GTDB taxonomy): Bacteria > Bacteroidota > Bacteroidia > Cytophagales > Cyclobacteriaceae > JBPRGH01. Next base: position 233,066 of record JBPRGH010000041.1, on the reverse strand, counting down.
GAAATATAACAGTAAATGCGGTAGCTCCCGGATTTATTAAAACTGAAATGACAGAAGGGATTGATGAAAAGCAGTTTAAAACGACCATTCCTTTAAGAAGGTTTGGAACAGCAGAAGAGGTTGCTAACCTTGTTGGTTTTCTTGCATCATCAGAATCTTCATATATCAGCGGAGAAGTAATATCTATTAACGGAGGTATGTATTAACTAAGTTGGCTTTATGAATAGGGTTGTTATTACTGGATTAGGCATTTATTCGTGCATTGGCACTAACCTGGATGAGGTACGTGACTCATTGTACAAAGGGAAATCAGGTATTGGTACAGACCCCGACCGTACAGAGCTGGGATTCAGGTCACCACTTACAGGTATTCTCCCCCAGCCTAATTTAAAGGATCTTCTTTCCAGGAGGCAACGGGTAGGGTTGGCGCAGCAGGGTGAATTTGCCTATCTGTCAACCATCGAAGCTTTCAAACATGCGGGAATTGCGGAAGATCAGGTTTCGGATCACAGTATCGGGATTATTTATGGTAATGATAGTTCCGCAAAACCATCAATTGAATCTTTTGAGCAGCTAAAGATTAAAAAGGATACTACACTTCTCGGTAGCGGCTCAATATTCCAGTCGATGAACTCCACTGTTACAATGAACCTCTCCACAATATTTAAAATAAAAGGGATAAACTTTACTGTCAGTGGCGCTTGTGCCAGTGGTTCACATTCCATTGGCCTCGGTTATTTAATGATAAAAAACGGTTTGCAGGATATGGTGATCTGCGGGGGAGCTCAGGAAGTCAACTATCATTCAATGGGGAGTTTCGATGGTTTAAGCACATTCTCAACCAGAATTGATGATCCTACAAAAGCCTCCAGGCCTTTTGATAAAAACCGTGATGGGCTTATCCCAAGTGGTGGTGCTGCAACAGTGATCATAGAAAGCTATGAATCTGCTAAAAAACGTGGCGCAAAAATATTAGGGGAAATCATCGGTTATGGATTTTCCTCTAATGGAGAGCATATCTCTGCCCCTAATGTGGAGGGCCCGACAAGGTCTTTACAAATGGCACTCAATCAGGCAAATGTTAAAGCTTCTGATATTCAATATATAAATGCACATGCCACCTCCACACCAATGGGGGACCTTCATGAAGGCACGGCTATAAAAAATGTGTTTAAAGGCGCAAAGCCTTTTATCAGCTCAACAAAATCAATGACTGGCCATGAAATGTGGATGGCAGGTGCCAGTGAGATCGTTTATTCCATGCTTATGATGGAGAATGATTTTATTGCGCCAAATATTAATCTGGAAAACCCGGAGGATGAACTGAAGGACCTTAACTTTGCCAGCAAAACCATTGAACAGGGATTTGATATGTTTCTGTCGAATTCTTTTGGTTTTGGGGGAACAAACTCCTCAATAATCGTTAAGAAAGTATAAAAAGGTAAATTATAATATTTAAGATGACTCAGGAAGAAATAATTGAGAGAACCAATGGCTTTTTAGTAGAAGAATTTGAAGTTGAGCCAGATGTTATATCTCCGGATGCAAACCTAAAAGAGACCTTACAACTGGATAGCCTGGATTATGTGGATCTTGTGGTAGAAATTGAGAGCAACTTTGGCTTTAAGGTAAACCCTGAGGATTTTAAAGATCTTCATACATTTCAGGATTTTTACGATTATATAGGTAAAAAAGTTGACAGCAAGTAATGCCATCCTGGAAGGGTAAAACCCGTGGCGGGTTATTAGGATACCAAATCTTTATATTTATACTAAAAAAATCTGGATTAAAGGCAGCGTATGGTCTACTGAGGCTTGTAGCTGCCTATTTCGTTTTATTTGCTCCTTCCGCTACAAAAAATATCTATAGCTATTTCCGAAATGTCCATCATTATGGTTTTATAAAATCGGTAATCGCTGTTTATAAAAACTTTTATGTCTTTGGACAAACTTTACTTGACAAGGTGGCTGTTATCGCCGGTGTGCAGAATAAATTTACCTACACTTTTGATGGTGAGGAGTATCTTCTGGAATTTAAAAAAAGAAATACCGGTGGAATGTTGATCAGCGCCCATCTTGGTAATTGGGAAATTGCTGGTTTTCTGCTCAAAAGAATAGATATGCGTGTTAACATTGTAATGTTTGAAGCAGAACACGAAAGGATTAAAAAATATATGGAGGGTATAATGAAAAACGAAAGTGTGAACATTATACCCATTAAGAATGACCTTTCTCATATCTTTCTCATAAGTAAAGCGTTGAGAAATAAAGAGATAATATGCATGCATGGTGACAGATTTATGGAGGGAAGCAAAGTTGCAGTACGTAATTTTATGGGTAGAGATGCCTATTTTCCTCTTGGTCCATTTTCAATTGCAACAAAACTTAATGTGCCGGTTACTTTTGTCTACGCAGTAAAATCCAGTGCTGATCATTATTATTTTTCTTCCACCCCAGTTATTGAAAAAGGTACTTCGGAAGTAGAATTGTTAGATCAATATGTAAAAACACTGGAAGAAAAGGTGAAACAACATCCGCTTCAATGGTTTAATTACTATGACTTCTGGAGCACAGATTTGAAAGGCGGCATCTACGATCAAAAAATAAAAAATGGATAATTTAAATAAGCAGGAAATTGATGTATTAAAATATATCCCTCAGCGTCCACCGTTTGTTATGGTGGATAAGGTTTTTGAGGATGGTCCCGATTATATAATTACCGGATTTGATTTAAAAGAAGATAATATATTAGCTGAAAATGGTTATTTTAATGAAGGTGGGCTTGTAGAAAATATAGCTCAGTCTGCTGCTTTGTTTGCAGGTTTTCAGTTTCAGGCAAAAGGTAAACCGGCACCTTTAGGATATATTGCCGGGATCAAAGATCTTAAAATTTTCTTCAGGCCGCCCTGTAATACAGAGATAAAGACTAAGATCCGGCTTACTAATGACCTTATGAATATTCAGGTTGTTGAGGGTGAGGTTTTTAATAAGGAAAATCAAAAAGTTGCTTCCTGTGAATTAAGAATTTTTATAAAAGCTGATTAGGTAATGCTGAAATATATAAAAGACATTAATGTACGGTTTTCAGAGGTGGACAGCATGGGTATTGTCTGGCATGGCCATTTTATAAAATTTTTTGAGGATGCACGTGAGGGTTTTGGTAAAAAATTCGATCTTGGCTACATGGAGGTGTATGAAAGAGGTTTTTTTATGCCAATCGTAGAGGTAAATTGCAAATACAAAAAACCTATAGGTTATAGGGATGAAGTGGCTGTAGAAGCAGTTTTTAAGGATACACCGGCGGCAAAGATCATATTTGATTATAAAATATATAATAAAGTCACCAAAGAAGTATATGCCACAGGGAATTCCGTTCAGATCTTTTTAACAAAAGAGCGGGAGTTACACCTGACATTACCGGAATTTTTTGTAGAATGGAAAATTGAACATGGCCTTCTAACGCCCGAGGATGTTCTTTAGCGTTTAATGAAAGTTTACACTGTTGCCGATAATATTATTAGCCCGTTAGGTTTTGATACCAAATCGAATTTTAATGCTTTGGTTTCAGGAAAGAGCGGCATTAAGAAATTAAAGCGTCCTGATCTTTCTTCCGATGAACTCTATGTAGCAGCCATAGACAAAGCAGAGATAAGTGAAAGATTTAATTTCGCTGGCCTCCGGGGATTTTCATTTCTGGAAATGCTCATGATCCTGTCTATTCATGATGTGCTGGATCCAGTAAAAGATAAAATCAACCTGAATAAGCTTCTTTTAGTTGTATCAACAACAAAAGGGAATATCGACCAGATTGAAGAAGAAAATAAGGCATCATTACCTTCTCTTGCAAAAAAAATAAATGCTTATTTTAATTTACCTCATGATCCATTAGTAATCTCTAATGCATGTATTTCAGGTACATCTGCCATGATAGTGGGAAAAAAATTAATTGACAGTGAAAGCTATGATCATGTGCTGGTTTGTGGAGCAGATATATTAAGTGAGTTTGTCATCTCCGGATTCAATTCATTAAAAGCGATAAGCAATCTCCCATGTAAACCTTATGATAAATCCAGAACAGGAATAACTCTTGGCGAAGGTTGCGGAACGGTATTATTAAGTAATGATCCTGAGCTGTGTATCGAAAGAAATTCCCTGGCTGAAATAGCGGGTTCCGGACAGGCTAACGATGCCAATCATATTTCGGGTCCTTCCAGAACAGGCAAAGGTTTGAAAATATCTGTTGAAAAAGCATTTAAACAAGCCCGGGTAGCAAATTCTGAAATTGGATATATTAATGCCCATGGAACGGCTACTCCTTTTAATGATGAGATGGAATCTGTAGCTTTCAAAGATCTAAAGCTTTCCGACAAACCGCTCAACAGCCTGAAAGGATATTTTGGACATACGCTGGGTGCTGCCGGTGTAATAGAATCGATCCTGACCATCTGGCAAATGAATAACCATACGGTAGTAAAATCGCCGGGATTCGAAAATCAGGGCACCACAAATAATCTTAATGTTGTGAGAAGCAATATTGAATTGAAAAAGGATTATGTCCTGAAAACCATTTCAGGATTTGGAGGATGTAATGCATCAATAATTTTCAGGAGATGGAATTAGGAATAGCAGGTTACAGCCATATTGATCCGTCAAAAGTTGTAAAGGGAGATAAGGTCCTCTATAAAGGTGAGAGCATGGATTTTAACAACTATGCAAAGGAGGTTTATCGTAAGCTGGACCTCTCATATCCTAAATTCTATAAAATGGATGAGCTGTGTAAACTTGCTTTTCTGGCCGCTGAAGCACTTCTTTCCGATAAAGAATTTGACTCTGAAAGTGACGGTGCAGATATTGCTATAATACTGGGAAACCGCTCCTCCTCCATAGCTTCTGATAAAAAACATCATCAGGCAATTAAAAACAGTGAGCTACCAAGTCCTGCAATTTTTGTATATACACTCCCTAATATTATGTTAGGCGAATTGTGCATAAGACATAAAGTAACAGGAGAAAACTCATGTTTTCTTATGGATAAATTCGATACTTCTTTTTTTTACAATTATGTAAAAAACCTGTTTGTAAATGAAGGATACAAATATTGTATTACAGGGTGGGTGGATTATCAGGAAAATGAATTTATTGCTGATCTTTTTTTAGTTGAGAAAACAGATCAGAATAAGGAATATATAAATAAATTTGACCTTAATTTTTATTAAATAATATCATTATAATATGAGTGATTTTAAACATAACCTAAAAGAAGAAATTATTGAATTTCTTAACCTTGAAGACCTGAGCCCTGAAGATATTAAAGATGATGAGCCTTTATTCGGGTCAGGCATAGGGCTCGATTCCATTGATGCTTTGGAGCTTATTGTATTACTCGAAAAGAACTATGGTATCAAAATAGAAGACCCTGAAGAAGGACGAAAAGTATTTAATACTGTAAATTCTATGGCAGAATATATACAGGAACATAAAAAGTAATATGTCTTCAAAAGTCTACATTACCGGTATAGGAATAATTTCTGCATTAGGAAATGGAGTAGAAAAAAATCTTTATGCTCTTGTTAATGCCTCTCCCGGAATAGACTATCCGCAATTTCTTAAGACAGAATACCGCAATGAGTTTGTTACCGGTGAAGTTAAACATGGTAATGAAGAGCTTGCTGCCCTTGCCGGATTAAATCATTACAAAAAGCTCTCCCGTACCGCCTCACTAGGTTTAATTGCTGCCAGAGAAGCTGTCTCTCAGGCAGGGCTTACGACCAAAGAGCTCTTAAATGCCGGTTTTTTCAATGGTACATCTGTTGGAGGAATGGATATCTCTGAAAATTATTATGAAGCCCTGAAAAAAAATGAGGATTTTGACTATGCTGCTGTTTTCAGCGGCCATGATTGTGGATCCAGCACGGAGATCATTGGTGACTATTTAGGAATAAAAGGGTATATAAGCACGATCAGCACCGCATGCTCCTCTTCTGCCAATACCATCATGCATGCCGGTAGATTAATTAAAGCCGGAAAACTTGATATTGCCATAGCCGGTGGCACCGATGCCTTATCAAAATTTACCCTTAATGGGTTTAACTCCCTGAAGATCCTGGATCCCGGCTGGTGCCGTCCATTTGATGCAGACAGACAGGGGTTGAACCTTGGTGAAGGAGCTGCTTATGTTATACTTGAATCTGAAGAAAGCATAAAGAGATCCGGAAGACCAGCATTAGCGGAATTAAGCGGCTACGGCAATGCAAATGATGCCTTTCATCAGACAGCATCTTCACCGGAAGGTAAAGGCGCAAATCTTGCTATGCAAAAAGCGATGAAAATGGCTGGTGATATTACCATTGATTATATTAATGCCCATGGCACCGGGACCGGAAATAACGATCAGTCAGAAAGTATGGCTATAAAAATGATGTTTGGGCAAAATACACCGGATTATAGCTCTACAAAAGCCTTAACAGGCCATACTCTTGGTGCTGCCGGAGGTATAGAAGCTGTTTTTTCAGTTTTAGCTCTGCAGCATAACCTGAAATTTCCAAACCTAAATATCACCACTCCTATGGATACTTTGGAAAAAAAGCCTTTACAAAAGATTATGAAAAATGATCAGGTTAACAGCGTGCTTTCCAACTCTTTTGGCTTTGGAGGTAATTGTACATCTTTAATATTCAGGAAATAATATGGGCGCTTATATATCAGCAACTTCAGCCATTTCCCCACAGCAAACTTTTGATGACGATAGTTACCTTAGTGAAATCGTCACCTCTGAAAAACCGTGGCTTTCGGCATCAGAACCTGACTATAAAGCATATCTTGACCCAAGGCTGACCCGGCGAATGGCGAGGATCATTAAGATGAGTGTTGCGGCTTCAAAAGCATGCCTTGAGAAAAGCAGCATTGAGCAGCCAGGTGCCATTGTGGTAGGAACAGGTTTTGGCTGCCTGCAGGATACAGAGAAATTTTTGTCTGATATAATTGAAAATAATGAAGGCTTGCTCTCCCCTACTTCCTTTATTCAATCTACCCATAATACCATTGCCGGACAGATTGCCCTTACTTTAAGCTGCCCCCAACATAATTTCACCTTTGTACAAAGAGGCCATAGCTTTGAATCTGCCCTTGAGGATGGTATTTTAATGGTTGATGAAGGTACCGATCATGTGCTTGTGGGCGGTGTGGATGAGATAACCCCTACTTTATTTGATATATTAGCTAAAACTGAGTGTATAAGTACTGAGGAAACTACTTACCCCGCATTAGGGGAAAGTGAGAAAAAGCCTTCACTGGGAGAAGGTGCTGCTTTTTTTATTATTTCTAAAGAAAAAACAAAAAATTCTGTTGCCAAAATTGAGGATACGCAGCTGATCTATAATCCTGCAGCTGTTAATATAAATACCATTATTACATCTTTTCTTCAGAAAAATAATATGGCTCTTGATGAAGTAGATGCAGTAATGCTGGGCTTTAATGGATTTAAAGAAGAAGATAAGGTTTACCAACAACTGGAAGACGGGCTTTTTAATGAAAAGGTGATCCTTACATTTAAAAACCTTTGCGGTGAGTATTTCACTGCTTCAGCTTTTGGTCATCATCTTGCGGCACAAATACTCCACAGGCGGCAGGTAAATAAACATGTAGTAAGAAGAGGCAAACTAGATAAACCCTTACGGAATATCCTCTTTTATAATCACTATAAGATGAAATATCATACCCTGACACTTTTATCGCAATGCTCAAATATTTAATCCTGCGAAATGTTTTTATCCTGTTGTTACTGATCCTGGTTTCCATAGATTTTCTGGTGACAGATATTTCCCTCTTTATTTATTCAATTGTCGCCTTATTCTTTATAATCCTTGCCATAGGATCTGCTAAAATACAGCTGGATTTTTTTACAAAAGGCCATCATTCACTGGATACAGATGAAAAAGCAATTTCCTTAACATTTGATGACGGCCCTCATCCTGTTTATACTCCCCAGATCCTTTCCATCCTTGACAGGTATAAGGCAAAAGCCACCTTTTTTTGCATTGGAAAACATATTGAAGCGCATGAGGATGTGCTGCAGGAAATTTCTAAAAGAGGCCATCGTGTAGGGAATCATTCCTATTCACACAGTTATTTCTTTTCCTTCTTATCTTCAAAAAGAGTAATAAAGGAGATCAATAAAACCAATGTATTAATACATAGTATAACCGGAAAAGACTGTAACATTTTTCGACCTCCTTATGGTGTTACCAACCCGCCGATTGCCAGAGCGATAAATTTATTGAGCATGAAATTAATTGGCTGGAATATTCGTTCTTTTGACACTTCAACCAAAGATCCTAAAATGGTGGTAAGACGGGTGATTAAAAAGATAAAACCTGGCGCTGTAATCCTGCTTCACGATAACAGGAAAAATACTCCTGAAATATTGGATGCAATTTTGCAGTACACCAGTAAAAATAATTATAAGTATCTACATGTATAAGGTCAACAGGAATTTTTTAGCAGCAGCTTTATTTATTATTTCCCTACCCTTTCTTTCTTTTCAGACGACTGAATTTAAAGAGATGAAGGATATTTCAGCCTTTAAAAAAGGTTTATCAGAAATAGCTGCGGCTACAAATACAATTAACTCCTCTTTTAAACAGGATAAATATCTTAGTATTTTATCAAATGAGATTGAATCGGAAGGTGTATTAAAATTTAAAAAACCTAATCTCTTAAGATGGGAATACCAAAAACCTTTTAATTATGGGGTTATTCTTAATGGCGATCAGCTGATAATTAGTGATGAAGGAAAGGTTAATTCATTTGACCTCACATCAAGTAAAGCCTTCAGACAAATAAATGAATTGATCATCAGTAGTGTCCAGGGCGATGTTTTAGATGAAGAAACCTTTAATATCAGCTATTTTGAAGGTAAGGACCTATATTTGGTTAAATTATATCCAAAAGAAAAACAACTTCAGGGTTTCCTGCAGGAAATTAATGTTTATTTCGACAGGTCTGATTTTACCGTTAACAAAATTAAGTTAATAGAGCCTGAGGGTGATTATACATTGATCTCCTTCTATAATAAAAAATTCAATGAGTCAATTCCTGATACGGCTTTTACACTCAAATAAATATTTATTCCCGGGGCTGCTTGTCCTGGTAATTTCCTGTAAATCGGTCAACACAGATAATGGCTCCTTACCCGAGCCATCTCCTTATCTGTATCAGGAAAATTCGAGCCTCATTTATAATGCTACTTTTGATTATAAAGAATTCCATGCCAGTGGCTTATTGGTTATGAAAAAAGTGGAAAAGGAGTCTTACCACGTAGTTTTATTATCAAAATTTGGTGTTACCCTTATGGAATTTAAAATTAATCCCGATGGGATGACCTGGATAAAAAAATTTGAGCAACTGGATAGAAGATCAGTAGAAAAGTTAATAGCCAAAGATTTTCATATGCTGCTCCTGCTGGACCTTTTCCCTCCAACAGAAAAAAAACTTGTGTTTGAAAATGATCTATATGTTACTTATAAATTAAAGGAAAAGCTACCTTTACATATCTCCGTTAGTAAATCACAGAACCATGTAATGGCGCTAGAAGAAAAGGGTTTTTTGAAACCGGTAAAAACTACCATTACCTTTGGGTACAGGGAAAAAGATGTTCCTGAACAAGTAACGATAAAACATTCAAATATTAAACTTGAGATAAAACTGGATCTTTTAAAAGTTAATTATGCTGAAGAATAAGCTTTACCAAATCATATCCTCAGAGCAAAAAGATGAGAATTCCTATTCGGTAACTATAAAAATTGATCCATCCCATGAGATCTTTAAGGGTCATTTTCCTCAACAGCCCGTTTTGCCTGGTGTTTGCCTCCTTGAGATGACTAAAGAGATCCTTGGGGAGCTGAGAGAAAATAATTACAGATTTATAAGCGCTTCCAACATAAAATATGCAAAACTTGTTGATCCAACTGTTGATGATGAACTTCGTTTTGAATTATCAGTTAAAGAGGAAGCTGATAAAGTGTTAGCCATTAACGTCAGCTCTTTTTTAAAGGATGGATCAGCCAATTATAAGATGAAAGGAAATTTTGTGCCTGCAGGTTAATGTCTACTAAAGAAATATTTAAAAAATATAAATGCTCTGTCATTATTCCCACCTACAATAATGATAAAACACTGAGGGTGGTTATTGAATCTGTTCTTATTTATTCAGATGATATTATTCTTGTCAATGACGGCTCTACAGATTCTACAGAACAAATTGTAAAAGATTACCCTAAGCTTACCGTAATTACACATGGTAAGAATAAAGGGAAAGGGATGGCGTTAAGAAATGGCTTTAAAAGTGCTTTAAAGCTCGGTTATGACTATGCCATTACTATTGATAGTGATAGTCAGCATTTTGCATCTGACCTCCCTCTCTTTCTAGCCGAAATAGAAAAAAACCCTGACACTCTTGTTATTGGAGCACGCAATATGGAGCAGGAAAATGTTCCCGGTAAGAGCAGCTTCGGTAATAAATTCTCTAATTTCTGGTATCATTTGGAGACGGGCATAAAACTACAGGATACACAATCCGGATATCGGCTCTATCCCATTCGCAGGATGAAAAACCTGAGGTACTTTACCCGCAAATTTGAGTTTGAAATAGAGGTAATTGTAAAGGCCGCCTGGAAAGGTATACCTGTAAAAAATATACCAATTAAAGTACATTATGAGCCGGGAAAATTAAGGATTTCCCACTTCAGGCCATTCAGGGATTTCAGCCGGATCAGCTTACTTAATACCTGGCTGGTGACCCTGGCTTTTCTTTATTATATTCCCTTACGCTTCATTAATGCCCTCACCCGTGAGAACATAAAGAATTTCATAAAAAAAAACTTCTTTAATGAAACTGAGCCATCTCATAAAAAAGCCCTGGCTATAGGATTCGGTATGTTTATGGGCATATTTCCTATCTGGGGTTATCAACTTATTGTTGGGCTGACCCTGTGTCATCTTATGCGCCTGAATAAAGTAATATTTGTTGTGGCAGCAAATATAAGTATACCTCCCATGATCCCGGTTATAATATATGCCAGCTATATGCTGGGAGGTGTTTTTATAGAAAGCCCCGAATATGATATTTTTTTTAATCAGGGCCTGACTTTGGAAGCAGTTAAAGATAACCTGGTGCAGTACCTCATTGGAGCAGTAGCTTTATCAATAGTAGCGGGAATTGTGTCAGGACTAATTTCCTATATATACCTGAAGATCTATCGTGCCCGTAAAACATTGAGCTAATTATATTATTTGGTACCTTTCTTTAGAACGGCACTTACATAAATGTTATGCCTGTCTTCCACTTCATAAAATAAAATACTTGGCTGTTCGATATTATAATCTGAAAGCAATAAATCCCAACTTGCCTCAATACGAAGTTTATCACCTTCCTTTTGTATAGCTCCTTCAATAGAAATTTCACGGGTTACATCCCTGACTCTCATTTCACCTTTCACAGTTAACTTTTGCTTACCCTTATTAAGATTTAAATCATCGGCAATACGACCATTAAATTCTATATATGGATATTGACTTACATTCATTAATTCATACATATCCTGGTCCCGCTGGTCATTATCAGTATCCAGGGATCTTACCTTCAGTTTAAACTGAACCTCTTTAGTGTCTAAATTAACAGAACCCTGAAGGTCATTAGATTCTCCTGAATAAGAATTCAATGGTGCTTCAGCTCTGAATCTTGCATAGCCATTATCGGTATAATAAGTTTGAGCAACAGATAAGCTATAAGAAAATGATAGAAATAAAATAAAAATAAAAGTTTTCATACTCAACTAACTTTAGCTCCTGAAAAATTGTTTATGCAGGTAAGAAAACATTTTTTTAGCTTTTTCAGTTGATATTACACACACCATTATAATTTACTTATGTTTACCTGTTAAATACAAATTCCACCACTGGTAAACTTATTTAGCTGCTTTTAATGTTATTTTCGTACGTATTGTTAATTTTAAATTATGGGCAGGAAGAGCATCTTTATTTTTTTGGCAGGCATCCTCATTGTTTTTGCTTCTTTATCATTTTCCAAACCGGGAGACCGTTATTTCGAAATAGCTAAAAACCTGGACATTTTTGCTTCACTCTTTAAAGAAGTAAATGCGCTTTATGTAGATGAAATAAATCCAAATGAGTTGATCCAGACAGGTATTTATGCCATGCTGGCTTCATTAGACCCATATACAAATTATATCCCTGAAGATAAAATTGAAGATTTCAGAACGCAGAGTACAGGACAATATGGAGGTATAGGTGCTGTAACAGGCATTATAGACGATAAAATCCGAATACTGATGATTTATGAAGGGTTCTCAGCACATCAAAACGGGTTAAAGGTAGGTGATGAGGTAATCAAAATAGATAATATTAAAGTAGAAGATATTTCACGTGAAGAAGCTAATGACCTCATGCGCGGCCAGCTTGGCTCTCCTTTAAATTTAACTGTAAAACGTTATGGGCAAGATGAGCCTATCACCTTAAATTTTGTACGTGAGCAGGTTACAATAGAAAATATTCCTTATAAAGGAATGCTCACAGAGGATATTGGTTATGTGAAGTTAAATGAATTCACCATGAAATGTGGTCGTGATGTACGAAATGCTGTAGGTGAACTGAAGGAAGAAGGCGCAAAAAAGATCATACTTGACCTTCGGGGAAATCCTGGAGGATTATTAATGGAGGCTGTTAATATTGCGAATATCTTTATTCCTAAAGGTACGGAAGTAGTTTCTACCCGTGGTAAAGTGGAGGAAAATAATATATCTTACAGCACGTTAAACCATCCTCTGGATACAGATATACCTGTGGCAGTTTTAATAAATAGCACAAGCGCTTCCGCATCAGAAATTGTAGCAGGTACCCTTCAGGATTATGACCGCGCTGTAGTGATCGGGCAAAAATCTTTTGGAAAAGGATTGGTACAAATATCAAGGCCCTTGACATATAATTCCCAGGTAAAAATAACTACAGCAAAATACTACACTCCAAGCGGAAGGTGTATTCAGGCTATTGACTACAGCTACAGGAATCCTGATGGTTCACCAGGCAAAATGCCGGATAGCCTTCATAATGAATTCAAAACCCGAAATGGAAGAGTGGTTTATGACGGAGGGGGAATTGATCCTGATATAAAAACAGAAAATCAGGAAATGACACCTATTGTTTTTACTCTAATGAAAAAAGGACTAATATTTAATTATGCTTCAATATATGCCCACAATCATCCTGAGATAGCTGATGCTCGTACTTTTAGCCTTACAGATGAAGAATATGTCAATTTTATCAGCTGGCTTTCAGAAAAAGATCTTTCTTATGAAACGGAGGTCGAGCGAAATCTTGAAAAATTAGTTGCTAAAGCGAAAGAGGAACAGTATTATGAAGCAATTAAAAATGACCTGACACAGTTAAAGGACGAGATAATAAAAAGTAAGGCTAATGATCTTCAGCAAAATAAAGATCAGATAAAACTGCTTCTGGAAGAAGAGATAGCTTCCAGATATTACTTGCAAAAAGGCTCTGTAGAATCCGTTTTTGATGAAGATCCCGAAATTATTGAAGCTATAGAAGTCCTAAACAACCGGGATAAATACAATCAAATTCTCAATTTTTAGAGACGATTGACAAAGCATTATCTTCCTTTTAAATTCAAACAGTTTGAAGTAGCACAGGATAAATGTGCTATGAAGGTTGGAACTGATGGTGTCCTTTTAGGTGCATGGGCATTACCAGAAGGGGAAAGGATATTGGATGTGGGAACAGGAACAGGTGTTATCGCATTAATGCTGGCTCAAAAAAATCCAAAATATAAAATTGATGCCATTGATATAAATATTGAAGCTGTAAAGCAGGCCGATAAGAATTTTATTGGGTCACCCTGGTCAGAAAACTTATCAGCACTTCATGTTGACATCCGAAATTATAAACCTGGTCATAAATATGACCTGATCATTTCAAATCCTCCGTATTTTATCAACAGCACCCCAGCTCCGGATTCAGACCGGTTAAAAGCAAGGCATGCAGTAGAGCTTTCATTTGAAGACCTGCTAATGGCAGCCGATGATCTTTTTAACGAACAGGGAAAATTGAGCATTATCCTCCCATATAATGAAGGTTTGTCATTTATTAATCTCGCAGAGGAAAAACAATTCTTTCCCGAATATATAACAGAATTCCATTCCCGTAAAAATAAGCCTGCCGAGCGCCTGCTTATGACATTTTCAAGAAATAAACTTCCTCTAAAAAAAGATAAACTGATCCATTATAGTGAAAACAATGAATGGTCGGAAGCTTATAAAACATTAACCCGGGATTTTTATATCGTCTTGTAATAATTAGAGATATTAGCTCTAAATTAATCTGTTGCACTGCTAATTTAATTTCTTTACATATATCTTTATGTGAAAGAAAAATCTTATTAGTTATGGTATATCAGCCTCATTCCGATCGATATAAAAAAATGCAATACCGCAGATGTGGACAAAGTGGCTTAAAATTACCGGCCCTTTCTTTAGGCCTGTGGCATAACTTCGGTGGAGTAGATAAATTTGAAAATGGCAGAGAGATCATGCGTACTGCTTTTGATCATGGTATTACACATTTCGACCTGGCAAACAATTATGGGCCACCTTATGGTTCGGCAGAAGAAAATTTTGGCATGGTATTTAAAAAGGACCTTAAACCTTTCAGGGATGAATTGATTATTTCTACAAAAGCAGGCTTTGACATGTGGGAAGGTCCGTACGGCAACTGGGGATCAAGGAAATACCTGATCGCAAGTCTTAATCAAAGCCTAAAACGAATGGGATTAGAGTATGTGGATATATTCTACCATCACCGTCCTGATCCAGATACTCCTTTGGAAGAGACTATGAAAGCGCTGGATCATATCGTAAGGCAGGGTAAGGCGCTATATATCGGGCTTTCCAATTATAAAACTGAAGAGATGAAAAGAGCAGTTGATATACTGAAAGAATTAGGGACGCCATGCCTGATCCATCAACCAAAATATTCAATGTTTGAACGATGGGTAGAGGAAAGCCTGCTCGACCTGCTTGAAGAAAAAGGGATCGGATGTATCCCATTCTCCCCTTTGGCACAGGGGCTTCTGACAAACAAGTATTTAAATGGTATTCCTGAAGATTCAAGGGCAGCAAAGGACCATGGGCACCTTCAGCGTAATGATATTACAGAAGAAAAACTTTCAAAGGTAACAGAGTTAAATAAATTAGCTGGTGAAAGAGGTCAATCTCTTGCCCAGATGGCCATTGCCTGGCTGTTAAAAGATCCCAGAGTAACTTCTGTTTTGATTGGAGCAAGCAGTAAGGAGCAGCTTTTAGACTCGCTACAATCACTCGAAAATCACAATTTTAGTAATGATGAGCTTCTTGAGATTGAAAAGATTTTAGGGTGAAAAAGTGTTTAATAATGGCATCAAATATTGATATGGCTGCATTGAACCTGTACATGCAGCCATTTCAATATTTATTAATTCTTCCTCCCCACCACCTGAACAGTGCCCGGCATAGTTAGCATATTCAGGGTACGAAAAAACTCAAGCCCTCCCTCTCTAAGCCAGTCTTTCATCTCCTCCTGTGAGTACGTACCTCCATTACTGGTGAAGCTAAAAAACATATCATTTGCCATTCCTATCAAATCAGCATTAGACTGAGTTTTAGGACGCTCAAAGTCCATTATTATATAATACCCTCCACTTTTTAATGCTTTATTCACCTTTTTTGCAATCATAATATTTTGCTCATCAGTAAAATGATGTGTAAGGCTGCTAATCAGCACAAGGTCATATTCATTTTCTCCGAGTTCATCCGTTAATACATTTGCAGGCTGATAAGAAATATTTTCAACACCAACTTCATTCTTCACTACTTCTTTTGCGATTTCAATAGCATCTGGCAATTCAAGGATATCGGATTTTAATTTATGCTTTTTACATAATGCCAAAGAATGTAAACCATGGGAGCCGCCAATATCGAGCATTTTTTTAGCCCCTTTAGGAACAGGTGTTCTCCTTGCCAGCTCTTTCGATTGTACTCTTGCTGCTGAAGCCATAGCTTTCTGATAATAAACCCACTCTTCATCTGTCAGCCGCTCGTGATAATCAATAGTTTTTCCTGTTTTTAAATAATCTTTATAATCTTCCATCCATGACCAGCAAACACGGCTATTAAGCACCATAAGATCATAGACAGAATGTTTACTATCTTTCAGTAACCATTTTCTTGACAGATTTGTCAATTTGAATTTTTTTGATTTATAGGATACATATCCGGCAGCAGCCAATATATTCATTAGGCTGCGAAGTGCATGGGCTTTTAAACCGCATTTTTCTGCAATTTCCTCCAGCTTTAGAGGCTGATCTTTCAATACCTCAATCACATCAAGATCCACTGCATCGAGAATAGCCCTGGATAAAAGAAACCCGATATGCCCATGGCCTAATGGTGTTGGGACCATGCCACTTTTAAGAATAAGCCATTCCAGCGGATTTTGAGGTATTGCGTCTAGTTTCATTATAAGTAGTTGATATTAAGATAATTTAGTAAATTAATGTAATGGGAGCTAAACCACAACAAATTAGCAGTGAAGCTGTTAAAATAACGTTATTGAAACATCATCACCCTAAATAAAAGACAATGAAAAAGTTTATTTCTTATTTCTTAATGCTATTGATTATCGCTGCTTGTGAGCAAAGGCCTGAGCAGCAGGAAGATGATCAGGATACCCTGGAAACTAATGAAACAGACCAGGTACAAAAAACTGATGAAGACCAGCGCGAACAGGTGGAAACCGGCGTGCTTGAAAAATTATGGGAAACTGATACCCTTATGCTCACCTCTGAATCAGTATTATATGACAAAGAACGTGACAGGTTATACGTCTCCAATATTAACGGGCAACCTACTGAAGAAGATGCAAATGGTTTTATCTCTACAGTTAATCTTGACGGAGAGGTTTTATTTGTTTACTTTTTCTCCGGATATCTTGATGCGCCCAAAGGAATGGCTATAAATAATGGTAAATTGTATGTTACTAATATAGATGAGCTTGTTGAAATCAGTATTGAGGATAGGACTTCCAATAAATCATGGGTTATAGACACTGCTAAATTCCTAAATGATGTCGCAGCAGGCCCTGATGGAACTATCTATTTTTCCGATTCAGAAACAAATACAATCTATTCACTTCAAAATGAAAATGTAGAAGTTTTCCTTAATTCCAGTGAGCTAAATGGTCCGAATGGCCTGTATATAGATGGTAATACAATGATGGTCGCTACTATGAATGGTGGCCAACTGTTAAAAATTAATATGGATAATAAATCGATTGAGGTATTTGCAACCGGTATTGGTGCAGGTGACGGTATTGTTCCTACCGGTGATGGCCGCTACCTTGCTTCCAGCTGGAATGGAAGAATCTTTCTAATTGATGAGCAAGGCAATAAAAAGACTATTTTAGATACAAGAGATGAGGATTTGAATGCCGCCGATATAGAATATATCCCTGAAAAGAATTTACTGCTTGTGCCTACTTTTAAAGGTAGCACAGTTGCAGGTTATCGATTAAATTTAGATAATGTAAGCAATAATCAGAATCAATAATTTTAAGAGCTTGGGCCACAAAGTCATTAAGGCAAAAGTACCTTCTTTTCTTCGTGCCTTTGTGGCATTAAATAGCAAAAAAAATCTCATAGCTTAAATCCAGGATATTAACCTGAATGGCTATGAGATTTAATTTTTAACGCTATTATTCTAATTACACTACCTCTACTACCTCAATCTCAAAAATCAGGTCTTTTCCTGCTAATGGATGATTGGCATCAAGTGTAACTTCATCATTTTTAATATCAGTAACAACAACAGGGATTGGTTGCCCCTCCTGGCTTTGCATTGAAAGCTGCTGTCCAACCTCTGGCTTGATATCCTCAGGGAATTTATCCTTTGTAAGTGTAACAATCATTTGGTCATTACGCTCGCCATAAGCCTCCTCAGAAGAAAGTTTAGCGGTTTTAGCTTCACCTACTTCCATTCCTTTCACGGCCTCATCAAATCCTTTGATCATTTGTCCGCTGCCTACTTTAAATTGTAATGGTTCGCGTTCTTTTGAAGTATCAAATACAGTTCCGTCTTCTAACTTTCCGGTATAGTGAACTCTGACTTCATCGCCTTCCTGTACCTTTTTCATATCGTTTTTCTTTTGTTTAATTCTATAACAAAGTTAGAGCTATTATATCCCGAAGAAAATTTTATGTGGTTAAAAAAAGAAAATTTTATATATTGAGCCATGGAAGAGACAAAAAATTGCCTTAATTGTGGAAGGCCTATGTTCGGCCGCATTGATAAAAAATTTTGTACCGACGGATGCAGAAATGCATTTAATAATGAGCTCAATAGAGATGTCAATAATTTTATCAGACGGGTAAATCATACACTTCGCAAAAACAGGCGCATACTTGCCGAGCTTAATCCTAATGGTAAGAATAAAGTACACAAGGAAAAATTAGCTGCGCATGGATTTGACTTTAATTTTTACACCAGTACCTACACAACTAAAAAAGGGACAACTTACTATTTCTGCTATGAGCACGGATATTTAGCTTTAGAAGGAAATTATTATGCCCTGGTGATAAGGGAAGAATATCTTGCCCCTCCTTTAGCAAAGATCTAACTTATTTTTTCAGGACAACAAATTCCACTCTTCTGTTTTCTGCTCTTCCCTCATCTGTATCATTAGTAGCAACAGGTTTGCCTTCCCCATATCCTTTTGCTATTAAACGATAACCGTCAATACCCTGGCTGATGAGATAGTCAACTACAGCCTGAGCACGACCCTGCGAAAGGTTGAGGTTATATTCGTCCGCTCCCTTACTATCAGTATGTCCCGATATCTCGATCTCTACATTTGGATTTGAAGTAAGAAGGTCTACTACCTTATTAAGCTCAGTGAAAGAAATAGACTGAAGGGTGGTTTTATCAAAGTCAAAATATATGTTTTTCAACCTCACGGTAGTACCGATTTCTATAGGGGTCAAATAAATCTGTCGGGACATGTCCTGATCTGAAAGGGCATCATAAAATATACTATCAGAAGCGTTTAGATATCCTTCAGCTGAAGCAGTCAGATAATACCACCCTGGTAAGTTTAATGATGAGCGGAAGGTGTGATCTGTTTCATTAATAATTTCTCCCTGTTTTTCAAAGACCAATTTTGCGGTAACATATTCTTTAGTTTTTGAATCAAATATTTCAGCAACAAAATTTGCAATAAAACGGTCTGGCTTCAGGTAATAATCGCGATAGATCAGCGTATCATTAAAAACTTCAGGTATTTCAATATTATTTGTCTGTGACTTAAAGCGATCTTTATCTATTCTCATCTTAAACAGCCCCTCTCCAGGCATACGAAGTCCATACCCTTCTTCTATAGAACTTGTAAGCGTATCGTAGGATTCTAATATTAATTCAGCTTCAATGGGTTCGTTAGTATCAATATTATATACAAAACCCTTCATTTCTATTTTGATATCCTTGGCAATTACCTGAAAAATATCAAGGTTACCTCCATCCCGGGGATCGCCGGCCATTGTAACAAATACATTATTCTTGCTATCTACCGAAAGATATGCATCAAAGGCTGATGTATTGATTGGCCGCCCAACATTAACAGGATCACTCCATTTGGTCCAGGTGTCATCCAGTCGCTTAACCATATAGATATCTGCACTACCTAAACCCATATCCTTTCTATTGCTCGAATAATATAAAGTTTTATCATCCGGAGCGAGAAACGGTCCGAATTCATCACGCGAGGTATTAATATTTGACCCCAGTTTAACAGGTATACTATATTCGCTATTCTCCTGCAGATGGCTTACATAAAGATCACTAAAAGAACCATTCTCCTTTTCACTCATATAAATAATCAAATGTTTGCCATCAGAAGAAATGGTGGCACCATAAAACTTGCCTACGTTCATGTTATCGAGCTCTTTCACATTTATTTCCTCAGCGTTGGCAAAATCTTTACCTGCTTTTTGTGTAAAAGAAAAACCCTTTGCTTTTTTTGATTTACCTCCCCTGATCAGGATCCGCCCATCAGGTAATATATTAAAAACCTGGTTGGAGGCATGATTATTCAGAGGTTTCCCTATATGGCTGGCTTCACCCCAACTACCATCTTCCTGCAACTCACTATACCAGATATCCTGGCTACCATTATTATCCGGATGATTTGTTACGAAAAAATAAAGGGTTTTACCATCAGGACTAATAACCGGGGCTGCCTCATGATAGGCCGTATTCACTTTTCTTCCCAGATTTTTAAGTTCATACTTCATACTGAATTGTGCATGAACTGAAATAATCATGAATTGCAGCAGGAGGATAAATATACCTTTCATAAGACTCTGAAATTTAATTCAAATTAGAAGCTTTAAATTCTAAATTCAAGGCAAATTTAATTTTTTTAATATCTTTTATGTTTCTTTTTCGTTAAAGCAAAATATGGCCAGATATTTCCTGCTTTTTATAAGTTTAATTGCCATTACACTTTCGGCTTCTGCACAGGAAGATGTAAAGGTAAAAGGGAGGATCTCAGATCAGGCTTCCAATGAACCGGTCCCTTATGTTAACATAATAAATAAAGTCACCGGAAAAGGGACATTCAGCAATATCTATGGAAATTTCAGTATTGCTGTTAAAGCAGGTGATACATTAATATTTTCTGCTGTTGGCTTTGGAAAACATTCCATGGTTATAACACAACAATTGAAAGAAGTCTATATTGAAATAAAATTATCTTCAGAAGCAATGGAATTAAGGCCCGTCAGGGTTTTTGCCTATCGAGACCTGGAGTCCCTAAAAAGAGCTATTATTAATCTGGAAACACCTCTTCAGGAAAGTGAAGGTGTGGCATTAAATCTTCCTGGAATAACACCTACCCCACCAATAAATCATGATGGCATTACAGGAACCGGTGTGGCAATTAATGGCATGTTGTCCGGAGCAATTAATAAGCTGGGCCATAATAAAGAATACAATGAGCTTCAGAAACTCAGGAAGATCAAAGAAGAAAATGACCGGAGCAAAATGGCGCAGGTAAAGTATAATGCTGAAATAGTCAATGAATGGACCAGCCTTGAAGGTAAGAAACTAAAATCATTTATGGAATTTTGTAAGCTTTCTGATGATTTTATTATAGAATCTACTACATATGAACTAGCCGTGGTGGTGCAACAGTGCCTAAGAGATTTTTATGAACAGGAGGACTAAGAGACAACCAGCCTGAACTGCTCATCATAAGCCAATATTCCCTGGTCAAGCATCTCCCTTACTAATAATACTACACGCTTTTCATCTGATTCGTTTATTTTTGAGGTAAGCTCATTGATGGTCATAGGATTTGCTGTTAAAAGCCGTTTTATATCTTTTACTATACCTGATTTTTCAAAAGACGCATCTTTCTTTTTCTTTAAACAAACATCACAATTACCGCATGCCTCATCTGAAACTTCCCCAAAGTAATCCAGTAACTGAAGAGTCCGGCATCGCTTATCATTTTGAATATACTTTATTAATGCGGAAGCTTTTTTCTCTTCCACCTCTTTACGTTTTTGCAGCTGCTTCCAGTTAATAGGTAAATGCGATACATTCTGTCGGGGCAGCAGGAATATTAGCTCAGGCTGGTTTTTTTGCTCCTCATAGAAAAGAATATTCTGCTGATGCAAATACCTCAACTGAATAACTAACTGACTTTCAGAAGTTTTTAAATATTCTGCCAATTCCTTTTCATTAATTCTAACAAAGCTTTGGTAAGCCTCTCCGCCATATATTCGAAGTATAGATTTGATTAACGGATCTAGTTTGGCATTTGCTACCTGGAATTTATATAGATCTTCCTTTCCTACAGTAAATGCCACTCTGGAAGGCTGAAAGAAGGCTTCGTTTAAATGTATCAGCTCCTGGTCCTGCAAGCGTTTTATGGCATGAAAAGTCTTTAATACATCCAGGTTATACTGCTTTGCAAATTCCTTTACGGTAAAAGGAAAAACCTGCCCTTCGCCGCTTCCAACTGCAAGTTTAAAATAATTTGCCAGGCACTGATATACATGCTTCAGATAATCCTTCTCCGGATAAGCAGATTGAATCTTTTCCATTAATTGCTCCAGGTCAAGTTTATCATAAAACAAAACAGCATAAGCCCTTTTTTCATCTCTTCCTGCCCTGCCTGCTTCCTGGTAATATGATTCAAGGTTGTTAGGAAGCTCGGCATGCACAACGGTACGAACGTCCGGCTTATCTATACCCATACCAAAAGCATTAGTAGCGATCATTACCCTGCTCTTATTCATCATCCAATCCTTCTGACGTACATTTCTTTCCACAGCCCCCATTCCACCATGATAATATTGTGCTTTAATATTCCAATTGGAAACAATTTTTGCCCAGTGTGCGGTGGCTTTCCGGGTGCTGACATATACAACTGATGAGCCGGGGACATTATTCAATACCCTCTCCATCTGCTGTTCCTTGTTATCAGTTCTACGCACAACATAAGACAGGTTTTCGCGTGCAAAGCTTTTTACAAAAACCTGTGGATTTTTTAATTCAAGGAATTTTAAAATATCAGCCTGCACCTCTGTTGTGGCGGTGGCTGTTAAAGCAATAATATTTGTTCCTTCCGGCAAATAGCTCTTGATCTCTGCTATTTCCAGGTAGCTCGGACGGAAGTCATGGCCCCATTGGGAAATACAATGCGCTTCATCTATTGCAAGCAGGTTTACCGGCATTTTTTTAAGCCGCTCTCTAAAAAGATCCGTTTTTAGCCTTTCGGGAGAAACATACAAGAATTTATAATTGCCGTAAATACAATTATCAAGAATCAGGTCTATCTCCTTTTTGCTGATCCCGGCATATATGGCCGCTGCTTTTATCTCACGCTTCTGAAGCTGTTCGACCTGATCTTTTATAAGCGCAATAAGCGGAGAAACTACTATACATATGCCTTCTTTTACTAATGCCGGCACCTGGAAACAAATAGATTTACCTCCACCTGTAGGCATTAAGGCCAACACATCCTGCCCCTCCAGAACAGACTTAATAATCTCATCCTGAAGAGGTCGAAATTTGCTAAATCGCCAATATTTTTTTAATATGTATAAAGCTTCATCCAAATTTGTCAGATTAATAACCCAAACATACACAGCGATGGCATATATAGAAGTAATAGAACCAGAAGAATCTTCAGGAAAATTAAAAGAGATCTATGAAGATCTTACAAAGAAGAGAGGAAAACTTGCTGAAGTACATAAAATACAAAGTTTAAATCCTGAATCAATAATCAATCATATGGATCTTTACATGACCATCATGTTTGGAAAATCACCATTAAAGAGATACCAGCGAGAGATGATGGCTGTTGTTGTTTCCGCTGCAAATAGATGTCCGTATTGTGTAGCCCATCATAGTGAAGCATTAAATAATTTCTGGAAAAATGAGCAACGTATAAGAATGCTTGTACAGGATTTCGAGACGGCAGGTCTTGATGAATGTGACCGCAGCCTTTGTGAATATGCCCTTGATTTAACAGTAGAGCCTGATCAGGTTTACGAGTACCTGCACATTAAACAACTAAGAGCCTGTGGACTGGATGATCGTGCCATTCTTGATGCCGCCTTAGTTATCTCGTATTATAATTTTGTCAACCGGATGGTATTGGGACTAGGTGTAGAGCTGGAAACAGATAAGGGTAAAGGCTATATTTATGATGAGCTTTGATCGTTGTGGGATATAAAAAAAGGCTGTAACCTACTGTTACAGCCTTTTTAACAATACCCAAATTTGAAGTTCTTATTTTGCCGCCTGTAGCAGTTTCACTCCTGTGTCACCTAAATGGTTTGAAAGAATTTTTCTATAGGCTGTACTGTTGGTGTAACCTCCATTTGCATTAAAGAATTCATCAACTACAGGTTTCCAGTCACTGTTTAATGGCATTATAAACCCAAATTGCTCAGAAGCCTGATCACCTACAGGGTGGCGCTTAATGCGCTTGCGGCTTTTCACTGCATCAAGATAAAAAGCTAAATCCAGATAGGTAAAAGATTTAGGATCAGCTAAAACCTTCTCTAATGTTTCCGGACTTGAAGAAGCATAAACCATCTTCATATCAGCATAATGAGCCGATTTAAGATCCTGAAGCCTTTTTTCATTTAATGTCCCTTTGGCTGTATAGGCTGTTAATCCTGCAAAAGTTTTACTTATATCCTCATAGCGATTTAAAGTAGGCACAGAGCTTGGAGTGATCAGGATAGCAAAATTCGTGATAAAAGGATCACTAAACTGTATCTCATTTTTCCTCTCTTCTGTGATAGTCACATTTCCTAATCCGAATACACCATTGCTACTCTTTTTAACGCTATTATACATGCCGCTAAAGCTTGAGCCGTCACCCACAAATTCAGCATTCAGTTTATAGCCTTTAGCATTTACATACTCAACAAAATCTTTCATAATGTCAATGCAGATACCGGTCAGGTTACCGGTATTATCACGGTAAACAAATCCCGGGGTTTCTACATATGCAAATTTAATAGTACCTTTCCCGGCACTCTTTACCTGCGCATAACTATCCCCGCTATATTGCCCATAGCTCAATGATGAAATGAACAGAAATGCTGTACTTAGAATGAATAATGAAAATCTTCTCATGGCCATCTTACGTTTTTCCAGTCATAAATATGAAAAACCTATTTGGCATTATTTGTTGAAAAGGCAGTATGAAAGAATACAGGTAAGGTTATTAGAAATTTATTATGTTTTAATTCCTGCAGATCAGAATTTATCAATCAAAATAATGATGGATGGCCGAACGGAAAGTATTACAATGCGCATCCACCAGATCTGCCAATCTTGCCGTATAACCTCCACCCATAGTAATAACAAGGGGTATTTGTGATGATTTACAATGTGATATTACTAGCTCATCCCTGGCTTTACATCCATTTTTGGTAATAGCTAATTTTCCAAGCTTATCCGAATGTAAGATATCTACTCCTGATTGATAAAAAATTATATCAGGTTGTACTTTTTCTATAACCTTTGGTACATGGTCATACAAAATATTAAGATAAATTTCATCTGTAGTACCCGCCGGAATGGCGATATCAAGGTCTGATTTTTCTTTATTAAGCGGATAATTATTTGCCCCATGGGCACTAAAAGTAAAAACACGGGGCTCATCTTTAAAAATTGCTGCTGTGCCATTTCCCTGATGTACATCAAGATCAACAACAAGTATTTGTGAAACCTTCTTCCCGTGCAGCAAATAATTACTTGCAATGGCAATATCATTTAATGCACAGAATCCTTCTCCATGATCGGCATACGCATGATGTGTGCCGCCGGCAAGGTTCATTCCCACCCCCTCCTCCAGGGCAATATCAGCTGAGGCCACTGTTCCTGCAACACTGTTACGTGCTCTTTTAACGGAGATTTCAGTAACCGGCAAACCAATTTTTCGGATTTCCCGGTAGGAAAGCTGCAGGTTTTTAAGCTTATTCCAGTATTCAGGAGTATGGGTGAGTAAAATGATATCCTGATCAATAAGACCCGGGTCAAAAATATTATCAGGTGTTATTGTTCCTTCATAGATCAACTGTTCCTTTACAAGCTCATATTTATCTATGGGGAAACGATGACCCTCAGGAAGCTTATAGAAATATTTATCCGAGAAGGCTAACTTGGGTTTTGTCACCAGGAAATTTTCTCTTTATTTAAAAATGCCGCAATCCCTCGTTTACAATCTTCCGTTGCCCGTGCCTTGGCATTCATATCTGCCGCATATTTTAAGCTATCCTCTAAAGACATCTCCTGTACATTGGCGATCATTTGTTTCGTGAGGCCCATAGACTGGCCGGAGTTTTTTTCTACCAGCTCTCTGGCAAAGGATCCGATTTCCTCATCGAATTCATCAGCTTCTATTAATCCCGAAATAAGCCCCATTTCCATCGCCTCCTCAGCAGAAATCAATTCTCCTGATAATAATAATAATTTGGCCCGGGCCTCTCCTATTTTTCTTAATAAAAATACCTTTACGATAGCAGGTATAAAGCCTATACGAACTTCAGTGTAACCGAATTTCGCTTCAGGCACACTAAAGGCAAAATCACATACTGTAGCCAAACCGCAGCCTCCTGCAATAGCATGTCCCTGTACTGCTGCAATAACTACTTTAGGCATCGTATATATGAACTGGAACAATTCCATCAGGTGACGGGAGTCTTCCAGGTTTTCTTCGTAGGTGTTGGTTTGAAGCTGCTGCAGATAGCCAAGATCAGCCCCCGCACAAAAGGCGCTGCCTTCAGCATTTAAAATTATAACTTTGACATTATCAGCATCATTCATCTGATGAAAAGCCTTTTTAAGCTCACTTACCATTTCAAAGCTTAATGCATTTCTTTTATCGGGCCGGTTTAATGTGATAAATCCTATCCTGTCTTTTATTGATGTTTTTACTAATTCCATAACTAAAGGTTAAGCGTAAATGCTCTTAATTGCAGGTCATGGACCTGGATCTTTGAAGATTTAAGCGCCTCAAAAACTTTTTGTTTATAAAACTTATTATTTGAAGCTCCCAATATTAACAACTTACCTTTAAAATATTTTACAATTATGTCTGTTTCTATTGCCTCATTATCAATATAAAGAATATCGGCTTTTGATAATAAATGAGGAGCTTCCGGTGTGTTGTAGGCAAAATAATAAAGCTGGTCTTTCCATTCTATCCAGCTATTGTATTGCTCTTTCACCATCAGGGAGGAAGGAAAACTGATGCTTTTTAGATGCCTTCTTTCGCGAAAGCTGCCGGTAAAATAATTTACATCCTGAGTTGTATCAACAGTAAATGTATATAGGTGGTCGCCATCAACAAAATCCACCACTGTATTTCCACGGATAGAATAAAATTGTACTACTTTATCATCAACTAAAGTATAACTACTGAAAAGAACAGAACCAATTAAAATAATAGCCAAAAAAGAAAAGCTGTAGAAAGCTTTAATATTTTTCCTGGTGAATGTGAGAATAAAGAAAATTACCACCATGCACAACAGCAACAATTCAAACGGAGAAAAATATACTTCATTTATGATACTAATCGGCATTTTCTCAATAAATAACACCACTTGGTTCATCAATTTTATTAAAAAAGTTATTACGGTTGCAATTAAACCAGACAATAAATTCCACCAACTTACTGTCAGAAATGCTATACCGGAAAATAAAATAAGAGTAGCAAGTGGGATTACCAGTAGGTTTGAAAAGATGAACCATGTAGGAAACTGATGAAAATAGAATAGACCTAAAGGAAAGGTGGCAATTTGTGCAGCAACACCTACGGCAGTTAATTGCCAGATCTTGTCAACCAAGTTATTTTCCGGTTCCCAAAGTGAAATGATCTTCGGGTACAGGTAAACAATCCCTATTACTGCAAGGTAAGAGAGTTGAAATCCAACCTGCATGATCAGCAGCGGATTAAAAAACAGAAGTATAAAAGCCGAAGCAGCAATAGAATTATAAATACTGGATTTTCTGTTTAACGCCTGCCCTATCACTATAAAGGAAAACATTGTTACTGCTCTAAAAACAGAAGGTGAAAACCCGGTAACAAAAGCATAGAACCACAATGTTGTCAAAACTAATATGGCAAATATTAATTTACCTTCTTTTGTTTTTCGAAAAGACTTTAAAATTAAAAGCAGCAAACCATAAATGATACCTACATGCAGCCCACTTACAGCCAGAATATGAATTGCACCGGCAGCAGCATAAGCATCTAATATATTATCATCAATATCATTCCGGATCCCGATCAGTAAAGCTTTTAATAAAGAAGCTTCCTCAGGCATCATATGCTCGTCAATCTTTTTTTCAATAGATGCTCTAAGTGAATACGCAGAGCCGATTATCTGAGAAGGTGGCTGATGATCAATAATTTTAAATTGCCCTGCTTTTAAAAAACCCTGAGCATAAATGTTCTTATAGATCAGGTACTGACGATAATCAAATTCACCAGGATTCTTTGGCGGTTCAATCCCATACAAACCAGCATCAGAAATCAGCACATCTCCATAAGACAACGAATCTTTCTTATTCACATACAGATAGATCTTAGAACGGCTTTTATGAGCAACACTAATTGTATCGGTGTAGGTAAGCAGTGCTTCATATCTCGTATAATTTTGTTTTTTCTCAGGATAACCATCTATTACTGCCACAAAAAAATCAGATGGAATAGCAGTTTCCTGACCTTTCAGGCTTATGTTCCCGTGGAGTAAACCTGTAAGGACAATAGCAGCAAAAAAAATAATTCCTGAAAATATATTTTCTTTGAACACTAAGCGCAAAAGCAAAAAAGCGACAAAAGCCAATATGCAAAGCGACAGGAGGAGCAAATAAATATGAAAAGAAAATAAGCCGGAATATATACCAAACACTATCCCTATTACAAAGAAAAGGAGTATTCGGATAAAAGGATATGGTAGCCAGCGGAGCATAAAACTCCTGAATTTATTAAAAATGGTATAAAAAAGAAACCCCCGCTCAAAAAGCGGGGGCCATTTTCAACCTAAACCAATCAAACTATAGTTGGCCATCCAATTGGAATAGATACTTAATTTACAATAATTATTTTTAAATATCAAATGTTTTAAACAAATATTATACAGAGTTATTTGTATTTTAATTATTATTTATTGATTTATTACTATACAAATAATAAAAGTGGTCGTTGATAAATATCAATATAATATTCTGCTGCCGATCATTATTGCCGAATTTTCAACCGGTAAATAGTTTTAGCACCAGTTGCAGTGCCGGTCAGACCGCTACTACGCCGCGAAAAAAAAGCGGTCCGACCGGTTCAATGATTACCTGAAGTAAAAAGCATGCCGTTCGTACCGGCCACGGGAATTCAGACCTTCAATTATCACCTGACCTTTTATATTCTCAAGTATTTCTTTAAGCTTTTCAGGGTCACTAACAGGCACCCTGTTAATCCTCGCAATAATAAAATCCTCTCCAAGCTTCATTTGATTGATCAAACCTGATTTTATGTTCATCACCCTCACTCCTTCTTCCAAGCCCAAACGGTCAAGCTCTACTTTGGAAACCTTCTCCATATCTGCACCCAAAAGTTTTGAAGAGATAACCTCCGACTTCACTATTCCTGTAGTGCCTTCACGGTTTGTTAAGGTAAATGTTCCCGTCTTAACATCACCACCTTCCTTATAAGTGATATTAATTTTATCTCCGGGAGAACGGTAGCTCAGCTCTTCCTCAAATTCACTTCTTGTATTTACCGGCTGCCCATTGATCTTCAGTATAATATCACCTTCTTCCAGTCCGCCTTTATCGGCCGCTCCTTCATCCTGAAGGTACGTAACCACCACACCTTTCCATTCTTCCGCAGGGGCCAGATCAAGTCGGCCTGCGATTTCCTGATTTAGGTCGCTTACTTCCACTCCTAAAAAAGCTTTCTGTACCTCGCCGTATTTAATGATGTCTCCTGCTATCTTTCGCACCATATCTACCGGTACGGCAAAACCATATCCGGTATAAGAACCTGTACGGCTTAAAATTGCTGTATTAATACCAACAAGTTTTCCTTCTTTGTTCACCAAAGCACCTCCACTGTTACCGGGATTAATAGCAGCATCGGTTTGGATAAAAGATTCGATAGGGAATTTACTCTGCAGGATATTGATTTCCCTGCCCTTTGCGCTTACTATACCGGCTGTCACCGTACTGGTAAGATTAAATGGATTTCCAACTGCCAAAACCCACTCTCCTACATTAAGGGTACGGGAACTTCCAACAGATATAGCAGGAAGATTATTTCCTTCAATTTTCAGCACCGCCAGATCGGTATTAGGATCTTTACCAACAACACGGGCAGGATAGGTTCTTTTATTATGCACCACCTCCACTGCTGAAGCTGCATCCACCACATGATTGTTTGTGATTATATAACCATCCGTAGTGAAAATAACTCCTGAACCACTGCTCACCTGCATCTGTGTATTAGGGCCTCCACCGAAAAGCCACTCGAGATAGCTCCGCTGATAATTTTTTTCAGTAATATTTCTGATAAATACAACACTCTCCGTGCTGGCTCTTGCCGCCTCTACAAAATCCTCAGGGGCATCGGCAGGGATACTTCGTTCTATCCTTGTATTTTTAAATTCATCTGCCGGAGTATAACTGGCTTGCCGGACATATACCGGCGAATCGATAGTTGGGATAACAGGTGCAATATTTACTTGTTGATATAAAGCAGAGCCACCAAATCCAGCTCCAAGTGCGATGATGAAAGATAAAATATATTGTTTCATATAATAATTCTTTTAAAAAGGTTACGAACTGTTAATCTATAAGTTGCAAACAAACGATGAAAGGCATCATTTTTATTTAATTTGCAAAAAAATTTAATCTATGGGTATTCGAGGACTATTAAGCAAACCACTTGCCAAAGCTGTCGTCGCTGAACAAAAAAGATGGGCATCACGTCCGGGCGAAACACAAAAAAAGATTTTTAATACAATTATAGGGAAAGCTTCAGGCACTGCTTTTGGTAAAGATCATGGATTTGCAGACATCAAAACACACGAAGATTTTATCAAACAGGTTCCTATTCGTGATTATGAAGCTTTAAAACCATACATCGATCGAATGGTAGCCGGAGAAGAGGATATATTATGGCCCGGTAAACCAGAGTATCTCAGTAAAACATCAGGGACCACTTCGGGTGTAAAGTATATACCTATCACAAAAGATTCAATTCCCAACCACATCAACAGTGCCCGGAATGCCCTGCTTAATTATGTTCATGATTCAGGAAATTCATCTTTTCTTGATGGTAAGCTGATATTTCTAAGTGGCAGCCCTACACTTGATGTGAAAGGCGGGATTAAAACAGGTCGCCTTTCCGGGATCGTCAACCATCATGTGCCGGGTTATCTGCGGACCAACCAGATGCCAAGCTTTGAAACAAATTGTATTGAAGACTGGGAGACAAAATTGGAGAAGGTTATTGATGAAACAATACACCAGGATATGTCGCTAATCTCAGGTATCCCGCCATGGGTACAGATGTATTTCGACCGCATTACTGAACGCACCGGTAAAAAGATAAAAGATGTTTTTCCTAATTTCTCACTTTTCGTTTATGGAGGAGTAAATTTTGAGCCTTATCGGAAAAAGCTATTTGAATCCATTGGAAAGCATATAGATTCGGTAGAAACTTATCCTGCATCTGAAGGATTTATAGCTTACCAGGACCTGCAGGCTGAAAAAGCTTTATTGATCTTATTAAAGAGCGGTATCTTTTTCGAATTCATCCCTGCTGATGAATATTTTACTGATAATCCACGGAGGTTATCAATAGATGAGGTGGAATTGAATAAAAATTACGCCCTGATCATCAACAGCAATGCCGGGCTTTGGGGCTATTCCATTGGTGACACTGTAAAATTTGTAAGCAAAGATCCTTACCGACTGCTGGTAACAGGACGTATAAAACATTTTATCTCTGCATTTGGAGAGCATGTTATTGGGGAAGAGGTAGAAAAAGCCATGTTCCTGACAAGAGAGCAATTCCCGGAAGTTGAGCTGGTAGAATTTACTGTTGCTCCATTAGTTTCCCCCGATGATGGATTACCGCGACATGAGTGGTATATAGAATTTGCAAACCCACCACGGGATTTGGCAGCGTTTGAAAAAGAGTTAGATTTGCATCTTCGCAAATTAAATACCTACTATGATGATCTTATTGCAGGGAATATACTGAAGCCCCTTGATATCATCAGCGTAAGAAGAAATGCGTTTATTGACTATATGAAATCCCAGGGTAAACTAGGTGGACAAAACAAGGTGCCACGGCTGGCCAATGACAGAAAAATAGCGGATGAGCTCATCAAATTTAAAGAATAATGATACCCCCGGCAGGCGAATAGCCATTCTTGGATCAACAGGTTCAATAGGTACTCAGGCGCTCGAGGTGATAGCAGCGCACCCGGACCATTTTGAGGCAGAGGTGCTTACTGCACAAAATAATGCAGACCTGCTTATCGAACAGGCACGAAAGTTTAAGCCTAATGTGGTGGTGATCGATAATGAGGATAAATATCAGCAGGTATTTGACGCACTCGATCCGCTGGATATAAAAGTATATGCGGGTAGTAAAGCACTGGCATCTGTAGTTCAGATGGAAACAATTGACCTTGTACTTACATCACTTGTAGGTTATGCAGGGTTACTCCCAACAATTAAAGCAATAGAGGCTGGAAAACACATTGCCCTGGCAAATAAAGAAACGCTTGTCGTGGCCGGTGAACTTATCACAAAGCTGGCTCAGGAGAAGGGTGTTAATATCTATCCCGTAGATTCCGAGCATTCGGCTATTTTTCAATGTATGGCGGGTGAATTCCACAATAAGATTGAAAAAGTTATACTTACTGCTTCAGGTGGCCCTTTCAGGGGAAAAGATCGTCAGCATCTTGAGAATGTAACTAAAGCACAGGCGTTAAAACACCCTAACTGGGATATGGGTGCCAAGGTGACAATAGATTCGGCCACATTAATGAATAAGGGCCTGGAGGTAATAGAAGCAAAATGGCTTTTTGGACTAAAAGCCAATCAGGTTGATGTAATTGTCCATCCTCAGTCGATCATTCACTCGATGGTGCAGTTTGAAGACGGCTCAATTAAAGCCCAGATGGGTCTGCCGGATATGAAACTACCTATTCAATATGCGTTAAGCTATCCTGATCGCCTGCCTTCTCAATTTCCGCGATTTAACTTTATAGATTACCCCAACCTTACATTTGAACAACCTGATACAGATACTTTCCGTAACTTAGCATTAGCTTACGAATCGCTTCGCAAAGGTGGTAACGCTCCGTGTGTGCTGAATGCTGCTAATGAGATTGCCGTAGAGGAATTTTTAAAAGATAAAATTGGTTTTTTAAAGATGTCGGAGATAGTGGAAAAATGCCTTGAACAGATAGATTATATTCCTCATCCTCAGTACGAAGATTACGTAGAAACAAATAAAATAACAAGAATTAAAGCTTTAGAGTATATAAAATAGAATGGAAGGATTGATAATGACGGCTCAGATCCTACTGAGCCTTTCGATATTGGTGGGATTGCATGAAATGGGCCACCTGCTGGCAGCCAAATATTTTGGTATGCGCGTGGAACAGTTCAGCATAGGCTTTCCCCCCAGGATTTTCACTTTTAAAATAGGTGAAACAGAATACAGCCTTAGTGCTATTCCACTGGGTGGTTATGTAAAAATATCCGGTATGATCGATGAGTCACTGGATACGGAAAAGATGAAGGAAGAGCCTAAAGATTATGAATTCAGGGCAAAACCGGCGTGGCAGAGACTGATTGTAATGCTGGGAGGTATTTTTGTTAATATAATTACTGGTATTGTCATATTTATTATTCTTACCTTTACTTTCGGTGATGCCTACCTGTCTAATCAGCAGATCAATGAAAGCGGTGGAATTGTTGCATATGACCTGGCACAGGAAATTGGCTTGCAAACAGGCGATAAAATAATAGCTGTAAATGGACAGGAGTTTGATGATTTCCAAAAGGTGATAAATCCTGATGTGCTCCTTTCGGATAATGCTTACTATACTGTACTTAGAGATGGAGAAAAAGTGCGCGTTGACATTCCGGCTAACTTTATTGAAAAGTTACAGGATCGTGAAGCAGTAGGGAATTTTATAGTACCCAGATTACCTGTAAAAGTTACTCAGGTAAATGATAATTCCATAGCTGATCAGATGGGAATACAGGAAGGTGATCGTATTGTTAGAATAGATGGAAATGAAATAAATACACCTGTGGATGTTCCTCCTACCATACAAAATTTTCAGGGCGATACTATTTCCGTTACAGTTCAACGTAATGGCAACTTAATTAACTATAAAGCACCGTTCGAAAGTGGTTCACTTCTTGGTATTGGTGTGAATTTCCCTGAAGATATATATTCTACCGTAGATTATGGTCTTGGTGAATCAATTGCTAAAGGCACCGAGCGAGCTTTTGCTATTGTATTCCTTCAGGTAAAAGCTTTTGGTAAAATGTTTAGCGGAGAGCTTTCTGTAACAAAATCATTATCCGGCCCTATAGGTATTGCTCAGGCTTACGGTGGTACCTGGGATTGGCATAACTTCTGGCGATTAACAGGTCTATTATCTATGGTTCTGGCATTTATGAACCTCCTGCCTATACCCGCACTGGATGGTGGCCATGTGATGTTCCTGACCTATGAGATGATTTCCGGCAGCAAGCCTTCGGATAAATTTCTTGAGAATGCACAGAAAGTGGGGATGGTATTCCTGCTGGCACTAATGGTATTCATTATTTTCAATGATATAATTAAGCTTTTTTAAGCTATAGAAAAGAGTAATATGTATATTTAAGCACCTTCCAAAAAAGAAGGTGCTTATTTATTTAAACAGTAGTACAGGCAAATGAAAATAGGGTTTGATGCCAAACGTGCTTTTCACAACTTCACCGGGTTAGGAAATTACAGCCGCTTTATTCTTCATGCCCTGACACAACATTTTCCTGATCATGATTATCACCTCTTCACTCCTACCGTAAAATCAAATGACGAGACCCGGCAGCTAATCGATAACTTCAAAATTCATCAGGCACCTGCAATTTTACAGAAGCCCCTCTTAAAAGCCTTATGGCGTTCGTTTTTAGTTAATAATACAGCCAAAGAAGAGAAGCTTGATATTTATCACGGCCTAAGTAATGAACTTCCGGCTGTTCTTCCGGATAACATTAAAAAAGTGGTCACCATCCACGACCTGATCTTCCTCAGGTATCCTCATCTATTTCCTTTAATTGACAGAAAGATATATAAAGCAAAATTTAAATCAGCCTGCAAAAAAGCTGATAAAATAGTAGCAATCAGTCAGCAGACAAAGCAGGATATCATTGAATTTTTTGATATAGAAAATGAGAAAATAGAAGTGATCTATCAGGGCTGTCACCCTAATTTCTTAAAATCATTTTCAAATGAAGACCTGAAACAGATAAAAGAAAAATATGGTCTTCCTTCGGAATTTATCCTGAATGTGGGAACCCTGGAAAATCGAAAAAATGCGTTATTGATCTTAAAGGCTTTAAAGGCAGGGGGTATAAATATCCCGGTAGTATTAGTTGGAAAAGGTACCCCCTATAAAAAAGAACTGGAGCAATATATAAATGAAAATAACCTGAAGAACCAGGTAATATTTTTACATCATGTAGCATTTAAAGACCTGCCGGGATTTTATGATCTGGCATCTTTATTTATTTATCCTTCTATATTTGAAGGGTTTGGAATACCTGTAATTGAAGCATTACATCGAAATTTGCCTGTAATAACAAGTAAAGGTTCTTGTTTTTCTGAGGCAGGCGGCAAGCTCGCAATTTATATTGATCCGACAAATGAAGAAGAATTGGCGAAAGCTATTAAGATAAAATTGAAAGCTGGAAAAGAATTTACAGATCAGCAGAAATTAACAGAACATTTATCTCAGTTTTCTGCTAAAAAGATCAGTAGTGACTACATCAAACTTTATAATCAGTTAGTATAATGTCGGCAGTAAAGATATCAGCGGTTATTATCACCTTTAACGAAGAAAACAACATCGACAGATGTCTGCTGTCGCTAAAGGATGTGGCGGATGAAGTTGTTGTGGTAGATTCATACTCTACTGACAGCACTCCTGAAATAGCAAAAAATTATAGGGCACGTTTGATTACGCAATCTTTCCTTGGATTTACCGAGCAAAAAAATTTCGCTCTTGATAAGGCTGAATATGATCATGTGCTTTCATTAGATGCCGATGAGGTACTCTCTGAGGAGCTACAGAACGAGATACTAAAAATAAAAAGCGATTGGAAAGCTGATGGGTACGCACTTAATCGTTTAAACAACTACTGTGGAAAGTGGATTAAGCACAGCGGCTGGTACCCGGAATATAAACTAAGGTTATGGGACCGCAGAAAAGGCCGGTGGATCGGTGGTCTTGTACATGAATCAGTTAAAATAGATTCTCCGAACGTTGAGCGCCTGAAAGGCGATCTGCTGCATTATTCATACACAAGCATAAATCAGCACATCCAGCAGATCATTAAATATTCCGATCTGGGAGCAGAGGATCTGATGGTACGAAATAAAAAGGTATATCCGGCCATTCATTTATGGCTGTATCCAATTTATACTTTTTTCAATAAATACCTTCTAAAGCAGGGTATCCGGGATGGTTATTATGGGTTTATTATCGCATATCTTTCTGCCTTTGGAAAATTCCTGAAATATGCAAAGGCATGGGATAAGTATAAGCGCAACCGCAACAAAGTATGAAGGTCTGTTTTTTTAATACCAATAAAGACTGGGGTGGTGGTGAAAAATGGCATTTTGAAATGGCAGCCAGGCTTCATCAGGATGGTTACAAGATTTTGACTGTCACGGCAGAAAACAGCCCGTTACAGGAGAAAATGATTGCTTCACAACTGCCTAATAAATCATTCAAAATAGGTAACTTAAGCTTTTTAAATTTCTATAAAATAAATAAGCTTAAGCATTTTTTTGAAAAAGAGCAGGTTGATATAATTATCATGAATCTTTCTTCAGATGTAAAAACAGCCGCCGTTGCCGCTAAATGGGCAGGCGTTAAAAGGATCATCTATCGACGGGGCAGTGCAATACCTATTAGTGCAAGTATCGTTAATAAGCTTGTGTTTCATAATTGCATTACACATGTTTTAGCCAATTCAGAAGAAACAAAAAGAACAGTAAATGCTAACACCCCATTAATTTCTCCTGATAAAATAAAGGTGATCTACAATGGTTTAAAAGTAACTGAAAAGGAGAAACCGCCCGTAAATCCTGCTGTTTCCGATCAGCTCATCCTTGGTCATGCCGGAAGATTAGCTCCTCAAAAAAATCAGGTGGCCCTGATTGAACTTGCAGAAAAGCTGAAAAATGAGGGTGTGGATTTTCATCTTGTTATTGCCGGTGACGGGAAATTAAAAGAAGACCTATTAAAATTAACCGCCTCAAAGGGGCTGGACGACAAAATAACTTTTATAGGCTTTCAAAAAGATGTTCCCTCCTTCATGAAAACCATAGACATCTTTATTCTTACCTCTCTCTGGGAAGGATTTGGTTATGTTTTGGCTGAGGCTATGTTTGCGGGCAAACCTGTAGTGGCTTTTAATAACAGCAGCAATCCCGAAATTGTGGCAGATAATGAAACAGGCTTTCTTGTCCCAACAAATGACATTGATGCTCTTAAGGATAAGATCCTGCTTCTACAAAATAATCCTGAGCTGCGCCGGGAGATGGGCCAAAAAGGACAGGAACGAGTACTTGAGCTATTTACATTTGAACGAGCTGTTCAGGAGCTAAAGGAGTTTTTGACCGAAGCCTAGTTATGGCGTTCTCAAAGTTTTTTGTAAGTAAAAAGCTTTATATATTCAAAGTAACATTGTTTCTATTTTCCGGAAGTTAGAAATAAAACTAGTACTTCCTTACTTTTTGTCTTTAACACAAAAAGTAACAATCTGCCGGCAGGCAGGAAGTCATGAGCGAAATAGACAACCATAAATCCAATTTTTAAATACTAACTTCCAACGAACAGGAGTATAATGTTTCCTTTTGTGCAACTTTTTACTTAATCTTACAGTTCTTAATATGCGCGTTCATTTTATTAGAAAAGAAACTATAGAATTATTTATAAAGAAAAATGCCCCTTCAAAAGGTGGATTTGAAGAATGGTTTTCTAAAATAAAGGGAGCCGATTGGAATAATATACATGATATTAAAAAAACCTTTAATCATGCTGATCCACTCGGCGAATCTTCAGAGAGGGTGGTATTTGATATCGGTGGAAATAAGTACAGGATCATATGTAAAGTATTTTTTGGCAGCACTATGGTTCACTTAACACTGAAGTGGATAGGCACACATGCAGATTATGATAAACTGAAAAAAGGTAAAAAACACTATACCGTAGAAAATTATAGAGATTATGAATCAGGTAAGGGAAATTGAATATACAGTGATTAAATCAAAAGAGCAGTATTATAACTACTGTAATAAACTAGAAAAATTACTCGAAGACAATAACGCTGATTATATTGATCATGTAGAATTACTCACTGTTCTTATTGAGAAATGGGATCAGGAACATGATACATTTCAAGATCTCGATCCAATCCAATTGCTAAAAAGTTTAATGAATGATCATGATTTAAAGGCCGTGCATATTGCAAAAATTTTAGGGCTAACTACTGGTACAGTTTCTAAAATCATGAATTATAAAAAAGGTTTGTCTAAAGAATCTATCAAAAAATTATCTGATTATTTCAAAGTGAGACAGGAAGCTTTTAATAGGCCCTATAATTTAAATAAAGAACCATCTTCACAAATCATTTATATTAATCCTGAAAGTATTAAAATGGCACATGTCCCTACATCTGTAGCAGAGTGTCAGGTTCAGGTTATTAGATCAAGAAAGAAAAATTAATTCTTATCACCTAAACACTTCACAATAGATCCTTATAATATATGTGAATTGAGAGTATCTGCTTAAAGAACAAATAAGCAATGGTCTTTACCTTCGAACGGTTTTTCAAGCAGTTAAAGGAGTTTTTAGCCAATGGTTAATTAACCTCTTCCTCTTTTTCGGTATAGATCTCAAATTCTACACGGCGGTTGTGTTTCTTATCATCATCCGAATGCTCTAAAACAATAGGCTCACTGCTTCCATAACCTTTTGCAGAGATCCGGTCCTCACTAACACCACCAAAATAAATAAGATACTCTCTGATTGCCTCTGCCCTCTCCTGAGAAAGCTTCAGGTTAAATTCCTCACGGCCTTCTGAATCCGTATGACCACTTATCTTCAGCTTGTAATCAGGATTATCGAGCATAAAATCAGCCATCTTATCAAGATCATAATACATCTCACTTGTAAGATTCGCCTGTCCGTTTTCAAAATTTATGGATGTAAATTCCAGCTTACGGGATAGCGGGGCAGTTTTCCGGTCAAAATTTGTATTGCCATCCAGGAAGAACAGCTCCTCAATCCTGAAGAATTCCTCACCCTGGATTATCAGTAAGTAATTGCTTTTATTAATGAGATCAAATTCAAAAGAACCATCAGGGCGTAAAAATTTCGGCGCCACCTCGATCCCTCTGTCTAAATCGATGATACTTACAATACCCTCAAACGGATTCCCAGATTCGGAATCAGTGAGAGAGCCTGTTACTTTTGTTACCGCTCCGGGCTGTGCCTCCATAGGCACAGGAAATGAGTAAAGGTCCAGATTAGCCATTTTATCCTGTACTGATTTTGCATAAAAAAGGCTTTCTGCTTTAGAGTCAATTGTGAAATAATATTCACTGCCCGGGCCATTGACGAGCGGGCCTATATTTTGCGGCTCGCTCCATAGATCCTGATAATGATAAGCCTTATAAATATCAAACTCACCAAAATTTAAACTTTGGCCGTTGCTGCTAAAATAAAGCACATCATGCACATGATGATAAAAAGGAGAAACCTCAGATCCCCTTGTATTCAGTATAGGCCCCAAATTCTTTGACTTTGTCCAGTTACCGCGGGCATCTTTAACCGAAAAATAAATATCTGTAAGCCCAAAACCCCCTATCCTGTCAGAGGCAAAATACAGCGTATCCTCAGTATGGCTTAATGACGGATGTGAATCCCACGAAACACTATTCACATTAACTCCTAAATTCTGTACCTTTCCCCAGGTACTATCAGGCAGAAGTGTTGAATTATATATATCACAGTCGCCATAGCCTTCCGGTGAATTACAGCGAGCGAAATAAATTGTTTTTCCATCTTTGGTGATGCTTGCTGAACCTTCTTTGTACCGTGTATTTAACGTTTTCAGCTCCTCGGCACTCGTCCATATCCCATCATCATAGCGGGTATAAAAAAGGTCTTCATTGATAACCGGCTCAAGGCCGATATGGTGGCTGTTGCGCTTTGATGTAAATATCATGAGGTTATCATCCGAATCAAGTGTAGGGCCATAATCTGAATTCTCGGAATTTACCTGAGTACCCATATTAAGAAGTACACTTCTTGGAGGGCGTAAAGTATCTACCTCCTTGCGATATTCTACCAGTTCATAATAATATTCAAGTGGCACATAATAATCCTGATCATTACGGGTAAGGGAGTCGTAATAAAGCTCCACTGATTGCACATCTATATCATTACGATGATGTTTTAACACCAGCTTATAAATAAGCTTTGCCTCTTCACTATCGCCAAACATCTCTGTCAATTTGGCAAGGCGCCATAAAAGGTAAGTATCACGGAAAAAATTTGCTATCCCAAAATTCCCTACATACTCACGTAATAAAGGATAAAGCTTTTCCCAGTCTTTATTTCGGTCAAGCCTTTTAATATTTTTTAGCTGCTTTTCGTTTTTATAGTAGTAAATATTATTTACATTAGGAAAGTTAAACAGCTTATAAGCTGAATACTGGGTGATATCTTCATCTGTAGCAAACGATCTGGTCTCTGTTACCTGTGCCAATATCTGTACAGAAGGGGTCAGGATAAAGATTAAAAAATATAGAAGTATTTTCTTCATATGAGGCAACAAAACCGGCCAAACTAATTTCTTGCAAAAATGCGATTAAAGCAACAAAAATCAAACCTACATTTTTGGCATACCTCTTGACCAATATACTGCTAAATCAATATTATTGATAAAAGTTCATTTTTAATGTCATTTTGACATATTATGTTATGCTAAATAAATTTTTTCTGTCAGATATAATGAATAACGAATCGGATGATCTTATCCAGTTAATAAATCCGGATGAAGAAGCTGAATTAAACCCGGAGGATCTGCCTGAGGAGTTATCGCTATTACCTTTAAAAAATACTGTTTTATTTCCCGGCGTCGTCATACCTATTACTGTCGGCAGGCAAAAATCCATCAAGCTTGTAAAGAAAGCTTACAATGGTAATAAGCTCATTGGTGTTGTTGCTCAAAAAAACAGCCAGATCGAGGAGCCTGAAAAGAAAGATCTTTATGAAATAGGTACGCTGGCCAGGATCATCAAAATCTTAGTTTTACCTGATGGGAACACCACAATCATCATTCAGGGGAAAAGACGTTTTAAAATAACCGAATATACACAGGAAGATCCGTTCCTGACCGTAAAATATAAGCTACTTTCCCATAAGTTCTCAAAAGCAACAACAAAGGAAGCCAAGGCGCTTATTCAATCGCTGAAAGATGCTGCACTAAAAACGCTTAAGCTTAATCCTGAAATACCTCAGGAGGCACAGACAGCTTTAAAGAATATTAACAACCCGAATTTCCTGACTCATTTTCTGTCGAGCAACCTTAATGTAGAGGTCACCGATAAGCAGAAGCTTCTTGAGATAGAAGATGGCATGGAGCGTGCAACGGTCCTTCTGGAATATATGATGAAGGAGATCCAGATGCTGGAGCTAAAGCAGGAAATCCAGAAGAAGGTAAATACCGATATTGACCAGCAACAACGCGATTTTTACCTGCGCCAGCAAATGAAAATCTTGCAGGATGAATTGGGCTACGACGGCCCCGATCAGGAAGTTGAGCGCCTGCGGATGCGTGGAGAAAAGAAAAAATGGCCAAAGGAAGTTTACCGGCATTTCAATAAGGAGCTGGATAAACTGATGCGCATGAATCCGGCAGCTGCGGAATATCCCGTAGCAATGAACTATGCTGAATTTTTACTGGACCTTCCCTGGGAGGATTTTACTAAAGATCATTTTGACCTGAAACGTGCCCGAAAGATCCTCGATAAGGAGCATTATGGCCTGGATAAGGTGAAGGAAAGGATCATAGAATATCTTGCCGTACTGAAGCTTAAGCAAAATATGAAAGGCCCTATATTATGCCTTTATGGCCCTCCGGGTGTAGGAAAAACCTCCTTAGGGAAATCGATTGCCAAAGCGCTGAAAAGAAAATACGTAAG
The DNA here is from genome assembly GCA_051418055.1 of Candidatus Cyclobacteriaceae bacterium M2_1C_046. Classification (GTDB taxonomy): domain Bacteria; phylum Bacteroidota; class Bacteroidia; order Cytophagales; family Cyclobacteriaceae; genus JBPRGH01. Next base: position 190,911 of record JBPRGH010000041.1, on the reverse strand, counting down.
GATGTCATTAGGGGGTGTGAACGATGAGTCTGAGATCCGTGGGCACAGGAAGACATATGTTGGAGCTATGCCCGGAAAGATCCTACAGAACATAAAGAAAGCAGAGAGTGCAAACCCTGTTTTTATCCTTGATGAAATTGATAAGGTCAGCTCAAATTTCAGGGGCGACCCTGCTTCTGCCTTGCTGGAGGTATTGGATCCTGAGCAAAACAGTAGCTTTAACGATAATTATCTAGAAGTTGATTACGACCTCTCTAAAGTATTATTTATAGCTACGGCAAATACGCTTGACACTATTCATCCTGCACTTAGAGACCGTATGGAAGTAATAGAGATCAATGGATATACCCTGGAAGAGAAGGTGGAAATTGCAAAGAACCATCTCATTCCAAGACAAAAGAAAGAACATGGCCTGAAGGCTAAAGATGTTTCTTTTCATGCAAGCGCTCTTAAAAAGATCATTGACGATTACACCCGTGAATCAGGTGTCCGTAATCTGGAACAGAAAATTGGCGCCGTCATACGAAAGATCGCCAAGTCTGTCGCTATGGAAGAGGAGTATAAAAAGACTGTAACTGCTGAAGATGTATCCAATATCCTTGGTGTTGAAGTTTTTGACCGCGAAGAATATCAAAGCAATGAGCTTGCGGGTGTTGTTACCGGATTAGCCTGGACACAGGTTGGCGGTGAAATTTTATTTGTTGAAGCCAGTCTGAACAAGGGAAAAGGAAAATTAACCCTTAGCGGACAGTTAGGTGATGTAATGAAGGAATCGGCCGTTGCTGCTTTAAGTTACCTGCGCAGTCAGGCTGAGCGACTTGATATAGATCATCGGATTTTTGATCAGTATGATCTTCATGTGCATGTTCCTGCAGGCGCTGTACCTAAAGACGGACCGTCAGCAGGTATTACCATGTGTACTGCACTGGCCTCAATTTACACCCAGCGCAAGGTTAGGGACAAGATGGCAATGACTGGAGAGATCACACTTCGTGGTAAAGTACTTCCTGTAGGAGGTATAAAAGAAAAGATTCTTGCTGCCAGACGTGCCGGAATGAAGGATATCATACTCTGCAGCCGTAACAAGCGTGATATATCGGAAATCGATGATAAGTATCTGAAAGGCCTGAATATGCATTATGTGGAGACCGTGGATGAAGTGCTGGAAATTGCATTATTAAAAGAAAAAGTAAGAAATCCTATTAAATTCCGTTTGGAAGAAAACAAGGCGCTTACTTCTTTTGCATGACTAAATTAACATTAATAATAATCCTGAAGGTAGGGCTGATGTTTTTATCACCGGCCCTGCTGGCCCAGGAAGTTACCGGCACTTATCAGTTCTTAAATGTAGCGCCGGATGCCTCTGTAATGGCCATGGGTGGGATAAATACCTCCTGGACAGGCCTTGAACCGGGATCATTTATTAATAACCCTGCTTTATCAGCAGATTCCCTTCACAATTATGCCGGATTTAATTATCTCGCATATTCCCGGGCCTACCATATGGCTTCGGTTTTTTATCATTATAAAATTCCGGCAGGAGGTTTGTTAAGTGGTGGAATAAGGCATTTTACAACAGGCGAGATGCATGGATTTGATCCTGCAGGTAATCCGACAGGTACTTTTAGCTCTGCACAAACTGCTGTGACAATAGGCTATTCCATGGGATATAATAACTTTCGATATGGCGTGAATATCAGTTTTATTAATTCCGGCATTGCCGCCTTTCAGTCGAATGCATTATCATTTACATTAGGCGGAATTTTTAAACACCCGGAAAAAGATCTTTCGGTTGGCGCCAGCATACATAATGTTGGTTTTTTAATAAATGATTTTACCTCCACCAGCGACAGCCATTTACCCTGGGATGCACGTATAGGTGTTACATTTAAACCTGAACATATGCCCTTCAGGTTCTCCATGACAGGACATCATTTATTTAACTATGACCTGTTAAGTGATGAAATTTCCACCAGTAATTTTAAGGAAGTAATGGCGCATATTGTGATTGGTACAGAGCTTGTATTATCACGCAGTATAAGTATTTTCGCAGGCTATAACCATTTAGTACGACAGGAGTTAAAATTACAACAGTTGTCTGGTGGAGCAGGATTTAGTTACGGCTTTAAGTGGCAGACAAATACGTTCCAGTTTGGTTATGGACGCGGTGCCTATCATATTGCCGGCGCTGCTCATATGCTTTCACTGAACATGAATATGAATAGAATTTTTGGATAATTACAGAGATATTTTATGCTTGATCAAAAAGAATACCTTACTCCCCGGCAGATCGTTGAGGAGCTTGATAAATATATAATTGGACAAAAAGATGCCAAACGTAATGTAGCTATTGCCTTACGGAACAGATGGCGCCGGCTGAATGTGAAAGATGACATTCAGAATGAGATTGTCCCCAGCAATATTTTAATGATAGGTGCTACAGGTGTGGGTAAGACTGAAATTGCCCGTCGTCTTGCAAAAATTGCCAATGCCCCTTTTACGAAAGTGGAAGCATCAAAATTTACGGAAGTAGGTTATGTAGGCCGCGACGTGGAAAGTATGGTACGTGATCTTGTGGAGCAATCGGTAAACCTTGTGAAAGCCCAGAAGCAGGAAGAGGTTAAGGAAAAAGCTGCTGAGATTGTAGAAGAGATAATTTTAGATGCCCTGATCCCTCCTTTAAAAAAGCCTATGAACCAGAAGGTTTCTTCAACTATACCGGGAGAAAGCCAGGCTGCTCCTGAGACAGACGAGGAGCTAAATGAAAGGACCCGTGAGCGTTTCCGTGAAAAAATAAGAAATAAGGAGCTGGAAGACCGCAAGATAGAGATTGACGTGAAGCAGCCAAATGCCGGCGGTGTGAGTATGGTCGGCGGTGGCATGATGGATGAGGTGAGCATGATGAACCTCCAGGAGATGCTAAGCGGAATGCTTCCCAAGAAAAGCAAAAAGAGAAAAGTTACTATTGCAGAAGCAAGAAAACTTTTACTTGAAGAAGAATCAGCCAAGTTGATTGATATGGATGAAGTTAAAGAGCTGGCAATCAATAAAGCACAAAATACCGGGATCATCTTTATTGATGAAATTGATAAAGTGGCCGGAGGTGCAAAAAAAGGCGGTAGCGGCGGACCTGACGTAAGCCGTGAAGGGGTACAGCGTGACCTGCTCCCTATTGTGGAAGGAAGTTCGGTAGCTACAAAGTATGGCACCATACAGACAGACCATGTTTTATTCATTGCTGCAGGAGCTTTTCATATTGCAAAACCTTCTGATCTTATCCCTGAGCTGCAGGGACGTTTCCCAATTCGCGTGGAGCTGGATAATCTTACAAAAGATGACTTCTACCATATTTTAAAAGAACCAAAAAACGCGCTGACAAAGCAATACTCGGCACTTTTAAAAGCTGAAGAAGTAGAGCTTACTTTCCAGGATGATGCGCTTGATGAAATTGCAGAGACTGCATTTAAAATAAACACTGAGATAGAAAACATCGGAGCCCGTCGCCTGCATACGGTGATGAGCCAGCTGCTCAATGAAATGCTTTTTGATGTTCCTGATAAGATCAGTGCTAATTCCAAGCTGGTGATCAACAGGGAAACAGTAAAAGAAACGCTGGCAAACCTGGTGAAGAATAAGGACCTAAGCGAATATATTCTTTAAATGAAGGCTAAAGCTTTTGTAATGATAATACTGGCAGTATGCTTTACCCATACTGCCTTTTCTTTTTCACCCGAAGATTCTATTCGCAACAGGTATATTGAATCTTTTCCAGACAAATTTTATATAAAGCCTATTTATACCATCCGAAACCTAAAGATGGATATTAGCAGCAGGAATAATAATATAGGAGTAACCTATAAGCCAAATGGAAACACCTATTTCGGATTAGGGATATATATTTTTAATCTTGGAATAGAAACATCCTTTAAGCTACCGAAAAGCGGAGAAAACCTTAATATCTATGGTGAAACAGAAATTTTCGATATACAAAGTAATATCTATGCTGAAAAATGGGGTGCTGATATAGCCATTCAGCAATATGAAGGTTTTTACCTGAGTAATCCCCGTGAGCATAATAAAAACTGGGATAGTGATGGGCCCTACCCTCAAAGACCTGACCTTTCGATTAACCAGGTCCTCTTGCATGCTTTTTACCTGGTAAACCATGAAAGATTCTCCTACCGTTCCGCATATAATATTGCTGACAGGCAGAGAAAAAGTGGCGGGTCATTATTGGTGGGTGTAAACTTTCAAAATCAACAAATTATTGCCGACACTTCACTGATACCCGGTGAAAGCCAGGCAATGTTTAGGATCGAAGATTTTGAACACTCCAGGCTCTCGTCTTTAGGGGCATTGGGGGGTTATACACACAGCTTTATTAAAAATTACTTTTATGTAAATCTTTCACTGGCAGGCGGCCCCGCCCTATTATGGTCAAAATACAGGGAAGATGAACTGGAAAGGAGCAAAACGCAAATAGCGCCGGTGCTTAATATGAGAGCTGCCTTAGGGTATAACACCCCTACATGGTTTGGGGGATTGACCGTAGTAAGCCAACAATCAAACCTGTTGACAGAGCATCTTGATATAGATGTGGAGACAGGGAATATTAAGATCTTTTTTGGCTATCGATTTAAGGAAATAGGTATTTTGAAAAAAGACCTGAGGCCGCCGGTACCGGTTACATTATAAAAATATTTTTTACTTTCTACTGAAGATAATTTACTTTGGTGAAATGCCTATAGCGGTTTAAATTCCTTCTTTGGGTAATCGAACAGGATCATTTCCCCTTTACCGAAATCAACCTCACTCCAGTCATCCACATCAAAGGTACAGGCAAAGACCCCACAGGTAGGGATGTTATCGATATCCTCATCGGCAAGACTATTTGCAAACTCTGTAAAGCCGGGATTATGGCCAAAAATCATTACGGTATTCCATAAATTATCACATCTCTGTACTAAAGAAAGGAGCTCACCTTCGCTTGCAAGATAAACATCCTCGTTTTCTTCAATCTCCCCTTCCGGATACTCCAGTACATCTGCGATCACCTCACAGGTAGTCCGGGCCCTTACCGCCGGACTTGTTATCATAAGATCAGGAAAGACATTCCTTTTTGCCAGCCTCTCCCCCATTTTCGGGGCATCACGTTTACCTCTTTTATTAAGGGGGCGATCCTCATCATCTAACGAAGAGTCCTTCCAGCTGGATTTGGCATGTCTTACAAGATAAAGTGTTTTCATAGCTGTTATAGCTTCTTCCGCTGTTGTTTTTTCACCAACAACCACTAATGCGATAATGTTGACGACAATAATAAGAAAGACAGTACCTTAACTTTTAAAAATCATGGGATTAACCAGCTAATATTAATAAATTGTATCAGGGAGTATAAATAAATTTTATTTATACTATTCCATCAAATCGTATGACGGGATTTTAATACGGCTGTACGCCCCGGGGGAGTAGTTGTTGGTGAAAACACCACCAATTGGGGTGAAGAGTTTTATTCTATTGGCTTCTATCAGAGTCTCTCAAAGCGCCCGTTGATGCATATGATAGCGTGACCAGATGACTTCATTATCCTCCGTAAAATTCGTACTGCGCTAAAAAATCGGATAAGCCACTGCTCTCTCAATACATCCGGCAACACCTTCCTGCTGACAGGTAGCCATAGCATTGTCTCTCATTGTTTTTGAACTGTAGATAGGGCTTATGCCAACAACTTTTTTATCAGAGGACATTAAGACAAAATAATATTTACCTCTTGAAGAATCTCTTTTAATAAAATTGGAGGGCTCAGCGCAGCTACTCTGACAATAGGATATATCCTCCTCCCGGATGTCTTTTATCCTAAAAGGTTCACTTATAAGAAGCACCTCTCCTTGTGAAGAAATAAGTCGAAAACGATTTAAGAAACTATCATCTCTGTAAATCTCATATTTAGAACCTTCCATAAGCTTTTTATTTAAGAGGATATTACTACAGTATAAAATTATCTTCAAAAGTAAATACTTTCTGCAATCGTTTGCAACAATTATTTGAAGTATTTTTTTATAAACTAAAATTCTAATGAACAGTTTATCAGAACATGAAAAAAATTTAATCTTTTTTTCATTAGTCAACTGGTTGTTGGTGAAACCACCAACAACAGTATGTGATTTTTTTATTTAGATTAAATAATTTTAATAACTATATTCCCTTAAAATCAAACGAGCAACGTAATCAGGTAAATAATTAATGCAACTAAACCCAAAGAAACCCACATGCCAATTTCACCTTTGATAATTGTTAACAGCCAATTGTTCTTCATGAAGTAAATCTTTTGATTATGTTTAACTACGCAAGGTACTATTGTAAAGTTTTTCTTAATACCTAATTAATCAATGCTATGTACAACTTTTTCTTGCGTCTAACTCTTCAAGAAAATTTCATTAATGCTATCACCGCACAAAAGATAGTTTATTCAGATAAAGGATGACTATTTTATTATCTATTCAACATCTTTGGCAGGTAAATTTTTTACAAGAAGATATATTAAAAGAACATGTAAAAACTGAATGCTTAAAGCTCCCCATTGGCCAATTATACAGACACCTGCTATAAGAAATGCCATTAGAATAAAGGAAGCTAAAAGCACCTCTTTTAATTTAAATCCAATCAGTAAGAGTAATCCCAATAATAGCTCAGCAAAGGGCAATCCGTAAGAAAAAGCACTTACAGTCCATTCAGGTAAAAAACTATCCTGGAATTTATCAACCATTCCTGAACTGAAATTAGCGACGCCATTTACTATGCGGTTAACACCATGGAAAAAGAAGCTGATTCCGAGGGTAATTCGCAGGATGAGGTTTGATAATGAGTGGTTATTCATGGTTCTGATATAATTATACTTAATTTATTTATTTTCTCTGAAAGTATAATTAATTAACTTAAAATAGGCTGCTAATGCTATTGAAAAGCCTCTGCGGGTGCATCCCTTTTATGTCATAACTGGAAGCTTAATTCATTTCTTCACAAAACACGCTAAATTATGGAATAAAAAAAGCCCTCTGAAATTAATCAGAAGGCTTTGGTGTGGAGTGGCGGGAATCGAACCTAAATTATAACTATTTGATTATCAGAGTATATAATCCCATTAAATATATCTGGTAACCGAATCAGTAACCGAATGTTTTGTTAGGTTCTGATTCCTTTGATGTACTCGAACCCAAATATTTATAACTCATTGAACTATGGTTTTTTATGTTAATTCCTTTTTTGCTTCTGGCTTTAGAATTTTAGATTAATTTTAATCATTAAAGATTTTATCAAAAGTTTCTTCGATCTTTTGTGCATCATTACCGCTAAGAACGGTGAATTCTTTTTGTCTAGCCCGACCAGATAGGCTCCCATTATTCTGCTCAAGAAACCTTACAAGCAAAGCAACGGTTTTGTCCGGCATTTCAAATTCTTCGTCCAGGTATTGCTTAAAAGCATCGTATTTTTTCAGGTAAACCACTTCCTGTGGAATAATATTTTCTATTGTATCCTGGACACACTGATACAGAAATTCTGCATGTTTTGTGGCATCAAAATATCTATAAAGATCTACCGTGTCATTTAACACCTCTAAATTATGATCTTTTGTTTCTCTCCATTCAATAAAATTTAGCAAAGGCAGAGAAACAGATTCAAGTACTTCCCGGTAATCATTAATATGATCAAGGATAGAAGCTGAAACTGGAAATATAATACCCTGAGAAGTAAACTTCTTTTTTGCCAGTGCATGATGTATAAGGTAACGATGGATTCGGCCATTACCATCCTCAAAAGGATGTATATAAATAAATCCAAAAGCAATTATAGTGGCAGCAATTACTGGATCTATCTGATTTTTCATTAATAAATTATTTGTAGCCAAAAAACCATCCATTAAAACAGGTAAGTCCTCAGGTTTAGCAGAAATATGATCAGGTATTGGCTGTCCGGTCTCTCTCTCATGTTCCCCTACGAAACCTCCTTTACTTCTATAGCCCAGCTCCAGAAAGCGAGAATTTTCAATAACTATTTGCTGAAGCCGATATAGCTCGTTATGTGATAGCTCTTTCATGCCCGCCTGACCTATGGCTTGACCCCATCTCATTGCTCTTTTGCTTTTCGGGCTTTCACCCTCAATAGTAAACGACGCCCTTGAATCCTTGAGTAACAAAAAGGCTGATGTTCTTTGTATAAGCTCTTTCCTGATACCCTGCAAATACGAATTATTTTTTTGTGAAAGTTTTGAATTTATAAACTCTTCCAGTCTTGTGCTGACCGATATCATGGGGCAAAATTCGAATGTTCCAGGAAGGTTATTAGTTATACGATGCCGAGCTGATTTAACTCCCGGAGAAATTCCATACTGAAGCTTTTCATCAACAAGTTCTACATAATTTCCCTGGTTCAGGTCTGGTAGCGACAAATTTTTATCTAATAACCATTCATATAGGAACCATAACCTCCTGCTATATTTACCTGTAAGCTCCTCCTGGAATAATTTAACTGCCTCTGGTTTGGGTATTGACTGATAAAGTTTTTTGAGAACCAGCAAATTGATTCCTTCATATTTTAATGCGAATACAAGATGCTTATATAAAGTATCCTCAGGCACATGCCGTGGAGTTAATACTCTCCAATGACTCTCAATATATTGACGGTTTTTATAACTTATCATTGTTAATGTTTCCGGCAAGGGCACATTAAGCTTATATTTTTCAATGATAGCACCATAACCTACCAATGTGCCTTCTTCTGGGGCAGAGCGCCCGTGAAAAACTGTTATTTTTTGTGAAATATGATTATGATTCATTGCTGAATGTGAAATACGCTTGATAAAGATGGTATAAAATTAATTATAATTTATGAAAAATAGTTAAATAATTTAAAATATGCGAAAAATGATTATATAGATTTGGCGATGTTAATAGAAGATAATATCACATATTGATATATTTGATATATAATTTTTCTATTGAGAGGATAATTTTATTTGATTTTTTTTAAAACAGATAAAATTAAGATGTGTACCCCTTGGTGTACCCCCTGCGAATAAAAAAAGCCCCCTGAACTTAATCAGAAGGCTTTATTGTGGAGTTGGCGGGAATCGAACCCGCGTCCGGATAAGGAGACCGACACGTCTTCTACATGCTTATTTGTCTTCGGATTGTCGGGTATAGCCTGGCAGACAACAGCCCAGCTAATACCTTAGTTGCTAAGTTTCGCACAGACATCGCAACTCTGCCCGCACTAGTTTTGTCTTATCGACACCTCGGATCCAGCCCGACAAAACAAAGGCTGGTGAGATGTGGCCCGGTACCTGTTAGCAGGTTACCGATTATGCCTGTTAATCAAAACTTGGTTTTGATTAGGCTGCCATGGCGTAATTAGTTTCGCCAAGTATGGTTTAGGACTATCTTTCAAGGCTCTCACCCTATGAGCCTGCATGCTAACGTACGACAACGCTTACCGTCAAAACCGGGCAACCCCATGTACGTGTTGCTATATTAACTACAAAATTAATGGACAAATAGTTCTATAAAAAACATATTTGCATAACATGTATAAAAACAATCAAATAACATCATTTAAGCCGTTAATTTTATTTTTATTTATTTTCCCCTTTACACTTAAGGGACAGATCCTAAAAATAGAAAAAGCAGGGCTGGATGTGGATACAGCTGGTGTTTTTAAAGGAAATATCGGTGCAGATTTTAATATCAACAACCGCAGCGCAACGCCTGAAGAGGATATAATTTACCGCGGGCTTGAAGCAAATATTGACCTCTCCTATCTTTCCGCTAAACATGCTTATATCCTTCTTAACAAGCTCAACTACTTTAAGATCACCAATGGCCCGCTTATAAGTACCGGCTATATCCATGGGCGCACCAATTTTTTAAGAAAACGAAAACTTTCATATGAACTGTTCTCTCAGCTGCAGTATGACGACGGAAGAAGAATGCCTTTCCGCTATCTGCTTGGCGGAGGATTAAAGCTTAAGATCCTGGATGGCTCAAAAGGCTCTTTATTTGCAGGAATAGGAATAATGAATGAAATAGAGCATTGGCAACCTTTTGGCACTGAGAATATAGTCGACAAACAGATCTGGAAAAATACAAACTATTTAAGCGGGGATATACAACCTTCGGAAAATTTTAAGATCAACATCACCTCTTATTATCAGGGAGGTTATGACGATGAATCCGATATTTTCAGAAGCCGGATCAGTGGAGATCTACAGATTTCCGCACAGATCACAGGTAAGCTCGCCTTTACTACTAACTTTATTTTACTTTATGAATCCGACCCAATTATAAATATCAATCCTGTTGTTTATAGCCTGACTAACGGATTAAAACTTAACTTTTAGTTAGGAATTTCATTAATTATCAGTAACTTGTATGCCCTTGTTCTATAGTTGGCTGCTATAAATTATGAAGGCGATATCTTTAAAATCAATCAAAAGCAATCAGGATTTTAGGATTGTTTTAGTAGCTACACTATATATAGTGTCAGTTCAGGCAGGTTTGTTATTAACTTTCCCTGACTCCAAAGCTGTTGTATTATGGCCTGCGTCAGGTCTTGCCCTGGCATTATTGCTCATCTACGGCAAGAGTGTTTGGCCGGCAATCGCCATAGGATCGTTACTCGCAGGTGTTTCATTGCTCTACCATTACGATATCACTCTTAATGCCACCGTTATTTCATTGCTCCTGCTTTTCATGGCTATTCATACATTTGAAGCTGTGCTAAGTTATTTCCTCATTATAAAACTAATAAAGCGTCGGGATCCTTTTCTAAAAACCCAGCACCTATTCCTGTTTTTTGTAATTACACTGTTAATTACCCTAACAGGAGCTTCTATCTCCTCTGTTTTAATGGTCAGCAATAACATTCTTACCGAAGCTTCATTCCTGGAAGTGATGACCACCTACTTTTCAGCAAATTGGGCCGGTATATTAATATTTACACCCTTACTTATCTGCTTCAACCGTTCTTTTAATTTAAAGGTCAATAAATACTACATTATTGAAACCATCATCTTTGTCATTCTTTTAGCCGCTGCCCTTTCCACTTTAACTATTGAATCTATTGCCACAACTATTATAAAAGCTTTCCCTTTTCTTGTGATGCCATTCCTGTTATGGCTGGCCTTCAGGTCAAATTCCTTTCTTACCATGTTGGGAGTGTTGACGGTAAGTATTATTGCCATTCATTTCACCATTCAGGGTCAAGGACCTTTTGTGCTGGATAATGAGAAAAATTCACTCCTTATCCTCCAAATATTCCTTGGTATTACCAGTATGATGGCAATAGTATTAAATACAACAGTTAGAGAACGTACAGAGGCAGAAATTGCCATTCGGGAATTCAATGAAAAGCTGGAAGAAAACGTACAGCGCAGAACCAAGGAATTGAAGGAAGAGATCTCCATTCGAAGGGCTACGGAAGAAAAGATGAAGGTTTCTAATATAAAACTCAGAAAAGCGAATGCGGAGCTGGATAATTTTGTATACAGCGTTTCTCATGACTTAAGAGCCCCTATTGCATCAGTTTTAGGCCTTGCAAATCTCGCAAAACAGGAAAAAAGCCTGGCGATGATGAAAAAGTATATCAGCATGATTGAGAATAGTGCAGAAAAACAGGATGCCTTTATAAAAGATATTCTGGACCTCTCGCGAAATTCACGTCTTGAAGTATCACAGGAGCCGATTTTTTTTGAGGATATCATTAATGAGATCTTTGACGAGCTTAAGTATTACCAGGAAAAGAAAACCATTCATAAGGAAGTAAAGATTGACCAGACGCATGGTTTTCATTCAGATAAAAAACGTCTTAAAGTTATTTTCAATAATCTTATCTCTAATGCCATTCGCTACAGCAATGGTCATGATCCGATAATTAAAATTAATGTTGCCGTAAATGATGTTACCGCAAGAGTGAGGGTTCAGGATAATGGTATCGGGATTGATAAAAAGCACCTGAAAAATATATTTAAAATGTTCTATCGTGCCACCGAAGATAACGCCGGTTCTGGATTAGGGCTGTATATCGTAAAAGAAACCGTTGATAAACTCCGAGGCAATGTCTCCCTGGAATCTGAACTGGCAGAAGGCACAACTGTAAACCTGGAGCTCCCGAATTTAAATGCCGAAAATCAGTATTCAGTGATTTCTGATAACTGAGCAAATTTGTGAATACGATTTGCGTATTACGATTTATAAATTTCTAATTTCTCATATCTCATATCTAAAATCTTATATCTAAAATTCTTGCCATTTCGACCTAAAGAGAGTTAATTTGCAATGATGGAGAAGTTTGTTGTATCAGCGAGGAAATACAGGCCGCAGGGATTTGATCAGGTGGTGGGACAGGAGCATATTACCACTACACTTAAGAACGCAATAGACAATGAGCAGCTGGCTCAGGCCCTGCTTTTTTGTGGTCCCCGGGGAGTTGGAAAGACTACCTGTGCACGTATTGTATCCAGGCTTATCAATGGATTGGATGAAGGTGCAGAAGCGGGAGCAATGAATATTTTCGAGCTTGATGCCGCCTCCAACAACTCTGTAGAAGATATCAGGAATCTTATTGATCAGGTTCGCTATCCACCTCAGCACGGTAAGTATAAGGTCTATATCATTGATGAGGTTCATATGCTTTCAAATCAGGCTTTCAATGCCTTTTTGAAAACCCTTGAAGAGCCACCATCATATGCTATTTTTATTCTTGCTACTACTGAAAAACATAAAGTAATACCTACAATACTTTCACGTTGCCAGATCTATGATTTCAACAGGATACAGATCAGCGATATGGTCGATCACCTGCGAAAGATCGCTGAACGTGAGAATATTAAAACAGAAGAGGAAGCCTTACATCTTATTGCTCAAAAAGCAGATGGCGCTTTAAGAGATGCATTATCCATATTTGACCTGATTGTTACTTTCTCTTCAGATAGGAGTGTTACCTATCAGTCGACCATAGACAACCTGCACATCCTGGATTATGATTATTACTTTAAAATCACTGATCAGCTATTACAGGAAAACCAAGCCCAGGCGCTTTTAACTTTTAATGAGATCCTTAAAGAAGGTTTTGACGGACATTTATTTATTAATGGACTGGCGGAACACTGCAGGAATTTATTGGTTTGTCAGGATAAAGCTACAGTAGAGCTCATGGAGGTGCCCGGTAATATCAGGGAAAGATATCTAAAGCAAAGTGCTGCATCATCTCCTGCATTTTTGTTATCAGCTCTTAACCTCCTGAGCCAGTGTGATCTTTCTTATAAGAACAGCAAAAACCAGCGTTTACATGTTGAGGTATGCCTGCTAAAAATCGCTCATCTTAATAATGCTATAAAGTTAGCCTCTACCGGTAATGGTGAGGTAAAAAAAAAAGTGATAAGCTAAAGACCGTTCAGGAGCAGCCAATAAACGGCAGTAATAATCAAACGATATCAGACGATAGTAAGAGCAATGGTGAGTTAAAACCTGAGATCAAAAAAGCTCCGGCAACCCCTAAAGCTATAAATAAAGCACGCCCCTCTTCTACAATCCGCATTCCTAAACCAGGAGAAATAACAGAAGAAAAACCACAGGAAGTTGAAGAGGAAAAGGTTGAATATGGTGCAACTATCTATTCAAAAGATGATCTCATCAGAGCATGGGAATCATTTGCGGCAGCTAAAAAAGCAGAGGGTAAAGATTCAGAATATAATGCACTGCAACAGCCTCTAGAGGTTGTTGACAACTGCATTGAAATTTCTCTTTTGAATAAGCTTCAGGAAGATATAATCAACAAGCTGCGTACCGATCTTATGCACCATATACGCAAAACAGTTGATAATGGTGATATTAAGCTTAATACAAAGGTAAAGCAGCAGGAAGAAGGTCGCATGCTATACACTAACAGAGAGAAGTTTGAGTATCTGCAGGAGCTAAAACCGGTTTTAAAAACTTTAAAAGACAAACTAGGATTAGATCCTGAATTTTAATTTTTAGTTAGTTTATCTCCAAATCTATATCCAACCCCTACATTTATTACATTTCGCAACTGAGTTCTGGGGCCAACATTTCCATCCTCATCTTCAATTTTTATCTCATGGTCATAAATCATCTGTAAACCCACATTAGCGGTTAGCCATTTGTTGATTTTCATATCAAGAAAGAGGTCATAAAATATATCAATATGCCTTAGCTGACTGTAGTCGCCAAAGAGCAGGAGATTTGTTTTCATAAAAACATTTTCCATTATCTCCCTTTCCCAATTGGCCAGTAAACTTGCCCCTATCTGGTGCTCCATTTTTTCTCCCGGCTGCACACCATAGGCACCTGCATTGGATAATGAATCATTAAGGACAAATATTAACTTATTTGCGAGTGGAGAAAAGGTAATATTAAATTTATTATTTGGGCGGTATGTAATTCCGATCGTTGCTTGGAGATAACCCGGAGCAAACAGGTCGGAAATTAAAACACTCTGCTCTTCGTTTGTTACCTGTGATCTTTTATACAAGTAACCAGGTGCAAATTGAGAGCGAAGATCAAGCATTCCTGAAAATTGCCAATTTTCACTGAAAAACCTGCCATAATTTGATTGCAGAACAAAGAAATCCGTGTTTTTTCGAATCTCAGAACCTTCTCTTTTTAATAACCCATAACCTCCTTCAAAGCTATTGGTCCAGGTATGTTCTTCTGTAATATAATTGGCGAATAAAGTAAGGTTTGATCCATAGGATAGGGCGTTTTCACCACCTCCGGCCCAATTTTTCAGCCCTACCTGTTGAAAATATAAGGCTGCATTGCCGCCTCTGACCCATGAAGTATCCTGCTCCTGGGCGTATGTAACTGTAGTTGATAACAGTAGAAAAAGATATATTAACTTTCGCATTTTCATAATTTATTTAATTATGCGAAAGATATAACGCTAATCCGATAAAAAAGAAAATTTATAAATTATTTATCTTAACTTCTTCAAGCGCAGATTCGGTAAGGGGTTTTGTTATAAATTTTATAACGTGATTATTATTAACGATTTTATCAATATCTCTCTTATTATCGGAGCTGGATAAAATTATGACCTTACATTTATCCCTTATCTTCTCATTAAATTTTTCAAATTCATAAAGGAAAACAAATCCATCTACAATTGGCATATTGATGTCAAGGAATATAAGATTTGGCAGCTCATCTTCATTATTTTCATTTTCTCGTAAATAGTCCAATGCACTTTTACCAGAATTTTTCACCTCGACACGTTTTGCGAAACGTGTTATCTCAATGATACGCTTACTGATGAAATTATCAGTATCGTTATCGTCAACTAGCATTACCAAATCTATTTGTCCGTTTTCGTGTGACATACTTAAACCTCTATCCTGCAATTATACGCTATTCTCCCCTAAAATTATAAATAATCAACTTATTGACAATAGTGGAAATATGAATATCTTGCTTTAATTAATTTAATGATATTTTTCCTTACTTATGTTATTTTTTAATAATCAGCTTTTCTCCTGCGGATAAGGAATAATCCTTTTTTTCGTTCCATTCCATTAGCTGCTGGATTGTAACCTGATATTTTCTGGCTATCTGATAGAGCGTTTCACCATCTCTTACCTGATGATAATCTTCCTGTTTAGAAGTGCCGGACTGTAAATTTAATACTTCCTGCTTATCATCAACAGGTTTTTTCTGAAGTATTTTAATTTCCTGCCCGATTGTCAGTTTATCATTAATACTAAGGTTATTCCATGTCAAAACATCCACCACTTCCACTTGATATTTTTTAGATATGGAATAAAATGTTTCCCCGGGCTCAATAACATGACTTACAAAATTTTCTGGACCTTCATCTACATCTTTTTCAACAGCTGAAACTTCATTTTTAACAGCTGCAGTATTAACTGGTTTATAAAGAGCTTCTTCCTTTAAGATGGTTGAATCTTTTTTAACGATATCTTCAACAGGTACTTGTGTTTCTTCTATTTCAGTTTCTATCTCGTCTTTAGCCAAAATATTCACTTCGACTGTTGAATCTACTTTAACAGCCTCTGATGATTCATTTGCTTCAGAAACCGCTTCAATTGAAGCTGCTGGTTCTTTAGTAACCTTTTCCGGTTGTTCCGAGACAGGCTCCTTTTCTGATAATTCGATAGCAGGTTCTTTTTTAACGGAAGCAGTTTTATTAATTTCCTTTTCTTCCGCTTTCGGTTCTGCCATTATAATTTTATCTGTAGGTTTATTTACATCTTCCTTTATTTCTTTATATTCTGCAGGAACAGATTCCGGCCTTACATGCCTTAACCACAGTACCAAACCTGGTTTAATATCACTCCTTTCATATAGCCTGTTTTTTAGCAGGAGCTTATTCAGCCTCACACCATAACGCTGAGAGATTTCCCAAAGGCTCTCTCCTTCTTTAACAATATGATAATAGGTTGCAGCTTTGGCCTTTTTTCTCTTTAGATAATAAACCTGGCCCTCCTGTGGCTGATCTTTAATATCCAGATCATTTATACGCATAAATTTGCTAAGGCTCATATCTGCTCTTACAGCAAGATCAATAAGCGTATTTTCATTCTTTCCTACCATTCCCTGAATACCGTTGATGGTCATTACTTCTTCCCTGCTAAATAAAAGCTTCCGGGTATCAAATACCGGATATTTATTTTCTTCTGCTATAATTACTTTTTGCGGGATAACTGAAGGTTCAGTTTTTTCAACATTCACATTTACAGGTTGTGCAGTCTTATATCCTCCTACAGGCAGCACAACAGGATACTCCTTATCATCAGGGATCCTTTTGGCTTTCAACCACATATTATAGGCCAGCAGTTGATCATAGTCAGCTGATGTTTCCTCTGCTATTTCTTCAAGAGATTTATTAGAACCATTTTCATAGATGCTTAATATCGGTGTGCCATTCCCTTCCACAGCAGATTCGAAAGCAATTTTATGTGCCAGGAATTTCTTTACATACCAATAGGTATTATGATCCAGGTCCATGCTTTTTGCACCATAATATTTATCATCAACAACCTTTAATGCTCCCCCCGCACCCATCTGGTAAGCCTGAAGTGCATATAGCCAGTTATCGAAGAACGAGTTATTTTTTTTCATGTAACGTGCCGCCCCATAGGTGGAAGCTACTATATGCATACGCTCATCCACCTGCCTGTCGATACGCATTCCCATTTCCATGGCAGTAAAATCCTTAAATTGCCAGTACCCAACAGCATTGGAAACTGAAACAGCGTCAGGGATTAAAGCACTTTCCTGCAGTACGAGGTATTTAAAATCATCCGGCAATTCTTCCTCAGCAAATATTTGTTCTATGATCGGGAAGTAAATTTTAGCACGGTCTACTTTTATCTGAAAATACTTGGGGCTTACAGTAAGCATATCCACCTCTTTCTGAAGGTCATCGCGCAGCTTATCAGAAAGGTGAAGCTTTAAACCCGCAAATTCTATTTTAGACGGTACTTTTTGTGCAAAAGCGCTTACTGAAAACAGCAATAGCAGTGTCAGGATTATTCTCATAATTTTCTTAATATCATTAAACCATCACGCACAGGAAATAATACATTCTCCACTCGCCCATCTTGATGCACCCTGGTGTTAAATTCGATTAATGCTTTAGTATCCTTATCTCTTTTACCTTCTTCCACCACTTTACCACTCCACAAAACATTATCTGCAATAATATAGCCACCTTGGGGCACCTTCTCAATTACCAGATCGTAATAATTGGAATAATTTATCTTATCGGCATCAATAAATACGAGATCAAACATTTGCTTTAGGTTGGCAATAACATCCAAAGCATTACCAATAATAAAATCAACCTTCTCTGTTATTCCTGCCTCTTCAAAATAAAGCCGGACCATATCCTCCAGCTCTTCATTTTTATCAATAGTAGTGATCTTCCCTCCCTCTGCAAGTCCTTCGGCAAGACAAATAGCTGAGTATCCTGTATAAGTGCCAATCTCAAGGACATTTTTTGGCCTTATCATATTAGAAAACATGGAGAGGATACGTCCCTGTAAGTGGCCGCTCAGCATACGCGGCATCAATATTTTGCTATTGGTTTCCCTGTTTAACTTCTTTAGCACCGGTGACTCCGGCGAGGTATGGTCCTCAGCATATTGTTGTATATCTTCAGGAATAAATTCCATTATTTTTCAGGTATATAGGTTAAAAGACTTAGCTGTTCCTCATCGAACATCTCCTGTGCAATATCTAATAATTCTCTGGAAGTTACACGCCGGATCCGTTCAAATATTTCATCAAGGGTATCTATTTTATTTCTATCTAATATGCTTTTTCCCATCATAAGCATAAGGCTGAGGTTATTCTCTTCTGACATTGCAAGTTGCCCCATCAGCTGTTCTTTGGCAGTATGGAGCTGCCTTATGCCAAGAGGTTTTTCTTTAAGTAACCTTAACTCTTTTTTTATAAGATTAAGGCTCCGCTTTAGCTGCTTAAGCTCGGTGGCAAAATAAATGGCAAATAGTCCTGTATCGGAATAAGAAGAAAAGGAGGCATCAATATTATATACATATCCATGCTTTTCCCGAAGGGCAAGATTTAAACGGCTATTCATTCCTGGGCCTCCGAGAATATTGCACAGCATAAAAAATGGCAATCTTTTTTCATCATCAAAAGAATATGCATCCCGGCCTATAGCACAATGTGCCTGGGATATCTGTCTTTTTACCTCACGATGCTGAGGTTTATAACCCTTAAAAGGAATCCTTGAGCGGTCGGAAGAGTGGTAGGGAATATTACCAAGATTCTTTTCTGCCAGCTTCAGTACTTTTTTAAAAGGAATATTTCCAACCGAACAGAAAACCAGCCGCTCTGTACTTATATTCTCATTAATAAATTTTTCAAAATCCCGGCGATGAAAAGACTTTAATGATTTAGCGGTACCAAGGATATTCATACCAAGGGGATGATCATCAAATACCAGTTGGTCGAATTCATCCTGGATAGCATCGTCGGGGGCATCATAATACATGGACATCTCCTCCAGTATCACCTGCCGCTCTTTCTCTATCTGTCGCTCGGGGAATGAAGAATGAAAGGTAATATCTGAAAGCAATTCAAATGCCTTATCAAAATATTTATCCAGGACAGTCGCATAAAAAGTTATCTTTTCCTTGGTGGTGTAGGCATTCAAGTCCCCACCTATTGACTCCAGCCTGTTGATGATGTGAAAAGCCTTCCTTTTCTTGGTCCCCTTAAAAGCCATATGCTCCCAAAAATGAGCTATGCCCTGATTATCCTGGTCTTCATCACGGCTGCCTATGTCCATAATGAAGCCGCAATGTATAAGTTTGGTAGTAGTAATTTCTTTATGTATCAGACGAATCCCATTAGGAAGCGTATGAATTTCATGGTCACTCATAATCCTGCACCTGCCATTCTTGTAAATCTTTGCAAATTAATTCAAATCTAAGAGAATAGTTAAGTTTGAAGTTTAAAGTTTGATGTTTAATGTTTAAAGTTTTGGAGTTTGAATTAATTCTTAATTCCTAATTCTTAATTTTTAATTCCTACAAATCTGTTCCCTTTAGATCTTCAATAGTATCAATATCATTAAGCTCATCTACAAGCCCTACGGAAAGCTTTAGGTCGTTACATATTTTTAATGTTTCATTTAATACCAATGGGTGGCTCCATTTTTCTAAGTCAAATACTTCTTTTTGTGGTTCGCGACAGCCTACCAGGTAATATCCACCATCTTTAGCAGGACCAAAAACCCAGTCATGATAAGCTAATTTTTCAAATGCTTTATCTATGATATCAGCATTTAACCCCCATATATCAGCACCGATAAGACATATTTTATGATAACCTTTCTCCTTCCCTTTAGCCAGTGAATTATACATCCGCTCCCCAAGGTCATTACCTGCCTGTTTATACTTTTGAAAAAGCTGATTATCCCACTCATCTTCAGTATCAACATACTGATCATAAAAAATAGCCACATCCGCATCGGTTTCCAGAGCCACATTTCGGGTATGGTTTAAAAGCTTAAAATATACCGCAAGTGCCTTCTCCTCTCCAATATCCTTTGCCAAACGTGTTTTCACCCTGCCCATTTCCGGATTTTTAGCAAAGACAATAAGTAGCCTGTCATTCATAAACTTTCACTCCTTTTTCCAGCCATTTTGACCATTTCTTATTATAAGTATGGACACTATCTGTAGGTGTATTGTTTTGGTTAACCACTTCATTACCATCATTTACCCATTTGAATATACCTCCGTAAAGATTTACAACATCTTTAAAGCCTTCTTTTTGCAGCTGTTCACCTACTCGCTCGCTTCGGTAGCCTACTGAACAATAAACCACCACTTTTTTATCTTTAAATTCAGATGGTATATTTGCAGCATTAAACCCTTTATAAGAGATAAATTGAGCACTTTTAACATGGCTCACTTCATATTCTTCTATTGAACGTGTATCCAGTATTATCACCTCTTCATTACTGATCATGTTCTTAAATTCTTCCGGAGTGATAAGAGGGACTGTTTCTTTATACAACCCTTTAAGCATTTTATCAAAGTCAGCCTGTGCC
Source organism: Candidatus Cyclobacteriaceae bacterium M2_1C_046 (assembly GCA_051418055.1). GTDB lineage: Bacteria > Bacteroidota > Bacteroidia > Cytophagales > Cyclobacteriaceae > JBPRGH01. The sequence goes on along the minus strand of JBPRGH010000041.1, from coordinate 170,298 downwards.
ATACCGGTAATTAAATTACAAAAATTAAACAGCGGGATTAACATTAAGGGTATTATGTAAAAATTGATTTTCCTTTTTAACAACTTCATAGATCAAAACCGTTATCACGCAGGTATACTCCAATATAAGCACCCATGTTTGCTCTACATAAGCAGTCGGTGTATATCCTGCATAAGTTAAAAATATAAAATATGACCATACTATTGGAAATAAATAGCCTGTAAATACACTAAAACATATTAAACTGATTATATACCACGGATGAACTGTAGTGGCAAAAAATAAAAATATTACAAAAATCCAGGTCATAGCTTTAAACCAATTTACCTCCTTATCAGCCCATAAAGAATAAGCCATTACCAATAAAAATACTATGAAACCAAGGTAAGGACCAGCTGTCTGAATAATATTATAACCCTTTATCCAAAAACCTATTTCCCGCACAACATAATAGATGCTGGCATTAAATTCAAATTTTTGATAATATAAGGAGATGCTCTCTCCCATCCCCTGAACAATTCCGTCAATTAAAGGAATGAATAAAATCACAAGTGTTACAAGAAATGTTATACTGAAAACTACAAGTTTTTTGAGTTCCAGTCGCTTGATCAATAGTGGTAAAAACATTAAAGGCAGTAATTTAGTCGCAACTGAAAGCGCCCATATTAAAGCACTGCTGAGATATTTTTTTTTAATGCATAAGTATATGCCAAGCATCAGAAAGAATAGCATTATCCCTTCATGATGGAGGTTACCTACCACTTCAATAATAACCAATGGGTTAAACGCATAGATAGATAAAAAGCGTAAAGGCAAATGTAACCTCCTCAATAGCCGAAAAAGCACATAAAATAATCCAAACTCTGCCAGTAATGCAATAAATTTCATGACCAATACGCTTCCATAAACTGAATCTGGTGTTAATGCGGCGGCTGTGAGAAAAATAAACTGGGGAACTGGAGGGTAAACAGTAAAGTAATCAGGGGAATTAAGTCTGTAATAAATATCTGCATCTAAAAAGGGAAGAGCATTTTCACCGGTAAAATATGATGGAAGGTACTGGTAAGGATTAAATCCCTCAGCCATTAATCGGCCATCCCATATAAAGCGGTAAAAATCGTCTGATAGCTCCGGAAGTGAGATAAAAAAAATTAACCTGAACAAAACTCCCAAAAAAAAGATATGCCGGATCCTAAAGCTGCGGATATCTTTAAGAAGCCATAAATATGCAATAAAGACAACAGAATAAACGGGCAATAGATAATAATGCTCGTGCCGTTCAATAAAGAAAGCAAGCAGTATATAACCTAAAACACTGATAATTATAGCAAATAGATTTACAGCTTTAGACATTTTTAATTGCTTTCAAAGAATAAAGAAAGACAAGAGCAAAGCCAAGTGCAAGCATAAAATGAAAAATCATCAGGCTCCAGTCATTTAATCTTATTCCAGAAACAATGCCAAAAATAAAATACAAACAAAAGATACCCTCCAGAACTGTAAGTATATTAAGCTTTGGCTTTACATAACTATTACCTTTCCAGGGATCTTTACTATTAATAACATTAAATTTAGGGGTACGGATAAAATCCGATTTAAAGCCAAATAGACCCTCCAGCACTGCCATACCATTATGCAGGGAAAGCCCCATGGACACAGTTAAAAATACTGGGAATGTCTTAAAGTAATAATTTCCTGCTCCATTCCTATATGTTGTTTTTGCTGCTATCCAGTAAAATAAAGCAATTGAAAAAAAGCCAATAAGAAAAACAGAACCTAACAAAAATATAGGATTAAACTGAGGGTTATCAGCTTTTATATATAAAATAGGGATACTAAAAACTGCTGCAAACAATAAGCAAACAAATACCGAGCTGTTCAGCAAATGAAGTGTCGCGTGAATCTTATTAATTATGGATTTTTTGGAAGAAAAGATCTTCCCGATATTTTTCCTTGCAGTCTCCGCGGCCCCTTTATTCCACCTGTACTGCTGTGATTTAATCGCAGGCATTATGACAGGTAATTCTGCAGGAGCATCATAATCTTCTACAAATTTAAATTTCCAGCCTTTCAGCTGTGCTCTGTAGCTAAGATCGAGATCTTCGGTTAAGGTATCTGCTGACCAGCCTCCTGCATCCGCTATACAGGTTTTACGCCATACCCCACCTGTGCCATTAAAGTTTATAAAGCTGTCCGCATGGCTTCTGCCAGTCTGCTCAATAGAAAAATGGGCATCAAGACCAAACGCCTGAAGTTTTGTTAATAAGGAATAATCTCTGTTTAAATGTCCCCATCGGGTTTGTACCACACCAATATTTGGATCTGTAAAATAAGACACCGTTTTGAGTAAAAAATCCTTATTTGGCATGAAATCAGCATCAAAAATTGCTATAAAATCTCCTTTTGCGATCTCTGTACCATAAGCTAATGCACCCGCCTTAAAACCATTACGATCAGGTCTGCAAATTTGCTTAATATCAATTCCCTGCTTCTGATACCTGGCCACCTCAGCTGCTATTATCGCATTTGTATCATCATTAGAATCATCAAGTACCTGAATTTCTAATTTTGATGTTGGGTAATCCAGAGAGGATATGGATCTAAGCAATCGTTCTATAACATACTTTTCATTATAAACAGGGAGCTGAATTGTAACTGATGGCAATTCCTCGTGATTTTCAGAGACAATTTCTTTTTCTTTTTTAGCTTTTAAATAATGCCATGCCAGGTGTAACTGCCCAAGGCTAAAAACAAAGATCAGCAGTAAGGACAGGCTATAAAAAATTATGATTACCAGCTCCAGCATAATGCTATAGATATTTAAAAATTGTGGTAATGATCTTGTATCCTGCTAAAAAAGTACCTTTAACAGTACCAGAAATTTTCGAAAATCCAATCCTCGGCCTATAGCTCACCGGCACTTCTTCACATTTGAATCCTTTTTTTGCGGCCTTCAACTGCATTTCAACCGTCCAGCCATACGTTTTATCCTGCATATCAAGCGCCAGCAAGGAACTATAACGGATTGCCCGGAATGGCCCAAGATCGGTAAACCTGATGCCGTAAAAAAGCCTGATTAACTTTGTGGCAAGCCAATTACCAAATATCTGCTGAGGTGTCATTGATCCTTTTATACGGTTACCCAATGCACGGCTGCCTATCACCAGGTCAGCATTCCGCTCAATAATTGGTTTTATTAGTGCCGGCATTTCCTCAGGGTAATCACTATAATCTGCATCGAGAAACACGATTATATCAGGCTTTTCCCTCTGTTCATTTATGTACTTAATACCTTTCAGGCACGCCCTGCCATAGCCTTTTACGGGTTCAGTAAGTACGGTTGCCCTATTCTTACGTGCAATTATTTCCGTTTGATCTGTAGATGCATTATTCACGACTACCACCTCCTCTACCAAATGTCCTGGTATATCTCTTAGAACCTGCCCGATCCCGTTCTCTTCGTTGAAAGCGGGAATAATAACTTTAACCTTCTGTTGCAAACTGCTCGTAAAATAAATGAATAATCCCTGGATTATATCGTCAATAAAATGACAAAGAGCTAAATTTTAATAGGCCCTGGCAAAAATCACCCTTTGCTTTGAGGGTTTGTCAGTTACCATACATTTTCCTTCCTCTTCTTTTACATCAAAAGGTATACAACGAATAGTTGCTTTAGTTTCTTCTTTTATCTTTTCCTCTGTTTCAGAAGTACCGTCCCAATGTGCATAAATAAAGCCTCCTTTTTCATCAAGCACTTTTTTAAACTCATCGTAGCTATCTACTGAATGAGTATTCTCTTCTCTGAAATTTAAAGCTTTATTATAAATATTGGTCTGAATGTCCTGTAATAGCTGAGGGATCTGGTTTTCCAGTTCATCCATTGAGATCACCTGCTTCTCTAAGGTATCACGACGGGCAACTTCAACAGTCTCATTTTCGAGGTCACGAGGGCCAATGGCAATTCTTAACGGCACACCTTTTAGCTCATATTCAGCAAATTTCCATCCAGGCTTATGGGTATCACGATTATCAAAATGCACGGTTACTCCTTTAGCTCTAAGCTTTGCCATAATTTCTTTTGCCTTTTCTGCTAATTGTTCCTGCTGCTCTTCACTTTTGAAAATTGGAACAATAACTACCTGGTTTGGAGCCAGCTTTGGAGGCAATACTAATCCGTTGTCATCAGAATGCGCCATAATGAGGGCACCAACAAGCCTTGTACTTACTCCCCATGAAGTACCCCATACATGCTCAAGCTTGCCTTCTTTATCTGCAAATTTTACATCAAACGCCTTGGCAAAATTCTGTCCAAGGAAATGTGAAGTTCCAGCCTGTAATGCTTTTGCATCCTGCATAAGTGCCTCAATACAATACGTATCAACAGCACCAGGGAATTTTTCACTCTCTGATTTAACACCTTTTATAACAGGCATAGCCATAAACTCCTCTGCAAAAGTAGCATAGACATCAAGCATCTGAAGCGTCTCATCTACCGCTTCCTTTTTTGTAGCATGAGCAGTATGCCCTTCCTGCCAGAGAAATTCTGCCGTACGTAAAAATAACCTCGTACGCATTTCCCATCGTACAACATTTGCCCACTGGTTTATCAATAAAGGTAGATCACGATAAGACTGGATCCAGTTTTTATACGTATTCCAGATCACTGTTTCAGAAGTAGGCCTAATAATTAACTCTTCTTCCAGCTTTGCTTCGGGGTCTACAATTACACCGCTGCCATCTTCAGCATTCTTAAGACGATAATGCGTGACAACAGCACATTCTTTAGCGAACCCTTCAACATGCTGTGCCTCTTTACTTAAATAGGATTTGGGAACGAATAACGGAAAATATGCGTTAGAATGACCAGTTTCTTTAAACATTGTATCAAGAGCAAATTGCATTTTCTCCCAGATACTGAAACCATAAGGTTTAATGACCATGCAGCCCCTTACGGCTGAATGCTCTGCTAAATCTGCACGTTTAACAATTTCGTTATACCATGCAGAATAATCTTCATTTCGCGACGTTATTCCTTTACCCATTTTTTTGGTACGTTTTTTGATTCTTTTAAGTTAGATCAGTCCCGCAAATATAAGTTTTTGCTTCTTTTTGCCTGTACTATGATCAATATTAAAATAAACTCGTTATATTAAAGTAAACCTGTTGTAATTATGAAAGTTTTATCTACAATTTTAAGCGCAATATTCTTCATTCCCATTATTTCGGTGGCTCAGAATGAACATGATGACCTTTATTATACTCCAAAAGATCGGCAGGAGGATAGAATAGAATATAAAACTCAGGTGCTCAGCTCTCCTATTGCAGCTGACCTTCGTGAGTTTAAACCTGCGGAGGATAGAATTTCAAATACTTCACAGGGCAGAACTGTAAATCCGGAATATGTAGCACAATACAGAAGCCGTGCTGATGCACGTCAGACAGATACAGGATATGATGACGAGGTTTACTATGATGAATATTATGATGAACAACAGGTAGATAATGCTGCTTCACAAACAGTGATAAATAATTACTACGGGAATACTAGAGTTGGAGGAATGAACCCTTATTATGATCCTTTCTTTGCCAATGACTGGAGATATAGAAACTGGAGATACAGATATGCTTATGATCCTTTCTATGACCCGTTCTTTGATCCTTATTTTGGTCATACAGGATGGTCGATGAGTTTTGGCTATGGCTGGGGAAGACCTTTTTATGGTGCAAGTTTTCACTATGGATATCATGATCCTTTCTTTAATCCTTATTATAGAAATTATTATGGTTACGGATATAATCCTTATTGGGGTAATCCTTACTGGGGATCTCCATATAACTCACATTTTTATGGTAACAATGTGGTAATCGTTAATAATAATACAGAAGTTAATAATCGCCATATTAGAAGAGGGCCTGCTATTTCAAGAGGTTCTGTAGTAAACAGAGGTGAAAACGGAAGAGGAAGTGCTTATGTAAATGACAGAAATCCTATAAGACGTACTTCTGTAGATCGCAGTTCATTTAATGAAGACAGAAACGGCAGGATCCGTACACCATCAAGTGTAAGCCGTGGCCGTGTGATCCAGCGTTCAGGAGTTGAAGCAAGAACACCTTCTTCAACTGATTATGACAGATCAAGATTTATTGATAGAAATAATACCACAAGACCTTCTATCGATCGTTCAAGAAGGAATATTGATAGAACTACCCCTGCAATTGACAGGTCAAGAAGGAATATTGACAGAAGTACGCCTTCAAGAAATATTGACCGTAACAGGAATCACAGGTCCAGGCCTAATATTGACCGTAGCCGAAATAACCATAACAGGCCAACTCCCTCAAGAGGTAGTGGTGTGAAAAGAGGCAATAATGAAAGATCTATGCCTTCAAGAAGCTCTGGGGTTAACCGCTCCTCTTCAAGCAACAGGAGTTCAGGATACATTCAGCAGTCTTCTGGCAGCCGTTCCGGTTCAGGCATTAGATCGGGAAATAGTGGTAGTAGTATGCCAAGAAGTAGTAGCCCTTCAAGAGGTTCATCTTCAAGAGGTAGCAGAGGCGGAAACTAAATAGAATAAATACAAATGAATATAAAGCTTATATCTTTAATAAGCCTTCTATTAATATGTGCATCGGGTAATAAAGTTTTTGCGCAGGATCCTAATGAATTAATTCTGCAAATGTCCCAGACTTATTCGGGCGGAACGGCCCGAATGATGGGATTAGGTGGAGGAAAGGTGTCTTTAGGTGCAGATGCAGGGAATATATACCTGAATCCTGCAGGCCTGGGGTTTTATAACAGATCAGAGTTTGTATTCTCACCTCAATTTGATTTTTCTCAAACTGATACGGATTTTTTAAATACCCGTCAAAAAGATTATAAGCTGAATTTTAATATTGCTAATCTGGGTTTGGTTTTTAACAGATCTGAGGACATTTCAAGCGATAAAAAATGGAGAGGCGGTTCTTTTGCCTTTACTCTAAACAGAATTAATGATTATCATTTTAATACGATGTATTTTGGTGATAATGCAAACCAGGATATTCTTACATATGCCGTAAACCAGGATAATTTTCAAGGTCCTACTGATTTCACTGATCTTTTTTATAATACATTTTTAACAACAGATTATTTTGAAATCTATCAGGGACAGGAGGAGATCCTGATCAATAATAATTGGTATAACATTCGTGATCTGTACGGAGATGACCTGAATCAGGGGGATACATTATTCTTTGTAGATCGTTTTACATTCAGAGATGGTGATCTTGCCTATCCTTCTGAAGAGTTTCCAACAAGACAAAGGGAAGAGATAAGGTCGAGAGGAGCACAATATGCCGCTAGTTTTTCCTATGGAGGAAATTATAATGACAGGTTCTATTTTGGGTTTGGTTTAAATCTAATGTCTATTAATAAAGAAGTCGACCGTATCTATTCCGAGGAACACGTAGCACTGGATTTTATGGATCTGAGATTAACTGATACCTATAGATTATCAGGGAGTGGTATTAATGCTTCATTTGGCGTAATAGGAAGACCTTTAAATAATATTTTAATTGGCCTCTCCTACACTACTCCTACATATTACGCAATGGAAGAAAGCCAGGAAATCGAACTAACAGCAAATTTCACGAGTGGCAGTGATGTGGATAGGATAATCGTCCCTTCTTTTTTCTATGATATTAATATGCCTTCTAAAATCAGGGGTGGTATAACTTATTTCTTTGGCAAAAATGGATTTATTACTGCCGATGTTGAAACATCAAATACCCAAAATGCCATGCTTCTTAATTCAGGTGATTTTAATTTTGAAAATAATGTAAATGCCATAACCAGTACAAATTTTACCAATACAGTATCTGCTGGAGTTGGAGGCGAATATAGAATGGACATGTTCCGTTTTAGAGCAGGTGTTAATTATATTTCCGATCCTTCAAATGCTCAGGGAGTTGATTATGATCGATATTTATTTTCTTTAGGCGCCGGAATTAGAAAAAAGAACTTCTTTTTTGATGCAGCCTATACCTTGAATAAGACAACTCAGACATTTAGCCCTTATCCTTCTACTGATGCTGTAATAGCACCAACAGCTGCTTCAGAAGTAAACAATAACTACATTACTACAAGCATTGGCTTTACTTTTTAAAGTAAATTTTGATATCTTTCATTATGGAAGAAAATCAAATCAAGCTTTGGCATTTGGAACAGTTTAATGTTTTGAAGTCATTATCAATGACTGATAAAATGCAACTGAGTAAAATAGCCTGCATGATGGACTTTCATAAAGGAGATTCCATTTCACTTCCAATTGAAAAACAAAAGCAAATATTTTTCCTTAAAAAAGGTCATGTCCGACTTAATAAGTCAATGGAATCAGGGGATGAAATTCTTACTGATATAATTGGTCCCGGAGAAATCTTTGGCTGGTATATAGAACCCGATGCGAAGAATGAAGTTGAGGTTGCAACTGCACTAGAAGAATGTATCTTATGTTATCTAAATATTGATGTTTGGAATAGATTTCTTAATGAAAATGCAGGGTTTCGTCTCTCTGTATTAAAATTGATCGGAATAAAGCTGAAAAGGCTTACTACAAAAATTCAACAACTTCAATTTTTAACAACAGGAGAACGGCTGCGGAAAGTAATAAAAGATCTTGCTGATAAACATGGGCGTAAAATTGGTCTTGGCTATGAAATTGAGATCCGGCTAAACCTGACCCATAAAGACCTTGCAAAACTAGCTGGAACAAGCCGTCAAACTGTAACAACAGAGTTGATCAAAATGGAAGATGAAGGCTTGATCTCCTATGACAGGAGAAGAATATTGATCAGGCAGTATGATAAGTTATCATCTCATTAGGTCCAGACCTACAGGACAGTGATCTGACCCTTCGTGCCCATCAAATATCATTGGTTTTTCAACATGAGGCAGTAAGACTTCACTAATCAAAAAGTAATCTATTCGCCAACCAACATTTCTGGCCCTTGCATTAAATTTATAACCCCAATAGGTGTATTTCACCTCTTCCGGATAGAAATGGCGGTAAGTATCAACAAACCCGGCATCTAAAAGTCTCTGAAATCCGTCAATTTCCACCTGCGTATAACCGGCTGATTTGTTATAATTTGCTTTAGCCCGTGCAATATCCATCTCCTGGTGGGCCACATTTAAGTCACCACAAAGAATAACAGGTTTCTTTATTTCAAGCTCCTTTAAGTAATGAAGAAAATCCACATCCCAGGTTTTTCGATAATCCAGTCGCTTTAACTCTGAACCTGAATTCGGCACATATACAGTTACCAAAAAATAATTTTCATATTCTGCAGCGATCACCCTCCCCTCCTGGTCATGCTCCTCAATATTCATATCATGCTCCACATTAATAGGGGCATGTTTTGTAAGAATGGCCGTTCCTGAATATCCTTTCCTGCTTTTGGCAGGATTTACATAGGCCTTATATTCCGGCAATAAAGAGAGCGCTGTCTTAACATCTTCCGCCTGCCCTTTTATTTCCTGCAGGCATAATACGTCCGGATTCAGCTCTCTTACCGATGCTAAAAAATCTTTTTTGATAATGGCTCGAATTCCATTGACGTTCCAGGATATAAATCTCATGATTCTTGTTGTGGATTAGAAATTGCGAAAATACTGAAAAAGTCATTAGCAGGAAATCTGAATCAGAGGTTCTTTATTTCTGCTACATTTACCTGTACATTATTTATTGATCTTATAAAATGATCCTCTTTTATATCACATATCATATTATTAATTATATTTTTAAATGAAATTACATTACAAGCTAATATTTTTAACTTAGTACCTAACATTACATAGTACCTTTCCGTATAGATTAGCATATGCTAAAGCGACGTAATATATGAATGTAGAAAATACACAAGTGCAGATGAGGAAGGGGTTACTTGAATTCTGTATTCTCCATATCATTTCCAGAGGTGAAGTGTATGCCTCTGATATGCTGGGGGAGCTGACAGAAGCCCGCATAATTGTAGTAGAAGGTACGCTCTATCCTCTACTCACCCGTTTAAGAAAAGCGGGGTTACTGGAGTATAAGTGGGTTGAATCCTCCTCCGGGCCGCCCCGGAAATATTATACTTTAACTAAAGACGGTGAAGAATTCCTTGATAAACTTAGTGAAACCTGGAGTGACCTGGTATCGTCTACCAATAAAATCATTGCCAAATCCAAACAAAATAAAGCGTAACAACCCAGAACTATGAAAAAGAATATAAGTATAAATATCAGCGGCATCATCTTTCATATAGAAGAGGATGGTTACGAGAGGCTGAAAAATTATTTGGATTCGATTCATCGCTACTTTTCCTCATTTGACGAAAGCAGTGAAATAATCTCTGACATAGAAGGGCGTATTGCAGAAATATTCCTGAGTAAGTTAAGTGAAGGAAAGCAGGTAATTACCCTTGAAGATGTTGAAGCACTAATTGCCACTATGGGTAGTGTGCAGGATTTTAAAGAAGCTGAAGCTATTTCTGCTGGTACTGAAGAATCATATTCCGATGAAGAGTATGAAGAGACATTCCATCGGGAAACAAAAAAGCTATATCGTGATGCCAAAAGAAAAATATTAGGAGGTGTCTCAGCGGGTATAGCTAACTATTTTAAAATAGACCCTTTATGGATACGCCTGATCCTTATCCTGCTGGCAATTGGCAGCTATGGTATCGCAATTATAGCTTATGTCGCCCTCTGGATTTTCCTCCCAGAAACTTATGACATACAAGAGGACCAGAAGACAAAAAAGATGTACCGAAATCCGCAGGATAAAGTAATAGCCGGGGTATCAGGTGGTATAGCTGCTTATTTTGGCGTTGATGTCATGCTCATCAGATTGCTGTTTGTGATATTTACTTTTATAGGTGGTAGTGGGTTAATTGCCTACATCATCCTATGGATTATTTTACCTGAAGCCAACACATTGACTGACCGGATGCAAATGAAAGGGGATCCTATTACTTTGTCAAATATAGAGGCGAATATTAAAAAAAGCCTAAAGGTAAAACCCAGTGAGGATGAAAATCTGCTGGTAAAAATACTCCTCTTTCCCTTCAGGCTATTAGCGGCCATTTTCAAAGGTTTAGGAAGAGCGTTAGGTCCATTTCTTGATTTTCTGGTAGATTTTATAAGAGTCGCTGCTGGAATTATTCTGATCATCATTGGCTTTTCAATTGTGATATCATTGCTTATAACTACCGGTGTTTTAATTGGCGTATGGCCAGCCATAAATGAAACAGGTATTTTTGTAGGATTGGGAGATATTGGTATTCCATTAGAAGTAATTGAAAACTCCTTTCCTTTATTTACTGGTCTGGCAGCTTTTTTAGTTGCAGCCATCCCTGGGGCACTACTTTTATTGCTCGGTATATCTGCCATTGCTAAACGTATTATTTTCAGTACCGCTACAGGATGGACAATGACTGCTCTTTTCTTTATAAGTGTGATTGTTATGAGCGTTAATGTACCTGCCATGATATGGAATTTTCAGGAAGAAGGAAATTATCAAAAGGTGGAGACGTATAATTTTGATGGGAAGATCCCGGTCCTTCAGCTTCGTGAAATAGGTATGGACCATTATGATGTCACTAATCTAAGGATCAGGGGCCATGAAGGGAATGAATTTAAATTAGTTCAGGACTTTGAAGCCCAGGGAGCAACACGGAAAAATGCAGCTGAAAATGCACAAATGGTGAATTACACAGTAGAGCGAAATGATTCTATTCTGATCTTTGATTCAAACATTCAATTTAAAAAAGAAGCTAAATTCAGGGCACAGCGATTAGAGATGACTTTATATGTCCCTTATGATTCTTTATTTGTCATGGACCCGGACTTACGCCATATCCTGCGAAATACAATCTATAGAAGTGGGTATAATACTAATGATCTAAGAAACAACAAGTGGAAGTTTAATCAAGAGGGGGAGCTTATATGTGTGACTTGTCCGAAAGAAGAAGATAATAGCTCAGACGAGGAGCCTGAAAATATAGAGGAGGAAACCAATGAATCAGATACTGTTGTTATAATTACTTAAGAAATTTTAGAATCCAAATAATCAGAGCCCGGTTTAATTAAGACCGGGTTTTTGCTTTCTATGGCATAAATCCTTTAGCTTTATGGAAAACCGACACCCATGGATCAAGCCGCTCATACTATTATTATGATTCGTCCAGCTTCCTTTGGATTTAATCCGGAAACTGCCAGTTCAAATGTTTTTCAGGAAGAACTTAAAGAGATTGACCCTATTTCTCTTGCTAAAGAAGAATTTGATGAGGCGGTAAAGGTTTTGCTCGCTGCCGGTGTTCAGCTCAAATTATTTGAAGATTCACTTCAGCCTAAAACTCCTGATGCAGTTTTTTCTAATAATTGGTTTTTTACTTTACCTGAAGGAAAAATTGTACTTTGCCCTATGGAATCTTCTATCCGCCGAAGAGAACGCAGAATGGATATTCTCTCCTGGCTAAAAGATAAATATGCAGTTTCCGATATATTAGACCTGACTGGTTATGAGATGAAGGAAAAATTCCTGGAGGGTACAGGCAGCATTGTTTTTGACCATAAACATAATAAAGCCTATGCCTGCCCTTCATCACGTACTGATGAAGATTTATTTCAGGAAGTATGTGACAGAATTAATTATACCCCTGTTCTTTTCCAGAGCAGAGATGAACATGGAAAAGATATATATCATACAAATGTTATTCTCAGTATTGGAAGCGGATATGCAGTTGTATGTCTTGATGCGATACATCCGGCAGATCACGAGGTTATACTTGGAAGTTTAGCTGATGATAAAATACAGGTTATAGCAATTAGCTTTTCCCAAATGCGAGCGATGGCGGGGAATGTGCTTGAGGTACAGACCAGTGGCCTTGAAAATGTACTGATAATGTCAACAACGGCTTCGGAAAGCCTTCTGCCCGGCCAGCTTGATGCCCTTAGTAAACAAATAGAAATTGTGACCGTTTCTATTCCAACTATCGAGAAAGTGGGAGGCGGAGGTGTTCGATGTATGCTGGCAGGTGTTCATTTACCAGCAACTTCTTAGAAAGATTCGTTAAATTCCCTATATTTAGAATTAAACTTTTGTTGGCAATACATGAAAAAATACGATCTTATTGTTATTGGCGCAGGTCCATCAGGTTATGCTGCAGCCATGCGTGCCGTAGATTTTGATAAGAAGACATTAATAATTGAAAAAAACCGGTTAGGGGGTGCCGGAGTAACCAACGGGGCACTCTCCTCCAAAACATGGTGGGAACTTAGCAGGGATGCAAATTCATTAACCCAGCACCTGAAGCACTTCAACCTAAAAGCCCCTGAAGTAAATTTTAAGGAGATCAAACAGGAAGTTGAACATGCTGTAGAAGAAAGGATACAGCTTCTCCAGGAAAATATGAAGCTTCTTTCTAAGCAAAAAAGCCCCGACCTGTTAACCCTAAGGGAAGGAAATGCACGTCTGGTAACCCAAAATGAGGTTGAAATTTCAAATGGGGAGCAAACGGAGACAGTGTTTGGAGAAAACATAATTCTTGCAACCGGCAGCCGGCCCAGAAAATTACCGGAAATACCAATTGACGAAAAAGTTATTTTAACAAGCGATGGCATAGAAGCTCTCGAAGAATTTCCGGAAAGCATGGTTATACTTGGAGCCGGAGTTATCGGTTGTGAATTTGCCACTATCTTCTCAGGATTTGGGAAAACAAAGGTTAATCTTATAGATAAGGGAGACAGAATCCTTCCTTTCGAAGATGATGACGTGGTAAAGGTAATTGAAAGAAATATGGAAGAAGCCGGCATTACCATTCACCGCAGTTCACAACTGGTAAGAATGGAAATTAAAAATGGCCGGGTAGAGTATGAACTGGAGTATAACGACGGGTCAAAACAGATCTATAATGTTGAAAAAGCTTTAATATCCGTTGGACGTGTTGCTAACTATGAAGATCTATGGTCTGAGGATGTAAATATTGTCATCAATAAACGTGGCATTGAAGATAATGAAACTCAAACCAGTGTCAGTAATATATATGCTGTTGGTGATATAACTGCTGACATTGCTTTAGTAAATGTGGCTGAGCTGGAAGGAAGATATGCAGTCGAGAAAATTTTTGGGGCATCCGTACCAAAACTTGTTTATGATAATATCAGCACGATCATGTTCCTTAATCCGGAAGTAGCTGGTGTTGGTTTAAATGAAAAACAGGCACAGGAAAAAGGAATTATCTATAAAGTTGCCACAGTTGACTACAGCTGCATACCGCGGGCTATAGCTAAAAGAAATACCCAGGGATTTATCAAGCTATTAGTTACTGATGATGATGACATGAAAATACTGGGAATGCGTGTGGTTGGTAATCAGGCTTCAAGTGCAATCCAGGCTATCGCCTTACTGATATTCATGAACAAAAGCATCGATGAACTGGCTGAATGCGTCCATCCTCATCCTTCTATTCCTGAAGGGATCCAGGAGTGTGTAAGGGTACTGCTTGGAAAATCAATGTTTAAACCATATGCATTAAAAGCAAAAGTAACCTGCAGGCGCTGTACAAAAGGTGCTTATGAAGATGTGGATTATAACTATAAGAGGCAAAAGGTTTAGAATCGGCGCAGATTAAATATTTGGGCTGGGGTTTTAAAAGCTTTACAAACTTTTTACCTACTCCTCAATACCTTGGCTATGCCGGGTGAGTGATCCATATCCGATAGGCCTCTGGCTGCTCCACCGGATCCATATTTAAAACAGATGCGGCTAATTATGATGTGATACTTCAGGATACTTTAAATACTGCCTTATAAAACTTTCACATCGGCCGGAGGCGCTGAGGATATCAGTCACTCGCTGGACGCGAGGGACTGATAAATGGTCGCAAGCGACTAAGAAATTAGTGACTGAGAAGGTCTAATAATCCAACAGCTCCCTGATCTTCTGCTCTACCTTATCCGCATTCGGCAGCATCATTTTTTCTAGGTCAACATTCAAAGGAATAGCCGGTAAATTAGCCGCCCCTAATGTTTTAACCGGTGCATCAAGATGTTCAAAAAGATCCGTAGCTATTCTTCCTGCCAAAGATTCTGCAAACGAATTCATCA
Organism: Candidatus Cyclobacteriaceae bacterium M2_1C_046; assembly: GCA_051418055.1. Lineage (GTDB taxonomy): Bacteria > Bacteroidota > Bacteroidia > Cytophagales > Cyclobacteriaceae > JBPRGH01. The sequence goes on along the minus strand of JBPRGH010000041.1, from coordinate 155,171 downwards.
GCGGCTCCTCTGTCAATACAAATGCCCGGTTATGCTTCTTAACTGAATCCACAATTGCTTCCCAATCCAGAGGGTTAAGTGTTCTAAGGTCCAGTATTTCAATGGCACCTTTAAAATTCTTTGATGCATTTAGCGCCCAGTGCACGCCCATGCCATAGGTGACGATTACTGCAGATCTTCCGGAATCAATACTCTCCTGATCAGCTTCCTGTACTACATTGGCTTTACCCAATGGAATAACATAATTCTCATCAGGCTCAAAAGTTTTGGCAAAATTAGTACCCGGTACTTTACTCCAGTATAATCCTTTATGCTCAAGCATTACCACTGGATTTGGGTCAAGGAAAGCAGCTTTCAATAGGCCTTTCATATCGGCAGCATTTGAAGGGAAAACTACTTTTATACCGCGTATTGTCAAAAGAGTTGATTCCACGCTTCCACTGTGATAAGGACCTCCCCCGCCATATGCCCCGATCGGTACACGGATCAGCGACTGAACAGGGAATTTACCCTTTGACAGATAACAGCTTTTACTCAACTCCTCTACCAGCTGATTTATACCTGGCCAGATATAATCGGCAAACTGGATCTCAACAATAGGTTTACAACCTACAGCAGACATACCTGCCGTAGATCCTACAATATATGCTTCCTGGATCGGAGTGTTAAAAACACGATTATCACCGTACTTCTGAGCAAGGGTAGCCGCTTCCCTGAATACACCGCCAAGCCTCCCTCCTACATCCTGACCATAAAATAACGCTTCTGGATATTTCTTTAAAATCTCATCTACCGCATGCAGGGCGGCATCTACCATTACGACCTTTTCAGCTTTTGCAGGTTTACGTTCCCCTTTTTCTTCCGTAACAGGGGCAGGTGCAAATTCATGCGTATCGAATTCTTCTGTATTGGGATCAGCAGAATTGTATGCATAATCAAAATCATGATCGACAGTTTCTACTGCTGCCTGCTTCAGGTCATTTAATTGTTTTTGCGAAATGCCTATCTGATTCAGGTACTTTTCAAATTTAGGAATGGGATCATCTTGTAAGTGAAGGTTCAGGTCCTCATCTCCACGATACCATTCTTTACGTACACCAGAAGTATGGTGACCAAGAAGCGGACATTTGGCATGTATTAAGATTGGCTTTCTATTTTTTCGCACATAACTTATAGCTTTTTGCATCGCCTGATAAGAAGCAACAAAATCAGCACCATCAACACGCTCACGCTTCAGTCCTTTAAATCCTGCGGCATATTCATAGGCATCCATAGCCCTCATTTCCTTACCGGTAGCTGAAATACCCCATTCATTATCCTGTACCAGGTAAATTATTGGCATATTCTTTAATACAGCCATCTGAAAAGCTTCGGCAACCTCTCCTTCAGTAACGGAACCATCGCCTAATGAGCATATTACAACAGGTTTTTCCTTCCCCTCGAGCATATTTTGTGACTCCAGGTATTTTAAACCATGCGCCATACCTGTAGCAGGAATAGCCTGCATACCTGTAGCAGAGCTCTGATGTGGAATTATCGGAAAGCCATCGCGTTTTAAACTCGGATGACCGTAATAGGTACGTCCACCTGAAAAGGGGTCATCAGCTTTAGCCATCAGCTGCATCATTAGCTCATAAGGCTGCATGCCAATCCCTAAAAGAATAGATTCATCGCGGTAATAGAGTGAAGCGAAATCCTGTGGAAGCAGCTGCATTCCTGTTGCAAGTTGTATGGCCTCATGGCCCCGGCTGGTGCTGTGCACATATTTGCTGGCTATATCCTTTTTCTCATCATAGATTTCAGCCATTCGTTTGGCTGTATTCATGAGCTGCCATGCTTTTAGTAAAATATCTTTCTTAATAGGTGATTTCTTCTTCTTTCGCTCTGCTGTTGTTGCTTCTGCCATATCACTTTTACTTTTTACTTCACTCGATTGCGAAGATAAAGAATCTGGAAGTTTTAAGTTTAAAGTTCAATGTTTTTAGTTCAATGTTTTTAGTTCCATGCTTATTCAATTCTTAAACTTTTCATTCATCAGTCAGTTTTAATTAAAAAGAATGGCTATGAAAAACATATTAATGATCCTTACCTCCCATAAAGAGCTGCAAAATTCAGACAGTACTACAGGAGTCTGGCTGGGAGAATTTACGGATCCTTATTATGAATTTATTGATAAAGGATATACTGTAACACTGGCAAGTCCAAAAGGCGGGAAACCCCCTGTAGACCCTAAAAGTGAAATAACCGAAAATATAACTTCCTCAAACCGACGCTTTAAGGATGATCAACAGGCACAAGAAGCATTTCAGAACACCAAAGGCATTTCAGAAGTAAAAGCTGAAGATTATGATGCTGTTTTTTATCCAGGAGGACATGGTCCGGTATGGGACTTGGCAACGGATAGCCAAAATGCTAACCTGGTGTTGGATTTTTACAGAAACTATAAACCAATTGCAGCAGTTTGCCATGGTCCTGCGGCTTTGTTAAAGGCAGCTGAGAAAATCCCTGAAATTGTAAAAGACAGAGAGATCACGGCGTATTCCAATACCGAAGAAAAATTATCAGGTATGTCAAGTAATATTCCTTACACTCTGGAGGATCGCCTGAAGGAGCTGGGGGGAATTTATGATTCCGCAACAGTGCCATTTACCTCAAATGTAAAAGTAACTGACCAGGTGATCACCGGCCAAAACCCGGCATCTGCACGTAAAGCAGCCAAAGAATTAATTGATCTGCTTGAAAAATAAATTATACTAAATGGCCGGAGCAGGATACATTATTCTCCCATGGCAGGTATCATAACATCAGGCATGGGAATTTTTATTTTTTTTGACATACCTGGCAATGTAAAGGGATAAAATAAAGATCAAAAGAAAAAATCCCCCCGCCAGAAAACCCGCAATAACATCAGTAGTATAATGTACACCGAGATATATGCGGCTAAATCCAACGCTTAAAATTATAAGTCCCAGTAAAACAGTTATCCATATTTTATGTATTCGGTTTAAATCAGACATCCAGAAAATATATATCAAAAATCCATAAAAGGCTACACTACTAACTGTATGGCCGCTCGGAAAACTTGCAGTGCTCACTTCAACCAGATGCTCTCCCTTTGGTCTTGGACGTTCTATAAAATCTTTTAGCAAAAGATTTATTGTTGATGCAACTATCAGCACCAGCGTCAATCTTACAGCTTTTGTTAATCTTCCATAAATGAAATAGATAATTACAGCTAAAATTGGTGTGGCAATGAAATAAAACTCCTGATCACTAAGTTTTGTGGCATAGGTAAAAAAATCAGTAAGTGGACCTGATCTGATATCCTTAACAAAACCTGCAACTGCATCATCAAATGGTGCCAGCTCCTGTTCACTTAATTCTTCAAGCAGCTCTAAGAACGCATTTACTAAAAGCCCTGAAATAAGTAATCCTGCACCCAGAGTAATTATAAAAGCTAAATTTTTTTTATGTTTTTGTAGAAGACCTTTGACTTTTGAAAAAATCATATAATTATATAATGCAGATATGCTTTATTAGTTACATCTATTGTCATTGTACTTTGTTTTAATTTTTCTATTGGTATTGATTTGGTCTTCTTTTATGAACCTGAAGCTTTACATGCCGCATAAAATCATTTTCTAATATGACCCAGCGCATAATGTGAACTAGGTAACTAAAGTAATTTTACAATTGAATCAAACAGCTCTTCAATAAATTTGAATAAAAGAAATAAATATGATGTCTTGATAATAGGGAGCGGAGCAGCAGGATTAACGTGTGCATTAAAGCTTAATAACACCGCTCGCATTGCAGTTATCAGTAAAGATGTCATTACTGAGGGAGCAACTTTTTATGCCCAGGGTGGTATTGCCGCTGTTTTGGATAAGCTTGATAGTGTAGAAGCTCATGTAAACGATACCTTAATTGCCGGAGCTGGTTTATGTAATGAAGAAATTGTCAGATATACGGTAGAGAACAGCTATTCTGTTATTAATTGGCTTATCGAAAAAGGTGTAAGTTTCAGTTCAAAGAAGAACCTCCCGGAGCTGCATCTTACCAAAGAGGGAGGACACAGTCACCGCAGAGTAGTACATGCTGCAGATGCAACCGGAGAGGCTGTTGCCACTACATTAGCAAGTGCAGCATTATCGCAGGATAATGTTGATGTATATGAAAATTATTACGCCGTTGATCTTATTACCCGACATAAATTAGGACATCACGGACCTGATAATCGTTGCTTGGGAGCTTATGTATTAAATATAGTTACCGGTGCTGTAGAGGTATTTGAAGCCAATCATGTGGTCCTTGCCACAGGAGGGGCAAGTAAAGTTTATTTGTACACCAGTAATCCTGATGTATCCAGTGGTGATGGGATTGCCATGGCAAGACGTGCAGGATGCAGAGTGGCCAACATGGAGTTTAATCAATTTCATCCGACCTGCCTTTATCATCCTGAAAATCAGTCATTTTTAATATCAGAGGCATTAAGAGGTGAAGGTGCTGTTTTACTACTGCCCGATGGAGAAAGGTTTATGCCCCAATTTGATGAACGCGCTGAACTGGCACCCAGAGATATTGTAGCGAGGGCAATAGATCACGAGATCAAAAGGTTGGGAATACCCTGTGTATATCTTGATATCTCACATAAACCGGCTGAATTTATTAAATCTCATTTTCCGACTATTTACAAAAAACTACTTTCTTTAGGGATCAATATCACAAAAGATCCTATTCCTGTAGTTCCGGCAGCTCATTATACATGCGGAGGGGTGCTTGTAGATAAAAATGCGAGAACAGATATTCAAGGCCTGTATTCAATAGGAGAAGTCGCCTGTACCGGATTACATGGCGCTAATAGAATGGCCAGTAATTCTTTATTGGAATGCCTTGTTTTTGGAATGGCTGCAGCAATGGATATAAATTCCGGATCTATTGAAATATCCCCGCATTACACTATTCCTGATTGGGATGAAAGTATGGTTTCCAATTCGGATGAAGAGATTGTTATAACCCACAACTGGCATGAGCTTAGAAATCTCATGTGGAATTATGTCGGAATTGTTCGAACTGATAACCGTTTAGAGAGAGCAAAACGTCGCATTAGGCTTTTAGAATATGAGATCAGGGAGTACTACTCAAAATTTAAAATTAACGTGGACCTGCTGGAACTTAGAAACCTGATAACTGTCTCAGGTTTAATTATTGAATCAGCATTAAAGCGGAAGGAAAGCCGCGGCTTACATTTTAATGCCGATCATCCGGGGCTTTTACCAAAGGCAATGGATACAATCTTTTAACTAAGATCCAGCCAAAAAGAGATTTCAAAGGTGTATTTTCTCTTAATTAAAATTCAGGGGATATATCCGGAACATATCTATTTTCTTACTGTTAATCACACTTTAAATTAATGTTTAACGATAGAAAATATATACCCAGATATGAAATGGGACCTTTATTTAAACTTTTTAGTTGCTGTATTGGCTCTGGTAAATCCTGTGAGCCGTTTGCCTTTCTGGCGCGAGCTGACCGGAGACCTGCATGTAAATATCCGTACCAAAACTGCTTTTTATATTGTACTATCCGGCCTGGTAATTTTGCTGATATTTTTATTAACCGGAAAACCCATTCTTAACTTCTTTAGTATCGATCTCCGGGTATTTAAACTTGCAGGAGGAATACTTTTGCTTATCAGCGGAATTCATATGATTAATGGGCAGATGTCTTCTGTTAAATCAAAAGATGAAGAAGGATCGGATAAGGAAAAAGCTTTACAACGTTTTCAAAAAGTTATAGTACCAATGGCAGTGCCCTTATTAGCAGGGCCGGGATCCATTACCACTGTAATTCTTTTTGGCAGTAAAGCTGTAAAATTTCTTGATTATGTTATTCTGTCCAGTATCTTAATTATAAATATGGCGGTAATATATTTATTTTTCACCTATTCTGATTTTGCTGAAAAAAGAATTAACGGCACCATCTACACCGTTCTTACCCGAATACTTGGCATTATTGTTACAGCTATAGGCGTACAGTTTATAATTGAAGGAATAAGCGATATTTTTCCCACCCTTGATGTTGCTGACGGAGTAAAGAAAATTAATGAATAGGGGGTGCTTAAAAGTAGTTTAAAAAAATACTTTAAACTTCAACACTTTACACTTCTTAATGATAAGGTAACATACAATTCATTAAGTTAATATTTTCTTAACAATTATTTTAACTGATTAAATTTAGACAAAAATTAAATTTGCAGCTGTTTTTAATGATGCATCTAATCAATCTCTATCAACTTAATTAACCAAAATGCAATTATTAAAGTTAACGTTAACTTCTTTATTTTTTATTATTGTATTTAACCTTCAGGCCCAGCAAATAACAGAAGGCAGCTTTGGAAAAGGAATATTAAATGTTGTAGCAAAAGATAGCTCCTTTAGCTTAAAATTTGGTGCCCGTTTTCAGGGCTTATATACTTCTAACTGGATAGGGGAAAATGATCTTGAACATGATCAAACTTCATTTCTTATCCGGCGGTCAAGGTTAAAATTTGATGGTTTTGCTTATAGTCCCAGGCTTCAGTATAAACTGGAACTTGGTCTTTCAAACAGGGATATTTCAGGAGTTTCAGAATTTACCCGTAACACACCTCGTATCATTCTTGATGCAGTAGTAAAATGGAATTTTTATGGAGATTTTTGGCTTTGGGCGGGACAAACTAAACTTCCTGGAAACAGGGAGCGTGTTATTTCCTCCGGAGATCTTCAGTTTGTTGATCGTTCCCTGGTTAATTCACAATTTAATGTTGACCGCGATATAGGATTCCAGCTTCGTCACAAATTCCGTATTGGCGATAATTTTATAGTCAAAGAAGCAATTGCTTTTTCACAAGGTGAAGGAAGGAATATAGTAACAGGAAATCTTGGGGGTCATCAGTGGACATTCCGCACTGAATTCTTTCCTTTTGGTGAATTTATTAAAAATGGTGCTTATGTAGGTAGTGACATCTATCGTGAAAAAAGCCCAAAATTAGCTGTAGGAGTCTCTTATGATATAAATAACGATGCGGTAAAAACCAGATCCAATTTGGGTAGTTATATGGAAACAGATCTTGGTTTTTTTGCAACTGATATCCGTACACTCTTTATAGATGCTATGTTTAAGTATCAGGGCTTTTCATTTATGGGTGAATTTTCAGAAAGAAATAGTGAAGCTGCCATTGCAAGGAATATCTTTGGAGTCCCTACTGGTGATATTGTAAATACAGGGAAAGGATTAAATCTTCAGGCCGGTTATGTTTTTAAAAATAATTATGAGATTGCTTTCAGATATACGGATATTGACCTGGAAGAGATAGATAGTTATATTTCCGAACAATACACTGTTGGAGTTTCTAAATTTATTGTAGGTCATAAATTAAAAGTACAAACGGATATTAGCTACAGTGCCTTTAATGAAAGCCCGGTAAATGAACTGCTTTATAGATTACAGTTTGATTTGCATTTATAAAAATGAATATTTATTTAACTCAAAATAATATTATGAGAACCATTATTTATTTTATTGTATCTGTTGCATTTGTTAGCTTTTTTACTTCATGTGGTACAGGTGATGGGAATGGAGAAGAACTTTCCGGTGAGATCAGGATTGATGGCTCCAGCACAGTATTCCCGATTACTGAAGCTATGGCCGAAGAATTTAGAAATGAATATCCGAAAGTCAGAATAACAGTTGGGGTATCCGGTACCGGAGGAGGATTCAAAAAATTCTGCCGTGGCGAACTTGATATTGCAAATGCCTCACGTGAAATAAAACAAGGTGAAATACAGAATTGCCAGGAAAATAATATTGAATACCAGAAGCTGTCTGTTGCTTATGATGGAATGGCTGTATTGGTTCACCCGGAAAATGATTGGGTAGATTATCTGACAGTAGAAGAGCTAAAAAAAATATGGAGACCTGAAGCGCAGGGAGAGATCACCAGGTGGAGTGATATACGACCTGAATGGCCTGATGAAGAACTTCATCTTTTCGGTCCTGGTGTAGCTTCAGGGACTTATGATTATTTTACAGAAGCAGTGGTAGGTGAAAGCGGCAGCAGCCGTGGTGATTTTACTGCAAGTGAAGATGATAACGTCCTTGTTCAGGGTATATCAACAGATAAATACTCTCTTGGGTTCTTCGGATTCGCCTATTATGAGGAGAATGCTGATAAGCTAAAATTAGTACCCATTGATAGTGGAGAAGGTCCAATTTACCCTTCAGTTGAGACAGTAAAGGAGGGGACTTATGAGCCTCTTTCAAGACCAATATTTATTTATGTAGCTAAATCTTCTGCTGATCGTCCTGAAGTTTCTACCTTTGTGAGGTTTTACCTTAAATCAGCTCCTTCATTAGTAAAAGATGTTGGTTATATTGCTTTACCTGATGAAGAATATAAAGCTCAGCTGGAAAAATTTAATGAATTTGCACCATCTCCTGCACAAGCAGAAGATACTGTAACCACTGAATAAATTGCAGTACAGGAAAATAAAAGAAATAGTAATAGAAAAAGGGCTGCTTTTATGCGCCCTTATTACTATTTTAACGACTATAGGTATTATTGTAGTTTTATTCACAGAAACCTTCTCTTTTTTCGAAACGGTTTCTGTCATAGAATTTTTAACCGATACCCAATGGACACCATTATTTACTGATAAGCATTTTGGTATACTTCCTTTATTAACAGGCACCCTACTTACCACATTCATAGCAATATTAGTTGCGCTGCCTGTTGGTTTGGCCATTGCTGTTTATCTAAATGAGTATGCACACCGGAATGCACGCCATTATATTAAGCCATTGCTAGAAGTTTTGGCTGCTATTCCAACGGTTGTATATGGCTTCTTTGCTTTGGTATATGTAACCCCCTTTTTGCAGAGTATTATCCCTGGCCTTTCGGGATTCAATGCCCTTTCTCCTGGTATTGTAATGGGTATAATGATCATTCCATTCGTATCCTCATTAAGTGAAGATGCTTTATATTCCGTTCCTCAATCACTTCGTGATGCAGCTTACGGAATGGGATCGACAAGATTTCAGACTGCCTTTAAAGTACTTATACCTGCTGCAGCATCAGGGATTATTTCTTCTGTCATTTTGGCTATTTCCAGGGCTATTGGAGAAACAATGATTGTTGCGATAGCTGCCGGACAGCAGCCAAGATTAACACTTGACCCAACAGTACCTATTGAAACCATAACAGCTTATATTGTTCAGGTTAGTTTAGGAGACGTTCCTCATGGTTCATTAGAATACAGGACTATTTTTGCGGCAGGTTTTACGCTTTTCGTATTTACGTTTGTATTAAATAATATCAGCTTTTGGGTAAACAAAAAATTCCGTCAGAAGTATGACTAATAATCGCATAAATAATATAAAGGATAAACTTTTTAAATACTTTGGTCTTTTTTGTGTGGTATTTGGCCTGGCAATACTTGCTATTTTTCTGGTAAATATTTTAATTCAGGGAGCAGGTAGATTAAGTTGGGAGTTTTTAACAAACCTGCCTTCCAGGTTACCAGAAAGAGCCGGTATATTAACCGCCTGGACAGGCACCTTATGGGTATTTATATTAACAGCACTTTTTGCCATACCCATAGGAATAGCGGCAGGTCTTTATCTTGAAGAATACCCAAAGAAGTCCAGGATCAGTAATATTTTAGAAATAAATATAGCAAACCTCGCTGGTGTCCCTTCTATTATATATGGGATATTAGGACTTGAAATTTTTGTAAGAATATTTGATATGGGTCAAAGCCTGCTCGCAGGAAGTTTTACGCTGGCTCTGTTAGTACTACCGATTATAATAGTGGCAACAAGAGAAGCAATCCGTGCCGTGCCTAAATCCATTCGAGATGCTTCTTATGCTATGGGAGCGTCACAATGGCAGACCATTTGGTACCAGGTTTTACCTGCAGCATCAAGTGGTATTATTACCGGTATAATCCTGGCACTTTCACGAGCAATTGGCGAGGCTGCTCCTCTTATTGTGATCGGTGCCCTGGCATATGTTCCTTTTGTTGCAACATCACCGACAGACGAATTTACCGTACTTCCAATTCAAATATTCAATTGGATTTCACGGCCACAGCATGGTTTTACGATTAATGCAGCCGCAGCAATCATTGTTTTATTGGCAATGATCTTTATATTAAATGGAATTGCTGTTTACTTTCGAAACAGGGCCCGTAAAAGATTGAAATGGTAAATGTGATGGATAAAAAAGATAAGCACAAAAAAGAAAATACAGAAGATTCAAAGCCTCCGGTAAAAGTTGAGGCTAAAAATGTTGATGTTTATTACGGTCAAAAGAAAGTAATACATGATATCAGCATGAAGATCAGGGAGAAATCCGTCACTGCTTTCATTGGACCATCCGGGTGTGGTAAATCTACTTTCTTAAGGCTTATTAATCGTATGAATGATTATATCGAAGGCTTTAAAAAAGAGGGCGAGATATTAATTGACGGTAAGGATATTTACAAGAAAAAAGTAAAAATAGAAGAGCTCAGGAAACAGGTAGGTATGGTTTTTCAAAAACCTAACCCTTTTCCAAAAACTATTTATGATAATATCACCTATGGACTAACCATTCAGGGAATAAGTAAAAAGGCAGTACTGGATGAAGCTGTAGAAACATCTTTAAAACGAGCTGCATTATGGGATGAAGTAAAAGATGACCTGAAAAAATCAGCGTTATCTTTAAGTGGTGGGCAGCAGCAAAGACTTTGTATTGCCAGGGCTCTTGCCGTTGAACCAACTGTTTTGCTGATGGATGAACCAGCATCGGCATTAGATCCAATTTCTACTGCAAAAATTGAAGAGCTTATTTATGAGCTTAAACAGGATTATACAATTGTAATTGTTACTCATAATATGCATCAGGCCGGCCGGGTAAGCGATCGCACAGCATTTTTTTTAATGGGAGAACTGGTAGAGTATGGGAATACAAAACGCTTGTTCACTAACCCTAAAGATGAGAGAACAGAAAATTATATTACAGGTAGATTCGGTTAATTTTAGTATATTAATAGCATGACAACACTTCAGTTAGAACTAGACAAGCTTCATAATTCTGTTATTGAAATGGCAGAGCTTGGAATTAGCCAGCTAAAAAAATCAAAAGAAGCTTTTCTTAATACAGACAAGGATATTGCCCAGGAGATAATTCATAACGAGAAAAGAATGAACGCTCTTGAGCTTAGTATAGACCGTGATTGTGAAAATATTTTTGCCTTACTAAATCCAGTCGCTATAGACCTGCGTTTTGTTATATCAGTATTAAAGATCAACTCTGATCTTGAAAGGATTGGTGATTATGCTGATAGTATTGCTGATTATGTTGTTGAGTTTGATATAAAAATAAATAAAGACCTTATAAAAGCATTGAAGGTTGGGGAAATGTTTGACCGATCAATTGCTATCCTGGAAGATGTTAAAACTGCCTTTGAAACAGGAGACACAAAACTTGCCAGAACAGTTTTTAAAAAAGATGTAGAGCTAAATAATATTAATAAAGATGCATCAAAAATAATTTCTGGTTTTGTAAAAGAAAACCCTTCACTAATAAGGCATTCCCTTTTCATGTTCTCTGTCATCCGCAAACTAGAGCGGGTTGGCGATCATGTTACCAATATTGCAGAAGATCTAATCTTTTATCAGGAAGCAGAAGTGTTAAAACATAAGAAGCTAAAAAAGAAGATGAAGTAGTCTTTGAGTTTAAGGTTTAAAGTTTAAAGTTTAAAGTTCAAAGTTCAAAGTTTAAAGTTCAAGGTTTAAAGATGCAAGTTTAACATTTATAGTTTTTGGTTTTAATTGCTTACTGCCTATTGCCTACTGCCAATTAGTTTTTGATTTTAGCTTTTACGTTTACATAAGGTCAAATTAAACCTTAAATCATTATTTCACCTTTACTCAAGACTAAACACTAAGGACTAGTTACTGCCAACTTTCTTCCCTATCCAGCCAAGATGTGTATGCTTAAAATGATCAGTAAACTTTAAGCCATAGCCAAAAGCCCTGTCCATTGCGCTGTGCCCGAAAAGTAACCATCCGGCAAATGAAATTACAGGATTAAGCATAACAGTTCCGGTTATTATAAAAGCAACTGCAATGCCCTGATGATGAGCGAGATTATAAATCCCAGCACCAACTTTTGAATTTACAGCATAACCTATCATACTTAAATCCGGAGCCAATAACCAGGCAAAAAACAACCACCATTCAAAACCTAAATATAAGGTCATAGCATATGCAAGGCACAGTTTTGCTACTTCTTCCAGTTTTATTAAATTATTCATAGAACCTGTACACGGTATCAGGGAAATTAAGTTACACCAAATAAAAAAATCCCGGAATTCAATTAAGAAAACCGGGACCATGTTTTAATCTCTTCAATTAAAACGCCTCTCAAAAAACAAACAAATTGAGATCAATCAAATTATTAAAAGAAATTTACTTTTCCTGAACTTACATCATACATACCACCAACTATAGTGATTTCATTGTTGTCAAGCATTTCCTTAAGAACAGGGCTATTCTTTTTAATGTTTTCTATTGTCAGCTTTACATTATTATCTGCCACTTTCTGAACAAAATCAGGATTCTTAGAATTTCTTTCAGATTCATCAGTTACTGACTCAACAGCAGGCTTTAAATTCTCAAGCATTCCTGTAAGATTACCCAATTTCACATCATCACATGCTCCCTTTACAGCGCCACACTGCGTATGACCAAGGACAACAATAGCTTTAGACCCGGCAGCTTTACAAGCAAATTCCAGGCTACCTAAGATATCCCTGTTTACAAAATTTCCGGCTATACGTACATTAAAAATGTCACCGATTCCCTGATCAAAAACGATCTCAGCAGGCACACGGGAATCAATACAACCCACAACAGCAGCAAATGGAAACTGACCTGAAGATGTTTGGCTTACCTGTCCGTTAAGATCACGCTGTATAGTCTTTTTCCCAACAAATCTGGCGTTGCCTTCTTTCAGCTTTTCCACTGCATTCTGTGGTGTTATTGCTGTTTGTGCTTCTTTAGTAAGTGCATTCATAGTTAAATATTTTACGCTTTATTTTTAATAAATTTTTTAGTTAACAAGATCTAATTTTTTCTTAGTCTTTGGCTTATCCAATACAATATTGTCGAATTGTGCCATCGGGTTCTCTTTCTCAGGAGATATACCAATCAGCTCAACATCAATACCCCTCGTTTTTGCATTCTCTCGGAAATCTTCAATGATCTCTATTATATCCGGATGTACAGTTTTAGCCGTAGATCTGTCAATTATTACTTTGGAGTTATCCGGAAGTTTATTTAAAGTACTGAGAATACTGGCTTTATTCAGGAAGCTCACATCTTCAGAAAGCTCAATAGTTATTGGCTGACCCTTAACATATTTTTTCGGATCAAAGTGATATGGTGTTTTATAGTTATTCCAAAGAATATACATTATTGCCACCACCATACCTAAAGCAATTCCTATCAACAGATCAGTAAAGACAATACCCAGTATAGTTACCACAAAAGGGATGAATTGTTCTTTGCCCTGTGCAAATACTTGCTTAAAGACAGCAGGCTTCGCTAATTTATAACCAACCATGAATAATATAGCTGCCAAACTCGCTAAAGGAATCAGGTTAAGTATATTAGGTATAGCCATGACACATATAAGCAACAATACACCATGAAAAAACGCCGAAGCCTTTGTTTTTCCACCTGATTGAATATTAGCAGAGCTTCGTACAATTACCTGGGTAATTGGTAATCCGCCAATCATCCCTGAAACCATATTACCAGTACCCTGAGCAATAAGCTCTCGGTTTGTAGGTGTAACCCTCTTTTGCGGATCAAGTTTATCCGTAGCTTCAACACAGAGTAATGTCTCTAAACTGGCAACAACGGCCAAAGTTACAGCTACAATATATACTTGCGGGTTATTCCACTGATTGAAATCAGGGAAAGTAAACTGGCTAAAGAATCCAACAAATGAATCTGCTACAGGTATATTTACTATCTGGTCTGGCTGTAAAGTAAAAACCCCCAAATTATTAAATAGAAGTGTAAGCCCAATACCTAAAAGCACCGTCACCAACGGCCCCTGGATTATTTTAAAAGCAGGGATCTTTTTCATAAAAGGACGCTCCCAAAGGATCAAGACAAACATTGAAACCATCGCAATAATTACTGCACCCGGAGTAATAAAATCAATCATATAAGCCAGTTCGCTGAATGTATTCTGCCCATCTCTTTGTAAAAAAGCAAAATCTCCTTCAGGATTTTTATTATATCCAAGGGCATGAGGAATCTGCTTAAGAATGATAATTATACCAATACCTGAAAGCATCCCTTTTATAACTGATGAAGGAAAGTAATACCCAATAACCCCTGCTTTCATTATACCAAGGATCAACTGAATGACACCTGCCACAACTACAGCAAAAAGAAATATCTCAAATGCACCCAATTCCTGAATTGCAGAAAGTACTATAACTGCAAGCCCTGCAGCAGGACCACTAACACCCAGAGGTGAACCACTAAGCAGGGACACTACTATACCACCTACAATTCCCGCAATTATACCTGCGAAAAGAGGTGCTCCCGAAGCCAGGGCTATACCAAGACATAATGGTACAGCCACAAGAAATACAACTATACTAGCTGATAGGTCATATTTAAAGTTGGCAAAGAAGCCTTCTTTATTTTTCTTAGTCATTGTAATAAAAATTTAATGTGGAAATAATACTTATAGAATCCTTTTGGGCTTCTAATTATTTAATGAAATATATAAAGTGATTTATGCCTAACTGGCATATTTGAATTACATGTATTAAACTGACTCCGGTGGTGGAGTTATTCTATTGGCATAAAGATCAGGAAGGAATTTATACTCCTGACTGAGGACTGGTAATTTATATTTATGAGTAAAAGAAAGGAAAGAAAACAGATCTACAAATTTATCAATCTCTTTCTCATTACTTTCTTTATTTTCAGAAGATGTTTCCGACTCAATATTTTCTACCATTTCAACCGGATCAATATTCAGGAAATCATGGTACTGAGGTAATGAACCTCCTGCAAAGAATAATATCAATAGAGTGAGGCATAATGCCTGAATAGATGATTTTGAGCCTCTTAATATCTTGCTGATACTCATTTCGCTTCTGTTGATGTATTTATTGCTTTAAAAATCATCTCATTATAGAATTCAGTAATAGAATCCTCACCTTCAATAACATCTGTCAACCGTGGCAGATGTGCCGCAAAGAATCGCTGATGATGCGACCCTTCTATCATTGTAGAGATCAGCATATGCGGATATTTGTATGCCGGATTAATTTGTAGTATTACATCACTGATGCGACCTACGAGTTGCTTGTATCCCGCAAATGCACCTACTTTATTTTCCTGATCAACCTCTTTTGTTAGATATGCTTTTGATGATTCGGAAATTACGATCCGATGAAGTTTCACCTCATTAATATGAGAAAAATTTCCATCCTCTTTTACTTCCTGTGTTAGTAAAAGAATAGCTTTCTTTAACTTCTCCTGGGGTGTTTTAACATTTGCCCATGTAAAAAGCAATTGATATTCCATCCAGCCCCAATACCAGGAAGTGAGGTATAGAAGCAACCTATGCTTACTTTCAAAATATCTGTAGATAGATGCTTCTGTTGAATTTATCTCCTTTGCCAGTTTGCGAAAGGTAAAATTCTCCATCCCCATCTCATCTATCATATCCACACCTTTCGCAATGATCCTCCTTCCTAACTCGCTTGAATCAGGGTTTTTCAGGTAAATTTTTTCATTTACCGTAATGTTTACATTGGGAAGGGTTCCTATCATTATTAGTGCTTATAAAAACAAATATAATAGTATTGCTATCGGATCGCAAGATTTATATTAATTTTTCTTATGCTTAGCCTAAATTTTTTTTATAAATTAATTTTTTGCCTATTTAACTAACTTTTTTCAGAAAATTTTAACGGCAGTTTCTTGAATTAAACTCAAACATCTATATTGTAGTACATTAAATAATCCTGTTATGAGATCATTGGTATCATTAATCTTTTCTCTATGCATATTGACAGCACATGCTCAATCTACCGAAGAGATTGAAAATAAACTTCAGGAACTTAATATCAAACTTCCGGAAATGAGTGAACCTGTAGCTAATTATACTAAATATGTACATACCGGAAACCTGATCTTTCTTTCAGGACATGGCCCCTGCGGAGGTGAATTTAAAAGAGGTAAGCTTGGTAATGATCTTACCATTGAAGAAGGTTATGCTGCAGCGAGATTAACCGGTGTTTGCTTGCTCTCAACATTAAAGCATGCTATAAATGGCGACTGGAGCAGGGTTAAGAGAATAGTTAAGGTGACAGGAATGGTAAGTAGTTCTCCCGATTTTACAGATCAGCCAAAGGTAATAAATGGCTGCTCTGATTTATTAACAGAAGTTTTTGGTAAAAAAGGAAAACATGCCCGTGCTGCGGTAGGAATGGCATCTCTTCCCAGCGATATCCCGGTAGAAATAGAAATGATCGTTGAGGTAGAGTAGTAATTTTCTCATACCTCATAACTTATATCTTATATCTATATAATATTTCCTCTTACTTTTGTACCATGGCATTATCAAAAGAAGATATAGCGGAATATTTTAAATCTCTACAGGCGAATATCTGTAAAGAGCTTGAGAATACTGATGGCAAAGGAAAATTTATCTCTGATATATGGGAAAGGCCCGGAGGCGGAGGAGGTGATTCAAGAGTACTTGAAGATGGTAAAATTATTGAAAAAGGAGGTGTAAATTTTTCAGCCGTTTTCGGACCTACACCTACCAATATATTGAATGCTCTTGGATTGCCTCAAGCAGAATTCTATGCCACAGGAGTTTCAATTGTCCAGCACCCAAAGAATCCACTTGTGCCAATCATCCATATGAATGTCCGGTATTTCGAAATGTCAAACGGTGTATGGTGGTTTGGAGGAGGAATAGACCTTACACCTCATTATATCATTGATGAGGAAGCCAGATGGTTCCATCGGCAGCTAAAAAATGTGTGTGATAAGCACCATACAAACTACTACAACAAATTTAAAACCTGGGCAGACGATTATTTTTACCTGAAGCATCGTGAAGAAACACGCGGCGTAGGGGGCATTTTCTTTGACAGGTTAGGTGAAAAAGAAGGGGATAAAATATCTCTATTTGAATTTGTAAAAGATGTAGGTGAAGCGTTCGCTCCTATATATACACATCTAATGAAGCTTAATCACAATCCAGCTTTTACTGAAGAAGAAAAAGAGTGGCAATTTTTACGACGCGGAAGATATGTGGAATTCAATCTGGTCTGGGATAAAGGAACTAAATTTGGCCTTGACACCGGCGGTCGTACCGAATCCATATTAATGAGCTTGCCACCTATGGCAACCTGGAAATATGATTATACCCCAAAAACTGGTTCTGCTGAAGAAATTACTTTATCGAAACTTAAGAAAGGAATAGACTGGATCAACAAATGATAGAAACTTTGAGCCAGCTGGATAGAGAACTATTTTTCTTCTTTAACAGACATAATAGTCCATTTTGGGATGAAATTATGTATTTCCTTTCGGAAAAAGAGGTTTGGTTCCCATTTTATGCGGCATTAATTCTTGGGGTAATATGGCAATTTAAAAAATACAGCTGGATCATAATACTTTGTGCTGTTATGGCTATCGGGGCTTCCGATTTTGTTACATCAGGAATAATGAAGCCAACCTTTGAGCGTTACCGCCCCTCGAGAGATGAAACGATAATGGAGAAAGTACATATTGTAAAGAATTATCGGGGAGGCCGGTATGGTTTCGCCTCTTCACACGCAGCCAATACTTTTGCAATGGCTACATTTTTTTTCCTATTGTGGCGTAGTCGGTGGAAATTAAGCATTTGGTTGTTTATCTGGGCAGCTTTGGTGAGCTATAGCCGGATTTACCTTGGAGTTCATTACCCCGGCGATATCCTGATAGGGGCTGTGATTGGAACCTTTTTTGGGTGGCTGTTTTTTATGGCAGCCAGGAAGGTCTTTGAGAAAAAAATCCCTGCAGCATATCAGCACTACTTTTGATACGGATTAAGCATTCTCTGCACATATTTTCCAATAATATCAAATTCTATATTTACAGGATCACCGATTTTTAATTGATGAAAATTTGTTTGCTCAAAAGTAAAAGGAATGATAGCAACTGTAAATTTATCTTGTGAAATATCAAAACAAGTGAGGCTTGTCCCATTTACAGTTACAGAACCTTTCTCTACCAGTATATGCCCTGCATGTTCCGGTTTATAGCGAAATGTGAATAACCAGCTCCCCTCCTTTTCAGTTATCTCAGTCACTTCTGCAACTGTATCAACATGTCCCTGCACGATGTGACCGTCCAGCCTGCTATCAGCTTTCATACAACGCTCCAGGTTGATTTTATCTCCAGGTTTAAGCTTCCCAAGGCTTGAGCGCTTTAATGTTTCATCTATAGCTGTAACTTTATATTTATCCGATTCAATCTCTACAACAGTGAGACAAACTCCGTTATGAGCTACGCTTTGATCAATTTTAAGTTCATTGGTGAATAAAGAAGATATCCAAAAATGCTTGTTAGAGCCGTCCGTCTCAATTTTATATACTTTGCCTAATGATTCTACTATCCCTGTAAACATATTTGTAAAGATACTGAAACCCAGCTGGTGTGGTTATAAATAACCTTCAAAATTTAACTAACCCATTTCCAATAAGCTGAATGATTATCATTATAGTAGCTATTGTAAGCGTAGAGAAAAGAAAATAATATTACATCAAACAGATATTACATATTAATTTATCAACATTAAGTTGGAATAATATTTTATTAAACGCTTCATTCTGTTAGTTTTGTAAACTACTGATCTGAAATGAAGCGTTTTTCTATTTTTTGCGTTGTTCTTTTTGGTTGTGATTCTGATTATTTCTTTGATATTGAAGGAATTACCGACCCTAAATGGTCTCCAAATGTGGCCATTCCTATCGGCTATGCAGAGTATTCTATTAAAGAATTGCTTAATGCCGCTGATTCTCTGATAGAGGTCCAGGAAGACCAGGATAATTTCGTTACACTTGTTTATGAAAGAGAACTTTTCTCTGAGTCTGCCTCAAGTTTTATCGGTCTTGTAGATCAGAATTATTCTGAAACCTATAATATAAATATTCCTCCACCCCTGCCTGACCCTGTAATTGCATCGGGCGTAAATTTTACAACCACCAAAAATTTATCTTTTTATTATAATCCGGGAGAAAATGTCGGTGTTGATTCTGTTTTCTTTAAAAGCGCAGTTCTTAATACTTCAGTAACATCAACTATAAAAGCGGAGGTTAATGCAGAGATCACTTTTCGAAACCTCCATGTAAAAAACACCTCCTACAGCTTTATTCTAAACCTTGATAATTTCGGAAGTGCGAATGTAACAACTCAGTTAAGCGATACTCTGAAAAATTTAAAAATTGATCTTTCTAAGGATGATCTTCTTGTAGATATTAAGCTGGACATAACTACTTATGGTGCCCCTGTTTCTTCAACCGATCAGCTTTCCGTTTCCATTCAGTTACAGGACTTTTCATTTCAGGCTTTTTACGGCAATGTGGGTACACGGACTCTCCTTCTTGATGATGAGCGGTTTACATTCGATATCTTTAATGAATTCAATTTTGGAGAAATATATTTTGATGATCCCCGCCTGGTTTTTACTTTAAAAAACAGCTTCGGTATTCCTGTTGCAGTTGATATGAATCGTGTTAATGCTGAAGACCCTCAGGATGGTCGCTTATATTTAAATGGCCCGATTGTTTCCAATCCACCAAAAGTAAATGCGCCGGATTATTCTCAAATTGGAGATCCGCAGTTAACTGTTGTAAGTATAGATAAAACAAATTCAAATTTTAATGAATTAATTTCTACATTGCCTACGGCTTTAAATATTCCAATAGATGCTACAACTAACCCTGCAGGCGAAACAGAGAATTTTGTACTTGATACCAGCAGGATTGATATTGTTTTAGCAGCTGAGGTGCCTTTAGATCTCCGTATAGCCAACCTTGGAAATGATTTTATATTCACCTTTAGCTCAGGTGACCTTAGTGATTTTAAAGAAGCCTTGTTAAGAATAAATATTGTTAATGGTTTCCCTCTTGAAGGTAAAGCAGAGGTTACTTTCCGCAACGACTCCTCAGATAATTTATTAACTATCACTCCTGAGGGAAATTTTGAAAACCCTCTTTTTGATGGAGCCCCTGTTGATGAAAATGGCTTTGTAACCTCCCCATCCTCAACAACAACCGATTTTTTGCTAACCTCAGATGATCTGAGGCTTATTGAAAAAGCTACCGAAGTAAAATTAGATGTAGAATTAAATACTACAGATGCTGTCGGTGGGGAGACAGTTAAGCTGCTCTCTAACTATAAAATTAAAATAAATTTAGGCATTGAAACCGGGCTGGAGCTATAGATGAAAAGATACCTCCTGATCATATGCATATTATTACCTGTCATCAGCAAAGGGCAGTACAACCTGACCTTGTTTCAATTACATGAGACGGTACCGCAGGCTAATCAGCTAAACCCGGGATTGCTTCCAAACGGACAAATAATAGTTGGTTTTC
The DNA here is from genome assembly GCA_051418055.1 of Candidatus Cyclobacteriaceae bacterium M2_1C_046. Taxonomy (GTDB): domain Bacteria; phylum Bacteroidota; class Bacteroidia; order Cytophagales; family Cyclobacteriaceae; genus JBPRGH01. The sequence goes on along the minus strand of JBPRGH010000041.1, from coordinate 134,451 downwards.
CGGGTATATCCAATATGTACCTTGGTGCTTCCAATTCATTTTCCATTGATGAGGCCTTTTACAGAAATGATACTAATGCACTTGTCCCTGACATTAATCTTTTTCAGCAAAATCTTCATGATCATAATAGCCTAAGAACAAATGCCCAGGTTGATCCGCTTTACCTGGGCTTTTGGGCAAAGAAAAATTACATTTCTTTTAATGTATCAGTTAAACATCAACTGGATTTCAGCTACCCCGGATCCTTAATGAATTATTTTATTGAAGGTAATGGCGGTAGTAATTTAGGTGTGGAAGTAGAATTTGATGATTTGCTCTTTCAAACTTCCGGATATATAGAATATGGCATTGGATACGGCAGATCGATGCTGAATGACAGATTAAATTGGGGAGTTAGGTTTAAATACCTCCAGGGAATATATCATTCTTCTCTGGATAAAGGATTAACAGGTAGTATTTATACAGATCCGGAAACTTATGCTATTTCCGTAAAACTTAATGATGCTGTTTTTAAAACAGCAGGTTTAACGGCCATGAATATTGACCTGTTTCCTGAAGATTATGATTCAACTTCAACTGAAAGTGGTGACCCTTTTAGTGATTATCTCAATAACAATAATAACCGGGGATATGGGCTGGATGTTGGAGCCAGTTTTTTAGTTTCGGAAAATATAAAATTATATGGTTCTGTAATTGATTTGGGATACATACGATGGCAGTCTGCCATAAAACGCTATGAAATTGATGATGCCGTTTATACTTTTGAAGGGGTAGACCTCAGAAATAATGAAGACCCTTCTCAGGCTTTACTTGACAGTATGAATAATGAATTTAATCCAATAGAAACATCGATGGCTTATTCAGAAGACCTGTCGCCAAAGTTTTATGCCGGAGGAGAATATAAACTTGGTGATAAACATACTGCAGGTATCCTTACATATGGTAGGTTTATAAAAGGAAAATTATATCCTGCTTTAAGTATGAATTACAATTTAAAGCTTGGAAGAACATTTAATGCAGCTTTAAGCTACTCAATTATGAATAATAGTTATAATAACGTAGGTTTGGGTTTTTCTTTAAATCTTGGCTTTTTTCAGATCTATACTGCGACTGATAACTTGTTGGCTTACCTAAAGCCCCAAAAAGCACAGAATATAGACATGAGGTTTGGATTAAACATGACCTTTGGAAGAAAACGTCATGAAAGAATATTACAAGGATTATCAAAAAATCATAGAGAAACGACGACTCAGATTAATGAAACAAATTAGCATAATATCTTTTCTGTTCATCAGTATTTTCTATTCCTCATGTAATGAAGAAAACCCACCAACCCCTATAGAAGAAATAAATCCGGATGCATGCTATTATACCCCGGACAGCACCTATTTAAGCTGCGTAAGGCCTAAAGACAGCACAACCCTTGACATTGCTACCTGGAACATAGAGTTTTTTCCTAAAACCAACAATACGCTCGAGAATTTAGATGAGCTTATAACTAATTTCAATGCTGACGTAATTGCAGTACAGGAAATAACAAGTGCTTCTGAATTTTCAACACTTGATGAACTGCTGCCAAACTGGGAGGCACAGCTTTTTGTAAGTAGTGGGTTAAATGTAGGATTTCTTTATAATACATGTGAGATACAGGAAATTACAGATATCAAAGCATTAAATATTGGTGATAATTACCCATTCCCACGTGAACCTGTTGAAGTTACATTAACACATCAAAACGGACTGCAGGTAACCTTAATTAATATACACCTTAAATGCTGTTCTAATGGTTTTGAGAGAAGAGTTGCTGCCAGTCAGCTGCTGGAAAGTTATATTGCGGAGAATTACCCTGACGATAATGTCCTCTTACTAGGTGATTTTAATGATGAAATCGATGATCAGGCTTCTCCATTCTATAATTTTATTCAGAATGATGCCGAGTATAAATTTGCTGATATGGAAATTGCTCTTGGCCCTGAATCAGAGTATAGTTTTCCCAGTTGGCCAAGCCATATAGACCATCTTTTAATTACCAACGAATTATTCGACAATGTAAATTATACAGAAACTGTGAAATTTAAGGATTGCTTTAGTATGTATGACAACATCATCAGTGATCATCGCCCCGTAATGATCTCACTTTCGCCGGATAATTAATCTATTTCCGGAACCATTTTTTCTCATCTTCGTTGTCTATAATTATAACTAAAGGAAACTGTGATTTTATCTTTTTCCAGGGCTGTTCTTTTAATCTTACTCTCAAGTATCCTCATAGTTGGCCTAAAGCACTCTGTATATACCATTCTGGAATTAAATCCATCTGTTTCACTTTATGATGAACACCAGGAAAAAACTCCTGAAGAAGAAAGTAAAGAGGAAAATAAAGAGAAGGAAGAAGTAAAAGATGATACTTTCTTTACTGAAGTATCTTCTTCTAAGATCTCTAAAAATCTTAAATCTCCAGATGACTCAAATAAGGGTTGTAATTCATTACACCACATTAGTTCATTCTCCCCTCCCCCGGAATGCTAAGGAGCAACTTCTCCTACAATAACTTTTAATCAACCTAATTCAAATAAATCAATTATAATCATTAAAAGCTGATCATGCTTAACGACTTTAAAAAAAATTTTAAACAAGATTTCCCGGCCAGTATCGTAGTATTTTTAGTGGCTGTTCCTTTATGCCTTGGAATATCCCTTGCTTCCGGTGCTCCACTAATGAGCGGAATTATAGCCGGAATAGTAGGAGGAATTGTGGTTACTGCCTTTAGTGGCTCCTCTCTTGGAGTTAGTGGTCCTGCCGCAGGTTTGGCTGTTATTGTATTATCGGGAATAGAAAGCGTTGGCGGCTTTGAAGCTTTTCTGTTAGCTGCCGTGCTTGCAGGAGTAATACAGCTGATTTTAGGCTTTGTTCGTGCAGGTATTGTTGCCTATTATTTCCCAAGCTCGGTTATCAAAGGTATGCTTGCTGCCATTGGTATAATCATTTTTTTCAAGCAAATACCTCATGCTGTTGGATATGACAGGGATTATGAAGGTGACCTGACCTTTATGCAGGCTGATGGAGAAAATACCTTCAGTGAGCTGGTCAATATGTTAAACTACTTTACCTTATCAGCTTTTATTATTTCAATGACTGGGTTGGCTATATTAATCTTATGGGAAACAAATATTGTAAAAAAGAGGCCTTTTCTAAAGCAGATCCCAGCCCCACTACTTGTAGTGGGATTAGGTATCGCTTTGCATTTACTCTTTATAGAATTTAACTTTTATCCTTTAGCTAATGATCAACTCGTAAATATCCCAGTAATGGATAGTATTTCCGGATTTAGGGAAGCATTAATTTTCCCGGATTTTACTGCTATTGGTAACGTAGAAGTGTGGAAGTTGGCTTTTGTGCTTGCTATTGTGGCAAGTTTGGAAACATTATTATGCCTGGAGGCCACGGATAAACTTGATCCATTAAAAAGAATAAGTCCGACCAACAGAGAGTTAAGAGCACAGGGAATAGGAAATATTGTTTCACCATTAATAGGTGGCCTTCCTGTAACACAGGTTATTGTGCGTAGTTCAACCAATATACAAACAGGAGGCATGACACGTGCCTCTGCTTTCATGCATGGCTGGTGGATCTTATTATTTGTCGCTTTACTTCCTCAGGCATTGAACCTAATCCCTCTTGCTAGTTTGGCCTCAATACTACTTTTGGTAGGTTATAAGCTGGCTAAACCTTCTCTTTTTGTTGCTATGAAAAAAACAGGCAAAGAGCAGTTTATACCTTTCGTAGTAACTGTTCTGGCTATTGTTTTCACTGATCTGCTAACGGGGATTATAATAGGAATGGTGGTAGCAGTTTTCTTTATTTTATTTAATAACTATCAGAATGCCTATTTATGGAAAATCAAGAAAGATGAGGAAGGAAATGATGTGATACATATTAAACTGGCAGAAGATGTTACCTTTTTAAATAAAGCAAGGATAATGCATACACTTAAGGGGCTTCCCGAAGGAACAAAAATTATTATTGATGCCAGCAAAACCTTAAATATGCATAGCGATGTTCTCGAAATAATCGAAGACTTTAAAGTATCTGAAAAACACCCTGTGGAGTTAACAGGATTTAATATTGATAATAAAGAGCATCCGCGTAGGCAGTCAAAAGGTAAAATTACATCCTTACAACAGAAGGTTGAGCCTTTAAAGTAACTCAAGCACCTTTTGAATTAGCAGGTCAACGGTTTTTTTAGGCTGTTTGGAAAATTTATTTTGCATACGATTGGCAATAATAGCATTTATACTGATCACATGATGTCCAAGCAGCCTACCAAAACTGTAATAGCCGGCAGTTTCCATCTCAAAATTTGTTAGCCAGAATTGCTCATCATGGAATTTATTTAAATCATCAAGTAACCTGGGGTATTTTAAATCGAGCCGGAGTTTCCGCCCCTGTGGACCATAAAAACCAGGACATGTGACGGTATTTCCCATTATAAACCCATTTCCTGAAAATTGCTTGAGAAGTTTTGGAGAAGCACCTGCCATATATGGTGTAAATGGTAAATTACAATCAGCTTGTATTTTAGCTGTTACCCTTTGCTCATATGTACTTTGAGGGAGGTCATAGAAATTCATCAGGTTATCAAAGCCCACAGCATTCTCTGATATTAAAAAGCTGTCTAATGGTACATCCTGCTGTAGGCTTCCTGATGTTCCCACGCGGATTATATTTAGCTTGCGTTTGCGATCCTTAATTTTCCTTTCTTTCAGATCAATATTTACTAATGCATCCAGCTCGGAAAGAACAATTTCGATGTTGTCAGTACCCATCCCGGTACTCATCACCATTATATTTTTATTATTAATTCTTCCGACGTGTGTGATGAACTCCCTTATATTCATTTCAAAGGTTATCTCATCAAAATACTTACTCACTTCATGAACCCTACCAGGGTCACCAACAGTGATTATAGTATCCACAACATTTGAAGGCAGCAGGCTAAGATGATAAATGCTGCCATCCTTATTCAATATTAAATCTGCTTCTGAAATCATATCTATTCAATAGGTGTTGCCGGATTACCAAAAACTGTTTCTCCGGGTTTAACATCTGCAATAACAACAGAACCTGCACCTACACGAGCGCCTTTACCTATTGTTACTCCTGAAACTATTGTTACTCCAGAACCTATAAATGCTTCATTTTCAATTTTTACACGCGAATTTATCACACTTCCTGCTCCAATCTGCACAAATTCACCAACCTCGGCAAAATAATCTAGCAGTGCATTTGAATGGATAATAGTATGATTAGCAATTACTGCTTTGGAGCCAACTGATACACCGGAATTTATAAAATTGCCATATCCTATTTGAGCAAGATCGGAAATTACTGCTTTTTGATGAATAGCATTTGCCGGCATCACCTTTCGCTTTTCATTTAGCATCTTTACCAATGACTTCTTTAACTTCGTCTCATCATAAGCCACAAAGGCATCGCATTTTTTTCCTATATATTTCAAATACCCCTGATCATCTGTTTTTCCTAATACACTGACATCCCCAATCTCAAGTCCCTGCTTTTCATTATCATCATCAAGAAAGCAATAAATAACCATATTATTACTATCAAAAATATCTTTAGCAGCTACACCAAGATCTGTAGCGCCAAAAATTATCACCGGTTTTTTATCCATATGCTGTATTGAGCTAAATTCAATTTAATTCTATCTAATAAATAATTGTCGGCAAGGATCAGCCATATAAAAAAAGGTAAAAAGCTGATCCTAAACCTTGATAAAGTTCCGAAATTTGGAACAGAAAGTGCTAAAAATATACCTAAAAGAATTATATAAATCCATAAGGTCCCTTTCAGCACTACATTAAAGTTTAATCCGCTGAATTTATTGCGTGAAAATATCCATCCTATGAACAGCGAAAAGATCAGTAAATTTTCCATCACTGCTGTTATATAAGGAAGCTTAAATGACATAAAAATCAAGGGCATAAATAAAGCGGTAAATAAAGCAACAGGAGCATTTATTATAATAAAAAGTAAATCAGGGTGCTCATATGGAAACCGAATTGCCTCATTACTCTGCGACATTTGATGGTAAGCCTGATAATTACTATAAATAACATCAATAATTCTTTCAGGATAAAAATTAGGATGGGTTAAAGTTACACCGGTTAATAAAACTATTATTCCAATGACAATTGCCCAAAATCTTTTTTTATAAGCAACCTTTAATAGAATTAGAGAAGGAATTAATACCATTACCCATACCGCAGCTATATAATATTTTAGCTGCCAAATGAGGAACAAAAACAAAAAAGCAATAATTAAATAATAGGGCCTGCTGTCATTTAAATACTTAATTGCCATTCCAAACATAAAACCCATGGCTCCCAATGCAATGGCTTCTTTTATTACACCGGAAGACCAAAATACAACAGATGGGAAAAATAGAAATGCAATAGTTATCGCTAACTGCTGCCTCGGCCATATTTCAACAACTTTACTGCATAAATAGTAAAACCCAGCAAATGAAAAGAGGGATATCCAGCAGGATGTTAGCCAATAGTTATTATCTGTAGCAAGATGAAACAAAGTAGTTAGCTGGATCATCAGCCAGGTTCGTGAAGCTCCCTGAAAACTACCTGTTGTTGGTGATTTTAAAAAAGCAGATATAAAAGCATCAAAATCTGAACGTGCAAGATCTGCAAGGGAAGATGCTTTTTGATGAAAAATTAGTGTATCACCGTGCTCATAATAATAAAAATAAAGAGCACCCAAAAGTAATCCTGAGCCCAACTTCAATACTAAAGCTGCTGAAAACCATTTCCAGTTTAGTGGCGGGGATAGATTTCGGTATATTAGGCCCGCAATAAAAAATATTAATAGGATATTTACTATAATTATCAACATCTAATTTTTTAGTAATGTAACTCCAATATCACAGTTAAGGCATCTTTTCTCTTTACAGTAATCTTCAAATAAAGTTATCCTTCCCTGTGAATCAAATGCTGACTTATCCGGAAAATCCATATCTGCATAAGCCTTAACTATTTTATTCTTTTCGAAAGGAACCTGCTGCAACAGATTAAGCGCCGATTCCATGTATTCATAATTATCTGTATAAAGAGCATAAGCGGCTCGCAATGGTGCAACTACATTTATTACTAACAGATTTATTGCCTGAAGCCCCATCGAAGGATTTCTAAATGCTATCTCTTTTATAAAATGATAATGTGTGTGCCAAAAATCAGATGGGGTGGCCTGAAAAAGTTGCTTAAAAGCCGAAAATTGATCCTCATGAAGATATTTATTGAAAAAATAAGGTGTATTTACAAGAATGGCAGCTATCTGAGCTAATCTTAAAGTTGGAAAATTTGCAGGACGCATTCTCATAAATTTCCAAAGGTAAGGCTCAAGAGACGCAGGAAGTGAATACTTCCTCTTATAAAAGCAGTATAGATCTTTTAGCTTTTTACCGTAAGCTTCTTTAGGATCCTTTAATAAACCGGCCTGACCAAAAAGAAGTGCCTCCACAACGTCCTGCTGATGTATATTTTTTTGTAACAGACGAAGAGGTAGCATTCTTGCCAGCTGTTCCATAGGCTGTGCATTTATTTTGAACCCAAGGTATTTCATGGTTAGCTGATAAGCCGTCTCCTCCAGGTCACCCTTATTTTGTGATAATAACGTCAGTACATTTTGTGCTTTTTTCTCTAACCTGCTGCCTGTACAGCGTTCAATCATCGACAGCACATGTATTTTGTTCACCTTACCCTGCTGATTTCGGCACGGGATCACATCAAGTGCTTCTTTAAGAAGATTATATCGATTTAGCAGGTCAGGATCAATTTTATCCTTTAGCTCCAGGGTAGGTATGGTTGAACCATCCTGTCTTACAATTTCCTTATCATTTTCCCAGACCACATGCAGTACAACATTGTTATAGGCAGGATCTTTCTGATGGTTATGTTCCTCCCAGTCTGAGGATTTAATATGCATCTCCACCTGTCCATACCAGGATATCTCATCCAGCTTGATATGTCCTTCGCTAAAATCCGGGCCACTGTTAGTATTGAGATGTCCGGGTTTAATAATTTTCAGCCTGTGCCCATTTACAGTGATTAAATCGGGAATGTTAAACTTCTGATGCTTCCATAAATAATATAGAAAGTCTTCATTCATCTTTTATTTGTTCAGGTAAACTGCCATTTCCTGCTGAAGCTGTTTTGCCTGCTTGGCGGCAGCTGCAGCAAAATCTTTTCCATCGGAAGCATATAAGATCTGCCGGCTGGAATTTATCAGGAGGCCGCCATTTTGATTTAAGCCTGCCTCACAAACTTCAGCGATACTGCCTCCCTGAGCTCCTACTCCGGGGATAAGCAAAAAGTGCTCAGGTACCATCTGTCTAATCAGCCTTAAGCTCTCTGGTTGAGTCGCCCCAACTACATACATCATCTGATCAGCACCTGCCCATTCACTGCTTTTCCTGATCACGTGCTGATAAAGGTACTCATCATTTAATAAAAGTTCCTGAAAATCTTTGCTGCTTGTGTTGGAGGTGCGTGCTAATAATATAGTCCATTTATCTTTATAAGCTAAAAAGGGATCCACTGAATCCCGCCCCATATATGGCGCAATTGTGACGGAATCAAAATTCATATTATCAAAAAAAGCTTTGGCATAAAGTCCAGCCGTATTGCCAATATCGCCTCTTTTGGCATCTGCAATGGTGAATATTTCCTCCGGGATATATTCCAGTGTCTTTTCAAGGCTTTCCCAACCTTTAGCACCCAGAGCTTCATAGAAAGCAAGATTAGGTTTATATGCTATACAATGATCTGCCGTAGCATCAATAATTGCTTTATTAAAAGCAAAAATTGGATCTTGTTCTTTTTTAAGGTGAGCCGGCAGTTTAGAAATATCGGTATCCAGCCCCACACATAACATGGAGGATTTTTTTCGCAGCTGTTCTGCTAATTGTTGGTAGGTCATTTAGCAAAAATACTCATGCTGGCGTAATGTCAAAGAAAATTATTTATTCTTAAGAGAATAATTAATGCATCCGGTCTTCCCTCGGCTCAAGGTTTTTCATTATTTCAGCCTCAGCGGCTAATATCTCGCGCCAGCGTTTTTCCACTTTTTCCTCCGGCAAATATGTTTTAGCCAATTTGATAAAATTTTTATAATGACTGGCTTCTGAAACCATCAGCTCGTAATAAAATTTACTAAGCTCCTGATCTTTAATATTTTTCCAAAGTAGGCGAAAACGTTCACAGCTTCTTGCTTCGATCAAAGCATTGATCAGAAGTTTTTCAACTAATTGATATTCGCGGCTTCCTCCCTTTATTTCAACTTTGCTAAGTTGGTTCACATAATCATCTTTGCGCTGTCTTCCTAAAGAAAAACCACGTTTCTTCAACTCTTCTAACACACGTTCAAAATGACTCCACTCTTCAGCTACAACAGGTGTCAGCATATCAACAAGCTCTTCTTTCTCAGGATAGAGCACGATAAGTGAAATACAGGATGATGCTGCTTTTTGCTCACAATAGGCGTGATCAATAAGGATTTCTTCAATATTTTTCTCCGCAATATTAACCCATCGCGGATCAGTAGGTAATTCTAATCCCAACACCTGCTTGTCTTCTTCTTTAATCATAGAACGACCAGTTAAATCCAAAATCCAATGTAGCTACCTGACCAGGATAATAAGGTGTAGGCATATGTCCATAGCCTTCCAGTGCCTGGAAAAGATTTATATATTTAACAAATATCCTGCCCCGGTTGATCTTGGCATTTAAAAAAATATCTATTATAGGAGCGCCAGGAGTAATAAAATTATCCTGTATATAAAACTGCTGTACCAAAGGATCATATCCAGGTGCTTTATAGGCAGATTTCCAATGAAAATCCACTCCCAGCTGCCACTCAAGGTTTCCGTTAAAAGAAATATTATGATAGCTTACCTGTGCATTGGTAAAAAGATCCGGCAATGGGTAAACCTCCGGATTGTCGCCACCTACCCTTGAATAAATCACCTCTCCTTTGGTAAGCCAGTGATCGCCCCACCATTTTGATATTTCCAGCTTAGGCATTAATGCCGTTACTGTACCATTATTTTGTCGCCCTACGGTCCTTTCATCAGATCGTGTAAAATAAAATTGATCTGTTAGTCTTTGAAAAGTTAATGAACCATTTATTAAAATATTCTCCCTGCTGAATTTAACCCCTCCAATAATTTCAGACGTAACAGGGTCTTTCAAATCTTCTATTTTCCAGGAATTGAATGGCCCTCTGAAAGCTGCCTCGAGAACAGCTGGCTTACGCTTCATCTGTTGAACAGAACCATAAAATGGTGCATAAGAAATACGCCCAAAAAAATCATAATACCCACCTTCAAGATAATCAAACTTTCCCTGAAGTTGTCTTTCCGGATCCTCCCCTATACGCATCATTATCCCTGCGAGATTTTCCTGCTGAACTTCATTAAATGAAAGAAAATCAAAATTTAGGTGACTATAATCAAAATCCAGGTTTCGTCTCTGATAATAAAGTTTATAGAAGCCCTCTCCTACAGTTCCTGAAATTCCTATTTTATTTGACCATTCATCGAATTTGTTTCTGTTCCCTATGGCTGTTGTATCTTCCATACGTGCCAGTTCACTATCCCTGAGAATTAATGAAGGAAGCACTCTCCGCTCAGGGTCTGCATCTGTATTTGTATAAAACTTAACCAATTGATCATAATGTTCAAATTCATGAAATACCTGCATATAATCTGATATATGATACTCATGATATATATAATACTGCCTACGCAGATCACTGGTCCTGGTATTATTAAAACTGACTTTGATAGTATCCGTATAAAACAATTTGAATGGACTACCTTCTATTGGTATCTGCTGAGGAATATTTGGTCTTGCATTAAATATCCCACCATATTCATCTACTTCTTGATTATTTCTAACAAAAGAGGCCAATAACCAGTACTTTCTGTCAATGGTATGATAATTTCCATGAAAATTGTAATAAACACCTTCTGCATTTCTGTCCCCTCTCCGTGCCCGCTCAACCTGCTCATCCATGAATGTTCCCCGGTAGCTAAACCCAATGTTTGAACGATAATCAATATTTCTTGTGTATTCAGCCTCAGTCAGTGCTCTCCCTTCTCCTCCGAGTACAACTCCTATTCGAGAGTATGGTGACTGGGTATTATAAAATCTTACATCTTTAGCCCCTTTAAAATACAGATCATAAATATTAAAGCCTGTAGTCCGGCCAATAGCCTGGGGAAATTGATAAAAGATCGGTCGAATAGCCGTACCTATATTGCCCAGGTCCTGAAATTTTTTATTGTGGTAATCCACAAATGAAAATTGATGCAGGTTATATACAGAAGTATCAATATGATAAACCCTGTTAGTATTGTCAGCTATGGAGGAGGCATTAAAATATTGCACCGTTGTAGGCCCGTAATCACTTGCCAGCGTATCATTTAAGATTGATGAGCCATATCTGACAGATTCTTCTTCTTCCTGGGCAAAAATTTCCGAAACAGGAAATAGGAACAATATCCCTATAAAAATTAAAAATATTCGAAACACAGGTGCAAAGTTAGTCAAATCATTAATCTTCTTTATAGGTAGCCGCCTCAAATACCAGCTCCTGAAAATCCTCCTCATTATCATGGAATTTAACTTCTATAGGCAATACAAATACAGGGATTGCAACATCTTTAAAAAAAGGCTTAAGCTTCACCGCGTCTTTCTCTGTTGTAATTATTGTAAGTTCTTTATCCTGGTTTTGCACAAAAGTTACTATTTTATCTATATCCCTTTGTGTATAATAATGATGATCAGCAAATTTAAAATGCCTGATAAGCATATAATGCTTTTTGATGTGTGTCAAAAGTGGTGCCACATTAGCAATTCCTGATACTACAATCACATCCTGAGGTACTGATGTTAATTCCGTATTAAGGGCAACCGGGGTTTTATAGCTCATATACGAAAAAAATATTTTTTTCTTCTCACCTATCATTCTTTCAATTTTTTCAGTAATAAGTGACACCTCCTCTTTACTCATCTCTTCCGGACATTTGGTGACTACCACTATATCGGCACGTTTAGCACCTCCTGAAAACTCTCTCAATCTTCCTGAAGGCATAGGAAGATCATTATAAAATGGCCTGTTATAATCATTTAAAAGGATCTGGAAAGCAGGTTTTAGGGCCCTGTGCTGAAAAGCATCATCCAAAATAATCACCTGCACCTCAGGATGTGTATATAGTAACCTTGGCACTGCCAGAATTCGCTCCTCCCCAACTGATACTATAATATCATCACTATACTTTTTATAAAATTGAAAGGGCTCATCACCAATAGTATATGCCGTTTCCTGAGAACCTGCCAATATAAAACCTCGGGTTTTACGCCCGTACCCCCGGCTAAGTGTGGCTATTTTATATTTGCTCTTTAAAAGCTCTATGATATATTCCACCATAGGTGTTTTTCCTGTACCTCCCACAGTTAGATTACCCACACTTATGACAGGAATATCAAATTCGGTATATTTAAAAATCCTGCGATCATAGAGCCAGTTGCGTAAGCTGTTTATAAGACCGTAAAGAAAAGAGAATGGATATAGTATAATTTTAAATAGGGAATTCAACTTTTTTAGTATATCTGAATAGTTACAAAATTGCTAAAAGAAATGACGAAGATAAAAGACATTATAAATTATTTAGAAAATATAGCACCACGAGGGTATCAGGAAAGCTACGACAATAGTGGATTATTAACAGGAAATCCGGAGTCAGAAGTTGAAAAGGTATTAATCACACTTGATACAACCGAAGATGTGGTACAGGAGGCTATAGACAAAAATTGTAATCTTATAATTTCACATCATCCCATAATTTTTAAAGGGCTAAAAAGCCTTACCGGCAAAAATTATGTTGAAAGAACAGTTATTAAAGCTATTCAGAACAATATAGCTATTTATGCCATTCATACCAACCTTGATAATGTTATAGCCGGAGTTAACAAAAAGCTGGCTGAAAAAATCGGCCTGAAGAACCTAAAAATCCTGCAACCTAAGCAGAACATGCTTAATAAACTGGTGACCTTTATTCCCAGCGATGAAACAGAAAAGGTAATGGAATCGCTGCATAAAGCGGGGGCAGGGAATATAGGAAATTACTCCAACTGCAGCTTTCGCATTGAGGGAACGGGGACCTTTAAACCAAATGAAGAGGCTAACCCATCTATAGGTGAAAAAGGAATATTAGAAAAGGTTACTGAAAACAGAGTAGAGGTCATTTATCCGGCTCTAAATGAACAAAAAATACTAAAAGCATTAAAAGATGCACATCCTTATGAAGAGGTAGCCTATTATATTACTACTTTAGAAAATGAATTCCAGGAAATTGGTTCCGGCATGGTCGGATATTTAAATGTTCCAATGGAACCAAAATCCTTTTTAAATCATTTAAAAGATAGATTGAACTTACAAATGATAAGGCATACTCAGCTTCCCCACCGAAAAATCGAGAAGGTAGCAATATGTGGAGGTAGCGGAAGTTTTCTGCTAAATGCTGCAAAACGAGTAAATGCTGATGCTTTTGTAACTGCTGACTTTAAATATCATGAGTTTTTCGATGCGGAAGGACAGATCGTCATTGCCGATATCGGACATTATGAAAGTGAGGTCAGCACAAAGGAGTTGCTAGTTGAAATTTTACAAGAAAAATTTAGTAACTTTGCACTCTATTTGTCCGAAACGGTCACGAACCCTATAAGTTATTTTTAAATACATGGAAAACCTTACAGTAGCTGAAAAGCTTGAAAACCTGGTTAAGCTGCAAAGCATCGACACAAATCTAGACGAAATAAAAAAATTAAGAGGAGATTTACCTAACGAGGTACAGGATCTGGAAGACGAAGTTGAAGGTTACAAAACCCGACTAACTCGTTTTCAGAATGATATCGCTGAGCTGGAAGACAATATAAGATCTTACAAGACCGGCATTAAAGAATCTGAGAAATTGATCCAGAAATACCAGGATCAGCAGATGAATGTGCGTAATAACCGTGAATATGATGCCATCACCAAAGAAGTTGAACTTCAGGAGCTTGAGATTCAGATTTACGAGAAAAAAATAAAAGAAGCTCAGGAGAAGATCGAGCAGAAAAAACAGGACGTTCAAAATACTGAAAACCTGATCAGTGAACGTGAAGAGGATCTTGCAAGCAAAAAAGAGGAGCTTCAGGAAATTTTAGGCGAAAGTGCTGACGAAGAAAGTAAATTGCTGAAAGAAAGAGAAAAAGCAGTTAAGAAAATTGAACCAAAGCTTTATAAGTATTACGAGAAGCTCAGAATTAATCTTTCTAACGGGCTTGCAGTAGTAACAGTAAAAAGAGGCGCAGCCGAAGGTTGTAACATTATTATACCTCCTCAAAAAATTGCTGAGATCAAAGAAAAGAAGAAGATTGTAATCGATGAGCATTCAGGCCGTATCCTTGCTGATGTTGATGTAGAGGTTCAGGAAGAGAAGCCTAAAAGAACAACAAGAAGGAAAAAAACAACATAATCAAATGATTAGAAATATAAGGAAGGTAAGCTTATGGGCTTACCTTTTTTTATTTTTTCTCTCCTTTCAGGTTTACGCCCAGGCTCCGGCATGGGAGACCGACGATTACTCCAATCTATTTAAGCTGGAAGCATACCATTTTACGGGAATAAACAAATCCAATGCTACTCCTGCAGAAGTTTATTTAAATGCCTATCAGGGTGCATTAAGGTTCATTGTGTTTGATGATATTTCCGAAGAGGAAGTACAGCAGACGTTGAACACTGCCCTGGAACAAATTAAAAAATCACCTCTTTCCGAACAACTTTCCCTTTATTATCAAATAGACCTGCTCATGCTTTCAGCTCATATAGAGCTTAAAAAAGGCAATGAGCTTAGGTTTATGTGGTTGATGAATGATATTTATAAAAATTCACAACATCTCATCATTAACTACCCCGAATTTTTACCCGGAAAGAAAATTGCCGGTACTTTATTAATAATGATCAGTACGGTACCTGATCAATATCAATGGGTAATAAACCTTCTTGGCTATTATGGAAACAGTGAACAGGGACTGAAATATCTGGAAACGCTGAATAATTCTACAATACCAGTTAAATATGAATCCCTTTTACTATCTGCCCTTCTCAAAAAATATTTAACAATTGAAAACAAGAGCAATTTACTGGTTCAACTGGAAAAAGTTATTTCCGAAAACCCCCAATTTTCACTTATGCGCTTTATAGCAGCCCTTGCTTATATCAAGGAACACCAGAGTAAAGAGGCGCAGGACCATCTTTTGAAAATAAAAGATATTAATAGTCCAATAATCAGCTATCTTTTAGCTGAGACTTTTCTCCATCAGGGCAATCATTTCAAAGCAATTAATTATTATAAAGAATTTATATCTCTAAGCAATGGAGGTAACCTTGTTAAAGATGCCTACTCTAAAATTTATATCAGCCATTATATCATAGATAATACTGTTGCAGCTGAGCGGTATAAAACTTTAGCTCTGCACTCAGGAGAGGCTAATACCGAAACTGATAAAAATGCACAGCAGCTTTTAAATGAATCTTCACCTGCTCATCCTGCTATTTTTCAGATCAGGTATTATACTGATGGTGGCTATTATCATAAAGCACTTCAGCTGGCCGACAGTGCTTTCTCGCTCTCTTTAAATAATAAAGATAAAATAGAGCTTAACTATCGCCTTGCAAGGATCAAGCATCTTAAAGGAGATATTAAAGATGCAATTAATCTGTACAAAGAATCAATTGAAAATCATGATGGCAGATATTTTGCCCCTAATGCCTCCCTGCAGTTAGGCATAATTTACCTTAGTTTAAAAAAGAATCAACTTGCAAAAATGTATTTTGAACAAGTGCTGGAATATAAAAACTACACCTACGAAAACAGCATTAAAGGAAAAGCCCGAAGAGCATTAAAAAACCTTGAACAATAAAATGTTTAATGCATTATTTAAATAGCATCACGAAATAATATCTATGCTTATAAATGTAAGAGTAAATGACGAAGAGCAGGCACTGGAATTTGTTAATGATGTGCTTGAAGATCTGGGCAAAGAACAAGTGGAGAATCCAACTTATACAGGTAATGAAATTCAAATTATACCTGAACAACGAGCTGAGCATATTAGTGATGGGCCAAAAGATATTACAATTGAAAGTTATCTTTCACTTTCGATAACTGTTGATGACCTGGATTATGAGACCCAGCAAATAGTTATGAAACATAAAAATTTATTGCACCGCCTATAACCTTGATTCATTAAGGTCTATTTCCTAATGCTTCCTATATTTGCACCTCGAAAAAAGAGAAGCTATGGAAAATTTTGTTGAAGAGATGCGCTGGAGAGGCATGATACATGATATTATGCCTGGAGCTGAAGAACAATTAAATAAAGAAATGACAGTGGGTTACATTGGATTTGATCCTACTGCTGACTCTCTTCATATTGGCCATCTTGTACAGATCATGATCCTCGTACATTTGCAAAAAGCCGGGCATAAACCTTTAGCTCTTATTGGAGGTGCAACCGGAATGGTAGGCGACCCTTCTGGAAAATCTGCCGAAAGAAACCTGCTTGATAAAAAAGAGCTTGATAAAAATATTGAGGGAGTAAAGGGCCAGCTTGAAAAGTTTCTGAATTTTGGTTCTGGTGATAATTCAGCTGAAATGGTCAATAACTATGACTGGATGCAAGGCCTCAGCTTTTTAGATTTCATTCGTGATGTTGGAAAGCATATTACTATCAATTATATGATGTCCAAAGAATCAGTACAGAAGCGGCTGGATTCAGGAATGTCATTTACAGAGTTTAGCTATCAGCTGGTTCAGGGGTATGACTTTTATTGGCTTTACCAAAACAAAAATTGTAAGCTACAGCTTGGCGGCTCTGATCAATGGGGCAATATAGTAACAGGTACAGAATTGATCAGACGTAAAGCACAGGGTGAAGCCTATGCTATCACTTCGCCGTTAATTAAAAAAGCCGATGGTACAAAATTCGGTAAAACCGAAGAGGGAAATGTATGGCTGGATCCAGAAAGGACCTCTCCCTATAAATTTTACCAATATTGGTTGAATATTTCCGATGAAGACGCCGGAAATTTCATTCGCATATTTACTTTATTATCCAAGCAAGAAATAGAATCCTTAGAAAAAGATCATGCTGAGGCCCCACATATGCGGATCCTGCAAAAAGCACTTGCTGAGGATATAACTATTCGGGTGCATGGCAGGGAAAATTATGAACAGGCTGTAAAAGCCTCTGAAATCCTATTTGGCAAAGCAACTACTGAAGATCTGGCTTCTATTGATGAAAAACTGTTGCTAAATGTTATGGAAGGAGTACCTCAGGTAACTATTAGCAGGGCCCATTACGATCAGGCTGAAAATGTAACGGACCTTCTCTCTGATGTTACCAATGGCATTGTCTTTCCATCTAAAGGTGAAGCTCGCAGGATGATAAAAGGTGGCGGTGTAAGTATAAATAAAAATAAACTTGAAGGCCCTGATCAAAATGTGGAGTTTAACCTGCTACAGGGAAAATACTTACTCGCACAGAAAGGCAAGAAAAACTATTACCTCATTATTGTAGAGTAAAATATTTCAGATGAAATGTATATTCCATTTATGGAAATAAAAAAAGCATGAGGATAATTCCCCATGCTTTTTTCTGTGGTGGTTATTTATTCTTGTTTTCTCTTTCTCTTTCTTCTTTATCCTGCTCTCTCTTCCGATCTGTTGCAGGTTGCTTTTTTGGTCTGTCTCCATAACCTCCCGGTCCGGCTTTTTTGCTACCAAACTCATTTTCGTATGAGTTTACATTGCGTGTGGCTTTGCTTTCAGGAGTTTGTTCTTTACCAGTTTCCATCGCTTCTGTAGTTGGATTTTGAGCTTCATCTTGATTATCCACTCTTCTTTCTTCCTTTACCCTATCACTTTCCTGCCTAACTCTTTTTTCTTTATTTTTTTCCATAATTCTATTTCCTTTTTTACCTTTTATAGTGGAAAAAGTATGCCAACTGATAATTGCAAGTGAATCAGGGTGTTATGTATATTATTATGGTGAATTTGAGATAATATGTAGATAAATTTCAACAATAATATAAAAAAGCTGTGCCAGTATAACTGACACAGCTTTTCAATTTAAAATTGATTTTTTATTTATTCACCAAAAAAGCGATAGCCTAAATAAAGCTGAAGTGTTTTATTCTTTATTTCAGGGTCGATGGATACATTTGAAGGGTTAAAGGTTTCATTTATATCAGTAATGCTGATTACATAACGCAAACCCAAATGAAAATTCTTTGGAAGGTTAACACCACCACCAAAAGCCAGCGCAAAATCCAACGAGTTTAGCTGGTCTGTAATTTCTTCTTTGGCCATTGTTCCTGATTCTTCAAGTTCAGCACGAGACAGAATATTAAATTGCGGTCCTGCATGCAGATTTAAAACACGCATAATATTAAATCTTAGAAGCACAGGAATGGTTAAATAAGAATAATCAACTTCACGTGTTATTGAAGAGTATGACAGTTCAGCTCCCTGTTTTGAAAAAAGGATTTCAGGTTGAAGTGCAAAATTCTCTGAAATACCAAAAGTAAAATAAGCGCCGAAGTGATACCCTGTTGTGGATTCGGTGTTAATACCTTCAATATCCTGGTTAGCAAAGTTAACCCCGACTTTTGCCCCTGCACCAATTTGTGCATAGGCTCCTAAAGCAAATAGTGTGAGTATTAATGTTGTTAATATTTTTTTCATCTTTCTATATTTAATTGATTACCAAGGGATCAACATTTACAAATTAAAAAATATAATATGTAAATCCTATTTGAATTAATAATCCTCTATGTTTTACTGTCTCTTCAACGGAACCAAAAATATTTTGTTCTTCAGTTTTATTATTTTCAGCACGGAAAAGAATCATAGGCTCGATAGATATATGATCCTGAAGGAAATAAGGATAACCTAATCCAATTGCCACTCCAAATAATGAAAAATCACTTACATCTCTAGTCGGCCCTCCATCTGGTCTAAGCATATTTTTACCTCCCCCAATGGAAAACTGACCATGGAAGAAAGGTCCGAGCTCTGAATAATAACGTGCAAAAGGTGTCAAGCTAAAGGAGTGAGTAATAAACCTGTCGTTATCGGTATCCTTAAATGCAGATCGCTGCCACTCAATCCCTGCACCTGCTGCCACACCATTTATGACAAAATAGCCAAATGAAGGATTAAAATTGATTGTAGTTAAGCTTCCAATATCCCGGTTATCATTATTCACCTCCTGCTTTACATCATTGAAGGAAAAGCTAATTGAGCCATTTGTTAACATTGCCCCTTTTTGAGTCTGCGCGTAAGTGAAAGCCGGCAATATTAAAATTAATAATATTTTTAGAACGAAACTTTTCATATTTCAATATTTATCTGGGTCCAAATCCCTGTCGATCGGTTTTCGGCAATCGAATGGCGTAACCAATATATACCTGGATTGTCCTGGTTTTAATTTCATTATCTTTCGTGTTAGGATTTAATCCATCATTGATGTCGATAAGGCCCTGCAGATATCTTGACCCCAGCACCAAGCCGAACGGCAAATCATAGCCAACGCCAAAAATTGCACTTATATTAAACCGTGATAATCTGTCGGTAATAGAAATATTTGATGTGGTATTATCCAGTTCTGAATTAAACTGAAGAGCAGGCTGAACTCCACCATTTAAATTTAACCCCTTAAAAAGGTAAAATTTACCCACTATGGCTAATGCAAGATTATTTACACGGTGTTCCACTCCATCTTTATCCCATCCTTCACCGGAATATTGAATCTCCGGCTGAACTGAAAATTTGGGTGAAAAAAACTTTTGGTAGAAAATACCTGCATGGATACCCTGAAGGGCTTCAGTATTTCCCCCAAGATCAGCATCTATCTTAGAATAGTTTAAACCTCCTCTTACTCCAATTCTATTATTTGGTAGCTCTGGTGTTTCCCTTTCATTTATTTGAGAATAGGCTGGAAACACTAATAAAAACATAATTAGTAAAGACAATAATCTCTTCATGATCAATCATTTAGAATTTTAATGTCTTTATAACAAGAAAAGTTACTATTCTTCCCTAAATAATTTATTTATTATTTTCTCATTTGCCTGATAAGGCATCGTCACCTGTAGTTCGGGGTTCCTTTTCATCTCTCTTTCCATGGCATTCAGAGCCCCTTTATTGCGTGCCCAGCTTCTCCTGGCAATGCCATTATTTACATCAAAAAATAACATCTTTTCCAGCTTTTTATCAGCAGCATCAGTTCCATCCAGCAGCATTCCAAAACCTCCGTTTACAACTTCTCCCCAGCCTACGCCACCACCATTATGGATGGATACCCAGGTGGCACCGCGAAAACTATCGCCAATTACATTATGTATGGCCATATCGGCAGTAAACCGTGATCCGTCATATATATTGCTGGTTTCCCTGAAAGGGCTGTCTGTCCCGGAAACATCATGATGATCTCTTCCCAATACCACTGGGCCTAGTAATTTATCTTTTCTAATGGCATCATTAAAAGCTTTAGCAATAGCTATTCTTCCTTCTGCATCAGCATAAAGGATCCTTGCCTGTGTACCTACGACTAATTTATTCTGTTCTGCAGATTTTATCCACTGAATATTATCATCCATCTGCTGGCTAATTTCTTCCGGAGCATCTTTTTTAATTTGCTCCAAAACCTGAGCTGCCAGGGCATCTGTTTTTTTCAAATCAGCAGGATCTCCCGATGCACAAACCCACCTAAATGGGCCAAATCCGTAATCAAAACACATCGGACCCATAATATCCTGCACATAAGAAGGGTATTTGAATCCCTCTTCTTGCATTATATCAGCTCCGGCACGAGATGCTTCAAGCAGAAAAGCGTTCCCATAATCGAAGAAATAGGTACCCCTTTCTGCATGTTTATTAATAGCAGCTACCTGCCTTCGCAATGATTCCTGAACATACACTTTAAATTTGGAAGGATCATCTACCATAAGTCTGTTAGCCTCCTCAAAACCGAGTTGAACAGGATAGTATCCTCCTGCCCAGGGATTATGTAGGGAAGTTTGGTCGGATCCCAGGTCTACATAAATATTTTCCTCATAAAATCGCTCCCAGACCTCCACAATATTACCATGGTAAGCAATGGAGACTACTTCGCCTTTTTCCTTAGCTTCTTTTACCCTGGCCAAAAGGTGATCCATATCCTCTGCAACCTCATCCACCCAGCCTTGTGAATGTCGAGTATTCAGCGCCTTTGAATTAACTTCAGCTATAACAGATATACATCCTGCAATATTTCCGGCCTTAGGCTGCGCTCCACTCATTCCTCCTAAACCGGAGGAGAGAAAAATTTTACCTTTTAATCCTTCTCCGGACCTGGCAATTTTTCTACCTGCATTTAATACAGTAATAGTAGTACCATGTACGATTCCCTGAGGTCCGATATACATAAAGCTTCCTGCTGTCATCTGCCCATACTGCGTCACTCCTAAAGCATTATATCTCTCCCAATCATCCGGTTTAGAATAATTTGGTATCATCATCCCATTGGTTACAACCACACGAGGTGCATCAGGAGAAGAAGGAAATAAACCCATAGGATGGCCACTATACATATGCAGCGTTTGCTCATCAGTCATAGTTGCCAGGTATTTCATGGTTAGCAGGTACTGTGCCCAGTTTTGAAAGACTGCACCATTACCTCCATAAGTGATCAGTTCATGAGGGTGTTGGGCAACTTTTGGATCAAGATTATTCTGTATCATTACCATTATGGCAGCTGCCTGCTGGCTTTGGTAAGGATATTCTTTAATATTTCTGCCATACATTTCGTAATCCGGGCGAAAGCGGTACATGTAGATCCGGCCATAAAGGTTTAGCTCCTCAGCAAACTCTTGCGCAAGCACCTCATGATGTGTTTCAGGGAAATAACGTAATGCATTTTTAATTGCTAATAATTTTTCCTCCCTTGTAAGAATATCTTTTCTTTTGGGTGCGTGATTTACATCAGGATCATAAGGTTTTGGTTTTGGAAGTTCTTTAGGTATTCCTTGTAGAATCTGCTCCTCGAATGTCATGGGTATCGTCTTTTATCTTTTCAAGACCAAAACTAGACATATTCTCCTTTGCATAAGTGTATCCTATATCAAAAATTTCTTCAGCTTTACCAAAATCCATTATTTTATAGGTACCTAAAGCAGGCGGTTCTATAAAAATATCGCAGAGATGTTTTCTGGCATATACATTACAGGTAACAGCCATCATAAACGATCTTTCTATCATTGATTTAACTCCAGATGGTTTAAATGAAGGGTGAATAGGGTTCGAATGAAGGCCAATTACAAAATCCACATCTTCTTTTATAAGATCGACCGGTAGGTTATTTAATATCCCTCCATCAATATAGCGCCTGCCTTCTAATTCTACAGGTTTATAAAGTACGGGGACACAACAGGAAGCCAGTAATGGTTTGATGAGATCTCCTTTTGTAAAACAGGAGGAAACCCCTTTTTCCAGGTCGGTTGCACTTACACAAATCTCTATTTTTAGCTCTTCAAAAGTTTTTACCGGAAGATTTTCCTTAATAAGTTTTTCAGCATTACTCATACTTAAAAACCCGGAATTTGGAATTATAGGATTAATTAATGACCAGAGTTTTAAACTGACAAACTTTTGATAAATTTCATCAGGTGTCATCCCTCCCGCATATAAAGCTGCAATAACTGCTCCGGCACTGGACCCGGAGATTTTAGAAAAGGTAATCCCCTCGGCCTCCAAAGCTTTCATTATACCCAAATGAGCAATTGCCCTTGCTCCTCCTCCACTTAGAGCCAACCCTATTTTTTTCATTTTTTTAAATTGCTTTAGGTTAACAATGTTACTTCTAGATCGTTATACTTCAAGTATAAATAGAGAAATAAATATTTGAATAAATTATGAAAAATTGGAAATTATTATTGAACATAGCACTTCTTAGTGCTTTTGTAGTGTGGGGATCTGGCTGTGATACAGAGGACGACACTCTTCCTGATGTTCCTATTATAGGTAATGTTGATGTAACACCTGCCGATGATGCCGTTGATGGAGAAGACGATCTGGTAATCTTTGTCAATTCCGGTGAAGATGTGGTTTTTACTGTTGATGTAACAACTCCGGGTGGTTTTAACGTGGCACGAGTATATTATAATGGAACTATTGTAGATGAGCAGACCCGTAATGATCTTGGTTTAGCCGCAGGTTTAGCCACAGTTAATGATATCGAACTTACGATACCAAATGTTACAGAAGCCGGAGTTGCCACTATTGAAGTAGTAGATGATGTTGGTCAGGATAATTCCATTGACTATACTATTAATGTAATTGAAACTGCCACTTTTACTTCAGTATTATTATTTGCACCTACAGGAAATGAAGATTCAGAAACTTTCTTTTCGACCAATTTAGGTCAGGCTGTAACTAAAAATCAGGTTGACGATAATACTGAAGGTACACCAATGTCTAATGATGTTGATTTTGGATATGCTTATGGACCCCAAACAGGTATCAATATTGCATCTCCAGCTGCTTATCCTACATTTGTAGGGTACGATTTATCAGTATGGAATACATTACATGAAACAACCTTTAAATTGACCACAATAGATAATGAAACATATCTGGGAGCTGATACTTCAGAGGAGTTACAGAATATTTATACAAATGCCGCTGATCCGGCTGCAGGAAGAAAAAGTAGTTTAAATGTTGGTGATATTCTTGCATTTCAACTTGATCCTGATAAAGGAGCTAATTATGGCCTTATGAAAATCATCAGTCTTGTAGATGGTAACAATGATGGAGCATTTACAGGGGAATCAGATTACATTGAAATTGAAGTAACCATAGAGCGATAAAAGCTAAAGTTAAGATAATAAAAAACCCGGCTTCTACAGTCGGGTTTTTTTATTTTAAAGTTAAAGAGTTTATTCACCGAAGATCTCTTCAAGCTTGTTCTCCAGCTCTTTCCCTCTCAAATTTTTTGCTATTATCTTACCCTCGGGATCTAATAATAAAGCAAAAGGAATAGCATTCACTCCATATGTTTGTGCAGCCTCTGAATTCCAGAATTTCAGATCGCTAACCTGCGTCCAGTCCAGATTATCTTCCTCTATAGCCTGTACCCAGTCTTTTTTATTCCTGTCAAGGGAAACACCAAAGACTTCAAAATTTTCGTCTTTATACTTGTTGTACATTCGTACAATATTCGGATTCTCAACACGGCAGGGCTTACACCATTTAGCCCAAAAATCAACTAAAACATAATTGCCCCTTAATGATGATAACTTAACAGTGTCACCTTCAGGATTTGGCAATGCAATTTCAGGGGCAACTTCACCTATGGCAGTAATCCTCATTTTATCTACCTGCTCTGTAAAATCCTCCACCCGATCATTTTCCGGCATAGCTTCTGCAAATTGCTTTGCTTTCTTATCATAATATTTAAAGTATTTATCTTTATCAAGCACCCTGCCGGATGCCAAAAGATCAACAACTCCAAGCGTAAGGCCGGCACTATCCATCTTTTGCATTAGCTGCTCATTCAGCTCAGCCTCCATCTCCATATACTCTTCCTGTAATTCCTCCTGGCGCTGAAGGTTTCTCTGTTGTACCGCTTCATTAAACTCCTGGTTAATTCTCGCAAACTCCGGGTTTTGCTGAAAATTCTGCTGCGTCAGCTGTACCTCATTGATCAGGTTATGAGCATCAGAGCCTTCTATTTTTACAAAACCACTTCTGGAATTACCATCAACATCAATCCGCACATCGTCATCTTCAAGAATTAGCATGACATATTGCTTATTATAAAAATTCATGCGATAATATCCATGTTCCTCTATCATTACCTCTTCCTGAAAGGTGTTATTTTCAGTAAGGTTGAAAGTATCATAAGGGACAGCCTCATTGTTTTCAATTTTCTCAAGCACAATTTCTCCCTGCTGAGGATAGCCCACGGTGCCTTTAATAGTTATTGTATCACCATTTTTTGTTTCAGCCTTTTCTTTAGTGCCTGCTGAACAGGCAAAAAACATAAAGGACAGTATAAATAAGATTCTCATATTAAACTTCTTTTATTTTAGTTTTTCACGTAACAACTGGTTGGTAAGTTTCGGGTCAGCCTTGCCACGTGTTTTTTTCATTACTTCACCCATAAATAAACCTACCAAATTCTTTTTACCATTTCTATATTCTTTTACCTTTTCCGGCCATTCTTTCAGTACTTCATCAATTACCGGCTCAATGGATGCGGCATTACTCTCCTGGATCAAATCCATTTTCTCAGCTAACTTCTGAGGATCGACATGTGGCTGCTCAATTAAAGCCGGGAAAAGATTCTGGCTGGCCGCAGTAAAACTTAGCTTATCCTCTTCTACCAGCTTAATAACTTTTGCTATGGTATTTATATCTAATGGAAAATCATCTATTGCTAATGATCTGTCATTCAAATGAGATTTAATCGGACCCATCACCCAGTTAGAGGCTGCTTTGTAAGTAGATGTTTTTTGTGCCAGCTCTTCAAAATATAAAGCAACACCTTTATTATCAGCAAGCACCTGCGCATCATAAGCAGGTAGTTGATAATCTTTTATAAATTTATCATAAAGCTCCCTCGGCAGGCTGGGCATAGTTTCTTTTATCTCACTTAGCCATTCTTCAGAGACAACCAAAGGGCTAAGGTCAGGATCCGGAAAATAGCGGTAATCATTTAGCTCTTCCTTTGTACGCATACTTGCCGTTGTTCCTGCTACAGCATCAAAAGTACGGGTTTCGGAAGAGATTTTATTCCCTTTTTCAAGCTCCTCAATCTGCCGCTCAATCTCATGATCAATTGCACGCTGCACATTCCGGATAGAGTTCATGTTCTTTACCTCCACCTTTTTGCCATACTCTTTTGAATCCTTCAGCATTACTGAAATATTTGCGTCACAGCGAAGGGAGCCTTCTTCCATATTACCATCACAAATTTCCAGGTATCGAACAAGTCTTCTCACTTCAGTAAGAAAGGCATATGCCTCATCAGAACTTCTTATATCCGGCTCTGTTACCACCTCAATCAACGGGACTCCGGCCCTGTTGAAGTCAACTAATGTATCCGTTTCCTCTGCTAAATGTATTGATTTACCAGCATCCTCCTCTATATGAATTCTGTTCATATGGATATCTTTGTCTTTACCATCGGAAGTGGTGATAGTAACAAATCCTCCTATACAAATTGGAGTTTTATCTTGCGTGATCTGATAACCTTTTGGCAGGTCCGGATAAAAATAGTTTTTTCTGTCAAATATATTGTGACGTGATATTTCGCTTTTACATGCCAAGCCCATCTTTATCGCATATTCCACCACTTTTTTATTAAGCCGCGGAAGTGCCCCGGGATGGGCAAGTGTTATTACACTTAGATTAGTATTTGGCTGGCTTCCATATTGTGTCGAATCAGGAGCATATATTTTACTCTTCGTAAGCAGCTGTGCGTGTACCTCCAAGCCAATTACAGCAGTATATTTACTTCTGATATCCTGATCCATTCTAGAAATGCTCAATATAAGATCTTCCTTTCTCAATTACTTTTGGCAGCCCTTCCAGATTTTTACCCCCTGCAGTCGCAAAAAATGGCTGGCCACCACCACCACCATTTATTTCCTTTGCTAATTCTCGAACAATATTTCCGGCGTTTAAATTCTTTGATTTTGCCAGTTGCTCATCAATGGTTACTGCAATCATAGGTTTGTCGTCGATCTGAGCAGCAAGGATCATAAACAGATTAGGAAGCTGGTTTTTTAATTCAAATGACAGCTTTTTCAGGACATCCGCTGAAGGAACGGTAACTTGTTCAATAATTACCTGCGCATCCCCTTTTGATAATGCCTTATCTTTTAATTGCCCTCTTAACTGACCTGCCTGCTCCTGCTGCATAGATTCCAGCTGCTTTTCCAGCTTATTTTTTTCACTGATCAGGTTTTGTATGGATTTCAGCAGATCTTTAGGTTGCTTAAGGATATCTTTTGCTTCCTCAATTAGCACCTCCTGCTCTTCAACATGCTTCTCAGCAGCTATAGCGGTTATAGCTTCTATCCTGCGAACTCCGGCTGCTACTGAAGATTCAGATGTAATTTTAAATAAGCCAATCTGCCCCGTTGCAGCCACATGTGTTCCACCACAAAGCTCTACACTATAATCCTGATCAAAAACAATAACCCGCACCTTTTCACCATATTTTTCCCCAAATAAAGCCATTGCACCCATTTCCTTAGCTTCAGAAATTGGTATTTCTCTTCTCTCCTCCAAAGAAATATTCTGCCTCACACGCTCATTCACCAATCGCTCAACCTCCCGGATCTCTTCCATGGTCATTTTGGCAAAATGAGAGAAATCAAACCGCAAATATCCATCTGTCACCAAAGATCCTTTTTGCTCCACATGAGTACCCAGCACTTTTCGTAGTGCAGCATGCAATAAATGAGTTGCTGAATGATTATTCATGATCAGCCTGCGTTTATTTTTATCTACGGTTGCATGATATGTCACATTAAGGTCAGCCGGTAATTGTGTGGCTAAATGAACAATCAGTTCGTTCTCTTTTTTAGTATCAATTATGTTTATCTTTTTGCCAGAAGCTTCCAACGTACCCGTATCTCCTACCTGTCCACCACTTTCAGCATAAAATGGTGTTTTATCCAATACTATCTGATACAGCTCCTTCTGCTTTTGCTTTATCTTCCTGTACTTGACAATTTTTACATCAGCCTCCAGCTCTTCGTAACCTATAAAGCGGCTATCAAAAGCTACATTATTTACAATTTCCCAATCACCTGTTTCCTTAGCGGCATCTGCTTTTGATCTTGCTTTTTGCTGTGACATTTCATCCTGAAAGCCGGTGACATCTACTGAAAGATCATTTTCTCTGGCTATTAAGCTGGTAAGATCCAGTGGAAAGCCATACGTATCATATAATTCAAAGGCTACCTTACCGCTAATTACTTTTTGATCCTTCTTCTTCAGCTCCTCAATAACCTGCCCCAGACGGTTTAATCCATTTTCAAGTGTTCTGAAAAAAGCAGCTTCTTCTTCTTTGATCACCTTCTGAACAAAATCACGCTGCTCTAAAAGCCCCGGGAACACATCTTTAAACTGATCTACCATTAGTTCTACCAGCTGATACATGAAAGGCTGCTTCAGATCAAGAAAATTAAAGCCATAACGCACGGCGCGGCGTAAAATCCTTCTGATTACATATCCTGCACCTGTATTGGACGGTAGCTGCCCATCTACAATAGCAAAAACTATTGCCCTAATATGGTCAGCAATAACACGTAAGGCAATATCTGTTTTATTATCCTTACCATATTCGGTACCTGCCAGGCCTGCTATTTTTGATATTATGGGTTGAAATATATCCGTATCATAATTACTGGTCTTTTTTTGCAAAGCCATACAAAGCCTTTCAAAGCCCATTCCTGTATCAACATGTTTTTGTGGCAGATTTTTCAGCTCACCTGAAGCAAGCCTGTTAAATTCCATAAAAACGAGATTCCATATCTCCACCACCAAAGGGTGATCTTTATTAACTAATTCAGCTCCGCTTATTTTTTTTCTTTCTTCGTCATTACGGAGATCAATATGAATTTCAGAGCAGGGGCCACATGGGCCGGTATCCCCCATTTCCCAAAAATTATCCTTTTTATTACCCAGCAGAATGCGGTTTTCATCAATTACCTCTTTCCAAATACTGTAGGCATCGTCATCCTTTGATAAATTATCAGATTTATCACCTTCAAAAATGGTAACATACAGACGGTCTTTAGGTAGATTAAATTTATCAGTAAGCAGCTCCCAGGCCCATGAAATAGCCTCTCGTTTAAAATAATCACCAAATGACCAGTTGCCCAGCATCTCGAACATGGTGTGGTGATATGTGTCCAGCCCCACCTCTTCAAGATCATTATGCTTTCCGGATACACGAAGGCATTTTTGTGTATCTGCAGCTCTTGGGAAAGAAGGTTTTTTGTTACCCAGAAAAAAATCCTTGAACTGATTCATGCCGGAATTGGTAAACATCAGGGTCGGATCATCTTTATTAATAATTGGAGCTGAAGGAACTATTTCATGACCTTTCGTCTTAAAGAACTCAAGAAAGGTATTTCGTACGGTTTTAGCATCCATAAAAATCGATCAAAATATTACATAAACTTTTAAAAGTCAAAAAATTAACGTATTGTAGCGTTATATTTGCTTTAACACGTGTGCAATTGCAAAAGTAGGTAGTTAATTTAGTTTTTTAATGGCCAAAATCAAATATTATTACGATACCGAAACCTGTCGGTATGAAAAGGCGAAAGTAAAGAAAACAGATATCCTTCTTAATATGCTTGGATTTCTGGTTTTCACACTTGTACTGGCTTTAGGGATTGCTTTTGCTTACAACTACTATTATCTCAGCCCCGAAGAGGCGCAATTGAAAAAGGAGAACAAAGAATTAAAACAACATTACAAGATCCTTGATAAAAAAGTTGGGGAAGTAGAGCAGATCGTTACTGCCCTCCAGTTGAGGGATGATGAAATATACAGAAAGATCTATGAGGCTGAACCTCTCTCTGCTTCTATTAGAACTGCCGGTATAGGAGGTAATGATTTTTATGCTGATGTAATAAAAAAAGGATTTCAGGATAAAAAAGTTGTTAGAGGGATATACGAGCGTATTAATAAAGTAAAAGCTAAAACCCTCATTCAAAAACAATCTTATAATGAACTTGCAACAGTAGCCTCCACAAGTGATCTTAGCAATATTCCGAGCATTCAGCCAATATTAAATGAAGATCTCAATAAATTAGCTTCCGGTTTTGGAACTCGTATTCACCCAATCCATAAAGGCAAGTATATGCATGATGGAATTGATTTTGCTTCTCCACGAAATACACCTGTTTATGCAACTGCAAATGGAATAATAAAATTAGTTAAGAATAGTAAAGACCAGACCGGATATGGTAACCAAATAGAAATTGATCATAACAATGGTTATGTGACCAAATATGCACATCTGGAATCAATGAATGTGAAACAAGGTGAAGAGGTAAAAAGAGGTCAGATAATAGGGCTTGTTGGTAATAGTGGGGGTTCGGTAGCGCCACATTTGCATTATGAAGTTATTAAAGAAGGGAAAAAAGTTAACCCGATTTTTTATATGCTCCTCGGTTTAAATGAGGATCAATATCACAAATTACTGAAGTTATCCATCCGTGAAAATCAGTCATTTGATTAATTTATTATTATTATTGCAGTAACTTGAATTTTTATGTCAAAAGTTAAATTCTCTTACAATACGGAAACCTGCAGGTATGAGCCCATCATTGCCTCCAGGAAAAGTATTATATTGAATGTACTTGCATTTTTAAGTGTAGCATTAATTTTTGCTTCAGGTATAACTTTTTATTATCAAAACAATTTTCAGTCTTTCAGGGAAAAAGCCCTTTTAGAAGAAAACCAGCAGCTTCAGATTGAGTGGCAATTACTCGAAAATCAAATAAATGAAGTTAACGATCATATTGAACATCTTACATATAATGATGACAACATTTATAGAGTAATACTGGACGCTGAGCCTATTGCTTCTACTATTAGATATGGTGGTGCCGGTGGTCATAATAAATATGAAGGCCTTGTAAATAAATCCCTTGAAAAAGAAGATCTGATTATTAATACATATGAAACTATAGATCAGCTAAAGAAGAGGTTATATATCCAAACTAAATCATATGATGAGCTGAATAAAATATTAAAGGAAAAGGAAGCTATGTGGGCATCCAGGCCTGCAATACAACCTGTTAATAACAAGGAGCTCGTTCGTATCTCCAGCCCATTCAAACCAAATCGATTTCATCCAATACTTAAACGTATCCAGGCACATAAGGGAATTGATTTCACAGCACCTACAGGAACCCCAATTTATGCTACCGGAGATGGCATTGTTACATCAGCTTATTATTCCGGGAGCTATGGAAATGTGATATTCCTTAATCATGGATACGGGTACCAGACACGATATGCACACTTAAATGAATTTAATATTAAAGTGGGACAGCATGTAAAAAGAGGAGAAATTATCGGCTTTGTTGGTAACACCGGCCGTTCACAGGCTCCTCACCTTCATTACGAAGTGCTTTATAACTTCAATCATATTGATCCGATCAATTATTTTCAGCGTGATTTGAGTAGTGAAGAATACGAAAAGCTTATTGAATTAAGCGAAAAGAGCGAGAACATTATTCTCGATTAAAAATTTTATATTATTTATAATTATTTTTTTGCCGCAGAAATATGAATCTTCGGATTGGAATTATATTATTTACTTTTATTTACATTTTTAGCGCCTGTAAATCATCAAAACAGGTGTCACAGGATACGACTATTGCTGACACAACTTCTATCCCTATTGATACAGCTACCGTCGAAGAGCAAATTACAGAACAGGTTACTCTTCTACAGGATTCTGTAGAACTCAAAGTATACCGGCTTTTAAAAGATACTGTTTCAATAATTGGTGTTGGAGATATGATGCTGGGCACAAATTTCCCTGACCCATCTTACCTGCCACCGGATAGTGGGAAAAAAGTGCTTGAAGATGTTGAGCCGATATTAAAAAATGCTGATATTACCTTTGGAAACCTTGAAGGTGTTCTTTTAAATGAAGGTGGTGATCCAAAGCATTGTAATAATCCAAAGCTTTGTTATCTATTCAGATCTCCAGTACATTACGTAAACCATCTAAAGAAAGCTGGTTTTGATGTAATAAGCACGGCAAATAATCATGCAGGAGATTTTGGTGACCCTGGCAGAAAAAGCACGATGAATGCACTTGATAGCGCAGAGCTATATCATGCGGGATTAATATCAAAACCTTATGAAACCTTTACTTCCGAAGGTATGAAATATGGTTTTGCAGCCTTTGCACCTAATACCGGTACTTTAAGCATCAATGATCTGGAAGGGGCAAAAATGATTGTTCAACACCTAGATTCTGTCAGTGATATTGTGATCATCTCATTCCATGGAGGTGCCGAAGGTTCAAAATATCAGCATGTTACTCGTGAAAGAGAATTTTTCTATGGAGAAAACAGGGGAAATGTTTATGAATTTGCACATGCACTTATAGATGCCGGTGCTGATGTGATTTTTGGTCATGGACCTCATGTGACACGAGCCATAGAAGTGTATAAAGAAAGGTTCATTATCTACAGCCTTGGGAATTTCGCCACATATGCACGATTTAACTTAAGAGGAGAGAATGGTATAGCGCCAATTGTAAAAGTTTATACTGATTTTGAAGGAAAATTTTTAAAAGGTGAGATAATTCCAGTTATTCAATATGCTCCCGGAGGTCCTCGCCCCGATCCAAAAAACCGCGCTATAAAGACTTTGCAGGAATTAAGCAGAAAAGATTTCCCAGAATCTCCTGTTTATATTGACGATAGCGGGAATATTAATTATATTCATCAGTAAATTTGCCAGCATGCCCTATAAAGAAAAAATTATAGAAAAAAAGTACTATTCCATTGGAGAAGTAGCAGATCAATTTAATGTTGCCACTTCTCTAATACGTTTCTGGGAAACTGAATTTGATGTAATAAAACCAAAAAAGAACAGGAAGGGCAACAGACAATTCACCAAGGAGGATATAGAAAATGTAAAGCTTATTTACCACCTTGTAAAAGAAAAAGGATTTACCTTACAGGGTGCCAAAGAGCTGCTAAAGCAAGACGGACAGGATGTAAAAAATAAAATGGAAGTGGTTGATTCCTTAAAGAACATCCGTAATTTTTTAAAGGATATTCGTGAGCAGCTTGGATAATGGAAAATGAAAAGTTACATCAGCTTGCTCTTCATTTCATTCCGGGTATCGGACACTTTTTTATTAAACAATTAATTAGCTATTGCGGTAGTGCAGAAGCAGTTTTTACTAAAAACAAAGGCTATCTTTCAAAAATCCCGGGTGTAGGTCCGAAGTTAATTAATGCTATTCAAAATCATAAAACCTTATTAGAGGCAGAGAAAGAGTTTGAAAAGGCACAGAAGAAAAATATCCGAATATTATCCTACACGGATAAAGAATTTCCCAAGCGGCTAAAAGGACTTCATGACGCCCCTGCTATACTTTATAGTAAAGGAGCTGCTGACCTCAACAATCAAAAATGTATCGCAATTGTAGGAACAAGAAGAGCCACGCCTTATGGTAAAGATTTCACAAATGATTTAATTGCCTCTCTTGCACCTCATAATCCTTTAATTATAAGTGGCCTTGCCTATGGAATAGACATTGCGGCTCACAGGGCAGCATTAAAACATAATATTGCAACTATTGGCGTAATGGCGAGTGGTATTGATGTTATCTACCCTGCCATTCACAGGGAAACAGCTTTAGGCATGACAGAAAACGGCGGCTTAATAACTGAATTAAAAATTGGTACCAGCCCTGAAGCTGTATTTTTCCCGGCAAGAAACAGGATAATAGCAGGAATGGCCGATGCGACCATAGTAATAGAAGCAGCAAAGAAAGGCGGTGCCTTAATTACTGCTGAGATCGCCAATAGCTATAACCGTGATGTATTTGCAGTACCCGGTAACGTGGGACAGGCATCTTCCGAAGGATGTAATAACCTTATAAAGCATCATAAAGCTAATACACTGACTTCTATTAAGGACATCGAGTATATTATGAATTGGGAGCCAGGTACAGGAGCCAGCCCTGTATCTTTCTTCAATCTAGATGATACATTATTCGATAACGATGAAAAAACAGTAGTTCAGCATATGATTGATAAAAAAAATGATGGAATCCTGCTTGACGAGCTAAGCTGGCATACACAAATACCTGTTAGTAAGCTTGCTTCTATCCTGCTCAACCTTGAATTTAAAGGTGCTGTAAATTCTCTTCCCGGCAAAAAATATAAAATAGCCGGAAGATAAAAAGCTGTCTTTAACAACAGCTCTTTAACTAACATTAATCTTTTCTCCTACTGATCATCTTGCTGACCATCATTATCTAAAAGCAGCCTTTGGTTACATTTTTCACGGATCACCTCATATGCCTTAATATCACCCAATTCACCGGCTTTACTCAAATCCAGGCATCCTAACTCCATTTGACCAAACTCTAACCGTAAAACACCACGCAGATAATATGCATCTACATTTTTAGAATTTAGTGCAATAATTTTGGTACAATCATTAATAGCATCCTCATAGGCTTCAAGTTTATGCTTGGCCTGTCCCCGTTTAAAATAAGCATCTACATGATCAGGGTTTAATTCAATAGTTTTAGAATAATCTGAAATTGCACCATAATAATCCTGGAGCACATATTTATTATTGCCACGTGCAAAATATGCATCTTCAAAAGAGTCATTTTTTTCTATTGCAAGATTATAATCCTGCATGGCTCCATGACGATCGAAGAATATTTCCTTGATCCTTCCCCGCAGATAATAAGCTTGTGAATTATCAGGATCTGCTTCCAATGCCTGGTTAAGGCTAACAATGGCAGCCATATATTCCTGTTTTTCAAAAAGCTCCTTCCCTTTTTTTAATGAACCACCTGCATCCTGCGCTATAGTGAAAAAAGGTAATGCGGTAATAAAAAATAAAACCAGTAAAAAATTTTGCATAATAAGTTTAAAAAATGATTTGTTTAATAATGTATTCATACGTTCTCTATAAAAAAAGTAAGCTTATAACGGAAATATTTGAGAAGACATATCTATTGATTTCGCCAGTTCATCTTTGTTAAGACCCAGGCTCTGCCCTTCCGCTTCCAAAACCTCAACTATCTGTTCCGTTGCAATATTGCCTACCAGCTCATCCTTAGCCATGGGACATCCCCCAAAACCTTTTATTGCGCCATCAAACCTTCTGCAACCCGCATCATATGCCGCTTTTATTTTCTCACGGGCTTTTGATGGATTTGAATGCAGATGAGCACCAAATTCAATTTCTTTATATTCATTAATTAAAGAGCCAAATAATGAGCTTATTTGATCAGGTTGTGAAACGCCAATTGTATCTGCTAAGGATATGACTTTAATGTTTTTATTTATAAGCTGCTGGCTATAATCCAGTACGATTTCCAGATCATAAGGATCGCCATACGGATTACCAAAACCCATTGATATATAGGCTACCAATCTTCTATTATGCTTTTCGCTCAAATTCTGGATATCATCCAGCACAGCCAAAGCTTCATCTATCGATTTATTTGTATTGCGCTGCTGAAAAGTTTCTGATATGGAAAATGGGAAACCTAAGTAATCTATTTCCTCATACTGAATGGCATCCTCTGCCCCTCTTTTATTGGCTACGATTGCTAATAATTTCGAGGATGATTCGGTTAATTCCAGTTTTTTAAATACCTCCGCTGTATCCTTCATTTGTGGAATGGCTTTCGGGGACACGAAACTTCCAAAATCAATAGTGTCAAAACCTACACGTAAAAGCTGGTTAATATATTTTACCTTATTTGGTGTAGGGATAAATTGGTGAATTCCCTGCATTGCATCCCTCGGACATTCAATAATTTTCATCTTTCAAAGATAACAGGGAAATAAACTATTGAAGTTAAAAATTATCTTTATTTCTTGCACACAATAGATACCACAGAAAAAAGAAGGTAAATAAAAAAGGCGCTTCACAGCTAAATTGCTGCTAATGCGCCTTGAAATTTTATATTTATCTTACTGGATTAAGAAAGGTTAATATCAATCGATCTGTGATACCCCTGAAATTCAAAACCATCTTCAACAGGCATATGAACAATTAACATTTTTCCTTCATAATCTGCATAAATTTTGGATATATCCACTCCCTTTGGAATTTTAACTACATTCAGCACATTAGGAATTATTTCTGATTCCGATGCACCGAAATCCATTAAATGATAGATCATTAATTTATTTTCCACTACCTCCACACGTAGCGATTCAGGAGAAACACCTGGTACTCGAGCAACTATCTGGTATTCATCTTCTTCCTTTTCCAGTTTAAAAACCGGAGCTACCATACCACCATTTATGGTGTTAAGTGTATCTACTACTTTTAATATATTTGTTGAATATCTATTATTATCTTTATTAAATTTCATAACCATTCTCCACTTAGTTCACCCTATTAAGTGCAAACTAAATACCAAAATGATTAAGTGGCTTTTAACAGCAAATTTCGACGTTTAAACATCAATTATGTGTCATTTTGACTACACCTTTTCGAAAAAAATGTCACTATGACAGGATTCCTTTAGAAAAATTCCTTTGCTATTCGGTATACCGGATCAGATTTACCCATAGAATAATAGTGTAAAGATGGTACTCCAAACTCCATCAGTTCTTTTGACTGTTGTATGCACCACTCAATACCTACTTCTTTTACAGCTTTATCATCTTTGCATTTATCTATTTCGTCTATCAATTCCTGAGGAAGGTCTATATGAAAAAATCTTGGCAGTACAGTAGTTTGTCTCTTGCTTGTTATTGGCTTTAGCCCTGGTATAATAGGAATATTGATCCCCATCTCACGGCATTTATTCACAAATTCAAAATATTTCTGGTTATCAAAGAACATCTGAGTTACAATGTAATCCGCACCCAACTCCATCTTCATTTTAAGATACTTCATATCTGTCATTAAATTTGGTGCTGCATAATGCTTTTCCGGATAACCGGAAACTCCAATACAGAAATCTGTAGGGTTAGGATTTTGAATATCTTCATCAAGATATAATCCTTCATTCATACTCACCACCTGCTTTAACAGGTCAGATGCATATTTATGCCCTTCCTTTTCAGGAACAAAAGAGGGCTCAGTTTTTATAGGATCACCCTGAAGCAATAATACATTATCAATGCCAAGGAAATTTAGGTCTATAAGTGCATTTTCTGTCTCTTCTTTGCTAAATCCACCACAAATAATATGTGGTACTGCATCAACTTTATATCTGTTTGCTATGGCTGCACAAATACCTACAGTTCCCGGACGCTTACGTATCGAACGCTTCTCCAGATAGCCGTTCTCTCTTTTTTTATACACATATTCCTCCCTGTGATAGGTTACATCGATAAATGGAGGTTTAAATTCCATTAAAGGATCAATATGTTTAAAAAGGTTTTCTATATTTTCCCCCTTAAGCGGAGGTAAAATCTCAAAACTAAAAAGGGTTTTATTATTAGCCTTTTTAATATGTTCTGTAATCTTCATAAATAAATTTATTTGTCGTAAGCTAAATTAGGAGATAGCCACTTCTCGATGGTTTCAATATTTAGATTCTTCCTTTGAGTATAATCTTCAACCTGATCCTTATCTATTTTTCCAACACCAAAATATTTAGCTTCAGGATGGGCAAAGTAATAACCGGAAACAGCTGCAGCAGGATGCATGGCCAAAGATTCTGTTAATTTTATTCCTGTTTGCTCTGTGACATTCAACATATTGAAAAGCTTCTTTTTATCCAGGTGATCCGGACATGCAGGATAACCTGGCGCCGGTCTTATACCCTGATAATTTTCGGCTATTAAAGCTTCATTATCCAGGTTTTCTTCCGTTGCATATCCCCAGGTCTCTTTCCTGACCTTTCGATGCAGGCATTCGGCAAAAGCTTCGGCAAGACGATCTGCAAGGGCTTTTATCATTATTTGTTTATAATCATCCTCTTTAAAATAATCAGATTTTAAAAGCTCATCCAGGCCTCCTCCGGCTGTAACCGCAAAAAATCCCATGTAATCGTCACCTTCAGATTTGGGTGCAATATAATCACTTAAGCACAAGTTAGGCCTTCCTGAGGCTTTTTTCTGCTGTTGACGTAAAAAATTATAGGTATCCAGTACCTCTGACCTGCTTTCGTCAGTAAAAACATCCACATCATCCGGGCCTTTACGATTAGCAGGATAAATCCCAATAATACCATTTGCTGTTAGCCAGTTCCCCCGGATCACCTGATCGAGCATATTTCTGGCATCGTTATAAAGCTGAGTTGCTTCCTCTCCTACTTTCGGGTCTTCCAGGATCGCAGGGTACCTACCTCTAAGCATCCATGACTGGAAAAATGGAGTCCAGTCAATAAATGCTGATATCTCCTGTAGGGAATAATTTTTAAAGGTTTGTACACCTAATTTATTAGGCTTATAGATGTTATCCTTAAATGATACCTGATGATAATTTTCTCTGGCCTCTTTTATTGGAATAAGTTTCTTATCCTGCTTTTTCTTATCATAATTCTCTCTTAACTCCTGATACTCCTTCTTATAATCTAGCTTTACCTGTTCATTATTCTCCCCGATAAGTTTACTTACTGCAGGTACACTCTTACTGGCATCATTCACATGAACAACTGCTCCTGAATAATTTTGATCTATTTTAACCGCTGTATGTATCCGCGAAGTAGTAGCCCCGCCAATCAGTAACGGCATCTTAAACCCGCGCCTCTCCATTTCTTTGGCCACATGTACCATCTCATCCAGTGAAGGAGTGATAAGCCCACTTAGACCAATTGCATCCACATCATGCTCTTCGGCAGCCGCTAATATCTTATCGGCAGGTACCATCACACCAAGATCTATGATATCATAGCTGTTACAGGAAAGCACAACACCCACAATATTTTTTCCAATGTCATGTACGTCACCCTTGACCGTAGCCATTAAAATCCTTCCGCGGGCTCTTTTATTGCTTTCCTTTTTCGCTTCCTCTAAATAAGGAGTAAGGTAGGCTACTGCTTTCTTCATAACCCTGGCACTTTTTACTACCTGAGGAAGAAACATTTTTCCTGAACCAAAAAGATCACCTACAACATCCATACCCGACATCAGGGGGCCCTCAATAACTTTTAACGGCTCCTGGTACTTTTGTCTGGCTTCTTCTGTATCATCAATGATATGATCTAAAATACCCTTTACAAGGGCATGAGAAAGCCGCTCTTCCACAGAAGCACTTCTCCATGCTTTATCCTGTTTCTTCTTTGCCGGAGAATCCTGACTGAATTTTTCAGCAAATTCGAGCAACCTTTCAGTCGCATCATCTTTTTTATCAAATAATACGTCTTCTACATGCTCTAAGAGCTCCTTATCTATATCTTCATACACCTCCAGCATCGTGGGATTAACAATACCCATATCCATACCATATTGAATTGCATGGTATAAGAAAGCTGAGTGCATCGCCTCCCTGACGGTATTATTACCTCTGAATGAAAAAGATACATTACTTACTCCGCCTGATACCTTTGCATGTGGAAGGTTTTCTTTGATCCATTTCGTGGCATGAAAAAAATCAATTGCGTTTTTACGATGCTCTTCAATACCTGTAGCAACAGGGAAAATATTAGGATCAAAAATAATATCCTGTGCCGGAAATTTGACCTGTTTTGTTAAGATATCATACGAGCGCTGGCATATTTCAATCCTCCGATCA
Source organism: Candidatus Cyclobacteriaceae bacterium M2_1C_046 (assembly GCA_051418055.1). Classification (GTDB taxonomy): domain Bacteria; phylum Bacteroidota; class Bacteroidia; order Cytophagales; family Cyclobacteriaceae; genus JBPRGH01. The sequence goes on along the minus strand of JBPRGH010000041.1, from coordinate 94,823 downwards.
TAGGTATCTGCCTGCCCATCTTCATCAAAAGCCATTACAATAACGGCAGCACCAAACTTCTTAATATAATTCGCCTGACGAATGAATGCCTCTTCTCCTTCCTTCAGGCTGATTGAATTCACTACCCCTTTACCCTGCAGGCATTTTAATCCGGCTTCTATTATCTCCCATTTGGAAGAATCAATCATGATCGGGATCTTACAGATATCCGGCTCTGCAGCTATAAGGTTCAGGAATCTCACCATAACCTGCTTTCCGTCAATCATTGCCTCATCCATGTTTACATCCAGGATCTGTGCGCCTCCTTCCACCTGGTCTCTGGCAACGTCCAAGGCCTCTTCGAATTGTTCATTCTGGACAAGGCGCAGAAATTTCTTTGATCCGGTTACATTAGTTCTTTCACCAACATTAATAAAATTAGATTCTGGAGTTATTAATAGGGCCTCAAGGCCGCTCAGCGTCATTTTAATCATTCAGCACAATATTTGATGTAGCTTCTTTAGAATTTAAAGCATCTGCAAAGATAGCAGTAGGTTTTTAATATTAAAAAAATTAATTTAACCGCAGATTTTAAAACCATGAAAACATTAGGATGTTTACTTTTTCTTTGTCTTTTACTTACATCATGCTCTTCAGGCAAGAAAGCATATGAGGAAGGCAATTATTATGAAGCGGTAATTAAAGCCACTAACCGCTTACGCAAAAATCCGGATCATAAAAAATCAAAACAGACATTAAAGGCTGCCTATCCTCTTGCTATTGGAACTATGGAATCCGATGCAGATCAAATGTTGAATAGTGCTGATCCTATGAAATACAGTAATGCGATCAGGATCTATGAGCAACTTAACAGGCTCAATAATGAAATAAAACATGCTCCCGGCGCTTTAAAAGTTATTAAGCAACCCGTTGATTATTTTTATAAAATTGAGGAGCTAAAACCTTTAGCGGCTGAAAATGCATATAACAATGCTGAGGAACTGATGGCGCTTAAAACTCGCGAGGCTGCTAAAAATGCCTATTATCTCTATACCGAAGCTGATAATTTTGTTCCTGGATATAAAGATGTGGCAAATAAGATTGAAGAAGCACAATTTCAGGCAACTTTAAAAGTGATGGTGCATCAAATACCTGTTCCTACCCAATATGAATTGAGCAGCAGGTTCTTTCAGGATAATGTAGAAGAGTATTTACGTACACGGTTCAGAAGCAATCAGTTTGTCCGTTTTTATACACCAATTGAGGCTGAATCCCTGGACCTGCCTTATATAGACCACTACCTGGATATTGCTTTTGATGATTTTACAGTAGGAAACATATATATAAAGGAAAAAGAGGAAACCGTATCAAAAGATAGTGTTAAGGTTGGTGAGATTGAATTAGAGAGTGGTGAAAAAAAACCGGTATATGGTACCGTGAATGCAAAAGTAACAACCTTTAAGAAAGAGGTATTGAGCCGGGGCCGTGTAAGCATGCAGATAAGGGATGCCGAAACCAAAGCCTTATTATCACATAAAAAGTTTGATGGAGAATTTATATGGATATCCGAATGGGGAAATTTTAATGGTGATGAGCGTGCGCTTAGTGATATACACCTGGCCATTGTCAAGAAAAAAGAAGTTCCGCCGCCGCCTCCTCAGGATATGTTTGTGGAATTCACAAGACCCATTTATTCACAACTAACGCAGAACTTAGAATCTTTTTACAGCAGATATTAACATGAAATTTTTATTTTTTGATTGTGATGGTGTGCTTGTCGATACAGAAGCAATAGCCGCACAGGTAGTTACGCGCTGGTTAAATCAGATAGGATGTTCCATTAACGAGCAGGATTTTATTGCAAGATATACAGGCAAAACATTTGGTTCTATTTTTAAAGAGCTGGTGGAGCAGGGCGCGATGCTGGAAAGCCATTGGAAAGAAGACAGTATAATAAAAATGGAACATACCATTTATGAGCAAATAGTTGCTGTTGATGGTATTCATAACTGCCTTAAGGATCTTGAAGGATTTGAAAAAGCAGTAATTAGCAATAGCCGTATCTCTATGGTTAAAAAAGCACTTGAATCTACAGAGTTGAACAAGTACCTCGATGTAAATCGCATTTTCTCTTCTGAGAAAGTAGAAAAGCCAAAACCCGATCCGGGGGTTTATCTTCTTGCATTGAAAACATTTGATTTAACTCCTTCCGGTGCCATTGCCATAGAAGACAGTCTTACCGGAGTACAGGCAGCTGTAAAGGCCAAAATAAAAACAATTGGATTTTGTGGTGCAAGCCATCAGCCAAAAGGCCATGACGAAAAGCTAATAGCAGCAGGGGCTGCTGCTATAGCTTATAATGCTTCAGAGCTAAAGAAGTTAATTGAAGAGTTACATTATTAAACTGCTGGTGCAGGCTCTTCTTCAGGTGTATCCTTTTTATAGGCTGTAATATCCATAATAAAGCCCATGATTTTAATTACTTCACCATTTCTTCCTTTTACAGGAGCGTAGCTCGCTTTTACCCAAACGGATTTTCCTTTTTTATTGACCAGTTTAAAGTCACCTTTTTTAGAAATACCGTTACTCAGATCACGCCAGAATTGTTTGTAAGTATCCGACTGTTTTTCCTCTTTTGTAACAAATATACGGTGGTGCTCACCCAGCAGCTCTTCTCTGCTGTAATTTAACAGATCCAGGAAATTATTATTTATATTATTGATCCTCCCTTCATTATCAAATTCTACAGTTGCCAGAGCTGTCTGTACGGCATCCATTGTATTCTCCGCTTCTGACTGGCTTCTTTGCATCTCTTCCTGCGTAGCCTGAAGCTCTTCCATATTCTGGCGCATCTCTTCTTCCTGCGAACGCATCTGCTCTGTCATTTCCTGGGATTCTTCCAGTAGCCTTTGGGTCTTTGCACTAATTTTTACTGAAGATATTGTTGAAGCTATACTTTCTGCTATTTTTTCAACAAATTCAATTTCATAGTCTTCAAATAAATTAAAGGAAGCTATTTCAACCACGCCCATTATTTCTTCATTAACTTTTAATGGTACGATCAGAATACTGGAAGGATTTGCGTCTCCAAGACCAGAAGTGATCTTTATATAATTATCTGGCACATCAGTCAGATATACTGTATCAGACTCCTGCCATACCTGACCGGCCAACCCTTCTCCTTTATAGATCTTCTGATCAATATATTTTTTCTTATCCCATGCATATACTGATTTTAAGGACATAAATGGTTTATTATCCTCCTCATCGGAAATAATATAAAGCCCTCCCTGATTAGCACGTAAATATTTTACAAGATTTCTGATAATCTCATCGCTGAGTTTATCCATATTATCATTATTGCCTCTTAAGATTTCACCGAATTTGGCAAGTCCTTCTGTAGACCAGTTACGCTTCTTATCTTCATCGGCAACACGTGCCAGGTTATTACGCATCTCAATCAAAGCATTACCCAGCACATCACTGTCACTCAGTGGTTTGAAATCAGAGTCATATTTACCTTTTCCTATATTTTCGGCAAAATTGGTAGTTGATTTTAGGCCATTTACCAAATTATCAACAGCAACTGCCATTTCCCCGATCTCATCATTGCTGAATTTAGCTTCCTTATCCTCTACAAGCTCTCCCTTACCTAGTTTAACTATTACTTCTTTAACATATTTAATCGGTTTGGTTATAGAACGAACGAGTAAGTAAGCCCCTAACAGGCCGATTAAAATAATAATTATACCTAATATTAAAGTCACATTTCTCAGCTGAGTAGTTGACTCCATTAATTCTTCATCAGCTGCAACATTTATAGCCTGCTGCTGTTCTGCAATGTCATTTAATCTGTTTATCAATGATGTGGTCATTGGAATTATCTGGGACTCGATAGCATCTTCTCCCAATAATTTAGTCAACGGATCTTCATAATCTTCAAAAGTTACCAACTGGTCCATGACATCCTTTTCTACAGCCATCATCTTTTCAAAATCAATAAAGAGAGTATCCATTTCAGCCTTTAGACTATCAGATTCCCAGTATGGCATTAATTTAGTGATTTCTTCCTTTAGCTGAGGGTATTCAACATTGTGAAGGTCTTTTAATGCTTCTTTATCATCAGTATTACTCTGTAGGTACACCCAATTGGTAACTAGCATTTTTGATCTTGTTACCATCAGGATAAAATCATTAATTGCTTCTTTGGATGGGCGATATACTTCTGACGATTTGTTGACAATATTATCAATTTTATTACCTGTAATAAATATTACGCCAGCATTCAAAATAAATAGAAAAATAAGAAATAAGAATCCTGCAAAGATCCTGTTACCAATGGTAAGCCTAAATTTTTTCATCTATAAAAAGAGCTATGAATTACTAAAAAGTTATTTATTAAATTTCAATTGCAAGCCTGGTCAGTTCCTGGGAAACCTTCAAATTTGATTTTTCCATTGCCGCCAGATTGAGTTCAAAAGCAAGTCTACCGTTTCGGATAATAAAGTTTATATTGCTTCCCTGGGACCCCAGCCCATCCTTCTCGGTTATGACCATCGTTGGCGATGTGCCAAATTTACCAAGCACCTTAGGTAAGTTAACTGCCTGTGATTCGGGTAAATACAGAATGTGAACATTTTTGGCCTGCTCTGCTGATGGGTATGTTTCGACAACAATATTTCTGCCGTTGATCTTCTTCACATCTGCAAGTTTCTTAAGGTGATCTACGATTGGAGAGTCTCCTACTATGCCTATCTTAAAATCACCGGAACTATGTTCATCAGGCCATTTTACATATTTAATAAAGCTATTAATAAATACAGCATGGAGCTGATAATTCTGAGCCTTAACCTCGTTTTGAGGTGAAAGAAGAAAAAAGAAGGCTAAAACAAAAAAAATATTTTTACTCATAATACATGTCCCATCCAAAATGCAGACTAAAAATATATATATCTACATCAAAATTCAAACAAAATTGAAAGAATGGTTCTTTTTTATTAATACTATGGAACTTCAATCAGGCAAGTTACGGTTTTTAATGATAAATCCCATATTCATGAATTTTAAAATTATCTATTTTCTTACATTCCTGATCTTAAGTCTCGGTTGCCAATCTCAGGATAAAAATAATAACAAAAGTATGAGTTATAAAATTAATAAATCTGAAAAAGAGTGGAAAAAAGAACTTACTCCTGAAGAATATCATGTATTGAGGGAGAAAGGTACCGAAAGAGCTTTTTCAGGGGATCTTAATAAGATTAAAAAAGAAGGGGTATTTATTTGTGCAGCCTGTGAAAATGAGGTATTTACCACGGAAGCAAAATACGAGTCTCATAGTGGGTGGCCCAGCTTTTATAAGCCAATTTCAATGGAAAATGTAGAGGTGGTTAAAGACTATAGCCATGGAATGGTAAGAGATGAAGTTCTTTGCGCCAGATGTGGAGGTCATTTAGGTCATGTTTTTGATGATGGTCCCAAACCCACAGGTTTACGTTATTGCATCAATTCTATAGCAATGGATTTTAAAGAGGAAGAAAAAAAGTAATTAAATAAAAAAGGTCCGGATTTCAATTCCGGACCTTTTTCATTCCTATAAGAATTATATTATTTGAATGAGATATTTTTATGTTTTAACTCTTCAATTTTGTTTACCTGAGTTTGCAGTTCTCGCTTCAGCTTCATTTGACTCTCACGGGCTTTATCCTGATAATCTTTATACTCCTGCTCAAGTTTATCGTAGCTTTTCGACTTATCCGTTGCCAGCCTGGTGCTATATTTATACTTTCCATAACCATAAGCTATTAATGCAAGTAGTGCCACTACAACAAGAAAGCTTATCAGTATAAATGTAGATTTCATGAAATCAATACCTAACACAGTGATATGCTCCCTGTCATATTCGGCCTGCTCAACCATTGCTTTATCCGAAGCCATTTCATCTTTTAGCTCAGCAATATTATTTTGCTGCTCATTAATTTTTTCTTCGGCTGCGGCTATCTCATTTTCTTTATTCTCCAAAGAATCTTCAACCGTTGCCCAAAAATTATTAAGCTGCTCAATTTTAATTACCTTATAATTCTTAAAGGTTTCTGCTTCCTCAATCATAGAATTAAACTGTTTTTCTAATGTCTGGGGAGTTTCAGGACCCTCCTGAGCAAAAACAGTTACTGAAAAAAACAGAAATAAACCAACTAACACTTTTTTACTATTCGCCATCACCATTTGTTGTTTCTTTATTACTTCAATGTATTAACAAAAAGATTAGTTTATTTATTATCAAAAATAATTTATTTTTTTTCTTTTTTATTCATTTTTATCTATCTCCTCATCATAATCCTGCATACTGCGGCGAATAAGTTCAAGTGCTTCTTCCCTTCCGTAAGTTTCCACAATTTCACATTTTGCTTCCATATAAGGCATCTGCTTATATGTAAGGAAATAATGTTTTAACCGATGCACCAGGTTCTCAGGAACATCCTCAATAGTTTTCCACGGATCATAAACTTCATCCACATTGAGGATTGCCACGATCTTATCGTCTGCCTCCCCTCTGTCGATCATACGAAACCCTCCAATGGGGCGTACAGTCATTAGAATATTCCCATGCGTGATGTTCCTTTCTGTCAACACACAAATATCCAACGGATCATGATCACCGACAATCTCTTTTCTGCCTGTTTTTTCCATACAACGTGCTGCGACTTTTTTTCCGCAGTAGGTTTTAGGTATAAATCCATAAAGTGCAGGAATAATATTTGAATATTTTTGAGGCCGATCTATTTTTAAGAAACCCGTTACTTTATCTATTTCATACTTCACTGTATCATGCGGAGTCATTTCAATAAAGGAATTTACCAGCTCCGGTGCATTGGGCCCAACTTCGATGCCATGCCAGGGGTGTGGCATATACGGTGAAAATGATTTATTCATAACTTTTATAAATTCTACTCTTTGGAATAGGATCAGCTAAAATTTAAACAAAAAGGAACATAATGACCTGAAAATTTAAATTTTAGGCCTCTAAATAAAACGCAAACTTACTAATAATTACCTGACCTCTGTTTCCAAAGAAATTTCTGCACCTTTAAATAGTTTAGAAACGGGGCAACCTTCTTTAGCTTTTTTAGCAAGCTCTTTTAATTTATCCTTATCGATGTTCCCGGCCTTTACAGAAGTAGATAAATGAATTTTTGTTATCTCAAATCCATCACCTTTCTTTTCCAGGCTCACCTTAGCTGATGTTTTAATTTCTTCAGGATCACCACCTTCTTCTTCAATCATCAGGGAATAAGCCTGGCTAAAGCAACTGGCATGAGCTGCGCAAGTAATTCTTCGGGGTTTGTTCCTTTTGTATCCTTATCCTTTTCGAATCTTGACTTAAAGGAATATATTCCCATGTATTCATTTTCTCCAACAATAAATTCTCCGCTACCTTTTTTTAGCGTTCCTTTCCAGGTGGCATTTGATCTATTTTCCATAGTATTTATTTTATTTTTTATTATTTTTATTTTTTATTCCTCTCCCTTTACAACCCAATCCATTGCTTTGGCTTTGTCGCTCTCATCAAAATATTTTACATCCGCTGAAGTAAAAAAACCTCCAAAATTTGTCATCCACTCATGTCGGGCTTTACTACCTACAACTCCCACACGTTTAAAGTCATTAAGATGCTTTACATCAAATTTAATATCCTCCCATACTGCACCCGGAGTAATAGATGCTATCTGATCAATCTCACAATACAGATTAATTTTACCTTGAGTTTTGATCTTATCACGCAGGCGGGGCAATGTTAGTTCGTAATCTTCCTTTGTAACTGCTGCACTTATTCTTAACGCAATAGTATTACTGTCTGGCTCACTAATGATTGTAAACATTTTCCACTCCTTTAGTAGGATTAACAACTGAGAAAATAAATGTTTATCTGGATTGTAAATTCTTGAGTATTTAGCATTTAATATATCTAAAACAGGTTGAGGTTGTTATAGAAGTATAAATTTATTTTAAGACAATGCTTTAATAGGAATGATTACCTGTTTTAGGTATAATCCTGAAATAGCATTTAGAAAAACAAAAATCAGGTTTTAGCCAAATTAGAAAATATGTTGAACACCAAAAACCAATCGAGATAATGCAGCCAATTGAATTGCTGCCCAGCAGAATTAAAAATGCATTTTATGATTTTGGAGGCCTTGCTGCCTTTACCGGACGATTTTTTAGAGAATTTTTTAAAAAAATGCCTGACCTTAACGAATTATTAAACCAATGTTACCGGGTCGGGAATAACTCACTTTTTCTGGTAGGGTTAACCGCTTTTATAATAGGAGTTGTAATGACGCTACAGATACTTCCCACTATGAGGGATGTTGGGGCAGAGTCATGGATGCCTGCCACTATCTCTGTTTCAATAATAAGAGAAATTGGCCCCGTGCTCACAGCATTAATTACAGCTGGAAAAGTTGCTTCCAGTATTGGATCTGAAGTAGGCTCTATGAAGGTTACGGAACAGATTGATGCTATGACTGTCTCTGGAGTCAATCCTTTCCATTACCTAATAAACACACGCGTACTTGCTTGTACAATTATGCTTCCCATTCTTGTTTTTTATGCTGATGCTATCGCTTTATTTGGTTCTTATCTGGCACTCAACCTACAGGAAGAATATAGTCTTCTCTATTTTTTAAGACAGGCTGTTGATATTTTACTTTGGGTAGATATTATTGGTTCTACAATAAAAACAATATTCTTTGGTTTGGCCATTGGCTTAGTAGCTTGTTATAAAGGTTATCATACCTCAGGTGGAACAGCTGGTGTTGGACAGGCTGCCAACTCTGCCGTTGTAGTAGCTTCAATAAGTATTTTTGTGATTGACCTGGTGGCTGTGCAGATCACCCAATTTTTTATGCCTATATGAGTAATAACAATGAAAATTGCCCAATAATAGTTAAGGGGATCTATAAATCTTTTGGTGACCTGCATATTTTAAAGGGAGTAGATCTATGCCTGAACGAAAAAGAAAACTTTGTCATACTTGGCAGGTCCGGGTCGGGTAAATCAGTTTTTATAAAATGTATTGTCGGACTTCTGGAACCTGATAAAGGTGAAATTGAGATTCTGGGTAAAAAAGTTCATGAGCTTGAGCTTAAAAAACTTCATGATCTACGTACCAGAATAGGTTTTTTGTTTCAGCATGGGGCATTATATGATTCTTTAAATATTGAAGACAATCTTCGATTTCCCCTTGAAAAAACCACTAATTTGTCTAAAGGTGAAATAAAAGACAGAATAGATGATGCACTGGAGAGTGTGGGGCTTCCTGAAACAAGAAAAAAAATGCCCAATGATCTAAGTGGCGGTATGCAGAAAAGAATTGCACTGGCGCGATCATTCATTCAAAACCCGCAGGTTATGCTTTATGATGAACCTACGGCAGGACTTGATACAGTGACCTCAAGAGAAATCAGTGAATTGATCCTGGAGCTTCAGGAAAAACATGATATGAGTTCCATAATTATTTCGCATGATATGGCAAGTGCTAAAATTGTTGCTAACCGTATGGCTGTGCTTCATGAGGGTCAATTAGAAGAAAAAGGCACCTATGATGAATTAAAAAATTCAACAAAAGACCATATAAAAGCATTCTTTGGATAAGAGCAATAAAAATGGAAGAAGATAAAAAAAAGAAAGTAAGATTAGGAATATTCGTAACTATCGGCCTGATAATATTTGTTGGGGTCATTTATTATATGGGTACTGACAGAGGCTTGTTTGGTGAAAGGATAGAAGTTTCTGCCATTTTTAAAAGTGTAGAAGGTCTTAAAGAGGGGAATAACGTCAGGTTTTCCGGTATAAAGGTTGGCGTAGTAAAGGAAGTGAGGATTATAAGTGATACAACAGTTAAAGTAATAATGAACGTTGAAGAGGAAGCTGCCCAATTCATGAAAGAAGATTCTTACGCCACTATTGAAAGTGAGGGCCTAATGGGTAATAAAATGGTCTCCATATCACAAGGAGGCGAAGCTGCACCTGTCATTGAACCTGGCACTATTATACCAAGCAGGGAGCCTATAGGAATGGAGGATGTATTGCAAAGAATAGCCAAAACTGCTAACGAGGCAAACCGGTTAACAGAAAACCTTGCGGATATAAGTGAGAGAATCAAGAGTGGTAAAGGCGCATTGGGTAAAATGATCTATGACACCACTTTAATGAATCGAGTAAACAGGTCCCTTACTTTAATAGAAGCCTCTTCCAGAGATGTACGTCAGTTTACGACGGAAATAAATGAAATGGCAGAAAATCTCAATGAAGGTGACGGTTTGGCCACCAAACTTATTTACGATGAAGAGTGGGCACATGACGTAGGGGCAACATTAGATTCCTTACACAAAACGAGCACCATGATGACTAAAGCAGGGAGGGACATGAAAATATTTATGGATAAACTTAATTCCGAAAAGGGTGCTATACAAAAATTACTGAATGACAGCACCATGGCCAAAGACCTGCATCAAACGATAATAAATATTAAAAAAGGGACGCAGGACCTGGATGAAGCCATTAATACTGTGGATAATAGCTGGATTTTGAATCTTTTTGGTGGGAATAAGGATTAAAACAGTAATTAGTCTTGAGTCTTATTAATTAGTAATTTTAGACCCTACTTTCAGATCTCTGATTTACTCGTACCCGCATAGCATGCCGCACATCCCCTCGTGAATCTCCGCTTCGCTACGATTTCAGATTTCTGATTTCATATTTTTTTTAATTCATTTAACCTGAACTGTGGAAGAGCCCCCGGGTGATTTTTCTGAAGATAACTGATTATTTTCTCCCTCAGGGAAACCCGCAGGTCCCAGGCTGAACCTGAATCGCTGGCGCTAACAAGAAACCTTATCTGGACGCTTTTTTCCGTACTATCTGTTACCTGCATTACTTTAACCCTTCCGTCCCATTTCTCCTCTTTCTCAATAGACTCAAGAAAAAATTTTCGCAATGCCTCAAAGTCAACTGAATAATCGGTATAAATAAATATTGTTCCTAATATATCCGCAGATACGCGTGTCCAGTTCTGAAAAGAATGATCAATAAAATAGGTAGTTGGAACTACCAGCCGTCGTTCATCCCATATTTTAACCACCACATATGTTAAATGGATCTCTTCCACCCTACCCCATTCTCCGTCAACAATTACGACATCATCAATACGGATTGGCTGTGTCATTGCTATTTGAAAGCCTGCAAGAACAGTGGCAATGGCTTTTTGAGCAGCAAAACCAAGTATAATACCCGCCAGTCCGGCAGAAGCCAGTAAACTAACACCTATCTGCCTGATGGTATCAAAAGTCATTAAAGAAACACCAACAGCTATAAGGACAATTAAAAATATTGTTATCCGCTCAAGGATACGCAATTGTGTATATGCTTTCCTCGCCTTTAAATTATCCTGTTCCTGAATATCAAAAGATAATAATACAATCCCCCTGATTATAGAAATGATCTTTATCAGGAGCCATGCCAGAAAGAAAATAATAAGGAGCGACAAAATATGCCGGACCGATTCATGAATATACTGTTCGAGATCCGTAACAGGAAGAGCAAAGGTAATGGCCAAAATAATTAAAAGCCCAAGAGCCGGTGGTTTAGCTTTTTTCAACAGGTTTGGCTCAAAACCCTCTGCTCTTACAAATATGCCACGTAATACTCTAAACAGAGCAAAATGCACAATAATTGCACCTACTATAAAAGCACCCAGTATACCGAGATCGGTTAAAATTTCTCTTTCCATAAAGTGTATTCCTACTTTAATAGGAAAAAGGAAACAGGGGATATTGTTTAAAAATCCGGAGCATGAAGCTACTTAATATATCATTCCAGTTTATATGATAACGTCATGCCATTAGGGCCACTATAGAGAGATAACCGGTCATTTTTCCTGGAAATTTTATGGAACTCCGGTACTAGTATACCAATAGCTGTGGAATAAGTCAGACCTACCAATAGATCAGATGCAAAATGCTTCCCTGCTTTCCATCTTAGGTAAGCATTAGTTAACGTTAAAGCAGAAGCAGTGCTATAAGCAGCTATTTTCAAACCTTTTCTATCAGGGTTATTGTCTGAAAGTACTTTGGCAATAAAGAAAGTCGCTGTTGCAGTAATTGTTGGATGGCCTCCGGGAAAAGAATTTTTGGCTCCATCTTCAGTTCTCTCCCCTAAAGGGGCACCTGATCCAGGATATGCCAGTGGCCGGTATTTATCAACGTGTGCGGCTGTTTGTGCATAAATAGTTCCTGTTATTGCCAAAGCTTCCCAATACATTACCATAATTGTCCAAAAATCACTCCTGCTGGCTTTATCTGCCAATAATCCAACACCCAAGGGAAATGCCCCATAAAATAATATATCACTTGTATTACTTGCTGCCTCACTATATCGTGGCTCTCCAAACAATCTGTTAAACCCTGAAACATCCTGCTCAAAATTTAAAGCATTTACCTGTTCAGGGGTTGATCCTTCCTTTTCAGATATGAGCTTAAAACCATAGGCAGTAAGTGCACTACCTGCAAGAGCTATTGGTATATCTACTTTTAGATTAACTTCATATATTTTTTCAGGTTTCTCTTCATTCTTATGTTCCTGACTTTTTACTGTTGTACTTAAACTTCCTATTAAACAGAATAAAATTGCTACTCTTCTCATTATTTTTTTTTAAAAAATTTTTGATCCAATGGTTTATGTAAAAAAATCATACCTAAAATAAACGTACAAGCAGAAGCATTAACAGGCTTTTAAATTTATTAGATGTGAATTATTTTCCACATCTTATGCCACATACACCGTTTTGATATTAACAAATTCCTGAATTCCAAAATGGGAGAGTTCTCTGCCATACCCACTTTCCTTCACTCCGCCAAATGGTAAACGTGGATCTGATTTTACAAAATCATTCACAAAACAACACCCCGCCTGAAGCTTTTCAGCAGCTATTTTTTCTCCCCTTTTCTTATCTTTTGTAAAAACAGCAGCTCCTAATCCAAATACAGAATCATTGGCTATAAGAATTGCTTCTTCTTCATCTCTGGCACTTATTATTGCTGCTACAGGACCAAATAACTCCTCTTCATAAGCTGGCATTCCAGGTTTAACATTTTTTAAAATTGTAGGTGGGTACCATGCACCTTCTTTGTCAGGTATTTCTCCACCTAATACACATTCCGCACCTTTTTCTATGCTTTTCTTCACCTGCTCATGAAGCTGGTCTCTCAGATCAACACGTGCCTGCGGGCCAATAGCTGTATCCTCATCATTTGGGTCACCCATCTTCTGGGCTTTCATCTCTGCTATAAATGCTTTTTCAAACGGCTCCCTGACCTTCTCGACTACAATAAAGCGTTTAGCGGCAATACAGCTTTGTCCGCTGTTTATCAATCTGCTTTTTACACAGGTCTTTGCTGCATGATCAATATCGGCATCCTCCAAGATCAGATAAGGATCACTTCCTCCCAATTCCAATACAGTCTTTTTTAAATTTTTTCCTGCCTGACCGGCTATAGATTTTCCGGCACCAACACTCCCGGTAAGGGTGGCTGCTTTAATCTTTGGATTATCTATTACTTTATCTACCTCAGAACTCCCGATAAGCAACGTACGAAAGAGGTTTTCAGGAAACCCGGCTTCTCTAAAAACCTCCTCTATAGCCATTGCACATCCCGGTACATTGGAGGCATGTTTGAGCACAGCAGCATTACCGGCCATAAGTCCCGGAGCTGCAAAACGAAAAACCTGCCAGAAAGGAAAATTCCACGGCATTACTGCAAGCACCACTCCAAGTGGCTGATAGGTAAAAAAACTTTTGGAAGCATCAGTTTCAACCATTTGTTCTTTCAAAAAGTCTTCAGCGTTATCTGCATAGTATTCACAAACCCATGCACATTTTTCAACCTCTGAAATTCCCTGCTTATAAACTTTACCCATTTCGTCTGTCATAAGTTGGGCATATTTATTTTTATTATCTTTTAAAACTTTAGCTGCTTTACGCATAAGATTTGCCCGTTCAGTAAAGCTTACATTTTTCCATTGCTGCCAGTTTGCATCTACCAGTTCTATAACTTTATTTACCTCTTCCTCATTCATTTCTTTAAATGAATTTATTTTGGCATTATCAGCAGGGTTTATAACATCAAGGCTCATAGCTAATTCTTTAAATTTTCCTTCCTAATACTGTAACCATTTGGCTCAATTGGAGTTTTAAATCCTTTGAATTTTCAATTAAAATTCTTACCTTCTATCAACTAAACCCCCTGCTATTATGAAAACTCTAAACAGCCTCCTCTTAAGCATATTTGTACTATTTCAAGCCAATGCTCAAACTGTATGGGTTATAGAACCTGCACATTCGTCAATACAATTTGAAGTACCTCATCTAACTATCTCAACTGTTACAGGATATTTTACCTCCTTTAGCGGAACAGCTACAACAAATGGAGATGATTTTGAAAATGCTCGGTTGAATGCAGTGATTGATGTTTCGAGTATTACGACCCACAATCTTGAAAGAGATAAGCATTTGCGGGATGATGATTTTTTTAATGTTAATAAATATCCAACCATGAATTTTAAGAATTCATCTTTTAGCAGAAATGAAGATGGAACATTTCGTATAGACGGCGATCTTACTATTAAAGATGTAACGCGTCCAATTACTCTTCAGGCAGATTATGCAGGTCTGATCTTATTGGATAAACAGAAAAAAGCCGGCTTTACTGCAAAAGGTACAATTAACCGCTTTGACTACGGATTACAATGGAACGATGTACTTGATAATGGTGGATTAATTGTAGGTGAAGATGTAGATTTTATACTCAATATTACTTTTCTGCAACAGTAATTTTTAATTTATCCGTTCTTATTTCTTAAAAACAAGGAATATGTCCATGTTGAGAAACATTTTGCCATTTATTTTTTAATCACAGTAAAAAAAGTATTAAAATTGAGCTGCTATAACGATAAAACTCTAAGAACTGCCATGTATAAAGAATTAAACTTTATTATTATCTTTTCACTTGCATTGACTTTTGTAGGATGTAACGGATCAAAAGATACTGAAGAATCTGCTGCTGAAGAATTTGAACAAGCACAAACTGAGAGATCTGAAGTAAAGGAACAAATAAAGGAAGTGGTATATGAAATACCTTCCCCTTCAGAAATCCCTTATCTTCTTGAAGCCACCGGTGCAGAATATGATGCTTCACTGGTAAATGATATCTCAAAAGTAGACCAATATAGCAACCGGAATTATAAAGCTGCCTTAAATTTAGGTGTTTACGCTGCTGACATCGGATACTTAAGCTCCTATGATAAAGTTCAGGAAGCTTTAAGTTATATGAGCAAAACCAAAAAACTTGCCGATGATCTTGGTGTATCCGGCGCTTTCGATCAAAAATTGATCAGAAGATTTGAGCAAAACCTTAACAATAAAGATTCCTTAGCTTACTTGCTAAATGAAACTATCAATCAGGTAGAGAATTATTTACAAGATGAAAACAGGAATAAACTCGCGGCTTTAATTATTACCGGAAGTTTTATTGAAGGTTTATATGTTTCTACTCAATTAATAAATAATTATCCTAAGGATATCCTCCCTGATGATGCACGGAATCTTATTCTTACTCCCTTGATCCGTGTTGTACTTGAGCAGGAAAAAGCAGTCAGGGACCTTCTTGAATTATTGAGATCGGTTGAACAAACTGAGCCTATAAATGAATTGATCACTGATCTGGAGTCTATAGAAAAAAGTTATGAAGAATTAAATATTCAGGACCAGATTAGAAATAACCGTGCTGATCTTGTATTGACTGACGCTAACCTGATTGATATAACCCAAAAAGTTAAAGAAACCAGAAGCTTTATTGTAGAGTAAAATTTATTAAAAATAATATTCAGGGGGTTGAAGACATTTGCTTTTCAATCCCTTTTCTTTTTTATTTATCTTTTAATTAAAGACTGATCAAATGAGCGAACCTTTATTACAGGCAATCATGAGGCTTTTTGCTATTGTAGCAAAGGAAGATAATATTACTAAACAGGAGCATGAACAGATCAGGTCTTTCTTGATGGATCACCTTAATAAAGATGCCGTTAATCACTATCTGGAGCAATTTGACTCTTATATCAATAACATCATCACTAGTGATAGCAGTAAAGAGCAGGAGTATAAAAATGTTCAAAAGATCTGTAAAAAAATCAATGCTGAGCTGACTCAGAAGCAAAAAACTGTTATTATCCTTGAGCTAATCAGTATAATCATTGCAGATGGTCATATTTCTGAACGTGAAGATGAGCTGGTCAAGATTATTGGTGATCAGCTTAACATCAGAAACGAAGAGATTGACCTGATAAAGAAATTTATTGAAGGGACAACTCCTGAGGAGCTGAATGCAAAAAGTATTTTATTCATAAGTGAAGCAAACCCCCTTCCAAATGGAGAGTATCATTTTTTAAGCAGAAAAGGATTAACAGGATTTATATCATTGTTGCATCTTGAGGCAACTGACACTTATTTTATTAAACATATTGGAAATGCGGACCTGTTTTTAAATGGGGTACCTCTCAAGAAAAATAAAATACAGGTATTTGCAGTTGGCGCCACCTTAAGAGGTGAACGTATTCAGTCTGTATATTATGGGGATGTAATAAGTCACTTCATAACAAAAGATGAAGATAACAAGATCACTTTTGAAGCGAAAAATATAAGCTATCAATTTAAAAACGGAAAATTAGGACTTCGTGATATTAATATTATTGAAGAATCCGGAAGGCTGATTGGATTAATGGGTGCATCCGGAGCAGGCAAGTCTACTCTCCTGCATGTTTTAAATGGTCAGGAAAAGCCTACGGAAGGACAGGTTTTAATTAATGGCATTGATATCCATAACGAAAAGAAAAATATTGAAGGTGTAATTGGCTTTGTGCCCCAGGATGACCTTCTGATTGAAGAGCTTACCGTCTACCAAAATCTATATTACGCAGCAAAATTGTGTTTTGACCAGCTCGATGAAAAAGACATTGATGAGCTGGTACTGAAAACGCTGAATAACCTTGGATTAAGAGAAACAAAGGACCTGAAAGTAGGGTCACCTTTACAAAAAACCATTAGCGGCGGCCAACGTAAGCGCTTAAATATAGGTCTTGAGCTTCTAAGAGAGCCTTCCGTCATGTTTGTTGATGAACCTACCTCCGGATTATCATCAAGAGATTCAGAAAATATAATGGACCTTCTAAAGGAATTATCTTTAAAAGGAAAATTAATATTTGTAGTCATTCATCAGCCTTCGAGCGACATTTTTAAAATGTTTGATAAACTCGTTATCCTGGATACCGGTGGCTACCAGATCTATTATGGCAACCCGGTAGAGGCGGTAGTTTATTTCAAAAGCATAATAAATCTCATTAATAGCCAGCAGGGAGAGTGCCTGGAGTGTGGCAATGTGAACCCTGAGCAGATATTTAATATAATAGAAACTAAAGTCATCAATGAGTATGGTAATTTTACTAACGAAAGAAAGATCTCACCTCAGGAATGGAATCAGCTTTATCTGGAGAAAGCAACTATTCCAACGATTGACCGTGCAAGTGAAAAGCCCAAATCCTCTCTGAATATACCTGATCGCCTGAAGCAAATCCGCTTGTTTGGCTTACGTGATCTTTTTTCCAAATTAAGCAATAAGCAATACTTACTGGTAAACCTGCTGGAAGCACCTGTACTGGCAGTAATCCTGGCTTATATTGTACGCTATAATAATGTTGATACTCTTGAATTTGGCTATTTTTTTGGAAAGAACCTGAATATTCCGGCGTACCTTTTCATGAGTGTAATTGTCGCCATCTTTATGGGTCTAACGGTGAGCGCTGAAGAGATAATACGAGATAGAAAAATACTTAAGAGAGAGGCTTTTCTTAATCTCAGCAGGAGCAGCTACCTCTTAAGCAAGATATCAATCTTATTTTTAATATCTGCTATTCAGACCTTGACATTTGTATTGATTGGAAATGCTATACTTGATATACAGGGTATGTTTTGGGAACATTGGTTTATACTTTTTTCCGCAGCCTGCCTTGCTAATCTTCTGGGGTTGAATATATCTTCAGCTTTTGATTCCGCCGTTACTATTTATATCCTGATCCCGGTACTACTCATACCACAACTAGTGTTGAGCGGCGTTGTTGTGCAGTTTGATGAACTTAATCCAACACTTAGCAATAAAGATAAGGTACCCCTTATAGGAGAATTTATAGCATCACGTTGGGCTTTTGAAGCAGCAATGGTTACACAATTTAAAGACAATGAGTTTGAAAGGCAGTTTTACCCCTATGACCAGGTTATTGCCAATGCAGATTATAAAAAGCTTTACTATATCCCTACACTTGAAAGCAAGCTGGCAGATGTTTTCCTTAATTATCGTAAAGAAAAACCTGAGATTAAGGAGCGACTGGAAAAGGATATCACAATACTAAAGAATGAAATTAATAAGGAGCTCCAGGTTGTAGGCCACGATAAATTCGATGTTGATCAGCTGGACATTCAGCATTTTGATTCTGCAGTTTATGATAATACAAATTCGTTTTTGCAGGCTTTAAAAACTTTTTATATCAGCAGGTATAATAAAGCTGATCAGGCAAAGGACCATATGATCTTAAAAATGACGAAAACACCTGAACAACGTCATCAGTTTGAGATCTATAAAAATAATTACCACAATGAGTCTATCTCACAACTGGTTAAAAACCAGAATGACCCGATACGGATAATGGAAAATGATCACGAGTTGGTCCAGAAAATTTTCCCGGTCTATATGAATCCTCAACCAGAGCACCTGCTGGATTTTAGGGCTCAGTTTTATGTGCCCCAAAAACATATTATGGGCTTTTTTATTAATACGTACTGGTTCAATATGGGTGTGCTGTGGTTTATGATCATTATATTGTATGTCACCCTTTATTTTGATCTGCTTCGTAAATTTGTCAGAAGTTTTAGCAGAGGAAAGTAAAATTACCTGATTAAAATCGGTAAATTATTTAATCAGGTAAAGAAATCAGGTCCTTCTTAAAACAGCTAACGGTGACTCAGAGGTAACATCACGGGTATTCCACCAGCCAATCACAACCGTTAAACCGATCACTGCTAACCAAATATAAATTAGGCTTAGGACATCGAACCCAAATGGCATTTCAAAAAGATATATGGAAAGTAATTCTCCAGCCAGTATAGAGAAAAATATACCTGTTGCCCCTGCTAAAATCCCTAAATAGGCATACTCAATTACTGTAAGCCCAATGATTTGTTTATTCACTGCACCCATTGTACGTAAAAGAACATTTTCCCTTAATCTGCCGAACTTGCTGTTAATAACTGAACCCGCCAATACTACAAGACCTGTGAGAAGGCTGAATAAAGCCATGAAGCGAATTATGAAGCTTACTTTACCAAAGAAATCCTGCAGCGTCCTTAATACCAGCCTTAGGTCAATTAATGAAACATTAGGATATGAAGCTACCAGCTCCCTTTGGTACTGAGTAGCCAATTGCGGGTTTTCAATTGTTGTTGTTAATACGTAAATCTGCGGTGCCTCTTCCAAAACTCCCGGCGGGAATACAACAAGGAAATTCGGGGGATCCTGCTGCCATTCAAAATCCCTGAAGCCTCCGACATATACCGTCATAGGTCTCCCCTGTACATCAAAAGTAATAGAGTCACCGATCTCCACTTCAAGATTGTCCTGAATTCGTTCCGATAATGTTATAAAGACAGAATCACCAGATACATGCTGTACTCTTCCCTTAACCAGCTCTTCATTCATTTTTAATGAATCCCTGTACGTCACCCGGTACTCTCTTGTCAGGGACCAGTTAGATATATCATCGGTTGTATCTTTTTGTATCTCTTCAACAGTCCTTCCTTTCAGTGATTTTACACGCATCGTAACAATTGGGACAAATTGATTTACAGGAAGGTTATATTCCTTTGTAAGCTCTTTTACCTGCTCAGCCTGGTAAGGCTGAATATCAAAAAGAATCGTATTGCTGCTGTTTTTTCCTCCAACACTTTCTACCTGATCAATGAGGCTATCCTGTACTACTTCTAAAGTAGCAAGTAAAAACCCACCCAGTCCGATAACCACCACAAGTGTTACAGTTTGGTTTTGGGGCCTGAATAAATTAGAGAAAGCCTGACGCCAGGTAAAGTTTTTAACCCTTCTTACAAGCCTGCCTGCAATCCAGATAGCCGCCTTCCCAAGAAAATATAAACCTGCGAAAGCAACCAATAAACCACCTAAAAATCCACCTGCCACCAACCAGTCCCTGGTTTGAAAAACGGCAAACAAATAAAGAAAAACAATGGCAAATCCATATAAAGCAATCTTCAGCCATTTTCCTTTATCCTTAGCGGATACTGACTGCCTTATAACAGACAAGGGAGGAATATACCTGACATTAATAAGAGGTAGCAGGGAAAAAATAACGGCAATAAATAAGCCGATCAGAAGACCTTCGGCTATTGGGACCCATTGTACATTTAGCTCCAGTTCTACTGGTATGATATGTCCAAAAAAAAGAGGTAAAAGGTATTGTGTTAAAACACCAAGCACAGTTCCTATTAAACTTCCTATAAAACCAAATAACATAATCTGCACCATGTAAAGGTTAAAAACCTGATTTCCGGAAGCACCTAAACAGCGCAGTACAGCTACATCATTTGTTTTTTCGCGGGTATAAATATGAACCGAACTGGCTACACCTATACATCCTAATATCAATGCAACAAAGGAAAGTAAATTAAAAAATTTATAAAGATTAGCCAGTGCCTCACCGAAATCCTCGCGCTTCTCCTCCACGGTATCATAATGATGCCCGTATTTACGCAATACCGGTTCAACGGCTTCTATTATCTCATCAACCTCTTCAGTACTTTCCGTCTTAAAAAATTTTTTATAATTTAACCTGCTGCCAAATTGCACAAGGCCGGTTTCATCCAAATATTCCTTGCTTATATAAACAGCCGGGGTAAAAGTTGCCTGTACCTGCCCACCTCCGGGAATTTTTTTCACCACTCCTGAAATCTCGAAATGGATATCACCTATTTTAACAGAATCACCCGGGGAGACCTCATATTGGACTGCCAGGTTTTCATCCACCATGGCATATCTTCCCGATCGCATCTTATCAAGAGCATCGGCTGGCTCCAGTTCCACCTCACCGTAAAAAGGAAAGCTACCCTCCCAGGCATTCAGCTTTACTAGTCTTGCTCCGGGATTACTTGTTTTAAAAGATACCATTGATGCCATGGAAACTTCATCGGCCTGTTCTGCTGGAATAGAATCAAATAACGCCACAAGCTCTTCTTCAAATGGTGTATCAGCATCAATTTCAAGATCTGCCCCCATTAAACCACGTGCCTGACCATCAATCGCTTCCGTAAGGTTCCGGTTAAAGGAATTAATGGCAACAAGAGCAGCTATACCTATTATTATTGAACTGATAAAAAGGAATAACCTGCTCCAATGGTTTCGGGCATCTTTCCATGCCATTTTCCACGTCCAGCTTTCAAAAAGCGGGAATCTTTTCTTTCTTTTGAGTTTTATTTTATATTCCATCTTAAGCCATTACAGTTTGATCCGAATGTATTTTTCCACCTTTCAAACGGATAATACGATTAGTCTGTGAGGCTAATTCAAGATTATGAGTTACCAGTACCAGGGTAGTACCAATTTGTTCATTCATTTCAAAAAGCAGGTTACTCACCTGATGAGCATTTTCTTCATCTAGATTTCCTGTAGGCTCATCTGCAAACATTATTTTTGGATCATTAATAAAACCACGGGCCAGGGCCACCCGTTGCTGCTCTCCCCCGGAGAGCTGGGCAGGATAATGATGCATCCGCTCTCCCAGGCCTACTTTCTGAAGGAGATCCTCTGCTTTTTCTTTTGATTCAAAATTCCCTCTTAATTCCATTGGTACAAGGATATTTTCAAGTGCGGTAAGTGTAGGCAATAATTGAAAATTCTGAAAAACAAATCCTACATGTTGGTTACGGATATAGGCACGGTCATCCTCACCCATTGCATTGAGCTTAATACCGTTTAAAGAAATTGTTCCTTCTGAAGGCAGGTCCAATCCTGCACATAAACCCAGTAATGTTGACTTGCCACTACCCGATGGTCCGACAATCGCTATCGATTCACCTTCTGTTACTGAAAAGTTGATATCTTCAAGGACTGTAAGTTTATGCTGACCGGAAGAATATACCCTTTTTACATTTTCTACCGTTAATATTTCTGTCATTATTTTTTTGAACTTAGTACAACCTTAGTGTTGTTAATAAAAAAATTATTAATTGATGAGAAGACAATTTCCTTATATTTTTCTTTTAGGCTTCCTGATCCTTACTTCCTTTAAAGTTAATCAGAAAGAAAAGGTTATTTTATTTTATGGTGACAGCCTTACTGCAGGTTATGGATTATCTACAGAAGAAGCCTTCCCAGCTATTGTACAACGTAAAATTATTGAAAAGGGATACAAATATGAAGTAATTAATGCCGGTTTAAGCGGAGAAACATCTGCTGGAGGACTAGCCCGTATAAATTGGGTCCTCAAAAAACCTGTGGATATTTTTATATTAGAGCTTGGGGCCAATGATGGTTTGCGCGGCCTTCCACTTGAGCAAACGGAAAATAATCTTCAAAAGATAATTGATATAGTAAGAGAAAAAAATCCCGATGTTAAGGTTGTAATTGCAGGTATGATGGTGCCTCCAAACATGGGGGCTGAATATTCTACAGCTTTTCAAAAACTGTTTCAGGACTTGTCACAAAAAAACCAGGCACATCTTATCCCTTTTTTACTTGAAGGGGTAGCCGGTGAGAAGGAATTGAATTTAAATGATGGTATTCATCCTAATCCTAAAGGGCATTTAATTGTAGCTGATAATGTGTGGGATACGATTAAAGATCTTTTATAAGATAAGATTAAAATAAGATAATAAAAAAGAGGCTAGTTTTCATTAGCCTCTTTTTTATGTATAAATAATTTTTTATTAATTGCTAGTAAGCAGCTCCGGCTCCTGTTGTTTTAGGTTTTGAGCTTATTACAATAATAGCATGGATTATTCCCGGCAGATAGAATAGAAGTGTTAAAAGAAGATTTATCCAGAAATCTGAACCTATACCTCTCCACAATCCTACGGCTAAAGGCGGTAGTAATACAGCCAATATGTAATAAAGTAATTTATTAGGCTCATCACCTACCTGCAGAACACCTGCTTCTTTACTTTCTTTAAGCTGTTTCTTTACTTCTTTTTTTAATTGCCGCTTTTCCTTTTTAGTTAGATCCTTAACATTAAAAGCAACAGTAGCTTCAGGGTCTTCTTTTAGAGCCTTAATTAATTCTTCTTTTGATTGCGGATTTACAACCTTTACCTGGTCTTCTGCTTTAAGCCTCTCGATTTGTTCAGGTTCAGTAATGATTTCCTTAATCACTATTTCATCCTCCAGTGTTACTTTATCAACACTTGAGATTAATGCGTCATCTTCTTTCTCCTGCTGGTCCTCAATTACATATCTGTCACTTTTGTGCGACTTTAACTGAAAATTTGCTGAGTACTGTTGCGGTGCACAGCCGGCTACAAAGCCCACCAACAATAACAGGATAATACTTTTTACATAAATTCTTCTTTCCATAGCTAAATCGTTTAAATGAATAAGTATCTGAGAAACACCATGATATAAATTATGTTTTTTTTCTCTTATGAATTAATAATAAACCAACTATCGTTGTAATATTGCGTTAAACATTTAATACAGGATCATTAAACAAAACATGGGTAGCTATTCAATAAAAGAACTGGAAAGGTTAAGTGGCATTAAAGCCCATACTATCAGGATTTGGGAAAAAAGATATAATATAATTTCCCCTGAGCGCACTCCTACTAATATCCGCTACTATTCTGATGAGGACCTGAAGAAAATTATTAATATCTCCACATTAAAAAAAAGCGGGATAAAAATAGGCAACATAGCTAATCTTTCTAATGAGGAAATAATCAAAAAAATTGAAGAGCTGCATAAGCTAAAATCTTCACCACAGATTTATCAGGACCAGCTACTGGTATCAATGATCGACCTCGACGAGGGGAAATTTGAAAAAATGCTTTCTGATCTTATCCTAAAGAATGGTTTTGAATATTCCATTACAAAAATTATTTTCCCGTTTCTCGAAAAAGTGGGAACGATGTGGCTTACCAGTAATGTATCACCCGCTCATGAACATTTTCTTTCAAACTTCATCCGACAGAAACTTATTGTAGCCATAGATGCCTTGCCAATTGTAGAAGATAAATATGCCCCTAAAGTAATTCTTTTTCTTCCGGAAAATGAGTTGCATGAGCTGGGGTTATTATATTATCACTACTATCTTCGTAAAAGAGGTTTTAGAACCTTTTATCTTGGTCAGCAGGTACCTATTGCAGATATTTACTCCCTCACAAAAAGCTATAATCCCCAGTATCTTATTTCAGCAATTTTTACCAGGCCAGAGGAATTTACAATTGAGGAATTTTTTACACAGTTGTCTAGCAATATACCCAACTCTGACATCCTTATAACTGGCTATCAATTAAGAAATTACAATAAGAATATACCATCAAATATTAAATTATTCCGCTCTGCTGAAGATTTTAACAGGATTCTTCCTTCTCCTCAAAAAGTCAGGTAAAAAATTAGCACGATTATTACTTTACTAATAGCACAATGAAACGATGTGCTATTACATCGGTCATTTAGTACAAACAATGAATTTTTGAAACTAAATAACTCAAACCTATGACCGCAGTTGAATTTAATCATCAAATTGCTTCTTTACAGAGTACACTTGAACTTTTCACAAGAAGATTTACAAACGATCAGCAAGAATCTGAAGACCTCATTCAGGATACTGTATTAAAAGCCCTGACCTATAGGGATAAATTTACAAGAAATACAAATCTCAAAGGGTGGTTATATACTATAATGCGTAATACTTTTATTAATAAGTATAGAAAAGCGCAAAGAGCTAAAACAACTTATGATGATACAGAGGAGCTTTATTATTTAAATGTTCCGGATAACTACACTTTCCACTCTCCTGATACTACTTATGAATATAATGATATCATGAAATGTGTAAATGATGTAAAGGATGATCTGCTGGTTCCGTTTAAGTTACATACCGAAGGCTTCAAATATCACGAAATAGCTGATAAGCTGGAGATCCCTATCGGTACAGTGAAAAACAGAATATTCCATGCGAGAAAAGAGATCCAAAAAAGGTTAGTAGGTTATAGAAGCAACTAATTATTGTTTAATTAGAGTTAAACAAACTTGTCAAAAATTAGAAAATTTTGTTACGTTGAGGTTTTAAAAAGAATAAAGCCTCATAAATGACAAAAAAAATAAATGTTATAGGGGCCGGCTTTGCCGGCCTTTCTGTTTCTGCATGTCTTGCAGCAAAGGGTTATGATGTTACAGTAATAGAAAAACATGATCAGCCGGGTGGCCGCGCAAGACAATTTACTGAAAAAGGTTTCGTCTTTGATATGGGTCCAAGCTGGTACTGGATGCCCGATGTCTTTGAGCACTTTTTTCAGCGATTTGGCAAATCTACCTCAGACTATTATAAATTAGTCCGCCTTGACCCCTCCTACCGTATATTTTTTGAAGATGGTGTTATGGACGTTCCCGCAAACCTTGATGACCTGCGGGCACTTTTTGAAGAAAAACAGCCGGGGAGCACTAAGCATCTGAATAAATTTATTGAAGAAGCAGCCTATAAATACGAGCTGGGAATGAACCGCCTTGTTTATAAACCAGGTCAGTCGCTAAAAGAATTATTCGATACAGATATAATAAAAGGAATTTTTAAACTTCATGTTTTCACTTCTGTATCAAAATATATTCGCCGGTATTTCAAACATCCACACCTTATAAAGTTGCTGGAGTTCCCGGTACTTTTTCTGGGTGCCACTGCCGACGAAACTCCGGCACTTTACACATTGATGAATTATGCAGATTTAAAGCTCGGAACATGGTATCCAAAGGGAGGAATGTATCAGATTGTAAATGCGATGCACCAGGTGGCAATTGATAATGGGGTAAAATTTGAATTTGACCAGAATGTTAAGAAGCTGGAGGTGCAGAATAAACGTATCATTAAAATCATTACCGAAAAAACAGAATTTACGGGAGATATAACAATATCTGCAGCTGATTATAATTTTGTTGACCAATATTTATTAAATGATAAACACAAGCAGTACACTAAAGAATATTGGCAAAAGCGGGTGATGGCTCCTTCAAGTATTATTTTTTATTTGGGAATCAAAGGAAAAGTTAATAAATTGCTACATCACAATCTATTTTTCGATGAAGATTTTGTTCAACATTCAAAAGATATATATAAACATAACAAATATCCCGATGATCCGTTATTCTATGTATCCTGCCCTTCAAAGACTGACGACTTAGTTGCTCCGGCAGGTGATGAGAACTTATTTATTTTAATTCCTATAGCTTCAGATCTGCATGATAATGAGGATATCAGGATGAAATATTTTGAGAAAGTAATGAAAAGGCTTGAAAAACATACTGGTGAAAACATTAAAGATCGTGTGATCTATAAGAAAAGCTTTTCGGTCAATGACTTTAAAAATGAATACAATTCATTTAGAGGAAACGCATATGGTTTGGCTAATACATTATTACAAACAGCCAATTTAAAGCCTTCAATGGTAAGCAAAAAGGTGAATAACCTAATTTATACAGGTCAGTTAACAGTACCGGGGCCGGGAGTACCTCCTTCCATTATATCGGGACAGGTAGCTGCAGATCTTGTCATTAAAAAATTTAAATAATGTCTATAGATTTTTACGATCAGGTATGTCTGAAATGCAGTAGCCTTATTACACGCTCTTACAGCACCTCATTTTCTTTTGGGATATTTTGTTTCCCTCCGGCCCTCAGGGAGCCTATATATTCCATTTATGGATTTGTGCGGTTTGCTGACGAAATAGTAGATACATTTCACGAATATGATAAAAAAGAGCTTTTAGAGGAATTTAAAAAAGATACATATAAAGCCATTGGTAATGGAATAAGCTTAAACCCGGTACTCCACAATTTTCAAAAAGCTGTAAACACATATGAAATTGATCATTCCCTTATCAATCAGTTCCTCAAAAGCATGGAAATGGACCTAAAAGCAGATAAAGTTTATGATGAGGATTCAATTAACGAATACATACTCGGTTCAGCAGAAGTAGTTGGCCTTATGTGCCTTAAGGTATTTTGTGCATTTGGGGAAGCTGATTATGAAAAACTTAAACCAAGTGCAATGAGCCTGGGAGCAGCATTTCAAAAAGTCAATTTCCTAAGGGACCTTAAAGCAGATTATGAGGAATTAGGCAGAACTTATTTCCCGGGATTAGATCTTTTAAATTTTAGCGAAAAAGACAAGAATGAAATTGAATTAGCAATAGAGGAAGATTTTCGTGTTGCTTATGAAGGTATCAGGCAGCTTCCTCCAGCTGCAAGGTTTGGCGTATATACTGCTTATTTGTACTACCTACAGCTTTTCAAAAAAATATGCAATACACCCCCTCATAAGGTGATGCGTACCCGTATTAGAATTCCAAATCAGAAAAAAGTAACTTTATTATTTACATCTTATATCAAACACAGATTTAATTTTATCTAATGGAGCAGGTGATCTTAGTGGATTCCCGTGACAGGGAAGTTGGGGTGATGGAGAAAATGAAAGTTCATCAGGAGGGCCTTTTGCACAGAGCTTTTTCTGTTATTATTTTTAATAAAAACGGTGAAATGCTACTTCAGAAACGTGCTTCACAAAAATATCATAGTGCCGGATTATGGTCCAACACATGCTGTAGCCATCCAAAACCTGAAGAAAGAACAGAGGCTGCAGTTAAACGACGCTTAAAGGAAGAAATGGGTATAAACACTAAGCTTTCTTTTTTATATAGCTTTATTTATAAATATAACTTTGAAAATCAACTTATTGAACATGAGTTGGACCATGTTTATATAGGCCTGTATGATAATAACCCGATCCTTAACCCAGATGAGGCAGAAGATTTCAAATGGATCACCTGGCAAGATTTACTTACTGATATAGCTGCAAATAGCCAGGCCTATTCATTCTGGTTCAGGCAAATAATAGCTTTTCTGGATAGGCATTCTTTTGAACTGCCGGAAACTTTACGACCAAAACTATAGCGAAAATGGAGCCCATTTCCATATTTTGGTTTAGACGTGATCTCAGGCTGGATGATAATACCGGCCTTTTTCATGCTTTAAAAGGTGACCTTCCTGTTCTGCCGTTATTTATTTTCGATAAAAATATCCTTGATGATCTGTATAGGAAGGATGCAAGAGTTGAATTTATCCATAAACACCTTCAGGAAATTAATTCTGAGTTGAAAAGAAAAGGATCACGATTAGAGGTATTTCATGATACACCGGAAGAAGCATGGAAAGGATTAATTAAAAAATATAATATAAAAAGTGTTTACATTAATAATGATTATGAACCTTATGCCCGTGAGCGTGACGAACAGATAAAAAAGCTTTTACAGAATAATAATATTGAACTTCAAACCTTTAAGGACCAGGTTATTTTTGAAAAAGATGAGGTGATGAAAAAAGATGGTACACCTTATAATGTATTTACTCCTTACAGCCGCTCATGGAGATCCGCTCTTTCAAAAGAGGATCTTAAAAGCTATACATCTGCTTTAAAATTTGATAATTTTTTCAAAAGCAATTTTGAAAATATCCCTTCTCTAAACAAACTCGGTTTTGAAAAAACTAATATCCCCTTCCCCTCTGCTAATGTTACTGATTATACATTGAAGCATTATAAAGAAAAGCGGGATTTCCCGGCTGAACAGGGTACATCACGAATTGGTCCACACCTCCGCTTTGGAACGGTAAGTATCCGAAAATTATTTTCTCAGGCCCAGGGAAAAAGTGACACCTATGTGAATGAGCTGATCTGGAGAGAATTTTACCAGATGATCTTGTGGCATTATCCTGATGTCGTCACTGAAAATTTCAACAGAAAGTACGATAAGGTAGCCTGGCGCAATAATGCTGACGAATTCGACAAGTGGTGCGAAGGTAAAACCGGATATCCAATTGTTGATGCAGGTATGCGTCAGTTAAATAGCATAGGATATATGCACAATAGGGTCAGGATGATAACTGCCAGCTTTTTAAGTAAACATCTGCTCATTGACTGGCGTTGGGGTGAAGCATATTTTGCAGATAAGCTTCTTGATTATGAGCTTGCTTCCAACAATGGAGGCTGGCAATGGGCGGCGGGAACAGGTGTTGATGCCGCGCCTTATTTTCGCGTTTTTAATCCTGAATTACAGGAGAAAAAATTTGATCCTGATAAGGCTTACATTAAAAAATGGGTCTCTGAGTATAATACTAAAGCTTATCCAAAACCTATGGTTGATCATAAAGAGGCGCGGGAACGTGCAATTAATACTTATAAAAAAGCGCTGAACACATGAAAATACTACTGACAGGTTCTACAGGATATATAGGAAGACGTTTACTACCGGTATTAGTTGATAAAGGGCATGAAGTTGTATGCCTGGTGAGGGATAAAAGAAAATTAGACCTGGAGGATTTTGATGCAGATTTTTTAAAAAAAGTAAAAGTATATGAAGGTGACCTGAGCGATGTGGATTCCTTAAAAGCTGTTCCAAAAAATATTGATGCCGCATATTATCTTGTGCATTCCATGACATCTGGTAATAAAAGCTTTTCAGACCTTGAGAAAGCAATGGCTGAAAAGTTTGTTACCTGTATTGATAATACGGAGGCTAAGCAGATCATCTATCTCGGAGGTATTATTAATGAGGAAGAAGAGGAGCTTTCCGAGCATCTATATTCCCGCAAAAAGACCGAAGATATACTTCGCAATTCAAAAGCTTCGCTAACTGTGTTACGAGCAGCTATCATAATTGGTTCAGGAAGTGCATCATTTGAAATTATCCGTGACCTGACTGAAAAACTCCCGCTGATGATAGGCCCCAGATGGGTAAGAAGTAAATGTAATCCCATAGCAATAAGAAATGTCATAGAGTATTTAAATGGTGTTTTAATGAATGAGAAAGCTTTTGACCGAACTTTTGATATAGGAAGTACTGATACACTGACTTACAAGGATATGCTGCTTACGTATGCCAAAGTACGAAACCTCAAACGTTATATCATTCCGGTACCGCTATTAACCACACGGTTATCTTCTCTATGGCTCTATTTTTTCACCTCAACATCATACACGCTTGCCAGAAACCTTGTAGATAGCATGGTCCATGATGTGGTGGCGAAAGATAAAAGTATACTAAAGGTTGTTCCACTAAAACTTTACTCTTATGAAGAAAGCCTGGAGATGGCCTTTAGCAGGATAAATCAAAAAAATATTGTGTCCAGTTGGACAGACGCAGTGCATAACCGTCGCCTTGATCAAAATTTCCTGGATAACATTGAAGTTCCCTCTTATGGATGTATGAAGGATATCCAGGAGGCATTAATCAAGGATAATAAGGAAGAGGTTATAGATAATCTCTGGCACATTGGTGGCAACAGGGGCTGGTACTATGGCAACATTATGTGGCAGGTCAGGGGTGTTATAGATAAAATTTTTGGTGGTGTCGGATTGCGGCGTGGGAGAAGAAGCCCTGATGAGCTGAAAACCGGGGACAGCCTTGATTTCTGGCGAGTGTTACTCGCTGATCGTAACCAGGGAAGGCTACTTCTTTATGCTGAAATGAAATTACCCGGAGAAGCATGGTTGGAGTTTAAAATAAGAGAAAGGGAGGGCAGGTCATATCTGGTACAAACAGCCACTTTCAGGCCATTGGGCATCTGGGGGCGGATGTACTGGTATCTTTTTTATCCTTTCCATCACCTGATCTTCCCTAAAATGGTTAAGAATATTGTCAATTATAAAGGTTAACAAAAATGAAGATCTACAGACTTGAAACTGAGCAGGTGCTTCCTCTTTCCCTTGAGGAGGCCTGGGATTTCTTCAGCTCTCCCAAAAATTTAGCGCGTATTACGCCACCTCATATGGGGTTCAAGATTGAATATACATCTGGTATCAATGATAAAATGTATCCCGGACAGATCATCCAGTATAAGGTACAGGTAGTACCCGGTATTCCTGTACAATGGGTTACGGAGATCACTCATGTGGATGCCCCTAATTACTTTGTTGATGAGCAGCGGTATGGCCCTTATGCTATGTGGCACCATCAGCATCATTTTGAAAAGGTTAAAGGAGGGATTAAAATGACAGATATCGTAAATTATGCATTACCCCTTAGCGCACTTGGCAGGCTGGCAAATGGGATTTTTGTGGAGCGCCAGGTAAAATCTATCTTTGATTATAGATCAAAAACATTAGAAAATATGTTTAATAAATAATATGGTGGAAATATTGATTAATATCCTGATTGTAATTGGCGTTTTCCTGTTTATGGAATTCATAGCATGGTTTACTCATAAGTATATTATGCATGGCATTCTGTGGACGTGGCATCGTTCACATCATAAGGTGCATAACCACCCTCTGGAGCGGAATGACTTGTTTGCAGTAGTATTTAGTGCGGTTGCCATTTTTTTGTTTTACTACTCTACCTATCACATGGAATCCTTCTACCTTACCTCAGTAGCCATCGGCATATTGTGCTATGGCATTTTTTATTTTGTGTTCCATGATGTAATTGTCCATCGCAGGATCAAGATCCGATTTAAATCGAAAAATAAATACCTAAAGCGGATCATTAATGCACATTATGTCCATCATAAAAAACATACGAAGGAAGATGGTGAAGCTTTTGGATTTCTGTATGCTCCAAAAAAATATGAGCCTGAGGAGAAGAGATAAGAAGAAATGACAGGAGGCTATTTTTTTATTACGCCATCCTGAACTTGTTTCTCCAAAGGAGTCCTTCGGGCAGAAACTAATACCACTGCCTGAAGTTAACCTTCAATAGCGGAATAGAACCACAATAAGAAGATACCAAAGGCTGAGGGTAAAATTACTTTCAATTGAAGGTTTTGGGATAAGCCAGACTTCTTGCAGCTAACATTACTCCGCGACAGTAGATCCTGAAATAAATTCAGGATGGCTGATTTGGGGTTAGATCGTCATCCTGAACTTGTTTCAGGATCTGATACCACTGCCTCTAGATAATCTGCAATAGTGGCATAGCACCACAACAAGAAGATATCAAAGGGTAAAGGTAAAATCCCTCCAATTGAGAATTTGAGAAAAAATAAAAGTTCTTACACCTGACTTTTACTCCGCGACAGTGGATCCTGAAATAAATTCAGGATAGCTACAATTTTTTATTCAATATAAGCGCATACTGTATAGAAATATTTCTAAATTGTTGAAGTACAATTATGAAAAGCGGTGAAACCTACATCCTAAGTAACTTTAATAGAATAGTATTTTATATCGGTTCTACTAATGATCTTGAGACGAGAGTATTAGAGCATAGGTACTTGAATGGCTCCAAATTCACTACAAAATATAGATGTTTTTATCTGGTTTATTTTGAATCTTTCTCAAATATTCAAGATGCAGTCGATCGTGAAAGGCAGCTAAAAAATTGGAAAAGGGAATGGAAGATCAACTTAATAAAGGAACAAAACCCAACTCTTGAAGATCTTTCTGCGAAATGGTATACAGATGAAGATATAAGAATATTTAGGGAAGTAAATAATACAAAATAAACATGTTACTTCTCACTCAACTCCGCGACAGTAGATCCTAAAATGAATTTAGAATGGCAGAATTAAGCAATAAGGCCATCCTGACTTGTTTCAGGAACTGATACCACTGCCTGTAGATAACCTTCAATAGTGGAACAGAACCACAAGAAGAAGATATCAAAAGCTAAGGGATAAATCACCTCCAATTGTAGGTTGGTGTAAGACTAGAGTTATTACATCTAATCTTACTGCGCGACAGTGGATCCTGAAATGAATTCAGATGACGGGCTTGGAGTTAGATCGTCATCCTGAACTTGTTTCAGGAACTGATACCACTGCCTGAAGATAATCTGCTATAGTGGAATAGCACCCACAACAAGAAGATACCAAAGGCTAAGGGATAAAACACCTCAAATTGAAGGTTGGTGTAAGACTAGAGTTATTACATCTAATCTTACTCCGCGACAGTAGATCTTGAAATGAATTCAGGATGACGGGTTTTGGGTTAGATCGTCATCCTGAACTTGTTTCAGGAACTGATACAACTGCCTGAAGACAACCTGCAGTAGTGGAACAGAACCACAATAAGAAGAAACCAAAAACTGAGGGTAAAATCACCTCCAATTGAAGGTTTGGGATAAGCCAAAGTTCTTGCAGCTAATATTACTCCGCGACAGTGGATCCTGAAATGAATTCAGGATGACGGGTTTGGGGTTAGATCGTCATCCTGAACTTGTTTCAGGAACTGATACCACTGCCTGAAGATAATCTGCAATAGTGGAATAGCACCACAACAAGAAGATATCAAATATTTTAAATTTTAGCTACTTCTTTTTGTTTATCTTTAAATGCCTCACGAGGTTTAATATTCAATACCTGGAACATCTCCTTATCACTAACAACATCAGGGTTAGGAGTAGTTAATAATTTATCACCCGCAAAAATAGAATTCGCACCAGCCATAAAGCAAAGCGCCTGCTGCTCCATGCTCATCCAAATGCGGCCTGCAGATAATCTTACCATAGCTTTCGGCATTGTAATACGTGCCGTAGCGATCATCCGGACCATCTCCCATACCGAAACCCTTGGTTGCTTTTCAAGCGGAGTTCCTTCTACAGGTACAAGTGCATTTACCGGTACTGATTCAGGGTGAGCAGGCAAGGTTGCCAAAGTGTGCAACATATCTATCCTGTCATCATCATTTTCCCCTAATCCTATAATTCCTCCTGAGCAAACAGATATTCCCGCATCACGTACATTTTCAATCGTGTCTAAACGATCCTTGTAAGTTCTGGTTGTGATGATCTCATCATAATGCTCTTCGCTGGTATCCAGATTATGGTTATAGGCATAAAGCCCGGCATCTTTCAATTTCTTTGCCTGCTCGTCCGTCAGCATACCTAATGTACAGCAAACTTCCATACCCAGACGGTTTACACCTTTTACCATTTCCAGCACCTTATCGAAATCGCGGTTGTCCCTAACCTCTCTCCAGGCAGCTCCCATACAAAAACGTGTGCTCCCTGAATCTTTTGCTGTTTGTGCATTATTTAACACCTCATCAACAGAAAGCAGCTTGTGAACGTCAACTTCGGTATGATAACGTGCGGCTTGCGGACAATAAGAACAATCTTCTGGGCATCCACCTGTTTTAATAGATAAAAGGGTACAAACCTGCACCTCCTCCGGATTATGATTTTGCCTGTGTACAGTGGCTGCACGATACATAAGCTCCATTAAAGGAGAATGATATATTTCTGCTATTTCTTCTTTGGTCCAGTCGTTTCTTTCCTGCATAATTGTTCTTTCGAAATTAATAAATATAAAAATCAAAGTCCATGCGGCTCATAAGCCCACGCTGGTCTTTTACATATTTCACATGCTTATATTGATCGTAATAAATACCCAGCTCTTGTTTTAATACCGCTTCCTTAGCATTTGTTTCCATATCCTGAAATAATTGTTCAATAAATGTCTTAGGCTTGGGATAATAGCGTACTTTATAATCATCAGCAATGCCAGCACTTTCAGCAGCAATTCCAACAGCAGTATTAAGATCACCCATTACATCAACAAGATTTCTCTCTAATGCCTGCTCACCTGTCCAAACTCGTCCTGAAGCTACTTCTTTCACTTGCTCTACAGTCATACCTCTGCCTCTTGCTGCTTTTGAAATAAATGTTTCATAACCTGCTTCCACATCATTTTGAATGATCTGCTTCTCCCTCTCAGTCAAAGGCCTTATTACCGTATAGAGATCAGAAATTTCACCGGTTTTAACAACATCAAAAGTAATCCCAAGCTTTTCATTAAAGAAACCACTCATATCAGGAACAATACCAAATATTCCAATTGATCCCGTAATTGTATTAGGCATGGCAACTATCGTATCACATGCCATGGCCATATAATAACCTCCTGAAGCAGCAAGGTCAGACATTGAAGCTATTACCGTTTTTTCCTCTGCAGCAAGCATTATCTCACGCCACATTACATCAGAAGCCAGGAAGCTTCCTCCAGGAGAATTTATCCTTAAAACGATCGCTTTAATTCCTTCATCCAACCTGGCTTTTCTTATTTCTTTAGCAAATTTTTCACCTCCTATAGAGTAATTATCCCCTTCACCTTCTACGATATTTCCATTAGCAACAATTACTGCCAATTCATTATCAGAGCTTTTAAAAGTAGAATAGCTTTTTTTGTATTTACTATGAGTGATGAAATTAATTTCTGAATTTTCTTCCAGTTCAAGTTTCTCCCTTATCCGTTCATTGATCTCATCCCGGTAATACAGGTTATCCACCAGCTTTTTATTCAATGCCTCCTGAGGGCTTCTTACCAGCATCTGATCAGAGATATTCCTTAATTCTGCTACCGGGATATTACGCTGCTCAGAGATCCTGGCCAACATATTGGTGTATACACCTTCCAGTAAAAACTTCATCTGCTCTTCGTTCTCCTCACTCATATCTGTTCTTATAAAAGGCTCTACTGCACTTTTAAAAGTACCCACTCGAAAAACCTGAGGCTCAATATTCAGTTTCTCAAGCAATCCTTTAAAGAAGACAACATCAGCGCTCAACCCATTAAATTCAAGGTCTCCCTCAGGGTGCAGATATACAGAATCAGCTATAGTAGCGAGATAATAAGCAGCCTCAGAATAATTCTGGCTATAGGCAATAACAAACTTCCCGGATTCTTTAAATTCCTGGAGGTAATTCCTTATTTCTTCAATAGTTGAAAAGCCTGCGGTAAATAGCATGGGTATTTCAAGGAATACACCTTTAATTTTTTCATCATCTTTTGCATTATCCAGCGATTGCTTCAGTTGCACTAATCCTATAGCCTTCGGTGCCAGTCCTAATTCTGCCATAGGATCTTCAAATTCATATTCCTCAATAGGCCTGTCAATATGAAGGTGGAGAACGGAATTAGCTTCTACCTCAACTGCATCTTTTGCTCCAATAGCAGAGATCATCATTGAGAAGAAAACAAAAATTACCAGAGTAAAAACCACGAGTGCTAATAAGCTCGCGAGAAAATTTCTTAAAAAATTCATGTTGTATAACTTTAGATGGATCAAAAATATACCTAAAGAACGCAATATGAAAAATAAGTAGATGTAAATTTGATACAATCATGGTAAATGGAAAATTTTTATTGCTGGGAGGTAACGTTGACAATCCGGAGATCACCTTTAAAAAAGCATTGGAGCTGTTTAGAGAGAAAGGAATAACTGTAATAAAATTATCTTCCTGCTATAGAACGGCAGCATGGGGCATCAAAGATCAGCCTGATTTCCTCAATCAGGTAGTACAAATAGAAACAGATCTTACTCCGGAACAGCTATTGCAGGTTATCCTTTCTATCGAACAGCAGCTGGGTAGAAAAAGACAAGAAAAATGGGGGCCACGCCTGATAGATATAGACATCCTGTATTATGACCAAATTGTAATGAATAACGAAGATCTTTCTATCCCACACCCCGAGATTGAGAACCGCAGGTTTACCCTTGCGCCTCTTGCTGAAATTGCCCCAGATTTTATACATCCGGTTAATAAAAAAAGCCAGCAACAACTGCTGGCTCTTTGTAAAGACCCTCTTCCTGTGAATAAGATCAATTAAACTGCGCTCTTTGTGGCTACACCTGACTGGATCTTCCTCACGAGCCCCTGTAAAACGTTTCCAGGACCACATTCTACGAATTCGTCAGCGCCATCCTTTACCATATTCTGAATGGTCTGCGTCCAGCGTACAGGTGCAGTCAGCTGGGCAATAAGATTTTTCTTTATTTCCTCCACATCAGTAGATGGCTGTGCATTTACATTCTGATAAACAGGACAAATTGGCTTACTGAAGTTGGTGGATTTAATAGCATCTTCCAGCTCTTCACGGGCAGGCTCCATAAGCGGTGAATGAAAAGCCCCTCCAACCTGTAAACGTAAGGCACGTTTCGCACCTGCTTCTGTAAAGCGCCTGATGGCCTCTCCAATTCCCTCTTCAGATCCTGAGATCACTAATTGGCCTGGGCAGTTATAATTAGCAGGGACTACTACAGCATCTATTTCTTGGCAGATCTCTTCTACAACCCTGTCATCGAGACCTAATATAGCTGCC
Organism: Candidatus Cyclobacteriaceae bacterium M2_1C_046; assembly: GCA_051418055.1. Classification (GTDB taxonomy): domain Bacteria; phylum Bacteroidota; class Bacteroidia; order Cytophagales; family Cyclobacteriaceae; genus JBPRGH01. Next base: position 57,384 of record JBPRGH010000041.1, on the reverse strand, counting down.
ATCGTTGAAGGGTTTACTTCACATGCTTTTTGCATAGCCTGAGCACGTTTTGAAACCAGCCATAACCCATCTTCAAATGATAAAGCTTTATTGGCCACAAGTGCAGAAAATTCTCCAAGAGAATGCCCCGCTACCATATCAGGATTGAAATCATCCAGGGCTTTTGCCTGTATCACGGAGTGCAGGAATATGGCCGGCTGGGTAACATTTGTCTGTTTCAGCTCATCAGGTGTGCCGGAGAACATCGTATCTGTTATCTTAAAACCTAATATTTCATTGGCGCTTTCAAACATTTCCTTTGGCTCACCGCCAAGATCATAAAGACCCTTGCCCATTCCTGAAAACTGAGCTCCCTGGCCGGGAAAAATATATGCTTTCATAAGTTTTTTTAATTTTTATGAGGGGCAAAATTAGAAAATAAGATGAATTATCCCACGCATAATTTCTGCCCATTCTTCTACCTTATAGTACCATAGTAACCTGAGTAAAAATTAATAGTTTGTAGAATTCTCTTATCATGAGATAATTCACTAAATTTAATTAAATAATTATATTTTTTAGATTAATATAATTCTATGGATCTGACTAAGAAAATATTTCTTATCTACTTAATTATAGTAGCAGTTACTGCCGGCAGTTGTGAAAATGACAGGTCTGCTTATGAAATTTGTAATGAAACAGGCGGCATAGAAATTTCAAATATGGAAGGGAGAGTTTATAAGTCCTTGAGCGGCTTTTACTATATAGGAAATGTAAAAGAAGTCACTCAGGGAGTTAATGGTGGCTACATACCCTGCAATGGGTTACCTGATAAATTTCAAAAAGGAGGAATGTTAGTCGTATTTACTGGTGTCGATAAAGGAAGTTATCCTGATCACGACGATCCTCTCTATGCATATATTTTGCTCACCAGTATTGAGATACTCAATTAAGTATATAATAATCGATTATTGCGACTAAATTTTTAGAAAGAATGAAAAACTGTAAAATAACAGGTACTTATATTTTATTCTTTTTAGTAATGACTTTAGGCATAAGCTCCTGTTGCGATGAAGCTGTACCTCCTGATCAATTACCTATACGATTTATTTATTACGACTCCATAAACGATCAAAATCTCATATCATCAGATAATCAGGAAGATCAGATTTCTGTCTTTACTGAATCCGGAAAACCTGTTAATTTTCAGCTGTTTAATGTCTTTTCCGCCGGTGGTTTTATAATTAGCGCTACCCCATGGCAGGCTTTAGGATATCAATTAGAACAAGAGCTTGACCAAAAATTTTATATTCGGTTCGAACAGAAAACTGACACGATAAGGATGCTATCATTTTTCCAGGAGAACAGGTGCGATTATACACTGGCTTATATTAACATGTTTATCAATGGTGATCTTGTTCAGCCAGAACCAGATCAATTTAGTGAAACCTATATTATCTATAGATAGATTTAAGCCTCAACTCAATATTCATCATAACTAGGTGTAGCATCAGCTACACCTCCCTATCTATTCCGTTTCCTACGGAATACAGTAATTGTAAATTTTCTAAGGTTATTTTAATTAACGAGTAAGACCTCTCCTGTCGTCGATATGACCCGGAGGAGGAAATAATATTGGGAAACCAAAAAAAATGGTCATTTCGAACGTAGCTTATGGGAACCTGAAATTTTATTACCAACAGGATTGCGGAGAGAGAAACCTTACTCATTACATGACACTTAGTGCTAGTCGAGGAGGAAGATGGAGTTGGGTTACCTCAAGATATGCACCCATCCCTTAATATCCTGTTCAGCTTCATCAGGGTTGACTACATCGAAGATTACCTTTGCCACATAGTAATAAACCCCTGCAGGTAATGGTTTAGCATAGCTATCCATACCGTTCCAATTGATATAAATGGATTTTTCCGGATCGGACTCATAATTATAAACCTGTTTGCCCCATCGGTTATATACAATAAATTTTACTGACTTAACAAACCGGGCACAACGAGATCCATCCACAACTCCACACTTTATATCATTACCCTCAGGTACTTTAAAAGCAGTAAAAAGATCATTACACTGATCATTATTTTCAGGAGTAAATACGTTTGGCAGCTCGTAACGCGGACAATTGTCAAAGCAGAACACATCACTCAAACCAGAGACATTACCTGCACGATCAATGGCCTCAATTTTATAACAGCCTGCAAAAGAAATCATGCGGGCATTGTTATCAGGAGTATCAGTATAAAAAGTATCTTTTGTAGTTGTCAGGTATAAAAACGAATCGGCAGTGGAAGGAGCATAATAAATATTATAAGTCACTCCACTTTCAATATTATTCCAGTATAGCTGGTTTTTAAATTCAAATTCTGTACAGCCTATGTCTTCACATTTAGTCCCTGAATTGACAAAGACAGGAGCATCCGGCGGAATACTGTCCACAGGTTGGATACAGTGTATCTGTGAAAAATTCTCCAGTGGTGACTGGATCTTCGGATTACCGTATGTACCTCGGGTCATTACAGCATAACAGTAAGTTTTGGTATTATCTATTGGAGTATTCAGATATTCACCAATATCTTCATAATTAAAACCATCTTCCGTTACCCTAACGCTATCGATAAGGTCAAGGGCTTCAATGAATTCAGCCTCACCTTCTGTCCTGTAGATCAGATGATACCCGTCTTTAATATAGTTTGACCATGGAACATCCGCACCCCACGCGAGATCAACTTTATTTTCAGCTCCTGATGCTGTGAGCCTCACAGTAGAAGCAGTAGCCGAAGTATCCACTACCTCCTCCCCTAATATCTCTGGCACTTTTAATAAGAGCCTATAGTAATAAATACTATCCGCTGTATTTAAACCTCCGTCAAGAAACGAGGTATCATTTGTTAATCTCTTTACAAATTCAAAAGAACTCTCATCATTTTTGGAGCGGTAAAGCTCATAAACAATATCTCCTGTAAATACCGTAAAATCCAGATCAAATGGCTTCATCCATCGGATGTCGATCTCCCCTAAAGAATAGTGCGTTCTTTTAACAGATACATTTGTTATAACAGGTGCTTCTGCAGGGATAAATTCGTAGCAGGTCTCCTCCGAAACCTTACTCTCTGTAATATTTATATTATCATAAATAGCAAGAAGCCTGTAACAATATTTGGCACCCATAATAAGATCATTATCGCTAAACGATTGATCAGAAGCAAGCACGGTGGCTATTCTTTCATAACCGGAATAAGTCGGCATTCCTGTAGCACAATTCTCCAGGAGAAAATTATTACTATCCACTCGTCGCCATATTTCTATGGCAGAGGCATTCTGACATGTATAGGGAGACCATGTTAAATTAAGAGCGGTTTCTTCTTTGGTTATATCCAGAATTTCCGGTGGAGGACCTATGACTTTTATTCTTAACGTAAAATAGCGGGTTAGGCTCACCTGGCCATCATCGGGAAAATCAGTTACCCGGAAAACCACCTGATACTCTGTACTCCTGACATGTGAACAATCTGTCTGCCAGCTGAATTTTAAACTTTTACTGCTTATGGTATCAAGTGTAGCAGGTGATGATTTTGTTGAAAATACTTCACTAAAAACTGATATGGAAATAGAATCATTATCCGGATCCAATGCCAAAATATCTTCATCAATTATTTCACCTGCAATTACACAAATCCTGTCAAAGCTTTCGATTTCAGGAGGTTTATTAATGCAATTACTCACTACTATAATTTGCATATCACGCACTATAAATCCAATAAGCCTCCATTCTCCATTAATTTTTCGCCACTCTTTAACTTTAAAAGCGACTGTATATGATTCTGTTTCATTATTCGATGCAGGAGGTGCATCCCAGGTGATTAAACCCGTTATAGGATCAATTTGAAATATTGGAGGTGCATCTTTTGCTTCATTACCATTTTCAAAATCCGAATAAAAAGATCCGGAGGCAGGATCCTGGTATCAGTTAGCTATATCGTTCTCGCCCGACTTTGGCTTTACAAGTTCAAAACTTATTGAATCACCATCCGCATCAAAAGCACCGGGATGATGAAAATACTTTAACTCAGCACATGCCTTATCTACCGGAGGGATAGTAAGGACCGGAGAGGTATTGCAGATAATTTGGTCCTCTAGTGTGATCCTGGATTCAAGATAAAATTTTATACTAACCGAATTTGATAAATTTCTGATCCCGCCATTTCTGTTCGCGTCTGAATAAGTAATTAAATAGCTTCCATATGAACGGTATTCATGTGTTATGGTAAATTTTGCAACCTGTATATTCGGGTCTAGTGAACCGGGAGTGCTGGTTTGCTCCGGAATTTGTAGTGAATTTCCATCACCAAAATGTAAAGAACCACCACCAAAAGGAACTGTGGACCTGCTGTTAATATATGCAATAACATGAACAGTTACTTTTAAAGGATTACATACACCTTCTTCATATACAGGCTCAGTGATGATTTCACCTGCCATTAAATGGCTTGCTTTTAAATTATAACTTAAGTTAATTAATATTAAAAGCAATAATATAATATTAATTAATGATTTTTTCATTTATTAAATATTAATAATTTCATTATATAAATATATTAACTATATTTATTTATGTATCACTAAATCATATTTTCTTATGAAACTTTTAATTATTTTAACTACTGTTATGGCATTACAGCTTTCTTTAAATGAAGAAAACAATTTGCATTTAATAGGAACGGAAACATTCACTTGCAATGAACCCCCACCAAATGATGTTTATGTAACATATCCTGGCAATGGGAAACCATTAACAGAAGTAGAACCTAATACAACATATGCATTATATGTCAGTTCAACAGCTACACCTGGTACTAGTGCATGCTTTAAAGATATGACAGGTTTCACAGCTGGGGTTGCATGTTTTGATTTGCTGTCATATGGCTATGAATCAGCCGGATCAATTACTACAAATAGTTCTATTGGCTCAGGCATTTCTATGACATTTGTATCCTTATGTTATGATGGAACAAAAGGTACAACAACCAGTACTTTTTTTATACCTGCTGCTTATTAAAAATGTTAAAAAGAGAGGTCGATTTGCCTGACCCAAACGAGGTGTAGCATCAGCTTACACCTTTCCCTATCTATTCCGTTTCCTACGGTATTGATCTATTGCAGCAACTAACCACCCCCTGTACTCTTCCGATATGGGATTGGGATAGACTTTCTTGTAAAGAAAAAGCCTGCCTCTGGCCCTCCCAACATGGGATCAGGTCGAACTCTTAAGAGGGGGAAGGGTCATGACATAAGAGATGCTGTCGGTATTTCTTCAGGTTCTTAGTGATTAATCCCCTTTTTTATTCATGTGAGGCTTCAGTAATGGCGTATTTCCAGAAGTTTCCTTATTATCTCGTAGACGCCTGTCTGGTTTTCCCGTTGACTTAGCAGTTCTTTTTAGACCTGGTTTAATTCCTATAATCTCCTTTGTTAATTTGAAGAGATAGTTTAGGTGGAAGCAAAGCAGGCCCCACTTATAATAGTAGGGCCTGCTTAAAACTTTTTCTAATTATTTACCAGTAACTTATTTGTTAGTAACTCCCCTTTATAATACGCATGGATAAAGTATAAGCCATTCTTAAAGTTGCGAGTGTTCACTTGAAGTCTTTTACTAGTAATATTGCTCTTTTCAAATACCAGAATTTGGTTTTCATCAAATACTTTAATTGCCCAGGAGCTTGATTTTTCACTATGATCTTCAGAATCAACAATATCAACTGTGGTTTCTTTAGAAGCTGGACTGGGTGAAACGAGCATAAAAGGGTCACTGCTATCACAAGATGGACCGTAAACATCCTTATAATTTTTAACTCCAATATCACATCTATTTTCTGCCTGTACTTCAAGAAAATAATAATCATCACAAGTTGCGGTTCTATTAAAAATAGCTGTTCCTGTTGAGGTAGTCTGATTATAAACACCGTCTATATACCATTTATAAGAAGTTGCACTTTCGATATCAGCAATTGTTGCTGTAAAACGTCTTGGAGGGACATCCATGGCAATATCTATGGTACCAGGTTTTGCAGGGTCACCGATCCAAATATTTTTACTTATTATAGTTTCACATCCTTGCAAACCAGAAACTGTTGCATAAACCGATCCACTACTACTTGTTAAAGAATTATCAGCATTTGAAGTAAATGAATTACCCGTACCTGAATCGGTATCAAAAGCAGAAGCCGGAGAAACAGACCACGAAATTAAGGTTGTTCCTGAAGCTAAATTACTTACAGTGAAAGGATCATTCCCTGTAACACATATTAATGAAGGCCCAGCTACTTCCATATAGGGATCAATATACGAATTACCTACACCGACAGCATGCCAAGCATTAGTAACTGCACGAATCTCAGGAGAATTGTTACAGAAAATATCTTCAGCAGCATTAATCATGGCATCTCTTGCATTTAAATAATCTGATGTAGAAGTTAAATACTGATATCCCTGATAAACTATTTCGGCCGCTGATGCTATTCCGATACCAGTAACACTATATGAATTATTATTATCATTCGTACCAGAACCTCCATCAGTTAACAAATAAAACCAATGATTAATTACTCCACTGTTTGTATGAACACCACAAAAATCATCATCTGGAGATGAGCATGATGTATGATCAAACCAATAAGTACCCTCATATGTATCTGGTTGTTGAAATGCGTTTGGATTACTTAATGATCTTAACCCGCCTATTTCTTCCCCAATTTGCCAATGATCTTTTTCGGGTGCTGCCCAAAATTCAATAGCTGCTCCCCATATATCACTAAGACCTTCATTAATCGCCCCTGATTCATATTCATATTCTAAAGCGGCCTCATGTTGGTCAACACCGTGAGCAAATTCATGAGCACAAATATCAATTGAAACCAAAGGATCATAAGTATTACCATCACCAAATAACATTACTTGATCATCACTATCCCATCTAGCATTATCCCATCCTGTTGAATAATGAACATAACTCAGAACATCCATTCCAGCGTCATCAATACTATTTCTACTGTGAACTTGAGTAAAATAATCTACTATCTGCTCAATACCCCAGTGAACATCCAATGCAATCAGATCTTCATCGGTGTTATCATGTTCAGCTGAAGTCCATGAATTATCATTATCTACAAAATCCACTGCATTTGCAAGCAGAGTGCCTTCTTGAAGATTTAATGTCTGAATATTAATTCCATTACGTTCTTCACGGAGTCTGAAACCTCCTGTGAAAGAGTCTGAAATAAGAGTTCTTGTTCCACTATATTTGGTTTGTGCTGAGCCGACAGAATTTATATCACGCATCAAACTTATTCTTTTTATTACATTACCATTTATTGCATCAACATAAACTGATTCAGATAAAAATGGATCAATAGCTGAAATATTAAATTTCCATACCAGCCGCCATTCACCACTTTTTGAGATTTCAGTAAGTAAAAGATCCCCCTCTGGAAAATAGGTGGCGGAAATATCATTGTTTTTTATTTTTATAAATTCTTCCATTTCCTTACTCTCCCATTTATATAAATTAGCATTCACTTCATTTAATGCGAAATCTAAAGCCTTAGTTTTAGTTATATTAGGTGCTGTGTTTATTCCCTCCAATTGTATGTAATTACCATTAAATTTATAATGTTCGTTTAATTTCTCATGCACAATATATTCCGCTCCTTCTACTTTTAAATTTTCATAATATTGTTGATATCGAGTATGTATAATTCCATATTTATCCTTTTTTGCTTTTTTAAATTGAAAGCTATCTTTATTCTTAGTCTTTAATAAGAGATTCAGTAATGATCTATGATCAGGAATATTAATATCCTGATTAAAATGAAGTTCAGCATAACTTATTTGTCCATTTTTGTCCGTTTTAATATTTTTAAATGGTAAATTTTGAGAAAAGAGTTTCATTGATGTAAAACAAAATAAGACGAGTAACAAGATAGGTTTAAAATTTTTCATAGTATATCAGTTTAGAGGGGTTAAATAATGAATATATCCGTCATTTGAATTATCGAATAGTTTTAAAGTATCTTCATGAATTTCGTGTACTACCCATGAAGTATATGGATGGAAAGGTTCACCATTATCCTTATATATAGTCATTATATAGGTGGAGTCGCCTAAGATATTTTTTTTCTTATTCCAGTATATCAATGTGTCATAAATAAGATCAGATTGAAAAATTAACTTTATGTTATCATTATTAATCTCAATAGATGTATTATCATGATATATTAAATCTTTACCGGAAAAACCTCCCTTTGAAAATTGCCAATCCCATTTTCCTTGTATGTTATATCGTATTGTATCTAATGATTTATTCCATAAGGTTATATTAACTTTTTCTGCACTTATATCATCATCTGAACAGTTTGAGAACAGAAGTACGATAACTAAATAAAAAGAAGGCAGTAATATATAGATTATTTTTATCATGTAATTAACTATAAAATACAACATTAATCAGCAAAGTCTAAACTTATAGAAACTATATAAAAATACCTACATATTATATAATCAACAATACCCAAGGTTGGGTATATTAGTAATAATTTGGGTGAATTTGAAAGTTTTTGTAGTCATTATAAGTAGCCATTCAGATATAAACAGCCAAACAGACGAAAAATAATCATATCATCTATAAATTTCTACTTCAATTAAAAAATTACACCTCATAAGGAGTGGTTTAGTTTTCACTGCATTGGCCGTCTAATTTAGGAACGGCCAATATTTTTTATTTTATGAAGAGATTTGCTTCCTTTAATAGAAGAAAAATTCAGTAATAGGATAAATTCTGTCAACCCGCGCATTTTATAATTTAAAAAATAATTTCTATCTTACTTCTTCAAACGCCAACCTTGTGTTGGTTTAGGTTTGACTGCATTGGCCGTTCTGTGGTAGGAACGGCCATTTTTTTTACATCTAATTAGATGTTATTATTTCTAGAAGCTTCCATTATTATATTCTCCTCCTCCCGCCCCAGTAGAAATCATTGGGAAGAAATATTTAAAATTAAATACGCGTGAAGTAGATCGTAGCATACTAATACATCCGCTACAAGAATGAACGATGAATTTATTTTTTCAAAGGAAACGGTGATGATGCCATAGAGGATAGTACCAGAAAGATTAAAAAAGAACTACTGCTAACTTTCGGCATTGGCTTTATGCTGACGATATTGAACATGATATTTTATTTCTTTATTGTTCTTGATATTGGCTCCAGTTCAATCCTTTTCAACTTATCAATTTCACATTTGTTTTCTACTGCTTGTCCGGTGCGGTAGCAGGATGGTACGCCTTAAACCAGGTAAAAACCAATTTTATCTTTGCCCTACCGCTATTCGGCTGGATATTCTATTTTATGATCAAATTTTCCCTGGATATGATAATAGGCGTAATCGCATTGCCAATAAGAACCTATAGGAATTTTAATAAACTGAATTCTTACCGAAAAGTGGTAGGAGTTAAATAATAAAAGGCAATGTTAAAAATAAGCCCCCACTTTTGTTGGTGAAAACACCAACAAAGGGAGGAAGTGTTGGTTTAGGTTTGACTGCATTGGTCGTTCTGTGGTAGCATCACCAAATGAAATCAGAATCAAAAGGCAATGTTAAGGATAGATTTTTTTTAATTTTTCAATTAACGATAGATATTCAACTAAAGAATCCGAATAAACTATCGAATAGTTTGGTGCATTTATTTCTTGCATTTTTTTATTGATCATTCCAACTGGAGCCATTTTCGTTGAAACAGTAAAAAAGCCAGAATCATAAATTTCATTTAAGAGACTTATAAAATTTGAATTTAAAAAGGGTAGTAATATCAATATTCGATCAATGGTTTCACGAATTTCGTTTGAATGTTCCTTAAACAGTTGTTCATAACTAAAAGGATATAACCTATTTTGATTTGCATCGTCTTCTAAATTAATTTTGTTCAGCTTATTTCTTAAAACATTTTTTTCAGGTATATAACTGTTAAATTTAACATCGTCAATTTGCTCCACTGTTTGTCTTATATGATTTGCTCCCCCAATTATTTCATTAACTTTTCTTTCTAAAAATTTTTTGGAATTAGCGCGATCTTTACGTTCCTTAATATAGACAACAATAAAATAAAAAATAAAGGAGGTAATATATGAAAGAGCGATTGTTAGTAGTAAATCATTTATTAAGTAAGTTCTTTTATAATTTATTTGGATTAGAGGAAATATTTCAAAATTAATCCATAAAACAAGGATTATACAAAGAATAAAAATTATAAACAGTAATACTATTCGACTCATTGTATTCAGTTCAATAATTTGCCTCCAACATCTGTATAAAGAGATTGAATTTACACTATTTATATATATCCCCTCTTAAAATCAGGTACAAAGCAAAAAAGACAGTTATTAGATACACATTTTATGTAGTTAGTGGGATTAAAGCAAGCGGTTAATCTTGAGGGTATGTGAGGGCATAGATCAAGGGGAAGAAGTTGGGAAGGATTTAGCGCCAGCGGGAGAGCTAGAATAATCCCATGGAAATTGAGCATATCCAAGCAAACCATCAGAAAGATTACCTACCCAAATATTTAAATAATCATCAGTTGGCCATGGATCTTGCCCTCCGGAAGCTGACGACTTAATATCATTATTGGTTGAAAAAGTTGTTGTTGTTGTTGTTGTGTTTGTTCTAGTAATTCCGCTTGTAACCAATCCATTTGCATCCCTTGATGCTAAAACAAATTGAATACGAGCATTAGAAGCATTATTTGTGAAAATATCTAGTGTGTTAGCAGAGTCTGGATTCCTACGAGCAAAATCTTCATTCAATATCTGAATTTGGCTACATATTTGGGCATCTGTAATATTTTGAGCGTTAGTATTCCAAACTACATGAACAACAACCGGAATAAATAAAACCTCTTGGATCCAAAATTTGTTGAAAGAAGGCTAATTTCTCCTTCTGGACCTGTTCTATTTAATTTATTATTAAATCGCTCATTAAATTTATCAATCTGTAGCCTTGTTTCCTCTTTTAAATTTTCTTTTTTAAATACCGTTCCACATATTCTCTGACCAAAACTTTGATTATAGACTGATAAAAGTGCCGTAGCAATATAAAATGCTCTAATTATTTTTTTCATCGTTTATCTTTGTTAACTCAGTTAATTTCAGGAGATCACCATTATATGATGCGTTAGGACACGGTTTTAAAATGCTTCCACTATAGTTCACCTTTAATCCCTCAACCTCTAAGCTATCTGGAAGCCCTTCACAAACATATAACCGTCCTTCTCTTTGATCAGGAATGATCATATAGTTATTAAAAATATTCTCAATAGTTCCTGATTGATTTTCAATTTCTTCTATAATCTTCCCGTTGTAGCAACCACAATCCTCCTGTGATACTGAATCTGAATCTTCACATTGTATTAGAAGGAATAAAACTGATATTATAAAATATTTCATCATAGTTGTATTTTTTATAAGACACAGGGACTAACTTAAAGGTTGTAATATTAGAACCCTTCGCAAGAATTTACAATACTAAGATCTTGGTATTTCTCCTCTTAAGCAATACCCAAGCTTGGGTATATTTAATAAAAATCACCCTGTAATATTGACTCCTGATCTTTAAAATTCAAAATTTTACATTTTTTCTTGTGTGAGATTCTATAGATTAATTTTCAGTCATCCCACATTTAAGCCTCAATCTCATATTATTTAGCATGATATACAAGCATGATCTCCCAACCTATGGATTTAGTTTCCTCATTAGGGTGTGAACGGGTGAAATGTTTACCCCTATCTATTCCGTTTCCTACGGAATAGATCTAAGTAACGACTTATAACACATTCCAACTAACCTTATGCATTTAATGTCTGTTATACATAATACCAACACAAAATAATATGAAACCTTTATTTAAACTAAAGCTGCTAGGCCTCTTATGCATTATAAGCTCCCTTACCTCAGGCCTATGTTATGCACAACAATCCTTAATTTCATTGGAGGCAGGTATATCCTGGAGAAGTAACATAGTTGAAGCATTTGATATGCAACCTGTAGATAAGTCAAATGGATTTTTTGATTATAATTATAAAAGAAATATACAAGGCCTAAGCTTCACCCCTGCAATTAAATTCAACCATCCGGAGGATCTGTTTAGTATAAGATATTATCCTAACGTGAGGTATGATCATCCACATTATAATGAAATTCAGGAATTTATTCTTGATCATAACTTTGACCTGATGTTAAACAGAAAGATAAAATATGGTATTGGATATAGCCTCTTAAATTATGGCAAAGGAATTTCATACATGTTAAATGATGAATATCATTACCATAGCCTCCAGTTCCAATCATTAAACGTTTTTGCCATTATCCCATATAAAAAACTAGATCTTGAAATAAAAGCACATTATTTACCGCATGAAAAATCCATTAATCCTGATAAAGATTATCTTTTGATTGGATTGAGGTTATTCTATGATATATCCTTACCTGTTGATTTATAACCCACTACGGAGATCCTGTCTCAATCTACAGTCTTTTATCATCTTTTAAATTCCTGACTATGTGTAGCATTAGCTACGCCTTCCTATCTATTCCGTTTCCTAAGGAAATCAGCATGCACTTATATTTAAGGACAGTAAATGTTAGTCTTCGATCTTTCTACCAAAATCAAATAATGAGTTAATCTTTAAAAAAGTCTTTCATTCCTAAAAAATACTGCTAATCGAGGAGGAAGATCTCTGATGACCCGGAGTAGAGTTACCTCAAGATATGCACCCATCCCTTTATATCCTGTTCAGCTTCATCTGGGTTGACTACATCAAAAGTTACTTTTGCCACATAATAATAAACACCTGCAGGTAATGGCTCTCCATTATTGTCAGTACCATCCCAGTTAATGTAAATGGTATTCTCCCCTCCGGATTCATAGCTGAATACTTCTTTGCCCCAGCGGTTCACCACCATAAAGTCCACGGATTTAACAAAGCGTGCACAACGTGCCGGATCTACAGGGCCACAAGGGAATGTAATCCCTCCGGTCTCATCTTCCTGGCCTTTATCCCTGAAAGCACTAAATAGATCGTTGCAACCATCCTGTTTTCCCGGTGTGAAAACATTTGGTAATTCATAGTTCGGACAATTATCAAAGCAAAATACATTGCTGAACTCAGAAAAATTACCCGATCTATCAAGAGCCCTTATTTTGTAACAGCCCTTAAAGGAGCTTAGCGGCGCCACTTCATTATCAGGCGTATGTATATACGAGGTGTCTCTTGTCTCTGCTATTTTTACAAATTCATCAACAGTTGTTGGAGCATAGTAGATCTCATACAGCCTTATATCATCCTGGCATACAAATGATGGATCCGGCGACCAGAATAATTGATTTTGGAAGTTATTGAAATCACAACCATATGTTTCACCATAGGTATCGCAATCTATCCCTTCAAGTTCAAACACAGGTGTACATGGGGCAATGGTATCTATCGGCTGTACACAAATGATCTGAGAAAGGTTATCCAACGGTGACTGGATCTGTGGATTCCCATAAGTGCCTCTTGTTAATACGGCATAGCAATATACCTGGTCATTATCGAGGTCATTGCTATCAATATAATTGAAACCTGTCTCTGCCACTTTAACGCTATCGATCAGGTTAAGCTCAGAAATAGTCTTAGCCCCTTCATTACCCCTAAAAATATAGTGATAGGCACCCTCGCCTGTTGCAATAACATTTGACCATGGCACATCAGCCTGCCAGGTAAGCTCCACCTGGTTAAAATCAGGCGTCGGTTCTATTCTTACCGTAGATGCAACTGCAGAGGTATCAACCGGGGCTTCTCCTGCCTGGCTTTCAGGAACACGAAGCACAATCCGGTAATTATATACCTGATCTTCTGTATTCAAATTCTGATCCAGGAAAGTAGTATCATTAATAATCCTTTCTACAAACTGAATATTGCTGTTCCCTGAAAAACCTGTTGCCCTATACAGATCATAATAATAATCGCCAGGGAATTCCGCAGGGTCAAGATCAAAAGGTTTCTTCCAGCTTACCCGTACCTCTCCCTGCTCCGGATCTGTCCGTTGTATGCTAACATGAGTAATGACAGGGGCATCAGCTTCCACAAATTCATAGCACTGCTCGTCAGAAACCACACTTTCAGCTTCAATATTATCTTCAAAGATAGCCACCAGCCTGTAACAGTATTTGGCGCCCATTGACAGGTCCTGATCAAGGTATGATGTTGAATTAATAGGCAGTTCAGCGATCTTATTGTACCCTGCCGATGGCCTTATACCGGTTTCACAGCTGTCAGGTTCATAAGGATTACTATCAACTTTTCGCCATACCTCCATTAAATCGGCATTATCACACAAATAAGGGTCCCATGATACACGTAAACCAAGCCGTTCATCCACGACTTCATTCACTACAGGCTGAATGACCGGTGAGGGGCCTATTACTCGTATATTCCATGTTTCAAAATTTACTAATTTGGGAGCGCCTTTATCAGTAATTTTAAATACTACCTGATAAGACTGGTTTTGAACATGCTCACAATCTGTTTGCCAGCGGAAATTCACCCTTCCCTGCACCTCATCACTAATAAGCTGAAACGGATTATTTGCCGGTTCATATGTAGCAGCATTTGCATCAAAAGTTAATATCTGGCTAAAAACTTCAATCTTTACAGAATCTTTATCAGGATCATAACCAAATATCTCCTCCTCTATCAAAGTTCCTGCCTCGACACAGATATCTTCAGGGATTTCCAATTCTGGTATTTCATTATCACATTCTTCAATAATTACCTGCATGTCCCTTCTTACAAATCCAAGGGGTATCCATTTTCCAAAAAGTTTCCTCCACTCGCGTACAATAAATGAAAAATTATATTCAGCTCCTTCTCTATTTGCATCAATATCTGGTGGGGCATTCCAGGTAATTAAACCCGTGATGGGGTCGATATTAAAAACAGGCGGGTCAGCATCCACACAAGGCGTGGGATAAAGAGAAGGATCATCAGGAAAAACATACCCCTGAATTGTTACTCCCGGATCACTTTTCGGTACTACCAATTCATAACTTAAACTATCTCCATCGGGATCAAAAGCTCCTGCATTATGATAGAAAGGAACACAACCACAACCTTTATCAATCGGAGGGATCAGCAGTACAGGTGAGTTATTACAACCTACACTTGGGTCTATGGCTATTAATGTCTCAAGGTGAAAACGAGTTTGTACAGAGTTGGGCACATTTAAAATGCCTGCATTACGATTTGGTTCCGTATAGGTGATCAGATACTTTCCGGGACTTGCATATGTATGAGTAATAGTGAAAGTAGCTTTTGATACATTGTTACCCAGATCAGTTGGTGTACTTGTCTGCTCAGGGATTTGAATAGGGTCGGTGCCATCACCAAAATCAAGCCATCCACCACCAAATGGAACTGTGGATTCGGCATCAAGATAGACTGTAATAGTAATCGTTGCCGTCAGTGAACCACAATCTTCACGGGCAACTGTGATCTCCCCCCCTCTCAGGTGAGTAGCAGCGGCTTGAAATGCCAAAATGCTAAACAGAAATAAAAGAAAAAATATTTTTTTATGAATCACGTCAGTATTTGCTCCAATATTGTCACTAAATTAAGCAACGATAAAATTCTTTCAATGTTATATGAAGATAAATAAGTAAATGAGAATAGAAAAAGAATATAATATTAAAGATTTAAAAGTTACCATCTTCTACTGGAACAACAAATATCTGCTGAAGGTTGAGAATGCTATGTTTGAACAAACTTATAAATTTTCTGAACTGGATTTCACACTTGCTGAGGTTGAAGAGCTTATCACTGATGATTTCATAACCGGTGTAAAAAAAATCTTTTATGATATGTTTAAAAACCTACAACAATCCTCCTCATAATGGAAGGCACACCACTTGCTAAATGCCCTTTAAAAGAAGCTCAGGATCAACACAATTATTTATTCCTTACGGATAAAAATTTTGTGGTCCGTATAAATAACCGTCAGTTTATCTATGACATTAATAGCTTAAGGTCCATAAGCTGGTCTACAAAAAAGTTATTGTTCCCTATTGTAGCAGGAGGAATAATGACAAGTCTTTCGGTACTGGCCTATATGAATGGTTTCCTGCATCCGTTGCTATTATTATTCTTTTTCATAACAGGCATCCTGTCATTTTACTATGGCTTTGCAGGAATGCCTGCCCTGGTATTACATTTCAATAAAAACCAGGAGCATTACCTTATAAAGAATACAACTTTGTATTTAGAGCGCTTTACAGATTTTGTCAATAAATATTTACAACAAAGAAGGCTACCGGAATATTTTCTGAGGGTATCCGCTGAAAAGTGGAAAAATGCAAAAGAAACCGGCTTTATCAGGGTTTCAGAACCTATCAGGCTTTATGAAACTATACCTGAAGGAGATGATCATGTAATATTGAAATTAAAAGTAGATAGCGATACAACAAATGTAACTTACATACCTTCTGAAGAAAACAATGGCTTAATTCCCTGTGTTACAGACAATATACCTCTAACAGCCATTTTTCAGTTATAATCACCTATATATCCTATATTTGCAGCTCTTTTAATATTCGGAATGCAGAAAACAAAAAGCAATACACAGAAGAAATATAAACCTATACTTCCCGGGACCTCGGCATGGCCAGTTGTTCAGCTAAGTAAGAACAGGAAACAGTTTCTTCAGGAAGTGATAGATGAGACTTTAGAAAACCTGCTGGATAAAAATCCGAGCCCGGCACATATTATAGAAGAAATAGAATCTACAATGTTCCGGGAGCAGATGCGTATCAAGCGCAATCCCTGGAAAGTAGATCCTGATGATGAATATGCCTTCTGGCAATCTATAAAAGAGCAGCTTGTAGAATTAACAACAAACCATCCTACGATGGATGAGGCCAGGGCTTTACTTTACAAGATTGTAGAGCGGTATGCAAATGAAATTGCAGGACACTTCAAGCCGAGTAGATATCGAATGGCCAGGGAGATTATAAAATTTGGTTTTGCCCGGCTTCTAAATGCTACACGTGTTAGAAAATTTGGTGCTTTTTTCCGTAATGAATATACGCTCCGTGACAAGATTCAGATAGTAGGAAAAACTGAACGGCTCAGGCATCTTGCAAAAAAAGGAACTATTGTAATGGTACCTACTCATTTTAGCAATATGGACTCAGTCCTTATAGGGTGGATTATACACACTCTAGGGCTACCTCCATTTATTTACGGGGCTGGTTTAAACCTCTTCAATATTGGGGTCTTCGCTTATTTTATGAATAGCCTTGGAGCCTATAAAGTAGACCGCAGGAAAAAGAATTCAACTTACCTGGAAACATTAAAAAATTATTCAAAAATAGCTTTACAGCGCGGTGCCCATAGCCTGTTTTTTCCAGGTGGTACACGCTCAAGATCCGGAAAAATAGAGAAGCAGCTAAAACTAGGATTATTAGGCACTACTATTGAAGCTCAGAGGGATAACTACCTAAGCAGCTTTGAAAAAGGTAAAAAGATATTTATTGTTCCTGTGGCTATTAATTATCACTTTGTACTTGAGGCTCCTTCATTAATTCGCGATTTCCTGCAGAAGCAGGGGCAGGAAAGGTTTTATGAAGAGGAAGATAATTATTCTACTAATTATTCCATCGTTACTTTTTTAATAAAATTTTTTACTAAAGGTTCTGATATTTCCGTTTCAATAGGAAAGCCGCTGGATGTAATGGGTAACTATGTAGACAAGGAAGGAAATAGTATTGACAACCAGAAACGCATTATTGACACCCGGGACTACTTCATTACAAATAATAAAGTTGTAATAGATGAACAGCGTGAGAAACAATATACGCTGATGCTTAGTGAAAAAATCGTCACTGAATATCATCGTATAGCCCGTGTATTTGCAAGTCATCTTGCCGCTTTCACAGCTTTTGAAATGTGGCGCAAAAAATATGGAAACTTAGATCTGTATAATTTCCTACGACTTCCCGAGGAGGAGCTGAGTTTGGATTTTGAGGAATACAAAGAAAAATTTAATGAGTTAAGGGAAGAAGTCTATAAGCTTAAGAAAAATAAAAAAATAAATATTGCTTCTCATATGAAAGGTGATGTTGACGAGGTAGTACGACATGGCCTGGAGAATGTAGGTATTTACCATAACAGACGACCTCTTTTACTCGATAAGAAAGGGAAGATACTTACTCAGGACCTACATACTTTATACTATTACAGAAATCGCTTAGATGGCTATGGACTCGAAAATCATATCTGATAAACCTATAGGAGTTATTGGGGCAGGAAGTTTCGGTTCGGCAGTAGCCAGTATGCTGGCAGAACGGAAAAAAGTGTACCTGTATGCCCGTAATGAAGACACGGTTAAACGTATATTGGAAACCCGGCAAAATAAAGGGCATTCTATACATGAAAAGGTAATACCTACTTCAGACATTAAGCTAGTAGCGGAAAAATGTGATATAATCTTTCCCATTGTCTCCTCATCAGGTTTTAGGGATATGATGAAAGAACTGTCTCCATTCCTTCACCCTTACCATATTTTAATTCATGGTACAAAAGGCCTTGACCTGCAGCTCCCCAAAGGAACTACACTGGAAGATCATAAAACCCTCGATCGTTCAATGGTAAAGACAATGAGCGAGGTGATCCGGGAGGAAAGTGTTGCGATCAGGATTGGTTGCCTTGCGGGACCAAATCTTGCAAGGGAGCTCGTTAAAAATCAACCGGCTGCCACCGTTATAGCAAGTCATTTCAATGAAGTCAGGTCGATAGGGCAGCGTCTGCTCAGAAGTGAAAAATTCCAGGTATATGGCAATAAGGACCTTATTGGAATTGAGCTCGCAGGTGTTTTAAAAAATATTATTGCCATTGCTGCCGGGGCATTAAGCGGATTAGGAATGGGTGAAAATGCCAAAGGATTATTAATCAGCCGTGGTATGATAGAGATGATCCACCTTGGAAAAGCACTGGGTGGTAATGTTGAGGCTTTTTTAGGCCTGGCAGGCATTGGGGACCTGGTAGCCACTTGCAATAGTGAGTTAAGTAGGAATTTCACCATTGGCAATCGTCTTGCAAAAGGAGAATCCCTTACTCAAATTATAGCATCAATGGATGAAATTGCCGAAGGTGTCAATACCGTGAAGATCATGAAAAAATGTGCT
Organism: Candidatus Cyclobacteriaceae bacterium M2_1C_046; assembly: GCA_051418055.1. GTDB lineage: Bacteria > Bacteroidota > Bacteroidia > Cytophagales > Cyclobacteriaceae > JBPRGH01. The sequence goes on along the minus strand of JBPRGH010000041.1, from coordinate 38,125 downwards.
GAACATTATGGTGTGAGGGCACCAATCACAGAAATTCTGTATAAGGTGCTTTTTGAAGAAATGACTGTTGAAGAAGCTCTTCATTACCTTATGAAATATCCATTAAGTGTGGATATTGATTTTCTATAAAACTTTTAAGAAAGGTTATTCTTTATTTTTTCGGCCATTGATTGAAGCTCTTCCTGTGGAGGAGAAAGCTTTGGCCTGGTAAAGTTGATATCATCCATGGTATTCAATGGTACCAGGTGCACGTGTACGTGCGGCACTTCAAGACCAATCACTGCCACTCCTACACGCCTGCAGTCAACAGCTTTTTGAATGGCTTTGGCAACTTTTTTGGCAAAAAGATGTAAATCAGCAAGCATCTTATCATCAAGATCAAAAATATAATCGACCTCTTTTTTCGGCACAACGAGGGTATGCCCGTGAACAAGTGGATTTATATCTAAAAAAGCAATAAACCGTTCGTCTTCAGCAACTATATGTCCCGGTATTTCTCTATTTATGATCTTTGTGAAGATGCTTGCCATTGTTTTTTAATTTAAAGGGAGATATCAATAACCTCGAATTCTATTTCACCGGCAGGTGTTTTTATCTTTGCAGTCTCCCCGGGCTTTTTGCCTAACAGTCCTTTCCCTATAGGGGATTCAACAGAGATCTTATTCTGTTTTAGGTCAGCCTCTTCTTCGCTTACAAGAGTATAGCTGAAAGTGGCACCATTTTTCATGTTCTTTATTTTCACTGTGGAAAGGATCGAGACTTTAGAGGTATCTATTGTAGATTCATCAATTACACGTGCATCTCCCACTATCTGTTCCAGCTGTGCTATTTTTGCCTCCAGGTGTCCCTGAGCATCTTTTGCTGCATCATATTCTGCATTCTCGCTAAGATCTCCTTTATCACGTGCTTCTGCTATGGCTTTAGCAATTTCCGATCTTCCTTTCGTTCTCAGCTCATTCAACTCATCCTTCAGCTTATCCAAGCCTTCTTTTGTATAATACTTAGCCATATATTTAATAATTTAAAGCTCTATAAATAAAAGAACGGCTTCATCACGAGGCCGTTGTTATCATTAATTTAATAAATTCTATGCAAAAATAGCTGAAATATTGGTTATTTTCCAACCAATTCAGGCAAAGTAGATTTGATCTGCTTTAATACGTCATCATCAAATTTTGCCAGGTACAAAGTTTTAGCCTTTGTAAGCTGTTCTATGGTGAGCCCCTTTGCGCCCCTGAGATCTGCTTTATAAAGACTGGTGTTCTCAAAATCGGCACCCGTTAAATAGCAGTTCCTTAAGTTTGCCTCCATTAAAAAGGCATTTTTAAAATTAGATTTAATTAAAAAAGCACCTTCCATATCTGCTTTAATAAGAAAAGCATCTTTAAAATTCGCTCCGCTGGCATATGCCCCTTTTAGGTTTATCTGATTCAGATTTGAATTTTCAAAATTTGTCTGATTCAAACGCGTATTCTCCAGGTTAGCCTCTATTAAAAAACCATTGGAAATATTAGCGGAATTTAAATTAGAAGCAGCAAGGTTTACATAGTTGAGGTTAGTCCTTGCCAGATAGCAGTTTACCAGATTAAGGTCATTTATACTATGCCTGTTAAGCCTTTTTATGTTACCCACTGTCCTGAAGGCTGCTTCTTCTGATTCCCACAGGCGAAAATCATCTATTTCATCTTTGTAGGTGCGGATACGCTGACGCACCTCCCCGTTTTTATTTAACCAGAAAATCAGGATACCAATAATGGCAATATCAAAAAGCATCCCATGGGCTTCAGCAAGAACCTGTGCGAAAAAATCATCGAAGTCACTCAGGTAATATTTAAGACTAAGTCCGAGGACTAATATCGCCAGTAACCCCAGCACTAATGCTGAAGTAAGGATTGGTTTTTCAATGATGGAATTGAAATAATCCCTCAGTCTTTTCATGTGTTCCTTGTAAGGCATCCTCTATTCAAAAAATAAATAGTCTACTAATCTAACTTATATAATATCTTTTTAATCAAAAAATCGAAGGCAGCTGCTACACCTTTTGTATATGTAATATTTACAGGCCCTTATCAATCCATTTTTTTAGTTTTTCTATCAGCACCTCATTTATTCGCCTGTACGATTCTATTGTCCAACCGGCTACATGAGGAGTTAACAAAACATTTTCGGAAGAGGTTAAAAATTGAAAATAGGAATACTGCTCTTTACTCAGCTTATCTAACTTTTCATTTTCCAAAACATCTAATGCAGCCCCTTTTACTTTTCCTGATTTTAATGCTTCCACCAGATCTTTAAAAGGAAGTACCTCTCCGCGTGATGTATTCAACATAAAAATATTTTTCCTAAAATTAGAAATGAATTCTGAGTTTATCCAACCTTTTGTTTCATTTGTTAAAGGAATATGAAGGCTCAAAACATCAACCTGTTCAAAAATCTCTTCTAAAGATGCCTCCTTAACCTGTTTATCACCAATTTCCTTACGATATCGATCATATGCTAAAATTTTACACCCAAAAGATCTCAGCCGCTCCGCAAAGGCCGAGCCCATATTTCCATAGCCAATTATTCCTACTGTTTTCCCCTTCAGCTCAATACCCCTGTTCCCTTCCCTGTCCCAGATATGATCTCTTACCTGACGGTCAGCAAGACAGATCCGGGTAAATAAATTCAAAAGCATGCCGATGCACTGTTCCGCTACAGCATCCCGGTTTCCTTCAGGAGCATTAATTATATAAATATTTCTTTCTCTTAATATATCCTCGTCAAGGTTATCAATCCCTGCCCCAGCCCTACATACTACCTTTAATTTATCTGCATCTGCCAGCAATTCAGCATCTACCCGGGTTTTACTCCTGATGATCAATCCATCATACGCATGAAGCTTTTCTTTGATCTCATTCCTGCTGATCTGAGGCTTAAAGTCAAAAGCTATTCCTGTTTCTTTTAATAAGGGGAACAGGCTTTCGTGCATTTCATCTGCGATTAAAAAATTCAGGCTCATTATAGTAGGATATGTACGGTATAAAAATATATTCCTAGCCCAAGTAAATCATTGGTCGTCGTAATGAACGGACCGGATGCCAGGGCAGGATTAAAACCAAATTTATTTAAAATCAAAGGTGTAACGGTACCCATAAATGATGCTATGACGACAACACATAATAATGCAATAGAAACAACAAATGACAGCTGCTGGTCATCACTTGTGATTATGTTTAAACCATACACTAAAGTACTTAACACAATACCATTCAATATTGCTACCAATAGTACCTTTATAAGACGCCTGCTCAGGCTCTCATCAAAAGCAGAGGGATTCGAAAGCGTCTGCACCACAATTGATGATGACTGGATCCCAACATTACCTCCTGTGGCTTGAATAAGCGGAATAAAAAAAGCAATCGCAGCAACCCTGATCAGGTCTTCTTCAAATAAGCCCATAAATTGTGCACTTAACACTCCTCCAACTATCCCAATAATCAACCATGGTAACCGGGCCCTGGAAAGCATCCAGATACTGTCAGCCTCTTCCACATCTTCTGATATCCCCGCCATTATCTGGCGTTCCTCCTCAGCCATTTCAGTGATCACATCAATAATATCATCAACAGTGATTCGGCCTACCAGTTTTCCATTTACATTAATAACAGGAACAGCTTCCAGGTCGTACTTCTGCATAACAGATGCCACCTCCTCCTCAGACATATAAGTTTCTACAGCAATTATCTCCTTCTCATATAAATCTGCAATCCGCGTCTGATCGTTTGCCAAAATGATCCTTTTTAAGGCTACTACTCCTAAAAGGATCTCATTATCATCTACCACATATACAGAGTAGATCTTCTCCACATTTTCAGCCTGCCTGCGGATCTCATCAATACATTGTACTACAGACCAGTTAAGATTTGCCTTTATAAGTTCTTTGGCCATAAGACCGCCTGCCACATCCTCTTCATAGCGCATCAGGTCGATAATATGCTCTTCCCTCTCCGGGTCTTCGATCGTGGCTATTATCTCCTCCCGCTCTTTTATCGGTAACTCATTTAAAATATCTACCGCATCATCAGAATCAAGATGAGTAATAATTTCTGATATTTCTTTAGGCTTATATGTTTTCAGGAATCGAGTTCTGATATCAGGATCAAGATCTTTAATTATCTCAGCACCAATCTTATTATCAAACTGATCCAGTACAAACTTCGATTCACCGGCATTGAATTCGTGAAGCAAAGCAGAGATATCTGCCGGGTTTACATCTTTTAATGCTCGCTGAATAAATGCCGCATCTCTTTCCTCAATTGCAATATGCATGCGATCGAGAAATTCCCGCGTCAATTCAAATTCTATAGTTTGATCAGTGCTCACTGATTATTGCAGTTAATTTAATGAAATCTCCGACAGATAACTGCTCTGCACGCTTGTCCATATAAGGCAGTAATTGCTCATCCTGTGGTAAATTTAAGGGTTTTAAAGCATTCCGCAATGTTTTCCGGCGCATTTGAAAAGCCTGTTTTACTACTTTAAAAAACATCCGCTCATCACATGGCAGCTCTTTCACTTCATTACGTACAAATTTAATTACTGCAGAATTTACTTTTGGCGGTGGAAAAAATTCGCCGGGTTTTACTGTAAATAAATATTCCACATTATAAAACGCCTGCATAAGCACACTCAGAATACCATATGTTTTATTTCCCGGCGGTGAGGCAATTCTCTCAGCAACCTCCTTTTGGATCATACCAAGCACTTCTTTAACCTGCTGCCTGTGTTCCAGTGCCTTAAAAAATATCTGTGAACTTATATTGTAAGGAAAATTTCCAATAATAGAAAAGTCTCCATTATAGATATCCGAAAGTTTCATTTTCAGGAAATCCCCTTCTATAATTTTTAATGTAGGATAATGTTCTTTCAGATAAGCCACTGACTCCCTGTCGATCTCTACTACCGTAAGATCAAGTGGTTTAGCCAAAAGATATTTTGTGAGCACTCCTGTGCCCGGTCCGATCTCCAGAACATCCGGGAATTCCATACTTAATGCATCTGCAATTTGCTCTGCCCGGCGCTCATTCTTTAAGAAATGTTGCCCGAGGAATTTCTTTGGTCGAACCATTTTTTTTCCTGTCTTTTATTTTTCCTTTAAATTGCAACTCCAAAACTAAACATTCTATACCAGCTTCAATATGACAGCCAAAGGAAATAATGAACTACCAGTGATCGGAATAACAATGGGTGATATAAATGGTATTGGCCCTGAAGTGATTATAAAGGCCCTGCGCGACAAACGCATGCTGGAATATTTTACTCCTGTTATTTATGGTTCTACAAATACACTGTCATACTACCGGAAATCATTTCATATTGACGATTTTCATTACTCTCAGGTGAAGCAGGATGGGCAATTCATTTTCCAAAAAATAAACGTTGTTAATTGCTGGGAGGCGCTGGATATAAACACTGGCACACCGACAAAGCTTTCCGGAGAAGCCTCCTTTACATCTTTAAAAAGAGCTGTAGAAGATCTGAAGTCAGGACTTATACATGCTGTTGTAACAGCCCCTATTAACAAGCATACCATTCAAAGCAATGAGTTTAATTTTGTTGGGCATACGGAATATTTCACAAAAGAATTTGGCGTAAAAGATAGCCTGATGCTAATGGTAAGCGGTGAACTGCGTATTGCTATGGTTTCAGGTCATGAGCCCTTGAAGGATGTTTCCTCTTCTATTACACAGGAAAAAATTAAAAGTAAGTTATCTATTCTAAATGAAACACTGAAGAAAGATTTTGGTATTCAGAAGCCACGAATTGCCGTAATGGGTTTAAATCCACATGCCGGTGAAGAAGGGTTACTGGGAAATGAGGAAGAGCAGGTAATAAAACCGGTAATAGAAAACTTTAAAAATGAAGGCAACCTGGTATATGGACCATTTCCGGCTGATGGATTTTTTGGAAAAGGAGAGTTTAAAAAATATGATGCCATTCTATCCATGTACCATGACCAGGGTCTGATACCATTCAAAACCCTTGCGTTTGAAACGGGTGTGAATTACACTGCAGGTTTACCTATAATAAGAAGTTCTCCTGACCATGGAACCGCTTATTCTATAGCGGGCAAAAATGAAGCTGACGAAACGAGCATGAGACAGGCAATTTATCTTGCCATTGATGTATACAAATCCCGTAACGGCTAGCACTTTATCGGCAAAAAAGTTACCTTGTAGTTTTTTTTGGGGTTGTCATCTATTTTTACTAGCTTATAAAAAAAATGAGTGGTATTATTGAACTCTGAAAAAATCAAATATTATGCCTTCAACCCTTCAGGTAATGGATATCATTACACGTAAGCAACTAAATATACTTGTGCAACTTGCAGAAATTGACAAACATTTAGCGCCTATAGAAAAAGAACGTATATTTCAGATTGCCAAAGAAAGAAATTTTCCAATTGAAGAGGTTAAAAATTTAATAAGAAATCCGGAGCCTATCGGATCATTGGGGGCTCTATCAGACAACTCGCGCTTTGATTATATAATTACCTGCATCGAATTAGTACTAATCGATAAAAAAGTATTCACAAGTGAACTTCTTTTCTGTAAAAACGTTGCAATAAAACTGGGATTTAAGCAAAATGTGGTGGATTTTTTGATTGAAAATATTAACAACCACAGCAAAGAAGAGCTGAGAAGTGTAGTTTTCAGTTTATACTCCTAGTAAAATTATCTCAACTAATTTTATTTTAATTCTTTATTAACTAAATTTGCAACCCTGTTTTGCGGGAGGAACTGTGAGTAAGAGAGACAGATATTATATTGACATCTTCGGCCTTAAAAACGGAACCCATCAATTTGATTTTATAATTGATGATAATTTTTTTCAGGCACATGAAAATTCTTTTTCCGATAAAGGTAAGGGAGTAGCTAATGTGACACTGGAAAAGACGGAAAATCACGTTAATGTAACTTTGGATATTGACGTTAATGTGATGCTAACGTGTGACAGAAGCCTGGAAAACTTTGAATTTCCTATAAAGATAGAGAAATCGGTGATTTTCAAATATGGCGAAGAAGAACAGGAACTTGATGTAGATCTGTTTATGATCGAGCATGAGGCGCAGCGGTTAAATCTGGGCCAGCACATATTTGACTACATCGGATTATCCATTCCTTATAAAAAACTTCACCCGCGTTTTGAAGTGGATGAAGAAAAGGATCAGGATGAATTAATTTTTCAGACACCTGTTGCTGAAGAGGACGAAAAAGAAATAGATCCTCGATGGGCAGCACTGAAAAAGTTTAAGAAATAATTAGTTTGGTAAAGCAGTAAATATAAAAAACAATGGCGCATCCTAAGCGAAAAATAAGTAAGTCAAGAAGAGACAAAAGACGTACTCACTATAAAGCTGAGCCTAAGAATCTTGTTGTATGTCCTACAACAGGTGAATTACATCCCCCTCACAGAGCATTCTGGCATGAGGGTAAGTTGTATTACAAAGGCCAGGTTGTAATGGAGAAAGAAGTACTAGCGTAAACGAGGTGAATTATTTATTACCTCAACAAGAGGGGGCGAATAAAGCCCTTTTGTTGTTTCTGCAGGTTTTGCTTTAAAGCAGTAGATTTATCTGTTTCTTTAAAGTAAAACCTGTTTTTTTTATTTCATAGGCTAAACCTGAGGTAAACTCTTACAAAATGAGCTATTTTTGCATCGGTTTCACCGAAATTAGGTAAAAAAGATAATTAAATAAATAAAAAACCAGTTTTATGGGAAGGATAAAAGCCGCAATTACAGGTGTTCATGGATATGTTCCTGATTATGTACTTACTAATAAGGAGCTGGAAACTATGGTGGATACCAGTGATGAATGGATAACCACCCGTACAGGAGTTAAAGAACGCAGGATCTTAAAAGGTGAAGGTAAAGGCACCTCAATTTTAGGAATAAATGCTTCTAAAGAGCTACTCAAAAAAACTAATACAGATCCCGCTGAAATTGATCTTGTAATTTGTGCTACTGTGACTCCTGATATGCCTTTTCCTGCAACCGCAAATATAATTGCTTCTGAAATCGGTGCCCGTAATGCTTTCAGTTACGATATCGGCGCTGCATGTTCAGGATTTTTATATGCCCTAACTACAGGCTCGCAATTTATTGAGTCAGGAAAATATAAAAAAGTACTGGTAATCGGTGCTGATAAAATGTCCTCTATTATAGATTATACCGATCGTACCACATGTATAATTTTTGGTGATGGCGGTGGAGCCGTTTTACTTGAACCTACAGAAGAGGAGAGTGGTATTATTGACTCAATCCACAGAAGTGACGGATCAGGAGCACCCTTTCTACATATGAAAGCAGGAGGAAGCCGTTATCCGGCAACTCCGGCTACAGTTGAAGCCCGTCAGCATTTTGTTTATCAGGAAGGAAGTACGGTATTTAAATTTGCGGTAACCAATATGGCTGATTTTGCAGCTAAAATTATGGAGCGCAATGATCTAACAGCCGAAGATGTTAACTGGCTTGTACCACATCAGGCTAATAAACGTATTGTTGACGCTACTGCAAATAGAATGGGTGTGGGTGAAGATAAGGTCATGATGAACATAGAAAAATATGGCAATACCACATCCGGAACAATTCCCTTACTTTTGTGGGATTATGAGCCTCAGCTTCGTAAAGGAGATAATCTTATCCTCGCAGCTTTTGGAGGAGGATTTACATGGGGGGCTATTTACCTTAAATGGGCTTACGATTCAAATAAATAATAACTAAGGTATATTAGAAGTATGGCAACAACAGCCGATTTTAAAAATGGTTTGTGTATAGAGTATAACAATGACCTATACTGCATCGTAGAGTTTCAGCATGTGAAACCCGGTAAAGGTCCTGCTTTTGTACGTACCAAATTAAAAAGCATGACATCAGGGAAAGTAATAGAAAATACTTTTTCTTCAGGTCATAAAGTTACTACTGCCCGTATTGAGCGGAGACCCCATCAGTATCTATATAAAGATGATCTGGGGTATCATTTTATGGACAGTAATACCTTTGAGCAAACTATCATACAGGAAGATCTTATAAACCGCCCTGAGCTCATAAAAGATGGCCAGGAGGTAGATATGATTGTGCATGCAGAAGAGGAAAAACCGCTAAGTGTCGAACTTCCTGCATTTGTGGAGCTGGAGATCACTTATACCGAACCAGGATTAAGAGGAGATACCGCCACGAACACTACGAAGGCTGCGACGTTAGAAACTGGAGCAGAGATACAAGTACCTCTTTTTATTGATCAGGGTGAAAAAATTAAAGTAGACACCCGCTCATATGAATATGTAGAACGAGTAAAATAGAAAAAATCACCAAGATTATTAATTATGAAGACCAAAGAGATCAGAGACTTAATCGAATTTATTTCGCAGACGGGTTTGAATGAGGTGAATATTGAAACTGAAGAACTTAAGCTTTCCGTAAAAAGGGAAGCAGAAGTAAGCGCAAAATTATTAGAGTCGCTTAAATCAGCTGCACCTGCACAACAGGCACCGGCAGCACCTGCTCCGGCAGCACCTGCACCTGCACCTGTTAATGCTCCGGCAAATGCTGAAGCAACAGCCCCTGCAAAATCTGATGAGGCAGGTAATTATATAGAAATAAAATCGCCAATGATTGGTACATTTTATCGCGCCGGCAGCCCCGAGTCACCTCCACTTGCCTCTGTTGGGGATAAAGTAGAAAAAGGTCAGGCTGTTTGTATTATAGAGGCTATGAAACTTTTCAATGAAATAGAATCAGAAGTTTCTGGTACAATTGTAAAAGTTATGGTGGATAATGCTTCACCTGTAGAATATGATCAGGTATTGTTCCTGGTCGATCCTTCTTAAAATAAACGTTCACTAAAACACCGTCAACTGTGTTTAAGAAAATATTAATTGCTAACCGTGGTGAAATCGCTTTACGTGTTATACGTACATGTAAAGAGATGGGAATAAAAACAGTAGCTGTTTACTCCACAGCAGATAAGGAAAGCCTTCACGTACGATTTGCTGATGAAGCAGTATGTATAGGACGAGCACCGAGTAAAGAAAGCTACCTGAATATCCCAAACCTTATTGCCGCTGCCGAGATAACGAATGCAGATGCTATCCATCCAGGATATGGATTTTTATCTGAAAATGCTGAATTCTCTGCAGTATGTGCTGAATATAATATAAAATTTATCGGCGCCTCTCCGGATATGATCAATAAAATGGGTGATAAAGCCACTGCTATTGATACTATGAAAAAAGCAGGAGTACCCACTGTTCCGGGTTCAGGAGGGATCCTGAAATCTATGGAAGAGGGATTGAAAATTGCCGAGAAGGTTAAGTATCCTGTCATGCTGAAAGCTACTGCCGGTGGTGGTGGTAAAGGTATGCGTGTTGTAAAGAGTAAAGAGGAGTTCAAAAAAGCATGGGATGATGCCCGTCAGGAAGCTGGTAATGCCTTCGGTAATGACGCGCTTTACCTCGAAAAATTTGTTGAAGAACCCCGCCATGTAGAGATACAGATAGTTGGGGATAAAAACGGCCGTGCCTGTCACCTTTCGGAAAGAGATTGCTCAATTCAAAGAAGGCATCAGAAGCTTGTAGAGGAAACTCCTTCACCGGTAATGATTAAATATCCTGAACTTCGTGATAAAATGGGAGCAGCAGCCGTTAAAGCAGCTGAAGCTATCAATTATGAAGGTGCCGGTACTATAGAATTCCTGGTAGATAAAAATGGCGACTTCTATTTTATGGAGATGAACACTCGTATCCAGGTAGAGCACCCGATCACAGAGGAAGTAACAGATTTTGATCTTATAAAAGAGCAAATAAAAGTTGCTGCCGGTATTGAGATCAGCGGTAATAATTATTACCCAAAGCTATTTTCTATGGAATGCCGTATAAATGCCGAGGATCCAAAGAATGGCTTCAGGCCTTCTCCAGGAAAAATTACAAATTTACATCTTCCTGGGGGCCATGGTGTCAGAATTGATTCACATGTTTATGCGGGTTACACTATTCCTCCAAATTATGACTCTATGATTGCAAAGCTTATCGTAAGTGGGCAGTCACGTGAAGAAGTAGTAACAAGGATGAAAAGGGCTCTCGAAGAATTTGTTATTGAAGGTATTAAAACTACTATTCCCTTCCATATAAAACTTATGGAAGACGAGCAGTTTAAAACCGGTGATTTTACAACTAAATTCTTGGAGGATTTTGATTTTTCTAAATTATAATTAAAATATCATTTCATTTATTAATTAGAGGGTTACAAGTAAAATTGTAACCCTTTTTTTTTATCTAATAGTTAAACATATTGATTATGAATAAACTTATATATATATTTTACCAAAATTTATAATGATTAACTATGATACATCCCAGTACGGAATTAAAGTTTATTAATAATGAAATTGGATATGGCGTTGTAGCCAAAGAATTAATACCAAAAGGAACCATCACCTGGGTCCTCGACGATCTGGACAAAGAATTCACCCCCGAAGAAATTGAAAGATTAAGTGATATGCATCAGTATATCCTTGATATTTATACTTACCGAAATGGCAAGGGTAATTTTGTGCTTTGTTGGGATAACGCCCGCTATGTCAACCATAGCTTTAAATCAAACTGCCTCACAACGGCTTATGATTTTGAAATAGCGATACGTGATATTCAGCCCGGAGAGCAGCTTACCGATGATTATGGTTACTTGAATATACCGAGACCTTTTAGGGCTGTGGATGAAGGCACAAAGCGTAAAACCGTATTTCCTGATGACCTGTTACGATATCATAAAATATGGGACAAGAAATTAATCGATGCTTTCAGGTTTATTCCTCAGGTAAAACAACCACTTAAAGAATTGATCTCTAATGATCTTTGGGAAAAGGTTGAAAAAATCAGTGCAGGTAAGAGAGAAATGGCTTCTATCCTAAACTGTTACTATGCAGAAACTACAACAAGTGGAAATAATTAAACCTTAATTACAACTTTACCTCTTATGCTATTATTTTCACAATAATGATGAGCTTTTACCGCTTCCTGAAGTGGGTAAATCCTGTCCATATATGGCTTTAATAATTTTTTTTCTGCCATTGCTTTTAAATTTTCGAGATCTTTTCCGATAGGCTTTACCCACATTGTTTTCACTTTCTTATTAGTTAAGGCATTTAAAAATAAAGAAGCTGAAGGAAGAAGATTAATATACCGTCCTTTCTTTAGCAATAGGTGTTTAATCTTATTATAAGAGTATTTTCCGGCTATATCAAAAAATATATGGTATTGATCCTTAATCTTTAATGGATCTCTCTCATCATAAGGCAAAATATAATCAACCCCTAATTCCCTGGCATATTCAACATTCTTACTGTGGCAAATACCTGTTACATCACAATCATAGGCTTTTGCAATCTGCACCGCAAAAGATCCTACACCTCCCGTGCATCCATTTATAAGGACCCGCATGCCTGACCTTATTTCTCCTTCGTTATATAGGGCCTGATAAGCAGTGAGACCTGTCAATGGAATGGCAGCAGCTTCTTCAAAAGAAAGATTTTTTGGCTTTAACCAAAGATGCTCCTTATTTACAGCTACATATTCTGCATAAGCACCACCTCGAACTGCCGGGGTAAGGCCAAAAACTTCATCCCCGACTGCAAATTCTTTAACATTAAAACCAACAGCTTCAATCGTACCTGAAAAATCACCGCCGGGAATTATTGGAAGTAAGACTTTTGTAAATGGAGAGCCTGTACCTTTTCTTATCTTGTAATCTACCGGATTAACGGATGTGGCCTTTACTTTTATCAGCACCTGGTCCTTTTTCACTTTTGGTAAAGGACTGCTCCTCAATACCATGACCTCGGGTGGCCCAAATTTTTCATAAACTATAGCATCCATGCATTAGGAATTTTTGTTATGCTAATGCTACAGGCTATTATTTTGTTTAATTATTAATTTAAAGACAAGCTAACATGCTGCTTTAGGGGAAAGCGAATAATAAATTCACTGCCTATGTTCTTTTCGCTTATCAACTCAATACTACCATTAAGTTGGCCAACAAGTGTTTTGACTATGGCAAGTCCAAGGCCGTTAGAACTCTCTCCGCCGGTAGGTCTTGAACTTAGCTTTTTAAATTTTTGGAATACCAGCCTTTTATCCTCATCAGAAAAACCCTGCCCATGATCTTTTAACGATATGATCACATTCTCCTCATCCGTTTTTGCAGATAAAATAATGGAGGTTGCCGGTTGAGAAAATTTTATAGCATTAGATAAAAGATTATCCAATATCCGCGAAAGGTACATTTCATCAATGAAAAATCCCTGCTCATGAAGCTCAACCGTTGTTTTCACAATAAGCTTCTTATCCTCTATCTCCCTCCTAAAGGTTTCTACTTTCTTATTCAAGAATTTTTCCAGGTCAATCCTGATGAAATTCATTACTCTTCTCTCCGCTTCATAAGCATGTACGTCAAGAAGATCCCTTATTAATTCTATTCCACCTAAAGAAACCTCCTTTATCATAGAAAGATACTTCTCCCCTTCTTTACCTATAGAAGCAGACATTTTTATTAGCTCTACCAATCCTACAATACGATTTAACGGCCCCTTAAGATCATGGGCCATTATATTCATAAGATTATCTTTTTCATCGTTAAGATGCGCCAGTTCAGCATTTCTTTTTTGGAGTTTTGCATTTTGGGCATTGATCATATCATTCTGATTAGTGATCTCCATTTTTTGAATGGCTATCCTTTCTTTCTGCACTTCCAGCTTCCTGTTATCCCTTCTGCGTGTTTTAGCGGTGATCCACAGGTGAACAATAAAAGTAATGAGAATTAGAAATATGATAAAAAGCCCTGCAATCTCAAGCTGCTGCTGCTCAATAAGTGCCTTATCCCTCGCCTGGTTAGCAAGTAATATCTCATTCTCTCTTTCTTGTTTTTCTATTTCCAGCCGTGCCTCCAGCCTTTCAATCCTTCTTGCTATATCTGCATCTTCCAGTGATTTTCTCAAATTAAAATATCCCTGGAAATAATCATAAGCTGCACTTGTATTATTTGCTGCCTTTGCCATATTATGCAAGTGATAGAAAGCCTGCATCTCCATACTTTTATTTCCGCTCAATTTCGATAGGTCTACTACCTGTAAAAGATAATTCTTTCCTTTAGACACTTCATTTTGGGCCAGGTGGATCATCCCCTTCTGCAAATAAATCTTTGTACGGAGATCTTCATTAGAAATTTGCTCAATGACACTTTTGGCGGTTTCAGTATAGGCCTTAGCTTTCTCATACTGTCCCTGGTTATAATAAAGCGATGCAATTCCATTACTTATTTCAGCAACATTTACATCATCATTGATCTTTTCGGCAATTACCATGGCATTCTGGTAATATTGAAATGCTTTTTCATAATTCCCCTGTGAAACATAAATATCTGCCAGCTCAATATGTATTGATATTTGAGCCCTCTCATCTTTTACTGCTTCACGTATCTTTAAGGCACTCTCCAACATCTCAAGAGCCTTTGGAATATTATTTTGCGTTTCATACAGCACTGCCATGCTTTTATAAAAATGGCTTAACCCCCTCTGATTATTAAGTGCCTCAAAAACTTCTTTTGCTTCATGAAAATAATTATAGGCTTTTACAAGATCACCCTGGGTCATAAATAAACGGCCGATGGTATTGAGCGCGTGGCCGAACTGCACGGAATCTTTAAGATTTTTAGAAACTTCCAAAGCCTGGGACAGATAATTAAAGGAATTGAGATATTCTCCTTTATAGTGATGGGCAATACCAATAAAGTTGTAAGCTTTAGCCACTTGATGGGTAAGGTTATTACTTCGGGCCAGATCTAATGCCTTCTGAGCATAAACTATAGTACTGTCGGGCATGCTGTTCCTGTATTCCCATGCCAGATCATAAAATAAATCTACCCTGCCACTTTCATTTCTATTTAATAATTCAGCCTTTAAATAATTTATATACTCCAGATTTTGTCCATGTGCAGATAAACCCAAAAAAATACTTATACAGAAAAAAAATAAACCTCTCATCCCATAGCAACTTCATGACCCCTTATATCGGCATTTAAATGATTATATAACCGGTAGGATCAAAATAAATAAAATTTTATATCTTAAAAGCCAAATTTGGCAATTCAAGTTACTACCTAATTTTTAATTTTAAAAAATATGAAGCGGATTTTATATTTAATGTTCTGCCTGGCTTTCATTTTGAACGCTGAGGCACAGAAAAAAAGAAATCGTACTACTACCGTGCAATATGATACTGCCTACTACTCAGCTCTGGAATGGAGAAGTATTGGCCCTTATCGTGGTGGAAGATCGGCAGCCGTTACTGGTGTGAGCGGCAAACCTAATTTATTTTATTTCGGAGCAACAGGAGGAGGCGTATGGCGTACCACTGATGCCGGAAACAGCTGGGAAAATATTTCAGATGGATATTTCGGAGGATCAATAGGAGCTGTTACTGTAAGTGAATGGGATAACAATGTTATTTATGTTGGTGGTGGTGAAAAAACGGTTCGTGGTAATGTTTCTTATGGCTATGGCATGTGGAAATCAGAAGATGCAGGAAAAAGCTGGAAGCAAATAGGACTGGAAAACTCCCGCCATATTTCCCGTGTAAGAGTGCATCCTAAAAATCCTGACCTTGTTTATGCAGCCGTAATGGGTGATCTATATAAAAGTACCCAGGAGCGCGGTGTATACAGAAGTAAGAATGGCGGCGAGACATGGGAACGTATCCTCTTTGCAAATGCCGATGCAGGTGCTGTTGACCTAATAATGGATCCTAATAATCCTCGTATCCTTTATGCCTCCACCTGGAATATAAGACGTACCCCTTATAGCCTGGAAAGTGGAGGAGAAGGTAGTGCTATCTGGAAAAGTACAGACGGAGGGGATACATGGAAAAATATTTCCGGCAACAAAGGCCTACCTAAAGGATTTTGGGGAATATCCGGTATTACTGTTTCTCCGGTAAATTCCGAGCGGGTTTTTGCCATCATAGAAAATGCCGATGGTGGTGTCTTTCGTTCCGACGACGCTGGGGAAACCTGGAAAAAAGTTAATGATGACAGAAGCCTGAGACAGAGAGCCTGGTATTATACCCGGATCTATGCGGATACCAAAGAGGAAGACAGAGTATATGTTTTAAATGTGCGCTACCATGTATCAAATGATGGTGGAAAAACCTTTACTGCTAATTCCGCACCACATGGCGATCATCATGACCTGTGGATATCCCCTGAGGATAATCAGCGTATGGTAATTGCTGATGATGGTGGTGCTCAGGTAAGCTTCGATGCAGGTGAAAACTGGTCTACTTACCATAATCAGCCAACGGCACAATTCTACAGAGTAACAACAGATAATAACTTCCCATACAGAATATATGGAGCACAGCAGGATAACTCCACTGTAAGGATTGCTCATCGTACGGATGGTGGATATATTACCGAAAGTGACTGGGAATCAACAGCAGGTGGTGAATCTGCTCATATAGCAGTAGACCCTGAAGATAATGATATCGTTTATGGCGGAAGCTATGGAGGGTTCCTGACAAGGGTAAACCATAAAACCAATGAAGTACGGGCTATTAACGTATGGCCGGATAATCCAATGGGCCATGGAGCTGAGGGGATGAGATATCGCTTTCAGTGGAACTTCCCCATCTTCTTTTCCCCACATAATCCTGATAAACTTTACACAGCAAGTAACAGGCTTCATGTTACAACCAACGAAGGACAGACATGGGATGTTATCAGCCCTGATCTGACACGTGCAGATACTACTAAATTAGGGCCTTCAGGAGGACCCATTACAAAAGATAATACGGGTGTCGAATATTATGCAACAATATTTGCTGCCATAGAATCTCCTTATGAGAAAGATCTATTATGGACCGGATCAGATGACGGTTTGATACATATTAGTCGTGATGGTGATAAAAACTGGCAAAATGTAACGCCAAAAGATATGCCGGAATGGATGATGATCAATAGTCTTGAGGCTGACCCATTCAATAAAGGCGGATTATATGTTGCAGGAACACGCTATAAAGAAGGCGATTACCAGCCTTATCTTTATAAAACTTCCGATTACGGTAAAACATGGACTAAAATAACTGATGGTATTGCTTCAGATCATTTTACAAGAGTAGTTCGTGCAGACCCTGAAAGAAAAGGATTATTATATGCCGGTACTGAATCTGGCATGTATATATCTTTTGATGATGGTGCATCATGGCGCCAGTTCCAGCTAAATCTACCTATTGTACCAATTACTGATCTTACTGTAAAAGATAATAATCTTATTGCGGCTACACAAGGCAGGAGCTTTTGGCTTATTGATGACCTTACTCCGTTACACCAGCTAAACAATGAGGTGGTTACAAAGTCAACACATCTTTACAAGCCATTGGACAGCTACCGCATGGACGGTGGTTCAGGAAGAAAATCTAAAACTGCCGGTGAAAATCATCCCGGCGGTGTTATGGTCTATTACTATATTAAAGATACCGCTCAGGCTGATACAGTACGTCTTGAGTTCAGAGATAATAACAATGGCCAGATAATGGCTTTCTCCACACATCCTGACAAAGACCTTAAAGAAGGTAAGTTGGAGATTAAGCCCGGCATGAATTACTTCAATTGGAATATGAGATATCCGGGAGTGGAAACCTTTGATGGGATGATCCTGTGGTGGTCATCCATGAACGGACCTAAAGCAATACCTGGTGATTATAAAGTGGCTCTTGTTGCAGATAATTCTGAAACTGTGCAGGATTTTAAAATCCTGAAAGATCCGCGGTCAACAGCTACGGATCAGGACCTTAAACAGCAGTTTGAATTTTTACAATCTGTTGTGGATAAAGTAAGCGAAACACATAATGCCATTCAATACATCCGGAATACTAAAAATCAAATTAAAGATGTAATGGCTCAGGTGAAGGAAGTTGAAGGTGCGGAAGAGGTAAAGGAGATGGGTAAACAGATCAACAGGGAATTATCGGTTATTGAAGAAAGGCTTTATCAGACAAGGAACCGAAGTGGCCAGGATCCGCTGAACTTCCCTATCCGACTGAATAATAAGCTGGCTCACCTTAATTCACTTATGGCAGTTGGCGATTTTAAACCAACAGATTCAGCAATTGAATTTAAAATGATGGTATCTGCCCAGATAGATGAAGAGCTTAAAAAGCTACAACAGGTATATCAGGAGGATATCCCGGAGTTTAACGCTAAAGTAAAAGAGCTTGACTGGAATCCGGTTGAGATTAAAGTTTTGGAATAATTTTCTGCCAAACAAGTTTAATAGAAGGCATGGTGATATTCGCCATGCCTTTTTTTATCTTTGGTTAAAAAGACCACTAAAATCCCTTGAATCTCTACTCTAAAAAATTCACTCTTTACACATGGCTTTTCTGGCTGCTGATCTTTTTTCTCTTCAGCTTTTACAGTATGCTTGAAAATGAATTTGTACAGATTAACAACCTGCTTTTCTGGCCTGGAGCCTATGTTCTTTCACTTGCCCTTCTGACGCCTTTGGTCCGCAATTTTTTTAGGATCTCCAGAAAATTTCACTGGCTTACCCATATTCCCGAAGCCCTTCTATTTGGTATTTTTCATCATATATTAACCGGTATTTTTATATTACTTGGCGAACGTCTGTTTGAAGTGTATGAGCATTATACGTTCTATAGTTTATTTTATTTCCTGATGAACGAATGGCACCTGGTTTTCCAGGGATCTCTATGGTATATTTTTATTATTATTTGCCTATGGCTTCTCCACTATAAAAATAGGTATGAAGAAAAAACTAAAGAACTCACAGAAACTCAACAACTTTTGGAGACCTCTTTGACAGAAGCCTTATCTGCACGTCTAAATCCCCACTTCCTATTCAATGCAATGAACAATATTAACATGCTCATAAGAAAGAATGAGAATAAGAAGGCCATTGAAATGAGTGCCGCTCTGAGTAGCCTGTTAAGAAGATCAATGACTCCCGGAGGTGCTGATAAAATCTCACTGGATGAAGAAATAAGATTTTTAAAGCAGTACATTAACCTGGAGATGCTAAAACATGAGGAGAATGTAAAGGTAAACCTTAATATAAGGGATAAAGTAGCCAACCCAAAGCTTCCTCAAATGCTCCTTCAGCCTCTCGTTGAAAATGCCTTTAAGCATGGCGTTGATCAGCAATTTAATGAAGCTGAAGTAACAATTGACATTTATAGATCAGATGATAAATTGATCCTTGAGGTTTTTAATTCAGGAGTATTTAATTCCTCCTGGAATATTGCACAAAATAAAGGAATCGGGCTGCACCATACTGTGCACCGATTAAGGCAGCAATATGGTTCTGATTATTTATTTCAGATAAAAGAAGAAAGACATGGTGTTAGGATTAAAATCACTCTCCCTTATGAAGAATAAAATTTCATGCCTTATTGTGGATGATGAAAAGGAGGCGCGGGAAGGACTGGCATTATTAGTACATGACATAGAAAACCTCGAGCTTATTGATACCTGCCGCAATGGCATTGAAGCTATTGACAGGATCAATGAGTTTAAGCCTGACCTTCTGCTGCTTGACATCCAGATGCCACACATTGATGGTTTTGAAGTATTAAAGCATAGCAAATTCACTCCCCCTGCAGTAATTTTTATTACGGCTTATGATCAATATGCTTTAAAAGCTTTTGAGGTACATGCGGTGGATTACCTTCTGAAGCCTTTTACTGACGAACGTTTTTATGAGGCTCTTAAAAAAGCCATAGAAAAAATCAGGTATCGTAATAAGGAAACCAGCTTAGATGCCCTCCTGCAGGAAACAGAAAAATACCGGCAGCATAAGGATGCCATTATTTTTGATAAAAAAGAGAATAAAGATCGCGTTGTAATAAAGTCCGAAGGTAAAATTCATTTTGTCCCTGTCGCAGAAGTAATTTGGATAGAGGCTTATGATTATTACATAAAAGTGCATGTAAAAGGGCGATTTTTTCTTGTAAGGGAGACGATGAAAAATATGGAAAGCAAACTTCCGGGAGATCTGTTTATCCGAATTCACAAATCGTATATTGTCAACTTCAAACATATTCAACGAATAGAGGCGGGATCTGACCCTAAAGTAATATTATCATCCGGAGAGTCGTTAAATATTAGCCGGACGTATAAACCGTTATTGCTTGAAAAGTTAAATTTGAAGTAACTTATGCATCTTACTGCACAATTGCTGCGGGATGCTGCAAAATCATGATACCGTGCTATTTACTATCGTAGCTTAGTAAAAAAGCCAGAGAATATGTTACGAAACCATCTGAAATTTGCACTTAGACTTTTTGTAAAGGATCGATTTTACAGCCTGCTGAATATAGGTGGCTTAGCATTAGGTATTACTACGGGTATTATTCTACTGCTCATTTTACAAAGTGACCTCGGTTATGACCGTCATCACAAAAAACATGAGCGGATCTTTCGCTACACACAGAAATTAAAAGCTCCAGGAGCTGAATTTGATGTGGCTTTATCTGCACGTGAACTTCCGCCTATCATTTATCAGGAGGTTCCGGGGATAGAAGCAATCGTACGTTTTGAGTTACTTAATGAATCATTGATCCGGATACCCACAGGAAATGGAGATATACGAAAGTTTGCTGAAGATCGGATATTTCGTACTGATTCCACCATTTTTGATGTATTTACTCTGGAAGTAATAGAGGGTAATCCAGCTACGGCATTAAAAGGAAAAAATAAAGCAGTTCTTAATGCCTCCACATCTTACCGTTTTTTTGGTAAAGAGCCTGCGCTAGGCAAAACATTTATGATGCCCGATAGTCAGCTGTATGAGGTGACTGCGGTAATAAAAGATCTTCCTAAAAATTCTCATTTTATCTATGACATTCTTTTATCTGGGATTGAGCCACGAAATCCGCAAGGGGACCTGCAAACTTCAGAAACCTTCTGGAACCCGGGCGTTTATACTTACCTTCTATTCCGGGATAAGCAAGATGAGACAAAATTCTATGATAATTTCCCTGCTATCCATGATAAAACCTATAAACTTTTTGGTACTAAAATAGATGGTAAAGTAACTCCGCTATTGGAGCCATTGGCAGATATACATT
Organism: Candidatus Cyclobacteriaceae bacterium M2_1C_046; assembly: GCA_051418055.1. Taxonomy (GTDB): domain Bacteria; phylum Bacteroidota; class Bacteroidia; order Cytophagales; family Cyclobacteriaceae; genus JBPRGH01. The sequence goes on along the minus strand of JBPRGH010000041.1, from coordinate 16,949 downwards.
TTTACAGCACAAAAGATGGTGATTTCCCTAAAGGAGATGTAAACTATCTCTACGCATCCATAGCTATAGGAATCTTTATTATCCTGCTGGCATGCATCAACTATATGAATATGTCAACTGCCCGAGCTACAAAAAGAACGTCGGAAATGGCAGTTAGAAAAGTACTTGGCTTACAAAAATTCAGGCTTTTTGGAGCGGTACTTTTCGAGGCCCTGCTGATGGCTTTTGTATCCATGATACTTGCGATAGGTTTAAGCTATTACATTATCGAATTCACCGGGTTCAATAATCTTTTAGGCAAAGAGCTGGAATTTAATCTTATCGATAATGGAATACTTCTCGTTGGCATTTTCATACTTACCCTATTTATAGGCCTGCTATCGGGAATTTATCCCGCATTATATATACCATCAATACCTGTCACTGAAGCTTTGAAAGGTAATAAAACCATAAAATTTGGTGGCGGATGGATTAGGAAATCATTAATTGGTTTTCAATTCTTTCTTTCCCTTACAGTGATTATCTGTACAGTGATCATGGAAAGGCAGATTAATTTTTTACATCAGAAGGATATTGGCTTTGACAAAAATAATGTAGTGGTCCTTCCTATAAAATCTCAAACATCGGTTGATCAAATCAACCATTACGGAAATCAGCTTCTTCAAAATCCAAATATTGCTGCATTTACCACCTCTTCAAGTGTTCCCGGCAATGGTTTATTTGATCAGGTATTTAAAGTTGAAGATGAAGAACAGGGCATGGTTCAGCAGCAGTTTAAGACAATCTATGTGGGCGACCGTTTAATCAATACTTTAGGAATAGGACTAGAGGAAGGAAGAGCATTTATAGAAGGAAGTGAATCAGAAATACGTTATTCTTTTATCATCAATGAAGCCGCCAAACGTGCCCTTGGTTGGGATGAAGGTGCAGTGGGTAAAAATTTAACTTATTTTCATGATGAAAATATGGGTCAGGTAGTCGGAGTACTAAAAGATTTTAATTTCACCTCACTCCATAATAACATCGTTCCTATGGTCATGATCTATAATCCTGATTATGTAAATTATATTCTGGTAAAGGTGACTGGTAACGATCTGCCGCAAACATTGGATTTTATTGGTAAAGAATGGAGTAAATTCGATCCTGTTCATCCATTTGACTACTCCTTCCTGGACCAGGCTTTTTACGAACAATACCAGGCAGATCAGCTGCAGTACCAGCTCATCATGGTGCTTTCTTTTATCTGTATCTTTATCTCCTTACTCGGCCTCATCGGACTGTCTGCATTTACTGCCAGTCAAAAAACAAAAGAAATAGGTATCAGAAAATCATTGGGCGCTAATGTAAGCCAGATCCTTGTGTTGTTTTCGAAAGACTACTTTAAGCTTATTATTATTTCTTTTCTAATAGCCATTCCTGTTGCTAATTATGTAATTAAAGAGTGGCTTGGAAATTTTGCTTATCAGATAGACCTTAGCTTCTGGTATTTCCTTCTTCCCGGAGTCGCTATTATGATTGTCGCTATCATTACTATAAGCGTTCAATCCTTAAAAGCCGCCAAAACCAATCCGGTAAATGCATTGGCTCATGAGTAGCACATAAAAAAATGGAGGATTACCTCAACTTTTGAAGCAATCCTCCATTTTTAATTATTAAACATCCCCTCTTGAATGTTTGCTGCGCTTCGTGTCTCACATCTTAATTCTCAATTCTCAAATCTCCTTAATTGGTTCCGGCAGTAGAATTCGCTTCTATCAACCTGAATAGCTCACTGAGGTCAGGTGTGATCACAATTTCCGTTCTCCTGTTCTTTGCTCTACCCTCTTTAGTTTCATTTGTTGTTACCGGCGAAAATTCTCCTTTACCTGCAGCAATCACCTGATCAGGAGCAACACCGGCATCTGTTAAGATCCTTACTATAGAAGTAGCGCGCATAACGCTCAGGTCCCAGTTATCCTTCATATATTTTGATGTCCCGGAGATAGGCACATCATCTGTATGACCTTCAACCATAATACGCAGGTCTGTCTGCCCTTTTATGGCATTTGCCAGCTGCTGTAATGCTTTTTTACCATTTGCATCTACCACTGTACTTCCTGATCCGAAAAGCAGCTGCTCTGCAAGTGAAACATATACCTTTCCATCTTTAACTTCAACTGAAAGATCGCTACCCTTAAATCCTAAAAGAGAATTATTGATTTTCTCTTTAAGTTTTGCAACAGCTTGCTCCTGGGCTTTCAGAATAGCCTCCATTTCTTCCACTTTCTTTTCCCGCTCTGTCAGGTCTGCACTCAATTGTTCATTCCTGGTTTTTTCCTTTTCAAGGTTTTCCCGCATCACCATCAGCTGTTGCTGCTGCTCGGCAAGATCCTTATTAAGTTTTCCACTGTTACTAAGTGCATTATTATAATATGTTTCCAGCTTTTTATGCTCTTCCTTAAGCTCAGCAAGTTCAGCTTCTGTTTGCCTCAGCTCCTCTCCTGTTGCGGTTGTATCCTCCTTCAAAAGCTTTATTTCAGCTTCCATTTCTGCTATTTTAGCACTTGCCGCATTAAGATTAGATTCACATTCTGCAAGATCTGATTCCGTCTGCACCCTGTCGGTCAACAATTCATTGTATTTCTTTTGTGAGACACAGCTCATCATCATCACTCCAACTATCACAGCGTATCCGAATGTTTTAATCATTTTTTTATACATTTTTGTTACACCACGAATATAAGTGAAATTTAAACATTGATGAAAATGGATAATGGCATGTTAAAAGAAAATTCTCTCAAGGATAAGGTGATTATCATTACCGGCGGCGGAACCGGCCTGGGACGATCTATGGGCGAGTATTTCCTGAAATTAGGAGCTAACCTGGTGATAACCAGCCGCAAAATGGAAGTACTTGAAAAATCCGCCAAAGAGATGGAGGAAAAATGCGGGGGCAAAGTACTACCCGTTGCATGCGATATCCGTAAGACCGAGGAGATCGATGAAATGCTGAAAAAAACGGTGGATACCTATGGGAATTTTCATGGGGTACTGAATAATGCTGCCGGAAATTTTATAAGCCCTACCGAAAGGCTCTCTCCCCGCGCTTTTGATACTATTATAGATATCGTGCTGAGAGGCACATATAACATGACACTTGCTGCCGGTAAACACTGGATTGACCAGAAGCTTCCCGGCACTTTTTTAAATATAGTTACCACTTACGCCTGGACAGGTTCAGGATATGTTGTGCCTTCGGCCTGCGCCAAAGCGGGTGTTTTGGCCATGACCCGTTCTCTGGCTGTGGAATGGGCGAAGTACAAGATACGCAGCAATGCTATCGCTCCCGGACCATTCCCTACAGAAGGAGCATGGAGCAGGCTTCTTCCCGGAAATGTGGCTAAAATGTTTGACCCTAAAAATAAAATACCTGTTGGGCGTTTTGGTGAGCACCAGGAGTTGGCTAATCTTGCGGCTTACCTGATGTCAGATTATTCTGCATATGTGAATGGTGAAGTAATAACCATAGATGGTGGAGAGTGGCTAAAAGGTGCCGGTGAATTTAACATGCTGGAAAATATACCCGGAGAATTATGGGACCAGCTAGAGCAAATGAGAGGTAAAAAGTAAATGTACTGGGAATCCTGGTTTACTAAAAAGCTGAATAAGCGAAAAGAAGAAGGATTGATCCGTGAGCTGCCTGGGGAAAGATCCGGTATGATTGATTTTGCCAGCAACGACTACCTGGGTCTTGCTAAATTGGTTATAAAGGAAGATTTCTCATCCGGAGCAACGGGTAGCCGTCTTTTAACAGGGGATTCAAGTACACACCATGAGTGTGAGGAGTTTTTAAGCAATTATTTTCAAGGAGAAAGCGCTTTATTGTTAAATTCCGGTTATCAGGCTAATCTTTCCTTGCTATCAGCTTTACCTCAACGTGGTGATACGATCTTATATGATGAGCTTTCACATGCTAGTATTAAGGATGGCTTGAGATTATCTTTAGCAAAACATCATTCATTTAGGCATAATGACCTCTATGACCTGGAAAAGAAGCTAAAAGGAGCCTCAGGCAATAAATATATTATTATTGAAGGGATTTATTCAATGGATGGTGACGAGCCACCCTTAAAAGGTCTTTTAGATTTAGCTGAAAATTATCAGGCAGGGGTGATCATTGATGAGGCGCATAGCGGAGGGGTAACCGGAATAGATGGAAAGGGAATTTCATTTGCATTTAAAGATCATCCGGCATTACTGGTCAGGCTTTATACTTTCGGTAAAGCGTATGGAGCTCATGGTGCATGTTTTGTAGGCAGTAATCTGGTCAAAGATTACCTGGTTAATTTCGCACGCCCTTTTATCTATACTACTGCGTTACCGCCGCATTCTTTACATCAGATAATGTTTAATTTAAATTACCTGGACCAGCATCCGGAGCTACGGGAAAAGCTTAATAAAAATATTGTACTCTTTAAACAGCAGATAAAAAATACCTCCCACTTATTAAAAGAAAGCAACTCTCCTATTCAGGTTATTATCATTCCTGGGAATAAAAATGTAAAAGAAGCAGCGGCAAGATTGCAGTATAATAAATTTGATATCCGCCCTGTCCTTTCTCCTACTGTGCCTGAAGGAGCTGAAAGGCTAAGGATCTGTATTCATGCTTTTAATAATGCCGATGAGATAAAAAAATTAGTTGCACATTTAATTAATTTTTAAAGGCGAGCCAGTATTTTCTTTATCCTTTTACACAATATTTATCCGCTACCCTTTCCGCAAATTCTTTATTAAAATCAGCTGCAAATTTAAAGTCTTCACAGGCTTTTTTCTGAGCTCCTGTTCGAAAGTAACAAACCCCCCGTCTTACATATATCCTTTCATTTTGATGCTCTAGCTCAATCGCTTTATTATAATCTTTTATCGCATCAGCATAGCGGTACATCCTTTGATAGATCACTCCCCTATTAAAATAAGCCTTTGCAAAATCTTTATTGTTGAGGATGACATGATTTATATCACGAAGTGCACCGGAATTATCTCTTAATGTTGCCCTCACTACTGCCCTTTGGTAATAGGCAGATATATGTTCCGGTTGAAGCTTTATTACATTATTCAGATCTATTATTGCATCATAATATTCAAGGTTCTTCATATAAGATCTTCCACGGCCATACAATGCGCTCACATTATTTTTATCAAGCTTTAATGCATTATTAAAGTCGATCAAAGCACTCTTAAAATCCTCCTTTTCATAATAGCAGCTGGCGCGACCAACGAAAGCTTCCGTAAGCTTCTCATTTAGATAAAGGCTTCTCGTGAATAATTTTATTGCCTCATCATACAGCTCCAGCTCGGCCTTACATCGTCCAAGATTATATATTAGGAACCAATTGTCAGGATCAAGCTTAAGCGCACGATCAAAATGATAAGCTGCCTGCTCATATTCCTGTTCCTCAAATAACCTGATACCTTCCTCCTCATGATCCACACAGGAACTGAAGAGAATTATGAATAATAAAAATATTAAACTTCTCATCAACTATAAACTTAGTTGATTTGTAACTAATTTGGAAGTAATAAAATACTAATTTGAAATATTACTGGCTGACCCTATTCAGTTATTAAACTAAAAAAGTTTTAATTAACATCTCCCTTAATTCACTGTTCATATTGTAAATCAAAGAGTTACATACTATGGAATGGGCAGAAATTATTGGTGCTATTGTAATTGCTTTAGTTATTGGTGCTATCTTTTATTACGGATTTAAATCCACTGGACCCTGGGGCTCCTTTTGGGCTTTCTTCCTGGTGCTGTTCTTTATTATCTGGATTGCAGCAATAGCAACTGATCCTTACGGGCCAGTCTACTGGGGCATTGCCTGGTTTGACTTCTTTATTATCGGCCTATTATTTGCGCTGTTGCTAGCGGCAGCCACACCTTCAAGGGTAGACAGGAGAAGGTATCGTGAATACTATACAACTACTCCGGAAGCGGAGGAAGAAGCCGGAAGAACAGCTGTTGCTATTGGCGTATGGTTCTGGGCGATGATCATTTTGTTTATCATTATTGCACTTATTATCGCATTGGTGTAAAAGACAGTTTTTAAGAAAAATAATGAGCCGGTAAAGAAATTTGCCGGCTTTTTTTATCTCAAAAAATCAATCCTGCATTCAGATTTTCTAACTTCTACAGGTAGGAGTTTTTGGAGTTAATCTGTTCCATGCATATATCACTAAAAAACAAAAAGCCTATGAAAAACAAAAATCCAAGATCCATGCTAATGGCATTGGCCATAGTATTGGGAATGGTCTTTCAGATTAATGCACAATCTATAGAACGACAATCCATTTCCAGCTATGGATCATCTTCCAAAGTAGGGACTGTTACTATTCAGCAAACGGTAGGACAACCTTATTCAACTGTAAGTTATTCTGATCAGCAGGTAACCATAAGTCCTGGTTTCCAGCAATCGAAATTTTTATTTACAGTGATACAGGATGATCGAATGGGTAAAAATTTACAATTAGAGATTTATCCAAATCCAGTTGTGAGTAACCTGTCTCTATTAATACCTGAGGAATTAAATGGAGCCACCGTGCAAATTACTGACGTTGCCGGAAAAGTTTATTTAAATGAAAACATCTCAGGTGTTGGAGAATACAACATCAGCTGTCATAACTGGCCTAAGGGTCTTTATTTAATTTCACTGACAGACAGTGAAAAAAACAGTTACACATCAAAATTTATAATCAACCAATAGCAACATGACAAAATTTTACATTAAACTAAAAGCATTTATGCTTATAATAGGTTTGCTTTTAGCAGGCAATACCTTAATGGCACAATCAAGTTTAACAATTGATGCTTCACAAGCTTACACCTCTTTTGATTTTACCGATTCCCAGGGGAATGAACAGGATATCTATGATGGTAATTTTTCAGGCTTTTACAGCATCGGATATCAGTATGAAGATGGCTTTATCATTCGTGGTAATATAGGAATGCGTAACGCAGGTGCCACTACAGTTATCGATGAAACCAACTATAGCTGGGACTTTCAATACGCTGATGTTAAACTCGGTTTAGGTTATATGTTTGGTGAAGGAAGGTTTAGGCCATATCTGGTAATTTCACCTTATTATGCTTTTTTATTGAAAGCAACTCAAACTATTAACAATGAGGATTTTGATATAAAAGATCTAAATGTTGTTGAAAACAATGACTACGGCATCTTCGCATCCCCCGGTGTACAATTAACATTATCTGATTTTATATCAGCTTACACACAGTTTAATTACATGAGGGGATTACAAAACCTGGAAGGTGAGGATAGTGCCCAGGAATCTCATAATATTGGCTATTCCCTTTCTTTAGGTCTTTCATTTTCAATTAAATAAACATTAAAATCATGAATAAACTTTACAAAATATTTTTCATATTATTCTTTTTATCTGGTAGCAATGCTTTAATTGCGCAACAGATAGGAAATCTTGAAGGCATCAATTATCAGGCAGTAGCTATTGACGAAGATGGACAGGAAATAGTAGGTATGGATATTACCGGAAAGCCTCTTTTTAATAAGAGCATTGACGTACGATTTACCATCTTAAGCGGAATCGATGGTCCTATTTATTATCAGGAGGAACATAATGATGTTATTACCAATGAAAATGGTTTATTTTCACTGGTTATAGGTCAGGGTGAAGTAACAGCTGAAAGCACAAATTCTACAATGATGGAGATCTCCTGGATCGAAGCAGATCAATTTTTAAAAGTAGAAATAGCTATTGAAGGCGGTGGTTTCCGTTTAGTAAGTTTGCAGGAGCTAATGGCGGTTCCGTATTCATTCTATACGGATGATATCGCTGATGATGCTATAACAACAGCTAAAATTCTTAATGAAGAGATATTAGCTGAAGATATAAATACTGGTGCAGTAACTTCTGATGAGATACTTAACAGCACAATAGTAAATGAAGATATAGCCAATTCGACTATTGATCTTACGGCCAAAGTAACTGGTATTCTTCCGGTGGAAAATGGGGGAACAGGTACAGATAGCCTGGTTCAAAGCAGCCTGTTAATAGGTAGTGGTAAAGATTCTCTTCGTTCTCTTGGACAGGCTACTGATGGCCAAATTCCAATTGGTGTAACAGGTGGCGATCCGGTATTAGGAAATATCGCAGCAGGAACAGGTATTATAGTAAATAATACTCCTGGTGGAATTACCATTTCTTCAGGTGTACAAGGTGTAAATACTCAGGAAACAGAACCTGTAACTGTAGGAACAATACTTGCGGGAACTAATTTTGTTCAACAAGTAACTTTACAAGGTGTAGCACCGGGAGATTTCGTGGTAGCATCATACTCAAATCCTCTACAAGGATGCTTGCTGTCAGGTTATGTAAGAAATAATAACCAAATAGAGGTAGCCATATTTAATGCTAATAATACATCAAAGAACCTTGGAACTGGTACTTTTAAGGTGCTGGTAATTAAATAATTATTTTTTAATTATCCCTTTTTTTTTAGAAGCCGGTGAAATTCTTTTCACCGGCTTTCTTTTTGTCCTGACAATAGGGCGGTATGTTTGCATCTGTAAAAAAAGAGATAATCCTTCTAATGCAAAATATATTTGTAACGGCAATTGGCACAGACAGTGGAAAAACTGTAGTCTCAGCAATTTTGGCTAAATCATGGGGATATGATTACTGGAAACCTGTTCAAAGTGGCAAGCCTACCGATAGTGAAACTATAAGAAAAATTACAGGTGGTACAGTAAAGATCCATCCTGAAAAATATTTTCTTCAGACCCCTGCTTCTCCACATCATGCTGCTGAAGTTGAAAGCAAGCGGATTAAACTCACTGATTTTGAAATCCCTCAATCTGAACGACCTTTAATAATAGAAGGGGCCGGAGGTTTAATGGTACCGCTTAATGAAGAGCACCTCATGATCGATCTCATTAAAAAGTTTAATTGTCAGGTTGTGCTTGTAAGCAACATTTATTTGGGAAGCATAAATCACACATTGCTTTCACTTGAGGCGCTAAATAACCGTGGAATTGAAGTAAATCACCTGGTATTTAATGGTCCGCCTACCCCTTCAACTGAAAATATTATTCAAAATTATTTTAAAGCCCCTGTCTTATTCCGCCTGGATCCGGAAGATAAGATTGATGCAGAAACCATTGATAGATATGCAAAAAAGATCAGCAGAAGATAAAAAAATAGATCAGGATCATATCTGGCATCCTTTTACCTCACTTAGGGCCATTGAATCTTTAAATGTAGTAAAAGGGCAGGGCATCTATCTGCATACTAACGACGGACGAAAGATAATGGATGTTATCTCCTCCTGGTGGGTAAATCTTCATGGCCATTCAAATCCTTTCATTTCGAAGGCAGTTGCAGATCAGGCCCATGAGCTGGAACATGTAATTTTCGCAGGTTTCACCCATCCGCCAGCCATAGAGCTCACCAAAAAATTAATTAATGTTCTTCCCTCCAAAATGAAAAAATTATTTTTCTCCGATGACGGAAGCACAGCCATAGAGGTAGGATTAAAGATGGCAATACAATATTGGTACAACAAAGGATTTGAAAATAAACGAAAAGTAATTGCCTGGGAAGGTGCCTATCATGGTGATACTTTTGGCGCTATGAGTGTAGGTGATCGTAATGCCTTTACAACTCCCTTCCAGCCTTATCTATTTGATGTCATTGCCCTTCCTTTTCCTGATAAAAACAATGAAGAGGATATTCTAAAAACATTTGAACAGCAGGTAGCTTCGGGGGAGGTAGCCGTATTCATTTTCGAGCCGCTTGTTCAGGGTGCTGCTGGTATGCGCATGTATTCTGCAGAGCTTTTGGATAAGCTGATTTCCATAGCCCATCAATATGATGTTTTGTGCTTAGCTGATGAGGTTTTTACAGGCTTTTACCGTACGGGAAAAATGTTTGCTACAGATCACCTGACCCAAAAACCGGACATTATTGCTATATCAAAAGGTCTGACAGGAGGATATCTACCCATGAGTATTACTGCATGCTCAGAGGAGCTGGTGAAAGCTTTCGATACGGATGAAAAACTTAAAACTTTTTATCATGGCCATTCCTATACTGCAAATCCGTTAGCATGTGCGGCAGCAAATGCAAGTTTTGATCTTTTAATAACCTCTGAGTGCCTGGAGCAGATCAGAATGATCAATAAAAACCATCTGGCTTTTCATGAAAAAATAAAATTACATCATAGCATTAAAGATTCCAGAGTTCTTGGGACTATACTGGCCATAGAGTTAAAAAGCGAATCGAAAACATCTTATTTCAATACTCTCAGAGATAAGATCTATGACCACTTCTTAAGTAAAGATATTTTAATGAGGCCTATCGGAAATGTTATTTATATGGTCCCTCCTTATGTTATAACTGAAGAGGAGCTACGATTATGCTATGAGGAAATTGAAAATTTTATAAATTCAATTCTCTAATTCTACTTCTTTAAATAACCTTCAAGTTTTGCCTTTAATGCTATCTGATCAGTAATATACTCTGGTGAATTCGGTTTTTTCTCAGGAAAGGTTTCCATATGCAGCGTTTGCGTAGGGAATGCAAAATTAACACCCAACTCCTCAGCCAGTCTTATTATTGAAAGCAACACCTCATGACGGCTCCGCAATTCATCTGACCAGCTGGGTACTTCAAAGAATATATAAAACATAACATTTAAAGAAGAGCTGCCCATTTCATTCAGATGTATCTCATAGTAGTCCTTCCTTGTCAGAGGGTGCTTTTGTACAATTTCCTTTAAGCCTTCCACAAAAACTTCAATAACTGCAGGAGGAGTATCATATGTCAGGGCAATTTGTGTAAAAAACCTTCTGTACTTCCTTAGCCCATGGTTATCTACTGATTGATTTGTAATCAACCCGTTAGGGATATACTGGACAGAATTTCTAAAAGTTCTGATCCTGGTTGACCTGAAACCTACCTCTTCTACCGTTCCATCCACATCTCCTGACGTTACCCAGTCCCCTACCTGGAAAGGACGGTCTATAAATATCATTAGTGAACCAAAAAAATTCTTTATGGTATCCTGGGCCGCAAGGGCAAAAGCAAGTCCGCCGATTGATAACCCGGCAACAATGCCCATTATATCTACTTCCAGGTTATCCAGTATAAACAATCCTCCAACTATAACAACAAATGTTTTCAGCACCTTACGAACCAGTGGTACCAGCTGATCGTCCAGGGTGCTTTCGGTTCTCTCTGCCACTCTTTCAAAGTACAGGCTGAACACATTGACCAGCCTGTAAAAAAATACAATAGCAAAAATCGGCCAGATTGCCCTTAGTGTAAGTATTACATACCTGTTCATGGTGATCGGCAACTGTAGTACCGGCACCAGTAGAATTAATATCGGAAAAATGATCAGTATACTTACAGGCTTTGCAACAGGTAAAATAACTTCATGGGCCAGTTTTTTATAACCCATATTAACCAGTACCTTAATGATCAGCTTTTCTATAAAATAAGTGAATATCTTATGCAGGATAAAGCACAGAATGATGATTATTAGGATCCCCATCAGCTGCCAGGTGTAAAGCCCAAAATATTTTTGGGTCCCCATCTGTGGCATTATCTCAAGAAGCTTATCGGTACCTAGAGGATAAACCTCACTATGCCATTCATCAATTTTAGTTATTGTCCTTCCTGAGTAATACCATTTATTTCCATACTTCTGAAGGTAAAGATCCGGTAGCTGTGATGTGAGATAGTACCTGTGCCTGTTGATAACAGTATCTTTATAATTCGGATTATTTGGTATATCATCAAGGTCAATATAAATACCTTTGCCATCCAATACCTGTTTCAGCTTTATGGCCAGCTCCTGAGCTTGTTCTTCACTTACTATTTCATTAGGATTTAATGTTTTTGCCGCTATTTGAGGATAGTAATGATCCTCCTGCAGAAATTTTAAATGTGTTAACACCGTCTGATATGGAGAGGACAGACTATATATCAATGTATCCTCCTGCGCAATTACAGGCAGAAAAAGAATAGTAAAAAGTAATGAAAGTTGTACCTTTTTCATTTGTTAAAAGGTTAAAGAAGATAATGTATTGTTGTACACTTTGAATATATGAAATTGCTTTGTACCGTTAAAGTACAAAATAGCCACCGGCTCAGCACTGTTTATTGGCCTGTTATTTATCAGATCGCCCGATTCATTATATAAGTAAGTGAATTGCTGCTCCTGGTCTGTGATACCAATGATTTCTTTTCCTGATCCAAAATAATAATATTGGATCTCTAATGGGTCCAGAGATAAATAATCCTTCTCAAATCTTCTTTCCCCTTTCTCATTTAATACAGCTATTCTGTTAAGACCCTCCCTTACAATTATATATGTCTTGTTTTGAGCTTCAGGTATCAGATAAAATTTTGATTCACGCGTTGGCCTGTAGAGATTTTCTTTGCTTACTACTCTTCCTTCAAGATTAATCTTTATTAATCTCCCGTTTTCAGTTACCAGATGCAGCTCGGAACCTTTGGCATCAGTACCTTTTTGTAGAAAGGTTTTTCCGGTTATACGTTCCTCAAGATCAATAGGAAAATTATCATAGTGCTCTCCTCTGCGGTTCAGCAGATGCACCAATCCTCGTTCCTGGATCACCACTATATAATCCTTTCCTCTGATGCGGGTGTGGAATGGGGCTTGGCTTAATGCTCCCTGAAGCTTTTTAGGATCCCATCCATCAAGGATTTTGCCATGTTTATCAATTAAATAGACAGAACCCTGGTCATCAGCCAACAAAAAGCGGTAGTTTTTGCTGTTATCATAATCGATGACCTGAGAAAATTCAATATCCCTCTCACCCACTGATATAGGATAATCCTCAACGTCGTTTCCATTGCGGTCAACTACGAAAACCTTATTTTCACCGGTAAAAAAATACTGCAGCTTTTCATTTTTATAATAATCGATCTGGTGCACATCAGTATTAATATAGCTGGGGATTGAATCCTGCCACAACTTATTCCCATCCCAGTCCATAAGTATTAAATTCTTTTCCTCATCCTGGACAAGTACCTCAAACTGGGTACTTACATGGCTCTTAAGTACAAATGGTTGTGAATACAAAGGCTGATCAAAAGATTCTGAAAAACGGGTATCTAAGGAGCGATTTCCCTGCGCTAAATTTTCCTGTGGTTCATAACCAAATAATACCGAAGTATAATATTTATCTTCTAACCTGTTGATCTGAAAAGCACTTATTACAAAACCTTTGAAGAATTTGCTGTATTCCTGAAAATTCTCCTGCCAATGATCATTCGCATTATATAATAGAGATCTCCAGTAATTCTCCGGATGTACAATCAAACTCATATTTACTTCCTCCAGACCTAATTGGATATACTTCCGAAGATCAAGGTTCTTTCCCCATGTATTTTCGTTTTCAATATCCTCTATTAAGATTTTAAGCGTCTCCAGATTATTGCTTACGGCAATGAAATTATTAACTATTGTAAAGAAATTTTGAGAACCTGGGGTATATCTTGAGAGTGATTTTTGAGGCCATTCCAACGGAATAATTTCAGTTAAAGGGTAACCGGCATAATATTCCCGATAAACAGTATCTTCCTTTGATGCCCTTTCAGCCAGCACATTAAAATAATTAAGTGCCTCGCCAGGATCTTTCGCTTCTATTAAAAGAAGATCAGACGTTTCTCCCTCATTTAACGAAGGTAGAGCGATCAAGCTCAGCTCATTACCAATCCATTTTGATATATCTCCTGCAAAATCATTACTATTTGAAAAATTATGTGTCCAGACATATTGGCTACTTGCCGGAATAAAATTTATCGAATTAATTTTTCCCGGAAGCTGGTCTTTATGCTTAGGAAAAAGATCAGCATTATTGTAAGATACACTGAATCCATTAAAGATATAGTTATTCTTACTGATAGACAGATCCAACGCTACACCGCCATCCACCTCAGCTAACGGATCAAAAAAAGAGGTAGTGGATGGATTAACAAAAGTTTTTAACCATTTTGAGAGCTGTGGATAATTAATATAAATATTTGCTACATCAGATGTTAAAGAAGGCAGTGTGAATAATTTACTGTTCTTACTCCTGAAATCCTGCTTGCCATCCTCATCAAGTAATCGTATAACCGATTCGACGAGAAACGATGATTTACTTGCAATTAAATGGTTCTCATAGAAGAAAAAAGAAAATGATATATCCTTACCTATTTCCTTAACCTCTTTTATTTGTTGATTTGAATAATTTCTAACACTAACATTATAATTTTCGCTTGTTTGTAATGAGGAGTTAATTGTTGATATTACCTTCTGTATTTCCGGATCAGTAGCAGGTAAAACATACAAGATCTCAAACTGATCCTGAGCGACAGGTACAAATGATAATTTTAATGAGCTAGCTAATAAGATCTTACTGCCATTTTCAAAAGCTGATAAACTATCCAGAGCATTAAAGAAGAGCTGGATATCATTGTAAGCAGGTGTTTTTTTCAACTCTGCTCCTAAATCAGTTTCTAAAATCTGCTTTAATGCGGCATCAGCATTCTCTGCTTCAACTACAATGGCTGAATTAGACGGCACAAGCTGCCAGGGATCAAAGGTTTCTTTATTATAATAATCAGTATAAAAGTAATAACCGGCTGCAGCTAATAATGAGATAATAAAAATTATGAGGAATTTCTTCACGAAGAGGATTTTTACTTTCAGGCAAATATAACAAGGCCTGAAGGAATATATAAAAGTTTTAAGGTGTATAAATATTTCTGAATTTTCTATTGTGGTTTTCCATATATTTACATTAACTGGAGAAGTATATTATTAAAAATATGGGCTATAAAAAAATAATACGTTTCATTTGTCTTGGCGTTTTTATAATACTCATAGATGCACATAAAGCATCTGCACAACAAAATAAAGACTTAAAAAATATTATATGTAGTAGTACCCATTGTAATGGGCATCCTGAAGACGTATCATCCGCTAACGAATTAGCAGAGGCTTCCATTACTGTACAGGTACAGGAATTTTTTACAAGCCTTTTTGATACAAGTCTATGGCCTGCGAGATGGTATTGTGGAGAGTGGTCGGAGTTCCATGGCTGGTTCTACATTCTCTCTGATGTTGGTATATGGGCTGCTTATTTTGCAATTCCAATTGTACTTGCTATGTTCTATTATCGAAAGAGAAGTGCAGGGCTCCCATTTCCCGGGATTTTTCTCTTATTCAGCCTGTTTATTTTCGCCTGTGGTTTAACTCATTTAATAGATGCATTAATATTTTGGGTGCCGGTTTATAAATTCAGTGCTTTTATAAGGTTTATTACTGCTGCGGTATCTATAGCGACTGTTTTTGCCCTGGTGAGGATTACTCCAAAAGTGATGGAATATAAAAGTCCTGAAGAACTCGAAAAGATAATTTATGAAAGGACAACACAATTAGAAGCTGTAAATGAGGAATTAGCAGCTGCAAATGAGGAGTTTAGTACTATAAATGAAGAATTATCAGTTACAAATCAGCAGCTCAAAGATGAAATGACGCAGAGGGAAATTGCTGAAATTGAATCTGAGATGCTATTTGAATCAATACCTCAATTGGCATGGATAGCAGATAGTGAGGGAGAGTTGATAAGGCAAAATCAGGTTTTTCAGGTAGAAGCGGGGATAGAACATATCCGTTTAGAGGAGCTCTGGAAAAACTATATACATCCTGAAGATGCTCCATCCAGTATGAAGAGATGGCAACAATCTGTTGAAACAGGTGAAAAATATGAAGTTCAGGAGAGAATAAAACTGAAAGAAGGAAATTACCGGTGGTTTTTAACAAGGGCTACTCCTGTTAGGGATAATGAGGGACAGATAATAAAATGGATAGGTACCTGTACGGATATAAATGAGCAAAAAGCTTCAGAACAGCGTAAGGATACTTTTTTAAATATTGCCAGCCACGAATTAAAAACTCCTCTTACCATAATCGGAGCTTATTCAGACCTGGCTCTTCAACATGAAAATGTAGATAAAGATAAAACATTAAAAAATTATTTGACTAAAATAGATCAGCAGGTAGATAATCTTGATAAATTAATAGGAGAACTGCTCGATGTATCCAAAATAGATTCCGGTAAAATGGAATTTGAGTACAGCATTGAAAATTTTGATGAAATTGTAAGGGAAAGCATAAAGGATTTCCAGCAAATAAAAAATACAGATCATCATATTTCAATTAAAGGAGCTACAGGAAAATCCATAAAGTGTGACAGAGGAAAGATTCATCAGGTGATCTTTAATCTTCTTTCAAATGCAGCCAAATATTCACCCCCGGATACAGAAATTAATGTACTTTTAAATGTAAATAATTCTAATGTGCTATGTACAGTAGAAGACCATGGCACGGGAATACCTGTAAATGAGCTAAAGAATGTATTCTCCAGGTTTTACAGAACAGAAGCAACAAAAAGTATAGGAGGTTTAGGTCTTGGTTTATACATTAGTGATAAAATTATCACCAGGCATGGCGGTAAAATTGAAGTGGAAAGCACAGAAGGGGTAGGGTCTAAATTTACTATTGTACTTCCTGTGTGATTTTTAGATGTAAGATATGAGATTTGAGATTTGAGACTGTTGATTCAACATTCATTTATTACTCAAACCTCTCGTCTTCGTTTTGTATAGCGGGTAACGAGGATGAATTAGTTTTGCGTTTGCAACGCAATAAATAATCACCTTCTTTGGTCTGTGCCCTCTCCCCTTATTCTGTGTCCTCACATAACAAAAAGGGCTTAGCATAAATAAATAAAAAATAATGGGCATAAAAAAAGCCCCAATCTTTCGAAAGGGGCTTTATTAAAAGGTCTGGCAATGACTTACTCTCCCACATTTTACTGCAGTACCATCAGCGCTGGCGAGCTTAACTTCTCTGT